>NZ_JADGMY010000014.1:0-163245 GCF_015234515.1 Cellulomonas sp.
TCCCGTGCGGTGCGCGGCGCGCGACGGCGAGCAGCACGAGGCCGGCCGGCAGCGCGCGCAGCACGGAGCCCCACAGCGGGTGCGAGGCGGGCAGGGTCTGCGCCGTGACGAAGTAGGCGGCGCCCCAGGTGACGGGAGCGACGGCGGCGAGCAGGGACCAGCGCCAGGTAGTTTCCACGGAAGACAAAATACCTGACGAGGAAGATATATTCCTCCGCGTGCCACGACCTCAGCCCCGGCCCGACAGGATCGACCTCGTCGTCCAGGCGTGGCGGCGTGAACGCCCCGACCTCGACGTCTCGCCGCAGCAGGTCATCGGCCGGCTGCACCGGGTGGCGAACCACCTCACCGACGAGCTCGTCCCCGTCTTCGCGCGGCACGGCCTGACGGAGGGGGAGTTCGACGTGCTCGCCACGCTGCGACGCACCGGCCCCCCGTACGCCCGCTCGCCCGGCGACCTCGCCGCCCACACCCTCGTCACCAGCGGCGGCATGACCAAGCGCATCGACCGGCTCGAACGTGGGGGCCTGGTGACGCGACGCGTGAGCGACACCGACGCCCGGGCGCGCGTCGTCGCGCTGACCGACCGCGGGCGGCAGGTCGTCGACGCCGCGTTCACCGACCACATGGCCAACGAGCGTCGGCTGCTCGACGCGCTCGACCCGGCGGACCAGGCGGCGCTCGAGCGGGTGCTGCGCGCCTGGCTCCCCGCGCTGGAGGAGCCGCCGACGACCGACTGACCGCCCCGCGCGACCAGGGACCGAAAGACCGCACGGTCCGGGCGGTCACGGTTGCTAGGCTGTGCTGGTCGCGACTGGCGCAGCAGGGTGGGTCACCACCGGGGAGCGACGCAGCAGCTGGACCAACGGGTCGGACGCCTGGGCCCTCGGTCGCCCCACACCCGACGTGTGCGGTGCGCCGGACGCCGCCCGCACAGTTGACTGCGACAGGAGTCCCCGCATGACCGAGAACGTGCTCGACCAGAACATCTCCGACCTCGATCCCGAGATCGCCGCCGTGCTCGACGGCGAGCTGGCCCGCCAGCAGAACACCCTCGAGATGATCGCCTCCGAGAACTTCGTGCCGCGCGCGGTCCTGCAAGCGCAGGGCTCCGTGCTCACCAACAAGTACGCCGAGGGCTACCCGGGCCGCCGCTACTACGGCGGCTGCGAGCAGGTCGACATCGCCGAGACCATCGCGATCGACCGCGCCAAGGCCCTGTTCGGCGCCGAGCACGCCAACGTCCAGCCGCACTCCGGTGCCACGGCCAACGCCGCGGTGCTGCACGCGCTGATCAACGCGGGCGACAAGATCCTCGGCCTCGACCTCGCGCACGGCGGCCACCTCACGCACGGCATGAAGATCAACTTCTCGGGCAAGCTCTACGACGTCGCCGCGTACGGCGTGGACCCGCACACGTTCCGCGTCGACTACGACGCCGTCCGCAAGGCCGCGCTCGAGCACCGTCCCGACGTCATCATCGGCGGCTGGTCGGCGTACCCGCGCCACCTCGACTTCGCGGCGTTCCGCGAGATCGCCGACGAGGTGGGCGCGAAGCTGTGGGTCGACATGGCGCACTTCGCGGGCCTCGTCGCCGCGGGCCTGCACCCGAACCCGGTGCCCGACTCCGACGTCGTGTCGTCCACCGTGCACAAGACGATCGGCGGCCCGCGCTCGGGCTTCATCCTGAGCAAGGAGCAGTACGCCAAGAAGATCGACTCGGCGGTGTTCCCGGGCCAGCAGGGCGGCCCGCTCATGCACGTCATCGCCGCCAAGGCCGTCGCGTTCAAGGTCGCCGCGAGCGAGGAGTTCGTCGCCCGTCAGCAGCGCACGATCGACGGCGCACGCATCATCGCCGACCGCCTCACCGCGCCCGACGTGGCCGCGGCCGGCGTCTCCGTGCTGACGGGCGGCACCGACGTGCACCTCGTGCTGGTCGACCTGCGGCACTCGACGCTCGACGGCCAGCAGGCCGAGGACCTCCTGCACTCCGCCGGCGTCACGGTGAACCGCAACGCCGTGCCGTTCGACCCGCGCCCCCCGCGCGTCACGTCCGGCCTGCGCATCGGCACGCCCGCCCTGGCGACGCGAGGCTTCGGCGACGCGGAGTTCACCGAGGTGGCCGACATCATCGCCACCGCGCTGGTCGAGGGCACGTCGGCGGACGTCGAGGCGCTGGGTGCGCGCGTGCGCAAGCTCACCGAGGCGTTCCCGCTGTACCCCGGCCTGCAGCAGTACTGAGCGGAGAGGAACCGATGACCGCCCAGAAGCTGGACGGCACCGCCACGGCGGCTGCCATCAAGGCCGAGCTCACGACCCGCGTCGCCGCGCTCGCCGCGCGCGGCGTCGTGCCGGGGCTCGGCACGCTGCTCGTCGGCGACAGCCCTGCCTCACGCTCGTACGTCAACGGCAAGCACAAGGACTGCGCCGAGGTCGGCATCGCCTCGATCCGTGAGGAGCTGCCCGCCGACGCCTCGCAGGCCGACATCGAGGCTGCGGTGCAGCGGCTGAACGACGACCCGGCGTGCACCGGGTACATCGTCCAGCTGCCGCTGCCGAAGGGCATCGACCCGCACCGCATCCTCGAGCTGATCGACCCGGACAAGGACGCGGACGGTCTGCACCCGACCAACCTCGGGCGCCTCGTGCTGCGGGTCAACGACCCCGTCACGTCGCCGCTGCCGTGCACCCCGGCGGGCATCATCGAGCTGCTCGAGCGGCACGGTGTCCCGCTCCAGGGCGCCGACGTGGTCGTCGTCGGGCGCGGTGTCACCGTGGGCCGCTCGATCGGCCTGCTGCTCACGCGGCGCGAGGTCAACGCCACGGTCACGCTCACGCACACGGGCACGGTCGACCTGGCGGAGCACACCCGCAACGCCGACGTCATCATCGCCGCAGCCGGTGTGCCCGGTGTCGTGACGGCCGAGATCGTCAAGCCCGGTGCTGTCGTCGTCGACGTCGGCGTCTCCCGGGAGCTGGACGCCGTGACGGGCAAGAGCCGCGTCGTCGGCGACGTCCACCCCAACGTCTGGGACGTCGCGTCCTGGGTGTCACCCAACCCCGGTGGCGTGGGACCGATGACGCGCGCGATGCTGCTGAGCAACGTGGTCCGCACGGCGGAGCTCCAGGCCGGCTGACGCCGGGCACCACGAGGGCCCCGGGTCGCGCGACCCGGGGCCCTCGCGCGTCCGCCCGGTGAGTTCGCGGTGGGTCGGCGGTCCGTACGGGGGACCACCGAGGAGAGGAGCCCACCATGGGCATGGTCCGTACGCACCTGTGGTTCGCCAGGGACGGCCACGAGGCCGCGCAGTTCTACGTGTCCGTCGTGCCGAACTCGCGCATCACGAAGGTCGTGGACGCGGGTCCCGGGGTGCCCGACGTCCCCGAGGGGACGCCGTTCATCATCGAGCTCGAGCTCGACGGGCACGCCGTGACGATCCTCACGGCCGGCCCGGCGTTCACGCTGGACGAGGCGTTCTCGTTCTACCTGAGCGTCGACGGCCAGGAGGAGGTCGACCACTACTGGCAGACGCTGATCGCCGACGGCGGCGAGCCCAGCCAGTGCGGCTGGCTGAAGGACCGGTACGGCGTGTCGTGGCAGGTCGTGCCGAAGGCGCTCGACGACATCATGTCGCGCCCGGACGCCGCCGGGGTCGCCCGCGCGACCCAGGCGATGCTGCAGATGCGCAAGCTCGAGATCGCCCCGCTCGAGGCCGCGTACGCGGGGGAGTGAGGCGGGCGCCGCCCGGCCGGCGGTGCGGACCGTGGCGCGGTGGTGTCGGCGGTGTGCGGCAAGATGGCTCGGTGCTTCGAGTCGCCACCGTCAACGTCAACGGGATCCGCGCCGCCTTCCGCCGCGGCATGGGGGAGTGGCTGGACGTCCGCAAGCCGGACGTCCTGCTGCTGCAGGAGGTGCGGGCGTCGGACGAGATCCTCGCCGACCACCTGCCGCCGGGCGGCTGGCACCTGGCGCACGAGGCCGGGCACGCGAAGGGCCGGGCGGGCGTGGCGATCGCGTCCCGCCTGCCGATGAGCGCGGTGCGGATCGGGCTCGGCACGGGCGTCACGGGGGATGCCGGGCGCTGGGTCGAGGGCGATCTGGAGGTGCCCTCGGACGGTGACGGCCCCGCGCGGACGCTGACGGTCGTGTCGGCGTACCTGCACTCCGGCACGGTGGGCACACCCTCGATGGACGAGAAGTACGCCTTCCTCGCCCACGTCACCGACCGGCTGGCCGCGCTCGTCGCGTCCGGCGGCCTGGTCGTCGTCGCCGGGGACCTGAACATCGCCCACCGCGAGGCCGACATCAAGAACTGGAAGGGCAACCTCACGAAGGCCGGCTTCCTGCCGCAGGAGCGCGCGTACCTGGACCGGTGGTTCGACGAGCTCGGGTGGCGCGACCTCGGGCGTGAGCTGGGCGGTCCCGGGCCGGGGCCGTTCACGTGGTGGTCGTGGCGCGGCAAGGCGTTCGACAACGACGCCGGCTGGCGCATCGACTACCAGCTCGCCAGCCCGCCCCTGGCGGAGCTGGCGGGCTCGGCGACCGTCGACCGCGCCGCCACCTACGACGCGCGGTTCAGCGACCACGCGCCGCTGGTCGTCGAGTACGACCTCTGACCGAGCGGTCGCCCGGCACGACCGGGCCGCGTGCCCGCACGGGCGTGCGCGGTCCGTCGACCGTGCTCAGACGCCGCCGCGCAGGGCAGAGATGGGCTCGATCGACGCCGCCTTCAGCGACGGGTAGAGGCCCGCGAGCAGTCCGATGAGTCCTCCCGACATGGCCGCGACGGCGACCATCCGCAGGTCGAGGATCGGCGTCCAGTCCGACGCCGCCGAGACGATCGTCACGACCGCGACGCCGAGAGCCGCACCGACGAGGCCGCCGAGCATGCCGACGACCACCGACTCGACCATGAACTGGGCGGCGATCTGCCGTCGTGTCGCGCCGAGGGCCCGCCGCAGGCCGATCTCCCCGACCCGCTCGAGCACCGACAGCAGCGTGACGTTGGCGATGCCGACGCCGCCGATGAGGAGCGCGACACCCCCGAGGGCCAGGAAGATCGCGTTGATGTCCGCCTGGACGTTCTCCCGCACCGACGAGCGTCCCGCCGGCACCTGGACGTCCACCGTCTCCGGGCTGTTCGGCGACAGCGCGGTGGGCAGCTGTGAGCCCACCACCGGCCCGGCGTTGACCTGGAGGTGCAGGTGGAGCTCCTGCGGCGTCGTCAGGCCGTGGTCGGCGCGCGCGGTCCCGTTCGGCATGAGCACCGAGGAGAGCAGGTCCGTGCGCCGCACCACGTCGTCGATCACACCGATGACCTGGTAGGCGCGGTCGCCGATGAAGATCGACGGCTGCCGGTCGACGCGGGTGACGCCGAGGCGACGGGCCGCGTCCGCGCCGAGGACCACGACGCGGTCGCCCCGCTCGTCGTGTCCCGCGTCGAAGTACCGACCCTGGGTGACGCGCCCGTCCAGCGCCTCCAGGGCGTGAGGGCTGGTCGCGACGACGTCAGGCCGGGCGAGGCGGGGCGCCGACGGGTCGTGGACGGGCACCGCCGTCACGTCGAGGTCGCCCACGTCGACCTCGGAGACCAGCGCGGCGGCCGCGACCCCGCTGAGTCGCTCGGCGCGCGCGGGGGCGTCCCACGGCAGCGTGCCCAGGACCCGGTCCGTGCCGCCGAAGCTGTTGCTCTTCGCGGGCTTCGCGACGCCCTGCGTCGCGGCGACCGCGTCGAACTGCTTGTTGATCTGCCCGGCAGCGGTCTGTGCGAGGCCGATGGTCACGACGACGGACGCGATGCCGAGGACGGTCCCGAGGATCGTGAGCACGAGCCTGCCAGGGCGAGCCCCGATGCCCGCCGCCGCCTCGGCGAGCAGGTCGGCCGGGCCGAACCTGTCAGCGCGCGGCACGTGCTGCGCGACGGCGGTCACGCGATCTCCCGCAGGTGGCCGTCGATGATCCGCACGCGCCGCTGGGCGCGTGCCGAGACGTCGTCCTCGTGCGTGATCACCAGGAGCGTGAGCCCGCCGGCATGCAGCTCGTCGAAGAGCTCCAGGACCGCGGCCGAGCTCTCCGAGTCGAGGTTGCCCGTCGGCTCGTCGGCCAGGAGCACGCGTGGCTGGGAGACGACGGCACGCGCGATGGCCGTGCGCTGGCGCTCGCCGCCGGACAGCACGGTGGGCCGGAAGTCGAGCCGGTGCGTCAGGCCCACGCGGTCGAGCGCCTCCACCGCGCGGTCGCGTCGCTCGGTGCGTGGCACGCCGCTGTAGATGGTCGCGAGCAGCACGTTCTCCAGCACGGTACGGTGCGGCAGCAGGTGGAACGCCTGGAACACGAACCCGATGTGACGGGCCCGCAGCGCGGCACGCTCCCGTTCGCCCGCACGCGCGGTGGGGATCCCGTCGAGGAGGTACTCGCCGTCCGACGGCCGGTCGAGCAGGCCGAGCAGGTTCAGCAGCGTCGACTTGCCGGAGCCGGAGGGCCCGACGACGGACAGGTACTCGCCGGCACGCACCTGCAGGTCCGCCGGGTACAGGGCGTGCACGGGCGGCTCACCGGGGAACTGTCGTTCGGCAGCCCGGAGCTCGACGACCGGAGGGACCTGCTCGGGGTCCGTCGGTGCGCCCCCCTGCGGCGCATCGAGCAGGTCGAGCACGGTCACTCGCCTGCCTCCGTCGACTCGTCCGTCGCGGGTTCCTCCGCGTCGTCGGTCGCCGCGTCCTCGGCGCCCTCCTCCTCCGTCGACGCGATGCCGACGACGACCAGGTCGCCTGCCTTCAGCGGCTGCTTGGAGCCGGTGATCTCGACGAAGCCCGACGCGGCCAGGCCCGTCGTGACCTCCACGAGGTGGCTCTGCCCGTCGGCCACCAGCTCGACCCGGCTCTCACCACCCGGCCCCGCGGTCAACGCTGCCAGCGGCACGGCGAGCACCTCGCCGTCGGTGGAGCTGACCGGGACGCGCACCCGCACGTTGCTGCCCTGGAGCGCCGCGATCTGCTCGGGCGTGAGCTCCCCGACGGTGAAGACGACCTTGCGTCGCTCGCCCGTGGGCTTCTTCGCGTCCTCGGAGTCACCGGCCGCGTCGGCTGCCGCGGCGTCCGGCTCGGTGACCTCCGCCACCGTGACCGGCACGTCCGTGCCGTCCACGCTGATCTGGCCGACCGTGCCGGGCGCCATGAGCTCCGCGTCGGCGCGTGACGCCGACGCCGTGATCTGGACCGTCGCACCGGAGACGCTCATGAACTTGCTCTGCACGGTCCCGCCGCGCTCGACCGACACGGCGTCGACGCGCCGCGGCAAGGACGGCAGGTACACGATCTCGGTGGCGGGCAGGGGAGTCATCGCCGCGGCCTGGGCCTCGCTGAGCGCCTGCCGGGCGGCGGTCAGCCGGTCCTTGGCCGCCCGGATGCTCGCGCGCTCCGCGCTCGTGTCAGGTGCGACGTCCGCCGCGGCCCGTGCGGCACGGGCGGTGGCGAGCTGCGTCTCGGCCTGCACCCGTGCGGGCGGCGTGCAGTCGACCGTCGGCCCCGCGTCCGGGTCGACGGGCTTCGCGCACTGCTCCGCGAGGAAGGCGAGCTGGGCCTCGGCGACCCGGACCTGGCCGTCCAGCTCCGTCACTGACGCTCCGCCGGACGCCCGTCCGGCGCTGCCGAGCGCAGCCTCGGCCGTGCCGACCTCCGTCTGGGCTGCGGCCACGGACTCCTGGGCGATCTTCACCGCCTCCTTGACCTCCTCGCCACCGGTGGGCGGCTCGTACCCGACCTTCTGGTACAGGGCGCGGACACCGGCGGCCGTCGCGGCGTCGTACGTCGCGCCGGCGGGGTCGCCGCCGTCCAGGCCGACGGCACGCAGCGCGGCCTTCAGCTGCTGCACGTCGGGTCCGGACACGCCGGCGCGCAGGGTCCGGTAGGTCGGCAGGTCGCCCGGCAGCGCGATGACCGGCCGCCCCACGACCTCGAGGACCACCGACGCCGCGTCGACCGTCGCACCGACCTCCTTGACCTGGCCGGTGACGACCGCAGGGCCGCCGAGGTCGCCGGTCTCGATCGAGAGCGCGACGGCGTCGTCGTAGCCGACGTCACCGCGCAGCACGACCTCGTTGCCGATGACCCGGCTCTCGACGGGCACCGTGATCGGGCCTGCGGTCGGCGGAGCCGCGTTCGCCGCCGCCTGCCCGGGGGAGACGATGAGCCGCGACAGCAGCAGTCCCACCGCCAGGCAGACGACCGCGACGACGGCCATGACGCCGATGGTGCGGCGCCCGCCGCTGACGTGGGTGGAGATCCTGCTCACGGTGTCGTCCTCGTCCCCGGCCCCTGCGTCACTTGGCCGGCGTCTGCTTCGCGGCAGCCGCCTCGAGCTGGTCGCCGTACTTCTCCCACAGGCGCTCCTCGACGGCGAGGTAGGCAGCCTTCTCCGCCTTCACGTAGCCCGACGACTCCTTGCACGTGTAGTCCGCGGCCGCCACGGCGAGCTCCTCCTTCTTCAGCTCGGCCATCGCCGTCTCGTCGAGCTCGAACGCCTCGGGGTCCACCTCCGCCTCCGGGTCCTCCGGGACCGAGGCCTCCCAGATGACGTTCATCTGGTCGTAGATGCTGTCCTGCGCCTCCTGCGGGCTCGCGAAGTCGAAGCCGGCCTCGGTCATGCAGGCGGACCACTTGGCCTGCGCCTCCTGCAGGACCGGCTCGTCCGCCAAGGAGTCCCACGAGTTCGTCATCTCGTCGCGGAAGTCCTGGAGGGCGGGGTCGTCCCAGATCTGGCCCTGCTCGTACACCTCGTGCGAGGCCTTGCCCTCGCAGCCGCCCTCTTCCCAGTTGTACTCGTACTCCTCGGGGTCGGCCTCGGGGTCGACCTCGGGCTGGACGCCGTAGAGGGCCTCGTAGAACGCCGTCTGCTCGCCCTCGGACATGGTGGCGAGGTAGTCGGCGTTGGGGTCGACCCACTCCTCGCCGCCGTTCATGTCCTGACTCGTGGTGGCGCCGTAGCCGAACTGCTCGGCGTACTCCTTCGAGTTCCACTCGGGCATGTCCTCGGACTCCGTCATGCCCATCGGCTCGGGCGCGGTGTACTCGAAGCCCTGCTCGGCCATGCAGGCGGCGACGAGCTCACCGTGCTCGCGCTGCTGCTTCTCGGCGTCCCCCTCGTCGAACGAGCCGCCGACCTTCTCGAAGAACGCGGACATCGGGCCGGTCTCCTCGTCCGAGGTCGACGACGTGCCGTCACCGGAGCACCCCGCCAGGACGAGCGCCACGACGGTGGCGGCGAGCAAGGGCAGCGCGGGGGAACGGCGCATCAGCGTGCCTTTCTGGGATGTCGATGACAGAAGTCAGCACGCCTTCGACCGGCGCAGACGTGACGATAGCGAAAGGCGGTCACGCCCCGGGTCCGACTTCAGGATGACCCCACGGCGATGGTTGGGGTACCCAGGGAGGGAATCGCGCGAGATCCGCGGACCGCCTGGGGCACCCCTCAGTAGCGGATGGCGTCGATGACCTTCACCCGGACGGCGACGGTCGCGGGGATGGCCCCGGCGAGTGCTCCGACGGCGGTCGCGCACGCCATCCCCACCACTGCGGCGGACACCGGGAACGGTGGCCGGTCCTGCAGGCCGCTGCCGAACAGGAGGTCGATCGGGATGTTCTTGATGACCGCCACCGCGAGCACCACCCCGACGAGGCCGGCGACCGCGGTCGCGACCACGGACTCCATGAGCACGCCGAAGAAGATCCGGCTCGACGTGGCGCCGAAGGACCGTCGGATGCCGATCTCCCGGATGCGGTGGCGCACGGTCACGAGCGCGATGTTCACGAGCCCCAGGCCGCCCAGCAGCAGCGCGAAGCCGCCCACGCCGAACGCCACCCAGCGCGCGGCGCCGTCCATCGCGCCGAGACCGTTGTTGCGGTTGTCGTAGGAGTGGACCTCCCATCCCGGGAGCGCGGCTGCCACGTCGCGCTCGAGGCGGACCGCCAGGTCGGACGCGGCGTCGGGGGGGACCCACACCTTGAGGGTCGGCACGGGCGCCCCCCAGCCGACCCCCTCGGGCGTGTACCAGCGGGCGAGCTGGTCGTAGAGCACCATCGCCGTGGGCCCCTCGTCGGGCCAGGTCTTCTGGGTGACCCCGACGATCGTGGCCCGCACCGGGGCCTGGTCCCCCAGCAGGACGGTGGGGTGCGAGTCCAGCCCGGTGGACCCCAGCTGCTCCAGGAACACCTCGTTCACGATGACGAGCGGCGCGAACGCGTCGGTGTCGGCGTCCGTGAACCACCGGCCCTCGACGACGTCCACGCGTTGCATGGTCCCCAGGTCGGGGTCGACAGCGCGGACCTCGGTGAGACGGGTGCCGTCGGTGAAGCGGAACGGCACCTGCGTGTACCAGTCGCGGGTGGCCCAGGTGATGCCGTACCGCTGGAGGGCCCGTTCGAAGGTGGCGTCGAGCTCGGTGGTGGCTGGACCGGCCTGCTCGCTCATCGGGTACGCGTCGATGGCCAACGTGATCTGTCGGCCCATCTGGCGCTCGGTCATCTCGGTGTACGCCTGTGTCAGCATCTGCACGGCCGCCGTGACGGCGGTGATGGCCATCACCGCCGCGGCGACGCCGATCAGCGCGAGCAGGACGCGCATCTTGTGCAGCCGCAGCTCGTCCCACGCCTCGACGAGGGCGCCGACCACGCCGGTCACGGCTCGGCCCGCGCGGGGACGGGCCGGCTGAGCTCCGGCACCCCGGCGACCCCGCCCGCGACGGCGGGGAGCTGTCGGGCACCGGGCAGGGTCGGCACGTCGCCCACCCACTCGTGCCCGGCACCGCCGAGGTCGACGGGGACGAGCACACCGTCGGCGAGCCGGTAGTGCCGTTGCGCGCGCGCGGCCACGGCCAGGTCGTGGGTGATGGTCACGAGAGCGGCCCCGGTGATCGACGCGATCTCGTCGAGCAGCCCCATGACCTCCTGCCCCGTCTCGACGTCCAGGGCGCCCGTCGGCTCGTCCGCGAGGATCACCCGCGGCCCGCGGACGAGCGCACGTGCGATCGCGACCCGCTGCTGCTCGCCGCCCGACAGCTTCTCGGGCATCGTGTCGAGCCGGTCGCCGAGCCCGACCCGGGCGAGCATGTCCGTCGCGAGCGCGCGGCGGCGCCAGAACTGCCGGCCCGACGCGTACATCAGGGGAGCCGCCACGTTCTCGAGCGCGGTCCGGCCGGGCAGCAGGTTGAACTGCTGGAACACGAACCCGAAGTCGCGACCACGGCGCCGGGTCCGCTCACGCGCCGACAGGCGCCCGATCGGCACGCCCTCCAGCAGGTACTCGCCGTCGGTGGGGGCGTCCAGCAGGCCGAGGATGTTCAGCAGGGTGGACTTTCCGGTGCCGGAACGACCCACCACCGCGACGTGCTCCCCGGTGTCGACGCTCAGCGTCACCCCCCGCAGGATCTCCAGCAGCCGGTCGTCCGGGAGGCGTACCGACCGCGTGACGCCGGTCAGCTCGAGCAGGTTCATCCGCCGCACACCGCCGGGTCGTACGTCGCCGGGTCCTCGCAGTCGACCTTGCCGTCGTCGTCGGGCACGGGGATGAACTCGAGCACCTGGTCCCCGAGCGCGAGCCCCTCCGTGATCTGCACGACCTCGCCGTCCGTCAGGCCGAGCCCGACCTCGCGCTGCTCGGGCTCGGCGCCCTCGGACGCCACGACCCAGACGTTGCCGCGCTGCACCGTCCCCTGGACCGCCGTCACGGGGACGACGACCGCGTCGGCGGCCGTGCCGTTGACGATCTCGAGGTCCGCGCCCAGCCCGGGGAACGCCGTGACGTCGCCGGGCAGGGCGCACACGACGGTGCCGGACGGGGCGGTGGCGCCCTCCTGCTCCGGCTCGGCCGGCGCGGCCGGCTGTGCCGCGGCACCGATCCGCAGCCCGGTGCAGGTGAACGGTGCCGGCCCGCCCTTGAGCGTCACCTGCGCCTCGGTGGGCGCGCCGACGAGCCGGTACTGCTGGTCGGGCGTCAGGTTCCCCGAGACCGACAGCGTGCCGGGGGAGACCTGTCCGACCGTGTCACCCACGGAGAGGATCTGGTCCTTGAGGGTCGGCAGGCTCAGCGTCCCGCCGACGGGGGCCTTCACGGTCTCGACCACGACCTTTGGCTTGCGTTCGGTCACCGTGACCTCACCGGTCTCCGGGTCGGTCTTCGTCAGCGGGTCCTGCGGCGTCTCCTGGCGGATCTCCAGGACGGGCGTGCCCACCTCGACACGGGCCCCGTTCTCCACCAGCAGCTTCGACACGGTGCCGGCCAGCGTCGCGCGCACCGGGACCGCGGGGTCCGCGACGACCGATGCGCGGACCGTGACGGCGTTCGTGATCGTCGTCGCCGTGGCCTCGACGGTCGGCTCGACGACCTCGCCGGTCGGGACTGCGCCGGTCGCCTCGGCGCTCACGTCCGCACCCGCGAACGCGATGCGGACGAGCGCGACCGCGATGACGGCCCAGATGAGGATGCGCAGTGCCGGAAAGACGTAACGACGTACCACTGCGCCTGCTCCTCGTGTCGATGGGACGACAGCGGCCGCGGGTCGCGGATCGGCTGACGAGGGGGACGTTAGCGCTGCCCGTCACCGAACCGCGTCAGACCGCAGTCGTACCCGGTGTCTCCGGCCCGGTACCGGGGTACCGGTCACGCGTCGTCCCTCGGCGTCAGCCTGCGGGTGGTCCCGCGACGGCCACGGCGAACGCGGGTGCGGCGAGACCCTGGGCGGCGAAGGCGCCGGCGACGGCGGTGGCGACGTGCTGGACGGCGGGTGCCTCGACCAGGGCGATCGCCGACCCGCCGAACCCGCCGCCGGTCATGCGTGCACCCAGCGCGCCGGCGGCGCGCGCCGCCTCCACGGCCAGGTCCAGCTCCGGGCAGGAGACCTCGTAGTCGTCGCGCAACGACGTGTGGGACGCGTCCATGAGCGGGCCCACGGCTGCCACGTCGCCGGTGCCGAGCACGTCGACGAACGCCCGCACGCGTGCGATCTCGGAGGTCACGTGCCGCACGCGTCGGACGAGCACCTCACCGTCCGGGTCGCCGGCGAGCGACGCGAGCGCAGGGCGGTCACCGCGCGGGTCGTCGGCGACGTCCCGCAGCGACGCGACCCCCAGACGTCGTGCCGCCTGCTCGCACGCCGCCCGACGCTGTGCGTACTCGCCGTCGACGTGCGAGTGCGCGGCACGCGTGTCGACGACCAGCAGCGCGAGGCCGTGCGTCGCGAGGTCGAAGGGGACGTGGCGCACGGACCCGTCGCGGCAGTCCAGCAGCAGCGCGTGACCTGCCCGGGCACGCAGCGACGCCGCCTGGTCCATGCCGCCCGTCGGTGCGCCCGCGATCGCGTTCTCGGCCCGCACGCACACGCCGGCCAGGACCGCACGGTTCGCGTCGTCGCTCGGTGCGCCGGCCGGGTCCACGTCACCGGCCAGCCCCAGGCCGTGCGTCGCGTCGAGGGCGACGGCGACGGACGCCTCGAGCGCCGCCGACGACGACAGGCCCGCGCCGGACGGCACGCACGAGTCGATCGCGACGTCGAAGCCGCCCACGTCGTGCCCCGCCTCGCGCAGCGCCCACGCGACCCCCGCGACGTACGCCGGCCAGCCGCCCACCGTCCCGGGCGCGACGTCGGCCAGCCGCACCTCGCGCACCTCGGACCGCTCCTGCGCCGACACGAGACGCACGACGTCGTCGTCGCGGGGTGAGACCGCGGCGTAGGTGCGGTGCGGCAGCGCGATCGGCAGGGCGAGGCCACCGTTGTAGTCCGTGTGCTCACCGATGAGGTTGACGCGGCCGGGGGCCGACCGGACGAGCTGGGACGCTGACCCGTACGTCGTCGCGAACAGGTCGCGGACCCGCTGGGTGCCGTCCGCGCGCCCCCACGCCTCGGTCCACACGGCGGTCATGCGAGCTCCTGCAGTCGGTGGGCGATGCGCTCGGGCGTGGTGTCCGAGATCCAGGACGCCATCGCGGACTCCACGCCGGCGAGGTACTTGAGCCTGCCCGGTGCGCGCAGGACGGAGAACAGCTGCAGGTGCAGCCGTGACACGTCACGTCCTTCGCGCACGGGTGCCTGGTGCCAGCCGCTGATGTACGGCAGGGGGATCGCGCCGCCGTCCCCGTCGACGAAGAACTGGTCGAGGCGTCGCAGCAGGGTGAGGTAGGTGGTCGACAGGTCGGCCTTCTCGGCGTCCGTCAGCGCCGGGAGGTCCGGCACGTCGCGGCGTGGCGCGAGGTGCACCTCGACCGGCCAGCGCGCCGCGTACGGCACGTAGGCGACCCAGTGCTCCGACTCCAGGACCACGCGCTCGCGGTGCCGGAGCTCGGCGTCGAGCAGGTCCCGCAGCAGCACGCGCCCCGTCCTGCGCTGGTGGGCGCGCGCCTGCTCCAGCATCGTCCGGGTCCGGGGGGTCACGTAGGGGAACGCGTAGATCTGCCCGTGCGGGTGGTGGAGCGTCACCCCGATCTCCTTGCCCCGGTTCTCGAAGCAGAACACCTGCTCGACCCCGGGGAGCAGCGACAGCTCGCGCGTGCGGTCGGTCCAGGCCTCGACGACGGTGCGCATGCGCCGCGGGCTCACCGTGGCCAGCGACGCCGTGGGGTCGGACGAGAAGCAGATGACCTCGCAGCGTCCGACCGCGGGGCGCTGCTGCCACAGCGGCTCGCCCGCGACGAGCCGGGTCGTGCGGTCGGCGCCCGGGACGTCGAGCAACGAGGGGAACCGGTTCTCGAACACCACGACGTCGTAGTCGGTGTCCGGGATCTCGCCGTCCTGGTACGTCGCACCGGGCTTGGCGGGCGCCAGCGGGTTGGAGTCGGCGGGCGGCAGGAACGTGCGGTTCATGCGGTGCGCGGCCATCGGGATCCACTCGCCCGTCAGCGCGTCGAACCGCAGCTCGGGGCCGGTGACGGCGTGCGCGACCCCGTGCGCGTCGACCACGGGGGCGAAGCGGTCGGGGAGGGGGCGCGGGTCGTCGAGCCGGCGCGTGGCCGCACCCGAGACGTAGGGCTCGGAGTCGTCGAAGTAGATCAGCTCGCGGCCGTCGGCCAGGCGGGTGGACGTGCGGCGCACGCGTGCGGCGACGTCCCGTTCGGAGCGGCTCACCGGTGGCCTCCGGTGGCGGTGTCGAGGTCGGCCACGCGCGCTGGGCCGTCCGTGCGCACCTCGGTGGGGGTTCGCTGCTGCCTCCGGGACGCGAGCACGGCGACAGTATCCACCACCGGTCGGCGCGACCCGCGCCGTCGCCGACCGGCACGGCGGGCCCCCGACGAGCACAGCGGGCGTGGTGCCGTGAGGCACCACGCCCGCTGTGTCACTGCGACCGGCCCGTCGGGGCGCCGATCAGCCGTGGACGATCAGGTCGTCACGACGCTGCGCAGCTCACGGACGGCCACGTCCAGTTGCCGCCGTGCTGGACCGTGAAGCCGAACGACACGGTCTGCCCGTTCGACAGCGCGCCGCCGTCGTTCGGACGCATCACCATGACGTTGGCCGAGGGCCACGTCGGCGACCCGCTCCAGGCCGCGATGACGCGCTGCGGGTTCTGCAGCGTGACCGTGGAGGTCCAGCTGCTGATGTTGCCGTTGGCGCGGATCGTCACGACCCCGTTGAAGCGGTCGTTCCACTTCTCGCCCTCGGAGTACGTCGCCGTGCAGCTGCCGGTGCCGCCGTTGCCCGGGTCCTGCGTCGGGTTCGACGTCGGCTGCTGACCCGGGTCGGTGGTGGTGCCGCCGGCGTTGAGGGCGTCGAGGGAGTAGTTGTACGCCGCCTTCTTGTTGCCGTTGCCGTCGAACAGCAGCGGGGTGCCCGAGGAGCGCCAGGACTCGCTGTCGCGCACGCCCCACACGGTGATGCCGGTGCAGCGGGCGACCGAGAGGCAGGCCTGGTGCACGCCGCGGAACTGCTCGGCCTGGCTGGTGCCGGAGCCCTCGATGTCGAGCTCGGTGATCTGCACGTCGACACCGAGCGCGGCGAAGTTGCCGAGCGTGGTGTGGTAGTTCGAGGGGACCGGGTTGCCGGAGTTGAAGTGCGCCTGGAAGCCGACGCAGTCGATCGGCACGCCGCGGGCCTTGAAGTCCTTGACCATGTTGTAGACGCCCTGCGTCTTGGCGTGGGACCAGTTGTCGGTGTTGTAGTCGTTGTAGCAGAGCTTGGCGCCCGGGTCGGCGGCGCGGGCGGCGCGGAAGGCCGCCTCGATCCAGTCGTTGCCCGTGCGCTGCAGGTTGGAGTCGCGCCGTCCGCCGGAGTTCCCGTCGGCGTAGGCCTCGTTGACGACGTCCCAGCTGTGGATCTTGCCCTTGTAGTGCGTGGCGACCTGCGTGACGTGGTTGAGCATCGCGTTGCGCAGCTGGGTGCCGGACATGTTCTGCATCCAGCCGGGCTGCTGGGAGTGCCACGCCAGGGCGTGCCCACGGACCTGCTTGCCGTTCTGCAGCGCCCAGTTCACGATCCGGTCACCGTTGGTGTAGTTGAACTGGTTCTGGTTCGGCTCGGTGGCGTCCATCTTCATCTCGTTCTCAGCCGTGATCATGTTGAACTCACGCTGCAAGATGCCGGTGATCTGGGAGTTGTTCAGGTAGCTGCCGGCCATCGCCGCGCCGTAGTACCGGCCCGTGCGGGCAGCTGCGGCCTGCAGCGTGCTGCCGGCCGGGGCGTTCGTCGGGTTCGACGTCGGCTGCTGGGTGGGCTGCTGGGTGGGCTGCTGAGTCGGCTGCTGGGTGGGCTGCTGAGTCGGCTGCTGGCCGCCGTCCTGACCGCCCGGGGTGGCGCGCACGGTGCCGCTCGTCTGGTTGAGGGCGTCGAGGGAGTAGTTGTACGCGGCCTTCTTGTTGCCGTTGCCGTCGAACAGCAGCGGGGTGCCCGAGGAGCGCCAGGACTCGCTGTCGCGCACGCCCCACACGGTGATGCCGGTGCAGCGGGCGACCGAGAGGCAGGCCTGGTGCACGCCGCGGAACTGCTCGGCCTGGCTGGTGCCGGAGCCCTCGATGTCGAGCTCGGTGATCTGCACGTCGACACCGAGCGCGGCGAAGTTGCCGAGCGTGGTGTGGTAGTTCGAGGGGACCGGGTTGCCGGAGTTGAAGTGCGCCTGGAAGCCGACGCAGTCGATCGGCACGCCGCGGGCCTTGAAGTCCTTGACCATGTTGTAGACGCCCTGCGTCTTGGCGTGGGACCAGTTGTCGGTGTTGTAGTCGTTGTAGCAGAGCTTGGCGCCCGGGTCGGCGGCGCGGGCGGCGCGGAAGGCCGCCTCGATCCAGTCGTTGCCCGTGCGCTGCAGGTTGGAGTCGCGCCGTCCGCCGGAGTTCCCGTCGGCGTAGGCCTCGTTGACGACGTCCCAGCTGTGGATCTTGCCCTTGTAGTGCGTGGCGACCTGCGTGACGTGGTTGAGCATCGCGTTGCGCAGCTGGGTGCCGGACATGTTCTGCATCCAGCCGGGCTGCTGGGAGTGCCACGCCAGGGCGTGCCCACGGACCTTCTTGCCGTTCTGCAGGGCCCAGTTGACGATGCGGTCGCCGTTGCCGTAGCTGAACTGGTTCTGGTTCGGCTCGGTGGCGTCCATCTTCATCTCGTTCTCGGCCGTGATCATGTTGAACTCACGGTTCAAGATGCCGGTGACCTGCGAGTTGTTCAGGTAGCTGCCGGCCATCGCGGCGCCGTAGTACCGGTTGGACTCGGCGGCTGCTGCCTGCAGCGTGCTGCCGGCAGCGGCGGCCGGCAGTGCCAGCGGAACGGCCATCCCGGCGGCCAGTGTGGCCACGGCGACGGCGCTGACGACGCTGGCGCGGCGCCGGTGACGTGTGATCGTCATCGATCCCTCCTCAAGGGTGGTTCGCCGGAGAAAGCCGGCAGGCACACCGTCTCGTCAGGACAGGTTTAACGTCAATGCGAGATGCCCCGTTCCGCGGTGTTTCGGACGACTCGTAATCGTTTAAGTAGGTCTATCCGCTCCGAGGGGGCGCACTTGTATCGTTAAAGCGGGTCCGAGGATGGCACAGCAGCGCCCCACCGCCCGTAGGGCTGTGGGGCGCTCTCCGATAATTTCGGGCGTCGTCAGCGCGTCAGCGCGTCACCGGCGAGAGGTCGAGGGCGCGACCCGCGAGGTTGCGGGGTCGCGCGGCCAGCGACCGGGCGATGCCCCGCAGCGCGACCGCGCCCGGCGACGTCGGGGCGCTCAGCACCACGGGGGTGCCCCCGTCGCTCGCCTCGCGCAGCTCCACGTCGAGCGGGACCTGCCCCAGCAGCGGCACCTCCGCGCCCGTCAGGCGCGTCAGGTTCTCCGCCACGCGCCGGCCACCGCCGGACCCGAACAGCTCGAGGCGCGACCCGTCCGCCTGCTCGAGCCACGCCATGTTCTCGACGACACCCACGACGCGCTGGCGCGTCTGCGCCGCCACCGCACCCGCGCGCTCGGCGACCTCCGCCGCGGCCACCTGCGGCGTCGTGACGACCACGATCTCCGAGCCCGGCAGCAGCTGGGCCACCGAGATCGCGATGTCCCCGGTCCCCGGGGGCAGGTCCAGCAGGAGGACGTCGAGGTCACCCCAGAACACGTCGGCCAGGAACTGCTGCAGCGCCCGGTGCAGCATCGGACCGCGCCACACCACCGGCTGACCCGCCGGCACGAACATGCCGATGGACACGACCTTCACGTCGTGCGCCACGGGCGGCAGCAGCATGTCGTCGACCTTGGTCGGCGCCCGGTCGACCCCCAGCATGCGGGGGATCGAGAAGCCGTAGATGTCCGCGTCCACGACGCCGACGCGCAGCCCGTCGGCCGCCATCGCCACCGCGAGGTTCGCCGTCACGGTCGACTTGCCCACGCCGCCCTTGCCGGACGCCACGGCGATCACCTTGGTCAACGACCCAGGGAGCGCGAACGGGATCTGCGGCTCGGCGTCCGTGCCGCGCAGCATCGTGCGCAGGCCGGCACGCTGCTCCGCCGACATGACACCGAGGTCGACGCGGACGCCGGCGACACCGTCGAGCGGGGCGACCGCCGCCGTGATGTCCCGCGTCAGGGTCTCCTTCATCGGGCAGCCCGGCGTGGTCAGATCCAGACCGACGACCACGAACGACCCGCCGTCCCGCGGTTCGACCGCCACCGAGCGCACCATCCCGAGCTCCGTGATCGGGCGGCGGATCTCCGGGTCCTGCACGGCTGCCAGCGCGGTGCGGACGGCCTCGAGGAGCGGGTCGGGGGCGGGGGCGTCGACAGAGGGCACGCGACCATCGTAGGCGGGCGCCGGAGCACCTCCGCGGGACGTCAGCGTGCCCCGCCCTCCCGCCGTCCGACGTCGGCGCGACGACCGGTCCCGTCCTCGTCGTCCGTCGGCTCGGCCTGCAGGTCCTCGAGGAGGCTGCGCAGCTCGGAGCGGACGAAGTCGCGGGTCGCGACCTCGGACAGCGCGATGCGCAGCGACGCCATCTCCCGGGCGAGGAACTCCGTGTCGGCCAGGTTCCGCTCGGCGCGCTGACGGTCCTGCTCGGCGGCGACCCGGTCCCGGTCCGCCTGGCGGCTCTGGGCGAGCAGGATCAGCGGGGCGGCGTACGAGGCCTGCAGGGACAGCATGAGGGTGAGTGCGGTGAACCCGTTCGCCGCCTTGTCGAACCGCAGCTCGACGGGCCCCCACGCGTTCCACCCGAGCCAGACGACGCAGAAGATCGTGAGCCACACGATGAACCGCGGAGTCCCCAGGAAGCGGGCGATGGACTCCGACGCCCGGCCCGACGCGTCCGCCTCCACCTGCATGCGGGGCAGCAGCGAGCGCCCGCGGGCACGGGGCTGGTCCAGGCGGTCAGCCACGGTCCACCCCGTGGGGGGCGCGGACGAGCGGCGTGGGTCGCGTCGGCGGGCCGGCGTGCACGTCGTCCGTCTCGCGCCAGTCGTCGGGCAGCAGGTGGTCCAGGACGTCGTCGACCGACACCGCGCCGAGCAGGCGGCGCTGCTCGTCGACCACGGGCAGCGCCAGCAGGTTGTACGTCGCGAGCTGGCGGGTCACCGTCAGCAGCGGGGCGTCGACGGCGACGGGCTCGAGGTCGGTGTCGACGATCTGCCCGATCGACTCGTGCGGCGGCTCCCGCAGCATCCGCTGCAGGTGGACGATGCCGATGTACCGGCCCGTCGGCGTCTCCAGCGGGGGTCGCGCGACGAACACCACCGACGCGAGCGCCGGGTTGAGGTCCTGACGGCGGACGTGCGCGAGCGCGGCCGCGATCGACGTCTCGGGCCCCAGGATCACCGGCTCCGTCGTCATCAGGCCGCCGGCCGTGTTGTCCGCGTACGCCAGCAGGCGGCGCACGTCCTTGGCCTCCTCGGGCTCCATGAGGGCGAGGAGCTCCGCCGCCTGCTCGGCGGTCAGCTCACCCAGCAGGTCGGCGGCGTCGTCCGGCTGCATGGCCTCCAGGACGTCGGCCGCGCGCGCACGCTCCAGGCCGCCGAGGATCTCGACCTGGTCGTCCTCGGGCAGCTCCTCGAGCACGTCCGCGAGGCGCTCGTCGTCGAGTGCGGTGGCGACCTGGAGACGGCGTGTGACCCCCATGTCGTGCAGGACGTCGGCCAGGTCCGCGGGCTTGAGGTCCTCGTACTGGGCGAGCAGCAGCCGGGCGCCCTGCGCCGCGGTCGGCAGGCTCAGGCCCCGGACGTCCTCGACCGACACCAGCAGCGTCTCCCCACGGCGCCGCAGCAGCCCGCCGCGCTGGTCGGTGCGCCGCACGAACACCTTGGTGACGAGCCAGTCGCCGTTGCGCTGCAGCTCGATCGCGACGTCCTCGACGCGCGCGGTGCCGGAGCCGTCCGCGAGCTCGACCGTCCGGTCCAGCAGCTCGCCCATCACGAGCGTCTCGGAGACCCGCTGCTCGAAGCGCCGCATGTTGACCAGGCCGGTCGAGATGACCTGGCCGGCGTCGACCGCCGTCACCCTCGTCAGCGGCAGGAACACCCGTCGTCGGCCGGGGACCTCGACCACGAGGCCCACCGCGCGCGGCGCACCTTTGAGGCGCACGAGCACGACGACGTCCCGCACCCTGCCGACCTCGTCGCCGATGGGGTCGAAGACGGCGGTGCCGGCGAGGCGCGCGACGAACACCCTGGCCCCGACGCTGCTCACGCCGGTCAGCCTAGACGGCGGTCGGCGGCGGGGCCCGGTGCGAATCGCGGGGACCGGTCGTGCGGGTGGGCCGGAACCCAGCCTGGCGGTGGTCGGTGGTGTGCGGGAGGATCAGGTCATGTCGTTCAAGCAGTCCGAGCGGATCCCCACCACCCCCACGCTGCCGACGGGGGAGACGGTGGCGACCTACGGCACCTACCTGCAGGCGCAGAAGGCCGTCGAGCTCCTGGCCGAGCAGCAGTTCCCCGTGCGGGCGGTGACGATCGTGGGCACCGACCTGCGGATGGTGGAGCGGGTGCTGCGGCGGCTCTCGTACCCGAGCGCCGCGCTCGGGGGGTTCCTGTCCGGCGCCTGGTTCGGGCTCTTCGTGGGACTGATCCTCACCATGTTCTCGTCCGGTGGCGCGGGCATCATGCTGCCCACCGTGCTGTTCGGCGGAGCGTTCGGGCTGCTCTTCTCCGTCATCGGGTACTCCCTGACCCGCGGACGGCGTGACTTCGCGTCGTCGAGCCAGATCGTCGCGACGTCCTACTCGGTGCTGTGCCTGGCGGAGCACGCCAACAAGGCGCGCCACCTCCTCGCGGAGACCGGCGGCGTCGTGTCGGGCTGGCCCGAGCCGGTCCGGCCCGCGGCCACCGAGCCGCCGGCGCCCCCTGCGCCGCCGGCGCCCCCTGCGCCGCCGGCACTCTGAGGTCGAGAGCGCGGGTCAGCCCTCGCGCAGCGCCGCCATCCAGGACTCGACCGCGTCGGGGTCCCGCGGTAGCGCGGCCGACAGGTTCTCGTTCCCGTCGGCGGTCACCAGGACGTCGTCCTCGATACGCACGCCGATGCCGCGGTACTCGGCCGGGACCAGCAGGTCGTCCGACTTGAAGTACAGCCCCGGCTCGATGGTGAACACCATGCCGGGCTGCAGCACACCGTCCAGGTACAGCTCGGCGCGCGCCTGCGCGCAGTCGTGCACGTCCAGGCCCAGGTGGTGCGACGTGCCGTGGACCATCCAGCGCCGGTGGTGCTGGTTGTCCGGTGCGAGGGACTCCTCGGCAGTGACCGGCAGCAGGCCCCACTCCTCGAGCCGCGCCGCCAGGACGCGCATCGCGGCGTCGTGCACGTCGCGGAACCGTGCGCCGGGGACGGCCGCGGCGAAGCCCGCGTCGGCGGCGTCGAGCACCGCCTGGTAGACGCGGCGCTGGACGTCGGTGAACGTGCCGTCGACCGGCAGCGTGCGCGTCACGTCCGCGGTGTACAGGGAGTCGACCTCCACGCCCGCGTCGACGAGCACGAGCTCGCCCGGGCGCACCGGACCGTCGTTGTCGGTCCAGTGCAGGGTCGTGGCGTGCTCGCCGGCCGCGGCGATCGTCGTGTACCCGACGTCGTTGCCCTCCTCACGCGCGTGCCCGATGAACGTGCCCTCGACGACCCGCTCGCCGCGCCGGTGCGCGACGGCACGCGGCAACGCGCGCACGACCTTCTCGAACCCGGCGATCGTCGCGTCCACCGCGAGCCGCATCTGCTCGACCTCGTACGCGTCCTTCAGCAGCCGCAGCTCGGAGAGCGCCTCCGCGAGACGCGCGTCGGCCTCGCCCGAATCCTCCTCGCCGCGGATCTGCTCGACGACCTCCTCGACCGCGAGGTCCGCACCCGGGACCACGAGGACCTGGACCCCGCCCTCGCCGACGTCCTTCGCGAGCGCGTCACGCAGGTCCGCCACGTGCGCCGTGGTGATCCCGGTCGTCGTCGCGACCTCGTCGAGCGTGGGGCGCGCGCCGACCCAGAACTCGCCGTACCGCGCGTCGGAGAAGAACTCGGGGGTGTCGCGGCCCGCGAGCGGGTTCATGTACAGCACCGCCCGGTGCGCGCTGCCGTCGTCGCCCGTGCCGTCCGCCACCGGGTGCAGCACCAGGACCGCGTCGGGCTCCTGCTCGGTGCCGAGCCCGGTGAGGTGGGCGAACGCCGCGTGCGGTCGGAACCGGAAGTCGGTGTCGTTGGAGCGGACCTTGAACGAGCCGGCCGGGACGACGAGCCGCACACCCGGGAACTGGGCCGACAGCGCGCTGCGGCGCTCCGCGGTCCGGTCCGCCACGGGCGCGCGCGCCGCCGTCGACGCGGGACGCTCGCCCCACCCCGACGTCACGAACTCCACGAACCGGCGCGACTGCGGCCGGTGCGACCGGTTCGATCCGCGCTCGTCGAGGGGCTGCTCGTCGCCCTCGGCCACGGCCGGGGTCACGGTCTCGGAGGTGAGGTTCTGGAGGTCGTCGTCGGTGCTCACCGCTCCAGTCTGGCACCGACTGCACATCGCGTGGCGGGCCCGGGTGTGCGGAACGGCTAGCGTGGTCGGGTGCGCATCGACCTCCACACGCACTCCCGAGCGTCGGACGGCACGCAGACCCCCGCGGAGCTCGTCACCGCCGCGCGTGCCGCAGGCCTCGACGTGGTGGCCCTGACCGACCACGACACCACGGCCGGCTGGGACGAGGCGGCGAACGCCGCGCGTGAGGTCGGGACGGCGCTCGTGCGCGGCACCGAGGTCTCCGCGCGTGCCGGGGGCGTCAGCGTCCACCTGCTCAGCTACCTGCAGGACCCCGAGCACCCCGCGCTCGCCGACGAGCTCGCGCGCGCCCGTGAGTCCCGGGTCCACCGCGCACGGCGCATCGTCGAGCGGCTCGCGCGCGACGTGCCGATCACCTGGCAGGACGTGCTCGACCAGGCGCGCGACGCGGTCGTCGTCGGGCGCCCCCACATCGCGGACGCCCTGGTGGCGCGCGGCGTCGTCCCGGACCGGGACGCGGCCTTCGCGCACCTGCTGGCGTCGGACGGGCCGTACCACGTGGACCACTACGCACCCGAGGCCCCGGTCGCGGTCGCCGCGATCCGCGCGTCCGGTGGCGTCCCGGTGTTCGCGCACCCGGCCGCCGACGCGCGCGGCCGGATCGTCCCGGACCGGGTGTTCGACGAGCTCGCGGAGGCCGGCCTGGCCGGTCTCGAGGTGCACCACCGCGACCACTCGCCGGCGCAGCGCGAGCGGCTGCTGGAGATCGCGGACCGGCTCGACCTGCTGGTCACGGGCTCGAGCGACTACCACGGGGCCGGCAAGGTCAACCTTCTGGGCGAGAACCTGACTGCCCCGGACGTGCTCGACGAGATCGTCCGTCAGGGGACGACGGAGGTGGTGACGGCGTGAGCAACGCCCTTGACGTCCAGCTGTTCCTCTCGGTCTTCGTGACCCTGTTCGTCATCATGGACCCGCCCGGGACGGTTCCGCTGTTCCTCGCCCTGACCGGGTCCATGACCCGCCAGCAGCGGGCGCGCGCCGCCCGGCAGGCGATCCTCGTCGCGTTCGGCGTCATCGTCGGCTTCGCGCTCTTCGGCCAGTCGCTCCTCAACTACCTGCACGTGTCCGTCCAGGCGCTGCAGGGCGCGGGTGGTCTGCTGCTGCTGCTCGTCGCGATGGAGCTGCTGACCGGCAAGATGGACAGCAACGAGGGCTACGAGGGCACGCAGGGCAACGTCGCGCTCGTCCCGCTGGGGACCCCGTTGCTCGCCGGACCGGGCGCGATCGTCGCCACGATGGTCTACGTCCAGCAGTCCACCGAGCCGTCCGACTGGGTGGCCCTCGCGCTCGGCATCGTGCTGGTGCACGTGTGCCTGTGGTTGTCGATGCGGTTCGCCGGCGCGATCCACCGCGTGCTCAAGGACTCCGGGACGATGCTCGTCAGCCGCATCGCCGGTCTGCTGCTCGCCGCGATCGCGGTGCAGCTGCTCGCCGACGCCGTGCTGGCCTTCGCACGCGAGATCTGACCCAGCGACCCCCGGGCGGTCCGGCCCTGCCTCGCTCCGATGCCGGCTCGTCGGGTGGTGGGGGCGCGCTTGGATCGCCTTCTCACCGAGGGGTGAGGGTGACTGGATTGCCCTCTCACCGGGTGGGGGGGTGACTGGATTGCCTTCTCGCCGGGTGGGGGGTGACTGGATTGCCCTCTCGCCGGGTGGGGGTGGAACTGGATTGCCCTCTCACCAGGTGGTGAGAGGGCAATCCAGTTCGTACGACGTGGCTGTCAGGCGTCCGTGGTGGCGGGTGCGGCGTCGGACGGAGCGCCCGCCGCGCCACCGCGGGAGCGGCGACGGCGACGGCGACGCGCGGTGCCGTCGGACTCCCCGCCCGCGGGTGCGTCCGCACCGGGTGCTGCGGCTGCCGCCGACGGCTGCTCCGCGCGCGGCGCGGCCGGCTGCTCGGTGCGCGGCGCCTGCTCGGTGCGCGCGGCGCTGTCCCCACCGGAGCGGCCCCGTCCACCGCGACGCCGGCGACGGCCCTCGCTGTCGGCGTCGGAGGTCGCGTCGTCCGCGGGCGCGCTGCGGGCGCCGCCGGCACGCGCGCCGGTGTCCCGCACAGCCCCGCGGCCGGCGTCGCGCGATCCCTCGCGGCGTCCCGCGGGCCGCTCGTCGGAGCGCGCGGGACGTGCTCCGCCGCCGCGCTTGCCGGTCTCGCCCAGGTCCTCGAGGACCTCGGCACCGAGGCCGGCACGGGTCTGCTGCGACTTCGGCAGCCGGCCCTTGGTGCCCTCGGGGATGTCGAGGTCCGCGTAGACGTGCGGGGACGACGAGTACGTCTCGACGGGGGCCGGGATGCCCAGGCCGAGGGCCTTGTCGATCAGGCCCCAGCGCGGCAGGTCGTCCCAGTCGACGAACGTGACGGCCGTGCCCTTGTTGCCCGCGCGGCCGGTGCGGCCGGTGCGGTGCAGGTACGTCTTCTCGTCCTCGGGGCACTGGTAGTTGATGACATGCGTGACGTCCTCGACGTCGATGCCGCGGGCCGCGACGTCGGTGGCGACGAGCACGTCGACCTTGCCGTGCCGGAAGGCACGCAGCGCCTGCTCGCGCGCGCCCTGGCCGAGGTCGCCGTGGATCGCGCCGGCGGCGAACCCGCGCTCGACCAGGTCGTCCGCGACCTTGGCGGCGGTGCGCTTGGTGCGTGCGAAGACGATGGTCAGCCCGCGGCCCCGCGCCTGCAGGATGCGCGCGAGCAGCTCGACCTTGTCCAGGGCGTGCGCCCGGTAGGCGACCTGCTTGATGTTCTTGACCGTCTGGCCCTCGTCGTCCGGGGCGGACGCCCGGATGTGCGTGGGCTGCGACATGTAGCGGCGCGCCATCGCGACGACGGCGCCGGGCATCGTCGCCGAGAACAGCATCGTGTGGCGGTTCGCGGGGGTCGCGGCGAGCAGCTTCTCGACGTCGGGCAGGAAGCCGAGGTCGAGCATCTCGTCGGCCTCGTCGAGCACGACCTCGGTGGCGTGGTTCAGGCGCAGGTGGCGCTGGTTCAGCAGGTCGATCATGCGGCCCGGCGTACCGACGACGACGTCGGCGCCCCGCTTGAGCGCCTCCACCTGCGGCTCGTACGCGCGTCCGCCGTACACCTGGACGATGCGGACCTTGCGGCCGGTCGAGGCCATCGCGAGGTCGCCCGCGACCTGCACGGCGAGCTCGCGCGTGGGCACCACGACGAGCGCCTGGGGCTCACCGGGCGCTGCGAGCCGCTCGTAGCCCTCCTCGCCCGGCGCGATGACGCGGTGCAGCAGCGGGACGCCGAAGCCGAGCGTCTTGCCCGTGCCCGTCTTGGCCTGGCCGATGATGTCGTGGCCCGCCAGCGCGACCGGCAGGGTCATCGCCTGGATGGGGAACGGCTGCGAGATCCCTGCCGCGGCGAGCGCGGCCACGATCTCGGGCCGGACGTCGAAGTCCGCGAACGAGGCGTCGACGGCCTGCACCGAGGCGGCGCGACGTGAGCCGGTCGGCGACTCGGTCGGCACGGCGTCGGCGGCGGTACGGATGTCCGAGGTGTCGAGGGCGGGGGTGTCGACGGCGGCGTCGGTGCGCTGCTCCTGGTCGACGGTCTGGTCGGTGGTCACGGGCGGCTCTTCACTGCCAGGGTGGCGGCTCACGGTGCGGCCGGGGGCCGGCGGCGCGGCGTGCGCTCGTCCGCCCCGGGCGACAGCGGGCTGCGCCACGCGGGTTGGCCGGCAGCCGATCGTAGAAGTCACCCCGCGCGGCGCACCCTGCCGGCGCGTCTGCGGGCGTCGAGCCCTGCGGACGGCGGCCGGTGCGCGTCGTGCGGGGAGGGTCTGGCATGGTGCCGGACCGGGAAACCGAGACGAACGGGCAACCGATGTACGGGATGTACGCGCCCAGTCTATCGGACGCACGTCCCGGACCCCTGGTCGTCCGGAGGTCGGCGCGCCTGCCGGCGCTACCATCGCCGGATGACCTCCAGCGCCGGCAGCGCCCGCCCCCTGCGTCCCGAGCACCTCGCCGTCGACGAGCCGTCGACCGAGCGCGTCGGCCAGGACGTCGGGGCCGTGGCGGAGCTCGCGGTCGGCGACGCGGTCGAGGTCCTCGGTCTCGTCGCGAGCCTGGAGCACCAGGCGTTCGCGCGGCTCGCGGACGACAGCCGCCAGGCACCGCGCCTCGAGCAGTCGCTCGCGCTGAGCCGTCTGGCCGCGCGGTGCACGGAGCGCCGTGACCGCGTGCTCGCCCGCATCGACGAGCTGGGCGCGGACGGCCCCGCGGCGCTCGCGCGGTTCGACGGCGTGCTGGCCGACTTCGACGCGCGCACACCCTCGAGCACGTGGGCGGAGCGGCAGCTCAAGGCGTACGTGGGTTACGGCGTGGCCGACGACTTCTGCCGGCTGGCCGCGCGCGGTCTCGACGAGCAGTCGGCGCGGCTGGTGGCCGACGTCCTCGACGACGTGTCGCGCAGCGAGCTGGCCCTGCGCGAGCTCGACCGGGCGTGCGCGGGCGACGACGTCCTGTCCTCGCGGCTGGCGCTGTGGGGGCGACGGCTGGTCGGGGAGGCGCTGGGCGTCGTGCAGCGCGTGGCGCAGCGTCCCGAGGTCGCACGTGTGCTCGACCGGGCGGGGCTCGCGTCGGCGACGCCTGACGGTGCGCCTGCCGGGGGCCGTGGGACGCAGGCTCCCCCCGGCGTCTTCACCGAGCTGACCGCCGCGCACACGCGCCGCATGTCGCGTCTGCACCTGACGGCCTGACCGCCTCGCAGCCGGAGCGCCGCCACCGGGCCGCGGTCAGCGGAGACGCGCCCCGGCGTCCGGCACGGGCCGGACGCCGGGACGGGTTCACAGCTGGCCGAAGCCCACGCGCCCCTTGGTCTCGGCGCCGATCTCCACGAAGCCGAGGACCGCGGCGGGCACGACGACCCGACGTCCGCGGACGTCGGTCAGGTCCAGCGTCGTCGTCCTGCCGTCGATCGCTGCCTGCACGGCCGCGACGATCTCGTCCGCGGACTGGTCGGACTCGAGCGTCAGCTCGCGCGAGTGGTGCTGCACGCCGATCGTGATCTCCACGGGCACTCCTCATCGGACGGGACCCGGCGCACGGCGCCGGGCTGGTCGCCACCGATCCTAGGCGTCCCCGTACGGGAAGTCGGGCCGCACCAGGTCGGCGAGGCCCCGCCACTGCAGGTCCGTCACCAGCTCGACGACGCGCTCGACGCCCTGGCCGTCGCCGCGGCGCAGCCAGTAGGTCGCGGCACCCTGGGCGGTGGCGACGAGCGCGGCGGCGAGCACGTCGGCGTCGGCGCGGTCCCGGCCGGTGACGGCCGCGAGCACGTCGGCGATGCGACGGGTCGCCTCGGCGGCCGCGTGCTCGACGCGGACGCGGACCTGCGCGTCGTGCGTGACGTCGGACTCGAACAGGAGCGTGGACGACTCGCCTGCCACCTGGACGAACGCGAGGTACGCGTGCACCACGGCGGCCACGACCGCGCGGCCCTCGCCGCGGGCGACCGGACCCGCCTCGATCGGCGCGACGGCGCGCTCCACGGCGGAGAGGAGCGCGGCACCCTGCTCGTCGACGACGGCGAGGTAGAGGTCGAGCTTCGACGGGAAGTGCCGGTACAGGACGGGCTTGCTGACCTCCGCCCGGTCGGCGATGTCGTCCATCGAGACGTGGTGGAAGCCCTCGGTGGAGAACAGGTCGAGCGCGACCGCGAGGAGCTGCGACCTGCGCTCGGCGCGCGCCATCCGTGGCCCGCGGGCACGGGGGCCGGAGGTGTCCTGGGCGTCGGTCACCCGCAGATCGTAGCCAGGGTGTGTTGCCGGCAGGGGTCGGGTCCGCGGCGTGACGGGGCACTCACGCCCGACGGTGCGTTCTCGACCGGGGATGTCGGTGGCACGTGATCTGATCTGACTCGTGACGACGGCACCGACCACCCGGCTCGTGGCGGCGCCCCTCGTCGAGCGTGCGGCGCTCGGCGCAGCGGCCCGTCCCGTGCTCGACGACCGGCAGCGCGAGGTGGTCGAACGGGTGGCCTCCGGGGCCGACCGCGCGCTGCTCGTCACGGGAGCGCCCGGGACGGGTCGCACGACCGTGGCGCTGGAGGCGGCGGCCGCCGCGGTGGCGGCGGGTCTCGCACCGGACGACGTGCTCGTGCTGGCGGCGAGCCGCCGGGCCGCAGCCGACCTGCGCGACCGGCTGGCGGTGCGCCTGGGACGCACGGCGGGTCGGCCGCTGGTCCAGACGGCGGCCGCGGTCGCGTTCGCGGTGCTCCGGGCGCGCGCGGGTGCGCTCGGTGAGCCGTCACCGGTGCTCGTGTCCGGACCCGAGCAGGACCTGGCCTTGGCCGAGCTGTTGGCCGGGCACGCCTCGGGGGAGGTTCCGGGGCCCCGGTGGCCGCCCGGCGTCCCCGAGGCGGCCCTGGGGACGCGTGCGTTCCGTGACGAGCTGCGCGACCTGCTGATGCGAGCGGCCGAGCGCGGGCTGGCCCCGACGGACCTCGCGGCCCTCGGCCGGCGCGAGCACCGCCCCGCCTGGGTCGCCGCGGCCCGGGTCTACGAGGAGTACCTGGACGTCATGGCGCTCGCCGCGGGCACACCGGACGCGGGTGAGCGGCTGGACCCGGCGGTCGTGGTGGACGCCGCCGTCGCGGCGCTGCGCGGCTGGGACGACGAGGTCCCGGGGGTGCCGTGCCCGCGCCGGCGGCTCGTGGTGGTCGACGACCACCAGGAGAGCACGGCCGCCACCGCCCGGCTGCTGCGCGCCTTCGCCGACGGCGGTGCCCGCCTGCTGCTGCTGGGCGACCCGGACGTCGCGGTGCAGACCTTCCGCGGCGCCCAGCCGTCGCACGTCGCACGGGCGACCGCGGCTGGTCCGGGGGAGCTGGCGGCCGAGCACGTCGTGCTGCGCACGGTGTGGCGGCAGAGCGGGGCCCTGCGCGAGGTGACGGCGAGGATCACCGAGCGGGTGGCCGCGTCCGGCACGGTCGCGCACCGCCGGGCCGCGGTCCCGCAGGACCGGGCGGAGGGGCCGGCGCCCCGTGTCGCGGTGCTGCCCAGCGCCGCGCAGGAGGCCGCCTGGGTGGCGCACCGGCTGCGGCGCGCCCACCTGCAGGGCGGCGTCCCCTGGGACGAGATGGCCGTGCTCGCGCGCGCCGGTGGCCGCGTGACGGCGGTGCGCCGGGCGCTCGCGCAGGCCGGCGTGCCCGTCAGGGTCGTCGGGAGCGACGTGCCGTTGCGCGACGAGCCCGCGGTCCGGCCGCTGCTCGACGCGGTGCGCGTCGCGCTGCAGCCCGACGAGCTGGACGCCGACGTCGCGGGCCGGCTCGCCTGCTCACCGCTCGGCGGCCTCGACGCGGTGGGTCTGCGTCGGGTGCGGCGGGCGCTGCGCGCCGAGGAGCTCGCGGGCGGCGGTGGCCGGTCCAGCGACGTGCTCCTGGTCGAGGCGCTGGCCGCGCCGGACCGGGCCGGGACGCTCGAGCCGCACGTGGGGCGTCCGGTGCAGCGCCTCGCCCGGCTGCTGCAGGCGGGTCGGGACGCCGCGGCGACCCCGGGTGCCGACGTGCAGGCCGTGCTGTGGGCGGTGTGGGACCGCGCCGGGCTCGCCGAGCCGTGGCGACAGGCCGCTCTCGCCGGCGGGTCGGGTGGCGAGCGCGCCGACCGCGACCTCGATGCGGTGCTGGCACTCTTCAAGGCCGCCGAGACCTTCGTCGAGCGCGTGCCCCAGGCGACACCGCGCGCGTTCGTCGACTGGGTGATGGCGCAGGACCTCCCGGCAGACTCCCTGGCACCGGCGTCGCGGGCCGCCGGCGTCAGCGTGCTCACCCCGGCCGGTGCCGCCGGCGGGTCGTGGGAGGTCGTGGCGGTCGTCGGCGTGCAGGAGGGCGTCTGGCCCGACCTGCGGCTGCGGGACTCCCTGCTGGGCGCGCAGTCGCTCGTCGACCTCCTGGCCGGGCGCGAGACCACCGGGGGGCCGGGGGAGGAGCACGCGCGGGCGGCGCGGGCGGCCGTGCTGGCCGACGAGCTGCGTGCGTTCGCCCTCGCGTGCTCGCGTGCCCGCACGCTCCTGCTGGTCACGGCCGTGGACGACCAGGACACGACACCGTCGCCGTTCCTCGACCTCGTGCAGCCGGGCTCCGACGACGACGGGCCCGACCCGCGCCGGACGAGCGCCCCCGCACCGCTGGACCTGCGCGGGCTCGTCGCCCGCCTGCGGTCCGCGCTCGAACGCGCGGCGGCGCAGGGCGGGACGGACGCCGCGGCCGCCCGCACGCTGGCGCGACTGGCCGCCGCCGGCGTCCCGGGTGCGGACCCGGCGTCCTGGTTCGGACTCCCGGAGCCGTCGAGCGACGCGCCGTTGTGGCCGGCTGACGCGAAGGTCCCGGTCTCGCCCTCGCGGCTGGAGACCGCCCAGCGGTGCGCCCTGCGCTGGGCGCTCGAGTCGGCCGGCGGCACGCCCGCGTCCTCCGCCCAGCAGTCCCTCGGCACGCTCGTGCACGCCATCGCCCAGGAGCACCCGACGGCCGACCTGCCGACGTTGCGTGCGGAGCTCGACCGTCGTTGGCACGAGCTGGGGCTCGGCGAGGGCTGGCCCTCGGTCTCCGCTCGCCGCAAGGCCGACGCGATGGTCGAGCGGCTCGCGGCGTACCTGCGCGACGCGGGAGAGCCGCTGCTCGTCGAGGCGCCGTTCTCGCTCGAGACGGACCGCGCGGTCGTGCGGGGCTCGATCGACCGCGTCGAGCGCGCGGTCGTCGAGGGTGAGGGCGCCGGCGGAGCCGTCGAGGTCGTGGACCTCAAGACCGGCTCTCGCGTGCCGACCCTCGCACAGGCCGCGGAGCACGCCCAGCTCGGTGCGTACCAGCTCGCGGTCGACGCCGGCGCGGTGCCGGGGCTCGAGCCGGGGACGCACAGCGTCGCGGCCCGGCTCGTGCACCTGGCCCAGGGTTCGGGAGGCGCGACGCAACGTCGCCAGGAGGCGCTGGGGCCGGAGGACGGCGCCCCGAGCTGGGCGCGTGCCCTCGTCGACGACGTCGCGGACCGCATGGCGGCGTCGAGCTTCGAGGCGCGCGCGAACGACTTGTGCAGCCGCTGCCCGGTGCGCCGCTCGTGCCCGCTGCGCGGCGAGGGCGGGCAGGTGGTCGCGTGACCGCCGCCCCGGTCGTGGCGGCCCTGTCGGCCGTGCGGATCGCCCAGCTCGTCGGGCAGCACCCACCGACGGACGAGCAGCGCGCGGTGATCGAGGCCCCGCTGCGGCCGTCACTCGTCGTCGCCGGTGCCGGCTCGGGCAAGACCGAGACGATGGCGGCGCGCGTGGTCTGGCTCGTGGCCAACGGGCTGGTCGCGCCCGACCAGGTGCTCGGCCTGACCTTCACGCGCAAGGCCGCCGGCGAGCTCTCCGAGCGGGTGAGGCGCCGGCTGCGGGGGCTGGTGCGCGCCGCCGCGGCCGAGGGCGTCGCGCTGCCGACCGGCGCGGACGTCGTCGACGAGCTCGCGCGACCGCACGTGTCGACCTACCACGCGTACGCGGCGTCCCTCGTGACCGACCACGCGCTGCGCCTCGGTGTCGAGCCCGGTGCGCGGCTGCTCGGTGAGGCGGCGCAGTGGCAGCTGGCGTCGGAGGTCGTGGAGTCGTGGGCCGGGGACCTGGACACGTCGGCGGCGACGTCGACCGTCGTCGACGCGGTGCTGGCGCTGTCGGGGGCTCTGGACGAGCACCTGCTCGACCCGGCGGCCGCGCGCCACGGCATCGAGGCGCTCGTCGAGAGCCTCGTGTCCACACCGGCCGGCGAGCCGCCGCGCGCCCCGTACGCCAAGGTCCGCGAGCTGGTCGCGTCCCTCGGCGAGCGTTCGCGCGTCCTCGACCTCGTCGCGGACTACCGCGCGCGCAAGAGGGCGGCCGACAGCCTCGACTTCGGTGACCAGGTGGCGCTCGCGGCGCGCATCGCACGGGACGTCCCGGAGGTGGGCGCCGGCGAGCGGGACCGGTTCCGCGTCGTGCTGCTCGACGAGTACCAGGACACGTCGTACGCCCAGCTGGTCCTGCTGCAGGCGCTCTTCACGGCGGGTCACCCGGTGACCGCGGTGGGTGACCCGCACCAGTCGATCTACGGCTGGCGCGGCGCGAGCCCGGGCGGTCTCGCGCGCTTCCCCGCGGCGTTCCCGGTCGTCGAGCGGGACGGTGACGGCCGCGAGCGGCGCCGACGGCCCGCCGACGTCGTCCCGCTGTCGACGTCCTGGCGCAACGACGTGGCGGTCCTCGACGCCGCCAACGCGGTCGCCTCGCCCCTGCGCACCGGTGCCGCGCGGGTCGACGTCCCGCGGCTCGCGCCACGTCCCGGTGCCGGTGCCGGTGCCGTCCAGGCGCTCGTGGCCGCGACCGTCGAGGACGAGGCCGAGCACGTCGCCGCGTGGGTCGCGCAGCGGTGGCGTCCGGGGCTGCATCCCGCCGGGCGGCGCACGGCCGCCGTCCTGTGCCGCAAGCGCTCGCAGTTCGAGCCGCTGCGTCGTGCCCTGCGCGCGGCCGGTCTGCCGGTCGAGGTCGTCGGTCTGGGTGGTCTGCTCGCGACCCCGGAGGTCGTCGACCTCGTCGCCGTGCTGCAGGCCGCGCACGACCCGACCCGGGGCGACGCCGTCGTCCGGCTGCTGACGGGTGCCCGCACGCGGCTCGGCGCGTCCGACCTGCACGCGCTGGGCGAGTGGGCGCGTCAGGGGGCGCGCCCGGCGGCGGGACGGGTGGCGGGGCGCGACGGCGTCGAGGCGGACGTCGTGGACGAGCGCAGCCTGGTCGACGCGCTGGACGACCCGCCGCCGCCCGGGTGGCGCAGCCCGGCCGGGCGCGTCGTGACGCCCGAGGGTCGACGTCGCCTCGTGGACCTGGCCGCCGTCCTGCGGGCCGTGCGTGCGCACCAGGGACTGTCGCTGCCCGAGCTCGTCGGGGAGGCGGAGCGGCTCTTCGGTCTCGACATCGAGGTGCAGGCCCGCGCCGACGTCCCACCGGGGCGGGCGCGCGCCCACCTGGATGCGTTCGCGGACGTGGCCGCGGAGTTCGCCCGCGGCGCGGACCGCCCCACGCTGGGCGCGTTCCTCGCGTGGCTCGAGGCCGCGGACGCCCGCGAGGACGGGCTCGAGCTCCCCGTGACCGAGCCCGACCCCGACGCCGTGCAGGTCACGACCGTGCACGCCGCGAAGGGGCTGGAGTGGGACGCGGTCGCGGTCGCGGGCATGGTCGACGGCGGACTACCCGCGACCGCGATGCTCGGCAAGGACGGCCCCAAGGACTCCGCGTGGCTCACGGGACTCGGCGTCCTGCCGTACCCGTTGCGCGGCGACGCCGACGACCTGCCGCGTCTCGAGTGCGCGGGCGCGGAGTCGCCGAAGGAGCTCGCGGACCGCCTCGAGCGGTTCCGTCTGGACGCCGGTGACCACGAGGTCGCCGAGGAGCGTCGGCTGGCCTACGTCGCGCTGACCCGGGCACGCGAGGCGCTCCTGCTGTCGGCGGCGTACTGGGGGGAGCCGAAGGCGCCGCGCAAGCTCTCGCCGTTCCTCACCGAGCTCGTCGACGCCGGGCTCGTGGACGTGATCGGACGTGCCGACGAGCCCGAGCCGGGCAGCCCGAACCCCCGGGCGGCGTTGACGCCGACCGCGGTCTGGCCGGTCGACCCGTTCACCCGGGACGGTTCCGCACCCCGACGCGCGGCGGTCGTCGCGGCCGCCGAGGCCGTGCACGCCGCTCTGGCGGACCTTCCGGCAGCCACACCGGCCGTTGCCGTCGACGGTCAGGGGGCGCGCCCGCAGGTCGGGGGGTCCACCGGAGAGGCACCTGACGGCATGGCCGCCCCGCGCGACGGCGAGGACTGGGACGTGCTCGCGGACAGGCTGCTCGCGGAGCAGGCCGCGCGCCGGCGGGGCGACGCGCGGGTCGCGTTGCCGGCCCACCTGTCGGCGTCGTCCCTCGTGCGTCTGGATGCCCAGCCGGACCAGTTCGCTCTCGGCCTGCGGCGGCCCGTCCCGCGCGAACCGTCACCCCAGGCGCGTCGCGGCACGGCCTTCCACGCCTGGGTCGAGGCCTGGTACGGGCAGGCGACGCTCGTCGACGTCGACGACCTGCCCGGGGCGGACGACGACGTGCTGCCCGGCGACCCGGACCAGGCCGAGCTGCGCGCCGCCTTCCTGCGCACCCCCTGGGCGCACCGGTCACCCGTGGCCGTGGAGGTCGACGTCGAGACCACGATCGGCGGGTACGTCCTGCGGTCGCGCATCGACGCGGTGTTCGCGGACCCTGACCGGCCCGACGTTCCCGGCGCCGTCGTCGTCGTCGACTGGAAGACGGGCTCGCCGCCGCGGGACACGGCGCAGCGCGCCTCGCGCGACCTCCAGCTCGCGGTCTACCGCATCGCGTGGGCGCGGCTGACGGGGACCGACCCCGACCTGGTCCGGGCGGCGTTCTGCTACGTCGGGTCCGGCGTCACGGTCCTGCCCGAGCGCCTGCCGGGGGAGGAGGAGGTGGCGCGGCTGCTGGCGGACGCGGCGCCGGGAGCCTCGAGCGCGGCGGACGGTGCGACGGGCAGGTCACCCGCACGCGCCGCACCGCCGACGGTCCGCCGGTCACGCGGACGACGGACGGGCAGGTCGACGCCGCGACCCGGCAGCTAGGCGCGGACCTCGTCGTCGACGTCGGCCGGCTCGGCGGGTACCGGCACGGGCGCCGGCGCCGTCGCCTCCAGCGCGAGGAGCAGCGACCGCGCGTCGTGCGGTCCGGTGTGTCGGCGGCCGTTGACGAACAGAGTGGGCACGGCGGTGATCTCCATCGCCTCGGCGTCGAGCATGTCGTCGCGCACGCGCTGGGTCACGGCGGCCGAGGTGAGGTCCTTCTCGAACCGTTCGAGGTCGAGCCCCAGCTCCTCGGCGCGGCGCAGGATGTCCGCGGGCGCCTGGTGCTCCTGGTCGGTGAACAGCGCCCGCTCGAACTCGAAGAACTTGCCCTGCAGCGCCGCCGCCTCCGACGCCTCGGCCGCAGCCACGGCGTTGGGGTGGTAGCGCACGAGCGGGGCGTGCCGCCACACGTACCGCAGCCGGCCGCCGAGCTCGCCGACCACGTCCTGGATCGTGCCGGCCGTCTTGAGGCAGAACCCGCACTGGAAGTCGCCGTACTCGACGAGCGTGAGCGGCGCGTCCACCGGGCCGTAGACGTGGTCGCGCGTGGGGTCCACGGGCCGCTGCAGGACCTGCCCGACCTCGGGGTCACGCGCCCGCCGCTCGGTGGTGCGGAAGATGACGGTCGCGAGCAGGAACGCCAGCACCGAGGCGGCGAGCACGCCGACGCGGGCCTCGTTCTGCACGACGGGGTCGTCGATGGCCAGGTCGACGATGAACAGCGAGAGGGTGAACCCGACGCCGCACAGCGCCGCACCGCCGGCCAGCCGCGCCTGCGTGAGACCGGGGCCGAGGTCGAGGCCCATGCGGCGCATCACGGTCGTCGGCACGAGCACGCCGATGAGCTTGCCGACGACGAGCCCGACGACGATGCCCCACGCCACCGGCGACCGCACGGCAGCGCCGAGCACGGCCGGCGAGATCTGCACCCCCGCGTTGGCGAGCGCGAACAGCGGCAGGATGACGTACGCCACGTACGGGCTGTAGGCGGACTGCAGGCGCTCGTTCACCGAGATGGACTCACGCAGGCTGTTGGCCGCCGCACGCGCGTACTCGCTCGTCGGGGACTGCCGGAACGTGCGCGCCAGCGTCAGCGCGTGCTCGACCTCGGTCCGGCTCGGCCGGTAGACCGGGACCATGAGGGCGACGGCCACGCCGGCGAGCGTGGGGTGCACGCCCGACGCCAGGAACGCGAACCACACGATGATGGCCAGCGTCGCGTAGATCGGACCGCGGCCGCTGGGCACGTAGCGTGTGAACCAGATCAGGACGAGGCCGACCACCGCGACCAGCAGGGGCAGCAGCGTGACGTCGTCGCTGTAGACGAGCGCGATGATCGTCAGCGCGCCGATGTCGTCGGCGACGGCGAGCGCGAGCAGGAACGTCCGCAGCCGACCGGAGGCGCGCGGTCCGACGAGTGCCAGACCGCCCACGAGGAACGCGGTGTCGGTCGAGATGACGACGCCCCACGCGCTCTCCCAGCCGGACCCACGGGCGACCAGCGCGTACAGCAGGCTCGGCACGAGCAGCCCGCACGCCGCGGCCACGACCGGGACGACCGCTCGCGACATGCTGGTGAGCTCCCCGATCGCGAACTCCCGACGCACCTCGAGCCCGACGGTGAAGAAGAAGATCGCCATGAGCGCGTCGTTGACCAGGGCGTGGAGCGTGAACTCCAGACTGAGGTCGGCGACACCGACGGTCAGCCGGGTGCTCCAGAACGACTCGTAGGTCTCGTGGGAGGCGTTCGCCCAGACGATGGCGAGCAGGGTGCCGAGGATGAGCAGCACGGCACCGGTCCGTGCCGGTCCCATGTCACGCACGCGAGCGGCGATCGACGGCTCGCCGGGGCCGGCGCCGTCCAGCACCTCGGGGTCGGGCGACCGGTCGATGACCACGGGCAAGGTCATGGCGGCTCCAGGGGTGGGGGCGTGGAACTGCACCGCGCGTCTGGTGCGAATTGTGCAAGATACACCTGCGCCACCGGGCCGCGGGCCCCGCGGCCCCCGCGTCCGCCGGAGGCGGGTCCGACGCAGTCCGGCGCGGCCTTCGCAGCCGGTGCGCGGACGGTCGCCCGTCGCGACGCCGGTGGCCTTGCGGTACGCCGGCGTCGGGGCCAGGCCCGTCAGTCGCTCTCGAGCTCGACGCCGTCTCGGGACAACCGCAGCTCCTCGAGGTCGAGACGGACCTGCACCGTGCGGAACACCGAGTCGGCGATGCGGCGCTCGTCGCGCAGCCGCACGGGGGTGGAGCGTTTGCGGGCGAGCATCGCGAGCCGCAGGTCGACGACCGGGTCCCCCGGCCCCGACCACTCCGAGCCACCCGGCCGGCCACCGTCGAGCCGGTCGAGGCGCTCGCGGTACCGCGCGCCCGGCACGCCTCGAGCGCGTCACCGTCGATGCCGAGCCCCGCCGCGATCCGGCCCGGGTGATGGTCGAGGGCATCGTGTGCCGGTACCGGTGCGGGATCGCCTGGCGTGATCTGCCGGCGGTGTTCGGCCCGTAGCAGACGGTGTGGACCTGGCACCGGCGCATGGCCGGTGACGGGACCTGCGACAAGGTCTTGGTGCGGCTGACGGCCGCGGCCGACGCCGCCGGGTTGGTCGACTGGTCGCTGGCGGTGGACTGCACGATCGCCCGCGCGCACCAGCACGCGACGAACACCACGCGCCTCACAGGGGGCTGGATCGAGTTGCATGAATCGGGCGACCGAGCCGCCTGATCACGCGCTCGGACGCTCCCGCGGTGGGCTGTCGACCAAGGTCCACCAGCTCGTCGACGGCAACGGCCTGCCCCTGGTCGTCCTGCTGACCGCCGGCCAGGCCGGGGTCTCACCGACGTTCCTGCCGCTGATGGGCCACCTGCGCGTGGCACGTCCGATCGGGCGACCACGCACCCGCCCCGACGCGGTGCGCGCACACAAGGCGTACTCCTCGCGGGCGATCCGCGCGCACCCACGCGCACGTGGCATCACGGCGGTCATCCCCGAGCCCGATGACCAAAAGGGCCACCGGGCGCGACGATTGTCAGACACGCCCTAGCTGTACTGGCCCGCGGCCTCGTCCACCAGGGTGTGCTCCTCGAGGTCGCGGAGCATCTGGACCGCGTCGTCGACGACGTCCTGGCGCTGCGCGCGCACGCCGTGCAGCAGCCACCGCGCGAGCGCCAGCTCACCCGCGAGCAGGGCGCGGTCGGCCAGGTGCGGGTCCGTGAGCTCGGTGCGGCGCAGCAGGTACGCCTCGAGGATGGCGTCGACGGCGTCCTGCGGTGCTGCTACCAGTAGCCACGACAGGTCGTCGGCCGGGTCCGCCACCATCGTCGACCCCCAGTCGAGAACGCCGCTCACCGCGCCGTCGGCGACGAGCAGGTGGTTGCTCGACAGGTCGCCGTGGACCACCGTCGGGCGGAACCGCCACATCGCGACGTCCTCCAGGAGCTCCTCCCAGCGGCGCAGCAGCGGCGGCGGGACCAGCCCTGTCCGGGCCGCCTCGTCGACCTCCGCCTGCCGACGCTCCCGGTACCCGGCGGCGTCGTACACGGGGAGACCCGCGTTCTCGACGACCGACGTCGGCAGCTCGTGGATGGCGGCGACGGCACGACCCACGGCGGCCGCGAGCCCGGGGCCCGGGCGCAGCGTCTCGAGCTGCAGCGGGCGGCCGGGGACCTCGCGGTGGACGCTCGCGCGTCCCCCCTCCGGGAGATGGGCGAACCCTGCGGGCCGCGGGATCGAGAACGGCAGCCTGCCGTCGTCGACGAACGGCCCGAGCGTCTCGAGGAGCGCGACCTCGGCCTCGAGCGCGGCACCCGCGGCGGGGTGCTGCGGTGCGCGGACGACCCAGCGCTGCCGCACGGAGTCGACGACCACGGCGACGTCGAAGTCCGAGCCCGGGTGCACAGGGCGCCGCACGTCGTACGCGTCGAGACCGGGGACGGCGACGGTCGCGAGGGCGGCGAGCGCGAGCGGCGAACGGTTCACGATCGCCAGCGTAGGTCCAAGGCCGCCCGTCGCCGACGCGTCGGGCGGCGTGTCGGCGTCCGGTTCGTCCTGCGATGCCGCCCGCACACCCGGCCGGGGCCGCTCCGCACGGTCGCCGCGTAGCGTGGCGCACGTGACCCCCCACGTCCTGGCCGACCTGCCGCTCGCCCGATCGACCGTGCCGCGCGCGGCGGAGCTGCGTGACGTGCCGCACGTGATCGCCGACGCGCTGGCAGACCCGGCGACGCGTGTGCTCGCGGTGCGCGACGGCGGGCTGCTGCTCACGGACGGCGGTGGCGTCCGATGGCTCGACCCCCGGTCGGCGGGCGCCCTGCTGGCGGCGGGCGGCGCCACGGACGGCGCCGCGACGGCCGATCCCACGTCCGACGTCTGGCTCCTGCTGGGTGCGCGTGACGACGGGACGCGGGTCCTGGCGGTACGCCTGCCGGACGAGCACCCGCTGACGACCGGCGGTGAGCCGGCGGACGTGCTGGTCCACCTCCCGGACGGCCCGGTCGGGCGCGGCGGGTGGGGGTCGCTGCGAGCGGTCGGTGCGGCGCTCGACGCGCACGACGCCGGGCTGGCGACGGCGGCGGTCGCGCTGGACGCGTGGCACGACCGCCACCCGCGTTGCCCGCGGTGCGGGGCGACGACGCGTGTCGCCCAGGCGGGGTGGTCGCGGGTGTGCGACGTCGACGGCTCGGAGCACTACCCGCGCACAGACCCCGCGGTGATCATGGCCGTGGTCGACGACGCGGACCGGCTGCTGCTGGGGCACGCGACGGCGTGGCCGGCGGGGCGCTGGTCGACGCTCGCGGGCTTCGTCGAGGCGGGTGAGTCGGCGGAGCAGGCGGTGCGGCGCGAGGTTCTCGAGGAGACCGGTGTCGTGGTGGACGACGTCGAGTACGTGGGCAGCCAGCCGTGGCCGTTCCCGGCCTCGCTGATGCTCGGGTTCCGGGCGCACGCGACGAGCACCCGCATCCGGGTCGACGGCGTCGAGATGGCCGATGCCCGGTGGTTCACGCGCGACGAGCTCACCGCGGCGACCGCGTCGGGGCAGGTGCTGCTGCCGGGCGGGGCGTCGATCGCGCTGGCACTCGTCGAGCAGTGGTGGCGGCGACCGCCGGCGTGAGGCGCCTCGCCCGCGTCGGTGTCAGACCCCGAGGCGTTCGCGCACCTGCGCGAGGGACGGGTTGGTCGCGGCGGACCCGTCGGGGAAGACGATCGTCGGAACGGTCTGGTTGCCGCCGTTGAGCGTCTCGACGAGCTGAGCGGCCTCCGGCTGCTGCTCGATGTCGACGACGTCGTAGGCGATGCCCGCGGAGTCCAGCTGCTTGCGCAGGCGGTGGCAGTACCCGCACCACGTCGTGGAGTACATCGTCACGCTGCCCGGTGCGGGCGTGGGGGTCGTCATCGTTCCTCGCAGGGTGCTCGCCGTGGTTCCTTCCACAGATCCTCGCACGCGCTGTCGGTGCGGGCTGGGAGACTGTTCCCGATGTCCGCCGACTCCCTCCTCGACGCGCTCGATCCCGAGCAGCGCGCCGTCGCGACCACTCTCACGGGTCCCGTCTGCGTGCTCGCGGGTGCGGGTACCGGCAAGACCCGGGCGATCACGCACCGCATCGCCTACGGCGTGCGCACCGGCGTCTACCGTCCGGCCTCCGTGCTGGCGGTGACGTTCACCGCCCGCGCCGCGGGGGAGATGCGGGTGCGGCTGCGCGACCTGGGCGCGACCGGCGTGCAGGCCAGGACGTTCCACGCCGCGGCGCTGCGCCAGCTCGGGCACTTCTGGCCCCGGGTCGTCGGCGGCGCGCCTCCCCGGCTGGTCGAGCAGAAGGCGACGCTCGTCGCCGAGGCGGGGCGCCGGGTCGGCGTCGGGGTGGACCGGATCACGGTGCGGGACCTCGCAGCGGAGATCGAGTGGTCCAAGGTGTCGCTCGTCACTGCGGAGGACTACGAGCGGGCCGCCGAGGCGGTGCGTCGCCCGGCTCCGGCGGGCCAGGACGCGCAGGCGGTCGCACGGCTGCTGACGGCGTACGAGGACGTCAAGACGGAGCGCGGCGTCATCGACTTCGAGGACGTGCTGCTGCTGCTCGCGGCCATGCTCGCGCAGCGCGGCGAGGTCGCGGACGAGGTCCGGGCGCAGTACCGGCACTTCGTGGTGGACGAGTACCAGGACGTCAGCCCGCTGCAGCAGTACCTGCTCGACCAGTGGCTGGGAGGCCGGCATGACGTGTGCGTCGTGGGCGACCCGAGCCAGACGATCTACTCGTTCGCGGGTGCCTCGCCCCACCACCTGCTGACGTTCGCGTCGAAGCACCCGGGCACGCGGGTCGTGCGTCTGGTGCGCGACTACCGCTCGACACCGCAGGTCGTGGCGCTGGCGAACCGCGTGCTCACGGCCACGCGCCGTCCCGGCGACCCCGTGCCGCTGCACCTGGTCGCCCAGCAGCCGGACGGCCCGGAGGTGCGGTTCACCGCGTACGACGACGACGAGGCGGAGGCCGCGGGGATCGCAGCGCGCGCGGCACGGCTCGTCGCCGCGGGCGTCCCCGCGAGCGAGATCGCCGTCCTCTACCGCACCAACGTGCAGTCGGAGGCGTTCGAGCAGGCGCTCGCCGCGGCCGGCGTCGGGTACCAGGTGCGAGGCGGTACCCGGTTCTTCGCCCGCCGCGACGTGCGCGACGCGCTCGTGCTGCTGCGCGGCGGCGCGCGGTCCGCAGACCCGGACGTGCCCCTGGGGCAGACCGTCCGCGACATCCTCACCTCCGTCGGCTGGTCGCCGCAGCCGCCCTCCGCGCGGGGCGCGGCGCGGGAGCGGTGGGACGCCATGCAGGCGCTCGTCGGGCTCGCCGACGACATGGTCGCGCTGCGCGCGGAGGCCACGCTCCCGGATCTGGTCGCCGAGCTCGACGACCGCGCGTCCGCGCAGCACGCCCCCACGGTCGACGGCGTGACCCTGGCGTCGCTGCACGCGGCGAAGGGCCTGGAGTGGGACGCGGTCTTCCTCGCGGGGCTCTCCGACGGCCTCCTGCCCATCTCCCTGGCGCAGACGGAGGCGGCCGTGTCCGAGGAGCGGCGCCTGTTGTACGTGGGTGTGACGCGCGCCCGCCGGAACCTGGAGATGTCGTTCGCGGCAGCCCGTACCCCCGGGTCGCGGGCCTCGCGCTCCCGCTCGCGGTTCCTCGCGGGCCTGTGGCCCGGTGAGGACGCCGGCCGCGGGGCGGGCCGCCGTGCGTCGGCGGCGGCCGACCCCGCCGTGCTCGAACGGTTGCGGCAGTGGCGCACGCAGGTCGCCGAGGACCGTGGCGTCCCGGCGTTCCGTGTCCTTCCCGACGTGGCGCTCGAGGCCGTCGCGGCGGCGATGCCCGCGCAGGCCGCGGACCTGCGGTACGTGCAGGGACTCGGCCAGACGCGCCTGCGGGAGTACGGCGACGACCTCCTGCGCGTCGTCGCAGGGGAGGGTCCGCGACCGCCCGGCAGAGCCACCCGGACGAAGTTCCATTAATTGCTTGTGACGTCGTGACGGGCCGCCCTAGGGTGGTCATGTCCTTGTTCGCGGGGTGCTGCCGAAGAGGCGGGACCCGTCCCTGGAGAGGAGGTGCTGAACCGTGGAGAGCAACTCGATCGTGAAGTCGTCGTGGCGTCATGAGTACATGTGCGCCCTCGCACCCGCCGGCGGCACCTTCCAGGGGACCGCTGTGCCCATGTCCGGGCTCAAGCGGCGCCCGCGTCCCGTGACGTTCGGCATCGATCTCGGTCACAGGACTCCGTAGCACCAGCCTCATCACGCAGGCAGGCCGCGGAGTCCGAACTCGGATCCGCGGCCTCTCTCATTTCTCCGGTGTCCACCGGGGGCGAGCGGCCCGATCCGGCATCACAGCTCACCCTCGCAAGGACACCAGGAGGACATCGTGCGGCTCACGACGCTGCTCGACAACGTGAACCAGGGCGGATCCGGCGCCTGGCCCACCAGCAGCACCGCCACGACGAACGACCAGTTCGACCGGATGGTCGCGGACCTCATCCCGTGCCGGTCCCACGACGCCGAGCTGTGGTTCGCCGAGCGCCAGGCCGACGTGGAGCGGGCCAAGGCCCTGTGCCGCGAGTGCCCGATCATCGACGGCTGCCTCGCCGGCGCCGTCGAGCGGGCCGAGCCGTGGGGTGTCTGGGGAGGTCAGGTCTTCGTCGGAGGTGCGGTCGTCGCGACCAAGCGTGGCCGTGGCCGGCCGCGGAAGGACGCGACCGCCGCCTGACGCGTCGGCCGGGTCGCGCGAGGTCACCCCTCGCGCGGCCCGGACCCCGTCGTCCTGGGCGGCACGCGGCAGCCGCACGCGGGGTGGGCGGACCAGCGCCGCTGCCGTGCGGCGAGACCTGGTAGTGCGATCTCGACGGTGGTCCCGCACAGCGACGGTGTCGTCTTGGCGAGGAACGCCAGCACCTGGGCCGCCGCGAGCGCGGCGCACGCGCCTGCGAGCACGCCCACCTCGCCGGGCGCGGTCGCGCCGCGTCCGGCGCGGCGCGTCAGCGCGCCCAGCACCGTCGGCCAGGCCGGGTCGGCGTCGGTGCGGTGCAGGTCCAGGCAGCGCAGGCACGGATCGGTGCCGGGACGCACGAAGGGACCGACGAGCGCGTCGGCCGCGCGCACGACGACCGACAGGTGCGGGACGTCGTCGCCCATCAGCCGCACGGCGCGCAGCGGGTCCGCAGCCTCGCGCTCCACGACGACGACCACGTGCGGGGTGTCGTCGGTGTCCGTCTGCACGCCCGGGGCCGCCTCGCGCAGCAACCGCCGCGCGGCCACCGCGCGTGCGGTCCCGACGTCCGCCCAGCGGTGCGTCCCGGCGGCGACGTCGGGGGAGCGCACGGGGGCGTCGTCGTCGAGCAGCAGGGTGCCGACGCCGGCGACCGCCAGCTGGCGGGCGACGCCCAGGCCGGTCGGCCCGACTCCGACGACCCCCACCACGGCGTCCGCCCGGTCGGCGACCACGGCGTCGCCCGTCGCGTCCGCCCGCAGCAGCGACCACGCGGCGGCGTCGGCCGCGGTCGGGCCGTGGACCGCCGTCGCACCCCCGGGGCGGGGCCGCGTCAGCCCTGCCCGGCGCAGGTCGTCGACCGTCGTGGCTACCGCCGTCGCGTCCAGGCCTGCAGCACGCGCCCGAGCCGGCAGCAGCGTGAGGTCCGTCGCGTCGTCGACCTGCGCCCACAGGGCCACCTCCGCCGGTGCGAGGCCGACGAGGCGCACCGCCCAGCGCGGGTCGGTGCCCACCTGCACCTCGTCGTCCGCACGCGGCAGGACGAGCAGACCGGGTCGCAGCAGCACGGGCTCGCGGGTCGGTGCGGTCATCGCGCCACGATGACATCGCGCCGCGGGTGGCGTCGGGCGTCGTCCACAGGCCCCCGCGCCTGCCATCGGGGCCACCGTGGGCGCCCCGGACGCGCCGAGGGCACCGTCGCGTGCGACGGTGCCCTCGTGGAACATCGTGGTCGGCCCGCGGAACGGGCCGGACCCGAGTCTCAGGCCTTGCCGAGGATCCGGTTGAGCTTGGTGCCGCAGACCGGGCAGACGGCCTTGGCCATCCGTCGACCGGACTCCGAGACGACGACCTCGCCCTCCGTCTCCCGCTTCTCCTTGCACTTGACGCAGTAGAACTCGCCTGCCCAGGTGTCGGCCATGTGGTCCCTCCTCGTGCTCCTCACCGGGCGGTGGCATCGCGCCCGGGGCAGGGACCATGACGGCCTCCGTGCGGTCACACAGTAGTGCGCGCTCCGCCTGCGCATCGGCTCCGCCGCCCCGCGTCGTGCTGCTCGAGCGGGTGAAGCGGGGTGTCCTGCGCGCAGCCGAACGGTCGGCGCGCTAGCGTGCGAAGGTGCCGACTTCGCACGAGGCGACGCCGCGCGGTCCTGCACGCCCGGACGAATCGGCCCTGCGGGCGCTGCCGCGCGACGACACGGGGGGCGCCGACGCCGTCGTGGAGGTGCGGCGCTCGCGGCGCCGTGCCCGCACCGTCAGCGCGTGGCGTGAGGGCCAACGGACGATCGTGGCGATCCCCGCGCGGTTCACCCGGGCGCAGGAGCGCGAGTGGGTGGGACGCATGGTCGAGCGGCTGGCCGCGCAGGAGCGTCGTCGCCGTCCGTCCGACACGCAGCTCGTCGCGCGCGCCACCGAGCTGTCCCGCAGGTACCTCGGCGGGAGGGCCGTGCCGACGAGTGTGCGGTGGTCGTCCAACCAGGGGCGGCGCTGGGGCTCGTGCACTCCCGCGGAGGGGACGATCCGCATCTCCGACCGTGTGCAGGGCATGCCGCGGTGGGTGCTCGACTACGTGCTGCTGCACGAGCTCACGCACCTGCTCCAACCCGGGCACGGCGAGGCCTTCTGGGCCGAGATGGCCACCTACCCGCACACGCAGCGCGCCCGGGGCTTCCTCGAGGGGTACGCGTTCGCGCGTGACGGCACCGAGGACGGCGACCTGCCCGACGAGCCCGCCGTGGACGACGTGGAGCCGGCCGACCCGGAGGACTGAGCCGTTGCCGTCGCCCCGGCCGGTCGGGTGGTCAGCCCGTCGGTGCCCCCGAGGTGCCCTCGTCGTCGGTCGTGTCGTCGGTCGTCCCCGTGGTGCCGGTCGCACCGTCGGCCGCCCCGGCACCGTCCAGGATCTGTGCCAGTGCGCGGTCCAGGTCTGCGGACTCGTCGACCTGCGCCTGGCGCCGCGCGTCGAAGCCGGCGGGGTCGTCCAGGTCCTCGGGCGTGGGTACGAGGTCCGGGTGCGCCCACACGGCGTCGCGCCCGGCGACGTCACGCGTGCTCGTCAGGTGCGCCCAGACGGTCGCGGCGTCGCGCAGCCGGCGGGGGCGCAGCTCGAGTCCGACGAGGCTGGCGAAGGTCTGCTCGGCGGGACCGCCCGCGGCGCGGCGCCGGCGCACCATCTCGCGCAGGGGCGCGGCGTGGGGGAGGTGAGGCGCCGCGGCCGTCGTCGCGACCTCGTCGACCCACCCCTCGACCAACGCGAGCGCGTGCTCCAGCCGCGCGAGCGCCGCCTGCTGCGCGGGCGTCGTCTGCGGGGCGAACACCCCGCCGGAGAGCGCCTCCTGCAGTGCGGCAGGATCCGTCGGGTCGATCGCCGAGACGGCCTCCTCGAGGTGCTCCACGTCGATCGCGATGCCGCGGGCGTACTCCGCGACCGCGTCGAGCAGGTGGGCGCGCAGCCACGGCACGTGGGCGAACAGCCGGCTGGCGGCCGCCTCCCGCAGCGCGAGGTAGAGCCGTACCTCCTCGAGGGGGGCGTCGAGCCCCTCGGCGAACGCGTCGACGTTGGCGGCGACGAGCGCCGGCACCGGCCGCTCGAGCAGCGGCAGACCGATGTCGGTGGTGCCGAAGACCTCGCGTGCGAGCGTGCCCGCGGCCTGCCCGACCTGCAGCCCGAACACCGCGGAGCCCAGGCCGCGCAGGAGCTGCGCCGGGTCGCCCCCGAGGCCGCCTGCGGGTGACCCGCCGGGGAACGCGCCACCGATCTCGCCCATCGCCGGCCCGAGCGCGTCGGCCAACGCCGTCGCGAGCGACGACGCGACCGGCTCCGTGAGCGTGCGCCACGTCGGCAGGGTCGCCTCCACCCACTCGGCGCGGCTCCAGGCGTGCGAGGTGCCGACCGCCGGCGGGAGATCGGTCGCCGCGTCGAGCCACAGCTCGGCCACGGACAACGCGTCGCGGACCTCCTTGACGCGCCCCGGTGACAGGGCGGGGTCGCCGCCCACGGCAGCCTGCTGGCGGGCCAGGTCGTGGGCCATCTGCCAGTTGACCGTCTCGTCCCCGGAGCTCGCGAGCATCTGCTGCACCTGGGCGAGTGCCTGCTGCAGCGCGACCGGGTCCGCGGGCAGGCCCGACGCGGCGGCCATCGCCGCGGGGTCGACGCCCATCTCGCGCATCTCGCGGATCGCGTCGTCGGCTGCGGGGCCGAGCATGGCGCGGAGCATCTGCTCCCACTGCGGGCTTCCGCCGGGACCGTCGGTGGGCGGGACGTCGGGAGTCATGCGGGCCTCCTGGGTGGCCGGGGGGCTCCACGGTAACCAGGTCCGGACGCGGTCCGACGGACGGGCGGCCCCGGTTCGCTCACGGCGCACAGGGGTGTGCGTGGTCGCCCGCGCCGGTGAGGGATGATCGTTCGCGTGCTCGACGAGATCCCGGCGGACGACAGCGCCGACGACCCGCGCCCGCGCGACCCCGAGGAGCACCACCCCGAGGAGCGCGACGACGAGGGCACGGCCGACGGCTCACCCGTGCCGCGCCCGACGCCGCGTGCGGTCGTCCAGTCGTTCGGCATGCTCGCCGCGTCCGTGCTCGTCGGCGTGCTGGCCGTCATGCCCGCGCCGTACGCCGTCAACGGTCCCGGTCCCACGGCGGACGTGCTGGGCGAGGTCGACGGCGACCCGCTCATCGAGGTCGAGGGCGCGCCCACGTACCCGTCGAGCGGCGAGCTGCGCCTGACCACGATCTCCGGGGTCGGCGGTCCCGGCTACCCGGCGTACCTGCTCAACGTGCTGCGTGGCTGGCTGTCCCCGTCGTCGGTCGTCCGTCCTGCGGAGGACGTCTACCCCCAGGGCGTCTCGCGCGAGGAGATCGACGAGTCGAACGCCGGGCTCATGGTCTCGTCGCAGGAGAACGCGACGGTCGCGGCGCTGACGGAGCTCGGTTACGACGTCCCGGCGACCCTGGTCGTGGCCGGGACGGTCGAGGGCACGGACGCCGAGGGCAAGCTGGAGGAGGGGGACGTGCTCACGGCGATCGACGGCGTCCCGCTGCCGGACTACCAGTCGCTGGTGTCGCGCCTGGCGGAGGTCGAGCCGGGTGACACGGTGACGTTGTCGGTCACGCGCCACTCGCGCAGCCTGGACGTGCCCGTCGTGACGGGCGAGCGCGAGGGGGGCGGTGCGCAGATCGGTGTCTTCGTCGACCCGTCCTTCGACATGCCCGTCGACGTGAGCATCAACATCGAGGGCATCGGCGGACCCAGCGCCGGGACGATGTTCGCGCTCGGTCTCGTCGACCTGCTGACGCCGCAGGACGAGGCGGCGGGGCAGGTCATCGCGGGCACGGGGACGATCGACGTGACGGGCGCCGTCGGGCCGATCGGCGGGATCCGCCAGAAGCTCGCGGGCGCCGCGCGCGACGGGGCGGCGTGGTTCCTCGCGCCTGAGGACAACTGCGACGAGGTCGTCGGGCACGTCCCGGACGGTCTGCGGGTCGTCAAGGTCGGGACGCTGAGCGAGGCGCGCGAGGCGATGGTCGCGATCGGCGCGGGTGAGGGCCAGAGCCTGCCCACCTGCACGGCCGACTGACGCGGCCGGTCACTCCAGGGTCGCGCGCACCGCGTCGACGAGCCCCGGCACGAGGTCCGGGCCCAGGCCGACGGCGTCGTCGCTGTCGTTCGCGCGGGTGCGGACTGCACACCACGACGGGCCGTCGCGCAGAACGGCCACGGCGAGCCGCACGTCCTGGCGCTGCGGGTGCGCCAGCAGCGCCGCGAGCGCTGCCTCGGGGTCGTCCGGCAGGTCGTCCTCCGCGCCCGGCGGCAGGACGACGCGCTCGACGGTGACCGCGGCGCCGTCCACCGTGGGCGGCCACGTCAGGGCTCCGAGCAGCGCCTCGAGGTCGTCGGCGGACGGCAGGCCCTCCTGCTCCACGGACGTCAGGTGCTGGTCGTCGGCGAGCGCGGCCGCCAGGACCTCGGGCGCGAGCTGGTCGGCGAGGCCCGGCTCGGCGGCCAGTGCCGCCTGCGTGCGCACCAGGGCGAACACCCGGACGGGTGCGTCCCAGCCGGCGGCGGCGACGTGGTGCTCGACCTCGCGGACGGCGTCGGCCAGGGCGCGGCGCGCGCGTGCCTCCGGCGTGCGGTCGTCGGGGAGCGGGGGCGGGGTGGGAGTCGTGCTCACGGGCCCCATCGTCCCACCCGTGTGGGAACCTGGGACCCGTCGCGCCCGTTCGTCAGCACGAGGGCGCACGTCGCGCCCGCCGCCAGCCGAAACTCGAGGACCGCAACGCCGTGACCTTCGCCTCCCCGCCCCGCCCTCGACCCGTCGCGCCGCGCCGCCGCGGCCCTCTGGTCCCGACGCTGATCACGTTGGCCGTGCTCGTGGTCCTGCTGCTCGTCCTCGCGCAGGTCTGGACCGAGGTGCTGTGGTTCTCCCAGCTCGGGTTCACCGAGGTCCTGCGCACCGAGTGGGTCACGCGCGGCCTGCTGTTCGTCCTCGGGTTCGCCGTCATGGCCGCGAGCGTCGGGTTCTCGCTCAGCTACGGCTACCGTGCCCGCCCGGTGTACGCGCCGTCGACGCCGGAGCAGGCCAACCTCGACCAGTACCGCGAGGCCATCGAGCCGCTGCGCCGCCTCGTGCTCGTGGTCGCGCCGGTCGTCCTCGGGCTGTTCGCGGGCGGCGCCGCGTCCCAGCAGTGGAGCACCGTGCAGCTGTGGCTGAACGGCGAGTCGGTCGGCGTGAAGGACCCCCAGTGGGGCGTCGACCTCGGCTTCTACCTCTTCACGCTGCCGGGCCTGCGCTTCGTGGTGTCCTTCCTGATGGCGGTGCTGGTGCTGTCGACCGTGGCCGCGGTGGCCACGCACTACCTCTACGGGGGGCTGCGGATCGGGGGCGGGGCCGGCGGGCCGCGCACCACGCGCGCGGCACGCGTGCACCTGTCCGTGCTGGGCGCGCTGGTGCTGCTGCTGGTCGCGGCCAGCTACTGGCTCGACCGGTACTCGATCCTCACCAAGCAGCAGACCGGTGAGCAGCGGTGGCAGGGCGCCGGCTTCACCGACGTGCACGCCGTGATCCCGTCGAAGGCGATCCTCGCCGTGGCGGCCGTCGTCGTGGCCGGCGCGTTCATCGCGACCGCGTTCAGCGGCAACTGGCGCCTGCCGGCGATCGGCGTGGGCCTCATGGTCGTCGCCGCCATCGTCGTCGGCGGCGTGTACCCCGCGATCGTGCAGCGCTTCCAGGTGCAGCCGAACCAGCAGGACGCGGAGTCGGAGTACATCCAGCGCAACATCGACGCGACACTCGCGGCGTACGGCCTGGACGACGTGGAGTTCAGCGACTACGACGCGAACGTCACCGCCGAGCCGGGCGCGTTGCGTGAGAACGCCGAGACGACCGCGTCGATCCGGCTCCTCGACCCGAACATCGTCTCGCCCTCGTTCAAGCAGCTGCAGCAGATCCGCGGCTTCTACGACTTCCCGGACTCGCTGTCCGTCGACCGGTACACGATCGACGGCGAGAGCCGCGACACGGTCATCGCGGTCCGCGAGCTCGACCTCAACGGTCTGAACGCCGGGCAGCGCAACTGGACCAACGACACCACGGTGTACACCCACGGCTTCGGCGTCGTCGCCGCGTACGGCAACACGCGCGGCGCACGCGGTGCGCCGGCCTTCTGGGAGGGCGGCATCCCCTCGACGGGGCAGCTGGGTGAGTACGAGCCGCGGATCTACTTCGGGCAGTCGTCCCCGGAGTACTCGATCGTGGGCGGGCCCGCGGGCACGGACGGCTGGGAGTTCGACTACCCGGACGACGAGACGGGCACCGGCTCCGTGCCGTTCCGCTTCCCGACCGAGGAGGACTCGGCCGGTCCGAGCGTCGGCGGGCTGTGGAACAAGGTCCTGTACGCCCTGAAGTTCGGCGACGAGCAGATCCTGTTCTCCGAGCGCGTGAACGACGACTCGCAGATCCTGTACGACCGCAACCCCCGCGACCGTGTCGCGAAGGTCGCGCCGTACCTCGACCTCGACGGGCGGGTGTACCCGGCGGTGGTCGACGGCCGTGTGAAGTGGATCATCGACGGCTACACGACGTCCGACCAGTACCCCTACGCCGCCGTCCGCTCCCTCGAGGACGCGACGACGGACTCGCTCACCGAGCGCAGCAGCACCGTGCAGGCGCTGCTGCCCAAGCAGGTCAACTACATCCGCAACTCCGTGAAGGCCACGGTGGACGCGTACGACGGGTCGGTCGACCTCTACGCGTGGGACACCGAGGACCCGATCCTGCAGGCGTGGACGAAGGTCTTCCCGACGTCCCTGCAGCCCATGTCCGACATCTCGGGTGACCTCATGAGCCACATCCGGTACCCGGAGGACCTGTTCAAGGTCCAGCGGGCCCTGCTGGGGCAGTACCACGTCACCAACGCCGCGGGCTTCTTCTCCGGGAACGACTTCTGGCAGAACCCGGCCGACCCGACGGCGACGAACTCCGACGTGCCGCAGCCGCCGTACTACCTGACGCTGCAGATGCCGGGGGAGGACCAGGCGACGTTCTCGCTGATGTCCACCTTCATCCCCGGCGGTGGCAACGCCCGCAACGTCCTGACCGGATACCTCGCGGTGGACGCCGAGGCGGGGAACACCCCGGGCAAGGTCTCCGAGTCGTACGGGAAGATGCGACTCCTCGAGCTGCCGCGTGACTCCACGGTGCCCGGACCGGGCCAGGCCAGCGCCAACTTCACGGCCGACCCGCGGGTGTCGAACGAGTTGAACATCCTGCAGCGCGGTGACTCGACCGTGCGGCGCGGCAACCTGCTCACGCTCCCCGTGGGCGGCGGGCTGCTCTACGTGCAGCCCGTGTACGTGCAGGCGGCCAGCGGCACCACGTTCCCGCTCCTGCAGCGCGTGCTCGTGTCGTTCGGTGACGAGATCGGGTTCGCCGAGACGCTGGACGGTGCGCTCGACCAGGTGTTCGGCGGTGACTCGGGTGCGGACGCCGGCGACGCCGGAGCGGAACCGGTGCCCAGCCCGGGCGCCGAGGAACCCGGTGACGAGCCGACCGACGCGCCGACCACTGCCCCGACGGACGAGGCGACGCCGGATCCGGCCGCATCGGCCGACCCCGACGCGCGGGCGGCGCTCGACGCGGCGCTGCAGCGTGCGCAGCAGGCCATCACCGAGGGTCAGGCGGCGCTCGCCGAGCGCGACTTCGCCGCGTACGGCGAGGCGCAGGACCGCCTCGACCAGGCGATCGCCGACGCGATCGCCGCGGAGGAGCGGCTCGCGGGCTGACCCACCCTCGTCGCCCGCCACCGGCCCCTCACGGGTGCTGGTGGCGGGCGTCGTCGTACCCGGCGTCGTCCCTGGCGACGACAACTCGTTTGTCGCGTGTCAGTGCCGTAGGGGACCCTCAGGGATGTGACCGCCGACAACCGCGTCGTCGCCCAGTACCTGGCCGCTGCCCTGGTGTGGGGCTCGAGCTTCCTGTTCATGAAGGTGGGTCTCGAGGGCCTCTCACCCGCGCAGGTCGCGCTGTCGCGCCTGCTGCTGGGGGCGGTGACCCTCGTCGTCGTCATGACCGTGGCACGCCGCGCGTGGCCGCGGGACGCCCGCACGTGGGGGCACCTCACGGTGCTCGGCGTGCTGCTCTGCATGGTCCCGTACCTGCTGTTCGCCTGGGCGGGCCAGCACCTCGCGTCGGGGCTGTCGAGCATCTTCAACGCGACGACGCCCCTCATGACGGCCGCGGCCGTCGCGGTGCTGCTGCCCGTCGAGCGGCTCACGGCCGTGCAGCGCGTCGGCCTGGCGGTGGGTGCGGTCGGCGTGGTGGTGGTCGTGGGGCCGTGGGCGTACCTGGCGGACGTCACCGCGGCCGCGCCCCTGCCCGCGGTGCTCGCGTGCCTGGGCGCGACCGCCTGCTACGGGCTGGGCACGACGTACCAGCGGCGCTTCGTCGTGCCGCTGCGGCTGCCGCCCGAGACGGTGGCGGCCGGCCAGGTCGGCGCCGGTGCGCTGCTGCTGACGCTCGCCGCTCCGCTGGTCGCGACCGGCCCCGTGCACCTGTCGTGGCCCGTGGTGCTCTCCATGCTCGGGCTCGGGGCGTTCGGGACGGGTCTGGCGTACGTGTGGATGGCGCGGATCATCGACGCCTGGGGTCCGCAGCGGGCCTCGACCGTCACGTACCTGACGCCGCTGGTCGGGGTGCTGCTCGGGATCCTCGTGCTGGGGGAGCAGCTGCACTGGTACGAGCCGGTCGGCGGCCTGGTCGTGGTCCTGGGGGTCGTCGTCGCGCAGCGCGGCGGACGCCGTCACGCGCCCTCCCCGGCCGACCCGCCGGCCCTTCCCGCAGCCGCCGTGACGACCGTCACGACACCTGACGAAGGATCCGATTTGGACGCTCGGCCGACCTGACGTACTGTTGAACCACCGACGCGGGGTGGAGCAGCTCGGTAGCTCGCTGGGCTCATAACCCAGAGGTCGCAGGTTCAAATCCTGCCCCCGCTACAAATGACGAAGGCCCGGACCTGATGGTCCGGGCCTTCGTCATTGATTCACGCCGTGGCGCCACGCCGGGGCGTCGGTGCTTCCCGGTACCGTTCGCCTCACGCCCACGCTCGAGCGGGGGAGGCAGGACGACGCAGGCCGGAGGAGCAGTCGTGGGCGCCGAGATCGAGCTCGTGAGTGACGGAGAAGGTCTGGCGATCGTCGGCGCTGCGACGGACGTCGATCGCTTCCTCCTGGCGTCCGGCCTCGACAAGGTGCCGTCGAAGGGCCTCGACCTTCATCGCATCTGGTCGCTCTCGAGCACTGCCGGTGCTGCGGCGGGAGTTGCCGCGGACATCGCGATGAACTCCGGGCGGTGGGTGAAGCTGACTGCCGAGTCCGCCGAGGCCGTCCGCAAGTTCGGCCTGATGCCGACGAAGACGGCGGGCGTGAGTCACGCGATGATCGGCAACCCCGGTGACGTCAAGCAGTGGCTCCAGGTCGCGCAGGCGCCGACGGCGCTGCTCAGCGGTCCGTTCGCGCTGACCGCGTTGTCCACGATGATGCAGCAGCGCGCCATGCAACAGCAGATGGACGAGATCGTCGACTACCTGCGGGAGATCACCGAGAAGGTCGACGACATCCTCCGGAACCAGCAGGACGCCGTGCTCGCGGACGTGATCGGCGTGGACCTGGTCATCGAGGACGCCCTCACCGTCCGCGACCAGGTGGGACACGTCTCGGAGGTGACGTGGTCCAAGGTGCAGGGCGCCGCGCTGCCGATCGCCCGGACCCAGGGCTACGCGATTCGCCAGCTCGACGGCATCGCCGAGAGGCTGGCGAGGAACGCGGACCCCGGCAAGATCGCCAGGGCGACGCAGGAGTCTGAACCGAGAGTCGCTGAGTGGCTCGCCGTCATCGCCCGCACCTTCCAGCTCCAGGAGGGTCTGGCCGTGCTCGAGCTCGACCGCGTGCGCGACGCCTCGCCCGAGCTCCTCGACGCCCACCGCGTGGGGCTGACCGCTGCGCGTCGTCACCGCCGCGACGTCATCGCTCGAAGCACGTCGGCGTTGCTCGCGCGGATGGACGCCACGGTCCGGGCGGCGAACTCGAAGGTGCTGTTCAACCCCATCGACTCTCCGGCAGCCGTACTCTCGAGCAATCGCGTCACCAGTGGGGTCCTCGACTTCCACCGACGTCTCGGGATCGAGTCCGGCCACGAGGTCGGCGACGCCAAGCGGTGGGGCCGGGCCGCCGGTGAGGTGGTCGACGAGATGAGGGCCACGGGTGGCAGAGGTGCTGCGGCCGTCCGGCGCGCCGGCGAAGACGCGTTGGGCCTCGTGACGGAGACGGTGCGTTCGGTCGACCTCGACGCCGCGCCGGACCTGGCCCGCGCCGCCGGCAGGCGAGCCCGGACAGGGGTGGCCGGCGCGACAGGCAGGCTGACGGGAGCGCTCGGCGGCCCGTTCCGGCAGAAGGGCGGCGCTGCGTCCGGCACAGGTGCCGGGTCCGCTCCGGATGAACGCGCGGGGGCGGGGTCTCCGGACGCGGATGACTCCCTCGAGGTGCCGGGCGTCTGACGTCCGGGTGCCGTCACGAGCGGTCCGGTACGGCGGGGCGCCCCGTCATGGGCTCAGCGCAGCGGCCGGATGTCCAGGCGTGCGATGCGGCCGTCCTGCGGCAGGAACTTCAGCTCGAACCGGATCGGTCCACGCACGCCGCCGGGGAACTCGCCGTCGCCGTCCGCGACCAGCACGGGGGCGGCGCCGCCCGTGAAGTCGACGGGCTGGAGGGTGATGCGTGAGCCCACGACGTCGTCGGCGATCCACGTGGCGATCGCGGCGGGGTCGGTGAACTCCACACCGTTGTCGGTCACGACGGCGCCGGGCAGGAAGAGGGCCACGAGGCCCGCGGCGTCCGCGGCGTTGGTGGCGGCGACGAAGGCCGCGACGGTCGGGTCGCTCACGGTGGTGGACATGCGGGGCCTCCAGCGGGGCGGTGGGGTGAGCGACCACCGTGCCGCACCGCGCGCCGCAGCACCAGGGCGCGCGGGCCCGCAGGCCGGGGGTCGGCCTCCGGGCCGTCGACATCGCGGGGTGGTCCGACCGTCGCGGCCAGGCGATCAGGAGGGCGCCGGGCGCCCCTCGCACCAGGCCTTCAGGCCGCCGGCCTCCTCGGCGAGGTAGCGATCGGTCAGCCCGCGGTAGAGGCGCGCCATCACCGGCCCCAGCGGGCCGGACTGCGTCACGGACAGCCGCACGCGTGCTCCGTCGCCGAGCGGCTCGACGTCGTGCCGGGCGGTCGTCCGCACGCCCGGCGCGCTCGCGACCCACGTGAACGAGCGTCCCGGCGTGACCTCGGTGACGACGTACCGCGACTCCGGGAGGCGCGGTTGGCGGACCGTCGCCCGGCTGCCGATCCGCAGCGGCCCGTCGTCGCTCCGGTGCACCGTCGTGACGCTGGGAGTCCACGCCGGCCAGCGCTCCACGTCGCTCACCACCTGCCACACCCGCTCCGGCGGTGCCGCGACGTCGACGGTGACGCTCTGCTCCATGCACTCATCGTGGGGCCCGCGCCCCACCGCGTCACCCGCGCAGGATCTTCTCCATCGGTCGCCCCTTGGCCAGCTCGTCGACGAGCTTGTCGAGGTAGCGGATCTGCCGCATGAGCGGGTCCTCGACGTCCTGCACGCGCACGCCGCACACCGACCCGGTGATGAGCGTGGCGTTCGGGTTCAGGTGTGCGGCGGCGAAGAAGTCCGCGAAGGTCGTGCCCGCCTCGACGTGCTCGCGCAGCGTCGGCTCGTCGAAGCCGGTGAGCCACGTGACGACCTCGTCGACCTCGGCGCGCGTGCGGCCCTTCCTCTCCGCCTTGGCGACGTAGAGGGGGTACACGGCGCCGAATGCGGTGGTGAAGATGCGGCTCACGCGTCGAGCGTAGCCACCGGGGGTGCCGTGGCCGCGCGGCGGCGGCTCGGGCTCAGCGACAGGGTGGCCATGGCGAGCCACTGACGGCGGGTGATGGGGGTCTGCTCGGCCTGCTTCGACGATAAGTTGTCGACATCACGTTGACAAAATACCCGCAGAGGGGATCTTCTCCCAGCTGCGTAACCGTGGTTACATCGACCTGTGTCGCAGGATCATCCGCCGCCGCCCGCCGACGAGTGGGTCGTGCTCAGCCACCGACTACCGCGCGAGCCGTCCACCCCGCGCATCGCGGTGTGGCGGCGGCTCAAGAAGCTCGGAGTCGCGCAGGTCGCCGACGGCCTGGTCGCACTGCCCGCCGACGCGCGCACGCGCGAGCAGCTGGAGTGGGTCGCCGAGGAGGTCGTCGAGCACGGCGGCGACGCGAGCGTCTGGATGGCCCGGCCGACGGCGCACGCGCACGGGCGCCGGCTGGCCGCCGCCATGGCCGCCGCGCGCGCGCAGGAGTACGTCGCCCTGGCGGAGGCCGCCGTCGCTGCGCTCGACGCCGCCCCGACTGAGCGCCGCCGCACGCTCGAGCGGCTGCGGCGCGTGCGTCGCGAGATCGCGCGACGTGACTTCTTCCCCCCGCCGGAGCGTGAGCATGCGGCCCGGGCGCTGGACGACCTCGCGGAGGGTGTCGCCGACGACGAGGCGGTGGTCGCGACCGGTCGGGTCCGGACGGAGCGGGGGGCCGTGTCATGAGGTGGGCGACGCGCGCGGGCGTGCACATCGACCGTGCGGCGAGCGCGTGGCTCATCCGGCGGTTCGTCGACCCGGACGCACAGTTCGTCTTCGTCACCGACGCGGACCAAGTTCCGCCCGACGCGACGCCCTTCGACATGCGTGGCGTCGACCTCGGCCACCACGGCGGGGAGTGCACGTTCGAGACGATCGTGCGGCGCCACGACCTCGTCGACCCGGTCCTGGTGCGCATCGGGCAGATCGTCCACGAGGCCGACCTCGACGACGGCCGGTACGACGCGCCCGAGGCCGCCGGCCTCGACACGGTCCTCCGGGGCCTGTCGATGACCGGTGACGACGAGCGGACCCTCGCGCTCACCGGCCCGGTGTTCGACGGCCTGTACGAGTTCTTCCGCCGCGAGCTGCTGCTCAGCCGCGAACCCGCCTGACCCCAGCTCTCCTCGACGGACCGAGAGGCACGCCCTGATGAGCACCGACCCCACGCAGGCCACCAGCCCGCCCGGCACGACGAGCGGTGACCTGGTCCCCTTCCGGACCGCGGTCCGTGCCTGGTTCACGATCTCCCTGCAGACGTTCGGCGGCCCGGCGGGTCAGATCGCCGTCATGCAGCGCACGCTCGTCGACGAGAAGCGGTGGATCGGGCAGCGGCGGTTCCTGCACGCCCTGAACTACTGCATGCTCCTGCCCGGCCCCGAGGCGCACCAGCTCGCCGTGTACACCGGGTGGCTGCTCAACGGGTTCCGCGGCGGGCTCGTCGCCGGCACCCTGTTCGTCCTGCCGGGCGTCGTGGCGCTGCTGGTGCTGTCCGCGGTCTACGTGGCGTTCGGCGAGACCAGGGCCGTCACGGCGCTGTTCGCCGGGCTCGCGCCCGCCGTGCTGGCGATCGTCGTGCAGGCGGTGGTGCGCCTGGGGCGCCGGGCGCTCGCGGGCCCGGCCCTCGTGGCGCTGGCGGTCGCGTCCTTCGTCGCGCTGACCGTGCTCGGCGTGCCGTTCCCGCTGGTCATCGTCGCGGCGGGCCTCGTCGGTTGGGCGCTGCACCGCGTCGCGGCGCACCTGCTGACCGCTCGTGCGGGCCACGGGACGCAGGACGACGGGCCGCCGCCGCTCATCGCCGACGACGCGCTGCACGCCGCGGTCCCCTCGGGGCGGCGCACCGCCCTGACCCTCGTCGTCGGGATCACCGTGTGGCTGCTGCCGGTGCTCGCGGTCGTGCTGCTCACGGGCTCCGACAGCGTGCTGTCGCAGCAGGGCGTGTTCTTCTCCGGGACGGCGCTGGTCACGTTCGGCGGTGCGTACGCGGTGCTCGCGTACGTCGCGCAGCGCGCCGTCGAGACGTACGGCTGGCTGGCCCCGGGGGAGATGGTGCGCGGTCTCGCGCTCGCGGAGACCACGCCCGGACCGCTGATCATGGTCGTGCAGTTCGTCGCGTTCGTCGGCGCCTTCCGCGACCCGGGGGCGCTGGACCCGTGGCTCGCGGCGACGGTCGCGGCGCTGCTGACCACCTGGGTGACGTTCGTGCCCAGCTTCCTGTTCATCTTCCTCGGTGCGCCGTACGTCGAGCGGTTGCGCGGCAACGCACCGCTCGGCGCCGCGCTCACGGGCATCACCGCCGCGGTGGTCGGCGTCATCGCGAACCTCGCGGTGTACTTCGCGTTGCACACGCTGTTCGCGTCGAGCTCGCAGGTGTCGCTCGGCGGCCTGCGGCTCGAGGTGCCGGACCTGGCGTCCGTGCAGCCGGTGGCGGTCGTGATCGCGCTGGTCGCGGCCGTGCTCGTCTTCCGGCTGCGCTGGTCGGTGCTGCGCACGCTGGGGGTGTGCGCGGCCCTCGGGGCGTCGGCAGGGGTCCTCGGGCTCGTGGGCTGACTGTGAGGATGCGCGGCGCCGCGTCAGGTCAGCTGGAGCGTCGTGACGCAGGTCGGGCTGGCGTCCGTCGTGCTGAACGGCACGGCACCGCGCAGCCGGCGTGGCCCACCTCGATCGTGCGCCCGCCGTGACGTGAGGAAGGGCCCCGCGACGGTGTCGCGGAGCCCTTCCTCGCCTGGTGTCAGGCCTCGACGGTGACCGCGACGACCACGGGCTGCGGGCCGCCCCGGCGGCGCAGCACCCGCTCCGCCGCGCGGCGCACCACGGCGTCGAGGGCGTCGGGGTCCGTGAACGTGGAGGCGGGCGCCTGCGAGAGTGCCTGGCGGATCGCGCCGTCGACCGCCTCCTGGGAGGCCGTCGCGTGCGCGACACCCGTCGAGATGAGCTCGACCGGCTCGGCCAGCGTCGCAGCGTCGGAGTCGACCACTGCGACGACGGTCACCACACCGCCGTCACGCAGCTCGCGGCGCTGCGCGAGCAGCCGCTCGTCGGTGCGTCCGACGACCCCGTCCTCGACGAACACCTCGGCCGCAGCCACGCGGCCGACGATCGTCGCGCGGCCGTCGACCATGTCGATGACGTCGCCGTCACGCGCCACCACGACGTTCGCCGCGTCCATGCCGGTGCGCACGGCGAGGTCCGCGTTCGCGCGCAGGTGCTTCGACTCGCCGTGGATCGGCATGACGTTGCGCGGGCGCAGCGTGTTGTACAGGTACACCAGCTCACCCGCGCTCGCGTGCCCGGAGACGTGGACGCGGGCGTTGCCCTTGTGCACGACGCGCGCGCCGCGGTCCGTGAGGCTGTTGATGACGCGGTAGATCGCCGTCTCGTTGCCCGGGATCAGGGACGAGGCCAGCAGGACGGTGTCACCCTCGCCGACCTCGATCTGGTGCTCGCCGCGGGCCATGCGGGACAGCGCCGCGAGCGGCTCGCCCTGCGACCCGGTGCACACGTAGGTGACCTTGTGGTCGGGCATGCGCTCGAGCTGCTTGGTGTCCACGACGACCCCGTCGGGGATCGTCAGGTAGCCGAGGTCCTGCGCGATCTTCATGTTGCGCACCATCGACCGGCCGACGAAGCCGACCTTGCGGCCGTGCTCGACGGCGGCGTCGACGACCTGCTGGATCCGGTGCACGTGGCTGGCGAAGCTGGACACGACGACGCGGCGCGGCGTGTTGGCGAACACCTCGCCGATCGCGGGCGTCAGGTCGCGCTCGGAGATGGTGAACCCGGGCACCTCGGCGTTGGTGGAGTCGACGAGGAACATGTCGATGCCCTCGTCCGACAGCCGGGCCAGGTGGCGGACGTCGGTGAGACGCCCGTCGAGCGGGAACTGGTCCATCTTGAAGTCGCCCGTGTTCACCAGCATGCCGGCGGGCGTCCGGACGGCGACGGCGAGGCTGTCGGGGATCGAGTGGTTCACCGCGACGAACTCGAGGTCGAAGCCGCCGATCGTGAGCCGGTCACCGGCCGCGACCTCGACGGTCGCCGGAGTGATCTTGTGCTCCGTGAGCTTCGCGCCCAGGAACGCCAGGGTGAGCCGGGACCCCAGGACCGGGATGTCCCTGCGCTCCCGCAGGAGGTACGGCACGCCGCCGATGTGGTCCTCGTGCCCGTGCGTGAGCACGATGGCGTCGATGTCCTGCCAGCGGTCGGCCAGCGAGGTGAAGTCCGGCAGGATCACGTCGACCCCGGGGTGGTCCTCCTCGGGGAAGAGCACGCCGCAGTCGATGACGAGCAGCCGGCCGGCGTGCTCGAGGACGGTCATGTTCCGTCCGATCTCGCCCAGGCCGCCGAGCGGCGTGATGCGCAGTCCGCGCGGCGGCAGGGCGGGCAGCCGGTTCTGAGGTGTTCGCTTCATGGTTCTCCTCTACACAGCGGTGGCCGACACGGCCACGGGAAGGTCAGGGCGCGACGGTGCGCGCATCGGGTGACGACAGGTCAGGCGGCGCCGACGAGCAGCTCGGGCAGGGTGAGCGTCGGACGGTCCCGCCGCAGCGCCTGCAGCACCCAGCGGTCGCGCATGAGCGCGAGCCGCGTGCCGTCGGTGCGGGTGACGAGCTCGACACCACGGGCGCCGGCCAGCGCGGCGACGTCCTCGTCGGTGGCGAGGCGGGCGAGTCCGTACGACAGGGACTGGGTGCGCACGGGCGCACCGAACTCGTGCTCCATGCGGAACGTCACGACCTCGAACTGCAGCGGCCCGACGGCGCCGAGGATCGGCTCGCCGTCGCCCCGGTCGGCCGAGATCAGCAGCTGGACGACGCCCTCGTGGGCGAGCTGGGCGATCCCCTTGCGGAACTGCTTGGAGCGTCCGGGGTCGGCAGCACGCGCGGTGACGAAGTGCTCGGGCGGGAACGACGGCATGGCCGGGAACCGCGTCGCGGGTCCCTCCGGGTCGTACAGGGTGTCGCCGACCGCCAGGGCGGTGGCGTTGACGAGCCCCACGACGTCGCCGGGGTACGCCGTCTCGACGATCTCGCGGTCGCGTCCGAAGACGGTGGCCGCGTGCTTGGTGGCGAAGGAGCGTCCGGTCTGCGCGTGCACGACCGGCATGCCGCGCTCGAAGACGCCGGACACGACGCGGACGAACGCGACCTGGTCGCGGTGCTGGCGGTCCATGCCCGCCTGCACCTTGAACACCACCGCGCTGAACGGGTCGTCGACCGCGCGCTCGCTGCCGTCGGCGGTCTCGCGCGGGCCCGGTGCGGGCGCGAACCGCAGGACGGCGTCGAGCAGCTCACGCACGCCGATGTTCGTCAGCGCCACGCCGAACAGCAGGGGGGTCGTGCGCCCGGCGAGGAAGGACGCGACGTCGGGCGCGGGCAGCAGCCCGGCCTGGTCGATCGCGTCGGCCGCGTCGGCACCGAGGACGTCGACCGCCTCGTCCGGTGCGAGGTGCTCCTCCTGCGCGAGGGTGGCCCCGCCGGGGGCGCGGTGGTACGTCGTCACGGCCCCCGTGCGGGGGTCGAGCAGGCCGCGGAGGTTGCCGGACTCGCCGACGGGCCACGTCACGGGCGCTGCGACCAGGCCGATCCGCTGCTCGAGCTCGTCGCAGAGCTCCAGGGCGTCCTTGCCGGGCCGGTCCCACTTGTTGACGAACGTCAGCACCGGGACGCCGCGCGTGCGGCACACCTCGAACAGCTTGAGGGTCTGGGGCTCCAGGCCCTTCGCCGCGTCCAGCAGCATGACGGCGCAGTCCACCGCGGTGAGGACCCGGTACGTGTCCTCGGAGAAGTCGGCGTGCCCGGGGGTGTCCAGCAGGTTGATCACCGTGTCGCCGTAGCGCAGCTGCAGGGCGGCCGACGAGATCGAGATCCCGCGCTTCTGCTCGATCTCCTGCCAGTCGGACACGACCCCGCCGCGGCCGGCCTTGCCGTGCACCGCACCCGCGCGCGCGATGGCGTGCGAGTGCAGCGCGAGCGCCTCGGTGAGGGTGGACTTGCCCGCGTCGGGGTGGGAGATGACGGCGATGCTGCGACGGGGCGCAGGTGCGACGTCCTGAGGATCGGTGCTCACTGCTTCGGTTCCGTCCCGACCTCGTGGCGTGCGTGCTCCGTGCGCAGCTCGTCCGCGAAGGCCTCGGCGTTCTCGAGCTGCTGTCGCAGGCTCGCGCAGCGCTCGTCGACGGCGATGCGGAACGTGTCCAGCCGGTCGACCAGCGTGCTGCGTTCCGGTGCGGGCGTCGCGGTGTCGGCGAGCGCGTCGATCGTCTCCAGCAGCTCGCGCATCTCCTCGAGGGAGAAGTCCAGCGGCTTCATCCGGCGGACGAGCTGCAGCCGGGTGATGTCGGCCTCGGAGTACAGCCGGAACCCGCCCTGGGAGCGTGCCGACGGGACGACCAGCCCGACCTCCTCGTAGTAGCGGATGGTGCGCAGCGACAACCGCGTCCGTTCGGCGACCTCGCCGATCTGCTTGTGGGCGGCGCTCACGCAGTGCCCTCGGTCGTGGTCATGGGACCAAATCTACCGCAACGGAAGAGTGGTCGACGCACCCCTTGTCGAGGGCTGAACATGCGTTTAGTGTGTTGAACATGGGTTCAACGCCGCCGGCGGAGCTCGCGCCGCACCGCGACCTGACGACCCGCGCGCGCATCCGCGACGCGGCGGTCGCCCGGTACGCGCGGGAGGGGTTCGGCGTCGGGCTGCGGGCGATCGCCGAGGACGCCGGCGTGAGCGCGGCGCTGATCCTCCACCACTTCGGCTCCAAGGACGGGTTGCGCGCCGCGTGCGACGCGCACGTCCTGCGCCTCGTCCGGGAGGGGAAGGAGCAGGCGCTCGTCACGGGCGGGGTGCAGGACCTGCTCCTGCAGCTCGCGTCGATGGACCAGTACGCGCCGCTGGTCGGGTACGCGCTGCGCAGCATGCAGGCCGGGGGAGCGCCCGCGCGCGAGTTCGTCGAGCACTTCGTGGCCGATGCCGAGGTCTACATCGCCGCGGCGGTCGCCGCCGGCTCCATGCGACCCAGCCGCGACGAGAAGGCGCGCGCCCGCTACCTCACCGTGCAGGGCCTGGGTGCGCTGCTCCTGGACATGACGCTGCACCCGCCGGACGACCCCACCGACGTCGTCGGCGTCCTCCACCGGTACCGCGACCGGATGATGCTGCCCGCGATGGAGCTGTTCACCCACGGCCTCATGACCGACGACCGCATCCTCGACGCGTACCTGCGCTACGTCGACGACGCCCCCGAAGGGCAGGGGGCCGCCGACCGCGCCTGACCGTCCGAGCCCACCGCCGATCACTCCCGAGAGGGTGCAGCCATGGCAACCGACCACACCACGTCCCCCGTCATCGAGGTGCGGGGACTCACCAAGTCGTTCGGCGCCGTGCGGGCGCTGGACGAGCTCGACCTGGAGGTCGCGCCCGGCGAGGTCCACGGGTTCCTCGGGCCCAACGGCTCGGGGAAGTCCACGACGATCCGCGTCCTGCTCGGCCTGCTGCGCGCCGACGCCGGGACCGTGCGGCTGCTGGGCGGCGACCCGTGGTCCGACGCGGTGGCGCTGCACCGGCGCCTCGCGTACGTCCCGGGCGACGTCAACCTGTGGCCCAGACTCACGGGCGGCGAGGTCATCGACTTGCTGGCGAGCCTGCGCGGCCCAGTCGACCGCTCCCGCAGGGCCGAGCTGCTCGAGCGATTCGACCTCGACCCCGGCAAGCGGGCGCGGACGTACTCCAAGGGCAACCGGCAGAAGGTCGCGCTGGTGGCGGCGCTGGCGTGCGACGTCGAGCTGCTCGTCCTGGACGAGCCGACGTCGGGCCTGGACCCGCTCATGGAGCTCGTGTTCCAGCAGTGCGTCCGCGAGGCGGTCGCCCGCGGCACGACCGTGCTCCTCTCGAGCCACATCCTCGCCGAGGTCGAGAAGCTCTGCGACCGCGTCACGATCGTCCGCGCCGGTCGGACCGTGCAGAGCGGCACGCTGCACGAGCTGCGCCAGCTCACACGCAGCACGGTGCGGGTCACGACCCCGCAGGGGCCGGCGGTCCTCGCCGGCGTCGCGGGCGTGCACGACGTCGCGTCGGACGGCGGGCGGCTGACCTTCACGGTCGACGACGGGGCGTTGTCGCAGGTCATGGCGGTGCTCGGTGCGGCCGGGATCAGCGACCTCGTCGTCACGCCTCCCACGCTCGAGGAGCTGTTCGTGCACCACTACGGGACACCCGCCGCTGCCGTCGCCGCGACGAGCGCCGCGGGCGGTGCGCGATGACGACGACCACCCGGGCGCGCGCGGACCGCGTGCCCGGGGAAGGGGCGCCGAGCGCCACCGGGCCGAGCACCGCGTGGGCGGGGACCGCGCGGCTCGTGCGGCTGGCGCTGCGGCGCGACCGGCTGCGGATCGTGGTGTGGGCGCTCGCCGTCGGTGGGCTCGTCGGGTACCTCGCCGCAGCCATCCCGGTCGCGTACCCCGACGCCGCCGCGCTGCAGACGCGCGCGGCGATCATGAAGGAGCCGTCGGGCGCGTTCATGACCGGCCCGGGGTACGGCCTGGACGACTACACGTTCGGCGCCCTGCTCGCCAACGAGCTCCTCGGGATGGTCGCGGTCGCGGTCGCCGTGATGTCGATCCTCGCGGTCGTCCGGCACACCCGCGCCGACGAGGAGGCGGGACGTGCGGAGCTGCTGCGCGCCGGAGCGGTGGGACGGGGCGCCCCACTGGCGGCGGCCCTCGTCGTCCTCGTCGTGGCGAACGCGGTGGTCGCGCTCGTGCTGCTCGCGGCCCAGCTCGCAGCAGGTCTCGCACTGCCCGACTCCCTGGCCGTCGCGGTCGGCTGCGCCGTGGTGGGCGTGGTGTTCGGGGCCGTGGCCGGCGTGACCGCGCAGCTGAGCGAGCACGCCCGGACCGCGTCCGGTGCGGCCGGTGGCCTGCTCGGGCTCGCCTACGTGCTGCGCGGCGTCGGCGACGCGACGCAACCGGGTGGCAACGCGCTGTCGTGGGCGTCGCCCGTCGGGTGGGCGCAGCAGACCCGGGCGTTCGTCGACCTGCGGTGGTGGCCGCTGCTGCTCGGGGTCGCGCTGGCCGGGGTCCTGGTCGTCGTGGGCTTCTCGCTCGCGGCGCGGCGCGACGTGGGCGCCGGGCTCCTGCCGGCACGGCGCGGCCGCCCTGACGCCCGGCGCGGGCTGCTGAGCCCCGCGGGACTGACCCTGCGGCTCGAGCGGGCCTCGATCGCGTGGTGGGCCGTCGGGCTGCTGGTGTTCGCCGTCCTGACAGGGTCGATGGGACAGGGCATCGTCGACGCCTTCGAGTCGCAGCCCGAGCTCGCCGCGGTCATCGGCGGGGCGAGCAGCGGCGACGTCCTGGGGTCGACGCTGTCGGCGTTCCTCGGGTTCTTCGCGATGGCTGTCGCGGTGTACGGCGTCGTCTCCGTCAACCGCCTCACGCGGGAGGAGACCGAGGGGCGGACGGGCGTCGTCCTGTCGGCATCCGTGAGTCGCTCCGCCTGGTTGTGGGGGAGGCTCCTGGTGACGGTCGCAGGCACCGCCGCGCTGCTGGTCGCCTCGGGCCTCGGTCTGGGACTGGGGGCGGCGACCGCGACGGGGGACGCCGGTCTGGTCGCCGAGCTCGCGGTCGCGAGCCTCGTCCACCTGCCGGTCGTCCTGTGCTTCGTCGGCCTCGCAGCCGTCGCGCACGGCCTGCGGACGGGAGCGTGGTGGGTCTGGCTGCTGCTCGTGGCCTCGATCCTCGTCGGCCTGTACGGGCCGCTGCTGGGTCTGCCGGACGCGGTCGTCGACGCCGCCCCCTTCGCGCTGGCGCCGCAGGCACCGCACGAGGCGGTCACGGTGCTGCCGCTCGTCGCGACGACCGCGGTGGCCGGGGTGCTCGCCGCCGCGGCGACGGCGGCGCTGCGGCGGCGGGACCTCACCGCCTGACCGTCGGGCGCAGGCCTCGCGCATGGCCCTACCCTTTCCTTGCGCGGTCCGGTCCGGCCCGGCGCTCCGGCACGGACGAAGGTGGCTCATGGCAGGCGGTCTGGCTGCGCTCCTGGACGACATCGCGACGCTCGCGAAGCTGGCGGCGGCGTCGGTCGACGACGTCAGCGCGGCCGCGGGCCGTGCGAGCGCGAAGGCTGCGGGCGTCGTCATCGACGACACCGCGGTGACGCCGCGCTACGTGGCGGGCGCGGCGGCGAACCGCGAGCTGCCGATGATCTGGCGGATCGCCCGCGGTTCGCTGCGCAACAAGCTGCTGTTCATCCTCCCGGCGATCCTGCTGCTGAGCCAGTTCCTGCCGTGGCTGCTGACGCCGATCCTCATGGTCGGCGGCACGTACCTCGCGTTCGAGGGTGCCGAGAAGCTGTGGGAGGCCGTCAGCGGCAAGCAGCACGACAAGCCCGCGGTCCCCGCGCCCGAGCAGGGCCCCGAGGCCGAGACGCGCATGGTCTCCAGCGCGATCCGCACGGACTTCATCCTGTCGGCCGAGATCATGGTGATCGCACTCAACGAGGTCGCCGACGAGGAGCTGGTGGCGCGCGCGATCATCCTCGTGGTCGTCGCGCTGGCGATCACGGCCGTCGTCTACGGCATCGTCGCGCTCATCGTGAAGATGGACGACGTCGGTGTGCGGCTCGCGGCGACCCGCCACGGGCTCGTCGCCGGCTTCGGCCGCGGCCTGGTCAACGCCATGCCGAAGGTGCTGGCGGTCCTGTCGACCGTGGGCATCGCGGCGATGCTCTGGGTCGGCGGTCACATCCTGCTCGTCGGTGTCGACGAGCTCGGGTGGCACGGCCTGTACGACGTCGTGCACCACCTCGAGGAGGCCGTGCACGGGGTCGCCGGTGTCGGCGGGTTCCTCGCGTGGCTCGTCAACACGCTCGCCTCGGCGCTCATCGGCGTGGTCGTCGGTGCTGTCGTCGTGCTCGTCATGCACCAGGTGCACAAGCGTCGGCACCCGCACCCCGACGGTGACGCTGACGCGGCGCCCGCGACGCACTGACGCCGCAGGCCGTCCTGGGGCTCAGTCCGTCGAGGGTCCGAACCTCTCGGCACGGATCGCGCGCGCGTCGTGCCCGAGGACCAGCAGCATCCGCGTCATGGCCTCGACGAAGCCGGTGGGTCCGCACACGTAGCAGACCGGCTCCAGCGCGGCCGGCCAGCCGTGGTGCGCGAGGTCCCGCAGCCCGATGCGGGCGGGTGGGCGCGCTGCGTCCGGGGGAGCCGCGCGCGTGAACCACACGTCGGCGTCGACGCCGTCGAGGGGCCCGCGCGTGAGCTCGTCGAGGAACAGCGCGTCGGTCGGCATGCGCACCGAGTACAGGACGCGGAACGGGGTCCGGTCGCCCGCGGCACGACGCGCTCGCACCATGGCGACGAGGGGCGTGACCCCCGACCCCCCGGCGAGCAGCAGGACGGGCGCACCCTGCGCGGTGCCGGGCTCCCAGACGAACCAGCCGCCCACGGGGCCGCGGACCTCGATCCCGGCGCCCACCGGCAGGTCGTCGACGAGGTAGGTCGAGACCTCGCCGCCCATGACGCGCTGGACGGTCACGTGCACGTGGCCCGGGTGCGCGGAGTCGGTCGGGGCGCTGACCGAGTAGGCGCGCGACGCGGTGTAGCCGTCGTCGGCCGTCAGTCGCAGGTCGACGTGCTGCCCGGCGCGGTGGCCGGGCCAGCCGGGCGCCTCCAGGACGAGCGTGCGGGCGCTCGGCGTCTCGTGCCATGCGTCGACGACGCGCGCGACGCGCCACCCCGCGGTGGTGGCGAAGCGGTCGCCCAGGCGGGCGGCGCGCGGTGCGGCGTCGGGGGCCTCGTCGGCGGTGACGGCGGCCGTCACGGGTCGCCCTGGTAGCGCTGCTCGCGCCACGGGTCGCCGTAGTCGTGGTAGCCGTTGCGCTCCCAGAACCCCTGCTGCTCGGCGTCGAGCAGCGTGATGGAGCGAACCCACTTGGCGGACTTCCACAGGTACAGGTGCGGGACCAGGAGCCGCGCGGGGCCGCCGTGCACCGGGTCGAGCGGGCGGCCGTCGTAGGTGTGAGCGACCCACGCCTTGCCGCCCAGGAGGTCCGCGACGGGCAGGTTGGTGGTGTAGCCGCCGTAGCACCCGACGAGCGCGTACTGCGCGGCGGACGGGACGTCGGCCAGCAGCACGTCCAGGCTGACGCCGCGCCACCGGGTCCCGAACTTCGACCAGCGGGTCACGCAGTGCAGGTCGACGAGCGTGTCCTGCTGGGGCAGCGCCATGAGGTCGGACCACGTCCAGCGGAAGGTCGTGCGGTCCTCGGTGCTGACCTCGAGCTGCCAGGTCCTGCTGTCGACGTTCGGGGTCGGGCCCGCGGACAGGACCGGGAAGTCGTGGACCTGGTACTGCCCCGGTGGCAGCGCGACGCCCGACGTGCGGGGCCGGCCGCGGAAGCCCGGCGTCAGGGCGGGCGGCTCGGCGCTCGGTGCGTCGCTCGGCGTCACGCGACCATGAAACACCCGCGGTGCTTCGTGGCGACAGCCCCTGACCGGCCGGCGGGCGTGCCGCCACAGGACCAGGAGGGCGAGGTACCGTGGCAGTGGTCGGAGCATCGAAGGAGCGGACGTGACGAAGCAGCCCCGCGAACGGCTGGACGCGACCGCCTGGCTCGCGCGCTATCTGGTGGGCCCGGCGCAGGTCAGCGACCCGCGCCGCACCGGACGCGACACCACCGAGGCCGAGCGGCAGCGCGAGGGGGCGCTGCACGACGGCTTCGAGCGCGTGCGCGACGCGTCCGGCCGCGTGTACCTCGTGGCCAAGGGCGACGACGCCTGACGCGTCCTCAGGGCGTGACCGGGTGCAGCCGCCGCTCGGCGACGTCCGGCGACAGGGGCAGCACGTCGTCCGTCAGGGGATGCGGCGTGCCGAAGCGGTGGGCCGTGACGCTGACCGCCTGCTCCCGCAGGAAGGGCAGCAGCTCCACGCGGCCTGCCTCGGTGACGGGGTGGTCCCACACGGCGACGTCGGGCCGTCCGGCCGTCACCGCCGGGCCGGCCGCGGCCCCGACGAGGCGAACGCGCCCGCCGTCGAGCGCCCGCCCCCGGGCGGCCCAGGCGTCGGCGTCCTCCACGTGCACCGGCCCGACGGCCTCGACGGCGGCAGCGATCCGCTCGGGCAGCTGCGCCGGCACCGAGACGACGACGGGTGCCGTCGCGCACGCCGCGGCGGCGACCACGCGCACGAGGTCCGCGACGGGAGCGCCGGCGTCCTGGCGGACCAGCACGGGCGCCACCACGGGCACGTGTCGCAGCACGTCGCGCTCGCAGGCCAACGCGCTGACGTCGTGCGCCGCGAACACGTCCCGCACCGCGGCCGCGTCGCTGCGGGTCGCCCGCTCGACGCGGTCGGCGTCCGCGGCGGGCAGCTCGCCGCGTGCTGCGGTGACGAGCGCGGCCACGGCGAGGGCGACCACGTCGGCGCCGACGGTCGCCGGCGCCGACTCCCACGAGCCGAGCGACAGGAGGTAGCTCGGGCCACCCGCCTTGGCACCGGGGCCGACGGCCGACCGCCGCCACCCGCCGAACGGCTGCCGGCGCACGATCGCACCGGTCGTGCCGCGGTTCACGTAGAGGTTCCCGGCCTGCACCCGGTCCAGCCACGTGCCGATCTCGTCGGCGTCGAGGCTGTGCAGGCCGGACGTCAGGCCGTAGTCCACGTCGTTCACCAGGTCGATCGCGTCGTCCAGCGTCGCGGCCGTCATGACGCCCAGCACGGGACCGAAGTATTCGGTGCGGTGCGTGCGGGACCCGCGCCGGACCCCCGTCACCACGCCGGGGGTCCACAGCCGGCCGGCGTCGTCGAGCCGCCGCGGCGCGAGCGCCCACGCCTGCCCCGGTTCCAGCTCGGTCAGACCGGTGAGCAGCTTGCCGGTCGCGGGCGCGATGAGCGGCCCCATCTGCGTGCGGGCGTCATCCGCCTCCCCGACGACCAGCGACGACACGGCGTCGAGCAGCTGGGACCGGAACCGCCGCGAGGTCCCGACCGCCCCCACCAGCACCACGAGCGACGCCGCCGAGCACTTCTGCCCCGCGTGCCCGAAAGCGGAGGCGACCACGTCCCGCACCGCGAGGTCCAGGTCGGCGCTCGGTGTCACGACGATCGCGTTCTTGCCGCTCGTCTCGGCCAGCAGCGGCAGGTCCGGTCGGAACGAGCGGAACAGCTCGGCCGTCTCGTACGCACCGGTGAGGATGACGCGGTCCACGCACGGGTGGGCGACCAGCTCGCGGCCGAGCGCGTCCTCGTCGACCTGCACGAGCCGCAGCACGTCGCGCGGCACGCCCGCCTCCCACAGCGCGTCGGCGAGCACCGCGCCGCACCGCTCCGCCGGGGCGGCCGGCTTCAGGACGACGGCCGACCCGGCGGCCAGGGCGGCGAGCGTCGAACCCGCGGGGATCGCGACGGGGAAGTTCCACGGGGGAGTGACGAGCGTGAGCGCGTCCGGCACGAACGTCGCACCGTCGACGCGGTCCAGGCCGCGGGCGAGCTCGGCGTACCAGTGGGCGAAGTCGACGGCCTCGGAGACCTCGGGGTCGCCCTGGTCGACCGTCTTGCCGGCCTCGGACGCCATGACCTCCAGGAGGTCACCCCGGTGGGCCTCGAGCGCGGCGGCGGCCCGGTCGAGGATCGCGGCGCGGTCGGCCGCCGGCCGCGCACCCCAGGCCCGGCCGGCCCGCTGCGCGTCGCGGACGACGGCGTCGAGGGTGGCGGCGTCGTGCACGCGCGCGTCCTCGATGCCCGCGCCCAGGCGCGATGCCGGCACGCGCGCCAGGAGCTCGCGCACCCACGCCCGGTTCTCCGGGACGGACGGGTCGGTGTCGGGGGTGTTCGTGAACGCGCCCGGCGCCGACGGCGGCACGGCGGCGTGCCGGTCGGGCACGCGGTGCCGCCCGGGCACGGGCGTGCCGACGTCCGCGAGCGACGCGAGGAACCGGTCGCGCTCGCGGGCGAACAGCGCGTCGTCGTCGGCGAGGTCGAACACGGCGGACATGAAGTTGTCGTCCGACGCGCCCTCCTCGAGCCGGCGCACCAGGTAGGCGATCGCGACGTCGAACTCCTGCGGCGCGACCACCGGGGTGTAGAGCAGCAGGCTGCCCACGTCGCGCCGCACGGCCTCCGCCTGCCCGGGTGCCATGCCGAGGAGCATCTCGATCTCGACGCCGTCCTGCACGCCGCGCTCGCCCGCCAGCAGCCAGGCGTGCGCGACGTCGAAGAGGTTGTGCCCGGCCACACCGAGGCGGACGTTCGCGACGTGCTCGGGACGCAGCGCCCAGTCGAGCACGCGCTTGTAGTGCGCGTCGGTCTGCCGCTTGCTGCCCCACGTCGCCAGGGGCCAGCCGTGCAGCTCGGCCTCCACGCGCTCCATCGGCAGGTTCGCGCCCTTGACGAGCCGCACCTTGATGCCGGCACCGCCCGCCGCCCGTCGGCGTGCCGCCCACTCCTGGAGCCGCTGCATCGCGGGCAGCGCGTCGGGCAGGTACGCCTGCAGCACGATGCCTGCCTCCAGGCCGGTGAGCGACGGCCGGTCCAGCAGGCGCGTGAACACCTCGACGGTCAGGTCGAGGTCCTTGTACTCCTCCATGTCGAGGTTGACGAACTTCGGCGTCGGGGACGCCGCAGCCTGCTCGAACAGCGGCACCAGGCGCTCGACGACGTCCGCCGCCGACTCCTCGAACGCCCACGGCGCGTGCGGCGCGACGACCGCCGACACCTTGACCGACACGTAGTCCACGTCGTCGCGGGCCAGCAGCCGGCGGGTGCCGGCCAGCCGGCGCGCCGCCTCCCGGCGGCCGAGCACGGCCTCGCCCAGCAGGTTGACGTTGAGGCGCGTGCCGTCACGGCGCAGGCGGCCGATCGCGGCGCCCAGCCGGCGGTCCGTCGCGTCGACGACGAGGTGACCGACCATGTGCCGCAGCACGCGACGGGCCACGGGCACGACGACGCCCGGCAGGGCGGGAGCAAGCGTGCCGCCCGCGCGCAGGGCGGCGCGCAGCGGCACCGGGAGGAACCGCGGGGGGTGGGCGGCGAGCTCGCGCAGCCGCCGGGCGGCGACGGCGTCGTCCTCGGGGCGGACGACCCCGTCGACGAACCCCACCGCGAACGCCAGGCCGTCCGGCTCGCGGAGCAGGCCGGCGAGGTTCCGGGCCGCGGGGTCGACAGGCTGCTCGGCCGCCACCGCCAGCCACCGGCGGACGAGCGCCACGACCGCGTCCGCGTGCGTCGCGGGGTCGGTCATGGTGCCTCCTCAGGCGCGGGCGCAGTCCTGGCAGGTGCCGAGGAAGTCGATCGAGTGCTCGACGTCCCTGAAGTCGTGCTGGGCGGCCAGTGCCTCCACGAGCTGCTCGAGCTCGGGGGCCGCGACGTCGACGGTGCGACCGCACGTGCGGCACACCAGGTGGTGGTGGTGCTCGCCGCGCGGCTCGCAGCGCAGGTACGTGTGCTCCCCGGTGGGCTGCAGCAGGACCTCGAGCTGGCCCTGCTCGACCATCGCGTTGAGCGTGCGGTAGACCGTCGCCAGGCCGATCTCCTGGCCGCGCTGCTGCAGCATCTGGTGAATCTGCTGGGCGCTGCGGAACTCGTCCACGCTCTCGAGGAGCTCCGCGATCGCCACGCGCTGCCGGGTCACCCGCTGGCCGATCATCCGCGCACCTCCTCAGCGTGCCGCCTGACGTTCTCAACCCGGACACCGTAGTTGAGAATTCCGTCGCGCGGGAGACCGCGGGATCATCCGTGGGCCGTCGCGACGCCGGCCGGTGAGGGCGCGATGCTGCGACGAGTCGGCGGCGGCGTTCGGCCGGGCGTTCACCCGGGCCACGGGCAAGCCGCCCGGAAGCGTGCGGGGCAGGACCGGCGGCCTCGCCTGGCGTCAGGTGACCGCCCCGAGCTGCCAGGGGACGAACTCGTCGCGCCCCAGGTCCAGCTCCTCGCTGACCGTGGCACGCCCCGAGGCGACGTCCAGGACCAGGTCCAGGATCTCGTCCCCCACCTGGTCGAGCGTGGCCTCGCCGGTGACGACGCGCCCCGCGTCGAGGTCCATGTCCTCGCGCATGCGCTCGAACATCTCGGTGCTCGTGGCCACCTTGATGCAGGGCGCGGGCTTCGAGCCGAGCACCGACCCGCGGCCCGTCGTGAAGACCACGACGGTCGCACCGCCGGCCACGATGCCGGTGACGGAGACCGGGTCGTAGCCCGGGGTGTCCATGAACGTGAAGCCCCGGTCGACCACCGGCTCGGCGTACTCGTACACCGCCGTCAGCTCCGCCGTACCGCCCTTGGCGACCGCTCCGAGCGACTTCTCGAGGATCGTCGTCAGGCCGCCCGCCTTGTTGCCCGGTGACGGGTTGTTGTCGAGCGTGCCGCCGCCGCGCTGCACGTAGTCCTGCCACCAGTCGATGCGGTCCAGCAGGCGCCGGCCGACGTCCTCGCTCACGGCGCGCCGCGTCAGCAGGTGCTCGGCACCGAAGACCTCCGGGGTCTCGGCCAGCACGCTGGTGCCGCCCTGGGCCACCAGCAGGTCCGACGCGCGGCCGAGCGCGGGGTTGGCCGTGATGCCCGAGTAGCCGTCGGAGCCGCCGCAGTTGAGCCCGAGGACCAGCTCCGAGGCCGGCACGGTCACGCGGCGGCGCGTCTCGAGGTCGTCGAGCATCGCGCGCACCACCTCGACGCCCGCGCGGACCGTCGCCCGGATGCCGCCGGACTCCTGGATGGTGAGGTGCTCCACGAGCGTGTCCGGGGATGCCGGCAGGTCGGTGAGCATCCCCTGCACCGTGAGCATCTCGCAGCCCAGGCCGAGCACCAGCAGGCCCTGCACGTTGGGGTGGGTGGCGTACCCGCGCAGCGTCCGGCGCAGCACCTGCCCGCCCTCGGACTCCGGCACCAGCCCGCACCCGGAGTCGTGCGTGAGGGCGACGGCGCCGTCGACGTGGGGCCAGGCGTCCATCACCGGACCGCGGAACTGGTCGGCGATCATGCGGGCCGTCGACGCCGAGCAGTTCACGGACGTCACGATGCCGACGTAGCTGCGGGTGCCGACGCGGCCGTCCGCGCGACGGAACCCCGCGAACGTGCGTGTCACGGTCGCGGGCGGCAGGCTCGTGCGCGCGGTGCCGAACTCGTAGTCGTGCGTGACACCGTCCATGCCGAGGTTGTGGGTGTGCACGTGGGCGCCGGCCGCGACGTCAGTGGTGGTGCGACCGATGACCTGGCCGTACTTGCGCACCTGGGTGCCGCCGGGCAGGGCGCGGACCGCGAGCTTGTGGCCGCGCGGCACGTCGTCCGTGGCCGTGACGACCGTGCCGCCGACCGCCACGGACGTCCCCGCTACGACGTCGCCGACGGCCACCGCCACGTCGTCGTCGGGGGCGAGGAGGAGGGCGGCGCTCGGCCTGGCCGGCGGGACGGTGCCGGGGCGTCCGGGGGAGACGAGAGGCACGGCGAGGAGTCCTTGGGTCGATGGTCGGGGAATCGACCGCATCTTGGCACGCGTGGCCGGGGAGTACTCGCGCGGTTGTGGTCCGTGCAGCTAGCGCTGGTGGTCCGGCAGGTCGAGCAGGCCGCTGAGTGCGTAGTCGATGCGTTGCATCGCGTCCAGCTGCAGGTAGCCGACGAGCTCGCCGAGACGCGCCTGCGGGTCGACGGCTGTGAGCGCGTCGCACAGGGCGAGGGTCTGGCCGTGCCCCGGGATCTCGATGGCGGGCCGGAAGACGAACGGGCGCGCGCGAGTGGACGTCGGCACCACCAACCAGGTGCTGAGGTGGTCGAACCGGGAGGCGAGCACCACGACGGCGAACCGCGGCCCGCGCTGCTCGTGCCCGCGAGCGTCGTGCGCTCTCAGGCGGTGGACGTCACCGCGCATCAGCCGGCGAGGTCACGCAGGACGGATGCGACCTCGGCGCGGTCCTCGGGATCGGCAGCGGTGGCGCGGGCGTCGATCTCGGCCTGACGCCGCCACTGCTCGCGGCGCAGGAGCGCGATGCCGTCGCGGATGACCGCCTCCACAGGCTCGCCGCGCTCGGTGCTGAGGGCGTTGAGCTCGTCCCGTGTGGAGGTGCGGACGCGAACCGTCGTCGTCTCGGCCATTCCGCAAGTCTACATGGCGTCTACAAAGTCGGTCGGCACGGACGGCGCCCCACAGCACGTCGTCACGACACGCCGGGGGCCCGTCACGCGCCGAGTGACCGCCGTCGGGCCATGATCGAGGGACGGGGCCGTCGGGGGGACCGGCGCGGGTCGCCCCGCGGCATCGACGGAGCTGACATGACCACCACGCGCGACGCGCAGCTGCCCGAGTACACGCCCGAGGAGCAGGCGGAGATCCTGCGCGACGACCGCGGGGTGCCCGTGGGCGTCGTCGCGAAGTCGCGGTGGACGCCAGCCAAGGTCGCACTGTGGGTCGTGATCTCGCTGGTCGGGGCCCTGGGCTGGACGATGCTGGCGATCGTCCGCGGGGAGCGGGTCAACACCATCTGGTTCGTCGTCACCGCGGTGGCGACGTACGCGATCGCGTACCGCTTCTACGCGCTGTACATCCAGCGGCGCATCATGCGTCCCGACGACACCCGCGCGACCCCGGCCGAGCGCGTCAACAACGGCCGGGACTTCGACCCGACCGACCGGCGTGTGCTCTACGGGCACCACTTCGCGGCCATCGCCGGGGCCGGGCCGCTCGTCGGGCCGGTCCTCGCCGCGCAGATGGGCTACCTGCCCGGGACGCTGTGGATCATCCTCGGCGTGGTCGTGGCGGGCGGCGTGCAGGACATGCTCGTGCTCTTCTACTCGATGCGCCGTGGTGGGCGGTCCCTGGGGCAGATGGCCCGCGACGAGATCGGGCGGTTCGGGGGCACCGTCGCCATCGTCGTCGTGTTCGTCATGCTGATGATCGTGCTGGCGGTGCTCGCTCTGGTCTGCGTCAACGCGCTCGCCGAGTCCCCGTGGGGCGTGTTCTCCGTCGGCTGCACCATCCCGATCGCGCTGCTCATGGGCCTGTACCTGCGGTTCGTGCGGCCCGGGCGGGTCACGGAGGTGTCGGTCATCGGGTTCCTCGCGCTGATCGCGGCCATCGTCGGCGGGCGCTGGGTCGCGGAGTCGTCCTGGGGGGAGTTCTTCCTGCTGTCGCCGACGACGCTCGTCGTGTGGATGGTGATCTACGGGTTCCTCGCCGCCGTGCTGCCCGTGTGGCTGCTGCTGACGCCGCGCGACTACCTGTCGACGTTCATGAAGGTCGGCACGATCGTCGTGCTCGCCGTCGGCATCGTCGTGGTGCGGCCGGTCGCGCAGATGCCGGACTTCACGGAGTTCGCGTTCAACACGCAGGGTCCCGTCTTCGCCGGTGCGCTGTTCCCGTTCCTGTTCATCACCATCGCGTGCGGCGCCCTGTCCGGCATGCACGCCATGGTGTCGTCGGGCACGACTCCCAAGATGATCCAGAAGGAGTCGCAGGTCCGGATGATCGGTTACGGCGGCATGCTCATGGAGTCGTTCGTCGCGGTCATGGCGCTGGCCGCCGCGGTGTCGCTCAACCAGGGCGTGTACTTCTCGATGAACATGTCGCCCGCAGCGATCGAGGCGACCGCCGGCGAGCAGTTCTCACCCGACGCGTCACCCGAGGACAACGCGGCTGCGGCCGTCGCGAACCTGCGCGTCTCGGACCCCGCGGGCAACCAGCCGGAGATCGCGTGGGACACGGTCGTCGACGGCGAGGACGTCACCCTCACCGGCGCCGCCGCGCTCGAGGCGGTCGCGAGCGACGTCGGTGAGCCGTCGGTCGTCTCCCGCACGGGCGGTGCGCCGACGCTGGCGGTCGGCATCGCCAACGTCATGCACAACGTCGTGGGTGGCAAGGCGATGATGTCGTTCTGGTACCACTTCGCGATCATGTTCGAGGCGCTGTTCATCCTGTCCGCCGTCGACGCCGTCACGCGCGTGGCCCGCTTCCAGCTCGGTGACGCCATCGGCAACGCGATACCGCGGTTCCGGGATCCCAGCTGGCGGCTCGGGTCGTGGCTCACGACGGGCGTCGTCGTGGCCGCCTGGGGCTCGCTGCTGCTCATGGGCGTGACCGACCCGAACGGCGGCATCCGCACGCTGTTCCCGCTGTTCGGCATCGCGAACCAGCTCATCGCCGCGTGCGCCCTGACCATCGTCACCGTGATGGTCGTCAAGAAGGGCTACGTGCGGTGGGCGTGGATCCCGCTGCTGCCCCTCGCGTTCGACACCGCGACCACCTTCACCGCGTCGTACCAGAAGATCTTCTCCAGCGACCTGGCCGTCGGGTACTGGGCGCTGCACCAGGCGACGAAGGACACGATCGCTGCCGGCGGGCTCGACGGGAAGGCCCTCGCCGACGCGAACGCGACCGTCCGCAACACCGCGATCCAGGGGACGCTGTCCATCGCGTTCGTCGTGCTGGTGGCGCTGCTCATGGTGACCGCGCTGATGGCGGTCGTGAACGCGCTGCGGGCGGGAGCGGCCCAGGGCCAGGACGTCGGGACGAGCGAGGACCCGCCCGCGCCCTCGCACTTCTACGCACCGTCCGGGCTGGGGGCCTCGGCACTGGAGCGCAAGGTCGAGGCCGAGTACGCGGTCGTCGGGGACCCGCGCCTGCTCGCGGGCGGGAAGCACTGACATGAGCGCGACGGCGGACGACGCAGGACGCGACCGGATCGCGCTCTCGCGCGTGCGGGGGGTGCGCTGGATTGCACTGTCACGCGTGTGGGGGGTGCGCTGGATCGCACTCTCGCGAGTGTGGGGGGTGGGGCGGGGGGTGCGGTGGTACGTGCGGGAGCTGACGGGGGAGGCCGCGTACGACCGGTACGCCGCCGCGCACGCCCGCTCGCACCCGGCCCACGCACCCCTGACCCGGGCCCAGTGGTGGCGCGCCCGCGACGACGCCCGCGAGTCCATGGCCCACGAACGCTGCTGCTGACCACCCCACCCAGGGCGCGAGAGTGCAATCCAGTCACTCAGTCATTCCCGCGAGAGTGCAATCCAGTCACTGCCGGGGACGGTCGTGGCGCTCGTGGAGGTGGACTGGATTGCACTCTCGCGAGGGAGGGGGTCGGTCGCTTTCGTGAGAGGGCAATCCAGTCACGCCAAGTCGGGGGTACCGCTTCTCGGGGAGTGCGCTGGATTGAGCTCTCACGCCCTGAAGAGGGAGGTCCTTCTCGTCAGGCCGGAGGGAGGGGCGGTTCGGGGGTCAGCGGGGGTCAGCGGGGGAAGCGTAGGCCGCTCGCGCGGCGGACCGGGCGCTCGACGGCGGCCCGGACGGCGGCGGCCGAGCCGACGACGCGGACGTGCTCGCGCGCCCGCGTGATCGCCGTGTAGAGCAGCTCGCGGGTCAGCAGCGGGGACGACGCGGGCGGCAGCACCACGGTGACCAGCGCGAACTGGCTGCCCTGCGCGCGGTGCACGGTCATCGCGTGCACCGTCTCGACCGCGGGCAGCCGGTGCGGGCGCACGAGCCGCGGCGCGCGCGGCTCGCCGAACGCCGCGACCACCCCGCCCTCGCCGTCCGCCACGACCACGCCGGTGTCGCCGTTCGACAGGCCCGTGGTCCGGTCGTTCGTCGTGACGAGCAGCGGGCGGCCGACCGGCCAGGGACCCGGGTGCAGCTCGCCGGAGGTCTGCTCGACCCAGCGCTGCGCGAGCGACGCCCACCGCGCGACGCCCGCCGGTCCGCGCCGGTGCGCCAGCAGCAGGCGGTGCGTCCCCAGCGCCTCGAGCGCCCCGGCGGCGTCACCGGCACGCGCCGACGCGGCGACGCGTGCACCCGTCGCCTCGATGTCGAGTCGCAGACCGGGGACCTCGTCGTCCTGCGGCACGTCGCCGGCCGGCTCGACCAGCCTCGCGTGCGCCCCGCCCGCGCGCAGCAGGTCCAGCGCCGCGTCGGCGTCACCGCGTCGGACCGCGTCGGCGAGGGCACCGAGCTCGTGACCGAAGCGGTGCGGCACGACCAGACGCACCACGCCACCGTGCAGCGCCGCCACGTCGCGGGTGTCGTCGAGCGTGTCCGGCAGAACCCCGTCCGGGCCGCCGCCGTCGCCGGGCACCAGCGGGCCCGCCGCCCCTCGCGGGGTCACCCCCGGGACGTCGTCCGGCAGCACCTCCACCAACCGGACGGGCAGCGGTCCTGCGGGCACCGGACGCGCCACGAGGTCGCCCAGCACTGCGCCGACCTCGACCGACGCGAGCTGGTCCGGGTCGCCCACGAGGACGAGCCGCGCGTCCGGCCGCAGCGCGTCGAGCACGCGCGCGAGCAGCGGGAGCGACACCATCGACGCCTCGTCCAGGACGACCACGTCGTGGGGGAGGCGGTGCGTGCGGTCGTGCGCGAACCGCGTGCTCGACGGGCGCCACCCGAGGAGGCGGTGGATCGTCGAGGCGGTGAGCGGTTCCGCCGACCCGGTGCCCGACCCGGCTGCCATCCGCGCGAGCTCCGCGTTGACCGCCTCCTGCAACCGCGCGGCGGCCTTGCCCGTCGGCGCGGCGAGCGCCACCCGCAGGTCGGGCCCGGCGACGTCCCGCAGCACCGCCACGAGACGCGCGACGGTCGTCGTCTTGCCGGTGCCGGGGCCCCCGGTCAGCACGGTCAGGCGTGACAGCGCGGCAGCTGCCGCGGCGAGCCGCTGCCGCGCGTCCTGCGGGCGGTCGAACCGGGCGTGCACCGCGGCGCGCAGCGCGTCGTCGTCGACGTCGAGCAGCGAGGCGAGCCGCGCGTCGACGTCGCGGCGGACCACCTGCTCGTCCCGCCAGTACCGGTCGAGGTACACGCGCCCGTCGACCCACCGGACGGGACGATCGGGGGGCCCGTCGACGCCGTCGGCGACGAGCGGGCTGGCGCGGACGGCCGCCGTCCACGGGTCGAGCTCGGGCCACGGGAGCTCGACGTCGGGTGCCGGCGCGTCCGAGTCCTCGGGCGAGCCCTCGGCGGCGAGCGTCGGGGCGTCGGCCAGGTCGACGCACACCGACCCCGACCGCACCGCGCGCACGGCGAGCGCGGCGGCCAGGTGCACCGTCGGGTCGACCTCACCCGTGAGCACGCCCAGGCGCTCGGCGACGCGCACGTCGGCGGACGTCAGGACGCCGGCCGCGGCGAACGTCGCGAGGAGGGCTCCCGCCCGCCACGGTCGGCGGGGGTCACCGGGGTCGACGTCCGCCCCGGGCAGTCGGTGCGGGGCCGTGCCCGTCGGGGGCTGCGCTGCGCTCACGATGCCGCCCTCCTGCCGTCGAGGAGGGCGGAGAGCGCCACGACCAGCGAGGCGGGCGGACGCCACGACACCACCCCGCACGGCGAGCCGTCGACCACGGGCGTCGCCGGACCGCACATGCCGCGCACGAACAGGTACGCGCCGCCGCCCAGGTGCCGCTGCGCGTCGTACCCGGGCAGCCGCCAGCGCAGGAACCGGTGCAGCGCGACCGTGTACAGCAGCAGCTGCAGCGGGTAGTGCGCGTCGAGCATCGCCACGCGCATCGCCTCGGGACGGTAGTGCCACGCGGTCAGCGGCTCGTCGGGCGGGCCCAGCCGGTTGGTCTTGTAGTCGACGACGACGTAGCGGGTGTCGCCGTCGACGTCGGCACGCAGCACCGCGTCGATGCTGCCCGTGAGGTAGCCGCGCAGGGCACCGGGCCGCGTCGCCGGGTCGGCGTGCAGCGCGTCGAGCCGGCCGGCGTACGCCGCGAACGGGTCGTCGGGCGCCAGGTGCGCACGCAGCAGGTCCGCGACGTCGCGCAGGGTCGCCGGGTGCCGCCCGGACCCGTCCAGGTCACCCCCCGCGAGCGGCAGCTCCAGGTCGAGCTCCGCCAGCCGGTCGTGCGGCGGGATCTGCGCGAGCGTGCGCCCTCCCAGCAGCGGCCCGCCCGGCGTGCGCAGCGAGGGCAGCAGGGCCTCGGCCAGGACTTCGGGGTCGAGGCCGAGCCCGCCGCCGTGCCCGGCCGCCTCGGCGCAGCGGGCGCGCAGCTCGCCCACGAGGTCGTCCGCGGACGTGTCCACACGCTCGAGCACGTGGTGCACGAGGGTGCCGAACGCCGTGCCACCCGGCAGGTCGCTGAGGGGCGACCGCACGGCGCGCAGCGTCGCCACCAGGACCGGGTCCGGCATGGTGCGCGCGAGGACCTCGGGGTCGGGCTCGTCGCTGTACCCGGCGTGGGGCGGACGCACGGGGACGGGCCCGTCGGCCTCGTCCTGGATCCCCGGCTCCTCCGGCTCGTCGGCGACACCGACACGGTCCGGTGCCGACGGCCCGGCGGGCCCCGCGTCGTGCGCGGCGGCCGTGATCCCCGAGTACGACGTGCGCCGCCACGTCGTGTCGACGCCCCGCCGCAGGTGCGCGACCTCGAGCGGCACGGCGTCACCGCGCGCCGGCTCCCACCGCACGACGGGCGGCGGCGCGTCCACCGTCTCGTGCACGACCGTCCCGCCCGAGCGGGCGGCCAGGGCGTCGAAGCCCGCCGCCGCCTGGTCGTCGCGGGGCACCGGCACCGTGGCCGGCGGCAGCCCCTGCGCGTCGCGGGCCCCGAGCGCGAGGCGGCCCACCGCGCCCGACGCCGACACCGTGCTGGGCGCCCACCACACGACGACCTGGCTGCTCGCCCGGGTCAGCGCGACGTACGCCAGCCGCAGGTCCTCACCCGCCTCCTCCGCCTGGTGGCGGGCCCGCGCGTCGTCGTAGCCGGGGCTGGCCGGTCCGCCGACGTGCAGGCGGCGGGTGCCGTCGGCGTCGTGGTACCGCAGCACGTTCGGCATGCGGGGGACGAACCGGTCCCACGCGAACGGGACCATCACCACCGGGAACTCCAGGCCCTTGGCGGCGTGCACGGTGACGACCTGCACGGCGGCCGCGTCGGTCTCCAGGCGCCGGCTGCGCTCCTCCGCGTAGTCGCCGGCGGCCTCGTCGATGCGCGCGCGCAGCCACTCGGTCAGCGCCGCCGCGCCCAGGCCCGCGTCCCGCGCGGCGGCGTGCAGCACCTCGCCCACGTGCCGCACGTCGGTGAGCGCGCGCTCGCCGTCGACGCGTGCCGCGAGACGCTCGTGCAGCCCCGCCGCGGCGCTCGCCTGCAGCAGGGCGGCCACGCCCTGAGCCGCCATGACGTGCGACCAGCCGCGCAGCAGGTCCGCCAGGTCCTCGCGCTCGACGTCGCTCGCACCGGCCAGGCGCGCGGCGTCCCAACCGACGAAGGGCGTCAGCGCGGCCGCGGCGACGCGCGCGGGGTCACCGGTCGACGCCAGCGCGCTCAGCAGCAGCAGCCAGTCGCGCGCCGCGGACGTCGCGAAGACGCTCGACAGCCCGGACACCACCGCCGGCACGCCGGCCGCCACCAGCGCCTCGCGCACGGCCAGCGCGTCGGCGTTGCGTCGCGCGAGCACGGCGACGTCACCGGGCAGCACGGGACGCCACGCGTCCCCGTCGCGCAGCCTGCTGCCGTGCAGGGTCCGGACGACCTGGGCGGCCACGTCGCGGTGCACGAGCGAACGCACCACGTCGACCCGGGGGGCCGCGCTGCCGGCGTTCACCGCCCGGCGCGTGACGCGCCGCACGACCACGGGCGGGCCGCCCTCGAGCCGGCGACCGGTGCGTGCGGCCTCGACCGGGTGCACGACGATCCGCGGGTCGCCGAGCGCCGCGCCGCCCACCAGGTGCGACAGCCCGTCGAGCACCGGCGGGTCGGCGCGCCAGCTGCGGCCCAGGGTCGACGTCGTCGCGACGTCGCGGGCCTCGAGGTAGGTGTGGACGTCCGCGCCCCGGAACGCGTAGATCGCCTGCTTGGGGTCGCCGATGAGCACGAGCGTGCGGTGCCCGTGGAAGGCGGCCCGCAGGATCTGCCACTGCACCTGGTCGGTGTCCTGGAACTCGTCGACCATGACGACCCGGTACGGCGCGCGCACGCGCTCCGTCGCGGCCGCACCGGTCGTCGGGTCCGTGAGGGCCGCGTGCAGCAGCGTCAGCAGGTCGTCGTAGTCGACCACGTGCGCGGCGCGCCGCCGCCGGACGATCTCGCGTCGCGCGGCCCGTGCCAGGCGGAACCGGTGGTCCGGGGGCGTGCCCGCGGGTGCGTCGTCCGGCGCGAGCAGTGCCGCGTGGTCGCTCACGGCGGCGCGCGCCACCTCCCGCGCCTCGGCCACCGTCAGGACGGGCCGCTCGGCCCCCGCGTACGCGGCGAGGTAGAGGTCGTCGACGACCTCCGTCTCGAGGTCCGCGACGTCGGGCAGGAGCGTGGCGCCGGGCTCGACGACGCCCCCGCCCGTGGTCGTGCCGAGCGCCCGCAGCATCTGCTGGCAGAAGCCGTGGGTCGTCGTGATCGTGGCCGCGTCCACCTCGGACAGCGCGACGGTCAGCCGGTCGCGCCGACGGACCAGCTCGGCGTCGTCGACGTCCGCGAGGTGCCGCACGAGCACGTCGTCGCTCGTGCGGGCCCCGGGGTCGCGCAACGCGCGCTCGGTGTCGACGAGCCGCGCACGCACGCGGTCACGCAGCTCGCTCGTCGCCATGCGGCCGAACGTCACCAGCAGCAGCTCGGGCAGGCGCGCGTGACCCTCGGCGACGTACCGGGCGGCGAGCGCCGCGATCGTGAAGGTCTTGCCGGTGCCCGCGCTCGCCTCGAGGACCGTGGTCCCCGTGGGCAGCGGGCCGCAGACGTCGAACACGTGCGGGCCGGTCGTCGGGCTCACGCCGGCCCCCGTCCCTCGTGCGTCAGGAGCGTGTCCCACACCGTGCGCGCGAGCGCACCGAACAGCGTGGGCTCCTCGGGCCACGCCGCACGGTCCGCCGGCCCGGGGTCGCCCGCCACGCCCGTGAGCGTGAACCCGTCGCCCCACGCGAGCACGTGGTACTCGTCGGTGTGCTCGAAGCGGTCCCGCAGCGCGTGCTCCGCGTCGGCCAGCGCACCGGCCGGGTCGTCGTGCCCGTGGCGGCGCTGGGCGTAGGTGCCCGCGGCGGCCACGGGCAGGGGGAGCGGCGCGCACATCGCGCGGTCACGCACGGCGACGAGGTCCGCCAGCAGGCGCCGGGCGTCCTCGACGGCCGGGGGTGAGAGCCACGACGTCGCGGCCGTGGCGCGCGATCCCGGGCCCCGCCCGACGGTCGCCGCACCCCGCACCGCAGGCGCCCCCGGGCTCGCGGCCAGCGCCAGCAGCCGGACCCACGCGCGCAGCCGGTGCTTGGCACCGAGCCGCGCGTACACCGCGCGGACCAGCACGTCCCCGTGGACGCCGGGCACGGTGCCGGCCAGCGTGCGCCCGCCCGGCAGCGCGATCGTCACGTCGACGGTCGTCGCCGGGACCGCCAGCACCGGGACGGCGGCGTCCGCGACCGCCGCGACGCGCGTCGCGACGTCGGCCAGCGCCGCACCCCCGAGGTTGCCGGGGGGCACCTTGCCGCGGCGGCGCTCGGCCGCCGCGGCCCTGGTCAGGTCGACGCCGTCGAGCACCGCCGCGAGCAGCCGGTCGCCCGTGGCCCACCCGTCGAGCGGTGCCAGCGTCAACGGCAGCCGGTCGTCGAGCTCCTCGGTCTCGCCCGGCACCAGCACGCCCAGCCGGCGTCGCACGAACGCCTTGACGGGGTGCTCGAGCGTGGAGACGAGGTCGTCGAGGTCGACCACCGGCTCCTCGAGCGGGGGCAGCGGCGTCGTGAGCAGCGGCGGTCGCGGGTGGCGGGGCTCGCGCGCCACGGCCGCCGCGCGGCGGTCCACGTCGTCGAAGCTGAACGGCCCGGGCCGCCCCAGGGCCCCGGGGACGAAGTTGCGCTCGTCGACCGTCTGCAGCGGGTGGTGCACGACGAGCACCTCGCGCGCCGTGCGGCCGGCCGGTAGCGCGACGGCCTCGTCGACCGCGTCCAGCAGCTCACCCACGGGCACGGCCGGGGGACGCGGCGCGCCGGTGCGCTCGTCGGCGCCGCTGTGCACGACCACGAGGTGGTCGCCCGCGGCCATGACCGCGTCGAGGAACAGCTGGCGGTCCTCCGTGCGGCGGTCGCGCTCACCGACGAGCGGCTCGCGCGCGAGCACGTCGTCACCGTCGGGTGCGCCCGTGCGGGGGAACGCGCCGTCGTCCATGCCGAGCAGGCACACGACGCGGTGGGGCACCGCGCGCATGGGCTCCAGCGAGCAGACCGTCAGGGCGCCGGTGCGGAAGCCGGCGCGCGTCGGGCGGCCCGCCAGGCGCGGTTCGAGCAGCGCGACGACGTCCGGCAGACGCAGGGGCACGTCGGCGCCCGCGGCGGACGAGCGCGCGTCGGTGAGGACCCGGCGCGCCTCGACCTCCTGCCACGCGTCCGTCGGGTCGGCGGCCGCGAGCAGGACGAGCGCGCGCTCCAGCGTGTCGAACCACGCCGCGGCCGGGCGGACGCCCTCGAGCTCGTCGAGCAGCGCGGTCAGCCGGTCGACCAGCTCGGCGAACCGGCCCGCGAGGTCCACGTCCGTGCTGTCGACGTCGTCCAGCGGCAGCGCCGACCCGACGAACCGGTGGTCCTCCTCGGCCATCGCGACACCCAGCAGCAGGCGGTCGGTCGCCGTGCGCCACGTCCCCTGGGCGACCGCGCCCAGGCCGTACCGCGCGCGACGGTCCTGGTCCTCGCCCCAGCGCACGCCCGACTCCAGCGCCCACGCGCGCAGCCGCTCGGTGTCCGCGTCGTCGAACCCGAAGCGCCGACGCACCGCGGGCAGCCCGGCGAGGTCCACGACGCCCGACGCCGTGACGCGGGAACTGGCGAGCGACAGCAGCGCGGACAGCACGCGCAGCAGCGGGTTGGTCCGTGCCGGCGCGCGGTCGGCCACGCGGACGCGCAGCGTGCGGCCGGGGTGCACGGCGGGGCGTGCGGCACCCCGCGACGCGCCCGCGTCGTCCGCCTCGCCCGGCGTCGCGGCGGCGCCGAACGCCGCGACGACCAGCGGCGCGAACGCCTCGACGTCCGGGCACAGCACCACCACGTCGCGCGGCTGCAGCGTGGGGTCGTCCGCGAGCAGCCCCAGGACGGCCTCCCGCAGCACCTCGACCTGACGGCCGCGCCCGTGGCACGCGTGCACCTGGACGGTGCGGTCGTCCGCGGCGGCGGCCGCGCGGGTCGTGGGCCGCTCGTCCGCGCGCAGTGCCGCCTGCAACGCGCCCAGGACCGTCGACGGCGGCGGCGGGGCCGGGTGGTGCGTGACCTGCGCACCGGTCGCGGTCAGCCGCACCCCGAGCTCGGTCGCGTCGCGCGCGGCCGACGCGAGCAGCGGGTGGCCGGCCACCGCCGGCACGTCCGCACGCCGTGGCGCCGGCGGCAGCGAGGGCCGCGGGCCCACCGCCGCCGCGCGCCGCCACAGGACGGGCGACGGGTGCGGCAGCCACAGGTGCACGTCGCGGTGCACCGCGAGCGCGGTCAGCACGTCGAGGTGCGCCTGCGGCAGCCGGGTCGGGCCGAGCACGGAGAGCCGCGGCGGCAGGTCGCACCGGTCCGGGTCGTCGCGCAGCACGCGGCACGCGTCGGCGAGCAGCTCGGCAGGGCTCGGCGCGTCGACCGCCGCCCGTACCGCGCGCCACAGCGGCGCCTGCCAGGCCACGTCCGCGGGCAGAGGGGCACCCGCGCCGTCCTCCGGGCGGCCGGCGGCCCAGGCGACCACCAGCGACGGTCGCTGCGTCGCGTACGCCGCGAACGCCCCCGCGGTCCGCTGCGCCAGACGCAGCCGCCGTCCGGCCCGCACGGCGTCGCGCGCCCCGGGGTCGTCCTGCAGGTGCCGCGCGAGCGGCGCCGCCCACGGCGTCCCGGACGCGACCGCGTCGTCGAGCGCGCGCAGCACGTGCCACACCAGGCGCTCGGGCTCCCACGGGTCGTCGTCGCGCGCCGTTCCGGTGGCGGCGGCCACCGCGTCGCGCACGAGCCGCGTGGGCGGGTCGAAGTCGATGCGGGCGCACACCCCGGCCTCGCCGTCCGGTCCGGCACCGAGGCGGTGGGAGAGCCGCTGCGCGACCCACCGCTCGACGCCGCGCGTCGGCACGGCGACGACCTCGCGCGCGAACGGGTCGGTGCCCGGTGGGACGTCGGCGAGCAGCGCGGCCAGCGTGTCCACCAGGACGTCCGTGCGCTCGGACGTGTGGACCCGCAGCAGGCCGGGGGAGCCGTGCACCCGTGCCTGCCCCGTCGTCGTCACGCGTCGCACGCTAGCGAACCGCGCCGACACCGCAGGCCCTGTCCACAGCCTGGGTCTGCACGGCGCCGCGCTCGTGCGGGGTCAGGGCCAGAGGCCGCGCGAGCGCAGGACGTCACGCAGGAGGTCCGCACGGTCGGTGACCAGGCCGTCCACACCCAGGTCGAGCAGGCGGTGCATCTCGGCCGGGTCGTTCACCGTCCACACGTGCACGTGACGGCCGGCCGCGTGCGCCGCGCCGACCGTGCCCGCGTCGACGACGCGCAGGCGCCCCTGCGCGACCGGCACCTGCAGCGCGTCGACGTCCCGCAGCGCGCGGGCCGCCAGGCGCCCCGCACGGGCCCGGTGCGACACGAGGAACCGCCTGACCTCCGCCGACGCCGCCGACGTGGCCACCGGCCGGCTGAGGTGCGCGAGCGTCTCGCGCCGGCGGGACCCGGAGAACGAGGTGACGCACACGCGGTCGTGCGACGCGGTGCGCTCGATCGCGTGCGCCACGGGCACGATCGCGTGCTCGCTCTTGACGTCGATGTTCACGCGCAGGCCGGGCCACGTGCCGAGCACGTCCTCCAGCCGCGGCACGGGGTCGACGCCGCCGATGAGCGCGCGCCCGACGACCGACCACGGCAGCTCGGAGACGAGCCCCTCCGCGTCGGTCGTGCGGTCCAGCGTCTCGTCGTGCAGCGCGACGGCGACGTCGTCGGACGTCGCGTGGGCGTCCGTCTCGACGTACCGGAAGCCCAGGTCGACCGCGGCGCCGAAGGCCGTCAGCGAGTTCTCCCGCCCGTCGAGCGCGAAGCCGCGGTGGGCGAGCGCGACGACGCCGCCGGGGTCGTCGAAGTACGGGTGGGTCGCGAGCGCCGGCGCGCGCTCAGGGCTGTCGTCGACGTCGTCACCCGTGTGCACGTCACCACTGTCACCCGCCCGGGGCGCGGGAGCGGCGGCGGCGGCCGGGTTTTCACCCGGTCGCCGCCGTCCCGTCATGCCGCGGCCGTCCGCGTGGCCTGCGGCAGCAGGCGCTCGACGACGTCCGCCAGCGTCACGACGAGCGTGCGCTCGCCGCCGGTCACGACGGCCAGGTGGTGGCGCCCCTCGCGCATCCCGGCGAACGCGGTCGCGACCAGCGTGCCTGCGGCCAGCTCGTACACCGGGCGGACGAAGGGTGCGGCGGGTGCGTCGGGCGGGCTGGTGAGGGTGTCGCGCACGTGCACGATGCCGGTGACCCGGCCGTCGCCGACGAGGATGCGCAGGTGCCCGCTGTCCAGTGACGCCCGCTGCACGTCGGCGACGGTCGCGGACGTCGGCACCGTCACGGGGACCGCGCCGGGGGCCGCCAGGTCCTCGACCGTCATGCGCTGCAGCTCGAGCGCCTGCGAGAGCTGCGCCGAGAACGCGGCGTCCAGCGCGCCCACGTTGGCCGAGTGCTCGACCAGGTGCCGCAGCGACGCCGGGTCGGTCGTCGCGGACATCTCGTCGACCGGCTCGACGCCCAGGCGCCGGATCAGGCCGTTCGCCGCCTCGTTGAGCGCGCGCAGCACGGGCCGCGTGGCCCACATGAAGCCGCGCATGGGCAGCGCGAGCAGCCGCGCCGAGGTCTCCGGGTGGGCGATCGCCCACGACTTCGGTGCCATCTCGCCCACGACGAGGTGCAGGAACGTGACGATGACGAGCGCGAGCACGAAGCCGGCGACGTCCGCCGCGACCGCGGGCACACCCCACGACGCGAACAGGGGCGTCAGCCAGTGGTGCACGGCGGGCTTGGTGAGGGCACCCAGTGCCAGCGTGCACGCGGTGATGCCGAGCTGCGCACCGGCCAGCAGGACCGTCAGCTCGTGCGAGCTGCGCAGCGCGGCGCGCGCGCTGCGGCTCGTGGCCGCCTCGTCCTCGAACCGGTGGCGGCGCGCCGCCAGCATGGCGAACTCGACGGCCACGAAGAAGGCGGACAGCGCCACGAGGGCGACGGTCACCGCCACGACGACCCAGGGGTTGCTCATCGGTCCGCCTCCTGGTCGTGGGTCGACGGGGTGGTCCCGCCGGTGGTGCCGGTGCCGTCGTCCGCGTCGTGGACGCGCAGCCGCACCCGTGCGGGCACGTGCCGTTCGACGTCGAGGACCTCGATGCGCAGGACCTCGAGCGGAGGCGCGTCGGGGTCACCGAGGTGAGCGGGGTCCGGTGGCAGGGGGACGTCGACGACCGTGCCCTGCGGCGGCAGCGCGCCGTGCGCGTCGATCGTCAGGCCCGCGATCGTCTCGTAGTCCCCGCGGGGCAGGTCGCGGTCGAGCGCGCGCTCGACCTCGTCGACGTGGACGTCGCCCGCGACGAGCCACGAGCCGTCGTCCTCGCGGGTGGCGTCGGCCGCGTCCAGCGGGTCGTGCTCGTCGTGGATCTCCCCGACGAGCTCCTCGGCCGCGTCCTCCAGCGACAGCGCGCCCGCGAACCCGCCGTACTCGTCGATGACGACGGCCAGCTGGTTCTGCGTCCCCAGCAGCAGACGCACGGCGTCGGGCAGGGGCATGGACTCCGGCACGAGCGCGGCCGGGCGCTGCAGGTCGGCGGCGGTCGCCCCCGGGTCCGTGCACCGCAGCACGTCGGGCAGGTGCACGACGCCGGTGACGCTCTCGTCGTCCAGCACCGGGTAGCGCGAGTGCCCGTGGGACATCAGCTCGCGCAGGCGGGTGACGGACGTTCCCGGCTCGACGACGTCGACGCGCGAGCGCGGCACCATGGCGTGCTCGACGTCCCGCTGGGGGAAGTCCAGGATGCGGTCGAGCAGGACGGACAGCTCGCGCGGCAGGTCGGGGGAGCCCGCGACGAGGTGCTCGAGGTCGCGTGCCGTCGCCGAGTGCTCGACGTCGTGCACGGGCTCGATGCCGAGCAGCTTGAGCAGCGCGTTGGACGCGGCGTCGAAGATCCGCACGAGCCAGCCGAACGCCCGCAGGTACCAGACCGTGGACGTCGCCAGGCGCACCGCCGTGGCCTCGGGGCGGGCGATCGCGAGGTTCTTGGGGAACAGCTCGCCGAACAGCATCTGGACCAGCGTCGAGAACAGCAGCGCCAGGACGGTGCCGACCGCGATGCCGACACCCGTGGGCACGTCGACCAGGCCCAGGGCCTCGCCGATCGACTCGCCGATCAGCGGTTCGGCGACGTACCCGACCAGCAGGCCGGTGACGGTGATGCCGAGCTGGGCGCCGGACAGCATGAACGACGTGCGGCGCGTGACGTCGAGGGCCTTGCGTGCCCCCTCGTCACCGGCCTCCGCGCGCGACGCCAGCCGCGAGCGGTCGACCGACATGTAGCCGAACTCCTGCGCCACGAAGTACGCGGTCGCGGCCGTGATCGCCAGGACGACGAGCACGCCGAGCAGGAGGGTGAGGACCCACATCAGAGCCCCACCTCCCGTCGCGTCGTCGCGTCGCGGGGGTGGGGCACGGGACTGTGCCCCGGACTGTCGGGGTCCATCGGTTCTCCGCCTCGAGTAGGGGACGCGTGCGCAACGCGCGACGGGATGCGGAGGTTCCCCGACGTGCGGTCCCTGCCGCGTGACCTGCGTCACCGGCGGGCGCGGAGGCTGAGCCTCCCGGTGGGCAGCACCAGCAGCACCAGCACCAGCAGCACCAGCCCCTGCCGCCGTGCGGCGTCCGCCACGGCGGCCACCCTCCGGGTGCTGGGCATCCGGCGTCCCACGCGGCAGGCTGTCGGGATGACGACCGGCACGACGACCGGCACGACCACCGGCACGACGGCCGGTGACGCGCGGCTGCAGGAGCTGCGCCTGCTGCGCACGGTCCGCGACCGCATGGACCGGGACTACGCGCAGCCGCTGGACGTCGAGGCGCTGGCGCGCGGCGTGCACATGTCGGCCGGGCACCTGAGCCGCCGGTTCCGGGCCGCGTTCGGGGAGTCGCCGTACTCCTACCTCATGACGCGTCGCATCGAGCGCGCCATGACGCTGCTGCGACGCGGGGACCTGTCGGTGACGGAGGTCTGCTTCGCGGTGGGCTGCTCGTCGCTCGGGACGTTCAGCACGCGCTTCTCCGAGCTGGTCGGGATCCCGCCGTCGGAGTACCGCCGCACCGCCGCGGACGACGGCGCGGGCATCCCCAGCTGCGAGGCCAAGCAGGTGATGCGGCCGCGCCGTGATCGGTCAGGATCCGAGAAGCGGGCGACGGACGCGTCCTCCTAGCGTGGCGGGCATGGACCTCCTCATCCACTACACGTTCCTCCCCACCGACGACCCCGAGGCGTCGCTCGCGTTCTACCGCGACGTGCTCGGCTTCGACGTGCGCAACGACGTCGGCTACGGCGACATGCGCTGGATCACCGTGGGCCCGCCCGCGCAGCCGCAGACGTCGATCGTCCTGCACCCTCCCGCCGCCGACCCGGGCATCACCGACGACGAGCGGCGCACGATCGCCGAGCTCATGGCCAAGGGCTCCTACGCGTCCGTGGTCCTGGCGACGACCGACGTCGACGCGGCGTTCGAGCAGGTGCAGGCCGGCGGCGCCGAGGTGGTCCAGGAGCCGATGGACCAGCCCTACGGCACGCGTGACTGCGCGTTCCGCGACCCCGCCGGCAACATGGTGCGCATCAACCAGGTGGCCTGAGGCGACGTCGCGGTGTGCAGGTCGCCCCGCGCGGGTGATTCCGCAGCCGCGGCGGATCCTTCGAACAGGTGTTCGACTACCCTGGCACCATGTCCGACCACCCGCTGCCACCTCGACCCCCGGTCCGCGACGTCGCCAACAGCGAGGTCCCCGACGGCATCCCGACCCGTCCGCAGGGTGACGTCGCGGTCGTCGTGCGGCTGGTCTGGTCGGACGGCGGCGAGGAGTGGCGCGCGGCGCGGGCGATCCGCTGGACCCGCACGCACGTCATGGTGGCGTGGCGCGAGCACGACACCGACCCGCGCTCGGAACGGCACACCTGGCTGCGTGCCGGTGACGTCGCGCGCTCCGTCAGCTGGTTCGTGCCGCCGGAACGCACGCCCGCGTGAGGGCCCGGTGCCTCACGCCCGCGTGCGGCGGGCGACGACCTTGCCCACCTCGCACAGCAGGAACACCCCCACGGCGACGAGCAGCGCCAGGCCCCAGTCGCGCGGCGCGATGGCGGCGGAGCCGAACCACGCCTGCATGAACGGCGCGTAGGTGAAGAGCAGCTGCAGCGCGAGCAGCGACCCCACGGCGACCCAGACCACGCGGTTCCCGGTCAGGACGCGCCAGGTGAGGCTCGAGCCGTTGAGGAACCGGCAGGAGAACAGGAAGGCCATCTGGCCGAGCACGAGCATCGTGACGGCGGCGGTCCGGGCCACCGCGTCGTCCGCACCGAGCTCCTTCTCGACCAGGTAGATCAGCAGGGTGGCGCCGCCGATGAGCAGCGAGGCCCACACGACGACCACGAGCGAGGGCCGGGACAGCACCGCCTCCTTGCGTGAGCGCGGCGGCCGCTCCATGATCCCGGGCTCCGCGGGCTCGTACGCGAGCGCCAGCGACAGGGTCACCGCGGTCACGAGGTTGACCCACAGGATCTGGACCGGTGTCAGCGGCAGCGCCAGGCCCAGCAGCACGGCGACGAGGATCACGAGCGACTGCGCGCCGTTGGTCGGCAGCAGGAACACCACGGACTTGCGGATGTTGTCGTAGATCCGCCGTCCCTCCTCGACCGCCCGCTCGATGGTCGCGAAGTTGTCGTCCGCCAGGACGATCTCGGCGGCCTCCTTGGTCGCCTCAGTCCCCTTGATGCCCATGGCGATGCCGATGTCGGCGCGCGTCAGGGCGGGTGCGTCGTTGACGCCGTCGCCGGTCATGGCGACGACCTCGCCGTGCGACTGCAGCGCCCGCACGATGCGGATCTTGTGCTCGGGGCTGGTGCGCGCGTACACGTCGACGTCCTGCACGCGGCGACGCAGGTCCTCGGCGCTCATGGCCTCCAGCTCGGCACCCGTGAGCGCCTGCACGTCGTCGCCCGGCGGGACGATGCCGAGCTCGCGCGCGATGGCGACGGCCGTGCCCGCGTGGTCGCCGGTGATCATCTTCACCGCGATCCCGGCGCGGTGGCAGTCGGCGATGGCGGCGACGGCCTCGGGCCGTGGGGGGTCGACGATGCCGACGACGCCCAGGAACGTGAGCCCGGTCTCGACGTCCTCGAGCGTGAGCGCGGACGTGCCGGGTGCCGCCGGGCGCTCCGCGGCCGCGAGCACGCGCAGGCCCTGCGCGCCGAGCGCGTCGATCGTGCGCTCCCAGTGCGCGCGGTCCAGCGGCGTCGGCGCGCCGTCGGGGCCGCGCTGCGTGGTCGAGCGGTCCAGGAGCCGGTCCGGGGCACCCACGACGTGGAGGCGCAGCGTGCCGTCCGCGAGGCGGTCGAGCGTCGCCGAGAGCTTGTGGGCGGACTCGAACGGCACGGCGGCGAGGCGCTGCGCGCCCGCCGTGTCGGCCCCCGTCTTGAGGGCGAGCGTGCGCAGCGCCGCCTCGGTCGGCTGCCCGACGATGGTCCACCGGCCGTCGTCCCCGGCCGTCACCCGGGCGTCGTTGCACAGCGCGCCCGCGCGGACCAGCGCGTCGAGGTCCGCGTGCTCGGCAAGCGACGCGGGGGAGCCGTCGAGCGTCACGCTCCCGGTCGGCTCGTAGCCCAGGCCCTCGACCGCGTACGTGCGCTCCGCGGTGACGACCGTGCGGGCCGTCATCTCGTTCCTCGTCAGCGTGCCGGTCTTGTCCGAGCAGATCGTCGTGACGGAGCCGAGCGCCTCGACCGCGGGCAGCTTGCGCGTGATCGCGTGCTGCCGCGCCATCTGCTGGACGCCCAGCGCCAGGGTGATGGTGACGAGTGCCGGCAGGCCCTCGGGGACGGCCGCGACCGCGAACCCGATGGCGGCGGAGACGAGGTCCGGGAGCGCGAAGTCGTGGACGACCCGACCGACGACGAGCATGACGAACGCCATGGCGAGGATCCCGCGCGACAGCAGCGTGCCGAGGCGCGCGAGCTGCTGCGTCAGCGGCGTGTCGAGGTGGTCGACGCCCGCGATCAGCGCCTGGATGCGCCCGATCTCGGTGCGGGCGCCCGTGGCCGTCACGACGCCGCCGCCCGTGCCGGCCGCGACGATGGTGCCCGAGAAGAGCATGCTCGAGCGGTCGCCGACGCCCGCGTCGGCGCCGACGGGGGCCACGTCCTTGACGGCCGGCACCGACTCGCCCGTCAGGGCCGACTCGTCGACCTGCAGGTTCGTCGCACGCACGAGCCGCACGTCGGCGGGCACCTTGTCGCCCGAGCGCACGCGCACGACGTCACCCGGCACGAGCGTCTCGGCGTCGACCTCGGTCCACCGCCCGTCGCGCCGCACGGTCGCGGTCAGCGAGAGCATCGTGCGGATCCCGTCGAGCGCGCGCTCGGCCTGCCCCTCCTGGAGGAAGCCCACCAGCGCGTTGACCAGCGCGACGACGAGGATGACGCCGAAGTCGACCCAGTCACCGAGGAACGCCTTGAGGACGGCGGCGGCCAGCAGGATGTAGATGAGCACGTCGTCGAAGTGGGACAGGAACCGGCGCAGCGCCGAGGGGCGCGGTGCCGTGGGGAGCCGGTTGGGGCCGACCGCCTGCAGGCGGGCTGCCGCCTCGCCGGCGTCCAGCCCCGCGCGCGTGGTGCCGAGCCGGTCCAGCACCTCGTCCGGCTCCTGGGCGTAGGGCAGGTCGTCGACGCCGTCCTGCACGGCGGGGTCCGTGCCGCGTTCGACGTGGTCGTGTGCCGTGCTCGTCATGCGTCACCTCGGTCGGGTGGCAGTGCCGGACGTCCTCGCATCGTGGCACGCCAGGGGGTGTCGCGACAGAGGTCGGGGCCGCACCCTGACGTGCAGGGTGCGGCCCCGGGGGCCCTGGGTGAGCCTCAGACGTACATCGGCGTGAGCGCCTCGTAGTCCTCGACGGTCCCGCCGCGCAGCACGACCTCGATGATCTGGCGACCCAGCGGGTCGAGGTCGTCCGTCATGAACTGCTTGAGCTCGGAGCAGAAGAAGTCCGTGAGGATCTTCGCGCCGGCGTCGTACGCCTCGAGCCCGACCTGCGACTGGTACTCGGGCTGCAGGAGCGTCGGACGGATCTGCTGCCCGTCGAGCTTGACGTCCTTGGGCCGGTAGCCGAACAGCGCGCAGCGCGCGGGGGTCAGCTGCTCGGGCTGGATGCGCCCGCCGCCGCGCCGGGCCAGGTACTCCCGCGTCAGCCACTCGGCGGAGAACCCGACCTTGTACGCGCCGATGTGCTGGTTGGGCGTCAGCACGTACCGCGTGCGGTCGTTCTCGACGATCTGGCGCAGCAGCAGGTTCGCCGCGGCGACCTTGGTGCCCGTGGAGAACGGCCAGTAGGACCCGACGCCCTCGGCGACCATGCCGCCGTGCTTGAGCGTCTTCTTGACGTCCTTGCTCTCGCCGATCGACGGGTTCTTGTCCCCGCGCGGTGCGATGAGCCGCCAGATCCACGCCAGCGACGGCGGGATGAGGTGCATCATCCCCATGATCCCGTAGCTCGGGTTGTCGCGGGTGCACAGCGGCATCCGGACGCCGAACGTGCGGACGTCGACCTCCTTGGGCTCGGAGATGACGTTCTTGACGAAGGTCCGCGGGATGACGACGCGCGGGTTCGGGCACGGCTTGCCGTTGGAGTCACGGGTGTGCTCCCAGGGGAGCGCGGTCGCGTCGGGGACGCCGTCGATCGACAGGAAGAGCAGGGGCTCCTCCGGCTGGATCACCGCGCGCTCGAACGCCGGGTCCTCGCCGTAGCTCGTCAGGTTGTCGACGCGCACGAACCAGCCGGCCTCGGCGTCGGCGACCACGAGGCGGCCGTTGCCCTTCTGCACCGACGGGTGGCACAGCGTCATGTCGTCCGTCACCGGCGCGAGCGCCGACGTCTCGCCGAGCGTGATGTGGTACGGCTCGTCGCGCACGACGTTGGTGCCCACGAGGATGCGGCCGTCGTCCTCACGCCGGATCTCCTGGCACATCTCGGACTTGCCGCCGCCCGACGCACCCTCGTGCATGATCACGGTCTCGTTCTCGTACGGCGTCGTCACGCGCACGCTCGACGCGTGCGCCGTGAGCCAGCCCTCCTGCTCGCCGATGTCGAGCAGCACGGAGAAGACGCCCTTCTTGGCGCTGGGCCCGGGGTACAGGTTGTACGCCCACACCTCGTGCAGCTCGCGCGAGCGGTTGTGGACGACCACCTGGCGCCCGTCGAAGTGCGTGTGCCGGAACGGGGGCGCCACGTACAGGATCGAGCGGGGTGTGAACGGGCCGATCTCGTCGAAGGTCACCCACCCCTGCAGGTCCACGAGCGTGAGCGCGAAGAACGCGCTGTTCAGCGGGACGATCGCGAGCGACGGGTAGCCGAAGTGCGGGCCGCCGGCCTTGAACGGCACGACCACGAGCTCCTGCGTGCCGAGCCACTCGAGCGTCTCGGTGCGCGTCGGGTCGAACTCCTTGCCGAAGACGTCGCGGTAGCGCGGCTTGTCGGTCGGCAGGTCGTCGGCGATGCGCATGCAGTCCGGGTCGCGCCGGCGCATGTAGTCCTCGGGGTAGTTCACGGCGACGCCGTTGCGGCACCGCGTGACCGTCGCCTCGGTGACCATCTCGCCGTTCACGTCGTACTCCACCGTGAACACCGGGCCGCCCTCGGGGCCCAGTGCCAGCTGGTAGAGCTCCTCGCGCGTCGCGGGGATGACCAGGCGTGGACTGGCCTCGAGGGCAGCGCGCACGTCGGGTGCTAGAGACACGCCCGCCAGGGGACCGGTCACGGTGACGCTCATGGCAGCTCCTTCGCCTTGGGGACCGGGCGCGGTCGTCGAGGCGTCACCCGGCGGACAGCCCGCAGCGACCAGCGTCGCGGCCTGCCCTTTACCAAGAGATTACGACTGGTGGCTGCGGGGGCGACAGGACCTTCGGGCATGCGGGGGCCCGCCGGGTGTCCGTCCCGTGCCGTGCCGGCGGGTGTCAGACGCTCTCGGACGGGGCTGTGGACGGGCCGGTCGGCGGGCCCACGGGCGGCGGCGCGCCGGTCGTCGCCGAGGGGGCGGACGCGGTCCGGCGGCGACGGCGCCACACCACGACGGCGGCGCCGACCAACGCACCCAGCACGAGCCACGGCAGCAGCACGCCCACCACGACGAGGAACCCACGCACCGTGGCGGTGAAGGCCGCCCAGCCCGTCTCGAGGCCGTCGAGGAACGTCGCCGGGGACTCGTCGACCGGCTCGGGTGCGCGCTCGGGCGCGTAGATCTCGACGTCGACCGTGGACAGTGCGACCCGGTCCGCCAGGCGTGCGCGCTCGGACCGCAGGCGCTCGAGGTTGGCCTGCCGGTCGGTCAGGGCGCTCTCGGCCTCGATGATCTCCCGGGTCGTCGACGCGCGACCCAGGAGACCCGACATGCGCTCGACGGACAGCTCGGTCGCCGCGATGCGCGCGTCCAGGTCCTCGGCCGCGTTCGTGACGTTCTCGGTCTCGACCAGGAACTCCCTGACCTCGCCGATCTCGCCCAGGTCCTCGGGCAGGTCCGCCATCGACCTCGACGGCACGCGCAGGGTCAGCGACGCGCTGCCGGGGTCACCCTGCCCCGAGCCGGAGCGTTCGTAGCGGGCGTCGACGCGGCCCTCGAGCCGGGTGACCAGGACCACGACCTGGCGGGCCGCCGCGACGGGATCGGGGGCGGTCATGGTCGCGCGGGCCGTCTGCACGACCTGCTGCCCGTCCTCGCCGTCGGCGTCCTGGGCCGTGTCGTCCCCGCCCTCGGCCCGGCCGCCCTCGGCGCTGAGGGCGGCGACGTCGTCGGCCGCGGCCTGGTCCGCCGCGCCCTCGGAGCTGCCGCCGGCGCTGCACCCCGTCAGGGCGGCGAGCACGGCGACGGTGGCCACGAGGGTGCGGGTGCGGTGCGTCATGGCCGCACGCTAGGGGCGGGACGCGCCGCGCGGGCCGGAACACCGGGATCGTGACCGCCTCGTCACCGGATCGCGCCCGCTCCGAGGCCCGGCTCACCCGTCCGGCCCTGGACGGGGCCCGCACCGGTCGCGCCGTCCCGGGGTTGTCGGGTGTCCGCATACCCCACCGCCGACCACAGGTGCGTCGCGGCGAACGCGCGCCACGGCGACCACGCGCGGCCGGCGGCCGCGACCTCGCGCGCGTCGGGCACGTCCAGCGCGCGGCGCAGGACCAGGTCTCCCCAGGGGAAGGCGTCGCGGTCCCCGAGCGCGCGCAGCGCGACGACGTCCGCCGTCCACGGGCCGATGCCCGGGATCGCCAGCAGCTCCGCCCGGACCTCGCCGAGGGGTGCGCCAGGGGCCAGGACGAGGCCTTGCGCGCACCGGACGGCGAGCGCGTGGACGGCGCGTGCTCGGACGTGCGGCACCCGGAGCACCGCCTGCAGCGCCACGGGGTCGGCTGCGGCGAGGTCGTCGGGGCGCGGGAACGCCGTCAGTCCCGAGACGTGCGGCCGGCCGTAGGCGGCGGCGAGCCGGCCCCCGGTCGTGCGCCCAGCGCGCAGGGACACCTGCTGGGTGAGCACCGCCTGCACGGCCGCCTCGAAGCCGTCGGGGTGGCCGGGGACGCGCAGGTGCGGGCGGGCCGTGAGCAGCGGACCCAGCACGGCGTCGTCGCCGAGCGCCTCGTGCACCGGGGAGAGGTCGTCGTCGAGGCCGAACCACCGCGCGGCCAGGTGGTCGCCGGCCTGTGGCCGGCCGGGTCCGTCGAGGTGCACCTCGACCCCGGCGGTCGTCAGACGGGCGGTGACGGGCACCGGACCCGCGCCGAGGTCCACGAGGCGCCGCACCGTGCCCGCGGCCACGTCGACCTCCTCGACGCCGGGCACGGCGCGCGCCGCGATCGACGCGAGGGCTGGTCCGGGCTCCAGGGGCATGCGCACGACGACACGCTAGCTGCGGGCCCTTGGTCGGCCCCGGCGTCTCTGCCTGCCGAAACGCGACGGCAAAGTCCTGGTCGCGAACTGGTCGCATGTTCGAGATGCGGAGGTCACGTGGGAGTGCCATCCTCTGGGAACAGTCGATCGCGGTACCACCGCGACCGGCCGTCTGCGGGTCCGACACCCACGTCATTCCGCACGTAGCAAGGGTCCGGCGAGAGCCGGGCCGGCCCCCCGGGGTCAGAGAGACCGCCACGCCTCGTGCCGGCGAGACGGCTCTCCCGCCAGGTCCCGCTCCCTGCGCCAGGGGGCGGGACCGGTCGTGTCGGGACGGCTGCGCGACCTGTGCCCCCGGGTGGGTGCCCGACGTCCTCCCGTGGGGGGACAGGCCGGTCCCGCAGGCCGTCCGCGGACCGATGCGCACCGGGCCGCCGGACGCCAGGATCGTGGCATGGCGGTCTGCGACACCCTGGACGACCGGCCCGTCACCGTGGCCGGCCCGGCGGGAACCCGCGTGCTGGCGCTGGCGGTCGTCGCCGGGCTCGTGTCGGGTGTGCTCACGTCGTTCGGGCAGGCGGTCCTGCCGGGGCCCCTCGCGGGCCTGGCGAACGCGGTCGCACCGTGGCTCGTCGTGCCGTTCGCGGTCGGTGCCCTCACGCGGCGCTGGGCGTGGGCGCTCGTGGCGGGAGCCGTCGCGTGCCTGGGCCAGGTCGTCGGCTACTACGTGACGGCGGACCTGCGCGGCTTCCCGGTCGGCACGACGCGGGCCCTGTGCTGGCTGCTGGCGGGGCTGCCGGGCGGGGTCGTCGCCGGGGTCGCGGGGTGGTCGTGGTGGCGCTCCGGGCGTGGTGCCGCGTCCGTGTGGTCCGGGCGGGAGCGCGGGCTGGGCGGCGCCGTGCTCGTCGCGGTCTGGCTGGCGGAGGCGATCGTGACGTACGCGATCGGGCTGCGGTACCCGGGCCACGCGCTCGTGTTCGCCGGGGTCGCGGTCGTCGTGCTCAGCCTGCTCGGGCTGCGCGGACGGCAGCACGGGGCGGTGGCGCGGTGGCTGGGGCCGGTCGCCGTGCTCGGGTGCGTGGGCTTCGGAGCGCTGTAGCGGGGCCCCCGCGTGTCGGTGGTCCGCGGCAGGATGGCGTCCGTGACGACGTACGCGGTGGTGCCCGCACCGTTCGGGCCGGTGGCCGTCGGGGTGACGGACGGCGCGCTGACGGACGTGCGGTTCCCGCACGCGGACGGCTCCGCGGCCACCGACGGCCTGGGGGAGCGCGTCGACCCGGCGGACGACCCCGTGCTGGCCGGCGCGGTGCACCAGCTCGCCGCGTACCTCGCGGGTGAGCTCCGGGAGTTCGACCTGCCGCTGCGCTACCGCGGCAGCGCCTTCCAGCAGCGCGTGTGGGAGGGTCTGCGCGCCGTCCCGTACGGCACGACGACGACGTACGGCGCCCTCGCGACGTCGCTCGGGCTCGACCCGCGGACGACGGCACGCGCGGTCGGTGCCGCGAACGGCGCGAACCGGCTGCCGATCGTCGTGCCGTGCCACCGCGTGATCGGCGCGGACGGCACGCTCACCGGGTTCTCGGGAGGCGTCGAGCGCAAGCGCGTGCTGCTCGCGCTGGAGGCGCGTGTCGCGTCGGGCACCGGCACGCTGTTCTGAGCAGCGGACGAGGCCGTGCCGATCGACCGGAGGACGCAGATGACCGTGATGGTGGCGCTGCTGCGCGGCGTGAACGTGGGTGGCGCCACCCGCGTCCCGATGGCCGACCTGCGACGCGTCGTCACGGACGCCGGCTACGGCGCCGTGCGCACCTACGTCAACAGCGGCAACGTGCTCCTGACGGCGGGCGGCACGGACACCGAGGAGGTCGCGGCGGTGCTGCGCGCGGCGTTCGCCGAGGCATTCGACCTCGGCCCCGACGTGGTCGTCCGCACGCGGCAGGAGCTGCACGCCGTCGTCGGCGCCAACCCGTTCCTCGACCGCGACGACGACCCGACGCACCACCACGTCGTGTTCCTGCCCGGCACGCAGGTCGCGCGGGTCCCGGAGGTCGAGGTCACGGGACCCGAGGACCTGGCTGCCGTCGGCCGCGAGCTCTACCTGTACCTGCCGCACGGCATCGGCCGCAGCGAGCTCGCGGCGCGCCTCTCGCGCCGCGGCGGCCCGCGCGGCACGGCGCGCAACTGGCGCACCGTGACCACGCTGGCGCGGATGGCGGACGAGACGTCCTGACGCCGCTCAGCCCTGGCCGCCGACAGGACCCGACGGCGGCAGCGGCAGCGCCTGACCCTGGTGGACCGCCGCCGCCGCGCGTGCCTTGGCCTCGCTCACGTCGACGCCCCACAGCTCGGCCAGCGCGAGCGCGTCCTCCCACACGTAGCCCGCGGCCCACAGGGCCTCCAGCCGGGCGCCGGGCGTGTCCGTCGTCATCGAGCCGGGCGCGACGGGCGGCGCCAGCCCGTCGAGCAGCATCTGCCCGGCACGCGCCTTGGTCTGCGTCGTGTCCGTGCCCCACAGCTCCTCGAGCGCGGTGACGTCCTCGATCTCGAACCCCGCACCCCACAGAGCGTCGTGCTGCTCGCGCGTGTAGCCGTCCGGCATGACGCTCCACTCGAGGCCGACGGCCCGGACGACGTTCTCGACCGTCTGGGCCATGGGCGAGTACGGGTTCGCCGCTGCAGCGGCGCCGGCGCCGGTGACGGCCAGGGTCGACGTGACCACCCCGACGGCGGCGATGCGCGCACCCCGGCTGGACCTCAGACGGGCGGCCGCACGGTGCGACGCCGGTTGCGCGGCCAGGCGTGCCTCGACGCGCGCCGCCACCTCGGCGGCGTCGGGCGCCGACGCGTCGTGGGAGCGCAGCGACCGGGCGATGCGCTCCGCCAGGAGGTCCCGGTGGGGGTCGTCGGTCGTCCGCGACGGCCCGTCGCCGTCGCGGGCGCCGGGGACTGCTCGCAGGTGCTCGGTCATCAGGACTCCGTGGTGAGGTCGGCGACCCGCAGCGTGGCGAGCGCGCGGGACGCGTGGGAGCGGACGGTCGCGGCAGAGGTCCCCAGGACCTGGGCGATCTCCGGGTCGGCGAGGCCCTCGTAGTACCTCAGCACCAGGACGGTGCGTTGGCGCGGGGGCAGCTCGGACAGCCGCCGCCACAGGGCGTCGTCCTCGACGACGCGGTGCGCGTGGTCGTGCGCGGGGTCGGCGTGCGCCGCGAGCACGTCGTCGCTCGACGGGTGCACGGTGCGCACGTGCCAGCGCCGCCGCCACGACCGGTGCTCGTTGGTGACCATGCGGCGCAGGTACAGGTCGGGCCGTTCCATGAGCCCGATGCGGGTCCAGCGCACGTGCGCCCGCAGCAGGACCTCCTGCACGAGGTCGGCCGCGGTGTGCCCGTCGCCGGTCAGCACCGTGGCGTACCGCAGCAGCCCGGGCAGGTGGGCCCGCACCACCTCGTCGAGGTGGTGCTCCGGTGTGCCGCTCGCGACCGAGCCGGTCGCGGCGTGCAGCGGCCGGACCACCGGGACCGCGGCGCTGTCGGGGCGGGCCGTCTGGGTCCACACGCTCATCGCGTCACCTCCCGGCGCCCGTCGGCGAGCGCGTCGAGCGCCCCCGTCGGGTCGTGGACGGCGTCGGCGCCGGGTGGGGGCACGGGGCGCGCGTCGAGGCACCGCAGCAGCAGCCGCTCGACCACGCGCGCCCGGCGGACCACGTCGTGACCGTCGATGGAGCCGGGCAGCACCCGCACCTCGACCGTGTCGCGCAGGGGCCGCGGGCTGACGAGCTGCGTGAGGTTGACGTCGGCGTACTTGGTCAGCCCGACCGTGTGCGCGTCGCGCTGCAGCCGCGCCCAGCCCTCGGGCGTCGGGGGGTGGTCGCGCTCGACGAGGTCGACGAGTGCTCCGGGCAGCGGTGCCAGCCGGCGGCACGCGGGGTTGGTGCCCAGCGCCTCCCACAAGGGCTCCCGCCAGTGCGCGAACAGCCGCACGAGGTTCGCGAACGCCGCCGGGTCCCGGAAGGGCCCGCCGTCGACGTGCACGTGCACCGCGGCCTCGTGCGGCACGGTGAACCCCAGGTCGCGGGCTGGGGCCAGGAGGTTCTCCAGCGCCCGGGCGTGGGCGCGCTCGAGCGGCGGCGTCACGACCTCGCACGGCCGCTCACGTCCCGGGGGCAGGGCCATCGCGACCGCGATGCTCGCGCCCGTCGCGTCGTTGACGCGCGCGGCACCGGGGAACGCCTCGACCGTGGCACCGAACAGGTCGGCGACAGGCCGCAGGACCTCCGCGAGCGGCGCGTCCGGGTCCGCGTGCCGTTCGACGAGGCGCAGGAGGCGCGGGTCGTCGCACAGCACCCGGTACCACCCCCGGTGCCCGGGCAGGTCACGCCTGCCGGGCACCGGGGCGAGGTCCGCCTCGATGGTGACGTCGTCGACGAGCCGGGCCAGCGGCCGGCCGCGCCCGTCGACGACGTCGAAGGCGGGGGACAGGTGGCGGAAGACGCCGACGCCCGGCACGGCCGACGGCTCGCTGTCGGTGTGGAAGGACCGTCGCACCGCACCGCCGCTGCGGGCGGCGAGGACGTCCGCGAGGGCCTGCCGGTCGGACCCCACGGGTGCGAGCAGCTCGATCTCGACGCCGGTGCGCAGCGTCAGGCCGTCCGTCTCGATGGTCGTCTCCTCGCGGTGCAGGTGGTCCAGCATGCCGGACGTCATCGGGTCAGGACCCCGAGGTCGCGGTGCCGCTCGGCGCGACGGGCAGCGTCTGCCCGTCGACGAGCGCCTGGCCGGCCCGCGCCTTGGTCTCGGCGTCGTCCGTGCTCCACAGGGCCGAGAGCTTCTCGACGTCCTCGTACGTGTACCCGGCCGACCACAGCGCGTCGAACGCGACGGACGTGGCGTCGGCACCGGCCTCGGGGTAGGTGCCCGGTGTGATCGGCAGGGTCTGCCCGTCGGCGAGCAGCTGCCCGGCACGGGCCTTCGTCTCGATCATGTCCAGGTCCCACAGCTCGGAGAGGTGCTGCGCGTCGCCCCACGTGTAGCCGGCGTCCCAGAAGGCGGCGTACTGGTCGGGCGTGTACCCCTGCGGCATGCCCTGCCACTCGATGCCGACGCTCTGCAGCGCGCCCGACACCGTGCGCGAGACGGCCGACTCGGGTGCGACGGCCAGGGCGCCTCCCGCGCAGGCGACGGACATGCCCGCGGTGAGGGCGCCGACGGCCACGAGCCGGCGACGGCGTCGGGCGGGGCTCGGGGTGGGGGTCGGGTTCATGGTGGCTCCTCCAGGTTCGGTGACTGCGTGCACCGTGGAAACGCGGCTCGCGTCCCGGATGTGGAGCGGTCGCGTGAAGTGCTCGCCCCGCGGACGTCCCGGCGGCGCGCGGCGCCACCTGCGGATGCGAGCCGGGCGGACCGGTGCGACGGTGGCTGACGACCTGGACGAGCGAAGAGGACGGTGGGCCGGTGCGGGCACTGACGTGGCAGGGACGCGAGCAGGTGCGGGTCGAGGACGTCCCCGACCCCCGGGTTCAGGAGCCGACCGACGCGGTGATCCGTGTGACGTCGACGGCGGTGTGCGGCTCGGACCTGCACCTGTACTCGGTCCTCGGAGCGTTCCTGAAGCCGGGTGACGTCCTGGGCCACGAGGCGATGGGCGTGGTCGAGGAGGTGGGCCCGGAGGCCGCTCGGCGCCTGAAGGTCGGCGACCGGGTCGTCGTCCCGTTCGGCATCGCGTGCGGCACCTGCCACATGTGCGCGCTGGGCCTGCAGAGCCAGTGCGAGACCACGCAGGTGCGGGGCGCCGGCAAGGGGGCGGCGCTGTTCGGGTACACCTCCCTCTACGGCAGCGTGCCGGGCGGGCAGGCGCAGTACCTGCGCGTGCCGCAGGCGCAGTACGGGCCCGTCGTCGTGCCCGACGACGGGCGGCCCGACGAGACGTACCTCTACCTCTCCGACGTCCTGCCCACCGCGTGGCAGGCCGTCGCCTACGCGGACGTGCCGCCGGGCGGCACGGTCGCGGTCGTCGGGCTGGGTCCCATCGGCCAGATGGCCGCGCGCATCGCGCTGCACCGCGGGGCCGAGCGCGTCATCGGGATCGACATCGTCGCCGAGCGGCTGCTCATGGCGTCGCGCCACGGCGTCGAGGTCCTCGATGCAGCCCGCACGGACGACGTCGTCGGCGCGGTGCGGGACCGCACGCACGGCCGGGGGGCGGACGCCGTCGTGGAGGCCGTCGGCATGGAGGCGCACGGCTCGCCGCTCGCGGCCGCGGGTCAGCGCGCCGCAGCCTTCCTGCCGGACACCCTGGCGCGCCCGCTCATCGAGAGGGCGGCCGTGGACCGCATGGCGGCGCTGCACACCGCGATCGGGGTCGCGCGCCGTGGCGCGACGGTGTCGGTCGTCGGTGTGTACGGCGGCGCGCTGGACCCGATCCCGATGATGGACGTGTTCGACCGCCAGCTCACCCTCCGCTTCGGGCAGGCCAACGTGCGGCGCTGGTACGACGACCTGCTGCCGCTCGTGGCCGACCCGTCCGACCCCCTCGCGGTCGCGGACCTGCGCACGCACCGCGTGCCGCTCGAGCAGGCTCCCCAGGCGTACGACGTGTTCCAGCGCAAGGCCGACGGCTGCATCAAGGTCGTCCTCGACCCGTCGTCGTGAGCGACGCAGCACCCTGCGGGAGGTACCCATGAGAGTCGTGGTCGTCGGTGCGAGCGGCAACGTCGGCACGGCCGTCCTGCGTCGGCTCGCGCAGGACTCCACCGTGACCTCGGTGGTCGCCGTCGCGCGTCGGGCACCGCAGGACCGCCCGCCGCCGCCGTACGACCTCGCGACGTGGGTGGCGTGCGACATCGGTGCCGACGACGCGGCCGACCAGGTCGTCACCGCGCTCGCGGACGCGTTCGCCGGCGCGGACGCCGTGGTCCACCTGGCGTGGGCGCTGCAGCCCACGCACGACCGTGCGCGCCTGCTGGCGACGAACGTCGTGGGGACGCACCGGGTGGTGCGCGCGGCCGTGCGGGCCGGGGTGCCGCACCTCGTGGTCGCGTCGTCCGTCGGGGCGTACTCGCCGTCGCCGGGTGACGTCCCACGGGACGAGACGTGGCCGACCGACGGTGTGCCGTCCTCGCAGTACAGCGTCGACAAGGCCGCGGTGGAGGCGCTGCTGGACCGTGCGGAGGCGCAGACCTCGCTCGTGGTCGCGCGGGTGCGCCCGGCGCTGGTCTTCCAGCGTGCGGCGGGCCACGAGATCGCCCGCTACTTCCTGGGACCGTTCGTGCCGGGGCGGGTCCTCGACGGGCACGTCCCGGTCCTGCCCTGGCCGCGCGGCGTGCGCGTCCAGGCCGTGCACGCCGACGACCTCGCCGACGCGTTCCGCGAGGCCGTCGTCCGCCAGGTGCGCGGCGGGTTCAACGTCGCCGGACCGGGGGTCGTGCGTGGCCCGGACGTCGCCGCGCTCGTGTCCGACGGGCGCCTGCGTGAGGTCCCCGCCGCCCTCGCACGCGCCGCGCTGTCCGCCGGGTGGCGCGCGCGGGTGGTACCGGTGGGGCCCGGGTGGCTCGACCTGGGGATGTCGGCGCCCGTGCTGGACACGACCCGTGCCGAGCGTGAGCTCGACTGGCGCCCGCGCTTCACGGGCGTGCAGGCGCTCCACGAGATCGTCCGGGGCATCGCGGACGGTGCCGGCACGGCGAGCCCACCGATGCGGGCGCGCGGCGGCTGACGGCGTGCGGCGACCGTCGCCACGCGGCACGCTGGGCGCATGACGTCGCCCGACCTCACCGAGGTGAGCACCGACCCCGACCGCCACGTCCTGGGCGAGCCCGACGCGCCGGTGACGATCGTCGAGTACGGCGACCTCGAGTGCCCGTACTGCCGTGACGCGGAGCCGGTGCTGCGCCGGCTCGTGGAGGAGTCCGGCGGGCGGGTCCGGCTGGTGTGGCGGCACTTCCCGCTCTTCCAGGTGCACCCGCACGCGCTCGCCGCGGCGCTCGCGGCCGAGGCCGCGGGGGCGCAGGGGCAGTTCTGGTCGATGCAGCAGCTGCTGTTCGCGCGCCAGGACGCCCTCACCGACGACGACCTGGCGGGCTACGCGCGCGAGCTGGGCCTCGACCCGGAGCAGATCGTCGGCGCACCGGCGGACCGGTACGCGCGCGCGGTGCAGGCCGACTACGAGAGCGGCATCGAGCTGGACGTCCCGGGCACGCCGACCCTGGTCGTCGACGGTGTGCCGTACCAGGGTCGCATCACGCTCGAGGACCTGCGGGCGGTCGTCGACACGGCGTGACGCGGTGGGCGCGGGTGGCCGCCGCTGGGCACCGTGGGCCACCATGGGCTCGTGACCGCCGCGCCCGACCTGCCCACCCCTCTTCCCGTGCCGCGCACGGCGCTGGTGACCGGCGCCGGTCGGGGCATCGGCCGCCGGCTCGCGCTCGCGCTCGCGCGCGAGGGCTACGCGCTGGGACTGGTGGCCCGCACGCGTGAGCGCCTCGAGGAGGTCGCGGACGAGGCCCGGGCGCTCGGTGCGCCGGTGACGGTGGCCGCGGCGGACCTGGTCGACGCGACCGCGGTGGCGGACGCGGTCGCGCGCGTCGAGGCGGGGCTGGCCTCGCAGGGTGGCATCGGCCTGCTGGTCAACAACGCCGGCGTCATCGAGCACGCCGAGCTCCCGTTCGCGGCGGACGACGTCGAGGACGTGTGGCGCGTGGTCGAGACGAACGTGCGGGGTCCGCTGCTCGCGACGCACGCCGTGCTGCCCGGGATGCTCGCGCGCGGCGGGGGCCGCGTGCTCAACATGAACTCCGGTGCGGGGCACCGCGCGATGACCTCGTACACGGGCTACGCCATCAGCAAGGGCGCTCTCGCGCGCCTGACGACGCAGCTGCACCGCCAGTACGCGGACGCAGGTCTGCGGGTGCTGGACCTCGCGCCCGGGGTGGTCGCGACCGACATGACCGCGGCGATGCCGGTGCACGCCGAGCGCACGGACTGGACGTCGCCGCAGGAGGTCGCGGCCCTGGTCCTGGGGTTCGCGGGCGGTGACCTCGATGCGCTGTCGGGGCGCTTCGTGCGTGCGGGCGTCGACACGGTGGCGTCCTTGCGCGAGCACGCCGAGGCGATCGTCGCCGCGGACGCCCGCACGCTGCGGCTGGCGACCTGGGGGCCGGACGACCCGGCCGTGTGACGTGACCGGCCGCCGCGGCGGCCGCGGCGTCGGACGGGGCGTCAGTCCGCCGGGCGCGGGGCGACGGGCTGCTCGACCTGCCGCCAGGGCAGGGGCGGCAGGGTCGGCGGCAGCTGCGGCGGCGTGCACAGGGACAGCCGCTCCCCGAGCCAGCGCAGCAGCAGCGAGCCCGCCACGGCAGCGACCAGGGAGCCCGCGAGCACCCCGATCTTGGCGTGCTCGAGGAGCACGGGGTCGTCGAACGCGAGCTGCGCGATGAACAGCGAGATCGTGAAGCCGATGCCGGCCAGCACGGCACCGCCCATGAGGTGGCCCCACCGCACGCGCCCGGGCAGGTCACCCAGGCCCAGGCGCAGCGCGAGCGTCGCGGCGCCCGTGATGCCCACGGCGTTGCCGACCACGAGCGCGACGGCGACGCCGATGGTCAGTCGGGACGAGAAGGCGTCGGCGAGCGTGGCAGGGTCGAGGCGCACGCCCGCGTTGGCCAGGCCGAAGAGCGGGACCACCACGTACGCGCTCCACGGGTGCAGCGCGCGCTGGAGCCTGTCGCCCGTCGGCACGGCCGCGCGCCCGGCGAGCTCCGCGGCGTGCTCGCGGTCCGCGCCGCCCTCGGACAGGAAGCGCCGCGCGTGCTGGGCGACCGCCTCGCGCCGTCGCTCGTGCGGCAGCGACGTCGGCACGAGCAGCCCGACCAGGACGCCCGCGATCGTCGCGTGCACACCCGACGCGAGCACCGCCACCCACAGGGCCAGCCCGACGGCCACGTACGGCGCGAGGCGCCACACGCCGCGGCGTCGCAGCACCACCAGCACCACGACGAGCACGCCGGCCGCCGCGAGTGCCCGCGCGTCGACGTCGTCCGTGTAGAACACCGCCATCGCCGCGATCGCGCCGATGTCGTCGACGATCGCGAGGGTGAGCAGGAACAGCCGCAGCCGGTCGGGGCAGCGCGGCCCGAACAGGGCCAGGACCCCCACGAGGAACGCGGTGTCCGTCGACATGACGACGCCCCACCCGTGGGCGGCGTCCGTGCCGGCGTTGAACGCGAGGAAGATCAGGACCGGCACGACCAGCCCGCCGACGGCGCCGAGCGCCGGCACGGCGACCGCCCGGGGGTCGCGCAGCTCTCCCCGGGTGACCTCGCGGTTGATCTCGAGGCCGACGACGGCGAAGAACACGGCCATGGCGAGGTCGTTGACCCAGTGCTGCAGGTCGAGCTCGAGGCGCGCGTCCCCGAGGAACACGCCCGCCGGTGCGTGCCACAGGGCCGTGTACGCGTCGCGCCACGGGGAGTTGGCCCACACGAGCGCGGCGAGCGTGGCCACGAGCAGCACGACCGCACTGCCGGCCTCGGTGGCCAGGAACGTGCGGAGCGCGGGCGCGACGGTCGCCCGGCGCGGGTCCTGCCCGCGCATCACCCGAGCGCGGAGCGCGGGCCACCGGGCGGCCGCGCTCAGCGCGGTCCCCCGGCCGCGGGCGGCGCCGTCAGGGGGTGGACCACGGGCTCAGAGCGCGGGCGACGACGCGTCGGCGGGGACGTGCGCGCCGTGCCCCGCAGCGCGCAGCGCGTCCCGCAGGCGCTCGGCCGCCGCGTCGAGGTCCGCCGCGGGCACGTCGTGCCGCGCGTGGTCGAACGAGAGGCTCGACTCGTCCCAGGCGGGCAGCACGTGCAGGTGCAGGTGGGGGACCTCGAAGCCTGCGACGAGGAGCGCGGCGCGCGGCGCGTCCCACGCGGTGCGCTGCGCACGCCCGACCGTCTTGGCGACGGTCACGAGGTGGGCCAGCAGGTCGTCGGGGGCGTCGGTCAGCTGCTCGACCTCGTCACGGGGGACCACCAGGGCGTGACCGTCGGTGATGGGGGCGATGGTGAGCAGGACGACCGCGCGGTCGTCGGCCCAGACGAAGCGTCCGGGGATCTCGCCGTCGATGATGCGGGTGAACAGCGTCGGCATGGGCCACACGGTAGCGCGTCGACTTCCGAAGGGCTCCTGAAACGTTTACGGCGATACGGGAGTCTTGTCCCTGCGCCGATGACGGCCTAGGAATCGCATGTGCGTCTGCAAACCGTCCCCGTGCCCACCCGTCCGACGACCGCGCGCGTGAGGTCCGCCGCCGCCGTCGCCCTCGCGATCGGCCTGCTCGCCGCGTGCTCCGCGGGCACCGAGCCCCAGACCGGCGACGCCGCGCAGGTCACCGCGGCCGAGACCCCCACGATGCTGGCGAGCGCCCCGGTCGAGATGGCGGCCATGGAGCCGCCCGAGTGCCTGTCCGAGGGCATCGCCTACGCCACCGTGGGCAAGGACGCGGCCACGACGACGGTCGCGTGGGCCGGGTCCGGCGACCGCGGCGTCCTGTTCGCACCCCAGGTGGACGGCGACGTCTGCCAGTGGTCGGGCGAGCTCGCCCGGCTCGCGGGCGCCGGCTACCTCGTGGCCACGTACGACTGGGGCGCGTCCGGCGAGGTCGGGTTCCAGGCCGCCCTGGACGTCCTGAAGGCCACGGGCGCGCAGAGCGTCGCGTTCGTCGGCGCGTCCGCCGGGGGCACGCTCGCCGCCGGGATGGCCGACGACCTGGGAGCCGTCGCGGTCGTCGCGCTGAGCCCGCCGGCCGTGTACGGCGAGGTCGACGCGCGGGCCGAGGCCAACCAGTTCACCGGCCCGCTGCAGGTGTTCTCCTCGACCGACGACCCCCAGGTGCCCGCGGCCGACAGCGCGCTCGTCGTGCGCAACGACAAGACGTCGATCGTCACCGAGGTGTCCGGCACGGCCCACGGGATCGAGTTCATGGCGCCCGACGGCTACCACGCCGACCACGTGCGCACGACGATCGACGAGGCCCTCACGATCGGCTTCGGCGAGGGCTGAGCCGCCAGGTCCCGACGTCGGCCGCGCCCGTGCCCCGGGCGCGGCCGACGTCGTCTCACAGGTAGCGCAGCGGGTCGAACTCCTCGAGCGGGATGATCCGCAGCCGCGGCAGCTGCACGTTGAACGCCGAGACGTCGGTCTCCAGGTCGAACGTCTGCAGCCCACGGGCCGTCAGGCCGGCGAGCGACTGGCTCGTGAACTCGCGGAACGCGAGCAGCCCCACGCGCCGTCCCGCGTCCACGAGCTGGGCGACCTCCGGAGCGAAGTCGCCGTCGTGGCTCGCGAGCAGGACGTCACCGTCCCGGTCGGCGATCGCGTCGAGCGTGCGCTTGATGCCGATGTCGACGACCTTCTCGTACGACTCGCCCGACAGCGGGATCGGCACGAACCCGATCGCCGTGAGCGCCTGCACGAACGACATCGGCAGCGAGCCGTTCGACGCGTTGAGGAAGAACAGCGCCTTGACCGGCTGGTCCCACGTCTGCTGCGCGAAGCTCAGCACCCGCTCCCACCGCGGACGCTGCTCCGGCGTCGGTCGTCCGCCGAGGATCGAGGAACCGAGCGTGGCGTCGATGTTCTCGCCGTCGACCAGCAGGTAGGTGGTGCCCGTCTCGCTCATCGCACCAGCGTAGACGGGCCGCGCCGAGCCGGGTCCCGTGGTGTCATGATGCGTCGTCGGCGGGGTCCGACGGCGACGACGCGTCGCGGGGCGCTGCTCCCGTGCGAGGAGGGGGACCGGCCATGCCCGATCACGACGTCGCCGCGAGCGAGCGATCCTCTCCCTCCGACGTCCGCACGTCGGTGGCCGCGTGGGAGGCGCTGTTCCGCGCCCAGGTCGCACTCGTGCGCCGGTTCGCGCGCCACGACGTGTGGGGCGGCATGAGCATGCGGGAGTACGACGTGCTCTACACCCTGTCGCGTGCGGACGGCCAGGCGCTGCGGCTGCGGGAGCTCGCGCAGTCCAGCCTCCTGACCCAGCCCAGCCTGTCGCGGCTCGTCGACCGGCTGGAGAGCGACGGGCTCGTCCAGCGTGAGCCCGTCGAGGGGGACCGGCGCGGCACGGCGGTCCACCTGACCGCCGAGGGGCGGGCGCGGCAGCGGGAGATCGGGCGACGGCACGCCCGGGCGATCGACGCGCTCGTCGGCGGTGCGCTCGACGCCGACGAGCTCGCGACCCTCGAACGGCTGTGCACCCGGCTCCGGCTCGCCCAGGCCGACCTCCCCGACCCGGTCGGTCTGACGGACGACGGCGCCGCCGACCTCCGACGTGCCGACGGGGACCTCTGACCCACGACACGCAGGCACCCCCCGGCAACGATGGGATCCCGTGGGCACGAGGGCCTGCGGGGGGACGGCGAGGAGGGCACGATGCGCATCCTGGTGACGGTGGCGTCGCGCCACCATGGCACGTGGGAGATCGGCGAGGTCATCGCGCGACGGCTGCGCGAGCGCGGCCACCAGGTCGACCAGCACGCACCCGAGGACGTCACGAGCATCGCCGACCACGACGCGGTCGTGATCGGGTCTGCCGTCTACACGGCGCACTGGCTGCCCGCCGCGCGCGACCTGGCCCAGCGGCTCACCGACGAGCTGCGTGCGCGCCCGGTCTGGATGTTCTCCTCCGGCCTGGCGACACAGCCCGCCAACTCGGCGAACTCCCCGCTCGAGGTCGCGGCACTCCGGGAGCGCATCGGCGCACGGACGCACCGCAGCTTCCGTGGGCGTCTGGACCGGTCCCTGCTGTCGTTCACCGAGCGCGCGATCATCGCCGGCGGCCGTGCGCGCGAGGGCGACCACCGCGACATGACGGCGGTCGCGGCGTGGGCGGACGAGATCGCCGACTCCCTCGACCCGGACGCCGCTCCGAACCGGCCCGTCGCGGCGGCCACGCAGGGTCGACCGGTCCGGGCGTGAGGGGTCAGGAGACCCGCAGGGCCCGTTCCCGCTGACGGCGCAGACCGCGCAGCTCGGCGGCGGCCGCGACCATCGTGGGCCGCTGCACGGGATCGGTGCGGGTCATCGCGCGCAGCAGCGCAGCGAAGTCACGGTCGAGGTCGTCGGCGATCTGCGGCGCGTGCAGCAGCCGGGCCAGCGACGCCGTGAGCGGGTCGCCCGGGAACGCGCGCCGCGCCGTCAAGCACTCGAGGAGGACCAGGCCCAGGGAGTACACGTCGCTCGCGGGCCCGGCCTGCTCACCCAACGCCTGCTCGGGGCTCTGGTAGCTCGCCGTGGCACGGTCGTCCGTCCGGCTCGCCGGGTACGCGGCGTCGGACGCCGCGATGCCGAAGTCCGCGAGCACGACCGGCAGGGCCGGTGCGTCGCGTCGCCCCGACGTCGGCGTGGTGTCGGCCACGAGCACGTTCGAGGGCTTCACGTCGCGGTGCACGACACCGGCACGGTGCGCGTGGGCCAGGCCCTGCGCGAGCTGGTGCCCGACGTCCGCGGTCGTCGCGGCGTCGAGGGGACCGTCCGCGACGAGCTCACGCAGCGTGCGGCCCTCGACGAGCTCCATCACGAGGAAGGCGACCGGTCCCGTGGCGGGTGTCACGTCCGCCCCCACGTCGAGCAGGGCGACGAGGGACGGGTGCGACAGGTCGGCCAGGACCCTGGCCTCCTGCGCGTACCGCCGCACCTGCGACGGGTCGGCGCCCGCCAGCCGGAACAGCTTGATGGCGACCTGCCGGTCGAGACGCGTGTCGACCGCCCGGTACACCTGCGCGGATCCGCCCTCCCCGAGGCGATCGGCCAGCACGTAGCGACGCGCCAGCTCAGGTGCGGCGTGCCGTCCGGCGCGCGTCACAGCTTGCTCATCGGTCGTGCTCCGGTTCCTCGGGGTCGCGGCGCGCGGAGGTCGCACCATGACGACCGTATTGCCGTCGACCGGACCCCGCACACGGAGACGCCGGAACCACCCGGACGCGTTCCCGAGGTGACGCGGTGTCGTGACAACGTCACGTCGAGGACGACCCCGTGGGCAGGTCGCTGCCCGGACACGATGGGATGATCGGACGGTGCTTCCCGTGACACCACCCACGACCGATCTGCCCGCAGACCCGTCCGCCGCCGGGCTCGCACCGTACGACGCCGTCCTGCTCTACTCGTTCGGCGGCCCGAACGGCCCGGACGACGTCCTGCCGTTCCTGCGCAACGTGACCGCAGGCAAGAACATCCCGGACGAGCGCCTGGCCGAGGTCGCCGAGCACTACCACCACTTCGGGGGCCGCAGCCCCATCAACGAGCAGAACCTCGCGCTGCGGGCGGCCCTGCAGGACGAGCTGCGGCGCCGCGGTCTCGACGTCCCTGTCGTGTGGGGCAACCGCAACTGGGAGCCCTACACGCGCGACGCGCTCGCCGAGGCCCGCGCCGCGGGCGCGCGCCGGGTCGTGGCGCTCGTGACGTCGGCGTACTCGTCGTACTCCGGCTGCCGCCAGTACCGGGAGAACCTCTGGACGGCGCTGGACGAGGTCGCCACCGGCGACGGGGACGCGCTCGTGGTGGACAAGGTCCGCTCCTACTTCAACCACCCGGGCTTCGTCCAGGCCAACGTCGACGCGGTCGTCGAGGCGTACGAGGGCACGCCCACCGACGCCCCGTGGCCGCGCCTCGTGTTCGTCACGCACTCGATCCCCGACACGATGCAGGACGCGTCGACCGTCGCCGGTGCGTCGTACCGCGAGCAGCACCTGGACGTCGCGCGCACGGTGGCTGACGCGGCCTCGGGACGGCTCGGCCGTCGGGTCGAGTGGGACCTCGCGTACTGCTCCCGGTCGGGCCCGCCCAGCCAGCCGTGGCTCGAGCCCGACGTGAACGACCACCTCGCGGCACTCGCCGCCGCGGGCACGACGTCCGTGGTGCTCTCGCCGATCGGCTTCGTCTCCGACCACATGGAGGTCGCGTTCGACCTCGACACGGAGGCGCTCGAGACCGCGCGCGAGCTCGGCATGACGGCCGTGCGGGCGGACTCCGTCGGCGTGCGCGAGCCCTTCGTGCGCGGCCTCGCCGACCTGCTGCTCGAGCGGGCGGCGATCGCGCGGGCCGACGACGCGGGCCTGCCGCGCCCTGCCGAGGCGACGGTGGGCCAGCTGCCGCCGTTCCGTTCGGTCTGCGTGCCCGGGTGCTGCCGGATGCGCGACGGCGTCGACTCGGGCCGCCCGGCGGCCTGCTCGACGGACCCCTGGACCTGACGTCATCGCCGACGCCCCGCCCCACCCCACGACGGAGACCCTGTGACCACGCACGCGACCGCACCCGACACCGACGCCCTCAACACGACGATCCGCTACACGATGTGGTCGGTCTTCGCCGTCGACGGACCGCTGCCCGCCGACGCCGACGCCCGCGCCGGGGTCGTCGCGGACGCGCTGCGTGCGGTCGCGTCCGACGACGGGCTGGTCGTGCGGGGCTGGTACGACGTGGCGGGCCTGCGTGCGGACGCCGACCTGATGGTCTGGTGGCACGCGGAGACCGTCGAGCAGGTGCAGGGCGCCTACCACCGGCTGCGGGCGAGCGCCCTCGGCGCGGTCCTCACACCCGTGTGGTCGGTCGTCGGCCTGCACCGCCCCGCCGAGTTCAACCGCGCGCACGTGCCGGCGTTCCTCGCCGGCGAGCCGGCGGGCGACTACGTGTGCGTCTACCCGTTCGTGCGGTCGTACGACTGGTACGTGCTGCCCGACGAGGAGCGGCGTCAGATGCTCCACGAGCACGGTGCCGCGGCCCGCGGGTACGCCGACGTGCGGGCCAACACCGTGGCGTCGTTCGCGCTGGGGGACTACGAGTGGCTGCTCGCGTTCGAGGCACCCGAGCTCCACCGCATCGTCGACCTCATGCGCGACCTGCGCGCGACGCAGGCCCGGCGGCACGTGCGCGAGGAGGTGCCGTTCTACACCGGCCCGCGCGTCGAGCTCGAGGAGTGGGCGCAGCGCCTGCCGCGCGCCTGAGCGCGGGATGTCATGATCGAGCATGCGTGATGACGGGCACGACCGGTCGACGTCCCTCGATCCCTCGGGCGAGGTCCCGGACGCCCCCTGGCTGCACGGGACGTGGCGGGTCGTCCGCCTGGACGGTGCCGTGCCCGCCGCCGGCACTCACGGACCGCCGTGGCTCACCTTCGACGGCGACGGCGTCGTGTTCGGTCACGCCGGCGTCAACCGGGTCCGGGGGACGTGGCGGCTCGACGGCTCGGCGCTGACCTTCGGGCCGGTCGTCGCGACGCTCATGGCGGGCCCACCCGAGGCGACGGCGACCGAGCGGGCCGTGCTCGGCGTGCTCCAGGACGGTGCCACGGTGACGCCCGGCGACAGCGCGTTCACGCTGCGGACGGCCGCTGGGCGGACCGCCGAGCTGGTGCGCGCACCGGCTGACGGGCTGCGCTGACCCGCGCAGGGAGTCCGCTCAGGGGTACAGGCCGCGGATGAGGTGCGCCTCGGCCACGCGCCGCACGCCGATCGTCATCGCGGCCTCCCGCAGCGTGACGGACTCGGCACGGGCGAGTGCGGACACCGCTGCGTGGCTCGCGAGCATCCGCTGCTCGAGCCGTTCGGCGATCTCTCCCTCGGTCCACCAGTACGCCTGGTTGGCCTGCACCCACTCGAAGTAGCTGACCACGACGCCTCCGGCGTTCGCCAGGATGTCGGGCACGACGACGATGCCGCGCTCGGCCAGCACCCGGTCGCCCTCGCTGGTCGTCGGGCCGTTGGCGCCCTCGACGACCCAGCGCGCCTTGACGTTCGCCGCGGTCGTGCCGTCCAGCACACCCTCGACGGCGGCCGGGACCAGCAGGTCCACGTCGAGAGCCAGGAGCTCCGTGTTGCTCAGGGGCTCCGCGTCCGCGAACCCGGTGACGGACCCGGTGCCGGCGACGTGCTCGAGGAGCGCCGGCAGGTCCAGGCCGTCGTCACGGCGCACGCCGCCGTGCTCGTCGCTGACCGCGACGACGCGGGCGCCGGCCTCGTGGAGCAGCCGCGCGGCGTGGGACCCGACCTTCCCGAAGCCCTGCACGGCCGCGGAGACCTCGGACAGCTCGACGCCGTCGGCGCGCAGCGCCGCGCGGGCCGTGTGGACGACGCCCTGCGACGTGGCCGTCGGGCGGCCGAGAGAGCCGCCGACCGCCAGGGGCTTGCCCGTCGTGACCGCCGGGATCGTGAACCCGCGGTTGACCGAGTACGTGTCCATGACCCAGGCCATGGTCTGCTCGCTCGTCCCGATGTCGGGCGCCATGATGTCCCGCTCCGGTCCGATCATCGGCATGATCTCGCTCGTGTAGCGGCGGGTGATGCGTTCCAGCTCGGCTGACGAGTGCGCGTGCGGGTCGATCGTGACGCCGCCCTTCGCGCCACCGTAGGGGACGTCGACGACCGCACACTTCCACGTCATCCACATCGCGAGCGCACGGACCTCGTCGATGTCCACGCCGGGGGCGTATCGCAGCCCACCCTTGCCGGGACCGCGCGAGATGTTGTGCTGCACCCGGTAACCCGTGAAGACCCGCACGCGGCCGTCGTCGCGTCGCAGCGGGACGGCGACGCGCAGCTCACGACGCGGGGTCGCGAGCACCTCGTGCAGGTCGCTGTCGTAGCCGAGGATCTCGACCGCACGCGCCAGCTGGGCCTGTGCGGTCGCCAGGGGAGCGGTGCCGGGGTCGGGCTGGGCGGTCGCACCGTCGGGCGTCGGGGGAGAGGAGGGGAGGGCCATGCCCCACCCTGGCACGTCGACCGGCGCCCCACCCGTCAACACAGCCGGACGTCCGTGACCCACCGGACGATGTCGCCGCCCAGGTGGCGGCTGTGCCGTGCCGGCACCACCACGCACGATCCGAGCGAGTCGTCGGCGTGCACCGGGGCGACGGACAGGTCGGTGGAGCGGCAGTTGACCACACGGGCGGACCACGGCGACGGGAACGCCAGGTAGTACGACGAGACGTGGTCGCACCACGCCTCGGCGTCGTCGATGGCGGCCGACGTGGCGACGTCGTCCTGGTCCGCCACGGACGCACGGTCCCTCACCGTCGTGTCTGCTGCGGTCGGTGCGCGGGGCGCGACATCACGCGCGGTGGCAGCCGTCAGGAGAGCGGTCGCCGCGGCCGCCACCACTGCGAGGGCGAGCCTGCCACGGTGGTGCGCGCGGGCTCCCCGGTCGGCGAGCAGACGCTCGCGGCGGCTGGTCGCTGCTGCGTCGCGCTCCGGGTGACGCGCGGCCGCGGGCACGTCGTGCTCACCGGGACGGGGGGTACGGAGCATGGCGTCTCCTCTCGGCTCCCGCCGAGGCGCTGACGGGAGCGCCACACTCCGTTGTGCGGCGCCGCGACCACCATGGCGTGGTGACGTCGGGCTGTCAAGAATTGACAGCACTAGGTCAGCGCGAGTACTGACTCGCCCCGGGCCGGCGCCGGGAGATCACGCGGACGCGCGCACCACGAGCTCCGGCGCGAAGATCAGCGGCTCCCTGTCCGGGGCTCCGTGCAGCTGGTCCAGCAGTCGCGCACCGGCCGCGCGGGCCATCGCGACCACCGGCTGGATGACGCTCGTCAGCGGCGGCGTCGTCGACGCGGCCACACCGAGGTTGTCGTAGCCCACGATCGCCACGTCTCCCGGGACGTCACGCCCGAGCTCGGCGAGGACCCCGAGCGCGCCGGTGGCCATGAGGTCGGAGGCGATGAAGATGCCGTCGACGTCGGGGAAGCGTGTGAGCAGGTCGCGCGCCGCGTGCGCACCCGAGGTGATGGTGAAGTCGCCGTGCACGACCGCCGACTGGTCCAGGCCGGAGGCCTCCATCGCCAGCCGCCACCCGGCGAGCCGGTCGATGCCGGCGGACATGTCCTGCGGTCCGGCGATGGTCGCGATGCGACGGCACCCCCGGTCGATGAGGTGCTGGGTGGCCAGCCGCCCACCCTCGGTGTTGTCCGTGTCGACGTACTGGACGTCCTCGTCCGAGGCCGACAGCGGCCGCCCGACGAAGACGTTGGGCACCCGCGACGTCAGGAGCGCCCGGTCGAGCTCGTCGTCGCGGTGGTGCGACACGACGATGGCGCCGTCCACGTGACCGTTGCGCAGGTAGCGGATCGTCCGCTCGCTCTCGCCCGGACGGGCGATGACGAGCACGACCTGGATGTCCGAGTCGGCGAGCGACGTGCTCAGGCCGTTGAGCGTGCCCGCGAAGAACGGGTCGGACAGCACGCGCTCGTCGGGCTCGGGGACGACGAGTGCGATCGAGTCGGTGCGTCGCGTGACGAGCGAGCGCGCCGCGCGGTTGGGCGTGTAGCCGAGGTCGGAGACGGCGGCCTCGACGGCGGACAGCGCCTCGGGGGAGACCCGCAGCCCGCCGTTGATGGCGCGTGACGCCGTCGACCGGGAGACGCCTGCGCGTTCGGCGACCTGCTCGAGCGTGGGTGCGTTCGGGCGTGCGAGGTCCGTGCGGGTCGGGACGATGTCGACCACCTTTGGTCATCCCCTCCTGTGGCTGCCGGGCAGCGTGGACGTTCTTGCGGCCCGGGGCACCGTGAAGCTACCGCGCACGATGCGCAGGTTACCTGGTGCCGAGCTGGTGGGCCGTGGTCGGGCGCTCGGGAGTGTGCGCCCGACCACGGTGCAGGGCATCAGCCCTTCACGGCTCCCGCCATGATCCCGGCGACCAGCTGGCGCCCGGCAAAGATGAACAGCACGATCAGCGGCAGCGTGACGAGGAACACGCCCGCCATGACGAGCGAGTAGTCGACGAAGTAGTTCGCCTGGAGCAGACGGACCGCGACCGGCAGCGTCGGGTTCTCCGGGTTGAGGACGATCGACGGCCAGAAGAAGTTCGTCCACTGGGTGACGAACGTGAACAGCGCCAGCATCGCCATGGCCGGCCGTGCCGACGGCATGGCGATCGACCAGAACGTCCGCAGCATCGACGCCCCGTCGACACGGGCGGCCTCGATGAGCTCGTAGGGCAGTGCCTCCTGGAGGTACTGGGTCATCCAGAAGACGCCGAACGCCGTGACGAGCGCCGGCACGATGACCGCCTGCAGCGTCCCGATCCACCCGATCTTCGCCATGATGATGTAGAGCGGGATGACGCCGAGCTGCGTCGGCACCGCCATGGTGGCGATGACGAACACGAGCAGCGGCCCGCGCCCCCGGAAGTTGAGCTTCGCGAACGAGAACCCGGCGAGCGTCGAGAACAGCACCGTGGCGGCCGCCGTGATCAGCGAGACCAGGAGCGAGTTCCGGAACGCCTTCCAGAAGTCGAAGGCGTCGGAGTTGATGACCTTCGAGAAGTTGTCGAAGAGACTCGCGTCGGGCACCAGCTGCGGCAACGGGCTCTGCGCGAGGCTCACGGGGTCGGACGACCCCAGGAGCAGCGTGTAGTAGATCGGGCCGATGCCGATGAGCACGGCCGCGCCCAGGAGCACGTACGTGACCACGCCCGGACGCCGGTTGTAACCGCCGGTCTTCCCGCGACGGCTGCTGGCCGCCTTGGCCGCCCTGGGTCCGGCGGTCTGGTGGATGACGGGGACGGAGCTCATGCCGACCTCCTCGAGCTACGCGCAGCGGCACGGCGCTGGCGACGGGATGGACGGCCGGTCCCTGCGGACGAGATCCGGTTCGTGATCGCGAAGTTCGCCAGGCCGATGATGACGACGACGATGAAGAGGAGCCACGCGACCGCTGCCGCCCTGCCGAGGTTGCGCTGGGTGCCCCAGCCGACGTCGTAGAGGTAGAGCGTCGTGGTCATCCACTGCTGCGAGGCGCCGCCACGGCCCTGGGCGTCGAACACGCGCGGCTCGTCGAAGATCTGCAGGCCGCCGATGGTGGAGGTGAGGATGACGAAGATCACCGTGGCGCGGATCTGCGGGACCGTCACCGAGAAGAACTGCCGAACGCGGCCGGCGCCGTCGATGATCGCGGCCTCGTACAGCTCACGCGGGACGGCCTGCATGGCCGCGAGGAAGATCAGGGTGTTGTACCCGGTCCAGCGGAAGTTCACCATCGAGGCGATGGCCACGTGGCTCGCGAGGGGGTCGACGTGCCACCGGATGGGGTCGACCCCGAACGCGCCGAGCCAGCTGTTGATGAGGCCGGACTGGTCGGCGAACATGCGCCCGAAGATGAGGCCCACGGCCACGGGGGCGACGACGTACGGGAGCAGCACGCCCATGCGCCAGAAGGTCTTGGCGCGCAGGTTCTGGTCGAGGAGAGCCGCCAGCACGATCGCCACCAGCACCTGCGGCACCGACGAGAGCGCGAAGATCGAGAACGTGTTGCGCAGCGACTTCCAGAAGGTCGCCTGCCCGAGCACGTCGGTGTAGTTCTGCAACCCGATGAAGTCGCCCTGACCGCCCAGCAGCTTCCAGTCGTACACCGACACGAACGCCGTGTAGATGAGCGGGAACAGGCCGGTGATGGCGAAGATGATGAAGAAGGGGGAGATGTACAGGTACGGGGAGAGCTTGACGTCCCAGCGGGAGAGCCGCTGGGAGAAGCCGACCCGTCGCGGCGCACGTGGCGCGCCTTGTGGCGCTGACCGCGTGGGCGCGGGTGACTTGACGGACATGACGGACCTCGCGTGGGGAGCCGGGACTCAGGGCCGCGTCCTGCCGGCGGCCCTCGGACGTCGGTGGCGGTGATCGCGTACCGCCACCTGAGGACCGGCCGGGGACGTCGGTGGACGTCCCCGGCCGGTCCGGGTGAGTCAGAGACTCAGAGACCCAGGCTGTCGAACGCCGAGACTGCGCCCTGCCAGCCCGCCGCGGGGTCCTCGCTCTTGTCGACGTCCACGCGGGCGAGCGCGTCGGTCACCGTCTGGTGGATCTGGAAGTAGTTCGGGCCCTTGAACTGGGTCACCGAGATCGCTGCAGCGCGGTTCGCGAAGATCTCGCCGACCGGTGCGTCGTTGAAGAACTCGTTCGTGGCGGACTTGAGGTCCTCGGACTCCCACGCCTCGACCTGGCTCGGGAAGGTGCCCGCGTTCTCGAACGCCTTGACCTGCGTCTCGGGCGACGTGAGCCACGCGGCCAGCTTCTTGGCCTCCTCGACGTTCTTGCCCGAGGCGGGCACCGTCAGGTACGAGCCACCCCAGTTACCGCCACCGCCGGGGAAGACGTCGGCGACGTCCCAACCGGTGACACCGCCCGCGCGCTCCTCGATCGGGCCGGTCATCCAGGCGGGGCACAGCATCGTCGCGAAGCCGTTGCTCTGGAACGCGGCGTCCCAGTCGGGGCTCCACTGCGTGAGACCGGCCGACAGGTCGGCGGACGCCGCGGTGACCTGGTCGAACAGGTCCTTGATCTCCGTGTTGTCACCGAGGGACTTCGGCGTGCCGTCGCTCTCCTCGTACGGGTTCTCGACCTGGTTGACCATGCCCTGGAACGTGGCGGACGCCGAGTCGAACCACGCGACGTCGGGCGAGGCGGCGGTGAACGTGCGGCCGACCTCGAAGTACTTGTCCCACGTGGCGCCCTCGCCGCCGAGCAGCTCGGCGACCTCCGCGCGGTCGGTGGGCAGGCCGGCGGCCTCGAACAGGTCGGCGCGGTAGCAGATGCCCTCGGGGCCGATGTCCGTGCCGTAGCCGATGAGGCGGCCGTCCTCGGACGTCGCGGCCTCCTGCTTCCAGGTCTCCCAGCGGCCCTCGACCGACGGGTCGGTCAGGTCCTCGAAGGCGTCGGCACTGGTGAGCAGCTCGGGCAGCCAGTCGACCTCGATGGCCTCGACGTCGGCGAGACCGGCACCGCCGGCTGCGAGCTTCGTCGTGAGGTTGGTGCGGGCGTCGGCCGACTCGGCGGCGCGCGTCTGCTTGACCGTGACGTTCGGGTTCGCCTCGGTGTACTCGGCGAGCAGCTCGTCGGTGTAGCCGAAGTTGTTGAACGTCGCGACGGTGAGCGTGACCTTGCTGTCGCCGCTCGCTGCGTCGTCGTCGGCCTCGCTGCTCTCACCGGAGCAGGCGGTGCTGAGCAGCGAGATGCTCATGACGCCAGCGGCGAGCGCCCACGCCTTGCGTGTGGTCTTGCGCACAATGACTCCCTTGTCAGTCGGACGGCTGCGTCGCCGTACACCTTGTCCGCGTCCCGCCCGCCGACCGATTCCGGCCGGGACGAGCGTCGCGCGTTGGGGCTGTCGAGCCCCGACGTGGGTGCGCTCCCGTGACATCTCGCGGGAGCGTTCCCACGCACTGCGGGACACCTTTGTCGGGAGATGGGCGGGTGTCAAGGACGGGGATCGGCAAAGGTGGGGTGGTAGCGGTCCCACGGGGGTGTCATCGCTGGTCAAAGCGATTTCCCATGCTTCCCACGTTATTCAATCGTTACGGCTCGGAGATCTCCCCGTGCCCCCGTTCGGGGGAAGTGTCCGGGGCGCCCCCGGGCGTGCCGACGGAGGTCGTGCGCCGTGCCGCGGGGGCGGACGCGGCGGGGGGCTCGCGGCGTGCCCGGCTCGAGGTCGCCGACGACCTCAGCGGGCGGCCTCGGCGTCGCCGTGGTGCTCGCCCTGCGCGGCGAGCCACCGCGCGGCCACGTCCTGCTCCGCGCGCAGCGCCGCGCGGACGGCGGCGCCGGCCGCCTCCTCCACGGCGGCGGCGAACAGCGGGACGGCCGCACGGACCTCGCCGTCGTACGTCACGCGTGCCAGGTCCGGTCGCGCGGCGGCGAGCGAGGTCCGGCCCGTCACGCGCACGGGCGCGCCCGCGATCTCGACGACGACCGTCCCGGTGCGTGAGCCGTCGGCGAGGGGCGCCTCCCAGGCCTCGACCTGGCGCACGTCGATCCGCGCTCCCACCAGCGCGTGCATGTGGGCGGGGATCTGCTCGGTGGGCAGGGCGCGACGCGTCGTCACCGTGAAGGCGCCGGCTGCGGTCCCTGTCACGTCCACCTGCTGCTCGACCGCGCCCGAGGCGCGCACCTTCGCGTCCACGTACGCCGGGTCCGCCAGCAGACGGGCAGCGGTGCGCACGTCGGTGGGAAGGTCGATCGTCACGCGCAGCTGCACCGTGGGCCCCCGTGGTGGATGAGCTCTGGTCCGAGCGGCCGCGCGGACCAGCGACGGACGTCCGACCGCGGCACCCCCGTCGTCGTCGAGCGTAGCCGCCGCTGCGTACCCTGGGCGTGTGTCCACGCTGAGCGACCTCGTCACGCGTCATGGTGCGCTCGATCCCGCAGACGTGGAGTGGCTCCATCTCCTGGTCGGTGACTGGCAGGTCGTGTCCGACCTGGCGTTCGCCGACCTCGTGCTGTGGCTGCCGACCGTCGACGGGGAGTTCGTCGCCGTCGCGCAGTGCAGGCCCTCGACGGGCGCGACGGTGCACTACGACGACGTCGTGGGTTCCCGGCCTCCCGAGGGGCAGGTCGCCCAGCTGCGGCGCGCCCTCGAGGAGCAGGCGCCGCAGCGGTCCCGCGAGCCGCGCTGGTTCGGCTCGTACGCCGTCCGGGAGGAGGCCGTGCCGGTGGTGCGCGGGGGGCGGTCGATCGCCGTCCTCGCGCGTCAGACGAACCTCGGGGGGGCGCGCACGCCGTCGCGCCTGGAGCTCAACTACGTCGAGGCGGCCGACGACCTGGTCGGCATGGTCGCGCGCGGTGAGTTCCCCGCCCCGGACGCGCCGACGGGGCCGCGTCGGGGTGCGCCGCGCGTGGGCGACGGCCTGGTCCGGCTCAACGGCGAGGGAGAGGTGCTCTACGCGAGCCCCAACGCCCTGTCCTGCTTCCACCGGCTCGGTGTGCTCGGCGACCTGGTCGGCAGGTCGCTGATCGAGGTCACGTCGGACCTCATCGAGCAGGACGCGACCGTCGACGAGTCGATGCCCCTCGTCCTGATGGGCAGGGCGCCGTGGCGCGTCGACGTCGAGGCCCGCGGCGTGGCGCTCTCGCTGCGTGCCGTCCCCCTGACGGACAGCGGTCAGCGGACGGGGGCCGTGCTGCTGTGCCGCGACGTCTCCGAGCTGCGGCGGCGCGAGCGCGAGCTGATCACGAAGGACGCGACGATCCGGGAGATCCACCACCGGGTCAAGAACAACCTGCAGACGGTCGCCGCGCTCCTGCGGCTCCAGTCGCGTCGCATGAGCTCGCCGGAGGCCCGCGATGCGCTCGCCGAGGCGATGCGTCGCGTCGCCACGATCGCCCTGGTCCACGAGACGCTGTCGCAGACCCTCGACGAGAGCGTGCCGTTCGACGACCTCGTCGGGCGGAGCCTGCGGCTGGCGGCCGACGTCGCGACCGCCGGCGCGCACGTGCGGACGACGGTCCGCGGCTCGTTCGGCGCCGTGCCGGCCGAGGACGCGACAGCGCTCGCGCTGATCCTCACGGAGCTCGTGACGAACGCTGTCGAGCACGGGCTCGCCGGGCGCGACCAGGGCACGGTCGAGATCGTCGTCGAGCGGTCAGGTCACCGGCTGCGGGTGGAGGTCGCCGACGACGGCGGCGGTCTGCCGGAGGGTCGGGGAGAGGGGACGGGGCTCGGCACGCAGATCGTCTCGACCCTCGTGCGCAACGAGCTCGGCGGCTCGATCGCCTGGCTCGCTCGCGAGGGCGGCGGGACGTCCGTGGTCATCGAGGCGCAGCTCCGGCAGGGGAGGGACGCCGCGACCGTCGCGTGAGACCACGCGCGACGAGCGTGCGTCGCGCTGCCAGCCGGGTCGACGGGGCCGGACGCCAGGACCTGCCCGGACGTCACGACGGGGCCGCCGTCATCGGCGGCCCCGTCGGGCGGTCGGCGGTCGTCGCCGGCAGGTGCTGGGGTCCGGCTGCTCAGCCGGCTCGACGCTGGCGGGCGGTGCGGCGCTTCAGCGCACGACGCTCGTCCTCGGACAGGCCGCCCCACACACCGGCGTCCTGACCGGTCTCGATGGCCCACTTGAGGCACGTGTCGACGACGTCGCAGCGACGGCAGACGGCCTTCGCCTCCTCGATCTGCTGCAGCGCAGGACCCGTGTTCCCGATGGGGAAGAACAGCTCGGGGTCCTCGTCGAGGCAGGCTGCGCGGTGACGCCAATCCATGGGGGCTCTCCTTGGCACACGCATGCCCGCACGCCCGAAGCGCGCGCGGCAATGCATGGGATCAATGGTGGGGGGAAAACGTGCTGAACCCAGCGTCACACCCCGGACCTCGGCGCACAAGGGTTACGGCAACGTTTCATGTCCATAACGACTGAGGCGTTGATCACATGGTCGCGTGCTCCGTCCGAGTCGTCCCGTCGACCGTCCAGGCGCCGCCCAGGTGGCCTGGGTCGAACGTCCAGGTCAGCGCGGTCGGAACCAGGCTAGGCCGCTGACCTGGGAGATTGCTGTGCCCGGCGTGGCGATGTGCAGGGCGCTCACCCGCCGGCCGGGCCCCGGGGGCAAGGGGGTGACGCGCCTCACGTGCGTCCCGGCCGCCGTCCGTCGGGGCCACGGGGCCGGTGAGGTGGTCCGAGGCGCTTGCGGCCTCTGGTATGGGTGCCGCGCAGCACGCTGCACACCGCCCGGTCCGGCCCTCGACGCTCCTCTCCGCCTAGGGTCGTGCCATGCCCCGAACACCCCCCGACCGCGGGTCGGTCACCGGACCCGACGCGGCCCGTCCCGGCCCCGGCGGCGGACGCCCGCCGATGCTCCTCCTGGCGTGCGCGGCCGTGCTGGTCGAGGCCGCGCTGCTCGTGGCGGCTGCCGTCGTCGGCGTGGTCGCGCTCGTGAGCGGCGGCGACGCGGGACCTGTGCTCTTCCTCGTGGCACTCGCGCTCGGCACCGCCACGCTCCTGGCGAGCGCAGCGCGCGGTCTGTGGCACGGGCGCCGGTGGGCACGGGCGCCCGTGCTGACGGCCCAGGCGTTCCTCCTGGTGACGGCGGCAGCGTGGTGGAGCGTCGACGGTGGAGCGACGGCGCTCGCACTCGGCCTCGTCGCACTCGGCGTCGTCGTCGCGGTCCTCAGCCCCCGTGTCGTGGCCGTCACGTCGAGAGGCCGCGACGCAGGCGCGTGACGCCGTGCGGCTCGCCGGGTCACACCGCGCCTGCCCCGCGGTGCCGTCCGGCGAGGTCGTGCACCTGGACCCGGACCAGCACCCGACCTCGCCGCAGCACGCCGCGGCCCGGTGGGCGCGACCTCGGGTCCGTGTGGAACGCCCCCGTGGGTCCCAGCAGGTCGGACGCGGCAGGCCCGTAGGCGTCGAGGACCAGCACCTGGCGTGCGCGCAGCGCCGCGGCGACCGGGCCGCGGTAGCCCGTGGCGGCGTGCTCGCCCGTGGTGGCGAGCGCGACGACCCGGGGGCCGCCTCCCCGGCCGTCCACCATCGACTCGAGGCGTTCGGCGAGCTGCGGTGACGCGCGTTCGAGCAGGTCGAGGTCGTCGACGAGGAGGACGCCGCCGTCGTCGTCACCGGTCGCGGTCCGCGGACCCGGGGCGCGGTCCAGGACGGCCGGAGCGTCGGACGGGGACAGCACGAGGACGCCGGGCGGCGCGTCCTGCACCTGCGGCGGTGGCGCGTGCCCGGTGAGGATCATCACGTGCCGACCGCTCGCCGCCCAGCCGCGGGCGAGGACGTGCAGCGCGGTCGTGCGCCCGGTTCCGGGCGGCCCCGCCACGACGAGCGGCCTGGTGGGGTCGACATGGACGGGACCGGGTCCGTCGGCGCCGACGCCGATCACGATCGTGTCCCGGACGGTCCTGCCGCGAGACGCCGAACCTGGTGGCGGCACGGAGCGTTCGGGAAGGACGCCGATCCGCACGGCGGGTGGCGCGGCGCCGGACGCGTGCCTCACCGGGTGGGCCTCTTCGGCTCGTGCCGGCAGGACCACCTGGCACAGGAGCGCGCTCTCGACGGTGCACGCCACGGCACGGCCCGGAACCGTGCGGGCGGTGACCATGCCGTGCGGGACCCCGGCCTGCGAGTCGAGCGCGGAGTCCGGCACAGGCAGGACGAGGCGTAGCCCGAACGCGCCGACGAGGCGGGACAGCGCGGGCACGACCGGTCCCGCGGCGGCGACGCGCACCCCGCAGGGTGGGTGACGCAGCAGTGTCGTGAGCAGGTCGACGCCCGCTCCCCGGGCGTGCGTCGCGAGTGCGTCCAGGAGCGCGTCGAGCCCGTCGAGCAGGAGCACGACCTCGGGACCGTCCGGCTGTCGGGGCGACATCAGGCGATCGAGCAGCAGCAGCGCGCGATGCACGTCGTCGACCGGGAGGGTGGTCCCCAGCTGCTCTCCCGCCACCCGTCGCAGACGATCGAGACCCCCGTCCGGCAGCCCCACGGCGTGGACGTGCGCACCGCCGAGCAGCGCGTGCGAGGCGACGGTGAGGAGGGTCGTGGACCGGCCTGAGCGCGGGCCGCCGAGCACCAGGAGGTGACCGTGCGCGGGCCCCCACCGCACCGGCGTGCGGCGCTGCTCGTCCGGGAGGTCGCCCACCGCGACGAGCAGGCCGTCGGTGTCCGCGCCGGTCGCCACCAGGTCCGCGGTCACCTGGTCCGGCAGCGGGGGGAGCCACGGCACGGCCGTGCCCGGCAGGCCGCTCGCCGCCTGGCGGCATGCGGTCACCCACTCCGTGACGTCGTCGTCGTCGACCGGCGCGACGCACCAGCCCGCCACGCCCCGTGACGGGACAGGCGCCGCGAGCCGCACCGGTGCAGCCGTGCGCCGGTGGCGTGCACGTGCCACCTGCAGGGGTGCCGCCGGCTGCGACCCGATGCGGACGAGTGCGCGGCCGGGGCTCGCCACGTCGAGGTGGGCGGCGTCCGGGCACCCGACGACGTCGCGCGAGTCCTCCTCGTCCGCGACGCGCAGGGCGATGCGCAGCCCGACGTTCGCGCGCAGGTCGGCGGGCACCGCGCCGGCCGGCCGCTGGGTCGCGAGCAGCAGGTGCATGCCGAGCGCACGTCCCTGCGCCGCGAGCCGCGAGAGCGCCGCGGCGGCGTCGGGGACGTCGTCGACCAGGGCACGCAGCTCGTCGACGACGACGAGCAGGCGGGCAGGGGTGCTCGCGGCCGCGGGGTCGAGGTCGGCGACGTCGGTGCGCCCGGCGCGGGCCAGCAGGTGCTCGCGGCGGCGCAGCTCCGCGCGGAGCCCCACGAGCGTGCGTCGCGCTGCTGCGACGTCGAGGTCGTGGACGTGGTCGACGACGTGCGGCAGCCGCGCGAGCGGGCCCAGGCCCGTGCCGCCCTTGAAGTCGACCAGCAGGACGGCGAGGCGGTGCGGCGGGTGCGTCAGCGCCAGACCGAGGACCACGGTCGTCAGCAGCTCCGACTTGCCGGCGCCGGTGGTGCCCGCGACGAGGGCGTGCGGCCCGTCGCGCACGAGGTCGAGCACGGCGGGTGCGCCGCCTGGGCGGGTGCCCACGGGCGTCGCCAGCGTGCGGGCACCTGCGGGACGCCACGCCCGCGCGACGGCTGCCGCGTCGGGCGCGGGGACTCCCGGCAGCTCGCCCAGGGCGGTGACCGGCAGCGACGTGGGCGGCACGGCCGTGCCGTGCGTCGACAGCGACCACGCGAGCGCCGCCGCCGACCTCCCCTGCGCGTCGGCCACGTCCGCGGCCACCGCCTGCGGTGCGCAGCCCGGTGTCGAGTCGTCGCCGGTGCGCAGGACCGTCGCCGCCCACGCGGGCACGGTGGCCCCCGGCGGCACGACGAGGAGCAGCCGGGCCCGCGGTGACGCGAGGCGCCACGCACCGAGGGTCGTGTCCTCGCCGTCGGACACCACGAGGACGTCGTCCTCGTCCGTCCCCGGCAGCAGGGCCGACGGGCCCCACCACCGGGTCCACCGCCAGTCGGCGCTCGCGCCGGAACGCAGCACGAGACGCGTCGGTGTGCCCGCTCCGAGCGTGCGCAGCACGAGCGCGCGCGCCGCGCCGAGCGAGCGGTCGCGGGGACCGGTCAGCGCCAGGGTGCGGTCCGCGGGCCATGCCGCGTCGTCGCCGGGGACGGTGCCCGCGTGGTCGCGCAGGCGGAGCGCCGTGGTCAGGCGCACCCCCGCGACGTCGGGACAGGACGGCGCGGGGGTGCCGGTCGCGTCGGGCTCCGTGGGGGCGTCCGGTGTGCGCGCCCCCCGCACGCCGAGGAGCCCGGCCAGGCCCGTCACCGCGGTCAGCAGCAGGACCGGCTGGCGCAGCGCGACGGCCAGGGCGAGCGCGACGCACGCCGAGGCACCGGCCGTCCATACCCACGCGGGCCCCGCGGGTGTCCGCCGGCCGCGACGGCGGACACCGACCGCGCCGCGCAGCTGCAGCGCGAGCCCGCCGACCCGCACGTCGTCGCCCGGCGACCACGTGCGCGGCCGCGGTCCGACGCGTCGTCCGCGCTGGGGGAGCCGCAGACGCCCGGACCGTCGCCGTGACCGAGCCGTCATCGTCCCGCGCGCACCGACCACGCGGACCGTGACGCGAGCGCCCCGCCGGTGCACGTCGACCCACGAGGGCGTGGTCCGGCCCGGACCCCCGGTCCCGACCGCCGACACGACAGGGACCCGGACGCGCGCGCCGTCCGCCAGCGCGACGAGACGCCCGGAACCGGGCCCCTCGAGCACGGCCAGGTGGTTCCCGGCGCGGAGGGCGGTCAGGACGTCGTCGTCGGGAGCGGGGCCCGGCGCGAGGTGGGCCCCCGGCAGGAGCGGGGGTGCGCCCGCGGGGTGGTGGTCGTCGAGCACGCTGCCCGCGACCTGCAGCAGCGCGCGCGGTGCGGCCCAGCGCACGTCACCGGTGAGCACGGCGAGCCGACGACGCAGGTCGCCGGCGGGGACGCCGGGGTCCACCTCGACGTCGAGGAGCCGGTCCGGCAGGACGGGGGAGGGCAGGGTGAGGCGCACCCCGCGAGCATCGGCCCGCGGGGTGCGCCGTGACGTCCCGGGGCCGCGAGGTGTGGGTGACACCCCGCGGCCCCGGGTCTGTGGTCGGCTCGACGGTGCGGCGGGCCCTCCTCCGCGCCGCACCGCGGCCGTGGTCTCAGTCGACGCCGAGCGCGGCGACCGGGGGCGTGCGGGCGGCTGCGCGGGCGGGGAGCGCCGAGGCGGCGAGCCCGGCGAGCAGCGCCACGACGAAGACGGCTCCGACGTGCGCCCAGGGGACGGACAGGTGCACGTCACCGAGCGGGCCGAACACCGTGGCGGCGCCCGCCCAGCCGTACATCAGCCCGAGCACCGTGCCGATCAGCGCGCCGACGCCGGCGATGAGCATGCCCTCGGTCGCGAGCATCCACCGCAGGCCACGTCGGGACAGCCCGACCGCGCGCAGCGTGGCCGACTCCCGGCGACGTTCGATCACCGAGAGCGACAGCGTGTTCGCGACCCCGATCAGCGCGATCACGACGGCGACCCCCAGCAGGCCGATGACGATCGCGAGCACGACGGCGATGATCTGCTCGTCGCCCTGCCGCTGTGCCGCCGTGCTCTCGAACTGCATCGTGTCGTCCGCGACCAGGTCCTGGACCTCCCGCAGCGTCTCGACCGCGTCGGCCCCGCTGCTCAGCCTCGCCAGCAGTGCCGTGGGCGGGCCGTCGATCCCCAGCGCGTCGGCCGCTTCGGTCGTCAGGAGCGCCGTCTTCGTGCCGCGCGGCAGGACCTCGATGCGCGCGGTGTCCTGCGCGCTCACGTCCATGGCGGTCACGGAGCCCGACCAGCTTTCCGGCACGACGCTGCGACCTGCAGCGATGGCGTCGGCCGCGACCTGGTCCCGGAGCACGTGGGCGTCCGCGGGGTCGACCACGTAGGCGCTGCGTTCGAGGCCCTCGGCGTTCTGCACCAACCCGGCCCGTGCGACGACAGCCGTCTCGACGCCGTCGAGGCCCGTGACGTCGGCCGCGACAGCCGCGCTCATCGCCTCGCCGGACGAGTCCACCACCAGCAGGTCGACCGGTCCGCGCTCGTCCATCTCCCGGGCGAGCGAGTCCTGCGCCGAGATCGCCCCGGTGCTCATCATGACGACGAGCGTGACGCCGATGACCAGGGCGGTGCTCGTCGCGGACGTCCGTCGCGGGTTGCGCAGCGTGTTGGCCGCGGCGAGACGGGCGCTCGTGCTGATCGCCGCCACGGGGCGTCCGACGGACGACACGATGTGCGGCACCCACAGCGGCGAGCCGACGAGCAGGCCGACGAACGACGTCCCGCCACCGAGGACACCGATGCCCAGCGGCAGCATCGCGTCCACGCCGGTGCCGGCACGGGCGAGCACGATCCCTGCCGCCAGCGCCGCGAGCCCGCCGACCGTCAGCAGCAGCGACAGCACGAGCCGGATCCGGCCGGGCCGTGCGTGTACCGTCGGCGCGTCCGCCGGCCGCAGCGCCGCCACGGGGGACACCCGGGTCGCCGCCCGAGCGGGCAGGAGCGCGGCACCGACGGTCACCGCGACCGACACGAGCACCGGGACCAGGATGTTGCGGAGCGTGGGCTCGACCGCCGGGGGCAGCGGCACGCCGGTCTGGACCCGCGCCAGGACGCTGAGCATGCCCTGCGCGAGTCCGAGCCCCGTGAGCACGCCGGCGACGCCGGCGACCAGGCCGAGGATGCCGGCCTCGAGCAGCACCGATGCGCGCAGCTGGCCGCGGCGTGCGCCGACGCAGCGCAGCAGTGCCAGCATGCGGGTGCGCTGGGCGACGATCACCTGGAACGTGTTCGCGATGACCAGGGCCGCGACCAGCAGCGAGACGGCGGCGAACCCGAGGACCATCATGACGAGGAGGTTGCCGGCGCCGTACGACTCCACGCTCCGGGCCGCGGCCTCGTCCCGTGTCAGCACCTCGTCCCCGTCCAGCTGGCGTGCCAGGTCGGACTGCACGGCGGCGACGTCGCCGTCGACGGCCACGAGGATCTCCGAGACGCCCATGTGGTCGATGGTCGCCACACCGCTCCACTCCACGACCGCGTCGGGGGTCGCCAGCCCCGCGCCGCCGTAGCGGGCCCAGGCGCCCGACGAGTCCTGGACGATCCCGACGAGCGTGACGTCCGCCGTCATCTGCGTGGGCTCCATCTCGAGCGACGTGACGACGTCACCCGTCCCCTCGACGGCGTCCTCGACCGTGCCGCCCTCGGACTCGTCCGCGGGCCAGACCGTCCACGAGGCGCGGAGGGTGTCGCCGACCCCGATCCCGAGCCGCTCCGCCGAGGCGGCCGGCAGCGCGACCTCGGCGTCCGACGCGGGCGCGCGGCCCTCGGCGACGTCGAGCGACGCCAGCGAGGGGTCGGAGGGCACCGGGATCACGCCCTCGTTGGAGGAGCGCCGACCGCTCTCGAGGGACACCCAGCTGATGACGAGCGCGTCGGCGGCGGTGACGCCCGCGGTGTCCCGCGTGGCGGCGAGCGACTCGGACGGCGTGGCGTCCATCGAGGGGAAGACGACGAGGTCGGCGTCGCCGTAGAGCGCCGTCATCGCGTCGTAGCCGCCGCGTTCGATGACGTCGCCCGCGGTGAGGGTCGCCGTGACGAAGGCCGAGCCGAGGAGGATCGCGACGCCCGCCGCGATCAGGCGTCCGAGGCTGCGGCGCATCTGGGCGAGGGTGAGCCGCAGCATCAGCGCACGCCCCCCGACGTCACGTCGACGACGGGCGTCGCGCCCGTCGGCGTGCCTGCGGGCGCCTCGAGCACGCGCAGGCCCTCGAGGCCCGCGAGCACCGACTCGGGGGTCGGGTCGGCGATGTCACCGGCGATCCGGCCGTCCGCCAGCAGCACCACGCGGTCGGCGTACGCGGCCGCGGTCGGGTCGTGCGTGACCATGATGATCGTGCGGCCCAGCTCACGGACCGAGCGGCGCAGGAAGCTCAGCACCTCGGCGCCCGAGCGGGAGTCCAGGTTGCCCGTGGGCTCGTCGGCGAAGACGACGTCGGGCTGCGCGATGAGGGCGCGCGCGATCGCGACGCGCTGCTGCTGCCCGCCGGACAGCTCGCTGGGCCGGTGCGTGAGGCGCGCCTGCAGCCCGAGCGTCGTCACCAGCGTGTCGAACCAGGCGCGGTCCGGTGCGCGGCCGGCGAGGTCGAGCGGGAGCAGCACGTTCTGCTCGGCGGTGAGCATCGGCAGGAGGTTGAACGACTGGAAGACGAAGCCCACGCGGTCACGGCGCAGCCGGGTCAGCGCGTCGTCGCCGAGCGACGTGATCTCCGTGGCACCGAGGTGCGCCGTGCCGGAGGTCGCGTCGTCGAGGCCCGCGAGCAGGTGCATCAGCGTCGACTTGCCGGACCCGGACGGGCCCATGATCGCGGTGAACGCCCCCGTCGCGAAGTCCACGTCGACGGCGTCGAGCGCGCGGACCGCCGCGGCTCCGGACCCGTACACCTTGGTCAGCGCGCGGGCGCGGGACGCGGGCGCGGCGTCGTCGGCCGCGGACCGGTCGTGGGGGAGGGGGGCGGTGGTGGGCAACGGGTGCTCCTGTCTCGAGGTGTGCCACCAGGTTCACCCGGCGGCCCGGTCCCCCGCGTCCCGCCCCGGGTGGGTCCTGCCGGTGCCCGGGTCATCCCCAGGCCGCACACCCGCGACCCGTCGGTACTCCGCCGGGACGTCGCTCAGGACCCCGCCCGCACCAGCCCGGCCTCGTAGGCGACCACGACGGCCTGCACGCGGTCGCGCGCGCCGACCTTGGCCAGGATGCGCCCGACGTGGGTCTTGACGGTGGCCTCGGCGACGAACAGGTCCTGGCCGATCTCGGTGTTGGAGCGGCCGCGGGCCATGAGCACCAGCACCTCGCGCTCGCGCTCGGTGAGCTGGGCCACCGCCTGGTGCGCCGGGTGGTCGGTGGCCGACGGCGCGTCGTCGGGCAGGGCGGTGACGAGGTGCTCGAGCAGCCGACGGGTGCTCGACGGTGCGATGACCGCGTCGCCGCGGTGGACGGTGCGGATCGCCGCGAGCATCTCCTCCGGCGGCGCGTCCTTGAGGAGGAAGCCGCTCGCACCGGCGCGGATCGCCGCGAGCACGTACTCGTCGAGGTCGAACGTCGTCAGGACGATGACCTTGGGCGCGGGTGCCTCCGGGGTCGCGCGCGACACGATGCGCTCGGTGGCCTCGAGCCCGTCCATCGTCGGCATGCGGACGTCCATGAGGACGACGTCGACGGGCCCGGTCGCGGTCCGTGCCGCCGGGTCGAGGGCGCGCACCGCCTGCGCACCGTCACCGGCCTCGAGCACGACCTCCAGGTCGGCCTGGGAGTCGATGACCATGCGGAACCCGGCGCGGACGAGCTGCTGGTCGTCGACGAGGGCGACGCGGATGGTCGCCGCGTCGGTGGTCTGTGCGGTCACGAGGTGGTTCCTCCGGCTGGGTCGAGGGACGGGGTATGTGTCAGGGTGCCGGCGGCGTCGGCTCCCGCAGCCGCGCCGGAGCCCGGTGTGGGCAGCGTCGCCCGGACGCGGAACCCGCCACCGGGGCGGGGGCCGGCGGTCACCGTGCCCCCGAACATGGTCGCGCGCTCGCGCATGCCCACCAGGCCCTGGCCCAGGCCGTCGGCGTCGGCGGCGGCGCCGCGTCCGTCGTCGCTGACCTCCAGCGTGACGGCGGCGGGCTCCCACCGGAGCATGACGGTCACGCCGGGGTCGGGGCCGGCGTGCTTGAGCACGTTCGTCAAGGACTCCTGGGCGATGCGGTAGACGGTCAGGCCGGCGCCGGGCGGCAGGTGCCGCGGCGTCCCCAGACGCACGTACGACACGCGCATCCCGCTGGCCCGCATCTGCGCCACGAGCTGCTCGACGTCCTCCACGGCCGGCTGCGGCGTGGTGGTGGCGACCGGCGGCCCCGCGGCCCCGGGTCCCGAGGGCGCGGCGGCGAGGACCCCGGGTGCCGCGCGCCCGGGCCCGCCGGCACCCGGCGCGTCACGCAGCACGCCCAGCAGGCGGCGCATGTCGGTCAGTGCGGCGCGGCCGGTCTCCGCGATCGTGCCGAGCGAGCGGCTCGCGGCGTCGGGGTCCTGCGCCGCGGCGTACCGCCCGCCGTCGGCCTGCGCGATCATCACGGAGAGGCTGTGGGCCACGATGTCGTGCATCTCGCGTGCGATGCGTGCGCGCTCGGCCGCCGTCGCGATGATCGCCTGCTGGTCCCGCTCGACCTCGAGCCGCTCGGCGCGGTCCACGAGCGCCTCCAGGTGCTCCCGGCGGCTGCGGCGCACGAGCCCGAACGCCCACGCGACCAGGAAGATGCTCGCGATCAGCACCATGATGATGACGGCGCTGGCGTGGTCGTAGGGCGCGAACATGGCAGCGCCCACGACGACCGCGCCGACGATCGCGGTGACGATGCCGGTGCGGTGGGCCCAGCGCGGACCGTGCAGCGCGACCGAGTACAGGGAGAAGGGGATCACGACGTCGACGGGCAGCAGCGGGAACCCGGCGGCGATGTGCAGCAGGGCGCAGGTGTACACGAGCGTGACGGAGGCCGCCGGGTGGGTGCGGCGCCACGCGAGGGGCGCGACGACGCCGAGCACGCACAGTGACAGGAGCGCCGCGCTGCCGCCCGCGGCCTCTGTGGTGACGGCCAGGATCGACACCGGGACCAGTGAGAGGGTCAGGAGCGCGGTGATCGCAAGGTCGACGCCCTGGCGGTGGGTGTCCTCCCACTTCCACAGCCGGTCCCACCACGTCATCCTGCAAGCCTAGGTGGCCGGTCTGCCGTCGGCGTGCACCTGGGGTCGGACGTGGCCACCGCCTCCCGTCCGTCCCCGGGCGCACGTGGGCCGGGCGCGGGGCGGTCCCCGACGATCGGTGGATCTCCGGCGCGTCCGGGACCGAGGGCTGGCGGCGGGGGCGAGTTCGTGACCTAACATGGCCGAATGACCCAGGTGCTGCTGGCGGAGGACGACCCCGCGATTGCCGAGCCTTTGGCCCGGGCGCTGGGGCGTGAAGGTTACGACGTGCGCGTGCAAGGCACGGGTCAAGGCGCGATCGACGGCGCCGCGAGCGCCGACCTCGTGGTCCTCGACCTGGGCCTGCCCGACATGGACGGGCTCGACGTCGCCCGCGCGATCCGCAGCCAGGGCCTGACGACGCCCGTGCTGGTGCTGACCGCGCGCGCCGACGAGGTCGACCTCGTCGTCGGGCTCGACGCCGGTGCCGACGACTACGTCACCAAGCCGTTCCGGCTCGCCGAGCTGCTCGCGCGGGTCCGGGCGCTGCTGCGCCGCACCGTGGGCGACCCTGCGGACGAGGACGAGCTGCACGCCCAGAACGTGCGCGTCGACGTCGCCGCGCACCGCGCGTTCCAGGGCGAGCGTGAGCTGCACCTCACGGCCAAGGAGTTCGACCTGCTGCGCGTCCTGGTCGCCGCCGCGGGCACGGTCGTCTCGCGCGAGACACTCATGCGTGAGGTGTGGGGGTCCGACCCGACGGGTTCGACCAAGACGCTCGACATGCACGTGTCGTGGCTGCGTCGCAAGCTCGGCGACGACGCGAACGCTCCCCGCTACATCTCCACCGTGCGCGGCATGGGCTTCCGCTTCGAGACCGGGAGCGCGTCCGACGCCGCCACGGCGTCCGACGCGGCCGCGGGGCCGCTCGACAGGGTCTGACGCGTGCGTCGTCGCGTCCTGCAGGCGACGATCGCCGCCGTCACGGTCGCGGTCGTCCTGCTGGGGTTCCCGCTCGCGTTCCTCGGCGCACAGCTCGTGCGGGAGAACGCGCTCTACGGTCTGGAGGTCCGGGCCCAGTCGGTCGCGCGGACCGTCGACTTCCGGGTCGAGCAGCAGATCGCGCTGTCCGACCGCATGCTCGAGCCGTACACGGGTGCCGATTTCCCCGGTGGCACCGGTGAAGGCCTTGAGGCGAGCGTCGTGGTGCGGACCCCCGCCGGCGAGACCTACCGGGCCGGGCCCACGTTCGACCAGCGGCGCCTCACGGTCCAGACCACGTCGGGGACCGGGGCGACGGTGCTGCTGTACGTCTCGTGGTGGGACGTCTTCTGGATGTCGACGCAGGTCATCGCGCTCGTCGTCGTCGCGGCCGTCGTCGCCTTCGCCGCAGGGATCGCGATGGCGATCTGGCAGGCCAACAGGCTCGCGGCGCCACTGGTGTACCTCGCGGCCTCGGCCGAGCAGCTCGGCTCCGGACAGGTCCGGCCGCAGCTCGAGCCGTCGGGCGTCGAGGAGATCGACCTCGTGGCCGCCGAGCTGGCCCGTAGCGCCGACCGGATGGCGGGGCGTCTCGCCGCGGAGCGCCAGTTCGCGTCCGACGCCTCGCACCAGCTGCGGACCCCGCTGACCGCCCTGTCGATGCGCCTCGAGGAGATCATGCTCACCGCCGGCGAGGAGGAGGTGCGCGAGGAGGCCCGCATCTCGCTCGAGCAGGTGGAGCGGCTGGTGCGCGTCGTGGACGACCTGCTCGCGAGCTCGCGCCGCGCCCAGGGGGGCACGACCGAGGCGATCCTCCTGCAGGAGGTCGTGCACCAGCAGGAGGAGGAGTGGGCCCCGACGTTCGCCGCGGCCGGTCGACGGCTGGTCGTCGACGTCGACCCGAGCACGCAGGTGCTCGCGACGCCGGGTGCCCTCGCCCAGGTGCTCGCGACGCTCATCGAGAACTCCCTGAAGCACGGTGCGGGCACGACGACCGTGCGTTCGCGCGCCGGCGGCCCGTCGCGTGCCGTGGTCGTCGAGGTCGGGGACGAGGGCGAGGGTGTGCCCGACGACCTGGCCCCGCGCATCTTCGAGCGCGACGTCACGTCCGGCGCCGGGACGGGTCTGGGACTGGCGCTCGCGCGGGACCTCGCCAGCGCCGACGGCGGCCGGCTCGAGCTGGCGCAGCGCCGGCCCGCGGTGTTCGCGCTGTTCCTGTCCGGCGTCCCGGCGTCGCTGCGGCCCGACGTCGTCCTGCCGCGCGGTGCCGTGATCTCGGTGCGGCGCGAGCGTCGGTGGTGATCTCAGCCCCCCGGAACCCCCGTCGGGCTAGGCTTCCACCACATCCGTCCGCGAGGGGGAAGACGTGCAGGTTCTCGAGCCGGCGCTCCAGGGTTACGCCTGGGGATCGTCGACCGTCATCCCGGAGATGCTCCGACGCCCTGCTGACGGCTCGCCGGTCGCCGAGGCGTGGTTCGGCGCGCACGCGTCCGCGCCCTCCCGGCTCGTCGGCGCCGGGGGAGAGTCGCTGGACCGCGCGATCGCGACCGACCCCGTGGGGAGGCTCGGGGACGCCGTCGTCTCGCGCTTCGGCCCGGAGCTGCCGTTCCTGCTCAAGCTGATCGCGGCCGCGCGCCCCCTGTCTCTCCAGGTGCACCCCAGCATCGAGCTGGCGCGCGAGGGCTATGCGCGGGAGGACGCGCGGGCCGTCGCGATGGACGACCCGCGACGGTCGTACCGGGACCGCAACCACAAGCCGGAGCTCGTCTACGCGCTCTCGCCGTTCGAGGCACTCGTCGGCTTCCGCGCGCCGCGCCGCGCGGCGGAGATCCTGGACGGCGTCGACCACCCGACGGCACGCCGGCTGCACAAGGTCGTGACCTCGGACCCCACGTCGACGGGCATGCAGGAGGCGTTCACGCTGCTCGTGAGCGAGGCGACGCGCCCAGGACCCGACGAGGTCCATGATCTCGCGGACGCGTTCCGGGCCCGCCTGCGGACCGGGTCGCCGTCGCCCCGCACCGACCGCGCGGTCGACCTGCTCGAGAGCACCTACCCAGGTGACCCCGGTGCGGTGACGGCAGTCCTGCTCAACCCCGTCTCGCTGCGACCGGGCGAGGCGCTCTTCGTGCCGGCGGGCACCGTGCACGCGTACCTCGACGGCTTCGCGGTCGAGCTCATGGCGAGCTCCGACAACGTCGTGCGGGCCGGTCTGACGACAAAGCACGTCGACGTCCCCGAGCTGCTGCGGATCGTCGAGTGCGTCGCCGCCCCACCGATCCGCATCGCCCCCGAGCACGTGTACGACGCGACGGACGTCTACTACGTGCCCGTCGACGACTTCGAGATGTCCGTCACCCGCCTGTCCGACGAGCGGTGCCGGGTGCCGGGGGGCGGGCCCCGGATCGTGCTCTGCCTCGAAGGGCAGGTCACCCTCCACGCGGAGACGGGCGAGGCGCTCGAGATCACGTCGGGGCAGGCCGCCTTCGTCCCCGCGTCCGACGGCGTCCTGCGCGCCCGCGGCGAGGGGCGGGTCGTCCAGGCGTCCGTCCCGTGAGGTCCCCGCGTCGGTGGGCACCACCGCGGGCACGCACCGTCAGCGGCTACCCTCGACGCCCGTGACACCTCCGATCGTGGCCGTCGTCGGCGGCGGCCAGCTCGCCCGGATGATGGCCGGTCCCGCCACCGCACTGGGTCTGCACCTGCGCGTCCTGGCCGAGGCGGCCGACGGCTCGGCCGCGCAGGCCGTCGCCGACGCACCGGTGGGGGCCGCGTCCGACGTGGGCGCGGTGCTCGGGCTCGTGGACGGGGCCGACGTGCTCACGTTCGAGCACGAGCACGTCCCGGCGCACGTCCTCGAAGCGGTCGAGACGCGCGGCGTCCCCGTGCACCCGGGGCCGGCGGCCCTCCTGCACGCGCAGGACAAGGCCGTGATGCGGCGACGCCTCACGGACCTCGGCGTGCCCTGCCCGCGCTGGGCGCCCGTCGGCGACACCGCCGACCTCGAGCGCTTCCGCGCCGCCGTCGGTGGGCGGGCGGTGGTCAAGACGACGCGGGGCGGGTACGACGGCAAGGGCGTGCGGGTCGTCGACGACGGCGTGCTGCCCGACGACGTGGCCGCCTGGTGCGCGGCGGCGGCCGACGGCACGGGGCCGGCGCTCCTGGCCGAGGAGCTCGTGCCGTTCACCCGTGAGCTGGCCGTGCTCGTCGCCCGGACGCCCTCGGGGCGCAGCGTCGTGTGGCCGGTCGTCGAGTCGGTGCAGCAGGACGGCGTGTGCGCGGAGGTCGTCGCGCCCGCGCCCGCGCTGCACCCGCAGACCGCCGCGCAGGCCGAGGGCATCGCCCGGGCCGTCGCCGACGGCCTCGGCGTGACGGGCGTGCTGGCCGTCGAGCTGTTCGAGGTGGCGGACCCGGCGGGCGGCGCGCCGCACGTGCTCGTCAACGAGCTCGCGATGCGTCCTCACAACTCGGGTCACTGGACCATCGACGGGTCCGTGACCAGCCAGTTCGAGCAGCACCTGCGGGCCGTGCTCGACCTGCCGCTCGGCGACGTCGCCCCCGTGGCCCGGTGGACGGTCATGGTGAACCTCCTCGGCAGCGCGCTCGACGACCCGACCGAGGCGCTGCGTGAGGTGCTCGGGGCCGACCCGGGCGCGAAGGTGCACCTGTACGGCAAGACGGTCCGACCGGGCCGCAAGCTCGGGCACGTCAACGTGTCCGGTGACGACCTGGACGACGTCCGCGCGCGTGCGCGCGCGGCGGTCGCGCGGCTGCGCGGCGAGACCCCCGAGGACTGAGGGACGAGATGAGCGGCACCACGCCCGGCGGCACCCAGGTCGGCATCGTCATGGGGTCCGACTCCGACTGGCCCGTGATGCAGGCCGCGGCGGACGCGCTCGCGGAGTTCGACGTGGCCGTCGAGGTCGACGTCGTGTCGGCGCACCGACAGCCCGACAAGATGGTCGCCTACGGCCGCGAGGCAGCCGACCGCGGGCTGCGCGTGATCGTCGCCGGCGCCGGGGGAGCCGCCCACCTGCCCGGCATGCTGGCCGCGGTCACCCCGCTGCCCGTCATCGGGGTGCCCGTCCCGCTCGCCCACCTCGACGGCATGGACTCCCTGCTGTCCATCGTCCAGATGCCCGCCGGCGTGCCGGTCGCGACCGTGTCGGTCGGTGGTGCGCGCAATGCGGGCCTGCTGGCCGTGCGCATCCTCGCCTCCGGCTCGGGACCGGAGGCCGACAGGCTCCGGACGGCGATGCTCGACTTCCAGGACGGCCTGCGTGCGCAGGCCGAGGCCAAGGGCGAGCGCCTGCGGGCCCGGGCCGGACGACCCGCGGCGGGTTTCTCCGCCTGATCGCCCGAACGGGGTCCGCGCGGCCGCGGCCTACGAGCCGGGGACGCCGCCCACCTGACCCGGCGGGAGCGAACCGTCCCGGACGGCGGCGAAGAAGGCCGGCGTGGCGTCGGGGTCGAGCAGCACCGTCGAGCCGATGCCGCCGGGACGGTGGTCCATGCTGGCGATCGGCGGCGTGCCGGTGACGCCGCCCTCGGCGTTCGCGGCGCGGAACGCCAGCGCCAACCGGGCGACGTCCAGCACACCGGCGTCCTCGTCGAAGGTGAGGGCGCCCGTCCCGGCGTCGACGAGCGCGACCTGCGCGCCGGGGTCGAACGCCAGCGAGCCCGGGCTGACCTTGCCCATGACCGCCCCGATGAGCTGCCGCTGCCGCAGGGCGCGACCGACGTCACCCTGCGGGTCCGCCTTGCGCATGCGGGCGAACGACAGCGCGGCCTGCCCGTCGACGTCGTGGCAGCCGGCGGTCCAGACCATGCCGGAGTCGGGGTCGTGGACGTCGCCGTCGTAGCAGAGGTTCACGCCGCCGACGGCGTCCACGAGGTGCGAGACGCCCCCCATGCCGATCTCGGCGTAGTGGTCGATGGTGAGCCCGGTGAGACCCTCGACGGTCTGCACCAGCAACGGCGCCCCGCCCCACGCGAACGCGGAGTTGAGCTTGGCCCCGCCGTGCCCCGGGACCTCGACGTACGTGTCCCGCGGCAGCGAGATCATCGCGGTCGGGCCGCTCTGCGGGACGTGCAGCAGCAGGATCGTGTCGGTGCGCTGGCCCTCGGTGCCGTCCTGCGCGATCCCGCCGTCGTCGCCGCGGGCGTCCGTGCCGGCGAGCAGGTACGTCGTGCCGGGCGTGCCGGCCGCACCGGAGAGCGCCGGCGTGTGCTGCAGGAGACCGTTCGCCCAGATCAGCAGTCCGACGGGCCACGCGACGAGCGCCACGAGCAGGACGATCACGACGAGGCGGGCGCGGGGGAGTCGGCGTCGCCGGGCCCCGGTCGTCGGGACGGGCGGCGCCCCACCGGGCCGGGGGGCAGGGCCGGAGGCGCGGGGCGCAGGCCGCGGGGCGACCGTGCGCCGCGCCGCCTGGCCGGGTGCGGCGGGTGCGTGTGCCGGACGGCCGCCCGCGCCGGCGGGGGCGTACGAGGCCGGAGCACCTGACGGAGGTGTCGTGGTGCCACCGGCGGCCGCACCGTCCGTCGCGCCGCCGCCACGTGCGGAGGCGCTGCGCGGTGCGGAGGCGCTGCGCGGTGCGGACGTGCTGCGCGGTGCGGAGGCGCTGCGCGGTGCAGGTGGCGGCGTCCCGCTGGCTGCGCGCGCCGGAGGCGGGGGCGTGCTCCTGCGCGTGACCGACGCGGGCGGCGTCGCGGCCCGCCCGGCGGTGCCGGCGGGACGCGCGACCCGGGCCGGTGCGGCCGGTCGCGCCGTCGACCTGCCGACGACGCGTGCGTCGTCGGCACCGGGCCGGGTCCGGCCGGGCGCCGGAGCGAAGCTGGGAGGAGGGGTCGCGTCCTCGTCGCGGCGGCCGGCCATCCGCCCGCTCAGCAGCTCACCGACGCGTCCGCGGCCGTGAACGCGTCGACGCCCGGCGTCTTCGTGTCGGTCGGGGTCGGCTCGGTGGGGGGCGGCGCGACCGGGGCGCCGGGGTCGGAGGCGGGCGCGTCGGGGACGTCCGGCACCTCGGGGACCTCCGGCGCGCCCAGCATCGGGACGTCGGCCGCGATGTTCGCCCACAGCTCGTCGGCCGCGGACGTCCACTCGACCCGGTTCCTGTCGCTGCTGGCGGGCGCCCAGGGCACGGTCATGAAGGTGATGTTGTCACGGCTGACGCCACGCAGGCTGAACGCGAGGCCGGTGAGGTCGCCGACCGACAGGTTGGTGGTCACCGACTGCGTCGCGGCGCTGAGGAACTGCAGCAGCTGCCCGGCGTCGGTGAGCAGGTTCTTCGAGAGCACCTCGTTCGCGACGTTCGCGACGAGCTTCTGCTGGCGGCCCGCACGCATCGTGTCGGAACCGTCGAACCCCGTGCCGTGGCGCGCCCGCGCGTACTGCAGGGCGGTCACCCCGTCGAGCACGTGCTGGCCGGCGGTGATGTTCAGGCCCGTGTACTCGTCGTAGTGGTCCTCGGCGATGCACATGGGGACCCCGCCGATGGCGTTGACCATGTTCTGGAACCCGGCGAAGTCCACGACCACGACGTTGCTGATGGGGACACCCGTGTTGGCCTGCACCGTGTTCACCGTGCACGCCGCCGCCGACTCGAGGTCGCCGCCGTAGTCCCAGCCCATCGCGAACGCCGAGTTGAGCATCCCCCGCTTCTGGGACTTGGTCGTCTTGCCGTTGGTCAGCGTGCACGACGGGATCTCCACGAGGGAGTCGCGCGGCAGCGACACCATCTCGACGCGCGACCGGTCGGCGGAGACGTGCAGCAGGATGGTCGTGTCCGACCGCATGCCCTCCTCGTCGCCCCCGATCTCCGCGTTGACGCCATCACGCTGGTCGGAGCCCATCACCAGGATGTTCACCGGCTGCCCCGCGTGGGCGTCGGCCGGGTCCGGAGCCTGCTCCGGGGTCGGTGCCGCGTCCACGAGCCCGTCGAGGTCCAGCCCGTTGACGTTGCCGGTCATCCGAGCCGCCACGGCGACACCGCCCGCGGCACCGAAGACCACCACCGTCGTGACGACGAGCGCGACCGCGCGCATCGCCCCGTGCGACGCGAGGTTCCTGGCGTGGCGGGGGGCACGAAGGCGCCGACCAGCGGCATGGCGTGAGGTCACGGACTGATCGTAGGCGGCGTCGCCCTGCTCGCCGCGGGGCTCCCGGCAGGGGACGCGTAGAGGAATCGTGGAGGTGTGTGTCCCGGTCAGCGACCGAGGACCGCGTACTTCGCCTCGGTGGCGTCCTTCTGGGGCCGCCACCACGCCTCGTTCGAGCGGTACCAGTCGATCGTCGCGGCGAGGCCGTCCTCGAACGTCGTGTACTGCGGCTCCCAGCCCAGCTCGGTCCGCAGCCTCGTCGCGTCGATCGCGTACCGCAGGTCGTGGCCGGGTCGGTCGTTCACGTGCTCGTAGGCGTGGGGCGACTGCCCCATGAGCTCGAGGATGAGCTCGATGACGGTCTTGTTGTCCTTCTCGCCGTCCGCACCGATCAGGTAGGTCTCGCCGAGGCTGCCCTTGTCGATGATCGACCAGACCGCGGAGTTGTGGTCCTCCACGTGGATCCAGTCGCGCACGTTCTCGCCCGTGCCGTACAGCTTGGGGCGCACCCCGTCGATCACGTTCGTGATCTGACGCGGGATGAACTTCTCCACGTGCTGGTAGGGCCCGTAGTTGTTCGAGCAGTTCGAGATCGTCGCGCGCACGCCGAAGCTGCGGGACCAGGCGCGGACCAGCAGGTCGGAGGACGCCTTCGTCGCGGAGTACGGGCTCGACGGGTTGTACGGCGTCTCGGGCGTGAACTTGGCCGGGTCGTCCAGCTCGAGGTCGCCGTAGACCTCGTCGGTCGACACGTGGTGGTAGCGCACGTCGTACCGGCGCACGGCCTCGAGGAGCTGGTAGGTCCCGATCACGTTGGTCCGCACGAAGGGCCACGGGTCGTGGAGCGAGTTGTCGTTGTGGGACTCGGCGGCGAAGTGGACCACCAGGTCCGAGTCCTTGACGAGCCGGTCGACGACGTCCGGGTCGGCGATGTCGCCCTTCGCGAACGTGACCTTGCCCTCGACGGGGTCGAGGCTGCGCTCGTCGCCCGCGTACGTCAGCGCGTCGAGCACGGTGACGCGCACGTCGGAGCGCTCGCGCACCGTCTGGTGCACGAAGTTGGAGCCGATGAAGCCGGCACCGCCGGTGACGAGCATGCGCACGGTGATCTCTCTCCAGGTGGTACGACGCGGGGCTGTATCGTCCAGTTCGGGGACGTCGACCACCTTAGCGGACGGCCGTCGGGCGTCCGGTTCGTCCCTGCGGTCCGGCCCGGTAGCATCAGGCGGTCCGTCGCGGACCATCGGCCCGCGTGTCGCCATGCTCGAGGAGTCCGCCCGGTGTCGTTCTACAAGACCACCGTCGACACGAGAGTCCGCAACTCCAGTCACACGCTCATCGTCGAGATGGTGGGTGAGGGTCGCATCGTCCTCGACGTCGGCTGCGCGTCCGGCTATCTCGGTGCGGCGCTCCAGGAGCGCGGCTGCGAGGTCAGCGGTGTGGAGATCGACCAGCAGGACGCGTCCGAGGCGCGCAAGGTGCTGGGACGGGTCGAGGTCGTGGACCTGGAGACGACCCCGCTCGACGAGGTCTTCGAGCCCGGCTCGTTCGACGACGTGATCTTCGGGGACGTGCTGGAGCACCTCCGGGACCCGGCCGCTGCGCTGCGCTCCGCCGAGCGCCTGCTGCGCCCCGGCGGCTCGGTCGTGGTGTCGGTCCCGAACGTCGCGCACGGCTCGGTGCGGCTCGCGCTGCTCGAGGGGCGCTGGGAGTACCTGGACACCGGTCTGCTCGACCGCACGCACGTCACCTTCTTCACCTACGACTCGCTGATGCGCACGCTCCACGACGCGGGTCTGCGTGTGCGGGAGCTGCGGGCCACCGTCTTCGACGCGCTCGGCACCGAGGTCGCGGTGGACGCCCAGGTGCTGCCGGACGAGGTCGTCCACTGGGTGCGGCAGCAGCCCTACGCCGACGTCTACCAGTTCGTGCTCGCCGCCGGCCGGGCCGACGAGGTCGACCTCGAGCCCACTGACGTCGTGCCGGCCGAGCTGCTCCCGCAGGTCGAGGACGAGCACACCGAGCGGGCGCTGCGGGCGCGCGTGGCCCGCGAGACGGCCGATGACCCCGGGTCCGCGGCCGCGCGGCTGCTCGCCCTTCGCCACGAGGTGCTCGTGGCGAAGGACCACGCGATCGGGCAGGAGGCTCAGCTCGGCGTCCTGCGCCACGACCTCGCGGTCGCCAACGAGGAGCTGCGCAAGGCGATCGCGGACGCCAAGCACGCACACGCGCAGTGGGCCGCGACGATCGCGCACGCACAGGGTCTGCAGCGCCAGATCGACGGGGGTCTGCCGGCACGCACGTTGGCAGCCGCCCGGTCGGCAGCACGCGACGCGCGCCGGGTCGGCCGTCGCCTCCGGAGGCGGTGAGGTGCCCTTCTTCTCCGTCATCACGCCCGTCTACGAGCCGCCGATCGACGTCCTGCGGGAGATGATCGACTCGGTCCTCGCGCAGACGGAGCCGGACCTCGAGCTCGTCCTCGTGGACGACCGGTCGCCCTCGGACGAGGTACGCGACGTGTTGCGGGCGGCGGCGGCCCGCGACTCGCGCGTCAAGGTCGTCGAGCGCGCCGAGAACGGCAGGATCGTCGCCGCGTCGAACGACGCGATCGCGGCCGCCACCGGCGACTTCCTGGCGCTGGTCGACCACGACGACCTGCTGGTCCCGGACGCGCTGGAGGCCGTGCGCGCCGCGATCGAGGCAGACCCGGACGCCGACTACGTCTACACGGACGAGGACAAGGTCGACTCCGCGGGCGTCTACTACGACGAGTTCCGCAAGCCGCAGTGGTCGCCCGAGCGGCTGCGCAGCCACATGTACACCGGTCACCTGTCGGTCATGCGTGCGTCCCTGGTGCGTGAGGTCGGAGGCTTCCGCGACGGTTTCGACGGCTCGCAGGACCACGACCTCGCGCTGCGGGTCTCGGAGCGTGCGCGCCACGTCGTCCACGTCCCGCGGGTGCTGTACCACTGGCGCGTCGTGCCTGGATCGACCGCCGGCGCCGCCGACGCCAAGCCCTACACGTGGGACGCAGGGCGCCGTGCGGTCGCCGACCACCTGCGCCGCGTCGGCATCGACGGTGAGGCGGAGCTCGGCGCCTGGCAGGGCACCTACCGCGTGCGTCGCCGTCTGGATCCCACGACGTCGGTGAGCATCGTCATCCCGACCCGCGGCGGGCGCGGCCTCGTCTGGGGGAAGGACCGAGTCTTCGTCGTCGAGGCCGTGCGGTCCGTGCTCGCACGCACGCGGCACCCCCGGCTGGAGGTGGTCGTCGTCCACGACACGTCGACCCCGCCGGAGGTGCTCGCGCAGCTGCGCGAGCTCGCCGGGAGCCGGCTCCTGCTCGTCCCCTTCGACGAGGAGTTCAGCTTCTCCCGCAAGTGCAACCTGGGCTTCCTGCACTCCTCCGGTGACGTCGTCGTGATGCTGAACGACGACATCGAGGTGCGCTCCGACGGGTTCCTCGAGGCGCTCGTCGCGCCGCTTGCCGAGGAGGACGTCGCGGCCGTCGGTGCGCACCTGACGTTCGAGGACGGCACGCTGCAGCACGCCGGTCACGTCTACTACGACGGTCACCTCCGGCACGTCGGGCTCGGCTCCCCGCCGCAGGACCCGGGGCCGTTCGCGGCGTTCGTGGTCGCGCGCGAGGTCTCCGGACTCACCGCGGCGTGCGTGGCCGTGCGGCGGGAGGTCTACGAGGAGGTCGGGGGCTTCTGCGAGACGCTGCCCGTGAACTTCAACGACGTCGACTTCTCCCTCAAGCTGCGGCACACGGGACGTCGCGTCCTGTGGCTGCCGGACGTCGAGCTCTACCACTTCGAGTCGCGCACCCGTGAGCCGGTCGTGCGCGAGTGGGAGTACACGCGGCTGCGCCAGCGGTGGACCGTCGAGGGTGACGACGTATACCTGCCGGGGGTGAGGTGACGGGATGTCGCGTACGGCGCCCGACTCCGCCGCCACGAGCACGCGTCATCCTGTACGGCAGTACGTGGACGGCATCCTGCAGGTGGCCCGCGGGGCGGTGAGGTCCCCGTGGGCCGGCTCCGCCGTGGTCGCAGGCTTCGCTGTCCAGTCCGCAGTCCTCGCCGTCGTCCTGCGGCGGTCCATTTACGACGAGGACTACCACCTGGGGGCGATCGCGTACTTCGCGGGCGGCGCAGGGCCGTTCGACGAGCAGCCGGACACCTTGCGGCGTCTCGGCGACGTCGAGCGGTACGGCTCGTACCTCTACCACGTGCTGCTGGGCGTCGTCTGGCGGATGACCGCGGGGCTCGCCCCGGACCACCGCGTGGTGGTGCTGCGTCTCGTCTCCGTCGCGATGGTCGCCGGGGCGCTGCTGGTCCTGCGCCGGCTGATGCTGGTGCTGGGGATGTCCGGGGCCGCGACGAACGTCGCGCTGCTCCTGGTGGCGTCGGTGCCGATGCTCACGTTCCTCGCGGCCAGCGTCAACTACGACAACCTCATGATCCTCGCGGTGTGCCTCTTGTGGCTCGCCGTCGCGGAGGTCTGGAGGGGTGAGCGTGACCCGTGGAGCGCCTGGGCCCGGGTCCTGCTCTGGTCCGGGGTCGCGTGCCTCGCCAAGTTCTCGGCGGTCCCGCTGGTGGCGGGTACGGTGATGGTGCTGCTCGTGAGGCAGGTGCTCGTCCTGCGCCGCGGACGGGAGCCGCGTCCTGGGGCGACCCGCGTCGCGGTGATCACGCGGGGGGCCTGGTTGCTGGCGGCCGTGGTCGCCTCCGTGGCCGTGGTCGAGCGCTACGGGTGGAACCTCGTGCGCTACGGGACGCCTCTACCCGACTGCATCCAGGTCCAGGACCTGCAGACCTGCCTGTCGTGGGGGCCGTGGCGACGAAACTACGAGCTCGACGGCCAGTTCCCCGACCTCAGCCCCGGGGTCCCTGAGCTGGTCGCTTACGTGACCCGGGACTGGATCCCGTCGCTCTCGACGACGTGGACGTTCTTCGGCGCGGTGGTCGACGGGAAGGTGTCCGGGACGCTCGGCGCCCACGTCGCCGGTCTCCTCGTCGTCGCGGCGTCTGTCGCGGTCGTCGTGCTCTGCCTCGTCGGGCTGCGGGACGTCGCCGCGCTGCGAGGGGCGGTGCCGTTGCTGGTGGGCTGCACCCTGTACGTGGTCGCGCTCGGTGGGCAGAACTTCTCGGACTACCTGCGGCTCGGCGAGCCCGTCGGCGTTCAGGGTCGTTACCTGCTGCCGGTCGCGGTCGTCCTGATCCCCTTCGCGGTCCACGCGTGGGCACACCTCGTGCGGCGCCAGCGGCTGCGTAGCGCCCCGTTCGTGACCGCACTCGCGGTCGCCCTGATGATCTCGCAGGGTGGGGGAGTGATCGGGGTGCTCGCCCGCTCGGACACCACCTGGTTCCGTCCGGGAGGATGGGAAGCGGTGGGCACAAGCGTGCGCGAAGTCGCGCTGACGGTGGTGCTCGACGACGCGCTGATTCCCGACCCGCGGCGCGTCGTCGGCACGAGCGCGGTGCCGTAGCGTCGCGAGGAGGGCGATGACGAAGCCGCGTCCGGCGCATGTCCTGGACGGCGCGGGTGCTCGACCCAGGGGAGTAGGAATGCAAGCGCCAGAGGGTCGCGTGCGGCGTGTCCGTGCGCGATGGTCGATCGGGGAACGCCGCTCGACCCTGGCGGCGGCAGTAGCCGCCGCCGGGGGCGCACTGGCCTTCGCGGTTGTCGCGCCCCCCTACGTCTCGGCGGACGAGGCGGCGCACGTCGACTACGCTCTGCAGCTGTGGCACGGGGGGCTCCCGGTGTTCGAGGACGGCCTGCGGCTGCAGCTCGACCAGGGTCACGTCCCCCCAGTGCAGTGGACGGCCCAGCATCCGCCGCTGTTTTACGCGCTCCTCGCGCCGGTCGTGGGCCCCCTGGTCGACGGCGACCGGCCGACGACGGCGGCGTTCGCCGCGCGCGGCGTCACGATGGTCCTGGCGTTCCTCACGGTGCTGGCTGCCGCCTGGGCGGCCCGGTGGTTGCTGCCCTCCGCGTACCGCGCGGCACTCTGGGCGGTCCCCGTCGTCGTGGCCGGCGGCACGTGGCTGCTGCGGCTAGGTGGCGCGGTCTACAACGACGTGCTGCTGATCCTCGAGGTGACCCTGCTCATAGGGCTCGTCGGGTACCGGCTGAGGACGGACGCGCTCGCGCGCTGGTGGCGACCCGCCTGGGCGCTGCTGCTGGCCGCCGCGGCACTCACGCGGGCATCGGGCCTGTCGCTCGCGCTGCTGTGCGTCGCTGTCGTTTCGCTCGACATCGCCCTGCGGCGTCCGCGGGATGTGCGCGCCTGGTGCGGCGATCTGTTCGCGCCTGTCGCGGTGGCGGTGGCGGCGTCGTGGTGGTTCTACGCGCGAAACGTTCGTCTCACCGGCTCGATCACGGGTGGGCACCCGGGGTGGGCCGTCGAGCACCTGGGGCGGCAGCATCGCGCCCTCGAGCAGGTCCTGACGTCATCCACTTTCTGGGAGACGTCGCTGCAGCAGTACGCGTCGGCACCAGCCGTCCGCGACGACGCGAACCTGCTGCTCTTCCTCGTTCCAGCCGCGCTGGGCGCGGCGCTCCTCGTGACGGGGGTCCTGCGTCGCCCCGGCGAGACCGCGCTCGCGGACAGGCTGTGCGTCCTTCTCCTTGCCGGCGCCGTCGGGGGGATTTTGCTCCAGCAGGCGCTGTACCACACGACCGGTGGCGGCGCGAACGGCCGTTACCTGGCGGTGCTGGCGCTCCCGTTCGCCGTGCTCCTCGTCGCGGCGGTGGGACCGTGGGGTGCGCGGCCCCTGCGGGTCGCGTGGGTCGTGGGGCTGTGGTTCGTCGCGCGGGCGGTCGAACTCGGCCTCGACGTGGAGGCGACCCGTGCGCGGTACGCACCGGCGGGAGCGCCGGGCCTGCCGACCTGGCTCGGCTGGTGCGGCTACGGGCTGTTCGTCGTTGCAGGCCTCACGTCGGTCGTGGTCGGCGCGCGCGGCGCCTGTGAGGCGTCGCCGTCAGGCCGTGGCGGGCTCGAAGACCGCGTCGAGGTGCAGCGGGCCCTGTGAGCGGCCGTCGGCCTTGACGGTGAAGTGGGCGGCCTCCGGGACGCCGTGCACCTCGCTGCCGTCGGGCATGGTCAGCGACGTCTGGACGATGTACTCGCCGTCACCCAGCTGGAGCGAGTCCACGTGGAACCGGTAGCGGCCCGTGCCCTCCAGGGCAGCCGGGGGAGTCTCCAGCAGCCGCGTGTTCGTCCCGCCGAGCACCGTGCCCAGCGGGGTCGCGATGCCGATCCCGATCTCGAAGCCCTCCGGGAGCGCCGAGTCGGCCTGGATCTCGACCGCCACGGTCAGGCCCTCGCCGGTCTGCAGCACCGGGCTGCCGGTCTCACCGGAGTCGGACTGCAGGGCGACGCCGGTGAAGCGGGCGCGGGGGAGGCGCGACGCCACCTCGATCGAGGCCTGCTTGCGCTCGATCTCGTCCTGCCGGGTCGCCTCGAAGTCGGCCCGCAGCACCCGCAGCGCCTCGCGGGGGGGACCGTCGGCCGCGACGCGACCGTGCTCGAGCACGACCGCACGGTCGCAGAACTCCGCGACCTGGTCGAGCCCGTGCGTGACCAGGACGATCGTGCGGCCCTCGTGCTGGAAGCCGCGGATCCGCTCGAGGCACTTGCGCTGGAACGGCTCGTCACCCACGGCCAGCACCTCGTCGACCAGCAGGATGTCCGGGTCGACGTGCACGGCCACGGCGAAGGCCAGCCGGACGTACATCCCCGAGGAGTAGAACTTCACCTGGGTGTCGATGAACTGCTCGATGCCGGAGAAGTCGACGATCGCGTCGAAGTGCCGGTCCGTCTCCTGCCGCGACAGGCCGAGGATCGAGGCGTTGAGGTAGACGTTCTCCCGCCCGGTGAGGTCGGGGTGGAACCCGGCGCCGAGCTCGAGGAGCGCCGCAAGCCGTCCGCGCAGGCGCACGGTGCCCGACGTGGGCTGCAGGATGCCGCCGATCATCTTGAGCAGCGTCGACTTCCCCGAGCCGTTCGGGCCGATGAGGCCGACCGTGCTGCCGGACTCGATCTGCAGGCTCACGTCCCGCAGGGCCCAGAAGTCGTCCTTGTGGAGGTTGGATCGACCGAAGTTGACCAGCCGCTCCTTGAGCGACTTCTCCTTGCGGATCACGAACCGCTTGGAGATGTCGTCGATGTCGATGACGGTCGTCACGTCACAGCTCCTGCGCGAAGTTGCTCTGCAGCCGGGCGAAGACCCGCTGGCAGACCCAGAGGAGGACCACGCCCACGGCCAGCGCGATGCCGAGGCGCGCCGCCAGCTGGTCGGGTGCGAGCTGCCCGTCACCGGACACCCAGAACGTGCGTTGGAACCCGAGCACGGCCAGGGTCATGGGGTTCGTCAGGTAGATGTCCTGCAGCCGGGGGCTGATGGAGCCGGCGACCTGGTGCCAGGCGTACACGATCGGCGACGCCCAGAACATGATCATCAGCGCCACGTCGACGAGGTACTGCACGTCGCGCAGGTAGACGTTGACCGCCGAGAGGAGCAGCGCGAGGGCCGTGGCCCACACCAGCACGACCGCGAGAGCCAGCGGGAAGTAGAGCCAGCGGCCACCGGTGGGGAACCGCTGCACCGCCAGCGTCGCGCCCGTGAGGATGACCAGCTGGATGCCGAAGTTGAACAGCGACGAGCCGACCACGCTGAGCGGGAAGACCTCACGCGGCAGGTAGACCTTCTTGATCAGCCCGGAGTTCTGGACGATCGAGGCCGTCCCGACCGTGACGATCTCGCTGAAGAGGGTCCATGCGGTCAGGCCCGTGTAGATGAACACCGCGAAGTCCGGCACGTTGCGCTCGTTGCCGAGGAACTTGCCGAGTGCGACGTAGTAGATCAGGAGCATGGCGAGCGGCCGGATCAGGCTCCAGACGAAGCCGAGAGCGCTGTCCTTGTAGCGCGACTTCAGCTCCCGGCGCACGAGGGAACCGAGCAGCTCGCGGTGACCCACGATGTCCCTGATGGACGAGACCGTCCCGCGGGCGAAGCCAGGGCGGGGACCGGCGATCCGCATCGGCTCGTCGGCCAGCGCGTGCGCGCGGGCCGTGGCGATGTCCGTCATGACGCCTCTCGGGAGTTCGTGGCCGCCGCGGGTTTCGGGCGCTGAGCGGCACAACACTACCCTCGCGTCGTGGCACACCGTGCGGCCCGGTGCGTGGGCTGCACGACGGTAGTGTGGCGCGTCGGGGTCGGGGAGCACCGGCCGGCGGCGCGCCGTCAGGGCCGCTGCACCGAGAGCTGGAGGACGAGTGACTCGCACACCCGAGGAGACCCGCCCGGGCGTCGTGACCGTGGTGCTGGTGAACTACCGGGGCGCGGACGACACGATCACGTGCCTACGTGCGTTCGACGACGTCGACTGGCCCGCCGACCGCCTCGAGCTGGTCGTCGTGGACAACGACTCGGGCGACGGCAGCGCCGAGCGCATCCGCGACGCGGTCCCCGGGGCGAAGGTCGTCGAGTCCGGCGCGAACCTGGGCTTCGCCGGCGGCTGCAACCTCGGGGTCGAGCACGCGCACGGGGAGTGGGTGGCGTTCCTCAACAACGACGCGCGGCCCGGGACCGACTGGATCTCGGCGGCGGTCGAGGTCCTCCAGCAGGACCCGACCGTGGGCGCGGTCGCCAGCAAGGTCCTCGACTGGGACGGCCAGCTGGTCGACTACGTCGACGGCTCGCTCACGTGGTACGGCGCCGGGTACAAGCGCGAGGCCGAGAAGCCGGACTCCCCGGAGTACGACGTCCCGAAGGACGTGCTGTTCGGCACGGGTGCCGCGATGTTCGTCCCCACGGACCTGTACCGCAAGGTGGGGGGCTTCGACGAGCGCTTCTTCATGTTCTACGAGGACGTGGACCTCGGGTGGCGGCTGAACCTGCTCGGGTACCGCGTGCGGTACGTGCCGGGCTCTGTGGCCTACCACAAGCACCACGTGACCATGAAGAAGTTCGGCAACTTCCGCGAGGCGTACCTGCTGGAGCGCAACGCGCTGCTGTCGATGTACAAGAACCTCGATGACGAGTCGCTCGCACGGGCGCTGCCCGCGGCGATGGCGCTGGCGGTGCGGCGCTCCATCGCGCGCGCCGGCGTCGACGCGTCCATGCTCGACCTGCAGCGCTCTCCCGGAGGGGACGACGTGGGCACCGTGGAGATCCCGAAGATGGGACTGACGGGGTTCTTCGCGATCGACTACCTCGTCGACCAGCTGCCCGGGCTCGCGGAGACGCGGCGGGAGCTGCAGGCTGCTCGCCGCCGCAGCGACCGCGAGCTGTTCCCGCTGTTCCGGCACGCGATCGAGCCGGCGTACGCGATCGAGGGCTACAACACCGCGCACGACGCGCTGGTCGACGCCTTCGGCATCGCCGAGCACTTCGTCTCGCGGCACCGGGTGCTGGTGGTGACCGGCGAGCCGCTGCTCGAGCGCATGGCCGGGCCCGCCATCCGGGCGTGGGAGATCGCGCGCGTCCTCGCCCCCGAGCACGACGTGCGCCTGCTGTCGACCGCGGGCGCCCGCGTGACGTCCGACGACTTCGAGGTCGTCCACGCCACCGGGAAGGCGTTGCGCGAGCAGACGGACTGGGCCGACGTGATCGTGTTCCAGGGATTCCTGCTCGAGGGTGCACCGTGGCTCAAGGACAGCTCGAAGATCCTCGTCGCCGACGCGTACGACCCGATGCACCTCGAGCAGCTCGAGCAGGCCAAGGACCTCGGCCCGACGGGACGGGCGACGTCGATCCGCGAGACGACGCGCGTGCTGAACGAGCAGCTGCGCCGTGCCGACTACGTGCTGTGCGCGTCCGACAAGCAGCGCGACTTCTGGCTCGGCCAGCTCGCGGGGCAGGGCCGCCTCAACGCGGCCGTGTACGACGAGGACGCGAGCCTCGACTCGCTCATCGGCGTGGTCCCGTTCGGGATCTCCGAGGACCCGCCGGTGCAGAAGCGTCACGCGATCAAGGGCGAGGTGCCCGGCATCGGCCCAGACGACAAGGTGATCCTGTGGGGGGGCGGGGTCTACAACTGGTTCGACCCCCTGACGCTCGTGCGTGCGGTCGACCGCCTGAAGGACCGCCGTCCCGACGTGCGGCTGTACTTCCTCGGGCTGAAGCACCCGAACCCCGGGGTGCCGGACATGCGCGTCGCGTGGGACCTGCGTCAGCTGTCGGACTCCCTGGGCCTGACCGACCGCCACGTGTTCTTCAACGAGGGGTGGGTCCCGTACGCCGAGCGTGCCGACTACCTCCTCGACGCGGACCTCGGTGTCTCGACGCACTTCCACCATGTGGAGACGGCCTTCAGCTTCCGCACCCGCATCCTCGACTACCTGTGGGCGGGCCTTCCGATCGTCGCGACGGCGGGGGACACGTTCGGGACGCTCATCACGGAGCACGGGCTCGGCGCCACGGTGCCGGCGGAGGACGTCGACGCGCTCGAGCGGGCGCTGGAGACGTACCTCTACGACGACGAGGCGATCGCGCAGGCGCGCAGCAACGTCCGGGTGTTCGCGCAGGACTACCGGTGGTCGCGCGTGCTCGCGCCGCTCGTCGAGTTCTGCCGGTTCCCGCGTCGTGCGGCCGACCTGCAGCTCGAGCTCGGGGACCCGTCGGTCACGGCGCAGCCCTTCGCCCGGCCCCGTGGTCTGCGCTCGGACCTCGCGCTCGCGCGCGACTACCTGCGCGCGGGCGGCGTCGGCGAGGTCGCCCGGCGGGCGAGCGGTCGCGTGTCGCGCATGGTCGGACGGGGGCCGCAGGGCTGAGCCCGTCTGCCCGACGACCCGGGCCACCGGGTCGTCGGGCAGGCCGTGCGCCGCGTCAGAACCGTACGGAGGGCGAGCGCGGGCCCCGGGCGTCATGCCAGATGCGGTGGCGCTCGACGAGCGTGCGGGGCAGGCGCACGCTCGCGTCCCGCAGCCCGCGGAGACGTGCGCGCATCACCGGGTCACTGGGCCCGTCGTGGACCAGCGCACGGACGCTCCCCGCGGTCTGGCGCGTCCACGACGTGAGCGCGAGGCGCGCGGGCGCGTGCCGGGTGACGACCGTGAGCGAGTTGCGCGTGTTGTGGTACCGGAAGACCGGACTGCGCACGCCGCTGCTCGCGGCGTGCTGGTGCCGGGCGACCGCTCCGGCGACGTACCGCGTCCGCCAGCCACGGGACCGGAGCCGCCAGGACAGGTCGGTGTCCTCGTAGTACAGGAAGAGGTCGGCGTCGAAGCCGCCGACCTCTTCCAGCGCGGTGCGCCGCAGGGCTGCTGCGCCGCCGCAGAACCCGAACACGACGGCGTCGTCGGACTCCTGGCCGACCGGCGCCATCCAGTCCCGGTCCCCGCCCGCGCCCCGGTCGTCGACGACGTTGCCGGTCGAGTTGATGAGCTCGATGCCGTCGGGGTCGTCGTCGTCGGTGCGCACCCAGGTGCCGGAGGCGTCCCGGCGGTACCTTCCGGTCAGCAGGAGTCGTGCGGTGACGGCCCCCACGCGCTCGGCGCCGGGCGCATCGAGCGCCGCGAGGAGAGCGGCGACGGCGCCGTCCTCGAAGGTGGCGTCGTCGTTGAGCAGCACGATCGCATCCCCGGTGAACCCGGCCGTGCCGGCCGCCGCCCCGCCGGCGAAGCCGAGGTTGCGGGGTGTGCGCAGGGTGCGGATCTGGGGGAAGCGGGTCGCGAGGAGATCGGCGGTGCCGTCGTCGGAGGCGTTGTCGACGACGAGGACCTCCATCCCGGTCACCTGCTGGGCGAGCAGGGAGTCCAGGCACGCCGCGATGGTGGCGGCGCCCCGCCAGGTGACGACGACGGCGCGGACACGGGCTGCGGACGGGGACGTCGCGCTCACCGCGCTCATCGGGCGACCTGCCGGTAGACGTCGGCGGTCAGCGCGGCCGCCCGCGCCCACGACCGGTCGGCCGCGCGTGCGGCCGCCGCCCCGGCCAGCTCGTCGTGCCGCACGCCCACGGCCTGGTCCAGTGCGTCCGCGAGCGCGTCGACGTCGGTGGGGTCCACGAGCAGCCCGGCGCCCTGCGTGAACTCCACCATGGGCGTGCCCGCGGACGTCACGACGGGTACCCCGTGGGCCATCGCCTCGAGGACCGGCATCCCGAACCCCTCGCGCAGCGACGGGAAGCAGAACGCGCGCGCGCCCGCGTACGCCGCGTGCAGGTCGTCGTGGCTCAGTCGTCCAAGCCGCACGACGCGGTCGGCGGGCAGCTGTCCCCACCGCAGCGCGACCTGCTCGGCCGCGTCCCCCCAGCCGTCCGGTCCTGCGAGGGCGAGCGCGAGGTCCGGGTGACGGTCCGCGACCGCGGCGAACGCGTCGAGCAGCGCGGGCAGGTTCTTGCGGGGCTCGAGAGTGCCGCACCACAGCACGTAGGGCCGCTCGAGGCCGTGGCGGCGCGCGAGATCGGCGACCGCCTCGGCCGACGGTCGCGGGACGCGCACGCCGTGCGGCACGACGTGGACGCGCGCGAGGTCGAGGCCGACGGCCGCGCAGTCGTCCGCGGTCGCCTGGGAGGGGACCACGATCGCGTCCGCCTCCCGGCGGACGACCTCGAGGGCGCGGCGGAAGTAGGAGTTGCCGCGCGCCGTGAAGTGGTCCGGCTCGTGCAGGAAGGCGACGTCGTGGACGGTCACGACCAGCGGTGCCGAGCGCGGCGGGACGGCCCACGTCGTGGCGTGCACGACGTCGACGGGTCCCCCCGACGGTGGCGTCGCCGGCCACCGCAGGCGGTTCCACGCCTCGTACAGCGCGGTGCGCGGCAGCCGGTGCGCCTGGACCGTCATGGTCCGACCGCCGATGGAGCGGGACGTGTGCCCCCGTGCGGCGACGGGCACGACGTCGACGTCGTCGAGGTCGTCGAGCGCGCGGACGAGCTCGTGCACGTAGGTGCCGGAGCCCCCGGGGGCCGGCTGCCAGAGCTGCTCGACGGTCAGGGCTGCACGCAGGGGGCCGGGCACGGCGTCATCCTACCGACGTGTGTGCCGGCGCCCCCGCGCGCAGCCCCGACCGCCTCAGGGGACGGTCACCGAACGACACCCGAGCAGGGGGTTGGGCCCACCGCCCCACGAGTCGATCGCGTAGGCGCAGACGCTGCGCGTCCCCGGCAGCGCCGTCAGCTGGACCGAGAAGCCGTGCGCGGCACCCATCCCGTGCGCCCGGTCGACGTCGGGACGCGCGAGGTTCGCCGTGACCGCGCGCACCGCCGTGCCGTCGACGTAGAGGTGGACGGAGATCGGCTCGGTCGTGTTCGGGTCGATCGCCCAGCCCGTGGCGGTGACGGTGCCGCTCCCGGCCGTCGCCGTGTCGAGGCGGCCGAACGCGACGCCGTTGACGTCGACCGTGCGGCAGGCGATGCGCGTGGCGGGACCGTCCCACGAGTCCAGCGCCTCCACGCAGAACTCGTGCGGCCCGGGCGTCGCAGGCACGACCACGTTGAATCCGTGCGCGGCGCCCCGCCCGTGGACGCGGGCGACGTCAGGACGGGATGCCCCGGCGACGAGCGAGACCGGTTGCTTGCCGTCGGTGGTCACCCGGACGGTGATCGACCCGTCGGTGTCGGGGTCGAACGCCCAGCCGCCGAGCGTGACCTCTCCCGTCCCGGAGCGTGCGACGTCGAGCGCTCCGACCGGTGACCGGTTGACGACGGTCGTGGTCGTGCAGCCGATGCGGGGGTTGGCGCCCCCGGTCGAGTCGATCGCGTACACGCACACCTGGCGTGCGCCGGGGGAGGCCGGGACCGTCGTGGAGTAGCCGTGGGCGGCGCCTCGTCCGTAGACGCGTGCGACGTCCGGCCGTGACGTGTTCGCCGTCACGGACCGCACGGCCTTGCCGTCGACGTACACGTGCACGGCGATCGACGCCGACGTGTCGGGGTCGAACGCCCAGCCGCGGACCGCGAGCCGGCCTTCGGTGGACACGGCGGAGTCGAGCACCCCGACGGGCGCGGAGTTGCGCACGGTGACGTCCGCGCAGCCGAGCATCGGGTTGCCGTCGCCCGTGCCGTCGATCGCGTACACGCAGACCCGGTGCCTGCCGTCGGCGGCGTCGACGGTCGTGCTGAACCCTGCCGTGGCGGTGGTCCGGCGGTACACCCTCTGGACGTCGGGACGTGCGCCGTTCGCGGTCGCCGCACGCACGGCCTTGCCGTCGACGTAGACGTGGACGGAGATCGGCGCGCTCGTGTCCGGGTCGAAGGCCCAGCCGCGAACCGAGATCGTCCCCGGTGCGTCCGAGCTCACCGCGTCGATCACGCCGATCGGCTGGCGCGCCGTCGACGAGCCGAACCAGTCGGCGAAGTAGTTCCAGAAGTTGCGGTTGCCGTACGACGAGCACGCGTCCCCGGTGCCGTAGCCCGCAGCGAGGGCCGCCGCGTTGGGCTGGTAGGGCGTGTAGTTGTACAGGCCGGCCGTGGCCTGGTTCTGGATGTGGACCTGCGAGGACCCGCAGGCGGCGTTCGGGTGGAAACGCACGGCGTTGGTGCGGCCCGCGATGTGCCCGTACCGGGTCGGGTGCAGCGCGTACTGCTTGAACTGGGATGCGGCCGAGTACACCTGGTTGAAGAACCCGTAGTACTGCGTGTCACACGCCGCGGTGTCGGGGCAGCCGAAGCCCATGGCCTTGCGGTACACGGCGGCCGACCGGCCCGTCGACGCGGTGACGAGGCCCTGCTCCTTCTGCAGCGTCACGAGCAGGACCTGCGGGTTGATGCCGCAGGCGACGGCGACCTTGGCGATGATCGTCGCGGCGGACTCGGACGCGGCACCGCTGTAGGTGCCGGCGCACCGATCGGTCGCGGGCCGGGTCGTGGTCGACTCGCGGTAGCTCTTCAGGCACGTGCTGCCCGCCGCCGGCCGGCAGTCGGCCCCGCGCTGGTCGAGGAAGGCCTGCACCTGGGCGGCGGACATCGTGCCGCTGTCGTAGAAGACCGAGTCGCTGATGATCAGGCCCGGGTCGAAGCGAGAGAGGTCCGCGGCCTCGGCCGCGGGAGCGGTGGCGGGGCCGGGCAGCAGCGGCGTGACGAGCACCCCGACGCCGACCAGCATCGCGAGGACGAGTGCCCGCGCCGTGAGGCGGGTGCTGCGGGTTGCGTCGCGCGTCATCGGACCCGCACCTCCACGGGCGCGGACGCGCCACGACTCGCGTCGGACGAGTAGCTCAGCACCGCCTGCCAGGTCCCGGCGGACGGCGTGGTCGGCGCGGCGGACATCAAGCCGCAGCTCGTCGTCGAGGCGTCGGCCACGGCCACCTCCGACCCGGTGACTGTCCGCCCGTCGCGCGTGATCGTCAGCGTGCAGGTGCCGCCGTCCTCCACGACGTCCGCGTAGCCGGACACCTCGACCGCCCCCGAGGCCGCGTTCCACTCGGCGATCGTCACGGACACGGCAACGTCCTGACGGGTGTCGCCGGACGGCGTCGGCTCAGCCGTGGGCTCCTCGGTCGGAGCGGACGACGAGGTCGGCGACGGTGTGGGCCTGGGAGCCGGGTCGTCGTCCGGCGTCATGGACGCGGTGGGTGTCGCGCGTGTCGCCGAGGGTGTGGGTGTGGCGGTCGCGGCGTCCGCGACGTCTCGTGTGCCGAACCGCAGCGCGACGGCGCCGACGCCCAGCAGGACGACGGCGAGGACGACGACGACGGCGGCTCTGCGCCTCCCGGTTGGCACGGTGACTCCTCGGTTCGGTGGCGGGGCCCGACAGCGGAACGGTAACCCGCAGGGCGGTCCTCGCCCCGCTCTGGGCGGCGGGTCGCGCACCTCGGTCCGAAGTGCCCCGGTTCGTGTCCGCGGCTCAGCGTACTGAGACGCTGCGGCAGGTCAGGAGGGGGTTGGGACCGGTGGGCCGGTTGATGAGGTACAGGCACACCGACCGCGTCCCCGCGGCGGCGGAGACGGTCGCGTCGAACCCATGGCGGTCACCGAGGCCGAACTTGCGCGCGATGTCGGGCCGGGGGCGGTCGGCCGTCAGCGCGCCCGCGAGGCGGCCGTCGACGTAGACGTGCACCCCGATGGGGGCCGTGGTGTCGGCGTCGAGGGCCCAGCCGCCCACGGTGATGCTCGTGGGCGTGGTCCGGATCGTGTCGAGGGAGCCGATCGGCGGGTGCCCGACCTGCACGGTGCGGCACGTGAGCACCGGGTTCGGTCCGGTGGGCTGGTTGATGAGGTACAGGCAGACGGAGCGGCGGCCCTGCTCGGCGGGGATCGTCACGTCGAACCCGTGGGCGTCCCCCTTGCCGTAGGCCCGCCCGACGTCGGGCCGCGAACGGTCGGCCGTCAGTGCACGGGCGGCCTTGCCGTCGACGTAGACGTGCACCCCGATGGGGGCCGTCGTGTCCGGGTCGAGCGCCCAGCCGCCCACGGTGATGCTCGTGGGCGTGGTCCGGATCGTGTCGAGCGAGCCGATCGGCGGGTGCCCGACCTGCACGGTGCGGCACGTGAGCACCGGGTTCG
>NZ_JADGMY010000014.1:163345-223491 GCF_015234515.1 Cellulomonas sp.
CGACGTAGACGTGCACCCCGATGGGGGCCGTCGTGTCCGGGTCGAGCGCCCAGCCACGCAGGGAGATGGTCGTCGGCGTCGTGGAGATCGCGTCCAGCACGCCGACGGGTGCCGCGTTGCTGACGGTCACGAGCGCGCAGCCGAGCACGACGTCCGCGCCGGAGCCCCGGTTGACCGCGGTGACGCACACGACGTGCCTGCCGTTGGCGGCCGTGATCCGCGCGTCGAAGCCGTGGCGCGACCCCACGCCGTAGGCGGCGGCGACATCGGGCCGGGCGCGGTCGGCGGCGATGTCGGAGACCTTGCCACCGACGGACACGCGGATCGTCAGCGACGCGTCGGTCTCGGGGTCGAAGGCCCAGCCGCGCACGGTGATGCCGGAGCCGCCCTGGTAGGCGTCGACGACGCCGCGCGGGGAGGCCGCGACCGCGGCGTTCGCCAGCTGGGCGACGCGTGCGCGGATCTGGGCCAGACGGTCGTAGAGGTACTGGCCGGGACACGTCGTGGTCGCGGCGTCGCGGTGCGCGTAGATCGTCGGGAACGACACCACGGTGCCCGCGGGGAAGCGTGACGCACCGCCGCCGGACACCATCGTCACGTTGGTGCCTGCGGTGATGCGGTGGACCGAGAACTTCCAGGCGATGAGCTGGCTGATGGCCTCCACCATCGCGTCGGGGGCCCCGGTGGTCGCGAAGTTACCGATCGCGGACACCCCGATCGTCCGGCTGTTGAAGCCGCCGGTGTGCACACCGACCACGGTGCTCGTCACGCCGCCGGCGCGTCCCTCGAAGGTCCGGCCGAACCGGTCCACGAGGAAGTTGTAGCCGATGTCGCACCAGCCCCGGCCGCCGGCCGCTTCCGGACGCGTGTGGTACGAGTAGATGCCGCGGATGATCCCGGCAACGGCGTCGGCGGAGTAGTCGTTCGCCGAGGCGGTGTGGTGCACGGCGGCCGAGACCATCGAGTTGGAGTAGTCGGGCGTGCAGCCGCGCAGCGACTCGTCCGCGCCCCAGCCGGCGCGGCTGATGATGGCGGGGCGCGCGGGGGCGGCCGCCGCGAGCACCGCGGCGTCGCGTACGGCGGCGTCACTCGCCCTGCCGGCGCCGGTGCTCGCCCCGACGGTCGCGCGCGCGTCGACCGTGGCCTCGCCGGGGTCGACCAGGACCGCCTTGAGCCCCGTGACCCTGCCGCTGCCCGCCTCGGCCCAGACCTGGAGGCCGTCGGCGCCGGCGGTGACGACGGCGTCCGTCCCGTCACGCGCACCCGCCTCGGCATCCGGGGTGCCGAGGTCCGGGGCGATGTCCGACGCCGACACGCCGACCCACTCCGACCAGCTGCCCGCCTCCCGGACCCGGTAGCGCACGACCACGTCGTCGAGGCCCGGCTCGTCCTGCCACGTGAGCCCGAGCACGGTGAACGGCGCGGTGTCGAGCGGTGCGGTCAGGACATCCGGAGTGGGCGTCGTGCCGGCACCGGCGGTCGGCGACGGCGACGGCGACGGCGCCGTGACGTCGGGGCTCGGCGCGGCGCCACGCGGCGCGGCCGACGGGCTCGCCGCAGGCTCGGAGGGGGCGGCCGGGGCGGTGGGCTCGGCGTCGGTCGCCGACGTGCGGGGCTCGTCGTCCTCGGTCGGCGTCGCGGCGAGGGCGGTGCGGACGACCCGCCCTCCCTCGCCCGACGAAGCGGTCGACCCGGCGTCGTCGACGGTCGCGTCCTGGCTCGCTGTCGCCGGTTCCGCCTCCTCCGCGAGCGGCACGTCCTCGGGGTCGGGGAGCGAGCTCACGAGGTCCGAGCGCACGCCGACGAGGTCGAGCTCCGTGACGTCGACCGAGCCGTCCGCCTCGGTCGCCGCGGTCGCGGCGGACCCCGGCAGGACGACGAGGGACGTGGCGAGGGCGGCGCTCAGCAGGACGGCGGCGGCGCGGCGAGGGTCGGACATGGGTGTCTCCTGTGCTCGGGCGTTAAGTCGAGGGGACCACGGACACCGGTCGGGCGCGCGGCCGACACGCCCGGTTCGACCGCTTCGACGGACGTGCGCGACGGCGCGTGCGCGGTCTGCCCCCTCCGTCCCGGGCGGCTCAGCTCCTCGCCGGCCGGCCCTCGTCGCCCCGGGCCCGGAACCGCCGCACGGCGAGCGTGACACCTGCGGCGAGCAGGACGACCACGCCGGCCGTGGTCGTCCAGAGGCCCGTGACCAGGCCGGGCGGCGCGTACGTGAGCTCGACCGTGTGCTGTCCGGCGCTGATCTCGACGCCCGAGAGCGCGTGGTCGACCCCGATGAGCTCGACCGGCCGGCCGTCGACGCGGGCGTGCCAGCCGGGCCGCCGGGCGTCGGCGACGACGAGCACACCGTCACCGTCGGCGGCCACGTCGAGCACGATCCGGTCGTCGTCCTGCAGGACGCGCACGACCCCGCGCGAACCGGCGGTCGGCGTGGTGGCGGGCGGCACGTCGAGGACGGCTTCGTCGTCGTCCAGGTGACCCCCCGCGAGCAGCGCGACCCGCGACTCCGGGTCGTCCTCCACCACGACCTCGGACGCCCAGCGGAACCGGGGGAGCGCGGTCGTGCGCTCGTAGACGGTCGCGTCGCCCGTGTGGACGACGACGAGGTCGTCGTCGGCACGGACCACGTTCGTCGCCCACCGGCCCTGGCGGTCGGTCTGCAGGGTGACGGTGGCGTCGTCGACACGCAGCCGCACGCGGAGCGGCCCCTCCTCGTCCACCGACGGCAGTGCCATCCACACGCTCCCGGGGTGGGCGAACCCGCGGGTCACCTGCGCGGTCCGGGCGACGACGCGATCGTCGTCGTCGACCAGCTCGAGCACGAGGGTGCCCTCCTGGCCGGACGCGAAGACGAGGCCCATCACCAGGTCGACGCGGACGCCCCGGACCGGGCCGTCCAGCTCCGCCGACGTGGCCCACTCACCCTGGAGGAGCGGTGCGTCGCCCCGCGGGCGACTCGTGCGCTCGAGGTCCCCGAGCAGCTCCGCCCCGGGCTCCACCACGGCGTAGCGCGCGGCGAGACGGTCGAGGGCGGGGGAGCCCAGGGCCTCCGAGGTCATCGTGGAGTAGGTGTCGCTGCGCATGGCGTCGGGGTCTGCCGACTCCAGGAGCGCGCGCCACTCCTCCGTGTGGAACGCGTGCCCCGTCGCGGACCGCAGCCCGTACGCGGTGCTGCTCCCCGGCAGCATCGTCAGTCCCGTGCTGGTGAAGCGGTCGCTCCCGAGCCGGTCGCGCAGGACCTCGTGCGTCGGCGTCTCGGGGTAGAAGGTGCTCACGGGCGATCGGGGCCACCACGCGTGAGCGACCTGGCCCGCCTGCACGGCCATGAGCAGGGGCAGGCACACCGCGGCCGCGACAGCCCAGGACCGACGGGAGGTGCGCAGCGCGACGAGCAGCAGCGTCACGGCGACGGCGAGAAGGACGACACCGACGACGAGACCCGTCCACGCAGCGCCGACCTGCTCGTGCGGTGCAGCCCGCAGCGCACGCACGACCGCGACCGCCAGGGCCACGGCGGCGGCACCGCCGAGTACCCACGCGGTGGCGGGGACGGGGCGACGGGTGGGCCGGGGGACGGTCTCGTGGTCGTCCGAGCGGGCGTCCGCCTGCGGCACGTCGGTCGAGCGTGCCCGGACCGACCGGACGAGGCGTTCCATCCCGTAGGCGGCGCACACGGCCGCGACCAGTCCCAGGAGCCCTCGCACGCGGCCGACGTAGTTGACGTCGAAGCCGGGCAGCCGTTGCACGAGGCCCAGCGCCAGTCCGGAGTAGACGACGGCCACGCAGGCGGCACCGCCCGTCGCCGCCGTGACGAGCGGCCACGAGAGCGCCCGGCGGGAGCGGACGGCGAGGGCGAGGACGACGAGCACCAGCGTCACGGCGCCGACGTACGACAGCCGCTCGACCGGGTTGCGCGAGCCGCCCCACAGCGGGTCGTCGACAGCCCCGAGGACGTCGGGGGCGAAGGTCGTCGCGAGCGCCGACCAGTCGAGGTGCATCTCCGGGGACTGCAGGCGGCGGTCCAGGCTGACGGCGCTGGTCGTGTTGAGGGCGAAGGGGATCAGCTGCCACGCCGACAGGGCGGCTCCGAGCAGTGCGCCGCTCGTCGCCACAGCAACCGACCGCAGCCACTCGCGCAGCGCCGCCCGGGCGTGCCACAGGCGCACGACCACCAGGACGAGCGACGCGTACGCCCCGTGCAGCAGCACCGCGGGAAACCCGCCGAGCAGCATCGCGGCGATCACGGCGCCCAGGGGCAGCGCGTCGCGCCACCGGCGGTGCTCGACAGCACGGTCGACGGCCCACAGCAGCAGCGGCAGGAGCACGGCGACACGCGTCTGCGGCCAACCGGTCCAGGCGATCATGAACCCGCTCGACAGGAAGGCGAGGCTGCCGACGGCCCACGAGGCCGGCCCGAGGCCGAGCCGCCGGAGCAGCAGCACCATCCCGCCCACGCCGACGGCGATCTCGAGGAGCTTCACCAGGCCGGGCGCGTACACGTCCGGCACGAGGAGCCAGGGGAGCGTCAGTGGCGAGAACATGGAGGAGTCGGGCAGCGACCCCAACGGGCTGCCCCCCGCGACGTACGGGTTCCACCACGGCATGTCGCCCTCGAGCAGCGCGTGCTTGAGCAGCAGCAGCCGCGGGATGACGGAGTCGACGGTGTCGGCGGGCCACGGGTTCCGTGCGGGGGTGTCGGCCAGGACGCCGTCCCACGGCGCGTACGCGCCCAGCATGTCGGTCGCGGCGAACACCGTCCGGCCGAGCAGCGCGGAGCCGACACCGACGACGACGAACAGGGCGAGCCCGCACCAGGCGGCGGCCGTGACGAGCGTGACGCCACGCGACGCGGGGTCCTGCAGGGCACGGACGGCTCGCTCCACGGCCCGTCCACCGGAGCGGCGCACGGAACGGATCACGCCGACGAGCGGTCGTACGGATCGATCAGGGGTGCCGCCCGACCTCACGGACGAACCTCGCGCACCGAGACGCGGCACTGCTCGATCGGGGCGCCGGCGACGTCGGAGCAGGTCGTCAGCGCCGTGAACGTCGCGAGCGGCGTACCGAGCGCCGTGAGGTCGGGATCGGCACCCGCCACAGGTGTGAACTGCAGGTGGTACCGGATCCCTGCATCGCGGACCTGCTGCCGGAAGGACGGGTCCGTGAGGTCGTACCCCTGGTCGGCCCGGCCGAAGACGCGGGCGTCGAGGTAGTAGGCCAGCCGAAGTGTCGCCCGGTAGTTGCTCCCGAGGATCGCGGAGCCCGCCGGCACGAACGGACGCATCTCACCGGCGAGGCGCGCGATGTCGGGGGGCTGCGACGCGGCCAGGGCGTGGGTGACACCGCGGGCCTTGCCGCCGACGCTGAACGGCGCACGCACCCCGGCCCCGTGCTCCCACGCCGCCGTCAGCGGGATGAGCAGGGCGAGTATCGCGGCGGCGGTGCGGACGACGAGGCCGCGGCCGGCCACGAACCGCTGCCATAGGGCAGGCAGCGCGCTGTACGCCGCCAGGGAGGACAGGGTGAGCAGGGGCCAGTAGTAGCGGGCGTTCCCGCCCTGCGTCGCGGCGGTGGTGACGCCGGCGTAGCCGAGGAAGTACACCCAGCCGGTGAGGACGAGCGCGAGGGTCGTCCGGCGCAGCCGTGCCTCGCCCGCTCGCGAGAGCACGAGCGCCGCGGTGGCGAGCGCCAGCACCGGGACGGTCCAGGGAGCGAAGCTGCGGATCCGTTCGAGGTAGTACGGGAAGGCCAGCAGCCGCTGCTCGACGTAGTAGGTGAGGCGGTCGCGCACCGTCAGCTGCTGCGTCTCCTGCCCGCCGCCGTCCGACCCGCCGCCGGTCCGTACCTGGAACGTCCGGTCCTCGCCGAACGAGATCGCGTGCTCGTTCGGTGGCGCCCACAGCACCGGCTCGCGCGCGGCCGCGCCGCCGGTCGGGTCGACCTTCGCGCTCATGTTGACGGCGAAGGACGAGCCGATCGTGGCCTCGCCGTACTTCCACGACAGGACGGCGGCCCAGGGTGCCGCGAGCAGGCCGGCGACGAGCACCGCCAGGCCGGCCGCAGCGGCCACCTGGCGTCGTGCCGTGCGGTCACGCAGCCGCAGCACGAGCCAGGCCGCGAGCACGACGACGACGACGGGCACGAGGAAGAGCTTGGTGACGTACCCGAGCGTGCACGTGGCGCCGAGCAGCACGGCGTGCCGTCGGACGTGGCGACCCGTCGCGAGGGACTCGTCGAAGCGCGCGAGGACGAGGGCGAACAGGGTCGTCCAGCTCACGACGAGGACGTCGGGCGTGAGCGACCGGACGTTGGCGAGGTAGAAGACCGCGGCGGTCGCCATGAACAGCAGGGTAGGCACGCTGCGGCCGTGCGTCGCCCACCACACCAGCGCGCCGCCGGCCGCGAGGCCCAGGGAGGCGCCCACGGCGGAGACGGCGACGATCGCGACGACGCCGTCGACGCCGAGTGCGATCAAGGGCGCCGCCAGCCAGCTGATCAACGGCGACCAGTACGCGTTCACGGCGGAGCCGAAGAGCCCCGACGCGTACTGCCGCGCGATCGAGATGTACGAGATGCCGTCGATGTTGTTGAGGTCGTGGCGTGCGCGCACCGTCGCGACCGCGAGCAGAGCGGAGGTCACGGCCCACAGGACGGCGGGGGCGGCCGGCACGCGGTCGACCGTTGCCCGCAGCCGACGCGCCGCCCCGGCAGCCACCGCCCCGGGCGTCGGGGCGGTCACGAACCGTCTCCCGTGGTGCCCGAGGACGCGGGGACCGTGCGCGGCGCGCCGCCCCGCGGGCGCAGCGCTGCGGCGCAGGCCAGGAAGAGGACGTCCACGGCCACGCTCCACAACCGCGTCAGTACCGTCACGACGACGGCGGCCTCGAGCGGCATGAGCGCGCTGAGGAACAGAGCCTGCACACCTTCGCGGACGCCCAGCCCTCCTGGCGCGAAGACGGCCAGCATGCTCACGGCGGACGCGATGCTGGCGGCGCCCACGACGTACGCCAGGTCGCTCCACGGCAGGTCGGAGTACACCGCGCGGGCCAGCAGGTAGTACGAGGCGCCGGTCAGCAGCGTGCCGAGCACGTACAGTCCGCCCCCGCTGAGGACCAGCGACCAGGTTGGGCGGTCCTCAGCGGGCAGCCGCCGGCGGGCGAGGCGATAGGCGAGGTCCAGCAGGCGACGCAGAACGGGAGGTGCCAGCGCCAGGAGGCACACGCCGGCGGCGACGGCGGACAGCACCGTCGCACGGCCCCCCAACGCGTCGAGGCGCGGGTCCAGGGCCAGCAGCGCGAGGCCGACCAGCAGCGTCGAGATGAGCTGCAGCGCGGCCTCGAGGGTGCCGCTCACGGCGAGCTTCGACCGGCTCACGCCGTGCTGAGCCGCGAAGTAGACCTTGCCGACGATCCAGGTGCCGGCGCCCAGCACGTACCGACCCAGCCACGCCTTGGCGTAGACGTACGAGAGCTCGCGTGCCGACCGGTGCACGTCGCGCGCGCCCAGGCGTCTCAGCAGGTGCAGCCAGACCAGCGCGCCCCAGTACCGGAACCCGAGCGCGAGCACCGTCGCGGCGGCCAGGGGGGCGGCGGAGAGGTGCAGCCCCTCCAGCTGGGCCCAGTCGATCCGGACGAGGTAGACGGCCACCGCGACCACGACGACGGCACTGAAGCCGATCTGGATCCAGGTGCGCGACGTCATCCGCCGACGGCTCACAGCCCTGCGTCCGTGCGTGTGATGAACGGGGCCACGAGCGCCTCGTAGTGCCGCTTCGCGAGCCGCTCCCACGAGAACTCGTGCGACAGCTCGAGCCCTCGGAGCGCGAGCTGCTCGCGCTGCTCGGGAGGCATCGCGGTCAGCCGCACGAGCGCGGCTGCGAGCCCGGCAGCGTCGCGCTGCTCCACGAGCAGCCCCGTGCGGCCGTCCTGCAGGATGTCGTCGGCGCCGCTCTGGCGGGTCGCGATGCACGGCAGGCCGTAGGAGAGGCCTTCGAGGAGGACGACCGGCAGGCCCTCCATGTCGCCGTTCGAAGCGACGACCGACGGGACGACGAGAGTGTCGGCCGCTCGGTACCACGCCTCCTTGTCCTCGCCCGTGGCGTAGCCGGCGAACGTGACGCGGTCAGCGAGGCCGAGAGCGTCGGCCAGCGCGACGAGCTCGTCGAGCAGCGGTCCGTCGCCCACGACGACGAGCCGCCAGGTGCCCAGGTCGTCGCGGACGGCGGCGAGCGCGTCGAGCAGGTAGGGCAGGCCCTTCTTCTCGACGAGACGCCCGACGAACAGCAGCACCTGCTCGTCCGGAGCCGCCTGGATCCGTGCGCGCGCACGCTCGCGGATCGTCCCGTCGTGCACCCGCGCGGGCAGGTTGGTGCCCATCGGGATGATGTGGATCGGCACGCCGCAGGTGTCGTCCTCGTCGAACCGTCGCAGTCGCGCGAGCGTCTGCGAGGAGACCGCGGACGCTGCGGCGGCCCGCCGCAGGGTCGAACGCACGACGAGGCGTCCCAGGACCGGCAGCCGGTGCCAGACGTCGACGTCGGAGGCGTGCGTGGTGAAGACGAAGGGGATCCCCGTCAGCCTCGAGACCCACGACGCGACGATGGCCTGCGGTGTGAACCAGTGTGCGTAGACGACGACAGGGCGCGTCCGTCGCGCCTCGCGCAGCGCTGTCACGAACTCGCCGAGGAAGAGGAACGGGACCGCGACGTACAGCCACGGGTTCCGTTGCAGCGCGGGCATGATGCCGCGTCCGGCGAGCACCTCGCCCGACCGGGGCCAGAAGTAGTGGAAGCGGATCTCCTCGAAGCCTGCGTGCCGCGTCCGGTCCTGGGTCGCGGAGCGCCGGTCGTGCGGAGCCACCACGCGGATCACGAGCTCGGGGTACTCCTCGGAGAGGGCGACCACCTGGTCGTGCACGAACGCCGGGACAGGGTCCTGGGCGTGGGTGGGGAACGTGGACGCCAGGACCAGGACGGATGGTCCCCGCCGCGGCTCAGCCCTGTCCATGGACCAGATCGGCGAACCGCGCGCGGTCGGCGTCGGTGAGCGCCCGCGTGTTGACGTACGTCAGCCGGCCGGCGCGACGCAGCAGGGACTCGATGACGTCGAGCTCGAGGCGGGTGAACCTCTCGTCGAACGTCGCGTCGCCCGACACGAGGTCGCGCATCGAGTCGTTGAGGTCGGCCGACCGTGCCACCTCCGCGGCGAGCTCGCGGGCGTTGTCGTCGCCGACGTCGACCGTCGTGGTGGCCGGGCCGTCCTTCCGGAGGAAGCCGATGCCCCCGACCGGCGCGGCGCTGCCGAAGACGTCACCGGGGAAGATCTCGTCCGCGTGGATGCGCGTCGAGATGAGGAACTCGGTCCGCAGCACGCGCTCGAGGACGAACCGGATGGCGTTCTTCCCGTACACCGCCGCGCGGTAGCGCAGCGGGATGCGCGCGCCGACCAGGCTGCGGACGTTGTACGTGAAGATGTGGAGCGGCCGCGGGTACGGGTGGACGATGCCCGACGTCGTGTCGACGAACAGCAGGTCGTCGCCCAGGAACCGGAACCCCTGCGCGAGCAGCGCGATGCTCAGCGTGGTCTTGCCCGTGCCGCCGTAGGCGGGCAGGGCGATCGCCTCGCCGTCCTTGGTGACGCCCGCCGCGTGCATGAACAGGACGCCGCTGTGCAGCAACTTGTAGTACATGACGGGTTCGAGCACCTGGGCCTGGAGGAACACGCCAATCGCGTTCATGTAGACGCGGTCGACCCAGTGCCGACCGAAGTAGATGTCGACCTGGTCGGTCTCCAGGCCGCGAACGAGCGTCCGGTACGTGAACAGCCGCTTGTACCGCGTGTGCCGGACGATGTCGCCGGGCCGTGCGTCCGGGAGGTCGTCGACGACGTGGACCCGGATCGTGGCGGCGGTCGCCGCTGCCGGGTCGCCCTGCGCGATGCGCAGGTACTCATTGTCGAAATATCGCCGATAACCGCGGTGGCGGGTGTTCAGCTCTACGGTCAGAAATCCGTAGAAGTTGTACCTCTTCACTGCTGCTTCCCACCTGTCCTGCCGGCTGCGCGTCCGCGGACCGTCTGTTGCGGCCGTCTCGGCGTCGTGGCCGCATCGATCCGTGTGCCAGTGATTCATCGGATGTTCGACCACTGGGCGCCGAAACTTTAGCAGTCGGGACCATCCCGAGGGGCGCCTTCCTGGTCACGTGTCCGGGTGGCGTCAGGCCTCGGTAGACTTGCCCCGATTCCGGTCCACCACCACCAGGACGTGACGTGAAGGTCTTCATTCAGATCCCGTGCCTCAACGAGGAGACGACGCTCCCCGCCGTGCTGGCGTCGATCCCTCGGCACATCGACGGCGTCGAGCTGGAGATCCTGGTCATCGACGACGGCTCGACCGACCGGACCGTCGAGGTGGCCCGGGAGCACGGTGTGCGGCACTTCGTGCGGCACACCCGGAACATGGGCCTGGCACGGTCGTTCAAGGACGGCGTGCACTACGCGCTCGCCCACGGCGCGGACGTCGTGGTCAACACCGACGGCGACAACCAGTACCCGCAGGACCGGATCCCGGACCTCATCGCGCCGATCGTCTCCGGTGAGGCGGACATCGTCATCGCGGACCGACAGACCGCGACGATCGCCCACTTCTCGCCGTTCAAGAAGATGATGCAGCGCCTCGGCAGCGCGGTGGTCAACGGTGCCGCCGACACCGACCTGCCCGACGCGGCGAGCGGCTTCCGCGCGTACTCGCGTCCGGCGCTGCTGCGGCTGAACGTCGTCACGGAGTTCAGCTACTGCATGGAGACGATCATCCAGGCGGGGCACAAGCGCCTGAAGATCGTCAGCGTGCCGGTGACGACCAACGCGAAGACGCGGGAGTCACGGCTGTTCACGAGCATGTTCCAGCACATGCGGAAGTCCGCCGCGGCGATCGTGCGGAGCTACCTCATGTTCAAGCCCCAGGCAGTCTTCGTGACACTCGCTGCCGTCTTCGGGGTGCTCGCCTTCGTGCCGATGATCCGGTTCCTGGTGCTGTGGATCGTCAACGACGAGGCCGCCGGCAACGTCCAGTCGCTCATCTTCGGGGCGATCATGGCGGTCGCGGCGCTCCTGTCGCTCGCCCTCGGCGTGCTGTCGGAGCTTCAGCGCACGAACCGCATCCTCCTCGAGGAGCAGCTCGAGCGGATCAAGGAGCTCCAGTACCGCCGGGAGCTCGAGAACGGTCCTGACTGGGAGAGCTGGTCGACGGAGCCGGTGCAGGTCGCCGCGTCGTCCGACGGGGCCGCGTGACCCGCACCGAGGGTGTCCGTCGGCCGCGGAGCGGCCCGGACCACGAAGGCGCCGGCCCGGTGCTCCGTGCGGCGGGCACGTACGACAGCGGTGCGCACCCGAGGATCCGCGTGCTCCTCGAAGGGCTGGCGCGGCGCGGCTGGACCGTCCAGGAGGTGGTCGAGCCGCTGCGGTTCGACACCCGGCGACGCGTCGAGGTCCTGCGGCGCCCCTCTCGGCTGCCCGCCTTCGGGTGGGCGTTGGTGCGCGCTTGGTCCCGCCTGGGGCCGCGTCTGGTCTCCGCGCGTCGGGGCCCGGCGCCGGACGCCGTCGTGGTGGGCCACATGGGGCACTTCGACGTCGCGCTGGTGCGCGCACTGTCCCCGAGGTGTCCGGTGGTCCTGGACTACCTCATCTCCGGTGCGGGCACGGCTCGCGACCGCGGCGAGCAGGGGCGGGTCAAGCAGCGGCTCCTGCGTGCGCTCGACCGCTTCGCGCTCGCACGGGCCGACGTCGTGGTGGTCGACACCGAGGAGCACGCACAGGCGCTCGACCCGGACGCTCGCCGACGTACCGTGGTGGTCGCGGTCGGGGCGGACGACCGGTGGTTCGGCGCGCGTCGCAACGAGGCTGCGGAGCCGGACGGCGGTGGCCGGCTGCGCGTCGTCTTCTACGGCGTCATGACCCCGCTGCAGGGCGCCGGCGTGGTGGCCGAGGCGCTGCGGGCGCTCGACGGTGCCGTGGACGCGACGATCGTCGGCCAGGGGCAGGACGGCGAGCTGGTCGACAGGCTGCTCGCCGACGTGCCAAGGATCCGCCGGCTGCCCTGGGTCCAACCGGACGACCTCCCCGCCCTCGTCGCGGAGCACGACGTGTGCCTCGGCATCTTCGGGGACGGCGAGAAGGCCCGGCTCGTGGTGCCCAACAAGGCTTTCCAGGGTGCGGCCGCGGGGTGCGTCGTCGTGACCGGTGACACCGCACCCCAGCGCCGGGCTTTCGGCTCTGCGGCGGTCCTCGTCCCGCCCGGTGACGCGGCGGCCCTCGCAGAGGCGCTGCGGCAGCTCGCGAGCGATCCGGCGGAGCTCGCCCGTCGCAGGTCCGCGTCCCGGGCCTGGGCGGACGCCCACTTCCGTCCCGAGTCGGTCGTCGCGCCGCTCGACGAGCGGCTGCGGGCACGCTGATGGGTCGGCTGCTCGCGCTGCTGCGCAACCCCGCCGTCCGGACGGGGTTCGTCGTGGTCGCGGTCGGGGCCGCGGTGGTCGCCGTCGTCGTCGAGCGCGAGACGCTGCTCGAGGCGCTCGACAGCCTCTCGGCCGGGGCCGTGCTCCTGGCCGCGGCGCTGGGGGCCGTCTTCCTCGTGTGCACGGGGGCCTCCTGGCGCACGGTCCTCGCCGACCTGGGCTCACCGCTGCCGCGCACGGACGCGCTGGTGATCTTCGGCGTCAGCCAGCTCGGCAAGTACGTGCCCGGCGGGGTCTGGAACGTCGTCGCGGCGGGGGAGATGGGAGCGGTGCACCGGATCCCGCGCCGCCGGTCGGTCACCGCCATGGGTGTGTCCGTGCTCGTCTCCGTGGTCACCGGTCTGGCGCTGGGCGTGCTCACGGTCGCGACGGTCGGTGCCAGGGGTCTGGACCTGCGCTGGCTGTGGTGGGCCGCACCGGTCATGGTCCTCTTGCTCGTCCCGCCCGTCCTGAACAGGTGCCTGGCGCTGGGCATGCGCGTGCTGCGCCAGCCGGTGCCCGAGGAGCCGCTCACCACGAGCGGGACGCTCCGCGCCGTCGCGTGGGCGATCGTGGGCTGGCTGGCGATCGGGTGCCAGGTCGGCGTCATCGCGACCGCCCTCGGACTCCCGCTCACCGTCGGGTCCTTCCTGCTGTGCGTCGGGGCGTACGCCCTCGCGTGGGTCGTGGGCTTCCTCGTCGTGGTGACCCCCGCCGGTCTCGGCGCCCGGGAGGTGGTGCTCGCGGCGATGCTGGGCGGGTCGCTCGCGTCCGGGCAGGTCCTGCTCGTGGTCCTGTCGTCCCGCGTCCTGCAGACCGTCGGGGACCTCGCGCTCGCCGGCCTCGGTGCGCTGCTCGCCCGCCGCGCGGCGTCGAGGCGCCGCGCCGCCGCGGGCACGGGCGTGCCGTCTCACGGCGAGGCCCTCTGACCCTGCGCGGCACCGCCGCGCGGCGTCGGGACGTGCGCGTCGCTCCGCCGGCGGCTGCGCCACGGCGGACGCCCTAGGGTGTCCGGGTGCGGATCCTCCTCGACGCGACAGCAGTTCCCGAAGACCGTGGCGGCGTCGGGCGGTACGTCGACGCGCTGCTGCCGGCCCTGGTGGCGCAGGGCGTGGAGCTCGCCGTCGTGTGCCAGGCCCGTGACGCCGCTCGCACGTCCGAGCTCGTGCCGTCTGCCGAGGTCGTCGCCGCGCCGCCACGGATCGTGCGGCGGCCTGCTCGACTCGCCTGGGAGCAGGTCGGCCTGCCCCGCTTGGCCCGGGGCCTCGCGGTGGACCTGCTGCACAGCCCGCACTACACGATGCCGCGTGTCCCCGGGGTGCCGGTCGTCGTGACGCTCCACGACGCGACGTTCTTCTCGCACCCCGAGCTGCACTCGCGCCTCAAGGGCGGCTTCTTCCGGCGAGCGACACGTCACGCCATCACGCACGCCGCGGCGCTCGTCGTGCCGTCGCGCGCGACCGCCAGCGAGGTCGTACGCCACGCCGGGGGTGCTCCCGAGATGTTCCACGTCGCGTACCACGGTGTCGACACGTCGCTGTTCCACCCGGTCGACGAGGGCGACCGCGCTCGTGTCGCTGCCTCGCTCGACCTGGGCGGGCGACCCTACGTCGGGTTCCTCGGGACGCTCGAGCCGCGCAAGAACGTCCCGGCGCTCGTGCGGGCGTGGGGGCGGGCGGTCACCGACCTCGCGGAACCGCCGGCGCTGGTCCTCGCGGGCGGACGGGGATGGGACGACCAGGTCGAGCCCACGGTCGCGGCGGTCCTCGCCGAGCACCCCCACCTGCGGGTCAGGCTCCCGGGCTACCTGCCGCTGGAGGACCTCCCGGGCTTCCTGTCCGGCGCGCAGGTGCTGGCGTACCCGAGCCTGGGTGAGGGCTTCGGGCTTCCGGTCCTCGAAGCCATGGCGTGCGGCGCGGCGGTCCTCACGACGCGCGAGCTCTCGCTGCCCGAGGTCGGTGGTGACGCGGTGGCCTACTGCGGGACGGACGAGAACTCGATCGCCACCGGGCTGCGCGCGCTGCTCGACGACACGGCTCGTCGTTGTGCCCTGGCCGCCGACGCCGTCCACCGGGCGGCACGCTTCACGTGGCAGGCCGCTGCCGCGGCGCACGTCGAGGCCTACGACGCCGCGTTGCGGCGTCGCGCCGTCAGGCCCTGAGCGGCCCGGACGCCGAGGCCGGCTCCGCCTCGCCCGGTGCACCGGGAGCCGTCCGGTCGGGACCCGTCGCGGGCTGCACGGCGGACAGGGCCGGGGTGTCGCCCGGACGGAACCAGCGCCACGCGAGCCAGGCCAGCACCGCCGCGAGGACCGCGTACGCGAGTGTTCCCGTGAGGAAGCCGATCGGGGACGACCACCGCGGCTCGAGCGTGAGGACCTCTCCGGCGAGCCCCTCGGCGTACCGGCGTGACGCCCAGTAGAACGCGGCGACGTGGCCGACGAGGACCACGGGCAGCGTGCCGCGCGCCAGACGGCGGAGGAGGTCGCGCTCCGGGGTGCCGGTGCCGTCCGCGACCAGGGCGGCCAGCAGCGGGACGCCCACGGCGAGGGGCAGCGCGTATCGTCCCTGCCAGATCAGCCCGGTGTCGGCGGCCGTCGGCACCTGCAGCACGAGCGGGGCGGCCGCCGTGCCGACGACCAGGAGCAGCAGGGCGCGTCGCAGCCGGGGCGCGCGCGCCGCGCTGAACGCCACCAGCAGGACCGCCCCGAGCATCGCGTACCACGCGATGAACGTGGCCGGCGGTGAGGGCGCGTCCAGCCACCCGTAGTCACCGATCATGTTGAGCAGGTACTCGGACGTCTTGCCGACGACCGACAGGACGGTCGTGCGGGGATCGGCGAAACCGGGGTACTGGTCCCGCGTCGTGACGACGGACGGGTGCGTCACCAGCCACGCCACGGCCGCTGCGCACGCGGCGAGGGTCGCCGCGACGAACCACCGGAACCGGGGGTGGCGCACGACCTCCCGCCACCGGCCGCGCGGCGCGGCGACGAGCGCCACGACGACGACCGCCAGGGCCCACAGCGGCGCGGACGACCGCGAGTTCACCAGCAGGGCCCCGGTGACGACCGCCTGTGTCAGGGCTCCCGTCGTCACGGGGCCGCGGCTCAGCACGATCCCGAGGCAGGCGCACCAGAAGGCGAACGCGGCGGCGATCTCCAGACCGGCCGGGTTCACGGTCGCCCCGAGGAAGAAGCACATCGGGGTCAGGGCGATGGCGGCGCCCCACGGACCCGCGCGGTTGCCCGTCACGCGGGTCAGGCGGAACAGCCCCCAGGTCAGCAGCAGGCCACTGACCAGGGCGCTGACCAGGCGCATGGCCATGATCCCGGCCTCGGCGGGGAGGAACAGCGACGGCCACCCCACGAGCGCGTAGTACAGGGGCGGGTACTGCGCGGCGTACGTGCGCGTCTCGATCGCGTCACCGGACTCCGGCAGGTCCTGCTGGCAGGCAGCGGGGACGTCGGGCTGGAAGGCGAAGCAGTTGGGCAGGAGCACGGACGCCGCGTAGTCCGCCGGGAGCAGGACGACGCCGGCGACGCCAGGCTCGGCGCCGGCACCGGGGTCGGGCTCCGCGTCAGGAAGCGTCACCTGACCGCGGACGACGCCCGCGGCGCGCACCACGTGACTGGGCTCGTCCGGGGAGGACATCAGCGGTGTGCCCAGTGACCAGCACATCCCGAGCGCGACGACGAGGGCTCCGACGGCCGTCCAGCGGGCGGCGGTGCGTCGGTGATGACCGCTCCGCGTGCCCGCGTCGTCGTCGTGGGCAACGGGCGTGCGGGACATCGGCGCTGGCCTCCGGTTACGGTTCCGCCGCCGGGCCGGCGACGCGGACAGTGTAGGCGTGCCGCCGTCGCGCCGGGGCTGTCACGGTGGCGCCGCGTCCGTCCGGCGGCGCCCTCCCGGACGGTAGTCTTTCCGCCGTGTCCGTCCCCCCTGTGAGTCGTGTGCTGGTGGTCCTGCCGGCCTGGAACGAGAGTGAGTCGCTCCCCGGAGTGCTGGCGGAGATCCGCGAGCACCTGCCCGGGGTCGGGGTGCTCGTGGTCGACGACGGGTCGCTCGACGGCACCGCCGCAGTCGCACGGGCGCACGGGGTGGACGTGCTTGAGCTGCCCTTCAACCTCGGCGTCGGCGGTGCGATGCGGGCGGGCTTCCGGTACGCGCTCGAGTCCGGCTACGACGCCGTGGTCCAGGTCGACGCCGACGGTCAGCACGACCCGCGTGACGTCCCGCGCATCGTCGAGCGGCTCGCGCACGCCGACGTCGTGATCGGTGCCCGCTTCGCCGGGACGGGGCAGTACGTGGCCCGCGGTCCGCGGCGGTGGGCGATGCGCGTCCTCGCGGCCGTGCTCAGCAGGGTGGCCTCGACGCGCCTCACCGACACGACCTCCGGATTCCGCGCCGCCGGCCCGCGGGCCGTGGCGCTGTTCGCCCGCCACTACCCCGCGGAGTACCTGGGCGACACCGTCGAGTCCCTCGTGATCGCGGCCCGCTGCGGGTTGCAGATCGAGCAGATCGGCGTCGCCATGCGCGAGCGCTCGGCGGGACGACCGTCGCAGAGCCCGGTGAAGGCGTCGATCTACCTGGCACGGGCGTGCCTCGCGCTGCTGATGTCCCTCATGCGCCGCCGTGAGACGGTCGTCCCGCAGGAGGTGGCGGTCTGATGAACGGGCACCTCTTCGCGCTTCTCGGGGCGCTCGTCACGCTGGTCTTCATGTTCGAGCTCCTGCGCCGCCGACGGCTGCGCGAGAAGTACGCGAGCCTGTGGATCGTCGTCGCGCTCCTCGTGCTCGTCGCAGCGGTGTTCCCTGCCGTCACGGAGTGGCTCTCCGCCCTGGTGGGGATCACCACGCCGGTCAACCTCGTGTTCTTCCTCGGGCTGCTCGTGCTCCTCGTCGTCTGCGTGCAGATCAGCGCCGAGGTCAGCGAGCTCGAGCTCGAGAACCAGACGCTCGCCGAGGAGGTAGCGCTGCTGCGCCTGCGCGTCGAGCGGCTGGAGAGCGCCGTGGAGGGCGGCAGCGCGTCCGAGACGCCCGCAGCCCCCGACACGGACGGCCGGAACCTGTGACGGCCCCCGCCGAAGCCTCGTCCCGTGGCCTCGGCGACCGTTGGGGATTCCTCTCCGTCGCCGTCGGGCTGGGCGTCTACGGCCTGGCGTCGTACGCGTACCTGACCGTATCGGGACGGGCGCTCGGGGTCGCGTTGTTCGCCCCGCTGTCCGTGCTGTGGACCCTGCTCAATGCGGTCGGCATCGGCTTGTTCCTCCCGCTCGAGCAGGAGCTCGGGCGCACGACGGCGTCCCTCAGGGCGCGGCGACGCGGGAACGGTCCGGCCGTGCGGGCGGTGCTCGCGACGGGCGGCGCTCTCCTGGCGGGCGTGGCGGTGGTGTGCCTCGTCGCCTGGCCCGCGTTGGAGGCGCGGCTGTTCCACGGTCACGCCGTCCTCGTGCCGCTGCTGGTCGGCGGGCTCGCGGGGATGGCGGTCGCGTACGCAGCGCGAGGTCTTCTCGCGGGGAACAGCCGGTATCCCGCGTACGGTGCGCAGCTGGCCGTCGACGGCGTGCTGCGCGTCGGCGGGGCGGGGCTCCTCGCCGTGCTCGGCGTCCGCGAGGTGGGCGCCTACGCGCTCGTGCTCGTGCTGGCTCCGCTCCTGTCGGTGCTCGTGACGACCCGTCGCGCGGGTCTCGTTGCGCCCGGGGAGGCGACGGACGCCGTCGGGCTGCGCCGCGCGGTCGTCGCACTCGTGCTGGCTTCGCTCGCGTCGCAGCTCCTTGCCAACGTCGGCCCCATCATCGTGCAGCTGCGTGCCGCGCCGCACGAGCAGGTGCTCACGGCACAGTTCACCGCGGCCCTCACGGTCGCGCGCGTCCCGGTCTTCATGTTCGCCGCGGTCCAGGCGGTGCTCCTGCCGGGGCTGGCGGCGCTGCGCGGCGCCGGTGACCTCGCCGGCTTCCGACGACGGCTCGGCCTGGTCACGGCCGTGACGGCAGGGCTGGCTGCAGCCGGGACGCTGGCTGTCTGGGCGTGGGGCGACGCGCTCGTCCCACTGCTGTTCGGGGACGCCTTCAGCGTCGCGAGCGTCGGTCGCGGTGCCGTGACCCTCATCGCGCTGTCCGGCGGCCTGTTCATGCTCGCGCAGGTCGCGGCCCAGGCGCTGCTGGCCCTCTCCGGGGACCGCGCCGTCGGGACGGGCTGGGGCGTCGGCCTGGTCGCGCTCGTGCTGACCGCTGTCGTCCCAGGCCCCGTCACGACCGTCGCGGCCGTCGCGCTCGTCGTCGGTTCGGCCGTCGCGCTGCTGGCGCTGGCTGTCCCACTGCTCGCCCGGCTGCGTGTCGCCGCCGCCACGGAGGTCGACCATGTCTGAGACCACCGAGCCTGGCCCCGGCGTGGACCGGGACGTCGACGTCGTGATGCTCGCGTACGGCGACGAGCCGTACCTCGACGAGGCGATGTCGGCCGTCGTGGCGTCGGCTGGGGTGCGGGCCCACCTGACGCTCGTGGACAACGGGACCACCCGCGGCGACCTCGACGAGCTGTGCGCGCGGACCGGCGCGACGCTGCTGCGCCCCGGGCGCAACCTCGGGTTCACGGGCGGCGTCAACCGCGGGCTGGCCGAGGGTCGGTCCCCGTACGTGGCTCTGGTCAACAGCGACGCCATCGTCGCCCCGGACGCCCTGGCCCGCCTCGTCGCCGTCGCGGCGGACCCCGCCGTCGGCATCGCGTCCGGTGACGTGCGGCTCGCGGACGACCCGCAGACCATGAACTCGGCGGGCAACCCGCTGCACGTCCTCGGGCTGAGCTGGGCCGGTGGGCTGGGGGAGCCGGCGACGTCGCACTCCGAGCCGGGCGACGTCGCCTCGGCCAGCGGCGCGGGGCTCGTGCTGCGTCGCGAGGTGTGGCACCTGCTGCGCGGCTTCCCGGAGGAGTTCTTCGCGTACCAGGAAGACCTCGAGCTGAGCTGGCGCACGTGGCAGGCCGGGATGCGCGTGCGGTACGTGCCGGACGCCGTCGTCGTCCACTACTACGCCTTCGGTCGGCACGCGTCGAAGATGTACCTGCTCGAGCGCAACCGCCTGCTGTTCGTCCTCACCACCTACGGCGCCCGCACGCTCGCGCTGCTCGCCCTGCCGCTGCTGGCGTTCGAGCTCGCCATGCTGGTGGTGGCGACGGCCCAGGGGTGGGGCCGCCAGAAGCTGCGCGGGTGGTGGTGGGTGCTGCGGCACGCCGCATGGGTCCGCTCCCGACGGCGGTGGGTGCAGCAGCAGCGCGCCGTACCCGACCGGGACCTGGTGCAGCTGTGGGTCACCCGCTTCGACCCCGCCGTGCTCCCGCTGCCGCCGGGTGCGGGGATTCTGCAGAGCGCCCTGGCCGGGTACTGGCGGGCGGTGCGGCCGCTGCTCTGAGGGAGCGGCGCGCACCGCCCGGGCTTCAGACGCGCAGGCTGCGCAGGTACTCGTCCACGGCCGCCGCGTCGGGGAGCAGACCGGCGGCGCGCGCCTCGGCGAGCGTCGGCGCGGCGGTGTCCTTGTCGGACAGCTGCAGCGTCAGGGGGCTGCCGTCCCGAGCCGTCGTCGGCCACGTGATCCCGATCTCGGCGTCCAGCGGGTGGATGCCGTGCTCGCGGCCGGGCGCGTAGCCCGACGAGCACAGGTACAGCACGGTGGAGTCGTCCTCGAGCGAGACGAACGCGTGGCCCAGGCCCTCGCCGAGGTAGATCGCGCGCCGGTCGACGTCGTCGAGCAGCACCGAGTCCCACCGGCCGAAGGTCGGTGACCCCACCCGGATGTCCACGACCACGTCGAGCACCGCCCCCTTGGCGCACGTCACGTACTTCGCCTGCCCCGGAGGCACGTCGGCGAAGTGGATCCCGCGCAGGACGCCGGCCGCCGACACCGAGCAGTTGGCCTGCTGCAGGTCGAACGCGTGCCCGGTGGCCTCACCGAACGGTCCGGACTTGAAGTACTCGAGGAACACGCCCCGGGGGTCCCCGTGCTGCTGGGGCGTGATCTCCCACGCCCCGGGCACGTTCAGCTCGCGGTAGTGCACGTCGGCTCCTTCTCGATGGTGGGCGGGACGACTCACCCTACCGGCGGGTGAGGGCGGGTAAGGTGAGCCGCCGTCGTCGGATGACAGGGAGCAAGCGTGCGCTGGGTGGTCATGGGAAGTGCTGGGATGCTCGGCACGGACGTCGTGTCGGCGGCTCGGTCCGCAGGGCACGACGTGGTCGCGCACGACCGGGAGACGGTCGACATCCTCGACCCCGACGCGGTCGGCCGCACGGTCGACGGCGCGGACGTCGTCGTCAACTGTGCCGCCTGGACGGCGGTCGACCTCGCCGAGGAGCGGGAGTCGGACGCGTTCGCCGTCAACGCCACCGGCCCACAGGTCCTGGCGCGCCGTGCGCGTGAGGCCGGCGCGCGGATCGTCCAGATCTCGACCGACTACGTGTTCCCGGGCGACGCGACGTCGCCCTACGGGGAGACGGACCTCGCCGCGCCGCGCTCCGCGTACGGAAGGACGAAGCTCGCCGGTGAGTGGGCGGTCCGAGCCGAGAACCCCGACCACCTCGTGGTGCGCACCGCGTGGCTCTACGGGGCTGCTGGTCGGTGCTTCCCCCGCACGATCGCGCGCGCGATGGCCGAGCGCGGTGCGCTGCAGGTCGTGGCGGACCAGGTCGGCCAGCCCACGTGGACCCGTGACCTGGCGGACCTCGTGCTGCGTCTGGTCGCCGCAGGTGCACCGGCCGGCACGTACCACGGCACGTCGTCGGGCTCCACCTCCTGGCACGGTTTCGCGCAGGAGGTCGTCGCCTCGGCCGGGATGGACCCGGAGGCGGTGGCACCCACCTCGAGCGCCGACTACAGCCAGGCAGCCCCTCGCCCCGCCTACTCGGTGCTGGGGCACGACGCGTTCGCACGTGCCGGCGTCGCTCCCATCGGTGACTGGCAGGAGCGTTGGAGGGTCGCCGCGGGCGAGGTGCTGGGAAGCACCGCCTGACGTCGACGCGCCGAGCTGACGCCGGGCCCGTCCACGGGATCGAGATGGCTCGTTACCAGGACACGACCGGCACGTCCTCGACGAGGTCGGAGACGACCGTCGCGACGTCGCCGGGAGCGACCACGACCCGCCAGCCGCGCTCGTCGACGACCCGGGCGAGATCGCTGGGCGCCGCGGGCGCCAGCAGGACCGCGGCGTCCGCCTCGGTCGCGGTGGTCCACGTGCCGGTGAGCGCGAGGAACCACTGCTGGGCGTTCACCGGGTGCAGGGTGGGGATCGCCTGGAGGAAGACCGCCGGCGACGAGGTCGCCGTCGCGAGTGCCGCCTCGGCGCCGGCGAGGAGGTCCCCGGCCGTGGTGACCAGGGCCGGCTCCGCGGGGAAGGTGCCGGTGGAGCGGCCGAGCACGTCGTGGACCTGCAGGAGCGCCACGCTCCCGACGGTGACCGCACCGACGAGGCGCAGTCGTTCCTGCCTGCTCCGCACCGACGGCACGGGGGCTCCGCGGAGCACGACGCCGGCGGCGACGACGACCGCGGACACGAGCGCGAGCCCGAGGACGAGCTTCCAGAAGTAGTAGGACAGCTCGCCTGCCGCCAGGACCTGCAGGGCGCCGACCGCGACCGCACCCCCTGCGCCGATCGCGACGACGGCGGCCGTGGCCGGGAGGCGCCGGTGTCCACCAGGCGCGAGGCACACGGCGACGGCACCGGCCACGAGTGACAGGGCGAGCCCCGCCTGCGGGAGGGCGATGCCTCCGGGAATGACCAGGACCTCGGCGACGTCCAGAGCCCGCAGGGTGGCAGCCGCGTGCAGGACGCCGGCGCACGTGGCCATGGCGATGACGGCGACGGTCGCCCAGCGGCGGGGCGTACCGCGCCACGCCGCGCGGTCGCGGCGCGCGGCGATGAGCAGGACGGCGGGGAGCGCGACGACGCAGAGCAGCGCCCAGCTGTGGGCGACGCACACGAGGAGACCGCCGGCCGCGGCCACCGGCAGCGGGAGGGCGACCCTGGGCGTGGTCAGCGCCAGCAGGACCGCGGCACCGGCCGCTGCGGACGCGAGCACGATGTTCGGGAAGCCGGCGCTCGCGGCGTACGCGCCCGGGCCGAGCAGGAAGACGCCGGCGACCCCGGCTGCCGCCAGCGCGAGGGCTGCCGGCCGCCGCGGTGCCGTGGGCAGCGCGCACAGGCCGGCGACCAGCACCACGGCGGACGCGCCGAAGATGATCGCGTGCGCGTGCAGGAAGAGCACGACCTCGTCCGCGGTCGGCCCAAGGAGGGGCCGGAACAGCTCGATGAGGGTAGCGACGACGGCGTGGTAGCCCTGCGGGTAGTCCCCGAACTTCCAGGGCTCGCCCGTGGGACCTGCACCGAGCGCGGGCACGACGGCACCGTGCCGTCGGATCATCAGCACCATGTCGGCGTGGGCCGAGAAGTCCCACGCCGGCAGCAGGCGAGCGAGCGCCTCAGGTCCGGTGCGGACGGCCAGCAGGCCCCGCGTCGCGACGACGGCGGTCGCGGCGGTGGCCGCCACCAGCAGGTCGACCGTGCGCCACCGGGGGAGCACCAGCTCCCTCGTCCGTGCGAGGACACGCCCCGGCCCCTCCCAGGCGAGCACGGCCACGAGCGCCCCGGTGACCGACGCAAGCAGCGCACCCGCGCGCCCTACCGTGCCGAGGGGCAGGTCGACCCACCAGAGCGCTGGGACGGCTCCGACCGCCAGACCGGCCGTCAGGAGCAGTCGGCGGACACCGAGCCGCGACGTCGGCAGCGCGATGACGACCGCGAAGGCGAAAGCGAGCGCCGCCCACCCCTCGAGCGCGCCGGTGCTCCGCAGCAGGATGACCGCCGCACCGGCCAGCCCTCCGAGGGCCAGCGCGCTCGCGCGGTGCAGGGTCCGGCGTCGCGGTCCCACGGGCACGAGCGCGCGCGTCGGCGCCTGGGCAGCGGTGCCGCGCCGTGCGGCGGTCAGGTCGAGCACAGTGCGTCCGTTCGCGGGCGCCGGCGCCCGTCAGGTCAGGGACGCTCCCGGTCGAGCAGCCCGAGCAGATACGAACCGTACCCGGACTTGACCAGCTTCTCGGCGCGTTCGCGCAGGTCGTCGTCGGTGAGGAACCCGCGACGCCACGCGACCTCCTCCGGAGCTCCGATCTTGAGGCCCTGCCGGTGCTCGATGGTGCGGACGTAGTCCGACGCCTCGACGAGCGAGTCGAACGTCCCGGTGTCGAGCCACGCGGTGCCGCGGGGGAGGACGCCGACCTGCAGGCGGCCCTGCTCCAGGTAGACGCGGTTGACGTCCGTGATCTCGTACTCGCCGCGCGCCGAGGGCTTGAGGTCGCGCGCGATCTCGAGGACGTCGTTGTCGTAGAAGTACAGCCCCGGCACGGCGTAGTTGCTCTTGGGGTTGGCCGGCTTCTCCTCGAGCGAGAGCGCGCGGCCCTCGGCGTCGAACTCGACGACGCCGTAGGCCGTCGGGTCCGCCACGCGGTACGCGAAGACGGCACCACCGTCGACGTCCCCGAACCGCTGCAGCTGCGTGCCGAGACCCGGACCGTAGAAGATGTTGTCGCCCAGCACGAGCGCAGCGCTGTCCGTGCCGACGAAGTCGGCGCCCAGCACGAACGCCTGCGCCAGGCCGTTGGGCTGCTCCTGCACCGTGTAGCTGATCGAGATGCCGAACTGGGAGCCGTCGCCCAGCAGCCGCCGGAACTGCTCGGCGTCGTGCGGGGTGGTGATCACCAGCACGTCGCGGATGCCCGCCAGGATGAGCGTTGAGAGCGGGTAGTAGATCATCGGCTTGTCGTACACCGGCACGAGCTGCTTGCTGACGCCGAGAGTGATCGGGTGCAGTCGGGTGCCGGATCCGCCGGCCAGGATGATTCCACGCATGCGCCTAGTCTGTCCCATCCGTGCGGGACGCGTGACCGGCTCCCGGGTTCTCGTCGTCCGGTGGTCGTCGTGGTCGCGGCGAAGAAGTGCGGGGTAGCGGCTACTCTGACCGGATGGCGACGAGGGTTGGTGGCGGGCCGAGCAGTCCGGGAGCGCCGCTGGCGCCCAACGCGTGGCTCCGTTGGGACGTGGTCCAGCGCAGGCTCCGGGGCGGCGAAGGGCGTCTGCTGGAGATCGGATGCGGCCGCGGTGCCTTCGGCGCGCGGCTCGCCTCGCAGTTCCAGTACACCGCGGTCGAGCCCGATCCGGTCGCGTGGGAGCACGCGGCGGCGACCGTCGGGGAGGTCGCGCCCGACGCCCGCGTCGTCCTCGGTGACGTGTCGTCGCTGGGCGGCGAGGGCGGCTTCGACGTCGTCTGCGCGTTCGAGGTCCTCGAGCACATCGAGGACGACCATGCCGTCCTGGAGTCGTGGCTGTCCTGCTTGCGGCCCGGGGGGATGCTCCTGCTGTCCATGCCTGCGGGCTCCTCTCGCATGGGGCCGTGGGACGAGGCGGTCGGCCACTTCCGTCGGTACGACCCGGAGGCGTTGGAGGAGCAGTTGACGCGGCACGGGCTCGTCGACATCGAGGTCACCTGCTACGGCACTCCGCTGGGCTACGTCACGGAGGCGGTCCGCAACAGCGTCGCCCGTACGCGACGGGTGGTCGAGGAAGGAGCGACGACCGCGGAGCGCACGGCGCGCAGCAACCGTCTGCTGCAGCCGGGTCCGGGCCTCGTGGCCGTCGCCACCCAGGTCGGCACCTGGCCGTTCTGCATGCTGCAGCGCGCGTTCCCGGGTCGCGGCACGGGGCTCGTCGTGTCGGCGAGGGCCTCCGGCTGACGGTCGTCGTGGCCTGGGCTCACGCGTGGGGCAGGGCTCGCTCGTCCGACACGACGCGGTCGACGTCTACGTCCGCGTCCTCGAGCACCAGCACGACCGACCCGTCGACGGCGAGCAGGCCGAGCCAAGCCTCCAGCTCCGCCGCCGTCACGGGACCACGGACGACGCGCCGCAGGACCCGTGCGCCGGGAGCTGCGGCTCCCGCGCCCCGGAACAGGTCCTCGTGCGTGAGCCCGGGAGCGGCAGCGGACGACGGGTCGGCCGGCGGCACCCACCCGACGACGTCGCCGTAGGTCATGACGGCGGCCGCGGCGTCGACCGCGGACGGGGGCAGGGTGCCCTCGAAGCGGCGCGCGAGCGCCGGCAGGGCGACCGCCACGACGTCGGCACCGGTGTGCGCGTCCGGGCGCCACGTGACGGCGAGGTCCGTAGCGCCACCGTCGACGGCGCGACCGTCGGCGTCGGCCGGGACGACCTCCGCCCCCGTGCGCCACGCACCGAGGGCCCACACGAGCGAGCGCCAGTGCGCCGGCAGGTCGACCAGCACCCGGGTGCCGGGGGCCGCGTCGAACTCCTCCACGAGGAGGTTCGTCGTCTTGCTCACCCAGTTGGCCAGGACCGCTCCGGACAGCTCGACCCGCTCGCCGCCGCTGCCGTACCAGGTGATCCGCGGTCGGCCGGGATCCCGCTGCAGGAGCGCGAGGAGGGCCTCGACGTCGGCGGGTGGGCGGGGGCTCGGGGTCGCCATGGGGCCCAAGGCTAGACTCGCGGGCACGCCACGCCGACGTCACAGAAGTTTCACCCGGACAACTCGGGCAACTAGCACGTCTCCGGTTGACGCGCGCGAACGACACGCGTGTAATTCGTTGCAACTGATTCATCGACGCGCTCCACCGTCGCGGCCTCCGCGCCGCACCGATCGGGTCGACAGCGATCAGCCGGACCACGGCGCACCTGGCGGCACCCGGCGAGCACGAGCACCACCGAGCACGACATCTGCGGAGGCACGTATGTGGCACCTGCTCGACGACGAGAGCTTCCCGAACGACGTCGCCACCACCGCACCCGTCGAGCCGTCGAACGTGCTGCCGATCTTCGGCACGCCCGACGACGACGGCCCCATGGGGTGGCAGGAGCGTGCCCTGTGCGCGCAGACCGACCCCGAGGCGTTCTTCCCGGAGAAGGGGGGCTCGACGCGTGAGGCGAAGAAGGTCTGCACCCAGTGCGACGTGCGCTCCGAGTGCCTCGAGTACGCGCTGGCCAACGACGAGCGCTTCGGCATCTGGGGCGGGCTGTCCGAGCGCGAGCGGCGCAAGCTGAAGCGGCGCGTGGTCTGACGGTGCTGCCTGGGGCGCGCCACGCCCGGGCGGCCTGCCGCTCGTCGCGCCGCCACGGCGGCATGATGGCGCGAGCATGACTGACACGCTGTCCCCCGTGGACCACATCACGACCGCCGCGGTACCGGTGACGACGCCGGTGACCGCGGTCGTGGTGACCCGCGGAGTCACGCACTACCTGGCGGTGACGCTGCGCGCGCTCGCGGTCCAGACCCGGCGCCCGCTACGGGTCCTCGTCGTCGACGTCGCACCGCAGGACGGCCACGTCGGCGTGCTGCTCGACGAGGCGTTCGCAGGGGTCGCGATGACGGTGCCGCGGCTGTCGACGGTCCACGCACCGCGGGCCCGGACGTTCGGCGAGGCCGTGCGGACCGGGCTCGAGGTGCTCGCCGAGGCGGGGGACGAGCGGCCGACGACGTGGCTGTGGCTGCTCCACGACGACAGCGCGCCGGCCCCCGACGCGCTCGCACGCCTGGTGCGGACGGTGTCGAACGCGCCCTCGGTGGTCGTCGCCGGCTGCAAGCAGCGCACCTGGACCGACCCGGAGCGTCTGCTCGAGGTCGGCGTCCGCACGACACGGTCGGGCCGGCGGATGACGGACGTCGAACCCGGTGAGCTCGACCAGGGCCAGCACGACGGACGCACCGACGTGCTCGGCGTCGGCCTGGCCGGTGCGCTCGTGCGTCGCGACGTGTGGGACACGCTGGGCGGCACGGACCCGGCGCTCGGGCCGTACGGTGACGGGCTCGACCTGTCGCGCCGGGCACGCCTCGCGGGGCACCGTGTCGTCGTCGTCCCCGACGCGGTCGTCCGGCACGCGCAGGCGGCCTACCACGGCCTGAGGCCCGCGCGCGGGGGGTCGTCCCGCGGTCAGGACGTGCTCGGCGCCGAGGTGGACCTCGACGGCGACGGCGAGCCCGACACCGCCGACCCGACGCGGTCGTTCGCGGCCCGCCGTCGTTCGCTCCTGCACCAGCGCCTCGTGGGTGCGCCGCTGCCGCTGGTGCCGGTCGTCGTCCTGCTCACGCTGGCGGCGGCAGTGGTGCGCAGCCTCGGGCAGGTCGCCGCGAAGCACCCGCAGCTCGCCGTCGCCGAGCTGCGGGTGGCGCTGCTCGTGCTGCTGCGTGCCGGGGACGTCGTCCGGGCGCGGCGCCGCGCCCGCGTGACGAGCGTCCTCTCGCGCCGGACCCTCCGCCCGCTGCAGGCGACCTGGCGCGACGTGTGGCGTCAGACGCGCGACCGGCGGCTCGCGCGCCTGGAGACGCGGCGCGCGGGCCGGGCGCCCAGCGAGCTCGAGCTGCGGGAGCTGGCCGCGGCCGCGACCCGGCGCCGCGTGACGCTCGCCGTCGTCGTCGGCGTGCTGGCGCTCCTGTCGGTGACCGCGCTGGGCCGCCTCGTCGGCCCCGTCGCCGCCGGCGCACCGCTCGTGGGTGAGGCGCTGGCGCGGACGACGACCGACATGAGCGACGTGTGGACGGCCGCCACCTCGGGCTGGGTCGCGGGCGGCCTGGGGGCGCCCGGCCCGGCGGACCCCTTGCTGACGGTGCTCGCCGCTCTCGCTGCGCTGCTCGGCGGTGAGCTGCGAGCGGCCGTCGGGGTGATCGTGCTCGGTGGCGTGCTGCTGGCAGGGGTCGGCGCGTGGGCGGCCGCAGGTGCTGCGACACGGTCCGTCGTGGTCCGGGCCTGGGCAGCGCTCGCGTGGGCGTCCGGGCCCGCCCTGCTGCTCGCGGTCGGTGACGGGCGGGTGGGCGCCGTCGTGGCGCACGCGGCGCTGCCGTGGGTCGCCCTCGGTCTGGCTCGGGCGGTCGGTGTCCAGCGCGTCGACCAGGTGCTCTCGGGGGTGTCCACGGCACGTCGCGACGACGACGCCGAGCGGGACGCCGACGCGGCCGCGGAGGCCCGTTCCGCACGGGCGGCAGCCCGCGCGCGCAGAGGGCTGCACGCGGCCGCACCTGCGCCGGGGGACCTGCTGCTGCGCTCCGACTCCGAGATCGACGTGGTGACACCGGTCCGTGGTGTGCCCGCCGTGCCGACGCCGCGGGCGCCGACGTCGGACGCGGTCCCGGCCGCTCCGGCAACCGCCACGCGCGCCGCCACGGCCGTGACGGACGACGTGCCGACGCTCGTCGGTGCCGCCGACCCGACCGGGTCCGTCGCGGCCGCGGCCGGTGCCGCCCTCGCGCTCGCCGTCGCGGTCGCCGCCGCGCCCGTCCTGCTGCTGCCCACGGTCCTGCTGATCGTCGTCGTCGCCTCCACCGTCCCGCGGTCGCGTGTGCGGGTCGTGGGGGTGCTCGTCCCGACGCTCGTGCTGATGGGTCCCTTCCTCGTCGAGGTCGGCAGCCGCGGCGCGGACGGTCTGCGGCTGCTGCTCGCGGACCCCGGTCCCGCGACCGTGACGGCGCCGGCGTCGGCGCTCGCGCGGGTTCTCGGCGTGCCGGCGGACCCCACGGCGCTCGTCCCCGGCGGGTTGCCGGACGTGCTCGCGTCGGCGTGGCCGTACCTGTCCGGAGCCGTCCTGCTGGTCCTGGCAGCGGCCGCGCTGCTCCGCGACCGGACCGTCTCCCGGGGCGTCCGGGTGTGCTGGGCGGTCGCGGCCGCCGGCATCGGCACCGGAGCTCTCGTCGCGGCGCTTCCCGCGGCCGTGTCGGCGGACCTGATCGCGCCCGCGTGGACGGGCGCCACGGTCTCCCTGACGACGCTCGGGCTCCTGGGGGCCGCGCTGCTCGGCAGCGACCGCCTCGCGGGCGTGCTCGTCGAGCGGTCGTTCGGCTGGCGGCAGCCCGCGGTCGCGCTCGTCACCGCCCTCGCGGTCGTGTCCGTCTCCTGCGCGGCGCTCGGGTGGGCCTGGACGGCCCGCTCGGGTGACGCGGTCGACCTGCGGGCCTCGGCCGCACCCGTCGTGCCGGCCGTCGGTCAGCAGGGGGCGCTGTCCGACGCGTCCTCGCGCGTGCTGGCGCTCGGCGTGCGGGACGACGGGTCCGTCGACTGGTCACTGCTGCGAGCCGACGGTGACCAGCACGTCGACCACGCCGCCGTCGTCGCGACGGGTGCGGCGACCGGACGGCCGGGCGCACCGCGCGCTGCGGACGTCGACCCGGCATCGGTCGAGGTGGGTGCCCTCGCGGCCCGGCTGGTCCAGGGTGCCGCGGGCGACGTCGCGCCCGAGCTGGGCGCGCTCGGGGTCGGCGACGTCCTGGCGCCGGCCGTCGCGGACGACTCGTCCGCGACGCGGGCCGCACGCGCGCGCCTCGTCGGCGTGCTCGACGCGACCGCCGGGCTCGAACGGGTGACGCACGAGGGGTCCGGGACCCTGTGGCGCGTCCGTGGCACGCAGGGCGAGGTCGTCACGTCGTGGGCCCGCCTCGTGGCCGACGCCGCCGACGTGGGCGCCCCCGGCGCGGTGGCCCTGCCGGTCCCGGCGGACGGCCGCACGGTCGGGACCGTCGTCCCGGCGGGTGACGGCACGCGTGTCCTGCTCCTCGCCGAGCGCGCCGACGCGGGGTGGCACGCCTGGCTCGACGGGCGCAGGCTCGCCACCGTCGACGCAGGGTGGCGCCAGGCGTTCGACCTCGGTGCCGAGGGGGGCGTGCTCGAGGTGCGGTACGTCGTGCCCCACCGTTCCGCCTGGTTGGGCGCCCTCGGGCTGACCACGCTCGTGACCGTCCTGCTCGCCGTCCCGCTGCGGCGCCGACGAGGAGTGCGCACATGACGGCGTCCACCACCGGGACCGGCCCCGCCGCCCCGCCGCCCGAGCGACGCGGAGGGCGTGCCCTGCGCGTCGCGTCGGGTCTGCTCGTCGTGGGCCTCGCGGGCGGTGCGCTGGCCGGGGCGACCCACCTCGGCGTCGCGGACGCCGTCACCGTGCCGGCCGACGAGGTCGAGGTCGCGCCGACGCCCGTGACACTGCAGTGCCCCGGCCCCGTCGTGCTGCCGCTGCGCGCGGAGCGCGGCGACGCCGCGTTCGACCCGTCGCCGGTGGCGCCGGACGTCACCCTCAGCGCCGTGACGGCCGCCGGGGCGGGTGCGGGCGCGCTCGCGGTCCTGCCGCTGGGCGGTGACACCGCCACGCGCGACCTGGCGGCCGGAGGTGGTGCCGTGCACCTCGGCGAGGTCGCCGCGCCCCTGGTGGTCCGTGCGCAGCCGCAGGACGTCTCGCCCGTGGTCGCGGCGACGGGCGCCTCCGTCGTGACCGACGGGGACGCCCGCGGGCTGGCGGCCGCGTCGTGCCGCGCGCCCGCAAACGACGAGTGGTTCGTCGGGGGCTCGACCGCGGTCGGTGCGACCGCGACGCTCGTGCTGACCAATCCCGGCCTCACAGCGGCGCAGGTGGACCTCGAGCTCTTCGGCCCGAACGGGCCGGTGGAGCCCAGCACGAGGCAGCACGTGGTCGCGCCGGGTGCCACGAAGGTGGTCGACCTCGGGGGTGCCGCCGCGGACCAGGCGGCCGTGGTCGTGCACGTGACGGTCGCCGGTGGTCTGGTGGCCGCGCACGTCCAGGACACCGTCGTGCGCGGGTTCACGCCCGCCGGGACCGACCTGGTCGTCGCCGGCGTCGCGCCCTCGACCCGTCAGGTGGTCACCGGCCTCGTGGCGCCGAAGTCCCAGGTCGGCTCCGCCGACGCTCCCGCGCTCCGGCTGCTGGCCCCCGGCGACGGGGTGACGACCGCGCAGGTGACGCTCCTGGGCGCTGACGGCCCCGTGACCCTGCCGGGTGCACAGCGCGTCACGCTGGCGGCGGGCGAGGTCACCGACGTGCCCCTCGGCGGGCTGCCGGCCGGTGCGTACACGGTCGTCGTGGACGCCGACGCCCCGGTCGTCGCGGGGGCGGTCGTGTCGAGCACCGGTGCGCCCGGTGCGCTGGACGACGAGCCGCGTGTCGAGCGGGCGTGGTCGCCCAGCACGACGCCGGGTGTGCACGGCACGGTGGCCGTCCCGCGCGGCGTGCAGGCACGCGTGGTGATCGGCGCCGTCGGGCAGGCGGCGGACGACGCGGGTGAGGGCGCCGCGACGCTGCGTGTGCTCGGCAGCGAGGGTGAGGTGCTCTCCGAGCACCGCGTGCGCGTCGACGCCGGGACGACGGGGGCGTGGGACGTGGCCGAGCTCGCGAAGGGCGCGGCGGCCGTGGAGCTGGAGCCGACGGGCGGTGTCCCTCTCGCGTGGGCGGTCACGCTGACGGTCCGGCAGGACGACGGTCCGCTGGTCGCGACGCTGGACCCGGTGCCCGTCGTGGACGTGACGGCTGCGCTCACGGTCCGCCAGGACGCGCGGCTCGCGCGAGGCTGAGCCTGACCTCAGCGCGGGGAGTCGCGCAGCTGCACCCGTTCCCGGACGTTGAGCCCTGCCCGTAGCGCCCAGCGCATCGGGACCTGGTACCAGTGCCGGTAGCGGCGCTCGAGGTACTGCCGGGCGCTCGCGTGGTGCGCCCGGATCATCGGGGCCGGGCGCTCGCGCCACGACGTGCCCCCGACGTGCGTCACGCGCACGTCGGGCACGTACAGGTTCTCCCAGCCGGCCCGGCCCAGCCGTTCGCCGAGGTCGACGTCCTCGAAGAACATGAAGTAGCTCTCGTCGAAGCCGCCGACCTGCTCGAACGCCTCCCGGCGCAGCAGCAGGCACGCCCCCGACAGCCAGCCGGCCTCGCGGAGGTAGCCACCGGTCGACTCCTGGCGCGCGTGGTAGCCGCGCGTCCACGGGTTGCCCGGCCACACGCGGGCGAAGACCGCGTGACCGGCGCCCTGTCGCAGCGACGGCAGCGCGCGTGCGGACGGGTACGTCGTGCCGTCCGTGTTGAGCAGCATCGGCCCGAGCGAGCCGGCGCTCGGCTGCTCCTCGCCTGCGGCGACGAGCCGCTCGAGAGATCCGGGCGTCCACTCGATGTCGGAGTTCGCGACGACGATCCACGGCGTCTGCGCACCCGCCGCGCCCCGGTTCGCCGCCGCGCCGTAGCCGAGGTTCGAGCCGGGCACGACGAGCTGTCCGCCGGACTGCTCGACGACGGCCTCCGCGACGGCGTGATCGGTGCCGTTGTCGACGACGACGAGCTCGACGGGCGTGCTGGAGGCGGTCGCGAGGGTCGCTGCGAAACGGGCGAGCTCGTCGCCCGGGTGGTACACGACGCAGACGACCCGGACGAGCGGGGCAGCCGTGTCACGCGCGGGGCTGCGCACGTCGACCGGCTCGGGGGAGGGGGGCGTGGTCATCGAGCGTCACCTTAGTCCGCGGACGTCAGTGCCCGTCGTCATAGCCGGGGTCGATCTCCTCGGGGCCACGGCCGAGGAGGTGCGCCACCTGTTCGACGACGACGTCGCGCACCAGGTCCGCGAGGTCGCCGTCGTCGGCCGCCCGGGCCTCGATGGGACGTCGGTAGACCACGATGCGGTGCGGGAGGCCCGCGTCGGCGGGGAAGTAGCGACCGAGCGGCACGCCGCCGTGCTCCCACGGTGCGGGGTTGGACGGCGGCACGTCCTCGACCGCGAACTCCGCGCCCTCGAGCTGGCGGGCCCACCGCCGTTCCAGGTCCTCCACCGCGTCGAGCACGAGGTCGTCGAAGCGTTCGGCGCGCGTCCGGTACGCCGGGGCGCCCATCGGCAGCACGGGTCCGCGCAGGCCGCGGCCGCGTCGGTCGCGACGGCGGGCAGGTGCGACGGGGCCGAGTGCGGCGGCGACGTCGGTCGTCCGACGACGCGCGGCGGGGACGGTGCCACCGTCACCGGGGACGGCGGGGCGGCGGGGGCCGAGCGGACTCACCCCGCCACTGTAGCCAGCGTCGGGGCGCCGACGCGGGGGCCCGACACGCGGACCGAGCGCGCGACGCGAAGGGCGCGTCCGGGGGTACGGTCTGCTCGTGAGATCCGTCCGGCAGTGCTCGCGCACCGCGTGCCCGCATGCCGCGGTCGCGACGCTGACCTACGTCTACGCCGACTCGACCGCCGTGCTGGGGCCGCTCGCGCAGCTCGCCGAGCCGCACTCCTACGACCTGTGCGTCGAGCACGCCGACCGGCTGACCGCCCCACGCGGGTGGGAGGTCGTGCGGCTGCTCCCCGACCTGCAGGCGGCGGCGCCGAGCCACGACGACCTCGTCGCCCTCGCCGAGGCGGTGCGGGAGGCCGGACGTCGGCGTGCCCCCGAGGCGGCGCCGACGCTGACGCCCGTCGCGGCCCCCACGGTCGACACGGCCCGTCGTCGTGGCCACCTGCGGGTCGTGCCCGGGTCCGCGCCGAGCGAGCAGCCGTGAGCGCGCCCCGCGACCGCCGTCCGCCGGCGGACGAGCCGCTCGGGTCGATCACCAGGCCCGTCGTCGACGACTCCGACATCGCTCCCGCCTGCTACGTCTGCGGGGCGGTCGACATGACGCGGATGCGGGTCTCCCTGCCTGCCGGGAACCCCGCCGTGTTCGCGTCCTGCCCGGACTGCGAGGCCACCGCCTGGTTCGTCGTCGGCGGGGACGGCCGTGCGCTCGGCCCTGACGGCGTCCCGCGCGACTGACGCGATCTCGCCGCACCGGCCTGCACGACGACCCGACGACCCTGGAGATGCCATGGCAGCGAGCGACCGACCCGCGACCGACCTCGAGCCCTGGGCCCGCGCCCTGCTGCGGTGCCCCGTCACGGGAGCCGAGCTGGTCGACGGCGTGTCCGACGACGGCTCGCCGGTCCTGGTCTCGACCGACCCCGAGCGCCCGCTCGTCTACCCCGTGATCGACGGCATCCCCGTCCTGCTCGTCGACGAGGCGCGACCGGCGTCCTGACGCGAGCCGCGACGACGGACCCCTCTGCCGGTGTCAGACGTCGGGGTCCGGGACGCCGTGCGGAAGCCGGCGCAGCAGCACGGACTCCGCCTGCTCGCGCCGCACGCGCTCGAGCTCGACGACGGTCTCGCGGCGGCCCCGCTCGGCCAGCACGGCCGACAGGAACGCCTCGGGGTGCGTCCCGGCCGGCGGGGGCGGGCTGACGTACGGTCGCAGGTCGCCGGCGAGGCGGGTCCCGAGCTCCGCCCGGGAGCCGGGGTGCAGCAGGCCGGCGCGTCCGAGGAACTGCCGGATCGCGAGCGCGAGACCGTCGGGCAGTCGCGCCACGTCGGCGTGCGCCGCCCACCCCGCCAGCTGTGGCGGCATGACGGCCGGGTTGCGCACCGGGGCCGCGGTGCGGACACGTGACGCGTAGGAGCCCGCGAGCACGTCACCGATGCGCTTGCCGCGGGGGTGCGAGATCGAGCAGATCACCGCGACGGAGCCGAACGTCAGCCACAGCTCGACCACGCCGGTGAGCGCGCGCACGAAGGCCTGCCGGAACACGATCGGCCCGCCGTCGTCCCGCACGATGCGCACGCCGGCGACGAGCTTGCCCAGGGAGCGGCCGCGCGTCAGGGTCTCGACCGTCGTGGGCAGCACGACGGTGACCGTCACGAGGACGACGATCAGCAGGATGCGGCTCGTGTACTCGTCGAGCCTGAGGGACAGGTTCTCCAGGACGAGCAGGGCGAGGATCGCGAGCACGAGCAGGGCGACGAGGTCGACGATCGCGGCGAGCAGGCGTGAGGCGACCGACGCGGGCCGCGAGTCCAGCACGACGCCCTCCCCGATGACGACACCGTCCTGGAGCTGGGTCGGGCGGGGCGTCGTGGCGGTCACCTGGGCAGAGTAGCCGCCGCCACGTGCGCCGGGACGTGACGCGCGTGCCCCGGACGATGGCAGGCTGGGGGCGTGGACCTCGATGCCTACACCCGCGCGCGCACGCCGACGTGGCAGCGCCTCGACGAGCTCTCGCGCCGTCGCGGACTGACCGGCGCCGAGGCCGACGAGCTCGTCGCGCTGTACCAGGCCACGGCGACGGACCTGTCGGCGGTGCGCTCGGCCGCCCCGGACCCCGAGACCGTGTCGCGTCTGTCGCAGGTGCTGGTGCGTGCACGCAGCCGGCTGGCGGGCACGCACGCACCGTCCTGGTCCGACGTGACGTCGTTCGTGCTCCTGCGGCTGCCTGCCGCGCTCTACCGCATCCGCTGGTGGACGGTCGCCGTCACGGCCGCGTTCCTCGCCGTCGCCGTGGCGACGGGCGTGCTCGTGGCGACGTCCCCGGAGGCGCTGGCGCTCATGGGGACGCCGAGCGAGCAGCAGCAGTACGTCGACCACGCGTTCGCGGAGTACTACGCGCCCGGCGCCGGATTTGCCGCGATGGTGTGGACCAACAACGCCTGGATCGCGGCGCTGTGCGTGGGCACCGGCATCACGGGGATCGCGCCGGCCTACGTCCTGTTCACCAACGCCGTCGGGGTCGGGTCCGCCGGCGGGCTGATGGCGTCCCACGGCCGTCTGGACGTGTTCCTCCAGCTCATCGCCCCGCACGGGCTCCTCGAGCTCACGGCCGTCTTCGTGGCGGGGGCCGCCGGGCTGCGCCTGTTCTGGACGCTGGTCGACCCCGGACCGCGGACCCGCGGGCGGGCGCTCGCCCAGGAGGGGCGCGCGCTCTTCACGGTCGCGCTCGGGCTCGTCGGCGTGCTCGCCGTGTCCGGGCTCGTCGAGGGCTTCGTGACCGGCTCGTCGCTGCCGTGGCCCGTCAGGGTGGCGATCGGCGTCGTCGTGCTGGCGGCGTTCTGGGCGTACGTGCTGGTCCTGGGCCGCCGTGCGGTCGCGGCCGGCCACACGGGCGACCTCGACGCCGACCGTGCCGGGTACGGGGTCGCCACCGCCGGCTGAGTCCTCGGGTCACTCGACCGCGTGCCTCACCAGCGCGGCGAGCCTCTCCCACGCCGCCTCCGTCGGCTGGACCAAAGCGAACGACGTCGCCCACAGGCCGCTGTCGTCGTCGAGCCCGGCCTGCACGCTGAACCCGAAGGTCGAGTAGCGCTCCTTGTCCATCTGCCCGCTGCGGAAGAAGCACACCACCTTCCCGTCGCGCGAGTACCCCGGCTGCCCGTAGTACAGCTTCGGCGCGAGCTCCGGCGCCGCTGTCGTCACGATCGAGTGCACCCGCTCGGCCAGCGCACGATCCTCCTGCGGCATCGTCGCGATCTTCGCGAGCACGTCCGCCTCGTCCGCTGCCGCCCTGTCCGCGGCACGCGCGCGTCGCGCGTCCGCCTTGAGCTCCGCAGCCCGCTCCTTCATCGCCGCGCGCTCCTGCGCGGAGAAACCACCCACCGACGTCGCACCCTTGCCTGCCACCTGACACTCCCTCGCTCGACCGACGGATGTGCGACCGACCCTAGGAGCGGGCGTCGGAGCCGTGCTTCTCGGATCCTGACCGCCTGGCGCGGTGTGCGGCTCGCCGACCGGGCGCGACGTCGTGACCGTCGGCTGAGGCTCCGGGCCGGTCAGCCGGCGTACCGGACGACGTGCGCGTCGGCGTCGTCGGCGAGGAAGCGCACCGCCGGCTCGGCCGCCTCCAGGACCTCGCGGCGCCGTGCCGCGGGCAGGGGGTCGAGCGGCGTGACGGTCAGCGTCGCCGTGACGCGCCGGCCCGTGCGTCCGCCGCTCTCGCGCGTCATCGCCCACGTGGCGCCCACCCGGCCGTCGACCAGGACCGCGGCGGGCAGCCGCCCGTTGGGCGTGCGCAGCCGCAGCCGGTGCTCGTCGTCGATCACGCGGGTGCGCTGGGCGTGCGCGAGCCACAGGTTGTCGTAGTCCGCCAGCAGCCGGACCGGAGCGGGCACGTCCCCGTCGGGCCGGGGTGCGTCCGGGAGGTCCAGCAGCTCGCGCGTCCTGCCACCCGCCCGTGCGGGGGCCGCCGGGAGGACGACGAGGCGGTCGCGGAGGCCCGCGACGACGTCCCGCAGACCCGTGAGCCCCGACCACGCCTGGACGTCCGCGACGCTCGCCGGGCCGAACGCCCCGAGGTAGCGCAGCACGACGTCCTCCAGGGCGCGGGCGCGCGCGTCCGCCACCGTGAGGTCCCCGGCGGCTGCGACCGCATCGGGGACCCACGTGTCGAGCGTCGTCCACGTGGTGGCGGCCGACCGTCCCCACAGCCCACGAGGCGTCACCTGCACCAAGGGCAGGAGCGCACGTGCGAACGCCGAGAGGTCCTGCGGGTGCGCGGCGGGCCACTCCTGCGCGAGGTGGGCGCCGAGGTCGGTCGTCCGCCGCGGCTCGGCGCGGACGTACGCGGCTGCGCGCTCGACGAGGCGGTCGAGGTCCACGACGTCCAGCGCTGCGCGCCGCCGGGGGTTGGCACGCAGCTCACCGGCCATGACCGGCAGCGCGAGCGCCGCCAGGACCGGGGCGTCACGCGCCGTGACGAGGTGGACCGTCGAGCGCATCACGGCCATCCGCAGCAGGGTGCGGTCGCTCAGGCCCGCGTCCAGGTCCGCCGTGGTGAACCCCGCGACGCGGCTCCACAGGCCCAGGAACGGTGACCACGGGTTCTGCGCCTGGAGCCCGACGAGGTGCTCGACGACCGTCGGCACGTCGTCGGACGTGCGCTGCAGGAGGTGCTGACGCGCGAGGAGCGCACGGTTGAGGGAGCGGTCGTCCAGCACGGTGCCGAACGTAGCGCCCGGGACCGACACCGGCCGCGACCTACAGGCGTCCGGCCGCCTTGAGCGCGAGGTAGGTGTCCGCGAGCCGCGGTGCGAGGTCGTCGGGCGAGGCCTCGACCACCTCGACGCCGCGCTGCCGCAGCCGCACGCCGACGGCCGCCCGCTCCAACGACGTGCGCTCCGCCGCAGCGGCGTCGAAGACCTCCTCCACCGTGCGTCGCGACGTCCGCAGCTGCTCGAGCTCGGGGTCGGCGACCGAGGCGAGGACGACCTGGTGACGACGCGTCAGCCCGCCGACGACGTCCAGGAGCCCCTGCTCGACCGCCGCCGGGTCGAGCGACGTCAGGAGCACCACGAGGGCGCGCCGGCTCAGCCGTGAGCGCACCTGCCCGACGAGCCCCGGCCAGTCGGTCTCCACCAGCGCCGGCTGCACGCCGGCGAGCGCCTCGGCCAGTGCGGGCAGGACGCGTGAGGAGTGCGAGTCCGCGGCGCGGGCACGGACCCGGCGGTCGTACGCGATCAGCTCGACACGGTCGCCCGCGTGCGCCGCGAGCACCCCCAGCAGCAGGGCCGCCTCGACCGACGCCTCGAGCCGGGTGGCGTCGAGCACGCGGGCCGCGCTCGTGCGCGACGTGTCGACGACGAGCAGCACGTGCCGGTCCCGCTCGGGGCGCCAGGTGCGCACGACGACCTCGCGCCGTCGCGCGGTCGCCCGCCAGTCGATCGACCGGACGTCGTCGCCGTCGACGTACTCGCGCAACGAGTCGAACTCCGTGCCCGCCCCGCGGACCTGGACCGCGGCCCGCCCGTCGAGCTCCCGCAGGCGCGCGAGGCGCGAGGGCAGGTGCCGCCGCGACGCGAACTCCGGCAGCACGCGCAGGCGCCCCGGCACGTCGAGCGACACCTGACGCCCCGCGACACCCAGCGGGCCCAGGGTCCGGACCGTGACCCGCTCGGCGACCGCGTCACCGCGGCGGGTCGGGACCAGCGTGGTCGTCACGCTGCGCTGCTCGCCCGCCGGCACGTCCACGCGGTGGCGCGGCGTGCGCGCACCGGTGGGCGCGTCACCGTCCGGCAGGGTCGAGGGCGGCCAGGCGTCGCGCACCACGGCCCGTGCCGTCCGCCGGCCGACGTTGCGCAAGGTGAGGACCGCCGCGACCGTCCCTGACAGCCGGACCGACGGCGGCAGGCGTCGGGAGACCGCCAGCTCGCGCGGCGAGGCCGCGAGCGCCACGTCCACCGCGCACAGCGCGAGGACGACGGCCGCCCAGACGATCACGGTCAGGGGAGCGGGCAGCAGGGCGACCGGGACGAGCCCGGCGAGCGCGACCAGGACCGCGCGTGACGTCAGGGCCACGGGCTCAGCGGGGGACCGGCACGGAGGCGAGCACCGTGTCCAGCACCGACTCGGCCGTCACGCCCTCGATCTCGGCCTCGGGCCGCAGCTGGACGCGGTGCCGCAGGGTGGGGTGCGCGAGCGCCTGCACGTCGTCCGGCGTGACGTAGTCGCGCCCGCAGAGCCAGGCCCACGCGCGGGACGTCGCCAGCAGCGCGGTGGCGCCACGCGGCGAGACGCCCAGACCCAGGGACGGCGAGGTCCGGGTCGCACGGCACACGTCGACGACGTAGCCGAGCACCTCCTGCGCGACCTGCACCCGCGCGACCTGCTCCCGTGCACGCGCCAGGTCGTCGGCCCCTGCCACCGCACGCAGGCCGGCGGCCGCGAGGTCACGTGGGTCGAAGCCCGCCGCGTGCCGCGCCAGCACCTCGACCTCGTCGGTGCGCTCGGGCAGCGGGAGCAGCAGCTTGAGGAGGAACCGGTCGAGCTGGGCCTCGGGCAGCGGGTACGTGCCCTCGTACTCGACGGGGTTCTGCGTCGCGACCACGACGAACGGGTCCGGCAGGAGGCGCGGCTCCCCGTCGACCGTGACCTGACGCTCCTCCATCGCCTCCAGGAGCGAGGCCTGCGTCTTGGGGGGCGTGCGGTTGATCTCGTCCGCCAGGAGCAGGTTCGTGAAGACGGGGCCCTCGCGGAACGAGAACTGGGCGGTGCGCGCGTCGTAGACGAGCGAGCCGGTCACGTCGCCCGGCATGAGGTCGGGCGTGAACTGGACCCGCTTGGTGCCGAGCGAGAGCGCCCCCGACAACGACCGCACCAGGAGCGTCTTGGCGACGCCCGGGACGCCTTCGAGCAGCACGTGCCCGCGGCACAGCAGGGCGATGATCAGGCCGGTGACCGCCGCGTCCTGGCCGACGACCGCCTTGCCGACCTCCGTGCGCACGGCGGCGAGCGACGCGCGCAGGTCGGCGCCCGCGGCCGTGGCAGCGGACCGGCCCGGGGCGTCGGTCCCCGGTGACCCGGGCGTCACCTGCGGTGCGGCGGGTGCGGGGGCACCCGAGGGGGTCGGCCCGGGTGCGGTGGCAGGTGCCTCGGCAGCGGGCGCGGTCGGGCTCTGCGGGACACCCCAGGTGCTCGGGGGTCGCGGCGTCTCGTCGGTCACGGTCGGTGTACCTCGCTCTCCAGGTGGTGCAGGTCGTCGGCGAGCCGCAGCAGGCCCGCGTCGTCGGTGGGTGGCGGGCCGTAGATCAACGCCTCGACGTCGCGTGCCGGCCGGCCGGTGGCACGCGCGAGGGCGTCGACCAGCGAGGGTGCGTCGGCCGACCGGGGCAGTCCCAGCCGGTGCGCGACGCGGGCCGCCGTCCCGGCGCGCAGGGCGGCGGCGGCGTGCCCGTGGGCCCGTGCCCGCCGGTAGAGACGCCCGCGGCCGCGGGTCGCCTCGGCAGAGCGCACGACGACGGGCAGCGGCTCGGCGACGACCGGTCCGAGCCGACGTGCGCGCCAGACGACCGTCACGACGAGGACGAGCACCAGCCAGCCGGCGACCGGCACCACCCAGGGCACGAGGTCGGTCAGCGACGTGCCGGCCCCGTCGGCGGCCACGGGGCCGAGGTCGTCGAACGTGGGGACGTACCAGACCAGGTGGTCGTGACGGCCGAGCATGCGCAGCGCGAGCGCGGCGTTGCCGTCGTCGTCGACCGCGGCGTTCGTCAGCGGGTGCAGGTCGGACAGCGCGGTCACGCGGCGACCGTCCTGCTCGAACGTGACGTACGCACCGCCGCGCGTCCCGTCGCCGGCGGGGAAGCACGTCGTTGCGCCGTCCGCGAGGTCCACGTACCCGCCCGCGGCGGTGATGGTGCCGGCAGCGCGAGCGTCGGGGTCGTCGCACGCGGCCTCGCGCAGCGACCGGGTGCTTCCCGTCCCGGCCGCGACGACGTCGGGGGCGAGCGTCGACAGGGCCCATCCGGCGTCGACGAGGACGAGGTCGTCGTCGAGCTCGAACAGCACGTCCACCTGCTCCGGGGTGAGCCACTGGTCACCCACCACGAGCACCGTGCCGTCCCCCGTGGCGGCCTGCAGGGCGGCCGCCGTGGTGGTGACGTGCTCGACCGTGACCCCCTGCCGCTCCAGGACGCGGGCCACGGCACGCGCACCCGTCCCGCCGGGGTTGTCCGGTGCACCGGGCGTGCTGCTCGTCGGCGGGGCGGGCAGCGTCAGGACGAGGCCGCCGAGCAGCACGATCCCCAGCACGACGAGCCACGGCCGCGATCGCCGCCAGCGGCCGACGGCCCGTGAGCGACCCGTCGACCCGTCCCCGAGCACCTCCGGGAGCTGTGCGGTCGCACTCACGTCACAGCCGCCGCGGGGCGTGCCGCGCGGACGGCGTCGTCGAGGGCGCGCATCGCCGCGTCGTCCCCGGGCGTCGCCGAGCGCTCGCCGTAGACGACGTCGTCGAACAGGTCGCCGCCGTCGCGCAGGAGGTCCGTGTGCTGGGGGAGCGCGGCCGCGGCGACGCGCGCGGCCTCGTGGGCGGTGCGGCCGGGGCGCTCGTCGAGGAGCCCGCGCTCCTCGAGGCCGCGGACGACCGCGCGGTACCGGTCGGCGACGGCCACCGACCACGTGCCGGCCCGGGCCGCGGCGTCGGCCGCGTCGCGCAGCTGCTGCGCCGTGCGGCGGTCGTCGGCGTGCAGGACGCCGACCCGTCGCCGACGCGCGGTCGCGCGCACGGGCCCGGCGACGCGCAGGGCGACGAGCACCACGAGGAGGACCACGCCGACGACGACGAGCAGGGCGGTCCGGTTCGACATGCCGAGCGACGGCATGTTCTCGAGCTGGTCGGCGAGCCACGCCAGGGCCCGCTGCAGCAGCGACTCGGGGCGGTGGTAGGCGGGGTCCAGCAGCTCCTCGCGCAGCCACCGACGCGCCTGCGCGGCATCGGGCTCGACGGGCACCCCGGTCACGACGTGCACGGCCGGCCATCCCGCACGCGTCATGCGGCACCGGTGGCAGCCCGCGCGAGCTCGAGGTCGAGCCCCTCGCGACGGATGCGCACGTCGATGTAGAGGAGGGCGACGACGGCCGCGAGGAACGTCGTGGACAGCGTCAGTCCGACGACCTGCCCGAGTGCCGACACGAGGACCGTCAGGTCGTCCGAGCCGGACGCGGCGGTGACCAGGCCCGCCACCACGGCCGCCGGGACGATGAACAGGTACATGAGCACCGAGACCAGCAGGTTCGACAGCAGGTAGATGCCGAGCAGCCGCCAGAAGCTCCCGCGCGTCAGCCGCCAGGCGCGCGCGACGGTCGGCCAGAACCGCCTGCCCTCGAGCATGAGCGCCGGCGGGACCAGCAGCGTCCGCGCCGTGAGCCACACGAGGACGACGAGCAGGGCGCCACCTCCCAGCAGGGCGACGGCGAGCGCCGCCTCGCCGGCGCCGGCGGCGGCGAGCGCGGCGACGCCCCCGCCCCACGCCAGGACCAGGAGGAACGGCACGACGAGCTGCAGCAGACCGAAGCCGACGAGCAGCCACACGCGGCGGGTGCGCCACACCTCACGCAGCGCCACGCGCTGACCCAGCACGGAACGGCTCACCGAGACGATGAGGAGCCCGGTGAGCACGGAGGTCACGGGGACCAGCAGCGGCACCGTCAGCGCCTGTCCGCCGCTCGTGGACAGCATCTCGACGAGAGCGGCGTCGGTGCTCGCCATCGTGCTGTCGAGCTCGAGGTCGCTCAGAGCGGCCCCGATCAGGCCGGACACGTAGAGCTGGACGAGGGTCTGCAGCGCGACGGCGACGGTCACCACGACCGCCGAGAGCCCGAACATCACCGCGGGGTTGGCGCGCACGGCCCGGATCGCGCCGTCGAGGACCTCGCCGAGACCGAGCGGGCGCAGGGGGATGATCCCGGGCTGCAGCGCCGGCAGGTGCCAGGCGGGCGCCGCCCCGGGCGGGGGCGCGCCCCACGCGGGCGGGGCGGACGGCTGGCCCCACGCGGGCGGGGCGGACGGCTGGCCCCACGCGGCACCCTGCGGGCCGCCGGGCGGACCAGGAGGTGGCGGCGGCACGGCGGCGCCCGGCGCCGAGGAGTCCGCCGGCGGGCCGGCGGGGTGCGCCCACGACGCGGGACCGGAGCCGTCGTCCTGCGGGGAGGTCATGCGTCGGACTCCTCGTGTCTGGCGTGCTGAGGCCCGACCGCGTCGCCGCGTCGGCGGGTCCCATGGTGCCACGACGCAGGTGAGCGCCGGTCGTGGACGCACCGTCACCCGGCTGCGCGGCGTGCTCGCTCCGCGGGAGGCCGGGTCGATGAGAGGATCGTCGGCATGAAGGGACGCGTCCTGGTGGTCGACGACGACACCGCCCTGGCCGAGATGATCGGCATCGTGCTGCGCTCCGAGGGTTTCGACCCCGTCTTCTGTGAGGACGGCGACGAGGCGTTGGGCGTGTTCCGGGCCACCCAGCCCGATCTCGTGCTGCTCGACCTGATGCTTCCCGGCAAGGACGGCACCGAGGTGTGCCGTCAGATCCGGGCCGAGTCGGGTGTGCCCATCGTGATGCTCACGGCGAAGAGCGACACCGTGGACGTCGTGCTGGGGCTGGAGTCCGGCGCGGACGACTACATCTCCAAGCCGTTCAAGCCCAAGGAGCTGGTGGCGCGTGTGCGTGCACGGTTGCGCCGCAGCGACGAGCCGGCTCCGGAGCACCTCACGATCGGCGACCTGACGATCGACGTCCCCGGGCACCGCGTCGAGCGCGCGGGCCGCTCCATCTCGCTCACACCGCTGGAGTTCGACCTCCTCGTGGCGCTGGCACGCAAGCCGTGGCAGGTCTTCACGCGCGAGGTGCTGCTCGAGAAGGTCTGGGGGTACCGCCACGCGGCCGACACCCGGCTGGTCAACGTCCACGTCCAGCGCCTGCGCTCGAAGATCGAGACGGACCCGGAGCGCCCGGAGATCGTCGTGACGGTGCGGGGCGTCGGCTACAAGGCGGGCGTCGCAGGCACGTGAGGCAGGTGCGCCGAGCGCCAGGGCGTGAAGGCCGGGCGACGTGCCGCGGCTGACGGCGTGGGGCCGGCTCGGACGCGCGCGAGCGTGGCGACCGGCGCGCGCGCTGGCCCGGCGGTGGCGGTCGTCGCTGCAGCTGCGCCTCCTCGTCTCGACCCTGACGATCGGCCTGGTCGCGCTCGCGGGCATCGGGGTGTACGTCGGCGAGCTCACCAGCGGCGGCCTGTTCGACCAGCGACGCCAGCAGGTGCTGTCCGAGAGCACGCGCAGCACGCTGCAGGCGCAGGAGGTCTTCGCGGCGTCCGCGGCCAACACCTTCACCGACGTGGCTCGGCAGCTCGAGGACGTGACGACCGCGCAGCGCAACGGCGGCTCGGGGGAGCGCGACGTGTTCCTGCTGCGCGCCCCGGGGCAGACGGGCGTGGGCGTGGGCGCCACGGCCACCGACCGCTCGCTCGTCGAGCTCGTGAGCCGTGAGCTCAAGCAGGCCGTCGTGGACGACCGCCAGCACTGGCAGTCGGTCGCCATCCCGGTGGGGAACGGTCAGGTGGAGCCGGGCATCGTCGTCGGGCAGAACGTCGACGTGCCCATGGCCGGGACCTACCAGATGTTCTTCCTCTACAGCCTGCAGGCGGAGCAGGACCGCCTCGACTTCCTCCTGCGGACCCTGGCGTTCGCGGCGGTCGCGGTCGTGGGGCTGCTGGGTGCCATGACGTGGCTGGTGACCCGTCGCACGGTCCACCCGGTGCGTCGTGCGGCCCACGTGGCCGAGCGTCTGGCGGACGGTCACCTCTCCGAGCGCATGGCCGTGCGTGGCGAGGACGAGATGGCCACGCTGGCGCGCACGTTCAACGAGATGGCCGAGAGCCTGCAGGACCAGATCCACCGCATGGAGGAGCTCTCGATGCTGCAGCGGCGGTTCGTCTCCGACGTGTCCCACGAGCTGAGGACGCCGCTGACGACCATCCGCATGGCGGGAGAGGTCATCCACGGCGCGCGGGACGACTTCGACCCCGCGATCAAGCGCTCCGCCGAGCTGTTGGCCACGCAGCTCGACCGGTTCGAGGACCTGCTGGCGGACCTGCTCGAGATCAGCAGGTTCGACGCGGGGGCCGCGGTGCTCGACGCGGAGCGGCGTGACCTGCGCGGCATCGTGCTGCAGGCCGTCGACAACGTGACCCCGCTCGCGGAGCGGCGGGGGTCGTGGCTGCACGTCGACCTCCCCGACGTCCGTGCGGACGCCGACGTGGACCCGCGGCGCGTCGAGCGCATCCTGCGCAACCTGCTGGTGAACGGCATCGAGCACGCCGACGGGTCGGCTGTGGAGGTCCGCGTCGGTGTCGACGCCACGGCCGTCGCCGTGACGGTCCGCGACCATGGTGTCGGCATGACCCAGGACGAGGCGCTGCACGTCTTCGACCGCTTCTGGCGTGCCGACCCGGCGAGGGCGCGCACCACCGGGGGGACGGGTCTGGGTCTGGCCATCTCGCTGGAGGACGCGCACCTGCACGGGGGCAGGCTGGAGGCGTGGGGTCGACCCGGTCGTGGCGCGTGCTTCCGGCTCACGCTGCCGCGGCGCGCGGGCATCCGGCTGGACGGGTCGCCGCTGCCGCTCGCCCCGGACCCCGACGAGCCGTCCGTCGCGGACGCGGGACCGCTGCGCAGCACCGACCCCGCGGCGCTTCCCGACCTGCCGCCGATGACGGGGGAGATCGCCATCGTGAGCAACCCGACCGACCCGGTCCGGACCGACGTCCGCACCGACGACGCCGCGCCGACGGCCGGTACCGCGCGGAGGCGGTCGTGACGCGCGCCGCCCGCACGCGCGCCGTCGTCTGCGTCGCGACCGTCGTCTGGGCGCTGACGGCGTGCGTCGCGATCCCGACCGGGGGCCCTGTGACGGTGGGCGGCGGCGAGGAGGTGCGCGAGCAGGACAGGGTCGACGTCCTGGCTCAGGGCCCGCAGTCCGACGCCGACCCCGCCCGCATCGTCGAGGGGTTCCTGCTCGCGGCGGACGCCGAGGCCACCGGTGACTTCGAGGTGACGCGCGAGTTCCTCGCGGCGGACGAACGCACCGAGTGGGACCCGGGCGCCGACACCATCGTCGCGAGCGCGACGAAGGTCGAGCAGACGGGCGACGCCCAGGTCACCGTGTCCCTCACCGTGAAGGCGAAGGTCGACGCCGCCGGGCGCTACCTGGAGGTGCCCGCCGACGCGCTGGAGACGCTGCGCTACGAGCTGGTGCAGGACGCGCGCGGCGACTGGCGCATCTCGCACGCCCCGGACGTCCTGGTCGTCAACTCCCGCCGGTTCACGCAGACGTTCCGTGAGACGTCGCTGTACTTCCTGACGCCCGACAGCAGGATGCTCGTGCCGGAGGTCCGGTTCTTCCGCGACCGCAACGTGCCGACGGCCGTCGTCCGTGCGCTCCTCGCCGGCCCCTCGACGTGGCTCCAGGACGCCGTGACGTCGGCGCTCCCTCCGGGGACCGAGCTCAAGCCCGAGGCGGTCTCCTTCGAGAGCGGAGGAGTGGCCGAGATGACCTTCGAGCCGGCGCGGGCGGTGCTGGAGGCGGACCGCGGGCTCCTGCTCGCGCAGCTCGAGGCGTCGCTGCGCCCGCTGGGTGTGACGACCCTGGTCGTGCGGGCAGGGGCCGGTGGGGCACCGCTCGAGGGCGTGCCCGACAGGTTGCCGACCCCGGACCCCGGCGCGCTGGAGCTCCTCGTCGACGGTCAGACGCTGCGACTGGTCGGTGAGTCGCCCGTCGCGGTCGACGACGTCCTCCCGATCGAGGGAGCACGGCCCGCGGGCCCGGCGCGATCCGCGGACGGTTCGCTGCGTGTCGCGCTCGCCGACGCCTCGACCCTGGTCGCGGTGCCCGTCGACGGCACCGGGCAGCGGACACTGCTCACCGGCCCCGCCCTGGCCTCCCCGTCCGTGGACCGGTTCGGGTGGGTGTGGACCGCGAGCGGCTCGGGATCCGGGCACCTGGATGCCGTGCGGCTCGACGGCACCTCGGTCGAGGTCACCGCGGACTGGCTGGCCGGACGGACCGTGCAGGCGGTCCGGGTGTCGCGTGACGGCACGCGGGTGGCCATCGTGTCGCGCGGCCCCGACGGCGTGACGCTGGAGGTGGCGGGCGTGGTGCGGGACGGCGGCGCGGTCCCGCTGCTGGTCGGGCCCGGCGTGGGCGCGGGCGCGTCCCTCACGCCCGTCGCGGGCGCGTCGATCGTGTGGGTCGACGACGTCACGCTCGGCGTGCTGGCCGACGGCGACGCGGGCGCGACGCCCTACCTCGTGCCCGTCGCGGGTGGCAGCACGCCGCTGGCCGCGGTCGCGGACGCGGTCGAGCTCGCCGCCGACCGGGGGACCCGCTCGCTCTACGTCGTCACGGCCGATGGTGACCTACGGCGTCACGAGGGCGGCACGTGGGTGCCGGTCCCCGGGGTCACCGGCGTGCTCGAGGTGGCGGGGGCCGCGTTCCCCGGGTGACGGCGGGTGGCGGAGGGCTCGCGCGGCGCCGAGCCGACCACAGGGCTGCACGGGGCAGGCCGCGTCCACCGACGTGGCCGCGGGACGGCGCGGGCGGCGTCGCACGAGCAGGCTGACCGTGTGCCGCCCGACCGACGACGCCCCGCACCGCCCTCCTCCCTCGCCGCGCGGTCGGTGACGGGACGCACGCCGCCCGTCGCCGCACGCGCGGTCGCCCTCGTCGCTGCGGCGTGGCGCGACCTCGTGGGCCTGCTCGTGCCGGTGGCGTGCGGAGGCTGCGGGCAGCCCGACGTGGCATGGTGCGCGCCGTGCGCCGTCACGCTGCACGGCACCGCGGTCCGCCGCGACCACGCGGCCGGGCGGCTCGACCTCCTGGACGGGCGCACCCTGCTGCCGGTCTGGGCGCCCGCCGTGTACGTCGGACCGGTGCGGCACGCCGTCTCAGCGTGGAAGGACGGGGGACGGGCCGACCTCGACCGTCCGTTCGTGTCGGCTGTCCGCCGCGCCGGCGCGACCGCGGCCGTCCACCTGCTCGCAGGCTCCCACGCACCGCCGGTCGTCCCGGACGTGCTCGTGGTGCCCGTGCCGTCGACGGCGCGCGCACGTCGTCGACGGGGGCGCGCGCCCGCCGACGTGCTCGCCGCGGCGGTGGCAGCCGGTCTGCGGGACGGCGGGGTGCCGGCCGCTCGTGCCTGCGTGCTGCGCCGGTCGGCGGGTCCCGACCTGGCCGGGCTCACCGCGCGGGCGCGGGGCGCGGCGCTCGTCGGCAGGGTGCGGGTGCGTCGGGGGCCCGGCCTCCACGGACGTCGCGTGGTCCTCGCCGACGACGTGCTGACGACGGGTGCCACGCTCGCGGCCTGCCACGCGGCGCTCGTCGCCGCCGGTGCCGTGGTGCTGGGCGCCGTCGCGCTCGCAGCCACGCCGGCGCCGGCGGGCGCCACGCCGCCGGACGTCGCCCGTACGGACCAGCCGGCGGACCGTGCGGCCCCGGAAGCGGGCTAGCGTGAGACCCTGGGTACGACGCCGCGAAGGTCTCCTGCCGCAGTCGGGTGGGGACGAGCGGCCGAGGAGGTGATGCCGCCCGCCCCCGTCGTGGGGCCGTAGACGTACGTATCGTCCGGGCGGGCTCCGCTCGCCCCTGACCTCCCAGGAGGCCCACATGGAGATCGTGGTTGCAGGCCGGCACACCGAGGTGTCCCCGCGGTATCGCGCCCACCTCGAGAGCAAGCTCGCGAAGATCGAGCAGCTGGCCCCACGCGCACAGCGCGTCGACGTCCTCGTGTCGCACGAACCGAACCCGCGCCAGTCCGGCAACAGCGAGCGGGTCGAGCTGACGGTGGTCGACAAGGGACCCGTCATCCGGGCGGAGGCGTGCGCGGACGACGCGTACGCAGCCCTGGACGTGGCCCTCGGCCGGCTGCTCGAGCGCCTACGCCGTGCGCGCGACCGGCGCAAGGACCACCGCAACCACACTCCGCTGACGCCCGTGGACGTGCGCCCGCCGGCGGCAGAGCCGCCGGCTCCGCCGGAGCGCGAGCCTGGCGAGGACGGTGTCACCGAGACCGTCCTGGGCGACTCCCCGGTGCTCATCCGCGAGAAGGTGCACCGCGCGGAGCCGATGACGGTGGACGACGCGCTCTACGAGATGGAGCTCGTCGGCCACGACTTCTTCCTGTTCGTGGACGCGGAGACCGCGCAGCCCGCGGTCGCGTACCGCCGTCGCGGCTGGAGCTACGGCGTCATCAAGCTCGACGTGCCGGTCGTGACCAGCGGATCGAGCCGCGCCGTCAGCTGACCTGACGCGGGAACCGGGGCGGCGGGCCGACGGGCCCGCCGCCCCGTGCCGTGCTGTGCCGTGCCGGGGGACGACCTCCTGCCGGCGCGTGGAGCCCCGGTGCCGGACGGCGCGGTCCGTCCGGCACCGGGAGCCGATCGTGACCGCCGGAGTGCCGAGAGCCCGCGGTCGCGGAACACGACGTTCGCCGCGCAGCAGGGGTGCGTCAAGTGCTGCGGTCAAGTTTCGGAAAACTTTCGACGTCGCGGCGCCGGGCTGAAGCGATTCGAGCCGCCGGGCGGGTCGCCGGTGTCCTGCGGCGACGGCAGATCGGCGCCGATAGCGCATATTTCGGCCCTGTCTCGGCACTTGGGCGGTCGTCGACGCCGCGTCCGAGGTCCGTCAGGTGGCGAAACTATCGGTCCTGGCCGCCGCGAGAGGATCCCCGTGGGCGGCGATGTCAGAGGGTGCGGGCAGCATCGCCGGCATGGTCGACACCCGCCCGGAGAGGCTGACGCGCTCGCAGGCGCGTCGTACCGTCCTGCGCGCCTCGGGGCTCGACCGCCCCCGGCCCGCCCGGCGGGCGCCCGGCGGGACGCGGGAGCTGCAGCAGGTCGTCGACCGGCTGGGCCTGCTGCAGGTCGACTCCGTCAACGTCCTGGCCCGCGCGCACCTCATGCCGGTCTACTCCCGCGTCGGCGCGTGGGACGTCGCGACGCTGGACCGCGCGACCGCCAGGGCGCCGCGTCGACTGGTCGAGACCTGGGCGCACGAGGCGTCGCTCGTGCCGCCCTCGACGTTCCGCGACCTCGCGTTCAAGCACGCGGCCAACCGGGCTCGCGTGGAGCAGCGGGGGGACGAGCTCAACGGCGTCCCGGTGGGGCGCTCCCCGGAGGTCGCGGCCGTCCGCAGCATCGTCGAGGACCTGGGGCCCGTCACCGCGCGCGAGGTGCAGGAGGTCCTCGGGGGCGCAGGGCGACGCTCGGAGGCGTGGGGATGGTCGTGGACGGACGCCAAGCGCGCCCTCGAGCACCTGTTCTACGTCGGAGAGCTCACGACGGCGGGCCGCAACGCCCAGTTCGAGCGTCGCTTCGACCTCCCGCAGCGCGTGCTGCCGCCCGACGTGCTCGCGGCCCCGCCGGTCGACGAGCGGACCGCCCGGCGCCGCCTCGTCGAGATCGCCGCCCGTGCCCACGGCATCGCGAGCGTGCGGTGCCTGGCCGACCACTGGCGCACGGCGACGGCGCCGACGCGCGCGGTCGTGGACGAGCTCGTGACCGAGGGCGTGCTCCGGCCCGTCGAGGTCGAGGGGTGGCGCGGCCCGCTCTACCGGCACCGTGACGCCACGGTGCCGCGCCGCGCGCGCGGCCGGGCGCTGGTCAGCCCGTTCGACCCGCTGGTGTGGGAGCGGACCCGGACGGAGAGCCTGTTCGACCTGCGGTACCGCATCGAGATCTACGTGCCGGCGGCGTCGCGGGTCTGGGGCTACTACGTCCTGCCGTTCCTGCTCGGCGAGCGGATGGTCGCCCTGGTGGACCTCAAGGCCGACCGCCGCGCGGGGGTGCTGCGCGTGCCGGCGGTGCACCGCGCTCCGGGTCCGGCGGGGGACCCGGCCACGGGGGCGCCGGGTGACGCCGAGGTCGCCTACGAGCTCGCCGCCGAGCTCCGCGGCGTGGCGGGGTGGCTGGGCCTGCCCGACGTCCACGTCGACCGGGACGCGGCCGGAGGTCTCGCGGCCGCGCTCGGGCGTGAGGTCGCCACCGCCGCAGGGTGAGCGAGGACCACGCTGGTCCTCCGCCTCGCCTACGATGGTCGGGCCCGGTCGAGCGGTCGGGCGACACGCACGCCCCGACGCCGTGAGCGGACGGGCGCCAACGACGTCGGGAGAGTTGCGTGACGGCGATCCTCGAGAAGGTCCTCCGGCTGGGCGAGGGGCGGATCCTCAAGAAGTTGTCCGGCGTCGCGGCCCAGGTCAACGCGCTGGAGGACAGCTTCACGTCGCTGTCCGACGCCGAGCTGCGCGAGGAGACCGACCGGTTCAAGGCGCGCCTCGCCGAGGGTGAGAAGCTCGACGACCTGCTGCCCGAGGCGTTCGCCGCGGTGCGCGAGGCGTCCCGCCGCACGCTGGGGCAGCGACACTTCGACGTCCAGCTCATGGGCGGCGCGGCGCTGCACCTGGGCAACATCGCCGAGATGAAGACCGGTGAGGGCAAGACGCTGGTCGCGACCGCGCCCGCCTACCTCAACGCGCTCACCGGCAAGGGTGTCCACGTCGTCACCGTCAACGACTACCTCGCCGGGTACCAGGCCGACCTCATGGGTCGCGTGTTCCGGTTCCTGGGGCTCACGACCGGCACGATCCTGTCGCAGCTGACGCCCGCCCAGCGCCGCGAGCAGTACGCCGCCGACATCACGTACGGCACCAACAACGAGTTCGGCTTCGACTACCTGCGCGACAACATGGCGTGGAGCGTCGACGACCTCGTGCAGCGCGGCCACCACTTCGCGATCGTCGACGAGGTCGACTCGATCCTCATCGACGAGGCGCGCACGCCGCTGATCATCTCGGGCCCCGCGTCGGGTGACGCGAACCGGTGGTACGGCGAGTTCGCGAAGGTCGTGCGCCGGCTGCAGCCGGAGCGCGACTACGAGGTCGACGAGAAGAAGCGCACCGTGGGCGTCCTGGAGCCCGGGATCGCCCGCGTCGAGGACTACCTGGGCATCGACAACCTCTACGAGTCGCTCAACACGCCGCTCATCGGCTTCCTCAACAACGCCATCAAGGCCAAGGAGCTGTTCAAGCGCGACAAGGACTACGTCGTGATGAACGGCGAGGTGCTGATCGTCGACGAGCACACGGGTCGCATCCTCGCGGGGCGCCGCTACAACGAGGGCATGCACCAGGCGATCGAGGCCAAGGAGGGCGTGGCGATCAAGGCCGAGAACCAGACGCTCGCCACGATCACGCTGCAGAACTACTTCCGCCTCTACGACAAGCTCGCCGGCATGACCGGCACGGCCGAGACCGAGGCCGCGGAGTTCCAGGGCACCTACAAGCTCGGCGTCGTCCCGATCCCCACCAACCGGCCGATGCAGCGCATCGACGGCAAGGACCTGGTGTACAAGTCGGAGGAGGGCAAGTTCGACGCCGTCGTCGCCGACATCGTGGAGCGGCACGCCAAGGGTCAGCCCGTCCTCGTCGGCACGACGAGCGTCGAGAAGTCGGAGCTCCTGTCGTCCAAGCTCAAGAAGCAGGGTGTCCCGCACGAGGTGCTCAACGCCAAGCAGCACGCACGTGAGGCGTCGATCGTGGCGCAGGCAGGCCGCAAGGGCGCGGTGACGGTCGCGACCAACATGGCGGGCCGTGGCACGGACATCATGCTCGGTGGCAACGCGGAGTTCATGGCCGTCTCCGAGATGACCGAGCGGGGCCTGGACCCGGCGGAGAACCCCGAGGAGTACGAGGCCGCCTGGCCCGAGGTCCTGGAGAAGGCCAAGCTCGCCGTGGCGGCCGAGCACGACGAGGTCACCGATCTCGGTGGCCTGTACGTGCTGGGCACCGAGCGTCACGAGTCGCGCCGGATCGACAACCAGCTCCGCGGACGCTCCGGCCGTCAGGGTGACCCGGGCGAGTCCCGGTTCTACCTGTCGATGCAGGACGACCTCATGCGGCTGTTCAACTCCGGCCTCGCGGAGTCCATGATGACGCGCGCCGGGTTCCCGGAGGACATGCCCCTGGAGTCGAAGATCGTGACCCGCGGCATCCAGTCCGCGCAGTCGCAGGTCGAGGCGCGCAACTTCGAGATCCGCAAGAACGTCCTGAAGTACGACGACGTGATGTCCCGTCAGCGCGAGGTCATCTACGAGCAGCGTCGCCGGGTGCTGCACGGGGAGGACCTCCAGGAGCAGGTCGCGCACTTCCGCTCGGACGTGCTCTCGGAGTACGTCGCGCACGCGACGGCCGAGGGGCGGCCGGAGGACTGGGACCTCGAGGCGCTGTGGACCGCCCTGCGCGGTGTGTACCCGATCTCCATCACGCCGGACGAGGTCGTCGAGGAGGCGGGCGGACCGACCCGGCTGTCGGCCGAGCTCATCACGCGTGAGGTGCTGTCCGACGCCGAGCACGCCTACGCCGAGCGCGAGGAGAAGCTGGGCGAGGAGAACATGCGCCAGCTCGAGCGGCGCGTCGTCCTGTCCGTGCTCGACCGCAAGTGGCGCGAGCACCTGTACGAGATGGACTACCTCAAGGAGGGCATCGGGCTGCGCGCCATGGCGCAGCGCGATCCTCTGATCGAGTACCAGCGCGAGGGCTTCCAGCTCTTCACCGCCATGACCGACGCCATCAAGGAGGAGTCGGTCCAGTACCTCTTCAACCTCGAGGTGCAGGTCGCCCAGCCGACCGATGCCCCCGTGGTCAGCGCGGACTCCGCTGCTGCCGCGGCAGGCTCGGCCGGTGCCGCAGCGGCGGCGTCCCGCCCCGACGAGGAGGCGCCCGGCGCGCTCGTGGGGAAGGGGCTCGACGGCCCCGCCCAGCGGACGCCTCTGCAGTACTCGGCGCCCTCGGCCGACGGTGACGGTGCCGTGGTGACCCGCGCGGAGGGCGGCAGCGGTGCGGCGCGTTCCGCCGCGGCCCCGTCCGGCAGCGCGAACCGCGCCGACCGGCGCAAGCAGGCCAAGCAGCGCAAGCGCTGACGTGCGGAGGTGATGTCACCGGTCCGCGGCGATCCGCGAAGGACCGGTGACATCACCTCGCGTGCGCCCGCTCAGCAGAAGCGTCAGCCGATCTCCAGCCGGGTGACCCGCCATGCGCCGCGGTGCGCCTGGAGCCGGAGCGCGACGGCGCGGACCCGGACGCCGTCGTCCACCACGAGGCACGCCTCCGCGGTGTGACGGTCGATCGGGCACACCCGGACGCGTCGGGCCGCGGGCCGCCGGGAGTGGGTGAGCACCCCGGCCCGACGGATCAGGTCGGCGCTCTCCTGGAGCGACTCGAGGACGTCCGGCGCCACCCACCGCGCCAGCTGAGGAGACGGGCGACGCCCGAGCACGACCTCGACACAGGCCAGCCCGACGCCGTGCGCGAACCGCCCGGCGTCGGTGCCCGGCACGGCTCCGCGGTCGTCCTCGGGCTCGGGCACGCGCAGTGGCGCGCTCGCCTCCAGGTGGCGGACGCGCTCCCGGAGGAGAGGCGGCATGCCCGGTCCCGGATCTGCCAGGGTCGGCGCGGCCGGTAGCGCGCGCACCAGCCGCAACCGTGCGCCACGCTGGGCCCGGCGTCCGACGGTGTCGTCCGCGACGAGCGCGGTCGGGGTGGGGACGGCGGCGAGACGTCGCTCCGTCCTGCCGTGAGGTGCGGACGGCGCAGCGCGGTCCAGGAGGGCGACGGCGTCCTCGAGCGCGGACGCGGCGACGTCGTCGTGCGGGCGGGTGGTCACCGCGCACCTCCCTCGGTCGTCACGGGCACGACGAGCACCTGGCCGGGGTGCAGGACGTCGGGGTCGGGTCCGATCGTCGACGCGTTCGCGGCGTACCACTGCGGCCACGCGGCGGCGATGGCGGCGTCGGACGCGTCGGGGCCGAGCGACCGTGCTGCCAGGCCCCAGAGGGTGTCACCGGGCCGCACCTCGACGGTGCGGGAGGCCGGGGCCGGCGCCGACGGTGCGGGGTCCGGTGCCGGGGGCAGGTGCGCGGCGACCGGGAGGGCGACGGGGGTGGTGGTCGCGGCGCCGGACGGCTCCCTCGGGGCGTCGTCGGGCGTCGGTGCTGCCTCGACGGGGAGAGCGGGCGCGGGCGCACCCGGCTGCGGGGTGTCGCCCACGACCCCCGGCTGCGCCTCCGGACCGACGCCGGGGAGGTCGGGCAGGGCCGTCGCCGTCGCCGTCGGCGTCCGGTCGGTCGCAGACGTGCCGGCAGCGTCCGCCGGAGCCACCCTCGTGCTCGGGTCCGCCGTCGTGGGCGTCCAACCCAGGTCCACCGTGACGGAGGTGGCGGCAGGGGCGACCTCGACGGCGGCGTGCGCGCCCACCGCACCGGTCATGCCGACGCCGGCCGCGACGGCGACCGCCAGAGCCCGGCGCACGAGTCCGGGAGCCCAACGCTGCACGGCGACCTCTCCGGCGCGCCAGGCGCCTCCGGCCGCCCGCACTCCTGCGCAGGTCCCGGCCACGAGTGCCGACACCCCGACCCACGCGGCCGCCAGGACGCCCACGGCGACGACCGCGGGCGCCACGACGGTCTCGACGCGCCACAGCTCCGTCGCGGTGAGGTGGTCGACGACCCACAGGCCGAGTGCAGCGGCGACGGCGAGAGCCGTCGCGCCGGCGAGCACGAGCCCTCCCGCGGTGGCAGCAGGACGCGCGGGACGCCCGGGTGGGTGGGTCGGCGGGTTGGTCATGATGCCCCTTCATGATGCAGTTTGATGTCGTTTGGTGAAGGACGATGGTTCCAGGTGTAGTCGAGTCGGTCGGGTATGTCCAGTAGTGTCCGGTCCGTGAGTGGCGACGGCACGGGTGCGCGACCTCCCGGCTCCGCGCCGCGGTGGGAGCAGCTGTTCGCGGATCTCGAGGCGCAGCTGGCCGCGGGCCGTGCGGACCAGGCGCGATGGGACGTCGCGGAGCTGACGCGTGCCGAGCGGGCGAGGGTCACCCTGGCGGACCGGCTCCGGGCCGCGACCGGGATGCGCCTGCGCATCGTCACGGCCGGGGGAGAGCCGCTCGAGGGTGTCGTCACGGAGGCGGCCGCGCACTGGGTCCTGCTGGATCTGGGCGCTGGTCGCCGGGCGGTCGTCCCGACACGCGCCGTCCGCACGGTCGAGGGTCTGGGTGCTCGGGTCGCACCTCCGGCCGGCCGCGTCGAGTCGGCCCTCGGCCTGGGTCACGTGCTGCGGGCTCTGGCGCGTGACCGGGTCCTGGTCAGCGTGCGTACCGACGTCGGGGTCCACGCCGGACGGCTCGACCGGGTCGGCGCCGACCACCTCGACCTCACGCTGGAGATGCCGGCGGGCCGCGGTCTCAGCGTGCCCTTCGACGCCCTGCTCGCGGTGGTGTCGCGGTGAGCGCGGCGCGCACGCAGCGCGTCGTCGCGCGCGGTCGGGCGGGTCCGGACCGGCCACCGCCCGTCCGGGTCAGCCGGAGCCCTCGGAGCTGGCACCGTGCGCGTTGCGCGCTCGCGTCTCCGCGTACATCCGCTCGATGTAGCGCTCCAGCTCGGCCGACTCGACGCGCCACTGCATCCTGCCCCCGATCTGGATCGCGGGCAGCTCGCCGGAACGGACGAGCGCATACGCCTGGGGAGCCGAGATGTTGAGGATCTCGGACACGTCGGTGAGCGTCAGGAACCTCGGTGCCATGCTCGAAGTCTCGCACGGCCGGTCCGTCCCGGGCGGTTGTCCACAGGCTCGCGAACGATGCTGTCGCGCCCGTCCCTCGGCACGCCAGACTCGTCACGCGCACCGGTGCTGCGCCGCCCGCCGACCCGTGGCCCGACCACCCCGCCACGGTCCGCCGCACCCGCTGACCCGCCGTCCCGCTGACCAGGAGCCTCTCGTGGACACCACCGTGCTCGACCTTCCCGCACCGACGGCCGCGCGGTTGCGCCGGCCCGGATGGCGCGATCCCCGGCTGCTCGTCGGTCTCGCCCTGATCGCCGCGTCCGTCGCGCTCGGGAGCTGGGCCGTGACGACCGCGCAGCGCACCGTCGCCGTGTACGTGGCCCGCGACGTGCTGGTCCCCGGCGTCGCCCTGACGCCGGCCGACCTCGTGCTCGCGGACGTCCGGCTCGCGGACCGCGCTGACGGCTACCTGCGCGCCGACGAGCCGTTGCCCGAGGCGGCCGTGCTGCTGCGCACCGTCGGCGCCGGTGAGCTCGTCCCCGCGGCGGCCGTGGGAACCGCTGCGGATCTCGACGTCCGCGCCGTCCCGGTCGCACTGTCGGGGCCGGCCCCGAGCGGGTTGGTCGCAGGGTCCCGCGTCGACCTGTGGTTCACGCCCGAGCGGCGCACGGACGCGCTCGCCGTGGACGCCGCCGCCGACGCCGCCCCGCGGGAGCTCGCTGCGGCGCTCACGGTCGCCGAGCTCAGCAGTCCCGACGGTGCGTTCGCGAGCGGGGGTGCCCGCACCGTGCACGTGCTCGTCCCGGTCGACGACCTCCCGACCGTGCTCGCAGCGCTGGCGGGCGACGGCACCGTCGACGTCGTCCCTGTGCCGGGAGCCTGAGATGGGTGTCGGAGTGCTGTGCGCGGTCCAGGGGGCGGCCGAGTCGGCGATCGTCCAGGCGGTGGAGGGGTCCGGTGGGCGGCTCTCCGTCACGCGGCGGTGCGCGGACCTGACCGAGCTGCTCGCCGCTGCGGAGGCAGGTCTGGGCGGTCTCGCCGTCGTGTCGGGCGACCTCGACCGGCTGGACCGCGAGGCGGTCGCGATCCTGCACCGGTGCGGCGTGCGGGTCGTCGGTCTCGGGGACCCGACCCGTCCATGGCTCGCGGAGCGTCTGACGGCCCACGGCGCGGACCTGGTCGTCGACGTCGACGTCGACGGTGCCGTGCCGGACGTGGTCCGCGAGGCGCTGTCCGTGCTGGGCGACCGCCCGCTGGTACCCGTCACCGCCGCGGAGCCGGTCGCGCCGACGAGGCGCGGTGCGACCGTCGCCGTGTGGGGCCCCACCGGTGCGCCCGGCCGGACGTTCGTCGCGGTCAACCTCGCGGCCGAGCTCGCGGCGCTCGACCGCCCCACCCTCCTGGTCGACGCCGACACCTACGGCGGGGTGGTGGCGCAGGTCCTCGGGGTGCTCGACGAGGCCCCCGGTGTCGCGGCCGCGGCGCGAGCGGCCGGCCAGGGTGCGCTGGACCTGGCCACGCTCGCGCGCCTCGCGCCCGTGGTGCTGCCGGGTCTGCGCCTGCTGTCCGGGATCTCACGCGCCGACCGCTGGCCCGAGCTGCCCGCGAGCTCCCTCGAGCTGGTGCTCTCGCAGGCGCGCGCCCTCGCGGACGTCACGGTGGTCGACACCGGCTTCTGCCTCGAGCAGGACGAGATGCTGAGCTACGACACCCGCGCGCCGGCGCGGAACGCGGCGACGTCGGTGGCGCTGGAGCAGGCGGACCTCGTCGTGGTGGTGGGTGCCGCCGACCCGGTGGGGGTGCAGCGGCTCGTCCGCGCGCTCGCGGAGGCGGCCGACCGAGGGCTGGCGCTGTCGCGGCGTGTGGTCGTCAACAGGGTGCGTCCCACCGTCGCCGGGGCACGCCCGGGGGAGGCGGTGGCCGCCGCGCTCGCGCGGTACGCGGGGGTGGAGGACGTCGTCCTGATCCCGGAGGACCGGTCCGCCGTCGACACCGCGATGCTGGAGGGACGGGCGCTGCGCGAGGTGGCACCCGGCTCGCCGGCGAGGCGCAGCCTGGCGGCGCTGGCGGCGGAGGTCGCGGCGATGATCCGGACCGACGCGCCGGGAGGGCGCGTACCGGTGGGGTGACCGGCCGGCAGCGCACACTGGACCCCGTGCGCGTCTACCTGCCTGTGACCCTGGCCGAGCTCCAGCACGTCTCACCCGTCCTCGTGGCGCCGCGGATCGCGCACGGCGTCACGCCGGCGCTGCGCGAGCTGTGGCCCGACGAGGACGAGGAGGGCTGGGAGTACGCCGCCCAGGCATGTGCCGCCGACGGCTCCCTCGTGCTGCTCGCGGGCGCGCCCGGCGCTCCTCCGCTGCGGGTGGTGGTGGCCGCGGACGTGGCCGAGGGGTGCGTCCAGGCGCTCGACGACCCGCCGGTGCCCTCGGCCCTGGAGGTCGTCTGCGGCGTGGACCTCAGCCAGATGGTGAGCGTCCACGTCGACGAGCCCGCGGCGGCACGCGACGTCGCAGCGGCGGCAGCCGGCGACGAGGCGGCGATCGAGCGTCTCGAGGACCGCGACCTGCTCTGGTACGACGTGACGGAGATCCCGCAGATCCCGGTGCCCTGACGGCGAGTGGTGCAGTGACGTGCGCCACCGGGTGCTGGTTGGACCCACCCCCGTCGCTCAGGTAATGTTCACCGCCGGTACGGGTCCACGGGACGCGTGCCGATGGCGCTGCGCGTGGTCTCTCCGGGGATCAGTCACAGCCCGTGGGGTATGGTGTAATTGGCAGCACGACTGATTCTGGTTCAGTTAGTCTAGGTTCGAGTCCTGGTACCCCAGCGTTGTTCACGGGCGTCAGCCCGGTTGACCAGCACGGATGCGTCTGCCCATGTGGCGGGCCTGCGGCGGTCGTGAGTTTCGGCTCGCGGCGGACGTCGGGTACAGTATCCACTCGGCACACGGCTTACGGGTCGTGCGCAAGGCCCCCGTTGTGTAGCGGCCTAGCACGCCGCCCTCTCACGGCGGTAGCGCCGGTTCGAATCCGGTCGGGGGTACGGTCAAGGCCCGGTCACCACAGGTGACCGGGCCTTCGTCGTCCTCCCGGGCGCCCGCGCAGCCCAGGACCCGACGGCGCAGCACGGAGCCCGGGGTCGG
>NZ_JADGMY010000015.1 GCF_015234515.1 Cellulomonas sp.
CACCCGACGTCCGAGCGGGCCGCAGGACGCCACCCCTCGGACACCCCACGCCCGGCAGCCCCGGGCATCTGGCGCAAGGGAGCACACGCGATGACGCTCGTGGCAGGTGTGGACTCGTCCACGCAGTCGTGCAAGGTGGTCGTGCGGGACGCGCAGACCGGTGCGCTGGTCCGGCAGGGCCGCGCGAAGCACCCGGAGGGCACCGAGGTGCACCCGCACCACTGGTGGGACGCGCTGCAGACGGCCATCGCGGACGCGGGCGGTCTCGACGACGTCGAGGCGATCAGCGTCGGCGGGCAGCAGCACGGAATGGTCGTGCTCGACGCGGACGGCGAGGTCATCCGCGAGGCGCTGCTGTGGAACGACACGCGCTCGGCGCAGGCCGCGCGCGACCTGATCGCCGAGCTCGGTGACGGTGACGCCGCCGCCGGCGCGCAGGCGTGGGCCGACGCGATCGGGTCCGTCCCCGTCGCCTCGCTGACCGTGACCAAGCTGCGGTGGCTGCGCGACAACGAGCCGGAGAACGCCGCACGCGTCGCCGCCGTGGCCCTCCCGCACGACTGGCTGACGTGGAAGCTCGCCGGGGGCATGGCCGAGGTCGGGTTCGACGGGCTGATCACGGACCGGTCCGACGCGTCGGGCACCGGCTACTGGTCGCCCTTCAGCGAGGACTACCGCACGGACCTGCTCGAGCGCGCGCTCGGGAGCGTGCCGCGTCTGCCGCGCGTGCTCGCGGCCCACGAGGCCGGCCCCGTGGCCCCGGCCTTCGCCATGAAGCCGGTCCTGGGACCCGGCGCCGGCGACAACGCCGCCGCCGCGCTCGCGCTCGGCCTGCTGCCGGGCGACGTCGCGGTGTCGCTCGGGACCTCCGGCGTGGTCTCGGCCATCGCGTCCGCGCCGATCGCGGACGGCACCGGCCTCGTCACCGGCTTCGCGGACGCGACCGGCTCCTACCTGCCGCTCGCGGTCACGCTCAACGCGTCACGCGTGCTCGACGCGGCCTGCCGGATGCTCGGCGTCGACCACCCGGGGCTGTCGCAGCTCGCGCTGTCGGCCCCCGCGGGTGCCGACGGGCTCGTGCACATCCCCTACCTCGAGGGCGAGCGCACCCCCAACAAGCCGCACTCCACCGGCGCCCTGCACGGCATGCGCCTGGCCAACACGACGCCCGCGCACGTCGCGCGCGCCGCGGTCGAGGGCATGCTCTGCTCGCTCGCCGACGGCATCGACGCGATGCGCGCCGTGGGCGTGCCGGTCGAGCGCGTGTTCCTCATCGGTGGGGGCGCCCAGTCGCAGGCCGTGCGCCAGATCATCCCGTCGATCATGGGCGTCGACGTGCAGGTGCCGACGCCGGGCGAGTACGTCGCCGACGGTGCCGCCCGCCAGGCGGCCTGGGTGCTCTCCGGCTCGGACACGCCCCCGGCGTGGTCCGCGTCCACGGGCGCCGAGGTCATGACCGGCGAGCCGACGCCCGTCGTCCGCGAGCAGTACGCGGCGGCCCGCGACCTCACGGTCGACCGCCCCGCCTGACCGGGACTGGATCGCCCTCTCACCACGAGAGGGCGATCCAGCCCACCCCGGCGTGAGACTGGATTGCACTCTCACGGCGGGACGGACACGACAGGGTCGTGAGAGAGCAATCCAGCACCCACCCCAGGGTCGTGAGAGTGCGATCCAGCACCCACCGCAGGGTCGTGAGAGGGCAATCGAGTCACGAGACCGGGCCGTGAGAGCGCGATTCAACCGAGTTCCCCGGCCCCCAGCGTGACTGGATTGCACTCTCACGGGGGGGACGCGTACGAAAGGGTCGGCACCTCGGGTGCCGACCCTTTCGTGTCCGTCACGCCTGCTCGGCGTGACGTGTGACGTGTCGCTCAGTGAGCGTCGTCGTACGCCTTCTTGACCTCCGCGGAGATACGACCCCGCTCGGAGACCTGGAACCCGTTGGCCTTCGCCCACTCGCGGACCTCCTGCGCCTCGTTCGAGCGCGCAGCGCGCGGCGACGAGGACGTGGAGCGTGCCGAACGAGCGGAGGACCGGCCGCTCACCTTGCGTGCGCTGCCCACCCACTGTGCGAGGGCGTCACGCAGCTTGGCGGCGTTGTCCGACGTGAGGTCGATCTCGTACGTCACGCCGTCGAGACCGAACGTCACGGTCTCGTCCGCGGACCCGCCGTCGATGTCGTCGACGAGCAGGACCTGCACCTTCTGTGCCATGGAATGCTCCCGGGCATGGGGAAATTGCTGACACGTACACTGTGGCACCGTGCGTTTGTTCGCGTCAAACCGAACGGTGAATTCTCACGGTTCCGTGACGTCCGCCCGAGCCTGCTCCGCGTCCATGCGCGCGAGTGCCTGCCGTTCCGACCGGTCGGCGTTGATGATCGCCCGCATCCCGAACCAGAAGATGAGCCCCACACCGACGGACGGCAGCAACGCCGCCAGAACTGCGCCCCAACCGTTCACGAATCCTCCATCAATGACAACGTCAGACCTGCGGCTTCACGAGCGGGAAGACGATCGTGTCACGGATACCATGACCGGTCATGGCGATGAGCAGGCGGTCGATTCCCATGCCCATCCCCCCCGACGGCGGCATCGCGTGCTCCATGGCGGTGAGGAAGTCCTCGTCGATGCGCATCGCCTCGTCGTCCCCCTTGGCGGCCAGCAGCGCCTGCGCCTCGAAGCGCTCGCGCTGCACGACCGGGTCGACGAGCTCGGAGTACGCGGTGGCGAGCTCCATGCCGCGGACGTACAGGTCCCACTTCTCGACCAGGCCACGCTCGGTGCGGTGGTCGCGGGTCAGCGGCGACGTCTCCACCGGGAAGTCACGCACGAACGTCGGGGCCCACAGCGTGGAGCCGACGTGGTGCTCCCACAGCTCCTCGACGAGCTTGCCGTGGTTGCGCTGCGACGGGGCGAGCTCGATCTCCGCGGCGGCCAGCAGGCCCAGGAGGTGCTCGTCGGACGTGTCGTGCGTGATCTCCTCGCCCAGCGCCTCGGAGAGCGACCCGTACATCGTGAGGGAGGTCCACTCGCCGCCCAGGTCGTACTCCGTGCCGTCGGCGAGCGTGACCACCGTCGTGCCGAGAGCGTCCAGCGCAGCGGTCTGCACGAGGTCCTGCGTGAGCGCCGCCATCGTGTCGTAGTCGCCGTAGGCCTCGTACGCCTCGAGCATCGCGAACTCCGGGGAATGCGTCGAGTCGACGCCCTCGTTGCGGAAGTTGCGGTTGATCTCGAAGACCTTCTCGACGCCGCCGACGGCCGCACGCTTGAGGAACAGCTCGGGCGCGATCCGCAGGAACAGCTCCATGTCGAAGGCGTTCATGTGCGTCTCGAACTGCCGCGCGGCCGCACCCTCCGGACGGACCTGAAGCATCGGGGTCTCGAGCTCGAGGAATCCGCGCCGGTAGAAGTTCTCCCGCAGCGACCGGACGACCGCGGACCGCAGCCGCACCATCTCGCGCGCTCCCGGTCGCACGATCAGGTCGACATAACGCTGCCGGACGCGGGCCTCCTCGGACATCTCCGTGCCCTCGTACAGGTTCGGCAACGGCCGGATGGCCTTGGCCGCCATGCGCCATTCGTCGGCCATGACGCTCAGCTCGCCTCGGCGCGACGCGATGACGCGCCCGTGCACGAAGACGTGGTCACCGAGGTCGACGTCCGCCTTGAACGCGGCCAGCGCGTCGGCGCCGACCTCCTTCTCGCTGAGCATCGCCTGCAGGCGTGTGCCGGCGCCGTCCTGCAGCGTCGCGAACGCGAGCCTGCCGGTGTTGCGCAGGAACACGACACGGCCGGCGACGCCCACGAGGTCGTCCGTCTCGGTGCCCGGCTCGAGCGCGGGGTACGTCTCGCGCACCTGCGCGATCGTGTGCGTGCGCGGCACCGACACCGGGTACGCCTCGACGCCCTCCTCGAGCAGCCGCTCACGCTTGGCCTTGCGGACCCGGATCTGCTCGGGGACGTCGTCAGCGGCGGGCTGGGCGGCGTCGGGGTCCTGCACGGTGGTGGCGGGCTCGGTCGGTGCGGTCACCCGGCGATTCTACGGGCGCGGGGCAGGCTGCCGGGCGGGCACCGGAACGGCGGAGCGCGCGTCGGCCGGGACGTCGGCGGGGACGTCGGCCGGTGCCGTCACGGATCGCGGGTCGAGGTCCAGCGCGACGTCGAGGATGGGTGACGAGTGCGTCAGCGCCCCCACGGAGAGGTAGTCGACCCCCGTCAGTGCGACCTCGCGCGCCCGGCCCAGCGTGAGGTTGCCCGTGGCCTCCAGCTCGACGTGGCCGGCGCTGCCCTCGCGTGCCCGGACGAGGGCCACCGTCGCCGTGAGCGTCGCGGTGGACATGTTGTCGAGCAGCAGGAAGTCCGCCCCGGCGTCGAGCGCCTCGTCCGCCTGCTCGGGCCGGTCGACCTCCACCTGGATCGCGACGTCCGGGAACCGCTCGCGCACGGCGCGCACGGCTCCGGCCACCGACCCGGCGGCCACCACGTGGTTGTCCTTGACCATCGCGACGTCGAACAGGCCCATGCGCTTGTTGGTGCCCCCGCCGCACCGCACCGCGTACTTCTCGAGCGCGCGCAGGCCGGGCGTGGTCTTGCGGGTGTCGAGCACGCGCGCCCCGGTGCCGCTCAGGGCCTGCGTCCAGCGGTGCGTGTGCGTCGCGACGCCCGACGCGCGCGAGACGAGGTTGAGCAGCGTGCGCTCGGCGACGAGGAGCACGTGGGTGGGCCCGTCGAGGGTCGCGAGGACAGCGCCCGCCTCGACGACGTCGCCGTCGTGCACGTGCCACGTCACCGTGGCGCGCGGCAGGTCGAGCCGGTCGGCGACCTGGTCGAGGACCTCGGGGACGACGACGAGCCCGGCGATCGCACCGGGCTCGCGCGCCACCACGTCGGCGCGGCCGCGCGCGCGGGCGTCGACGGTGGCCTGCGTCGTGACGTCACGCCCAGGGGCCGGGCCGAGGTCCTCGTCGAGGGCCACCGCGACGAGGCGCGTGATCGCCAGCGGCTCGGGCCCGGGGTCGCCGGGGAGGACGGGAGCCGCCACCGGCCCCTCGTCGGCACGGTCGTCGGCGGGCTGCTGCGCATCGGTCACGGGCACACGCTAGCCGCGACGTCCGTCCTCCCGACGCCTGCGGCCACGTGCGTGCGTCACGACGGTCGTCGGCCTCGCCGACCGACACGGGATCGCCCGCGGCGCTCACCGTCCGGCGCGTTCGCCGCACCCGTTCCCGCACCCCCGGACATGACGGGGCCCCGCCGGCTGTCGGGGGGGAACAGCCGGCGGGGCCCGGGGAGGGTCGCCGGTGAGGTGGTGGCCTCACCGGCGACGGGAGCGAGGGGTCACCGCCAGACGATCACCGGGACCGCTATGAGGCTGGTCGTCGTCCCTGCGGCGTTGGACAGCTCCACGGTGTACTTGTAGACGCCCTTGGCACGACCCTCCAACCGCGTCCCGGCGTGCTGGGCGTTGCGGCCGTCCGGGGTCAGCGTCTGGGTGTCGACCAGCACACCGTTCTCGTAGAGCTTGTACGTGTCGGCGTTGGTGCCCCACCACATGTGCATGGAGACCGTGTAGCTGCCGTTGCCGTCCCAGTTGTCGTGCACGACCACCGGGATCCCGGGGGCCGCCGCCACGACCCGCACCACCAGCGGCCGGCTCGTGGTGGAGCCGTGCTGGTTGGTCGCCACGACCTCGTAGGTGTACGAGCCGTTCACCTTGCCCGTGACCTCGAAGGTCCCGATCTGGGCGCCCGGCGTCGCGTCGACGACCCGCTGCGTGGCGATCTGCGTGCCGTTCTCCAGCAGGGTCAGGGTGTGGGCGTTCTGCCCCCACCACATCGACGACTTCACCGTGAAGGACCCGTCACCGTCCCAGTTGTCGTGCGAGAGCAGGGGCTTGGCGGGCACGCCGGTCGCCGGCCCGGGTGCGGGCTCCGCGGACACCAGCTGCACGACGCCCCAGCGGGCGTTCGACTGGTAGCCCGCACCGGTCGGGTCGGCCCAGTTGGTGATGCCGAGGCGCGCACCGCCCGAGGCGTCGTTGACCTGGTAGTCGACGCCGTGGAACGTGTTGGTCCCGCCCTCGCCGAGCAGGTCGACGGCGAGCTCGACGAGGTAGCCCTCGTCGGTGCGCGACGTCGCGGTCTGCACGCGAGCCTGCTGCGCGGCCTCGTCGCCGGTCCCGAACGACACCACGTTCTCCGCGGACACCCGGATCTGCATGTCCTGCGGGCGGTACGTGCCGTTCTTGTAGTTGCCGGCGTCGACGTAGACCTCGATCGAGTCCTGGATCCACGGGTCGGACCCGGTCACGTCGATGTCGGGGTCGGTGACCTCGGCGAGGACGTACAGCGTGTCGTCCGTCCACATCGTCCGGACCTCGGCGACGGCCGTGCCCGCGCCGGACACCTGCTTGGCCGTCGTGACCGGCTCCGCGTCGGACCAGACGTCGTCGACGTCGCCGTCGACCTCCGGTGCCGTCGCGGCCTGCGGGGCCTCGAGGTAGGAGAGCTCCTCGACGAGGGTCAGCGTGCCGGTCGCGCCGGCGTTCGCCCACCCGGTGACGTCGTCGCCGTCGACGACCCGCAGGTCGAACGGCACGGTGCTCCCGACCGCGGCGGCGTCCAGCGGGACGTGCACGACGGCACGCCAGCCGCCGGTCCGGTCGGCGTCGACACCGTCGACGTCGCCCGACCCGTCGCGGGCGTAGGTGTACGTGGTGTCGCCCACCTGCACCTCGAGAGCGTCGGCGTCGCCGTCGACGTCCGCGAGCACCGTGAGGGTGTCCGCGGTCCAGCGGAGCTGGAACGCGCCCGCCTCGCCGACGTCGTGGAGCCGCAGCTGCTGCCACTCGACCGCGGACGTGGCGTCCTCGTCGAGCGCGACCTGACCGCCGAAGACGGTGGCCGTGCGGACACGGTCCGGCAGGTCCTGCCCGGCCGCGCCGTAGTACGCCGGCTTGGCCTGCAGGTCGTCGTTGAACAGCAGCGGTGCGCCGTTGTCGTTGACCCAGCTGCGGCCGTCGTTCAGGCCCCACACGGTCACCGAGTACAGCGAGTCGGCGTGCGCCCGGAAGATGTCGAACGCGTCGCGGTAGAAGTAGCCCTGGTCGATGAGCTTGGCGTCGGTCACCGGCAGGCCCGTGGCGACGTCGAGCTCGGTCACGGCCTGCACGACGTCCAGCGCCTCGAACCGCTCGATCGCGGCCTCGAGCGCCGACACCGGCAGGGACAGGCTGACGTGGAACTGGTGGCCCACGCCGTCGACCGGCACCCCGCGGGCGAGCAGCCGCTCGACCAGCGCGAAGTAGCGGTCCTGCTTGCCCGACTGCTCGGTGTTGTAGTCGTTGATGAACAGCGTCACCGGACGGTCGGTGCCCGGCGCCGCGTACTCCTCGTTGAACGCCTCGTCGGCGTACTGGAAGGCGAGGTCGATGAAGTCCTCGCCGAGGATGCGGAACCACTCGGAGCGTCGCAGCCCGTCGGGGTTCTCACCCCCGTCGGACACGACCTCGTTGACGACGTCCCACGCGACCAGCGGGTTGGTGTCCGACCCGAACGGACCGTAGGTGCCGGCCAGGTTCCCGGCGATGTCGAAGATGTGCGTGCGCAGGCGCTCACGCAGCACCGCCCGGCCCGCGTCGTCGGCGGGCAGCGGCTGCCCGGCCTCGTCCTGGAAGAACCACGCGGGCGTCTGGCTGTGCCACACGAGCACGTGCCCGTAGACCCTCGTGTCCGTCGCGGCGGCGAAGTCCATCAGCGCCGTCGCCTCCGGGTGGATCCGGAAGCCGCCCTCGGCGTCGTACCAGGCCTCGGGCTTCATGTGGTTCTCGCCCGTGATCTGGTTGAAGTGCCGCTGCGTGAGCGTGCCCGGGTCGCCCTGGGTCTCCCGGCTGTCGATCGCGACACCCATCGGGAACGGGACGGTGTCCTTCAGGGGCGTCAGGTCCTCGATCGTGGCGGGCGGCGGCGTGCGGAACACGATGTCGTCCACGAGGAACGTCGACGTGTTGCCCGGGTTGCCGCTGTCCCACGCCGTCTCGAAGTACACCTCGGCGGCCGTCTCGTACGCCGGGAGCGAGAACCTGCCGGCGACGCGGGTCCACTCCTCGGTGACCCCCGTGATCGAGACGAGGTTCCCGTAGTTGCTCGTGCCGCCGGTCTCGGTGCGCGCGCTGAGCGTCATGTCGCCCGGGGTGCCGGCGAACCGGACCCACGCCTCGAACTCGTACGTCGTGCCCGCGGCCAGCAGCCCCGTGACGTCGTACTGCAGACCCTGACCCTGGTGGACGCGGTCGGAGACCTGTGCGGCGTGCGCCGAGTCGTGGCCGCCCTCGACGACGGCGACCGTCGCGGCGCCGTCCTCGGTGGCGCGCGGCGCCCAGCCCTGCAGCGTGCCGTCCTCGAAGTCGAAGGACAGCTCGACGCCGGTGCCGTCCGCGCCACCCTGGGGCAGCGTGAACGTCCAGCCGTCGGCGAGGCGCTCGGTCACGACCGTCTTCGTCGCCGCGATCGACGCCGCGCGGTCACCGCCGCCGTCGTGCACGAGCACGATGCGGCCCGGCTGCATGGCGGTGCGCAGGTTGGCCGTCAGCTCGGCCTCGTCCTGGGTGGCCCAGTCGTTGATGGTGTTGGACACCGCGAGCGGCTGCATGCCGAGCGCGACGGCCACCGGGATCGTCTGGCCCCACGAGCCGTTCGGCGCGCGGAAGTACGGGACCTTCGCCTCGGGGTCGTCGAGCGCGGTCCGGATGATCTCCAGGTTCGCCTTGAGGTCCGCCTCGACCTGCGCCTTGGTGTAGCCGCCCATGTCGGCCCACCCGGTCGAGTGGTTGCACAGCGTGTGACCCTCGGACACGATCCGGCGCAGCAGGTCCGCGCCACCGGGCGCGGTGACCTGCGAGCCGATGACGCAGAACGTCGCCGGCAGGTCGTTCTCCGCGAGGAAGTCGAGCAGCTCGGTCGTGTCGGCGCCGTTGGGGCCGTCGTCGAATGTCAGCGCGGCCACGTCGCCGGTGCCGCGTGCGGCGCCGACGGGCGTGCTGGTCGGGTCCACCGCACCACCGGGGACGAAGCCCTCGAGGTCCGGCTCCCAGTCGTCGGTGACGGCCCGGCCGGTGATGACCACGTCGTCGACGAGGAAGCTCGTGGTCGGGCCGGCTGCCTCGAGGTAGAGGTCACCGCCCGTGACGGCCTCGCCGCGGGTGTAGGTGCCGGTCAGCTCGACCCACTCCTGGTCGGTCACCTCGACCGCGGGCGCGGCCTGCGTGTACGCCTCGGGGACCTCGGCGACGGTCGCCTTGACGGTCGTCGCCTCCTCGCCCGGCGCGAGCTTCACCCAGGCGGAGATGTCGTACGTCGCGCCCGCGGCGAACAGCGAGGCGATCGGTGTCGCGGCGCCGTGCCAGTCGGACGTGCGGCCGGAGACGAGCATGCTCGCCTCGCCGGCGTGCGCGTCGTCGGTCGTGCGCGCGACCGTGGCGGCGCCGCGGCCGACCCACGGCGCGACCTCCGCCTCGAAGTCGCTGGCCAGGACGATCTCGGCCTCGCCGCCGGAGCCCTCGCGCGTGATCTCGATGTCGTCGACGAGGTAGGTGTAGGGGGTGCCCGCCTCGGTGCCCGAGAGGTCACCGGTGCCCAGGTAGACGGAGCGCGTCACGTCCTCGGTGGGCGTGTAGGTGCCGGAGACCGTCGTCCACGCGTCGTCGCCGATCGTGGTGTTGCCGACCCAGGTGTAGTCCGTGGCGACGACGAAGCGGATGCCGGCCGTGCCCTCGGTCCCCTCGGGGAGCTTCGCGCGCATCGTGAAGGAGTAGGAGACGCCGGCCTCGTACGCGACCTCGGGCGACGAGATGCCGTCGTAGTCGGTCGTGCGGTCGGCGACCTCGAGCGCCTTGCCGCCGTCCGCGTCGACGAACCCGAGGACGGGCTCGCCGCTGCGCGTCCAGTCGCCGGTGGTCTCGTCGTCGAAGTCCACGCCGAGCAGCACCTGCGTCTCGGCGGCACCTGCCGCGGAGCCGATCGCCACGAGCGGCGCGGCCACGAGAGCGGCCGTGGCCACCCCGATCCCGATAGTTTCGAGCACCTTGCGGTGCCGGGTCCGACTCATTGACGCTCCTTTGCGCGCAGAAAGTCCGATATCGGGACCACCGTACGCACAGAGTTGGTCATCCGACCAGCCCAGGAGCCGCTCGGTACACAGATGGATGCAGGATCGAGATCGAAAGTTTCACCGCGTCATCCCTCCGGGTGTCGTCCGGGCACGGCGAAGCCCCACCGGCAGGAGGGGAACCTGCAGGTGGGGCTCCGTCGAGGGCGTCCCGGGGTCGGGGCCCGGGACGCGTGGGGTCAGCCGCCCAGCGTGCGCCGCACCTCGGAGGCGAGGTGCCCACGACGCCGGACGACCACCAGGACCGTCCCGGTGAGCAGGACCAGCACGCCCAGCAGGCCCAGGCCCAGACCGGCACCCGTGGTGGCCAGGCTGCCGCCGCGAGCCGGCGGCGTCACCGCCGCGCCGGGTGCCGCGGCCGCCGCGGAGACGGTCAGTGCGCCCTCCGCGAGCACGTCGCCGCCGACCGCCGCGACGATCCGGTAGACACCCGCGGGGGTGGTCGCCGGGATCGTCACCGTCAGCGACGCCGCACCGTTGCCGGCCACCACGACCGAGCCGAGGAGCGTCGTGCCCGCCGGCGCCACGGCCGCGGCCCCGACACCGCCCGCACCGCCCGACGCGGTCGCGCCGTTGCCCATCGCGAGGACGACCTCGTCACCCGGCGTGAAGCCCTCCAGGTCGACCGTGATGGTCCCACCGGCCCTGACGGACCCCAGCGAGAGGCTCAGCTCCGGCGTGGCGTCCTCGTCCGGCGGCGTCAGCGCCGAGACGAGCTGCGCCACACCCCAGCGCTGGGGCGACTGGAAGCCCAGCCCTGTCGGGTCGGCCCACGTGCGCACCGAGGTGCGCGCGCCGGCCACGGCGTCGTTGACCTGGACGTCCAGGCCGTGCAACGTGCCGAGCCCGAGGTACTGGTCGAGCATGTCGACGGCCGCCTCGACGCGGTAGCCCGTGGCCGTCTGCGCGACCTGCGACTCGATCCGCGCCCGGTGGAAGCCCTCGTCGCCCTGACCGATCGTGACCGTGTTGGTCGCGTCGATCCGCACGTGGAGGTCGTCGTACCGGAACGTCGGGTTCTTGAAGTTCCCGGCGTCGAGGAAGATCTCGAGCGAGTCCTTCTCGTGCGCCGCGACCGCCGAGGTGTCCGGGGTCTCGTCGACCACGTCCGCGAGGACGTAGAGCTTCGAGCCCTTCCACATCGTCCGGACCGTGGCGGTGGCCCCGGCCGTACCGCTCACCTGGGTGCGGGTGGAGACCGTCGCTGCCGACCCCCACACGTCGTCCACGGCGCCGTCGATCGTCGGCACGGACGCCGCCTGGACGACCTCGACCGTCGACAGCGGCTCGACGAGCGACAGCTCGCCCAGGTGACCGGGCGCGTTCCAGCCGACGACGTCGACCCCGTCGAAGACCCGCAGGTCGAAGGCGAGCGTGTCGCCCTGCACGGCCGTCACCGGCACGTGGACCACGACGCCCCAGCCGCTCGAGCCCTCGGCCACGACACCGTCGAGGTCACCCGAGCCGTCGCGCGAGATGCGGTACGTCTGCTCGCCGACCTGCAGCTCGAGGATGTTCCACCGGTCGGCCACCTCGGCGTACACCGAGAGGTGGTCGGCGGCCCAGCGGGCCTGGAAGGCGGCCTCGCCGTCGACGTCCAGCAGCGGCAGCTGCTGCCACGCGACGTCGTCGAACGCCGCGTCGTCGAGCGCCACGTCACCGGCGAACACGTTCGCGCTGCGCAGCCGCGCCGGCAGGTCCGCACCGCGGATGCCGTAGTACGCCGGCTTGGCCTGCATGCCCTCGTCGAAGACGAGCGGACCGCCGTTGGCGTTGCGCCACGACCGCGTGTCGTACAGGCCCCACACGGTGATCGAGAACATCTGCTCCTCGTACCGGGCGAACGCCTCGAACGCGTCGCGGTAGTAGTAGCCCTGCTCGATGAACAGCGCCTCTGTCGCGGGCGTGCCCGTGGTGACGTCGAACTCCGTGACCGCCTGCAGCAGCCCCAGGCCCGAGAACCGCTCCAGCGCGCCCTCGAGGAACGACACCGGCAGCGAGAGCGACACGTGGAACTGGTGACCCACGCCGTCGATCGGCACGCCACGCTCGATGAGGTCCGTCACCAGGCGGTGGTACCGGTCCTGCTTGCTCAGCAGCTCGCTGTTGTAGTCGTTGATGAACAGCGCGATCCGGTCGGCCCCCGGTGCGAGGTACACGCCGTTGACGTACTCCTCCGCGTACTCGAACGCGCGGTCGACGAACTCCTCGCCGAGGTACTTGTACCAGTCGCTGCGGCGCATGCCGTCGTCCGTGGCGCTGTCGGAGATGACCTCGTTGACGACGTCCCAGCCGACGACCGGGTTGGTCGGCGAGCCGAACGGGCCGTACTCCTCGGCGATCCACCCCGCGACCTTCTGGATGTGGGTCTCCATGCGCTGGCGGACGATCTCGGCGCTCGCGTCGTCCACCGGCAGGGGGTTGCCGGCGTCGTCCTGGAAGAACCAGGCCGGCGTCTGCGCGTGCCACACGAGCACGTGCCCGTAGACCCGCAGGTCGTTGGCGACGGCGTAGTCCATGACGGCCCTGGTGTCCGCGCTGGGCGCGAACGTGCGGCCGCTGTACCAGTTCTCCGGCTTCATCGAGTTCTCGGCCGTGACCTGCTCGAAGTGCTGGTTGAGCAGCTGCGCGGCCGACCGCTGCGTCTCGCGACCGTCGATCGCGACACCGAGCGGGACGCCCACCGACTCGTACAGCGGCGCCAGGTCGTCCTGGATCACCGGGTCGGGGCGCATCTGGAACGTGATGTCGTCGACGAGGAACGTCGAGGTGTTGCCGGGGTCGTTGTTCGCCCACCTGGTCTCGAAGTAGACCTCCGCGGCGTTCGTGTACGACGGCATCGTGAACTGGCCCGACACCCGCACCCAGTCGTTCGACATCCCCGTCAGGGTCACCAGGTTCGGGTACGACGACGTGCCGGTGTTGACGTGCGCGCTCAGGGTGACGTCACCCGGGGTGCCCTCGAACTTGATCCAGGCCGAGAAGTCGTACGTCGCACCGACCTCGAAGATGCCGGCCACGGTGTGCTGCAGACCCTGGCCCTGGTGGACGCGGTCCGAGACGCGCGCCGCGTACTGCGAGTCGCGGCCCGGCGAGACGACCGTCACCGTGGGCGCACCCTGGCCGTTGTCACGGCCCGTCCACCCCTGGAGCGTGTTGTCCTCGAAGTCCGCGTCGATGCTCGTCGGCGTCGCCCACGACGGGTCGTCACCACCGGCCGGCAGCGTGAACTCCCAGCCCGCGGCCAGCCGCTCCGCCACCACGGTCCTGGTGGCCGCGACCGATCCGGAGCGGTCGGGGCTGCCACCGTCGTGCACGAGCACGACCTCGCCGTTCTTCATGCTCGCCCGCAGGTTCGTGGTCAGGATGCCCTCGTCCTGCGTCTCCCAGTCGGCGATCGTGTTGGTCACCGCGAGGGGCTGCATGCCGAGCGCGACGGCCACGGGAGCCGTCTGGCCCCACGACGCGTTGGGCGCACGGAAGTACGGCACCCTGGCCTCGGGGTCGTCCAGCGCGTCGCGGATGATCGCGAGGTTGGCCTTCAGGTCCGTCTCCACCTGCGCCTTGGTCCACGAGCCCATGTCCGCGTAGGACGTGCCGTGGTTGCACAGCGCGTGACCGTCGGACACGATCCGCTGCAGCAGCGCGGCCCCGCCCGAGGCCGTGACGTTCTGGCCGATGACGCAGAACGTCGCCACGACGTCGTTCTCCGCCAGGAAGTCCAGCAGCTCGGTCGTGTGGACGCCGTTCGGGCCGTCGTCGAACGTCAGCGCCGCCGTGTTCGTGGCACCCGCGACGGGGCGCGCCGCGCTGACCGGCGTGACCGTCGGGTTGACCGCACCACCCGGCACGAAGCCCACCAGGTCCGGCACCCAGCCGTCGCCCGGGACCGTCCCGAACGGCGGGCCGACGATCTCCACGTCGTCGACGAGGAAACTCACGGTCGCGTCGGCCGCCTCGAAGTACAGGTCACCGGTGACGCCCGCGGGGCGCGTCCAGGTGCCCGTCAGGTGCACCCACGCGCCGTCGGTGACGTCGACCGCCGGCGCCGCCGTCGGGTACGTGGACGCGGAGTCCGCGACCGTCATCTTGACGGTCGTGGGCGCCGAGCCCGGTGCGAGCCGCACCCACGCGGAGATCGCGTACGTGCCGCCCTCGACGAACAGCGTGTTGATCGAGGTCTGCGCGCCGTGCCAGTTCTCCGACCTGCCCGAGACCAGCATCGCGCCGTTGCCCGTGCGCGGTCTGTCGGTGGTGCGCGCGGCGCTGCCGCCGCGACCGGCCCACGGCTCGATCCCGGACTCGAAGTCCGAGGCCAGGACCGTCTCGTCGGCCGGCGGGTCGACCGGCGGCGTCACCGTCGCCGGACGCGTGACGAGCACGTCGTCGACCAGGAAGCCCGGCATCGAGCCGGTCCACGTGCCCGCCTCGATCATGAGCTTCACGGTGCCGGCGTCGGCTCCCGCCGGGACGGTGTACGTGCCGGTCAGCGTGGTCCAGCCGTCGGTCGTGATCGGGGTCGCCGCGACGGGCGTGTACGCACCGTCGTCCATCGTGAAGCGGCCCAACGCGTCCGCGTCCGCGTCCAGCAGGCGCATGCGCGCGCTGAACGTGTACTCGACGCCGGCGGTGAACAGGCCGGTGGCGGACTGCACCGTGTGCCACGTCTCGCCGCGGTTCGTGACGCTCAGCGCCTTGCCGTCACCCTCGGTGACGTAGCCCAGGTCGGGCGAGCCGCTCTGCTGCAGGACACCGAGGGACGAGCCGTCGAAGTTCTCCGAGACGACGGTGGTGGTGGCGGGCGGGGCCGCGGGCGCGGGGCGCGTCACGAGGATGTCGTCCACCTCGTAGGCGTACGCTCCTCCCCCGCTGAGGTCGCTCGTGCCGATGAACAGCTGGCGCGTGGTGTCCTCGGTGGGCGTGAAGGTGCCGGTCACGGCCTTCCAGCCGCTCGCGTCGATCGTCGTGTTGCCGATCCACGTGTAGGCGGGGTCGGTGACGAAGCGCAGGTCCGCCGTGCCGGCGGTGCCGGCCGCGAGGCGCGCACGCGCCGTCACGGTGTAGGTGACGCCTGCCTCGAGCTCGACCGCGGGCGACTTGATGCCGTCGCTGTCCGCCGTGCGGTTCGCGACCCGCAGGTGCTTGCCGGCGGCGACGTCGGTGAGCGTCGGGTCGCCGCTCTGCACCCAGCCGCCACGGCCGGGCGTCTCGAGGTCCGCTGCGGCGACCGTGACGGTCGTGCCGGGGTCGGCGCCGGGGCGCGTGATCAGCAGGTCGTCGACGAGGTAGGTGTACGTGGCGGCCGGGCCGGACAGCGCGTCCGCGCCGAACGTGAACGCCTCGTCCCTGCTCTCGGGGGCGGTCCACGTGCCGGTGACCGTCGTCCACCCGGCGGCGTTGACGCCCGCGGTGTCGCCGATCCACGAGTACGAGGGGGCACCGGTCTGGAACCGCATCGCCGTGGTGCCGACCGTGCCCGCGGCGAGCTTCGCGCGAGCGCTGAACGTGTACGTCACGCCCGCCTCGACGGCGACCGTCGGGGACGTGATGCCGTCCCACGTCTCGGCGCGGTCGGCGACCTGCAGCACGGTCTCGCTCGGGTACGTGAGGGTCGGCCCGCCGCTCTGCGACCAGCCGTTCGAGGTCCCGTCCTCGAAGTCCACGGACAGCACGGTCACGGGTTCGGCCGCGCTCGCGGACGACGACGTCGTGCCGACCATCGGGGCGGCCACCAGCGCCAGGACGGCCGCACCTACCGCGATACTTTCGGACGCCTTTCGGCGCTGCTTCGCTCGCATGTCGCTCCCTTGCGCACACCGGACGACCCCAGCTGCGGGGCCAGGAGGCTCAGTGTGGGGAGTTTCCGCCGATCAGCACAGGGTTGGTCACTCGTTCAGATGCAGCCCGGTCATGGGACCACTCGTGAAACTTTCGGCCGATGGGAGCGTGGTCATCGGACTATCCGACAGACCGAGGCCCGATCTGTACCGCTCCGCCCGGTTGCGAGTTCACTCCGACGCGCACGCGCCACTCCTCGGCCGTGGCGGGGAAGTCGCTGCGCGCGTGCCCCCCGCGCGACTCCTCGCGCGCCAGCGCCGCCAGCGCGAGGACCGTGGCGACCTGGTGCACGTTGGTCGTCTCCCACTCCGCGAGCTGCGGCTCCCCCAGCCGCCGGCCGTCGTCGCGACGCTCGTGCGCGTCCGTCGGGATCGCCGCCAGCGCCGCCAGCGCGTGCCGCAGCCCGTCGGCCGAGCGCAGCACGCCGGGCCCGTCCGTCGCGACCCGCTGGACCCGCGCGCGCGACGCCGCCGGGACCAGCGCCTCGGGTCCGGGCCGCGGGCTGGGGTCCACGCGCGGCAGGAAGCCGCCCTCGAGGCGCGCCGCGACGTCCCGCGCCGCGCGGTGCGCGAACACCAGCCCCTCCAGCAGCGAGTTCGACGCCAGACGGTTGGCGCCGTGCACGCCCGTGCACGCGACCTCACCCACCGCGTACAGGCCCCTCAGGGAGGACCGTCCGTCGAGGTCCGTCACCACACCACCGGAGTGGTAGTGCTGCGCGGGCGCCACCGGCACGAGGTCCGTGGCGGGGTCGATGCCGTGCTCCGCCAGACGCTCGTGGATCGTCGGGAACCGCCGCGCGAAGAAGTCGGCGCCCAGGTGCCGCGCGTCCAGCCACACGTGGTCGGAGCCGGTGGCCGCCGTGCGCCGCACGATCGCGTGCGCGACGACGTCCCGCGGCGCCAGCTCGGCCAGCGGGTGCACGTCCGGCATGAACCGCACGCCGTCCGTGTCGAGCAGCAACGCACCCTCGCCGCGCACCGCCTCGCTCACGAGCGTCAGCTGACCCTTCACGCCCGTGCCCAGCCACAGCACCGTCGGGTGGAACTGCACGAACTCGAGGTCACCCAGCAGCGCGCCCGCCCGCAGCGCCGCGGCGATGCCGTCGCCGGTGGCCTGCGCCGGGTTCGTGGACGACCGGTACACCTGCCCGATCCCGCCGGTCGCGAGCACCACCACCGGCGCGAGGGCCGCACCGACGCCGTCGCGGGACCCCTCGCCGATGACGTGCAGGGTCACCCCGGCGACGGCACCGGGCGCGCCGTCCGCCCCCGGTGCGCCGGTCAGGACGTCGAGCACGAGCGCGTGCTCGACGACCTCGATGCCCGGGTCGTCGCGCACGGCCTCGATCTGCGCGACCAGGGCTCGCGAGATCTCCGCCCCCGTCGCGTCACCGCCCGCGTGCGCGATGCGGTCCGTCAGGTGGCCGCCCTCACGCGTGAGGCTGATCTCGCCGTCCGCGGTCGTGTCGAACACCGCACCGCGTGCCACCAGCTCGTGGACCCGGCGCGGGCCCTCGGTGACCAGGGTCTCCACGGCCCGCGGGTCGCACAGCCCGCCGCCCGCGGCGAGCGTGTCGTGCAGGTGCGCCGCCGGCGAGTCCGCCGGGTCGAGCGCGGCGGCGATGCCGCCCTGGGCCCACACCGTCGAGCCCGACGACAGCACGCCCTTGGTGACCAGGAGCACGCGGCCCACCCGCGTGCGCAGCTCCAGCGCAGCCGTCAGCCCGGCGATCCCCGAGCCGACGACCACCGCGTCCGCGTGCACGGTCCACCCCGGCTCCGGCGCCGCGAGGCGGGTGGCGAGGCGGACGGACGGCAGGTCGGGCGTCACGAGCACGGACGGACAGTATCGCGGGGAGGTCAGGCCCCCGCGCCGCCGACCGCCTCGCGACCACGCGCCATCGGGATCCCCGACGCCACCAGACCGGTGCGCTCGGTCCACTCGTCCGGAACCTGGCCGGGGTCGTCACCCGTCTCGACGATCCGGTTGTCCGCGTCGACCAGCACGACGTGCGGCGTGTACGTCCGCGCCTCGGCGTCGGACATCGTGCCGTAGGCGATGACGATCACCACGTCACCGGGGTGCACCAGGTGCGCCGCCGCACCGTTGACGCAGACCTGACCCTCGCCGGGCTCGCCGGCGATCGCGTACGTCGTCAGGCGGGCACCGTTGGTGACGTCGACGACGTCGACCTGCTGCCCGGGCAGGATGTCCGCGGCCTCCAGGAGGTCCGCGTCGATCGTGATCGAGCCGACGTAGTGCAGGTCCGCGGCCGTCACGGTCGCGCGGTGCACCTTGCCCGTCATCATCGTGCGCTGCAGGGTCGTCACGCGACGCCTCCGTCCGTCTGGTCCACCGCGGGCGCCGCGACGCCGGCGGGCGCGCCGCGCAGCGTGAGCGGTGCGTTGTCGATGAGCCGCGTCGCGCCCACGCGCGCCGCGACCAGCAGCACGGCCTGCGACGTGCCGGCGTCGGCGGGCGCGAACGTCCCGGCGTCGACGAGCGCCACGTAGTCGACCGCGTCGTCGTCGGACAGCCGCTCGTCGAGCACCGCCCGCGCGGCGGCGAGGACCGCCTCGGGGCCCTGCCCGCCGTCCGCGGCCCGGCGCCCGGCGTCCAGGGCCGCCGACAGCCCGAGCGCGCGCGCTCGCTCCTCGGGGGTGAGGTAGGCGTTGCGGCTCGACAGCGCGAGCCCGTCCGCCTCCCGCACGGTGGCGTGCACGGCCACGTCGACCGGCACGTCGAGGTCGTGCACCAGGCGACGCACCGCGGCGACCTGCTGCGCGTCCTTCTGGCCGAAGACCGCCACGTCGGGGCGCGTCAGGTGCATCAGCTTGAGCACGACCGTCAGCACGCCGTCGAGGTGTCCGGGCCGCGACTCCCCCTCCAGCAGCTCGCCCACGCGCCCCGCGGACACGCGCACCGTGGGCTCGCCGTCGGGGTAGACGACGTCGACCGTCGGGGCGAACACGACGTCCTGCGGGCGCAGCAGGCCGGGGCCGGACAGCAGCTCGAGGTCGCGCTCGAGGTCGCGCGGGTAGCGCGCGAGGTCCTCCGTGGGGCCGAACTGCAGCGGGTTGACGAAGATCGTCACGACGACGAGGTCGGCCAGCGACCGCGCGTGCTCGACGAGTGCCAGGTGCCCCGCGTGCAGGGCGCCCATCGTCATGACGACGGCGCGCCGGTACGGCCGCCGCCCGGCGTCCGCCTCGGACCGCGGCAGCGACGAGGCGTCCTGCGCGGCGAGTGCCGCGGCCAGGGCGCCCCGGTCGCGCGCGAGCGCGGGGTGGGTGGTGCTCATGAGTCCTCCTGCGACGGGTTGCCGTCGTCCTCGGCCGGGCCGTCCTGCCCGGGTGGCCCGGCGGGCGGCGTTCCGTGGTCCTCCTGCTGCAACACCGACGGGGTCGTGATGATGCCCGCGAGCGCGTCCAGGACGTGCTGCGCGGCGTCCGCACGGATGAGCCCGGCGCTCAGCGCACGTGCCGTCGCCGCGCGCGACAAGGCACCGTAACCCGTCGGCACGTCGACCGCGCCGCTGGCCGTCCCCATCGCCGCGAGCACCGCGACGTGGTCCGCGACCGTGCCCGCGTCACCCCGGCGGACCGGCCCGGTGAGTGCGGAGATCGCCCCGGGCCCGTCGTCCCCGGCGGCGTCCTCGGCGCGCAGCGCACCGTCGAGCGCGGCCTCCAGCAGCGGACGCAGCACGCGCCCCGGCTCCTCGACGCCCGCCGCCCGCAGGGCCTGCGCCGCCTGGGCCACCAGCACGACCAGGTGGTTCGCGCCGTGCGCGAGCCCCGCGTGGTAGAGCGGGCGCCGGTCCTCCGCGACGACGACCGGCTCGCCGCCGATCTCCACGACGAGGGCCTGGCCGATCGGCAGCACAGGGCCGGGCGCCGTGACGGCGAACGCGCAGCCGACGAGCCGCGACAGGTCGAGCGACGTGCCCGTGAACGTCATCGCGGGGTGCAGCGCCAGGGGGATGACGCCCGCGGCGCGCGCGGGGTCGAGGACCGCCGTGCCGAACCGGCCCGACGTGTGCGCGACGATCTGCCCGGCCTGCCAGGCGCCGGTGTCCGCGAGCCCCCGGACCAGGGGCGCGAGCGCGTCGTCGGGCACCGCGAGCAGCACGAGCTCGGCGCGCCGCACGACCTCCGGGACCTCGAGCACCGGGACCCCCGGCAGCAGCGTCGACGCGCGCTCGCGCGACTCGGCCGACACCGCCGAGACGCCGACGACCGGGTGACCGGCGCCGCGCAGGGCGCTGCCGAGCACCGCGCCGACGCGTCCGGCACCGACGACGCCGACGCCCAGGCGCCCGGGCCGGGACGCGGGGTCGGCGCTCACGTCGGCGGCTCCGACTCGGGGTCGGGCGCGGCGTGCGGCGGCTGGGCGCCCGCCACGTCGCCGGCCCCACCGATCTCCGCGTCCGCGGCCCGCATCCACAGCTCCGGTCCGGCGACGGCGCGCGCCTCCCGTGCCCGGTGCGACTGCACCTCCAGGAGTGCTGCCGCGACGTGCTGGTCGAGGTGGTCGACCCGCGGCGAGACGGGCCCGGGGGTGGAGTGCGTGACGAACGACGCGAGCTGGAGGCGCCGCTGCAGCGGTCCCTGCTCGAGCCCGATGCTCTGCGTGCGCTCGTGCGGCACGACGACCACGCTGCGCCACCACCGGCCCGACCTCATGATCAGGGCGGTCCGGGTCACCAGGACGCCGTGCCGCCGCCAGCTCAGCGGGTCCACCCAGCGTGCGCTGCGGGGCGCCGGCGTGAAGCCGCCGTCGTCGTCGAGGCCCGTGAGCGCGGCGTCGAGCGTCGCCATCGGGTCGTCGACCCCGAGGTCGGGCAGGACGAGCCACAGCGCGACCCCGGCCTCGGCGCGCGTCGCCACCGGGTGCAGGACGGACCCCTTGTCGACGTCCGCCGTCGCACCGTAACCGGCGACGTTGATCTGGACCCGCCACCAGTCGGGACGGCGCCACAGCGGGCCCTGGCTGATGCGCACGGCCTGGACGCGCCCGGGCGGGACGGTCTGCGTGCGGGTCTCCGTCAGGCCGTGCCGCAGCCGGATGCCGTCCGGTGACACCGCGGCGCGGAACGTGGCGCCGGAGTTGATGCGGCCCCAGACGTACCCACCGGCACCCAGGGCCGCGGGGACCAGCACGAACATGCCGCCGATGTCCCCGACGACGATGCTCACGACGATCATGACGACGACCCCGGCGACCAGGAACCACGGCGGGACGGACCACAGGATCGACCGGATCAGCCGCGGCATCGGCAGCTCGTAGACCTGGCGCTCGGGGGCGGCCGCGTAGACGGGCGCCGGTGCCGGTGTCGCGCCGGCCGTGGTCGGGGCCCCGTCCGGACCACCCGGCTGCGACGTGCCGGGCTGCGCGGCACCGGACACCGCCTGCGGGCCGACGCCGGCCGCGAGCGCGAGGATCTGCGCACGCAGCGCGGTCGCCTCCGACTCGCGCAGGAACGCGAGCTGCACGGCGGAGCCCGCACCCCCCGCGACCTCGAGGTTGAGCTGCGCGAGCCCCAGGAGCCGCGCGAGCAGCGGCTGCACCACGTCGACCGCCTGCAGCCGGTCGAGCTGTGCCTGCCGCTGCTGCCGGAAGAGCAGACCCGTGCGTAGGTGGACGGCGCTGCCCGTGACGGCGTACCGCATGACCCGCCACGCCAGGGCGGAGTACACGAAGCCGCCGGCCCCGACGAGGACCACGAGCCCCAGGATCACGAGCCAGGCGCGGCCGGGCCCCAGCGTGTCGGCCACGTCGCGCAGCACGTCGGACATCTGGAAGCCGATGATCGCGACGAACGCGACCAGCACCTTCCAGCCGCGCAGGGCGGGGGTCACCGGGTGCAGACGCCGCCAGTCGTAGCCCTCTTCGCCGACGGGCGCCGGCGAGGGACCCTGCAGCGTGCTCACAGCCCCGCCAGCCGGGCCTCACCACGCGACGCGAGCCGGTCGCGCAGGCGCGCCGCCTCGGCCGGCGGCAGACCCGGGATCGTCGCGTTGGTGCCAGGCGCGGCGGTGTGCAGCTCGACGGTGGCGATGCCGAAGCGGCGCGCGAGCGGGCCGGAGCTCACGTCGACGAACTGCATGCGGCCGTACGGGACCACGACCAGGGACCGCAGCATGATGCCGCGACGGATCAGCAGGTCGTCGGCGCGCTCGGCGTAGCGCAGTGCGCGCACCTGCCGGCGGACGAGCAGGGCGCTGAGCCCGAGCAGCAGGGCGAGCACCGCGGGCGCCGCCCACAGCCACGGCACGTCGACCGCCGCGGCCAGCGCCACGGTCGGCGCGAGCATCACGACGGCCCAGATCGCCAGCACCACGAGCCGTGCCGTCGCCAGTCGCGGCGACACCGCGGTCCACTCGACGTCGTGCAGGTCGAACGGGTCGGCAGCGGGTGCCGCGTCACGCGTCTCGGGGTTCGTGGTCATGCGCTCATCCTCCCGCACCGGAGCGTGCCTGCGGATCGGTCGCACGGACGAGCGGCCCGCGCGTGGGGCGTCCTGTCAGCCGACGGACGGGTCGAGGTCGGCGCCCCGGACCGTCCTGGGCTCCTCGGCGTCGGGCGGCGGGATCCGGCACCAGTGCTCGACGACGAGCCCGACGACCGTCAGGGCGACCGCGCCGAGGACGGCGAGCCCGGCGGCACCCGCGCGCGACGGGTTGCCCGGCACGTCGGCGTCCGTCAGCAGCGAGAGCGCCTGACCGCCGTACCACCCCGTCAGCAGGGCCCCGGTGTAGCACGACGCCTTCGCCAGCACGGCGGTGCGTGCGGCCCGCACCGGGTCCAGCAGCGGCCGCTTGCCGCGCTGGTACTGGCGCACCGCCCAGCCCATCGAGAGCACGACGCCGGCGATGACCAGCTCGACGACGACGACGAGCCGCGGGACGTCGGGCGGCGTGGACGCCCCCCGACCGGCCACCATCCGCATCACCCACCAGGTGACGGCGGCGACGCCGACCGCCAGCAGGACGAGCGTGCGCACGCGGGTCGCGCTCACGGCAGGTGCGCCTCCCCCGCGCCGTCGGGCTCGGGGTTGGCCGCCGGCACCGGGGTGGTCAGCCAGTCCAGGGCCATCCAGCGCACGCCGTCACGGTCGGGAGCCGTGGCAGCCAGCTGCGCGACGGGCCCGCCGCCCAGGCCCGGCAGGAACGCCTCGGGGTCGACCTGCGCCCAGGGCTCCAGGACGAACGCCCGCTCGTGGGCCCGGGGGTGCGGCAGCTCGAGGTCGTCCGTGACGGCCTGCGTCTCGCCGTACACGACGATGTCGACGTCGAGGGTGCGCGGGCCCCAGTGCTCGAGCCGCTCGCGCCCGTGCCGCTGCTCGACGGCGTGGACGGCCCGCAGCAGGTCCCGCGGTGCCAGCGTCGTGCGCGTCAGGACGACGGCGTTGAGGAAGTCGGGCTGCTCGGGCCCGACGGCGGCGGTGCGGGCCAGCGGCGAGACGGCCACGACCTCGATGCCCGGCGTCGCGGCGAGGTCGGCCACGGCCTGGCGGAGGGTCTCCTGCGCCGGCCCCAGGTTCGCGCCCAGGGCCAGGACCGCCCGGACCGGCTCCGCCGGGGGCTCGTCGAGCGCGTCGAGCACCAGCTCGCCGTCCTCGACGTCGGTGATGGGCGCCATGAGCTCGGTGCGGGCCGGGTCCGGGGCCGCGCTCACCGCGGGCATGACCCCGGTGGGCACCGCGCCGGTGGGCGCGGGCCCGACCACGACGGCACCGACCCCGTCGGGGCCCGCGTCGTGGCCCAGACGCGACGCGTCCGGTGCCGGCGCGGACGGCGCGCCGAACGGCGGCGACGGCGGACCCGCCACGGGCGCGGCTGGGACGACCTGAGCGGGCGGCGGCACCGGTGGTGCCGACGGCGGCGCGACGAGTGCCGGCGGCGCGACCGGTGCCGGCGGCGCGACCGGTGCCGGCGGCGCGACGGGTGCCGGCGGCGCGACGGGTGCCGGTGCGGCCGCCGCGCGGTCGGACGTCAGCGGCAGCGGAGCCGTGCGCGGACGCAGCCCGGTCTCGGCGGTCCGGCGGACCTGGCCCGTCGCGGGGCGGTACGGCTCGGCCGCCGGCAGCTTGGTGCGGTCGCGCCGGATCGACACGACGACGTCGTCGAAGGGCACCGTGATGGGCGCCTGCGGCTTGTGCACGGACACGTCCACGGCCTGCACGTGCGGCAGTGCCAGCACGGTGGCCGCGATCCGCTCCGCGACGGTCTCCACGAGGTCCACGGGCTCGCCCGACAGCACGGCCGCGACGAGCTGCGCGGCGGTGCCGTAGTCCACCGTGTGCGCGAGGTCGTCGCCGGCGGCCGCACGCCGGGTGTCCATGTGCACCACGACGTCGGCGACGAACGTCTGCCCCTCGCGCCGCTCGTGCTCGAACACCCCGTGGTACCCCGTGGCGCGGACGCCCGTGAGCCGGATCTGGTCCAGCCGGCGCCCGCTCTCGTCGTGCACGTCGTCCTGCACGTTCACCGTGCTCCCTCCCGTGCGGCACCCGTCGTCGCGTGCCGAGTCGTCGCGTCCTGCGTCGTGGGTCCTGTCGTCTGCTCCGGGGTCGTGGGCCCCGCCGTCGCGCGACCGGCGGCGTCCTGCTGCGCGTCCCGCCACCGGGCGGCGACCCGGACCGCCGCGACCGACGCCCGGACCTCGTGCACGCGCACGGCCCACGCCCCCGCGGCGGCCGCCAGGGCCGTCACCGCCGCCGTCGCGTCGTCGCGCGCGGCCGGCGCCGCGGGCGTCCCGTCGGGGCCCGCCATGAGGTGCCCGAGGAACCGCTTGCGGCTCGCGCCCACGAGGACCGGGTGGCCGTCGGCGACCAGCTCCGGCAGGTGCGCCAGCAGCGGCCAGTTGCTCTCGCCGGTCTTGGCGAACCCGAGGCCCGGGTCCAGCACGACCTGCTCGTCGCGCACGCCCGCGTCCCGCAGGACCGCGACCCGCTGCGCGAGCTCGCGGCGCACGTCGGCGACCACGTCGTCGTACGCGTCGTTCGCGTCCATGACGTCGGCGTGCCCCCGCCAGTGCATCGCGACGTACGCGGCGCCCGTGCGCGCCACGACGGAGGCCATGTCGGGGTCCGCCATGCCGCCCGACACGTCGTTGACGAGGACGGCACCGCGGTCCACGGCCTGTGCCGCGACGACCGCGCGCGTCGTGTCGACGCTGACGACCGCGCCGTGCGCGACGAGCTGCTCGACCACCGGCAGCACGCGGGCCAGCTCCTCCTCGACGGGCACGCGCGCCGCCCCCGGCCGGGTCGACTCACCGCCCACGTCGAGGAGGTCCGCGCCCTCGGCCAGCAGGCTCAGTCCCCGCTCGACGGCGTCCGCGGCGTCGAACCAGCGCCCGCCGTCGGAGAACGAGTCCGGCGTGACGTTGACGACGCCCATGACGAGCGTGCGCGCCGGTGCGCGCAGCGCGACCGGGAGCGCGGCGAGCCGGGGCCCGTCCCGGCCGGCACCCTGTGCGCTCACCCGCTCGTCCACGTCGGTCCCGTCAGCGCCCCGTGACCAGGCTCATGGCCTCGGCCCGGGTCGCGACGTCGCGCATCTGCCCGCGCACGGCGGACGTCACGGTCCGCGAGCCGGGCTTGCGCACGCCGCGCATCGACATGCACAGGTGCTCGCACTCCACGACGACCAGCACGCCCCTGGGGTCCAGGACCTCGACGAGCGCGTCGGCGATCTGCGACGTCAGCCGCTCCTGCACCTGCGGGCGACGCGCGTACACGTCGACCAGCCGCGCGAGCTTGGACAGCCCCGTGATGCGGCCGTCCGCGCCGGGGATGTAGCCGACGTGCGCGACGCCGTGGAACGGCACGAGGTGGTGCTCGCACGTGGAGTACACCTCGATGTCCCGCACCAGCACCATCTCCTCGTGCCCGAGGTCGAAGGTCGTCGTGAGCACGTCACGGGCGTCCATCGTCAGCCCGGCGAAGATCTCGCGGTACGCCCGGGCGACGCGCGCCGGCGTCTCCCGCAGACCCTCGCGGTCGGGGTCCTCACCGACCGCGAGCAGCAGCTCGCGCACCGCACGCGCCGCGCGCTCCTCGTCGTACGGGCCCACGGCACGGCCACCGTGACCGCGGGTCGCGGAGATCGCGGAGGGCGCGCCGACACGGTCGGGGCTCGTCGCGTCCGTCACGTCAGCGCGGCCCGTCGGTGTCCGGCGTGCCGCCCGGCGGCAGCTCCACCACGGCGGTCGCCGGGCGCTCCGGGTGGGCGGCGGCGGCCTCGTCCTGCGGGACGACCGGCCGGCCGTCGAGCGCGGCCTGCTCCTCGGGGGTCATGACGGGCCCGCGGTCGATCGTGCGCTCGTCGCCCGAGACCCAGACCTCGCGCGGCGGCCGCTTGGTGATGGGCTTGAAGATCTGGGCCAGCTGCTCCTGGTTGAGGGTCTCCTTCTCCAGCAGCTCGAGGACCAGCGCGTCCAGCACGTCGCGGTACTCGACGAGGATGTCGCGGGCCTCGTCGTGCGCGTGCTCGATCAGGGCCCGCACCTCGACGTCGATCGCACCCGCGATCTCCTCCGAGTAGTCCCGCTGGTGGCCCACGTCGCGGCCGAGGAACATCTCGGAGGACTCCCCGCCGAGCTTGATCGCACCGAGCCGCGCGCTCATGCCGTACTGCGTGACCATCTTGCGGGCCGTGGACGTGGCCTTCTCGATGTCGTTGCTCGCACCCGTCGTCGGGTCGTGGAACACGAGCTCCTCGGCGACGCGGCCGCCCATGGCGTACGCGAGCGTGTCGAGCAGCTCGTTGCGCGTCGTGGAGTACTTGTCCTCCATCGGCATGACCATGGTGTAGCCCAGCGCCCGCCCGCGCGGCAGGATCGTCACCTTCGTCACCGGGTCGGTGTACCGCAGCGCCGCCGCCACCAGGGCGTGCCCGCCCTCGTGGTACGCCGTGATCTTCAGCTCCTTGACGTTCATGACGCGCGTGCGCTTCTGCGGTCCGGCGATGACGCGGTCGATCGCCTCGTCGAGCGCGTGGTCGTCGATGACCTGCCCGCCGGTGCGCGCCGTGAGCAGCGCCGCCTCGTTGAGCACGTTGGCCAGGTCCGCACCGCTGAACCCGGGGGTCCGGCGCGCGACGACCGCGAGGTCGACGCCCGGCGCCATCGGCTTGCCCTGCGCGTGCACCGCGAGGATCCGCTCCCGGCCCTTGAGGTCCGGCGGGTCGACCGCGACCTGGCGGTCGAAGCGGCCCGGGCGCAGCAGCGCGGGGTCGAGGATGTCGGGGCGGTTGGTCGCCGCGATGAGGATGACGTTCGTCTTGACGTCGAACCCGTCCATCTCGACGAGCATCTGGTTGAGCGTCTGCTCGCGCTCGTCGTGCCCGCCGCCGAGGCCGGCGCCGCGGTGACGGCCGACCGCGTCGATCTCGTCGACGAAGATGATCGCCGGGCTGTTCTCCTTGGCCTGCTGGAACAGGTCGCGCACCCGGCTGGCACCGACGCCGACGAACATCTCGACGAAGTCCGAGCCGGAGATCGAGTAGAACGGCACGCCCGCCTCGCCTGCGACGGCCCGCGCCAGGAGCGTCTTGCCCGTCCCGGGAGGGCCGTACAGCAGCACGCCCTTGGGGATCTTCGCGCCGACGGCCTGGAACTTGGCCGGCTCGGCGAGGAACTCCTTGATCTCCTGCAGCTCCTCGACCGCCTCGTCCACGCCCGCCACGTCCGCGAACGTGACCTTGGGCGACTCCTTGCTCACGAGCTTCGCCTTGGACTTGCCGAAGCTCATGACCTTCGAGCCGCCGCCCTGCATGTTCGACATCAGGAACCAGAACAGGCCCAGGATGATGATGAACGGCAGCACCAGCGTCAGCAGGCTCCCCCACCACGTCGGCTGCGGGACCTTCGAGGTGAAGCCCTCGGGCGGGTCGGCCGCCGTGATCGCGTCGATCACCTGCGGGCCCTGGGGCGTGACGTAGAAGAAGTAGACCTGCTTGCCCAGGTCGCCGTCCTCGTCGGGGTCGGGGTCGTAGGCCTCGCTCAGCGTGAGGTCGACGCGCTGCGTCCCCTCGGTGACGAGAGCCTGCTCGACCTTGCCCTGCTCGAGCAGCTCGAGGCCGACGGACGTGTCGATCTGCTGCACGGTCGGCATCTGGAGCATGCCGAAGGCCGTCAACGTCAGGGCGACAGCGAGGGCGACCCAGATGAAGGGGCCGCGGAAGAGACGCTTGAAGTTCATGGGCGATCGGGGCGTGGCCCCTCATCCTCCGCTCGACGGGACACTGCCCCTGAAAGTACACGCTGGACCCGCCGGCACCCGGCGGTGTTCGCCCAGGGCACAGGGGCCCGACCGAGGTGCCCGCGGACCGGGCGCCCCTGCGTCAGGACTGGTAGACGTGCGGCGCGAGCGTCCCGACGAACGGCAGGTTGCGGTACCGCTCGGCGTAGTCCAGGCCGTACCCGACGACGAACTCCGTCGGGATGTCGAAGCCGACGTACCGGACCGGCACCTCGACCTTCGCGGCCTCGGGCTTGCGCAGCATCGTCGCGATCTCGACCGTCGCGGGCCCGCGCGAGCGCAGGTTCGACAGCAGCCACGACAGGGTCAGCCCCGAGTCGATGATGTCCTCGACGATCAGGACGTGGCGGCCCGTGAGGTCCGTGTCCAGGTCCTTGAGGATCCGCACGACGCCCGACGACTTGGTGCCCGACCCGTAGGAGGACACGGCCATCCAGTCCATCGACACGTTGCCGCGCAACCGGCGCGCGAGGTCCGCCATCACCATGACGGCGCCCTTGAGCACGCCCACGAGCAGCAGCGGCTCACCCGCGTAGTCGGCGTCGATCTGCGCCGCCATCTCGTCGAGGCGCGCGTGGAGCTGCTCCTCGGTCAGCAGGACCCGCTCGAGGTCGTCACCCATGTCCGCCGCGTCCACCGCTCACTCCCGGTCGTCGTGCTGGTTGGTCGTGCTCGTCGGGCAGCCGGCCCGGGAGTCCCCTGCCGGGTCCGCGTCGCCCGTCCTCGTCGGCCGCCGCGATCGGCAGGCCGAGGTAGAGCCTGCCACACGCACGTGACGCCACCCGGCCGCCGGGCAGGTGCACGGGACCCTGTCCCCGCCATGCGGTGACCAGCGCCTCGACAGCCAGCACCTGCACGCGGGCGAGCGCTCCGGGCGGGCACCCGGCGCGGACCGCGGCGTCGTGCAGGACGCGACGCCGGACCGCGGCCGGAGCGTCGGCCAGCGGGCCCACGTCGAGCACCACGTCACCCGCGCGCTCGCCTGCGGGCGCGTCACGGACGGCCGCGGCCAGCACCTCGGCGGCCGCCGAGTCGACCGCGTCGGTGGCGTCCGCGAGCGCGTCGGCCGTCCGCGCCAGGGCCTGTGCGACGCCCGGGCCGAGGACCTCCTCGAGCACCGGCAGCACCTCGCTGCGCACGCGGGAGCGCAGCGGCAGGTCGGCCGGCGCGACGGCACCCGCGGGCAGCCCCGTGGCCGCGGGGTCGCGACCGTTGCCCGGGTCGTGCCACGGCACCAGCCCCTGCGCCGCGCACGCGGCCTCGGTGTCCGCGCGCCGCAGCGCCAGCAGGGGACGGCGCAGGCGCCCGCGCACCGGACGCATGCCGGCCAGGGCGCGCTCCCCCGACCCGCGGGCGAGCGCCAGGAGCACCGTCTCGGCCTGGTCGTCGAGCGTGTGGCCCAGGAGCACCGCGTCGGCGTCGAGCTCGTCGGCGACCGCGTCGAGCGCGGCGTAGCGGGCGGCCCGTGCCGCGGCCTCGGGCCCGCCGGCCGTCCCGACGTCGACCCGGACGACCCGCACGGGGTCGAGGCCGAGCGCGCGGCAGGTGGCGGCCGCGTCGTGCGCGACGTCGTGCGACGCGTGGTGCAGGCCGTGGTCGACGACCACGGCGCCGGCCCGCCACGTGTCACCCGACCGCGCCTCCCAGGCCAGCCCGGCCGCGAGCGCCAGGGAGTCCGCGCCGCCGGAGCAGGCCACCAGCACCGTCGCGTCAGGCCCGAGGTCGGCGAGCGCGCGGCGCACGGCCACGCGCACGGCCGCGACGGCGGGCGCCGGCCCGGTCATCCGCGGCGGGTCATCCGTGCACGCGGCGGACCCACGCCTCGGGGTCGCTGATCTCGGCGGCGCTCGGCAGCGTCCCGGGGCCGCTCCACACCGCGTTCAGGCCGTCGAGCCCGACGCGCCCGCGCACCGCCCGGACGAACGTCGCGCCGTCGCGGTACTGCGCGAGCTTGAGGTCCATGCCGAGCACCCGGCGCACCAGCCCTTCCATGCCCTTCGCGCGCGCGGCGTCGTCGCGTCGCCGCTCGAACGCGCGGCGGATCGACCGGACCGTCGGGACGACCGCGGGGCCCACCTCGTCCATCATGACGTCGGCGTGCCCCTCGAGCAGGGCCATGATGGCGCCCACCTCGTCGAACACCTCGCGCTGCCGCGGGGTCAGCAGCGCCAGCACGCCGCCGTCGCCGTACGTGAGGGCACGCACGACCGCGCCGAGGACGTCGTCGAGCCGGGGCAGGCCGACGCTCTCGTGCTCGGCGCCGGGGGCGAGGTCCGCGAGGTCGGACAGCAGCTCGGCGGACCGCGCGCGCAGGTGGTCGGCGAGCCAGGGGGCTGCGGCGAACTGCAGGGCGTGCGTCTGCTCGTGCAGCGCCACCCACAGCCGGAAGTCGTGCCCGTCGACGCCGAGCTGGCGCTGCGTGGCCAGGACGTTGGGCGCCACCAGCAGGAGCCGTCCGGGCTGCCCGGGCTCCGCCGTGAACGGGTCGTACTGCCCGATGACCTTGCCGGACAGCAGCGCGAGGACGCCACCGACCTGCGCGGCGGCGGCCAGCCGGGCGGCGTCGGGCACCTCGACGGGGGTGCCGTCGCGGCGGGTCGCCAGCGGCGCGGCCATCTGCGCGAACATCTCGGCGTTCGCGACGGCCCAGCGCGGCCGGTCGACGACCAGGACGCGGGAGATCGCCGCCGGCTCGCGGCCGTCGGCGGGCGTCAGGCCCGTCGCGTCGACCACGTGCTGGGCCGCGACGGCGGCCACGGCGCGCAGGTCGGTGACGAGCTCGACGAGGGTGGCGCGGTCGGCGACGGGGCCGGGGGCGGCGACGCGGCCGGCCAGGCGCGCGGCGGCGCGCCAGTCGACGGGTCCGCGGGCGGTGGGCTGCACCGGCTCACGGTAACCCGCGCGACGCCGCGGCGGAGGGTGAGGGCGGTGGGGACGGCGCCGGAGCCCTCCCGGGGGTGTCAGCGGCAGCCGCAGGCCGCCAGCGCGGCGACGAACCCGTCGATGGCCTGCCGCGGCGCCCACTGCCCGCCCTCGGGCGTCTGGTCGGCCATGACGGCGAACACGAGCTGCCGGCGCTGGGCGTCCAGCACGGTGCCCGCGAGCGACGTGACGCGCGGCAGCGACCCCGTCTTGGCGCGGACCAGCCCTCGGGCGTCGGACCTGGTGTACCGGTCCGACAGGGTCCCCGACAGGCCCGCCACCGGCATGCCGACGGCCACGTCGCGCAGGGCGGGGTGGGCCGGGTCCGTCGTCAGCCGGACGATGTCGGCGAGCAGGGCGGGCGACAGCGACGAGCCCGCTCCCAGGCCCGAGGCGTCGGCGAGCCGCGCCCCCGACACGTCGACACCGAGCATGGCGACCTGGCGCAGGACGGCCTGCGTGCCGCCCTCGAAGCTCGGCGGCAGGCCGGCGTCGAGCGCGACCAGACGCGACACGACCTCGGTGATGGAGTTGTCCGACGTCTCGAGGAAGTAGTGCACGACGTCCACGACCGGCGCGGACTCGACGCGCGCGAGCTCCGCGCCGTCACCGGCCGACGGCACGCGCGCCGGGTCGCCCTGCACGCTCACGCCCGCCTCGGCCAGGCGCTTCGCGAAGATCTTCGCGGCCTGGATCGACGGGTCGGTGGACCGCGGCGCGTACTCGCCCTCGCGCAGCCTGCCGACGTCGACCGCGAGCGCCGTGACCGGTGCGACGAACCCCTCGCCCACGTTGGCGGGGTGCCAGGCGGGGCTGACGGCGGGACCGGTGAACAGGGAGTCGTCGACGACGAGCCGCACGCTGGTCACGCCCTGCAGCGCGAGCGCCGAGGCGGTGCGGGCGGCGAGGTCCGCCAGACCGGCCCGTCCGTGCGTCGCCCCGGGGTCGCCCGCCCCGGCCGCGAGCATCATGTCGCCGCCGCCGACGAGCGCGATCGCCCCCTCGTCCACGCGCACGACCCGCGTCGCGAGCGTCGCGTCGGGGTCCAGGGCCGTCAGCGCGGCCACGCCCGTGAGGATCTTCGCGGTGGAGGCGGGCACGAGCCCGGCGTCCGGGGAGTGGGCCGCCAGCACCTCGCCGGTCAGCTGGTCCACGACCGTGACGCCGACGCTCGGGCCGAGTCGCGGGTCGACCGCGAGCGCGTCGACCAGCGCCTGCAGCTGGCCCGCCGCGGGGAGCGGGACCTGCGCGTCCAGGTCGCCCAGCGCGCGCGGCACGGCGGTCGGCGCGACGGCACCGGGCGCCGTCGGGAAGGGCAGGGGGTCGGCGACCGGCGGCGCGAGCGTGACGATCCCGGGCACGACGTCGTAGGCGTCGGCCGTCGCGTACCCGCCCGCTGCGAGCACCACGACCAGCGTCCCGACGCCCGCCACCCGTGCCGCTGTGGTCATCGTCACCCGTCTCGTCGTCCCGCGGCCGGTACCGCCGCATCGGTGCGTCAGACTACTGTCCGTCACAGCGGCGCCCGGGGACGACGACGCGCCCACCGGCCGATCGACCCCCACCGCCGACGGGCGGGGACGCGTGGAGGAATGCACAGTGGAGTTCGACGTCACGATCGAGATCCCCAAGGGACAGCGCAACAAGTACGAGGTGGACCACGCGACGGGGCGCATCCGCCTCGACCGGATGCTCTTCACCTCGACGCGCTACCCGGACGACTACGGGTTCATCGAGGGCACCCTGGGTGAGGACGGCGACCCGCTGGACGCGCTGGTCCTCCTGGAGGAGCCGACGTTCCCCGGGTGCCTGATCCGCTGCCGCGCGCTCGGCATGTTCCGCATGCGCGACGAGGCCGGCGGTGACGACAAGGTGCTGTGCGTCCCGACGGGCGACCAGCGCGCGGCGTGGCGCCAGGACATCGACGACGTGTCCGACTTCCACCGCCTGGAGATCCAGCACTTCTTCGAGGTCTACAAGGACCTCGAGCCCGGCAA
>NZ_JADGMY010000016.1:158-312 GCF_015234515.1 Cellulomonas sp.
CAGTCCCCCCTAAGGGCGCGAGAGTGCAATCCAGTCCCCCCTAAGGGCGCGAGAGTGCAATCCAGTCCCCCCTAAGGGCGCGAGAGCATGCTGGATCGCACTCTCACGCCCGGGAGGGGTGCGCTGGATCGCACTCTCACGCCCAGGAGGGGTG
>NZ_JADGMY010000016.1:412-219687 GCF_015234515.1 Cellulomonas sp.
CGCTGGATCGCACTCTCACGCCCAGGAGGGGTGCGCTCGATCGCACTCTCACGCCCGCGAGGGGGTGCGCTGGATCGCACTCTCACGCCCAGGAGGGGTGCGCTCGATCGCACTCTCACGCCAGCGAGGGGGTGCGCTGGATCGCACTCTCACGCCTGGGAGGGGGGTGGGTCAGCGCCGGCGGACCGCCAGGACGCGCTGCAGGATGACGAAGGCCAGCAGGACCACGCCGATGAACACGCGGGTCCACCAGGAGTCCAGGCCCTCGCGGGCGATGAGCACCTGGATGAGCCCGTACACCAGGACGCCCGCGCCGGTGCCGAGCACGAAGCCGACGCCTCCGGACAGCAGCGTGCCGCCGATGACGACCGCCGCGATCGCGTCGAGCTCCATGCCGATGCCCGTGAGGTTGAACCCGGACTTCGTGTAGAGCGCGAAGAGCACGCCCGCGATGCCGGCGCACGTGCCGGAGATGACGTACACCCACACGCGCGTGCGCGCGGGGCGCAGGCCCATGAGGTTCACGGCCGCACCCCCGTCGCCCGCCCCGAGCCCGTACACCGAGCGCCCGAACCGCGTGTAGTGCAGCACCAGGAAGGCGATGAGCAGCACCGCCAGCGCGACGAGCATGCTGGCGTTGATGCGCCACAGCTGGCGCCCTTCGCCGAACTTCAGGCCCCACGCGGCGAGCGCGGAGAAACCCTCGTCGTCGATCTTCAGGGAGTTGACGCTGATGACGTTGGCGAGCCCGCGCGCGAGGAACATCACGGCGAGCGACGCGATGAAGGGTTGGATGTCGAACATCTGCACCATCACGCCGATGAGCAGTCCGCACGACGTGCCGATGAGCACGCCGACGACGAGCACGACCGGCAGGGGCAGACCCGCCGTGAACATCTCGGCGATCGACAGCCCGACCAGCGCGACCACCGCGCCGACGGACAGGTCGATGCCTCCGGTGAGGATCACGAAAGTCATGCCGACGGCCAGCACCAGCAGGTAGGAGTTGTCGACCAGCAGGTTCGACAGCAGCTTCATGCTGACGAAGTCGACGCGGTCGGTCGAGTACCGCTGCTGCCCCACGCCGAGCATGAGGGCCAGCGTCAGGACGGTGCCCAGCACGGGCAGGAACCGCCGGTCGAAGCCGCCCAGGGCTCGCCTGGCGCGATGCACGACGCCGCCGGCGCCCGCCTGCTCGGTACGGACCATCTCGTCGGTGCTCATGCCGTCACCTCCGCGGCGCTCACCGGCTCGACCGGCGCGGCAGGCGCGTCCGCCCGGTCGGCACGTCGTCGGCCGCGCAGCATCGCGCGCAACGTCGGCGACGCCGCGACGCACACCGCGATGAGCACGATCGCCTTGAACAGGGGGGTCGTCTGGGACGGCAGCTGGAAGATGATGACGGCCCGCTCCAACGAGCTCAGCAGCATCGCGCCGACCAGCAGCCCACCCAGGTAGAACCGCCCGCCGTCGAGCTTGGTGCCGCCCAGGACGACGACCATGATCGCGTCGAGCTCCTTCATCAGGCCGATGTTGTTGGCGTCGGCCGCCATGGTGGGTGCGCCGTAGACGAGGCCCGCGAGCGCGGCCAGCACGCCGGCGATGACGTAGACGGTCCACGTGGTGCGCCGCGACCGCACCCCGGCGAGGCGGCTGGCCTCCCGGTTGATGCCGATCGACTCGAGGAACATCCCCAGCGCGGTCCGGCGCACCACGAGCGCGACGACGACGAAGGCCGCGACGGCGATGATGACGGGCGTCGGGATGCCGAGGACGAACCCGGACCCGATCGTCTTGAACGGCGGGCTCGTCACCGTCGTGATCTGGCCCTGCGTGATGAGCATCGCGATGCCGCGCCCGGCGACCATGAGGATCATCGTCGCGATGAATGGCTGGATGCCGAGCCCGGCGACCATCGCCCCGTTGAACGCCCCGCCGATGGCCCCGACGACCAGCCCGAGCAGGACGGCGACGAGCACCGTGCCGACCTTCGACGGGTCCGCGGCGGTGTCGAGGTACGTGAGCGACACGGCCAGGCCGATCGCCATGACGGCGCCGACGGACAGGTCGATGCCGCCGGTCGCGATGACCAGGCACATGCCGAGCGCCAGCAGCAGCGGCGTCGCGCTGTTGCGCAGCAGGTCGACGAGCTGGCCGAACAGGTGCCCGTCGCGCACCGTCACGTCGAGGAACCCGGGGCTCGCGACGCCGCACGCCAGGAGCAGCAGCACGAGCGCGAGGACGGGCCAGAACAGGCCGTGGTGGGTGACCTCGCGCCACACGTCGGTGGCGCGGGACGGCCCGGGCGGCTGCGCCGCGGGGATGGTCGGGGTCATGCGTGGGCTCCGCTCTGGTGGGCCGTCGCGGGGACGGTCGCGGCGATCGTCTCGAGGATCGTGGAGGTCGTGACGTCGTCGGCGTTGACGAGGTCGTCGACCTTGCGGCGGTCCCGCATGACGACGAGCCGCTGGCTCAGGCGCAGGACCTCCTCGAGCTCGGAGGAGATGAAGACGACGGACATGCCGTCCTGGGCGAGCTCGGTCACGAGCTTCTGGATCTCGGCCTTGGCGCCGACGTCGATGCCGCGCGTCGGCTCGTCGAGGATCAACAGCCGCGGGGCGGTCGCCAGCCACCGCGCGAGCAGCACCTTCTGCTGGTTGCCACCCGACAGGTTGCGGATGAGCGCGTTCGGGTTGGCGGGCGTGATCTGCAGCGCCGTGATGTACCGGGCGACGACGTCGTCGAGCTGGCGGCGCGGGATGCGGCGCCAGGTGCCGCGGCGGGCCTGCATCGCCAGCGCGATGTTCTCGCGGACCGTGAGGTCCCCGACGATGCCCTCCTTCTTGCGGTCCTCGGTGGAGTAGGCGATGCCGTGGGCGAGCGCCGCGAGCGGCGACGCGAGCCGCGTCAACCTGCTCTGGACGTGGACGTCACCGGTGTCGGGCCGGTCGGCGCCGGACAGCAGCCGCGCCATCTCGGTCCGTCCCGAGCCGAGCAGGCCCGCGACGCCCAGGATCTCCCCGGCGTACAGGTTGACGTCGAACGGCTGGACGGACCCGTTCTTGCCCAGGCCGACGGCCGTGAGGAACGGTGTCTCCCGCTCCGAGTGGATCGTGATCGTCGAGCGCGCCTTCTCCTCGATGCCGGCGAGCGCGTCGCCCGACCGGCCGATCATCGCGGCGATGAGCTGGCGGCGCGGCAGGTCCTCGATCCGGTGCTCACCGACGAACCGGCCGTTGCGCAGCACCGTGACGCGGTCGGAGATCTCGTAGATCTGGTCCAGGAAGTGCGAGACGAACAGGACGGCGACACCGTCCTCCTTGAGCTGGCGCACGACGCGGAACAGCTCGGCGACCTCGGCGTTGTCGAGGCTCGACGTGGGCTCGTCGAGGATCAGCACCTTCGCGTCGACGACGAGCGCCCGCGCGATCGCGCAGAGCTGCTGCACCGCGATGGTGTGCGACGAGAGCATCGAGCGCGGGTCGATGTCGAGGTTGAGGCGCGCGAGGTACTCGGCCGCGCGGCGTCGGGTCGCGCGCCAGTCGATGAACGGGCCGCGGCGCACCTCGTGGCCGAGCATGACGTTCTCGGCCACCGTGAGGTTCGCGCAGAGGTTGACCTCCTGGTAGACGGTCGAGATGCCGGCGGCCTGCGCCTGGCTGGGTCCGTCGAAGCGCAGGTCGTGGCCGTCGACCTCGATGCGGCCGGAGTCGATCGAGTACACGCCGGTCAGCGCCTTGATGAGCGTGGACTTGCCGGCGCCGTTCTCGCCCATGAGGGCGTGCACCTCACCGGGGAACAGGCGGAAGCCGACGTCGTCGAGGGCCTTGACGCCCGGGAAGGCGATCGAGATGCCCGTCATCTGCACGACGGGGGCGGGGGGTGCTGCGGACATCGGTGTCCTCTCCTGCTCGACGGGCGCCCCGGGCGCACCGGCTCACGGCCGGTGCGCCCGGGACGTCGCTCGCACGTCAGTACGCGCGGGCGTCCACGTCGGCCTGCGTGATCGTCTGGTCGAACGCCTTGTCGATCACGATGGTCTCCTTCGGCACGTCCTCGCCGTCGGCGACCTTCGTGATGAGCTCGGCGAGCTGGTCACCGAACACGGGGTTGCACTCGACGACGAAGTTGAACTTCTTGTCGACGAGCGCCTGCAGCCCGTCGCGCACGCCGTCGACGGACACGATCTGGATGTCCTTGCCGGGCACCTTGCCGGCGGCCTCGATGGCCTCGATGGCACCCAGGCCCATGTCGTCGTTGTGCGTGAAGATCATCGTCATGTCGGGGTACGCCTGCAGCGCGGCCTCGACGGCCGTCTTGCCCTCGGCACGCGTGAAGTTGCCCGACGCCTTGCCGATGATCTGGTCCCCGACGACCTCGCCGAAGCCCTCCTCACGGTCGACCTGCGCGCCCGAGCCGAGCGTGCCCTGGAGCTCGAAGATCTTGGCGTCGGGCGCGTTCTCGGCCACCCACTCGCCGGCGGTCGTGCCCTCGGCCTTGAAGTCCGCACCGATCCAGGTGACGAACGGGTCGTCGACCGTGGTGTCGACGGTGCGGTCGACGAGCACGACGGGGATGCCGGAGTCCTTGATCTCCTGCAGGACCTCGTCCCAGCCGGTCTCGATGACCGGGGAGAACGCGATGACGTCGACGTCCTGGGCGACGAAGTCGCGCAGCGCCTTGATCTGGTTCTCCTGCTTCTGCTGCGCGTCGACGAACGTCAGGTCGAAGCCGTTGTCCGCCGACAGGCTCTCCTTGACGGACTCGGTGTTGGCGGTGCGCCAGCCGGACTCGGCGCCGAGCTGCGAGAACCCGACGCGGATGAGGTCGCTGCCCCCGTCGCCGGTGTCGCCGCCGTCGCCCGCGGTGTCCGAGCCGCCGCCGCCGCAGGCCGCGAGGGCCAAGATCGTGAACGTCGCGACGGCACCGGCGAGACCGGTCCGTGCGCGGTTGATGCCCTTCATGCAACTCCTCCTCGAGCAGCTGGCCGACGTCCTCGTCGGCCGATCCAGGGATGCGTGACGGGATGAGTGTGAACGTTCTCAGGGGGCACGTCAACGAGTCTGGGTTGCGTTTCGATCACGAGCGTCATCGCAGGCCAGGGGCCGGAAAGCCGAGGACCACCCGTCCGTGTGAGCGATCACATGCCACGGACGGCCTCACCTGCACCGACGCTCGTCACCCTTCTGCGGGCTCCTCCTCTCCCCGTCGACCGGACCCTGCCCTCAGAGCAGGACGCGCGCCGGGTCGCGCGGCGGCGCCGTGCTCTCGCGGACCAGCAGCCGCGGCGACACCGACACCGACGACGACGTCGCCACCCCGTCGCGCGCGTCCAGCAGCAGCTCGACGCAGCGGTAGCCGAGCTCCTCGAGCTCCTGCGCGACCGTCGTCAGCGGCGGGACGAAGTGCGCCGAGCCGTCGCCGTCGTCGTAGCCCACGACCGACACGTCGTGCGGCACCTTCAGCCGGGCGTCCGCGAGCGCGTGCATCATGCCCAGCGCCAGCAGGTCGTTGGCCGCGAAGATCGCCGTCGGCAGGGTCGAGCGCCGACGCCGCACGCGTGCCACCAGCTCTTGACCTGCGAGGTAACCGACCTCGGCGCTCCAGTCGTCCGCCCACAGCGTCCGCGGCGCGAGTCCTGCGGCCGCCATCGTCTCGCGGAACCCGACGGCCCGTGCGCGCGCGTCGACCCACGGCGCCGGACCAGCCAGGTGCAGCACGTCGCGGTGCCCCAGGTCCAGCAGGTGCTGCGTTGCGACCTTCGCGCCCGCCTCCTGGTCGATCGCGACCGCCAGGCCGTGCTCGCCACCGGTGCGACCCGCGACGACGACCGGCACCTGCGTCGTCGACTCGAGCACCGCGGCGGCGGCCTCGTCGTGCGACGCGATGACGACGATCCCGTCGACGCCCTGGTCGAGCAGGTGCTCGATCGCGGCCGTGACCTCGTCCTTGTGCTGCAGGTCGACCGTGGCGAGCGACACGAACAGGCCCTTGGCCCGCGCGGCCTGCTCGATCGACACGAGCGTGCGCGTCGGCCCGAACAGGTGCGAGCCCGACGAGACCACGCCGAACACGCCCGTGCGTCGCGTCTTGAGCGCGCGCGCCGCGATGTTGCGCCGGTAGCCGAGGCGCTGCATCGCGTCGAGCACGCGCTCGCGCGTGTCGGTCGCGACGTTGGGGTGGTCGTTGATGACCCGCGAGACCGTCTGGTACGACACACCGGCCACCGTCGCCACGTCCGTGATGGCGGGTGGCCGCGGACGGGCGTTCGCGGGCGACAGAGGCGGCGTGCTCACCCGCCCAGCCTCGCACGTCCGACCTATCGTGGGCATAGGTCCGACGGACGCGAGTTTTCCGCGACCGCCGTCGCGCACCGCCGAGAGGAGCCCGGGTGACCCACCGCCGGTTGCCGAGATGGTCCGAGCTCGCGCCCCTGATGCGCCCCCGGCCGCTGCGGCTCGACCCCGTGCGGCGCCGCCTCGAGGACGCGCTCACCATCGCCGACCTGCGCCGCGTCGCCCGGCGCCGCACGCCCCGCGCGGTGTTCGACTACACCGACGGCGCCGCCGAGGGCGAGCTCACCCTGCGCCGCGCGCGCCGGCTGTTCCGCGACCTCGAGCTGCGCCCGTCGGTCCTGCAGGACGTGTCGCACGTCGACACGACGACGTCGTACCTGGGCCGGCCGTCGGCGCTGCCGTTCGCATTCGCCCCGACCGGCTTCACGCGGCTCATGCACCACGAGGGCGAGCGGGCCGCCGCGCGCGTCGCGCAGCGCCGCGGCGTCCCGTACGCGCTGTCGACCATGGGCACGACGTCGATCGAGGACGTCGCCGCGGCCGCCCCCGACGCACGCCGGTGGTTCCAGCTGTACGTGTGGAAGGACCGGGCCGCGGGCGAGGACCTGATGGCGCGCGCCGCGGCGTCCGGGTACGAGGCGCTCATGCTGACGGTCGACGTGCCGGTCGCGGGCGCGCGCCTGCGCGACGTGCGGAACGGGTTCTCGATCCCACCGTCCCTGACCGTGCGGACCGTGCTCGACGCGGCCACGCACCCGGCCTGGTGGGCGAACCTGCTGACCACGGACCCGCTGACCTTCGCGTCCCTCAGCTCGTGGAGCGGGACCGTGGCCGACCTGCTCGACAAGCTCTTCGACCCGACCATGACCATCGCCGACCTCGAGTGGCTGCGCGCGTCGTGGGACGGGCCGCTGATCATCAAGGGCGTCCAGACCGTCGAGGACGCGCGCCGCGTGACCGACGCCGGGGCCGACGCGGTCGTGCTGTCCAACCACGGCGGCCGGCAGCTCGACAAGGCGCCCGTGCCACTGCGGCTGCTGCCCGACGTGCTCGACGCGGTCGGTGACCGCACCGAGGTCTGGGTCGACACCGGCATCACGCACGGGTCGGACGTCGTGGCCGCGCTGGCGCTCGGGGCCCGCGCGACGCTCGTCGGGCGCGCGTACCTCTACGGCCTGATGGCGGGCGGCGAGCGTGGCGTCGACCGCGCGGTCGAGATCCTCGAGCGCGAGGTACGCCGGACGATGGCGCTCCTGGGGGCCACCTCCGTCGCGGACCTGTCGCCGCGCCACGTCCGGCTCCCCTGACCACCGCGGCTCGGGGACGACGACGAAAGGATTCGGAGGCCTGCCGACGCGGCGCGCCCACCCCTACCGTCGGCTCAGCGTCGAAGCGGTTTCCGTGAACGTGCACATCCCGGCGCCCCCCACCGTCCACGACGGACGACGACGGAAGAGGCCCGGCGCATGCGACGTCGCAGCACAGCAGCCCTCGCGACGGCCGCCGCCGCCGTCACCGCGCTCGGCGCCCTCGCGACGGCCCCGGCGGCGACGGCCGCCGTGGCGTGCAGGGTCACCTACACGGTCACGAATCAGTGGCACGGCGGCTTCGGGGCCGACGTCCGCGTCGACAACCTCGGTGACGCGCTCACCGGGTGGACGCTGACCTGGGCGTTCACCGCTGGCCAGAGCGTGCAGCAGGCGTGGAACGGCACCGCCACGCAGTCCGGTGCGCAGGTGGCCGTGACGAACGCCGCCTGGAACGGCGCCGTCGGGTCCGGCGGGCAGATCGCCTTCGGCTTCAACGGTGCGTCCGACGGCACCACCAACCCCGTGCCGACGTCGTTCGCCCTCAACGGCACGACGTGCACGGGGTCGGTCACGCCGACGACGGCGCCCACGACGGCCACGCCGACCGCCTCTCCGACACAGCAGCCGACGCCCACGTCGTCGCCCACGCCCACGCAGCAGCCGACGCCCACGCCGCCCCCGACCGGCACGCCGAACCCCGTCCCGACGACCCCCGTGGCCGGTGCGCGCCAGCTCGAGGACCTCGACCGCGGCCTCGTCTCCGTGCGGTCCGGCGACGGCAACCTCGTGCAGTGGCGCCTGCTCGGCTACGAGGACCGCGGCACCGGGTTCCACGTCTACCGCGACGGCACGCGCATCACGTCGTCGCCGGTCACGGGCTCGACCAACCACCTCGACGCCGGAGCGTCGGCGACCGCCCGGTACACGGTCCGCGCGGTCGAGAACGGCGCGGAGCGTGCGGTCTCCGCACCGTCGCTGACCCTGGGCAGCGGCTACCTCGACGTCCCCGTCCAGCGTCCGTCGTCCGACCACGTCATCAACGACGGGTCCGTCGGCGACCTCGACGGCGACGGCGACCTCGACGTCGTCCTGAAGTGGGACCCGTCGAACGCCAAGGACAACAGCCAGGCCGGCGTCACCGGCAACGTCTACCTCGACGGCGTGACGCTGCAGGGCCAGCGCCTGTGGCGCATCGACCTGGGCCGCAACATCCGCGCCGGCGCGCACTACACGCAGTTCCAGGTGTACGACTACGACGGCGACGGCAAGGCCGAGGTCGCGGTGAAGACCGCCGACGGCACCCGCTCCGGCACGGGCCAGGTCATCGGCAACGCCAACGCCGACCACCGCAACGGCGAGGGCTACGTGCTGTCCGGGCCGGAGTACTTCACGGTCTTCCGCGGCGACACCGGCGCGATCGGCGCGACCACGGACTACGTGCCGCCCCGCGGGACGGTGTCGAGCTGGGGCGACTCGTACGGCAACCGCGTCGACCGGTTCCTCGCCGGCACCGCGTACCTCGACGGGCAGCGGCCGTCGATCATCATGGCGCGCGGCTACTACACGCGTGCCGTCGTGGCCGCGTGGGACTACCGCGACGGGCAGCTCACCCGCCGGTGGACGTTCGACTCGAACAGCTCGACGGCCGGCAACGCCGCGTACGCCGGCCAGGGCAACCACTCGCTGTCGGTCGCGGACGTCGACGGCGACGGGCGTGACGAGGTCGTGTACGGCGCCGCGACGATCGACGACGACGGGCGCGGCCTGTGGAGCAACGGCACGGGCCACGGTGACGCCGGGCACGTGGGCGACCTGGTGCCGTCGCGTCCGGGCCTGGAGTACTTCAAGGTCACGGAGGACAAGGCTCAGCCGAACATGTGGGTCGCCGACGCGCGCACCGGCCAGACGCTGTGGCGCAGCGGCACGGGCGCGGACAACGGACGCGGCGTCGCCGCCGACGTCTGGGCCGGCAGCCCCGGCGCGGAGGCGTGGTCGTCGGCCGAGTCGGACCTGCGCAACGCCGCCACCGGCGCGGCCGTGGGCCGCAAGCCGTCGTCGGCCAACTTCCTGGCCTGGTGGGACGGCGACCCGGTCCGTGAGCTGCTCGACGGCACGAAGGTCGACAAGTACGGCACCGGCGGGGAGACCCGCCTGCTGACGGGGTCCGACGTCCGCGCGAACAACGGCACCAAGTCGACGCCCGTGCTGTCGGGCGACATCCTCGGCGACTGGCGTGAAGAGGTGATCTGGGCGCGGTCCGACGAGGGCGCGCTGCGCATCTACGCGACGCCGACCGTGACGTCGCACCGGGTGCACACGCTGCTGCACGACTCGATGTACCGGGTCGCTCTCGCCTGGCAGAACACCGCCTACAACCAGCCGCCGCACCCGTCGTTCTTCCTCGGCGACCCGTTCACGGCTCCCCCGCAGCCGCGGATCTACGTGCGCTGACGCAACTGGATTGCACTCTCACGCCCTCTTCCACTTGAGCGCGAGAGAGCAATCCAGTCACGCGTCCTTCCCGCCCGTCGCACGCTGCCGGTACGTCAGCGGCCGCGGCGTGCTCCGATGTGTGAGGGTGTGCGGCGGGAGGACGACGTGACCGACAGGATCGACCCGGCGCACGCGGCGTACGCGTTCGCCAACAGGTTCGTCAACGTGCTGGTCACGTTGCCGAACGGCACCCGGCTGCAGACGGCCGGGCGGTGCGGCGGCATGTCGTACTCGGTGCTCGACCACCTGACGGCGGGCCGTGACGTCCCGGCGTGGCCGGCGGAGCTGTTCGCCCCCGACCGCGTGCCGCCGGACGGGCACCTCCTGGCCGAGCACCTGCGGCGCCGCCAGTTGGACTCGTTCCGGTCGCGCTCGGCGCTGCGGTTCATCACCTGGTCGGCGCTGCCGGACGGGGACGTCGGACCTGTTGCCGGCGTCCGGACCCGGACGCGCCGCGAGCTGCCCGGGATCCTGCGTGCGCTCGTGCAGGGTGGGCCGGTCGTCCTCGGGATGGTCGTCGCCCGCCACCCGCTGCGCTCGGGCGACAACCACCAGGTGGTCGCGACGGGCTTCACGCGCGACGACGCGACGGGCCAGGTCGTGCTCACGCTGCTCGACCCGAACACCCCCGGGCGCGAGGTGGCGCTCGTCGAGACGCCGGACGGCTGGCGTGCGGACAACGGGCGGCTGTGGCGCGGGTTCTTCCGCCACGCGTACGCGCCCCGCACGCCCCCGGCCCTGCCGAGCGCGTCGCGGCGCCCGTCGGCGCGCGTGCGGGCGGACGAGCCGCTCGCGCTCGCGCACGTCGCGACGGGCCGCCTGCTCGTCGTGGCGGACGGCGCACCCGCGCTGCGCGCCACCGGCACGACGACGTGGGTGCCCACCGCGGACACGTCCCTGCTCGCCGACGGCGCGACGATCCACCTGTTCTCGGACGGTCGCGCGCTCACCGTCGGCGGAGCGGCGCCTGCCGTGCGCACGGCGGACGACGGGGGACCGGACGCCCCGGCCCAGGACTCCGCCACCGACGCCTGGCGCGTGGTCGTCGACGGCGGCGGCCCGTGGCGCCAGGGCTCGCGCGTGCGCCTGCTCCACACCCCGACCGGCGCGCTCCTCGCGGGCACGCCCGAGGGCCTGACGACCTCCTGGACCCCCGCTCCCCGCACGTGGTGGACGGTCGCCGCCGCCCCAGCCGCACCCTGACCGGCCCGCGCCCTGACCGCCGCCCCCGCCGAGCGCGGCAGAAGAGCGCCGAGCGCGGCGGAAACAACACCCGCGCTCGAGCGGCTTCTGCCGCGCTCGGCGAAGGGGCCGGGTCAGTCGGTGCCGGTGCCGGTGCCGGTGCCGGTGCCGGTGGCGGTGCGGCTGGCGGTGTCGGTGGCGTTGTCGACGAGACGCAGGACGTCGGCGAACCACGGGGTCACCAGGCCGGCCGCGACCAGCTCGTGCGCGCGCTGCGACGTGACCCACTCCGTCTGCGAGACCTCGTCCGGGTCGGGTCGCAGGTCACCGGCGCAGCGCCCGACGATGACGTGGTCGTGCTCGCGCTCGACGTGGCCCGACGACGCGTCGGCCGCCCGGTACCGGAACGTGCCGACCTCGCGCGCGTCCACGAGCTCGACCCCCAGCTCCTCGCGCACGCGCAGCGCCGCACGGTCGCGCACGTCCGTGCCCGGCAGCGGGTGGCCGCAGCAGGAGTTGGTCCACAGGCCCGGGAACCGGAGCTTGGCGTCGGCGCGGCGCTGCAGGAGCATCCGACCGTCGGGGCGGGTCAGCACGACCGAGAACGCCCGGTGCAGACGCCCCGGTGCGGCGTGCGCCTCCCCCACCGTCGTGGCACCGGTGCCGCGCCCGTCCTCGTCGACCAGCTCGACCAGGTCCGTCTCCGCCATCGCGTCCAGCCCTCTCGCGCGTGTCCGCCGGGCCTGCGTCGTGCGCGGCAGGCGGGGCCGGGGACCGCAGACGCCTACGGTGTCCCGTCCTCGTGGCCCGAGCAAGTCGGACCGGCGGGCGGCCGCGACCTCAGGGCAGGGTGATCGTCGTCCGTGAGGTCTCGCGCAGCCCGGCGAGGCTCTCGTGGGCACCCCCGAGCAGGAAGCCGCACGCGTCCCTCGGCCAGCGCACGCGCACGGCGCGGTCGTGGGCGTCGAGCAGGTAGAGCACGGGGACGACCTGGAACATCGCCATGCAGGCCTGGTCGGGGCTCGTCGGGACGTCCGGACGCGCGAGCTGCTGCAGCAGCGGGTCGAGATCGCCCTCGAGCCGTACGACGTCGACGGACGTGCCGGGCGTCGGAGCGGGTGCGGGAGCCGGTGCGGGAGCCGGTGCGACGTCCGCGAGCGGCGGCACGGGTGCCGTGTCCCCCGGTGCCACCACGGCGCCGCCCGGCAGGGTCTCTCCGGGCTGCAGGTCCCCGGGGTCCTCGGCGCCCGGGACCGACAGCTCGCCGGGCTCCAGGAGCTCGCGTGGCTCCGGCGCCGGCAGGACAACGATCTCCGGCATCCGGCACTCCACGGCGGCGACCGGCTCGAACCCGGCCGGGACCGTGCCGGCGGCCGGTGCGGCGGGCAGGTCCGCGCGACCGCCGGTCCCGAAGGCCTCGAGCGTCTCGCGCACGGCGCAGTCGGCGGCGGGCGCGACCTCGGCCGGCGAGGACTCCCCCGCCGGCGGCGCCGACCCGGCGCACCCCGTCAGCACGGTCCCCGCTGCCAGCATGACGACACACCGCACCCGCCCGCGCCTCCGCATGCCGCCATCCTGCCCGCCGGGGCAGGGCGGCAGGCGGGTACGAGAGCGAGCCGGCCACGCGTGTCGTCTCAGGATGCGATCACCGGGTTATTCCCGACCATTCCGGTATGCCATTGTCGTCCCCATGACCACCGCCCCGCACGCCGCAGCGTCCCCGCTGCTGGCCCGTGCGTGTCGGTCGTGTCCGGCCACGAGCTGTCGCTGACCAGCGCCCCGCCGCCCTGACGCGTCGCGCTGCGACCACGTCGCCCCGGCCGCCCGCCGCCACGGCACCCGGCCTCCCTCCCCCGCACGTCCCCGCCCGTCGCCCGCCACCCCTGGGTCGACAGGGCGGTCCGACGCACCCCCGTGCCCCGCCCGACCCCGCCGCGTCCTCGACGACGGCGCCCCACCCTGCCCGGAAGGCCCCGCCATGCCGTACGCACCTCCCGAGACGCTCGGCCGCGCCGCACGTCACCGCCGCGCCGTGGTCGCCGCCGCGACCCTCCTGCCCGCGCTGCTCGCGGCGTGCGCCGGCGGCGCGTCGGCCGACGACCCCACGACGGCTGCCGCCGCCACCGCCGAGCTGCCGACCGAGATCCCCGCCGGGACGACCCTGGTCGTCGGCGACCCGACGACGCAGAAGGCCGTCGAGATCGCCGGTGACGACCTCGACTCCGACCTCGGGTTCACCATCGAGTGGGCCAACCTGTCGGGCGGGCCGCAGACGACCGAGGCGTTCCGCGCGGGTGCGCTCGACGTGGGCGCGGTCGCCGACATCCCGCCCATCCACGCCGAGTGGACGGGCCTCGACGTCAAGATCGTCGCCGCCGTGTACCGCGAGGACTGGAAGGAGAACCCGATCTACGAGTTCGGCGTCGCGCCCGGCGTCGACGGCGTCGAGTCGCTCGAGGACTTCGCGGGCCACCGCGTCGCGTACTCGCCGGGCCAGGCGCAGGGCGTCATCGTGCTGCGCGCGCTGCAGGAGGCGGGGCTCACCCAGGACGACGTCACGCTCGTCGAGCTGCCCAGCAACGGCGACGTCTACACGACCGCGCTCGCCGCCGGCGAGGTCGACATCGCGCCCATCGGCGGCGTGCAGATCGCCCGCTACCTCGACAAGTACGGGCCGGACGGCGCGCACACCGTGCGCCACGGCCTGCGCGACGACCCGAGCCACCTGTACGTCCCGACGTCCGTCACCACCGACCCCGCCAAGGCGGCCGCGCTGCGCGCCTACGTGGCGCTGTGGGCACAGGTCAGGCTGTGGATCCACGACCACCCCGAGGAGTGGAAGGCCGGCTACTACGTCGCCGACCAGGGCCTGAGCCCGGCCGACGCCGACTACCTCGTCGAGCGCGCCGGCACACCGGACATCCCCGAGGACTGGACCGAGCACATCGCCGCGCACCAGAAGACCGTCGAGCTGCTCGCCGAGGCCACCGGCAACGACGTGCTCGACGCCGCGGACCTGTGGGACCAGCGGTTCGCGCCGGTCCTCGCGCAGGCCGCGGCCGACTACCGTGAGAAGGAGGCCGGCTGATGTCGACCCTGTCCCTGCCCCGCGCGACGCGGCGGCCCGTCGCCCGCCCCGTCGCACCGCCCGCCACCGGCCGGCGCGCGGCACGCACCGTCCGGCGCCTCGGCCCCGGCCGCCCCCTGCGCGGTGGTGCCCTCATCGGGCTCGGCGTGCTGCTGGCGGTCTGGTCCGCCGGCTCGGCCGTCGGGTTCATCGACCAGCGCACCCTCTCCGCGCCGTGGACGGTCGTCACGACGGGTGCCGACCTGGTCGCCGACGGCCGCCTCCAGCAGCACCTCGCGGTGTCGGCCGGGCGTGCGATGTCCGGGCTCGCGCTCGGGATCGTCGCCGGGACCGTGCTCGCGGTCGTCGCCGGGCTGAGCCGCTGGGGCGAGGCGATCGTCGACGGTCCTGTGCAGCTCAAGCGGGCCATCCCGAGCCTGGCACTGCTGCCGCTGCTGATCCTGTGGCTCGGCATCGGCGAGACGATGAAGGTCGTCACCATCCTGCTGGGCGTCCTCATCCCCGTGTACATCCACACGCACAACGGGCTGCGCACCATCGACGCGCGGTACGTCGAGCTGGCCGAGACCGTCGGCCTGACGCGGTGGGACTTCCTCACCAAGGTCGTGCTGCCCGGTGCGCTGCCCGGGTTCCTGCTGGGCCTGCGGTTCGCCGTCACCGGCTGCTGGCTCGCGCTCGTGGTCGTCGAGCAGATCAACGGCACCGCCGGCATCGGCTACATGATGGAGCTGGCCCGCACGTACGGGCAGACCGACGTCATCGTCGTCGGCCTGGTCCTGTACGGGATCCTCGGCTACGGCTCCGACCTGCTCGTGCGTCTCGTGCAGAGGAGGGCCCTGACATGGCGGCGCACGCTGGCGGGCTGACGGCCCCGGGCCCCACCGAGGACGCGCGCGTCCCCGCCCGCTCCGACGTCCCGGCGCCCGCGCACGGCGTCCTGGCGGACGAGCGCGTGACCACGCAGGACGGGTCGGTCGTCGTCCAGGACCTCGTGCGGGCCTACGGGCTCGGCGAGGGCGACGGCCGCGTGCTGCGTGGCCTGGACCTGACGATCGCCGCCGGGGAGTTCGTCGCGATCCTGGGCCGCAGCGGCTCCGGCAAGAGCACGCTGCTGCGCGCGCTCGCCGGGCTCGACCACGACGTGCACGGCACGGGCACGATCGCCGTGCCCGAGCGGGTGTCGGTGGTCTTCCAGGACTCCCGGCTGCTGCCGTGGGCGCGCGTGCTCGACAACGTGACGCTCGGGCTGCGCGGCGCGGGTGCCCGCGAGCTCGGTGCCGAGCGGCTCGCCGAGGTGGGCCTGGCCGGCCGCGAGCGCGCGTGGCCCACCGAGCTGTCCGGCGGCGAGCAGCAGCGCGTGTCCCTCGCGCGGTCGCTCGTGCGCGAGCCCCAGCTGCTGCTGGCCGACGAGCCGTTCGGCGCGCTCGACGCCCTGACCCGGACCCGCATGCACGCGCTGCTGCGCGACCTGTGCGCGCGGCACCTGCCCGCGGTCCTGCTGGTCACGCACGACGTCGACGAGGCGATCGTGCTGGCCGACCGCGTCGTCGTGCTCGACGAGGGCCACATCGCCCTCGACGCGCCCGTCGACCACCGCGACCCGGGCGATCCCGGGTACGTGGCGCTGCGACGCGAGCTGCTCGACGCCCTCGGCGTCCCCCCGGTCGTCCCCGGCCGCCCGACCACCTCCGCCACCGACAGGAGCACCCCATGACCGCCCGACCCCGCCGCGAGGGGCAGCTGCACCTCAACGCGTTCCTCATGAGCACCGGCCACCACGAGGCGTCGTGGCGGCTGCCGGAGTCCGACCCGTCGTACCAGAGCACGAACATCGCGTACCTGCAGCGCCTCGCGCAGACCGCCGAGCGCGGGCACCTGGACTCGATCTTCTTCGCCGACGGCCCGGCGCTGTTCCGCGACGTGGGCCGGCGTCCGTCGGGCACGTTGGAGCCGACGGTCGTGCTGGCCGCGATCGCCGCCGTGACCAGCCGCATCGGGCTCATCGCCACGGCGTCCACCACGTACAACGACCCGTACAACCTCGCGCGCCGGTTCGCGTCCGTCGACCACGTCAGCGGCGGCCGCGCCGGCTGGAACATCGTGACCACCGCGCACCTCGAGGCCGCGCGCAACTTCGGCCGCGACGAGCTGCCGTCGCACCGCGCCCGCTACGAGCGCGCCGCGGAGTTCATCGACGTCGCCCTCAAGCTGTGGGACTCGTGGGAGGACGACGTCGAGGTCGGCGACAAGGAGTCGGGCGTGTGGGGCGACTCCGAGCGCATCCACCCGCCGGAGCACGTCGGCGAGCACTTCCGCGTCGCCGGCGCCCTGACGACGCCCCGGTCGCCGCAGGCCTACCCGCTGCTCGTGCAGGCCGGTTCGTCGGACGACGGCAAGGACCTGGCGGCCCGCTACGCCGAGGCGGTGTTCACGGCCCAGCAGACGCTCGACGACGCGCTCGCCTTCGCGTTCGACCTCAAGCGGCGCGCCGTCGAGTGGGGCCGCGACCCCGCCGGGCTGCTGGTGCTGCCCGGCATCGTGCCCGTCATCGGCGCCACGGAGGCCGAGGCGCGGGCGAAGGAGGACGAGCTCGACCGGCTCATCCGACCCGAGTTCGCCCGTGCCCAGCTCGCGAAGACGCTGCGCGTCGACCCCGAGGACCTGCCGCTGGACCGCGAGCTGCCCGCCGACCTGCCGGGCGAGGACGAGATCGAGGGCGCCAAGTCCCGGTACACGCTGATCGTGGAGCTCGCGAGACGCGAGCGGCTGACGGTGCGCCAGCTCATCGGCCGCCTCGGCGGCGGCCGCGGGCACCGCACGTTCTCCGGCACCGCCGAGCAGGTCGCCGACGCTATCCAGGAGTGGTGGGACGCGGGTGCGGCGGACGGGTTCAACATCATGCCCGCGGTGCTGCCGTCGGGCCTGGAGGACTTCGTCGACCAGGTCGTGCCCGTGCTCGTCGACCGCGGCCTGTTCCGCAGCGGGTACACCGGCACGACGCTGCGCGACCACTACGGGCTCGCTCGCCCCACGCACCCCCACCACCGCACGGGCGGACGCGACATCGGGCGCGTCGCCACGACCACCGGCACCACCCACGAAGGAGCACACGCATGACGACGTACCGCACGCTCGGCCGCACCGGGGTCCAGGTGTCCCCGCTGACGCTGGGGACCATGAACTTCGGCGCGTGGGGCAACCCCGACCACGAGGACTCCGCTGCGATCCTGCACCGCGCGCTCGACGCCGGGATCAACGTCGTCGACACCGCGGACGTGTACTCGCGCGGCGAGTCCGAGACGATCGTCGGCAAGGCGCTCGCCGGGCGTCGCGACGACGTCGTGCTGGCGACGAAGGTCCACGGCCGGCTGTCCGACGAGGTCAACCACGCGGGCAACTCGCGGCGGTGGATCGTGCGGGCCGTCGAGGACTCGCTGCGCCGGCTGCAGACCGACCACATCGACGTCTACCAGGTGCACCGCCCGCAGCCGGGCACCGCGATCGACGAGACGCTCGGTGCGCTCGACGACCTGGTGCGCGCCGGCAAGGTGCTCTACGTCGGCACGTCGACGTTCCTGCCGTCGCAGATCGTGCAAGCGCAGTGGGTGGCGGCCGACCGCCGTCTCGCGCGGCCCGTGACCGAGCAGCCGCCGTACTCGATCCTGGCGCGGGGCGTCGAGCGCGAGGTGCTGCCGCTGGCCGTGGAGTACGGGCTGGGCGTGCTGCCGTGGAGCCCGCTGGCCGGGGGCTGGCTGTCGGGCCGTCCGCTCGACGGCGCGCGCGGCGACTCGCCGCGCCACCAGCGTCAGCCGGGGCGTCACGACCCGTCGCTGCCGGAGAACCGCACCAAGGCCGAGGCCGTGCAGCAGCTGTCGAAGGTGGCGGAGGCGGCCGGGCTGACCCTGCTGCAGCTCGCGCTGGGCTTCGTCCTGGAGCACCCGGCGGTGTCCAGCGCGATCATCGGGCCGCGCACGCAGGCCCACCTGGACGCGGCACTCACGGCGCTCGACGTCCGCCTCCCGGCCGACGTCCTCGACGAGATCGACCGCATCGTCCCGCCGGGCGTCACGCTGAACCCGGCGGACGCGGGCTGGCACCCGCCGTCGATCACGGACGCGTCCACACGCCGCCGCTGACAAGAGGAACTGGATTGCACTCTCACGAGCAAGAGGTGGGGGCTGCCTCACCCCAGGAGGCCGGCCGTCACCCAACCCGGGGTGAGAGTGCAATCCAGTCACACGACCCGCACCCAGGAGGCCGGGCTCCACCCCAACCCGGGGTGAGAGTGCAATCCAGTCACACGACCCGCACCCAGGAGATCGCGCCGGACTGGATTGCTCTCTCACCGGGGAGGGGGGTGGAACTGGATTGCCCTCTCACGAGGGACGGGTGACTGGATTGCCCTCTCACGAGGGGGGGTGGAACTGGATTGCCCTCTCACGAGGGGGGGGTGACTGGATTGCCCTCTCACGAGGGGGGTGGGCTGCGCTCACCCCGGGGCCGGGGCAGGGCGCCCCCCACCCCCAAGGGTGAGAGAGCAATCCAGTTCTTGTCGTCAGACCGTCGGGACGTAGTCCACGCGCTCGACGTGGGCGACGGTGGTCGTCGCCGCGCCGTTGCTCGTGCCGTAGACGCCCAGCCACAGGCCCAGGAAGCCGCCCGTCGCGACCGTGTCGAGGTCGGTGGCCAGGGCCGTGCCGACGACGACGGGCTCACAGTCGCCCGCGGCGACGAGGAGCTCCAGGTCGACCCCGCGTGCCCGCACGGACAGCGTCAGCGGCGCACCCGCCGCGAGCGTGGCCTCGCCCAGCACGCGGTCCTCGTCGCGCTGGCGGTGCACGACCTGCGCGCGCAGCCCGTCGCCGTCCGGCGTGACGGCCAGGCGCACGTGGTCCTTCTCGGACTGCCGCACGACCACACCGACCTCCTCGCCGTCGGCGAGGTCCACCGCGACGCGTGCCACGAGGTCCGCGTCCTGGTGCTGCAGCCGCAGGCCCAGGAACGCGGGGACGTCGACCTCCGCGAGGGTCGCGGGACGCAGCGGCAGGTCCCAGCCCTCGCCGGCAGCCGTCGCGACCTGCGTGGGCAGCGCGCGCACCGCGGTCCAGCGCGGGTCGTCCGCCGGGACCGTCCCCGACGCGAGACCCTGCACGAGCCCGCTCGCAGGACCCGTCGCGAAGGGCACCTCGACCTCGTCCGGGACCTTGCCGACGCCCGGTGCGAAGACCGGCCAGCCGTCCTCCCAGACCACGGGGACGAGGAACGTCTCACGGCCCAGCGGGTAGTGGTAGCCGCCGTACGTGCGCATGGCGAGCAGCACGGCCCACCAGCTGCCGTCGGCCGCCTCGACGAGGTCGGCGTGCCCGGCCCCGACGACCGGGTGCTGGCGGCCCAGGTGCCGGTGCGTGAGGATCGGGTTGCCGCGCGTCCCGGTGTACGGCCCGGTCACGACGTCGGCCTGCGCGATGCTCTCGGCGTGGTGGAACTCGGTGCCGGCCTCGGCCGCCATCAGGTAGTACGTGCCGTCGACCTTGTAGAGGTGCGGCGCCTCCGCCCAGACGGCGCCCTTGACGGCGCCCGACCACACCACGTGCTCCGGCCCCGTGAGCTTCTTGGTCTCGGGGTCGAGCTCGCGGATCCACACCTCGGTCTGGTGGAACCACTCCGGCTCGAGCGCCAGACGCGTGCCGTGCACCCAGATGCGGCCGTCGTCGTCGAAGAAGATCGACGGGTCGATGCCGTCGGCGTCGAGCCACATCGGGTCGGACCACGGGCCGGCCGGGTCCGTGGCCGTCATGAGGAAGTTGCCGCCCGGGTTGCCGTGCGGCTGGCCGACGAGCGTGCAGATGACCCAGAACAGGCCGTCGTGGTGGCGGATCGTCGGCGCGTACAGGCCCCCCGACGACTCGATGCCCGCGTAGTCCAGCTGCCCGGGCCGGTCCACGACGTGACCGATCGTCTCCCACGTCACCAGGTCGCGGCTGTGCAGCACCGGCAGGCCCGGGAGGTACTCGAACGTCGAGGTGACGAGGTAGTAGTCGTCACCCACGCGGCAGATCGACGGGTCGGGGTAGCACCCCGGCACGATGGGGTTCTTCACGGTGCTCATGCGTCGTTGACCTCCACGTCGACGATCCGCCGGTCCTCGGCGGTGATCTCGTGCACGGCGCCCGTGACCTGCAGGACGGCGTGCGGCGTACTCTGCCCCGGCACCGCGCGCCGCGTCACCTCGCGGGCGCTGGTGATCGCCCCGCCCGTGGCGTCCGCGACGTCGCCGGGGTCGGTCACGGCGGCGTGCGACGCGACCCAGACCCGGACCTCACCGGGCTCGACGACGCGCGCGAGCCGGCGGTCGACGAGCGCCAGGCGCGTCGTCGGCACCCGGAACGTCACGCGGCGCGACTGCCCGGGCGCCAGCTCGACGCGGGCGTACCCCAGCAGCTGCGAGACCGGCCGCACGACCGAGCCGACCAGGTCGCGCCCGTAGAGCTGGACGACGTCCGCACCGGCGAGGTCGCCCGTGTTCGTCACGGTGACGGACGCCGTGAACTCGCCCGCGGTCTCGACCGTCGGGTCGACCTGGAGGTCGTCGTACGCGAACGACGTGTACGACAGGCCGAAGCCGAAGGGCCGCACGGGCGTCGGGTCCGTCGACGTGACGTCGGAGCGCCCGCCGAGGATCGGGTGCAGGTAGCGGAACGGCTGCGCACCGGCGGCGCGCGGCAGCGAGACGGGCAGCCGGCCCGACGGGTTCGCGGCGCCGGTCAGCACCTCCGCGATCGCGTCCCCGCCCCGCTCGCCCGGGAAGAACGCCTGCAGGACCGCGGCAGGGCGCGGGCCCTCGCCGTCCAGCGCCCACCCGATCGCGTAGGGGCGGCCCGTGAGCATGACCATGACGACCGGCGTCCCCGTGGCGACGAGCGCCTCGACGAGCTGACGCTGCACGCCCGGCAGCTCGAGGGACTGGACGTCGTTGCCCTCGCCGACGGTGCCACGGCCGAACAGCCCGGCCTGGTCACCGACGACGACGACCGCCACGTCGGCGTCCGTCGCGGCAGCCACGGCGGCGGCGAAGCCGCTCGTGTCGTCGCCCTCCACCGCGCAGCCCTCGGCGAACGTGACGTCCGGCAGCGCCGCCGCGAGCGCCTCGTGGACGCTGCTGATCTCGAAGCCGAGCGGCAGGTCCGGGTGGTGCGCGAGCACGTGGTTGGCGAACGAGTAGCAGCCCATGAGCGCCTCGGGGCGCGCCGCGTTGGGGCCGACGACGGCGACGCGGCGCGGCTGTGCCAGCGGCAGGACGCCGTCGTTCGACAGGAGCACGACGGACTCGCGCGCGAGCCGCAGCGCGAGGTCACGGTGCCGCGGGGAGTCGAGGTCGATCTCGGTGGGCGGCTCGCCCTCGAAGGCGTCGGGCTCGAGCAGGCCGAGGTCCTCCTTCTGCGCGAGCGCGCGCAGCACGGCGCGGTCCACGAGCGCCTCGTCGGTCAGCCCGGCGCGCACGCGCTCGGCCAGCGGCTCGAGGAACGCGTCGCCCGTGGGCAGCTCGATGTCGAGCCCCGCGGCCAGCGCGAGCGCGGCCGCCTCACCACGGTCGGCGGCGACGCCGTGCATGACCTGCAGGAACGCGACCGCGAAGTAGTCGGCCACGACGACCCCGTCGAAGCCCCACTGCTCGCGCAGGATCTCGGTCAGGTAGTGCGGGTCCGCCGCGACGGGCACGCCGTCGACGTCGGCGTAGGAGTTCATCACCGAGCGGACGCCACCGTCGCGCACCGCCATCTCGAACGGCGGCAGGTAGATCTCGGCCAGCTCGCGCGGGCCGGCGTGCACGGGCGCGTGGTTGCGGCCGGCCGCCGACGCGGAGTAGCCGACGAAGTGCTTGAGGGTCGCGTGCACCCCCGCCTCCTGCAGGCCGCGGACGTACGCCGTCCCGACGGTCCCGACGAGGTACGGGTCCTCCCCGATGCACTCGTCGACGCGCCCCCAGCGCGGGTCGCCCACGACGTCGAGGACGGGCGCGAGGCCCTGGTGGATGCCGAGCTCGCGCATCGAGTCGCCGATGGCGCGCGCCGCCTCGTGCACCAGCTCGGGGTCGAACGCCGCACCCCACGCCAGGGGCGTCGGGTAGCTCGCCGCCTGCCACGCCGCCAGGCCCGTCAGGCACTCCTCGTGCACGAGCGCCGGGATGCCCAGGCGCGTCTCGCGCTTGAGGCGGCGCTGCTCCGCCCACAGCCACGCCGCACGCTCCGCGGGCTCCACGGGACGCGTGCCGTAGACGCGCGTGTAGTGGCCCAGCCCGTGCCGCGTGATCTCCGCGAGCTGGCCGGAGTCCTTCTGCCCCGAGGCCATCTCCGACTGCATCGGCGCCACCGTGCCGTTCTGGTCGAGCCAGTAGCCGACCAGCTGGGCCAGCTTCTCCTCGAGGGTCATCCGGGCGTGCAGGTCCCGCACGCGCTCGGAGACGACGGGGACAGCGGGCAGGACGGGTGCCGCCGGCACGACGTGCTGGGTGGCGGTGCCGGGTGTGTCGGACACGAGGGGGCGCTCCTTCGGAGGAATGGCATGGGTGGTACGGGTCGCGCGGCCGCCCGGGACGTGCCCGGACGGCCGCGCGCGAGGGCGTGCGAAGGGTTGTGTCAGCCCTTGACTGCGCCGGTGAGGCCACCGACGATGCGCCGCTCGAACAGCGAGAAGAAGATCAGCGCCGGGATCATCGACAGCGACGTGAACGCCAGCACCCGGGCCGTGTCGACCGAGTACTGCGAGGCGAACGACTGCACACCCAGCGGGAGGGTGTACATCGCCTCGTCGTTGAGGATGAACAGCGGCAGCATGTAGCTGTTCCAGGCGGCCACGAAGGCGAGGATGCCGACGGTCACGACGCCCGGGATCGACAGCGGCACGACCATGCGGAAGAAGAACCCGAGACGGCTCGCGCCGTCGATGGCCGCGGCCTCCTCCAGCTCCTTGGGGATCGCCCGCAGGAACGGCACCAGGATGATGATCGTCGTCGGCAGCGCGAACGCGATCTGCGGGAGGATGATCCCCGCGAGCGAGTTCATGAGGCCCAGGTTCTTGATGAGGATGTACAGCGGCGTGATCGCCACCGTCATCGGGAACATCAGACCTGCCGCGAACAGCGAGTACATCGCGGGCTGCGCCTTGAAGTCGTACCGCGCGAGCACGAAGCTCGCCATGACCCCGAGGATCACCACGCCGATGGTCGTCGCGATGGCGCTGATCGCGGAGTTCCCGGCCTGCTGCCAGAACAGCGAGCTGTTGAGCACCGAGGAGTAGTTGCCCCACTCCCACGTGGTCGGGAAGCCCGACGGGTCCGCGGTGATCTGCGAGTTGGTGCGCAGGCCCCCGAAGATGATGAACAGCACCGGGCCGATGCACACCCCCACGAGCAGCCACGCCACGACGTAGACCAGCGGGTTGACGCGCTCGAGCTTCTTGCCGCGGCGCTTGCGCGCGGGTGCCGGAGCGGGTGCCGGGTTTGCCTGGACGGCGATCGCGGACATCACTTCTTCCCTTCCGTCAGCGCGCCCTCGGTGTCGCGGCGAAGCACGAAGCGCTGGTAGGTCAGCGCGATGACCAGCGAGATGATGAAGAGCACGACGGCGACCGCGTTACCGAAGCCGTAGTTCCCGGCGTTGCGCCCGTTGAGGACCATGTAGGTGGCCATCGTCGAGGTGCCGGCCGTGGCGGACACGTACTGACCCCAGATGATGTAGACGAGGTCGAACAGCTGCAGCGAGCCGATGATCGACAGGAACGCCCAGATCCGCAGCGTCGGGCCGAGCAGCGGCAGCGTGATGCGCCGCTGGGTCTGCCAGTACGACGCGCCGTCGATCGCGGCGGCCTCGTGCAGCTCCTCCGGGATCGACTGCAGACCCGCGAGGAAGAGGATGACGGCGAACCCGACGTACTTCCACGTGATGATCAGCATCAGCGACCAGATCGCGACGTCCGGGTCGGACAGCCAGTCGACCGCCCAGCCCTCGAGCCCGATCTTCTCCAGGAAGCCGTTGACCGCACCCGTGGTCTGGAGCATGAGGCTCCAGCCGGTGCCGACGATGACCTCGGCGACGACGTACGGCACGAAGATCAGCACGCGGATGAGCGAGCGGCCGCGGATCTTGCGGTTGAGCAGCAGCGCCAGGATGACGGCTGCGGGGCCCTGCATGACCAGCGACATCACGACGATGAAGCCGTTGTGCATCAGCGCCTCGTGGAACGTCGTGTCCTGGAGGATCGTGACGTAGTTCTCGAGGCCGATGAAGTCAGTGGGGACGCCGTAGCCCTTCCACTTGAAGAAGCCGTAGTACGCCGCCATGACCACGGGGAAGATCACGAAGGCGACGAACACGATGATCGCCGGACCTGCGAGGAGCGCGATCTCGGCGTGCTTGCGCCAGTCGGTCCGCCGGGTCCGGCGGCGGACCGGGGACGGTGCCGTGAGGGCACCGTCCCCGGCCGCCGAGCGTCCCGCGGGCGACGGCGTCGTGGCGAGCGAGTTCTCGCCCTGGGAGTCGCTCATGGAACTCGTTACTCCTTGGCTGCCGCGGCCTTGACGGTGGCGACGATGCTGTCCGCGTCACCGCTGCCGGCGAGCATCTCGACCACTCCGGCGTTGAGCGCGTTGCCGACGTTCTGGCCGAGGACCGTGTCGAGCCACACGCTCACGTAGGCGGCCTCGTTGTAGGACGTGAGCACGTCCTGCAGGGCGGGGTCGGTGACGGCGGCCTGTGCGTCCTTGGACGCGGGGATCGTCACGAACGCCTCGGCGTAGCCCTCCTGGTGCTCCTGACCCATGTAGAAGTTCAGGAAGTCGGCGCACTCCTTGGGAGCGTCCGCGTGGCAGGCGTAGCCGTCGACGCCACCCATCATGGCCGTCGGGTCACCCTCGCCACCGTCGATCGCCGGGAACGGGAACCAGCCGAGGTCGGCCAGCGGCTTGGCGTCGGGCGTCAGACCGGCGATGACACCCGGGTTCCATGCACCCATGAGCTCCATCGCGGCCTCGTGGTTGGCCAGCAGACCGGCCGAGGAGCCGGCACCCTGCTGCGCCGTCGTGGTGAGGAACCCGTTGTTGAAGGGCTCGATCTTGGCGAAGTCGGCGTACGCCTGGCCCGCCTCGAGCCAGCACGGGTCGTCGAAGTTCATCTCGGCGGCCGAGTCGTTGATGGACTCCTGCGAGCAGGCGCGCAGCGCGAAGAAGTAGTACCAGTGCGCAGCGGGCCACGCGTCCTTCGCACCCAGGGCGATGGGCTGGACGCCCGCGGCCTTGAGCTTGGCGACGGCGTCCTCAAGCTCGGCCATCGTCGTCGGCGTCTCGGTGATGCCGGCCTGCGCGAACAGGTCCTTGCTGTACCAGATGCCACCGGGGAGCACGGCGGTGGGCATGCCGTAGATCTTGCCGTCCACGGCGAAGGCGTCGAGCGTGCCGCCCGCGACCTCGCGCACCTCGTCGGAGACCAGGTCGGTCAGGTCCATCGCCTGGCCGGCCTCGACGATGTCGGCCAGCTTGCCGCCGCCACGCGCCATGAAGATGTCGGGCGCGTCGCCCGAGTTCAGGGCGGTCTGGAGCTTGCCGTCCATGTCCTCGTTCTGGACGGACTGGATCTTGATCGTGACGTTGGGGTTGGCGTCCTCGAACGCGGCGACCGTCTTCTCCCAGTACGCCTTGCCGTCACCGGTCGTCGAGTTGTGCCAGAACGTCAGCTCGACAGCGCCGTCGGCGCTGTCGCTGCCGCTGCCGCTGTCGGAGCCGCCGCACGCGGCGAGCGCCAGCGCGCCCATCAGCACCACGGTGGATGCCGCGATGGTCTTCTTTACCCTCATCGGTCGTGTCCTCTTCGTTGAGCCTCACGGGGCCCGGGCGTCGCTAGACGCCCGCGGAGCCACCGGGGACTGCTGCGCTGCATCCCGCCGTCACCAGACGTACGGCGTCACTCCTTCGGACGCTTGTCAGCACTCCCCCCGTCATGCAAGGTGGCCCGTTCCGACTGTCGCAGGCGCTCGATTGTAACGTCAAACGCGTGTCGATAACGTTATCGAAACCCGTCGGACAAGTCGGGGAACACTGGTCCAAACCACCCTGCTCGCAGCCTCCGAGGTTGTGCATCGCGGACAGTCCGGGGTCCATCCACGGCACCGCCCGAGGGGGCCCGCAGGGTGCCCCTGGCCGCGTGCGAGCACGCCCGCCGGGGCACCCTGCCGACCCGCTACTCCTTGGCCGCGGCGGCGTTCACCGTGGCCACGATGCTCTCCGCGTCGCCCTGACCTGCGAGCATCTCGACGACCGCCGTGTTCAGCGCGTTGCCGACGTTCTGGCCGAACAGCGTGTCCAGCCAGACCGACACGTACGCGGAGTCCTCGTACGCCGCGAGGATCTCCTGCAGGGCGGGGTCCGTGACGGCACCGAGCGCCTCCTTGCTCGCCGGGATCGACACGAACGCCTCGGCGAAGCCCTCCTGGTTCTCCTTCTCCAGGAGGAAGTTGAGGAACTCGGGGCACTCCTTCGGTGCGTCGACGTGGCAGCTCAGACCGTCGATGCCGCCCATCATGGCGGTCGGGTCACCCTGGCCGCCCTCCACCTCGGGGAACGGGAACCAGCCCAGGTCGGCCAGCGGCTCACCGTCAGGGGTCAGACCGCCGATGACGCCCGGGTTCCAGGCGCCCATGAGCTCCATGGCCGCCTGGTGGTTCGCGACGAGCCCGGCCGACGACCCGGCGCCCTGCTGCGCGGTCGTCGACAGGAAGCCCTCGTTGAAGGGCTCGAGCCCCGCGAACTCCGCGTACTCCTCCCCGGCCTGCGTCCAGCACGGGTCGTCGAAGCTGCGGTCGGTGGCCGCCGCCTCGATCGTCTCCTGCGAGCACGCGCGCAGCGCGAAGAAGTAGTACCAGTGGGCCGCCGGCCACGCGTCCTTGGCGCCCAGGGCGATCGGCGCGACGCCGGCGGCCTGGAGCTTGGCGACCGCGTCCTCGAGCTCGGCCATGGTCGTCGGCGGCGTCTCGATCCCCGCCTCGGCGAACAGGTCCTTGCTGTAGAAGATGCCGCCGGGCAGCACCGCGGTCGGCATCCCGTAGACCTTGCCGTCGATCGTGAAGGCCTCGATCGTCGTGCCGAGCGCGTCACGCGTGGCGTCGTCGACCAGGTCGGTCAGGTCCATGACCTGGCCGGCCTCCGCGATGTCCGCGAGCTTGCCGCCGCCACGCGCCATGAAGATGTCCGGGGCGTCACCCGAGTTCAGGGCGGTCTGCAGCTTGCCGTCCATGTCCTCGTTCTGGACCACCTGGAGCGTGATCTCGACGCCCGGGTTCTCGGCCTCGAAGGCGTCCGCCATCTCCTGCTGGTAGGCCTTGCCGTCGTCGGTCGTCGAGTTGTGCCAGAAGATCATCTCGACCGAGCCGTCGCTCCCGCTCCCGCCCGAGTCGCCCGAGCTCCCACAGGCCGCCAGCGCCAGCGCCCCCATGACCACGGCGGTCGACGCCGCCAGCGTTCTCTTGGTCCTCATCAGATCTGTCCTCTTCGTCGAGCCAGCTGATCCCCAGACGGCGCCTGGGTGCCCCCCGCCGTCAGGTGCGTCCAGCGGCTCGCGCCCGCGGAGGACGTGCGGCGTCACCCCGTCGGACGCCGGCCGGACGCACCGTTGTCATCGGCGGCCGGGACCGACTCTCGCATTCACCCGATATAACGTCAAACCTTTCCCAAGCGCCCGAGCACGACAAAGGCCCCGGTCCCTCAGGGGACCGGGGCCTGTCGTCGGAGGTGCAGGATCAGGCGGGAGCCAGACCCGTGCCGCCGTCGCCGCGACCGGCGTTGGTCGGCGCGGCCGGGACGTCCGTGCCGGACCCGGCGGTCCCGACGGGCGCACCCACGGCCACCGGCTCGCGCGACGCGGCCGTGCGCGGGACGCCCTGGAAGATGAACTCCCCGAGCAGACCCTCGCCCTGCGCGTCGACGATGACCGTCTGACCGGCCTTGAGCTCACCGAACAGGATCTTCTCGGACAGCGCGTCCTCGATGTCCCGCTGGATCGCGCGACGCAGCGGCCGGGCACCGAGCACCGGGTCGTAGCCCTTCTCCGACAGCAGCTTCTTGGCCGCCGGCGTGATCTCGATGCTCATGTCCTTGTCGCGCAGACGCGCGTCGAGCTTCGCGATCATCAGGTCGACGATCTGGAAGATCTCGGTCTGCGACAGCTGCGGGAACACCACCACGTCGTCGACGCGGTTGAGGAACTCCGGCCGGAAGTGCTGCTTGAGCTCGTCGTTGACCTTGGCCTTCATGCGCTCGTAGTCCGTCGCGAGCTCGCCACCGGCCTGGAACCCGGTCATGACGCCCTTGGCGATGTCCCGCGTGCCGAGGTTCGTGGTCATGATGATCACGGTGTTCTTGAAGTCGATGACGCGGCCCTGCGAGTCGGTCAGGCGACCGTCCTCGAGGATCTGCAGCAGCGAGTTGAAGATGTCCGCGTGGGCCTTCTCGACCTCGTCGAACAGCACCACCGAGAACGGCTTGCGGCGCACCTTCTCGGTGAGCTGGCCGCCCTCGTCGTACCCGACGTAGCCGGGGGGCGAGCCGAACAGCCGCGAGACGGTGTGCTTCTCCGAGAACTCCGACATGTCGAGCTGGATCAGCGCGTCCTCGTCCCCGAAGAGGAACTCGGCCAGCGCCTTGGCGAGCTCGGTCTTCCCGACGCCCGTGGGGCCGGCGAAGATGAACGACCCACCGGGGCGCTTCGGGTCCTTGAGCCCCGCACGCGTGCGGCGGATGGCCTGCGAGAGCGCCTTGATCGCCGCGTTCTGGCCGACGACCCGCTTGTGCAGGTTGTCCTCCATGTGCAGGAGCCGGCTGGACTCCTCCTCGGTGAGCTTGAACACCGGGATGCCCGTGGCGTTCGCCAGCACCTCGGCGATGAGCTCCTCGTCGACCTCGGCGACGGCGTCCATGTCGCCGTTCTTCCAGGCCTTCTCCTTCTCGATGCGCTTGAGGCCGAGCTGCTTCTCCTCGTCCCGCAGGCGCGCCGCCTTCTCGAAGTCCTGCTCGTCGATCGCGGACTCCTTGTCGCGACGCGTCTCGGCGATCTGCTCGTCGAGCTCGCGCAGCTCCGGCGGAGCCGTCATGCGACGGATGCGCAGGCGTGCGCCGGCCTCGTCGACCAGGTCGATCGCCTTGTCCGGCAGGTAGCGGTCGTTGACGTACCGGTCGGCCAGCGTCGCGGCCGCCACGAGCGCGGCGTCCGTGATGGACACACGGTGGTGCGCCTCGTACCGGTCGCGCAGGCCCTTGAGGATCTCGATCGCGTGCTGCAGGTTCGGCTCCGCCACCTGGATCGGCTGGAAGCGGCGCTCCAGGGCCGGGTCCTTCTCGACGTACTTGCGGTACTCGTCGAGCGTGGTCGCGCCGATGGTCTGCAGCTCGCCGCGCGCCAGCATCGGCTTGAGGATGCTGGCCGCGTCGATCGCGCCCTCCGCGGCGCCCGCCCCGACGAGGGTGTGGATCTCGTCGATGAACAGGATGATGTCGCCGCGCGTGCGGATCTCCTTGAGGACCTTCTTCAGGCGCTCCTCGAAGTCACCGCGGTACCGGGAGCCGGCCACGAGCGCGCCGAGGTCCAGCGTGTAGAGCTGCTTGTCCTTGAGCGTCTCGGGCACGTCGCCGCGCACGATGTCCTGCGCGAGGCCCTCGACGACGGCCGTCTTGCCGACGCCGGGCTCCCCGATGAGGACCGGGTTGTTCTTGGTGCGGCGGGACAGCACCTGCATGACCCGCTCGATCTCCTTCTCGCGCCCGATGACCGGGTCGAGCTTGCCGTCGCGGGCCGCCTGCGTGAGGTTGCGGCCGAACTGGTCGAGCACGGCCGACCCCGACGGCTGGCCCTCGGCGGGGCCGCCCGACGCCACGGGCTCCTTGCCCTGGTAGCCGGAGACGAGCTGGATGACCTGCTGGCGCACGCGGTTGAGGTCGGCGCCGAGCTTGTTGAGGACCTGGGCGGCGACGCCCTCGCCCTCACGGATCAGGCCCAGCAGGATGTGCTCGGTACCGATGTAGTTGTGGCCGAGCTGCAGCGCCTCGCGCAGCGACAGCTCGAGGACCTTCTTGGCGCGCGGCGTGAACGGGATGTGGCCCGACGGCGCCTGCTGGCCCTCGCCGATGATCTCCTGGACCTGGGCGCGCACCGCCTCCAGGGAGATGCCGAGCGACTCCAGGGCCTTGGCCGCGACACCCTCACCCTCGTGGATCAGACCCAGGAGGATGTGCTCGGTGCCGATGTAGTTGTGGTTGAGCATCCGCGCCTCTTCCTGGGCGAGGACGACCACGCGACGGGCTCGGTCCGTGAATCTCTCGAACATGTGCACTCCTCACGAGCGGCGTGCCCCGGCTGCGCCACGCGGCAGGGGTCCGCGCGGAGCCGACAGAGCGGCGTGTTTCGATGCTAACGGCGGGGTACCTCCGCCACGTCCCGTGTTCGCCGCAGGCGGAGCGCACGTCGCCCGTGCGCGCGGACGCCCGGGGTGCACGCCGCACTTGCGCAGCAACTACCGAAGGCACCGGGCCCCGCGCCGCCTAGCCTGCAGGGGCCGCGCACGGGCGCGGCGACGAGCACGGAGGTGGGCGTGGACAGGCGGGCGGGTGCGCACGGCGCTGCGGTCGTGGCGGGCGTGCTGACGCTGCTGACCGGCTGCGCCTGGTTCGGTGACGACGGGACGGACAGCACGCAGGTGCTGGAGCTGTCCGTCGGCGACTGCGTGGTCACGCCCGACGAGGTGCAGGCCGAGCTGACCGACGTCACGACCGTCGCGTGCGACACCGCCCACCAGATGGAGGTGTACGCCCTGGTCCCGGACGCCCTGGACGGGCCCGAGGCCTACCCGGGCGCCGACGCGCTGACCGCCTTCGCCGACGGCGCGTGCGCCGAGCGGTTCGCGGACTACGTCGGCGTCGACTACCGCGACTCGGACCTGTTCTTCACGTACCTGCTGCCGTCGACGCGCGGCTGGTCGGAGGGCGACACCACCGTGACGTGCCTCGCCACGACGACGGGCGAGACGCTGACGGCGTCCGTCGCCGGCTCGGAGCGCTGAGGCGTGCCGGTGCCCGTGACGGCGTCCGCGACGGTGTCCTGCTCGTTCGGCACCGCGCCGGCCACGCTGGTCGCGCTGCCCACGCCGCGCGTGCTCGTCGAGGGCCGTCCCGTCGCGACCGTCACGGACGCGGCCCCGCTGGTGAACGTCGCGACGTTCGCGATGTGCACGTCCTTGGCGAACCCGCAGGTCGCCGCCGCCACGGCCGCCGCCCTGGGGGTGCTGACGCCCATGCCGTGCGTGCCGGCGACCACGGGCACGTGGACGCCGACGGCGCCCCGCACGGTCGTGGGCGGGCGCCCGGTCCTCGCGCAGGGCGCCGTGTGCATGTGCGCGTTCGGCGGTGTCGTGCAGGTCGTCGTGCCGGGCCCGGTCCGCACGACCGTCGCCTGACACGTCGCGCCGGTCAGTCGCCCTCGAGCGCCTCGACCTGCAGGACCAGCGCGTCGAGGTCCGCGGTGCGGACGTCGTGCGCGGCCTCCGACGGCGTCCGGGTGCCTGCGACGACGTCCTCGACCGCATCGAGCACGCGCTCGACGGTCGACTCGACGTCCTCGACCACCGCCAGCAGCAGCGCCCCGAGCACGTCGGGGTGCAGCACGGGCCGACCGTCCGGCACGGGCACGAGCGGGCCCAGCGCGAGGGCCCCACGCACCAGGACCGTCCCGGCCGGCGACCCGGCCTCGACGCACGTCGTGAACAGGTCGGTCGTCAGGGACGCCGCCAGCAGCGTGACGTCGGCCGCCCGCTCCGGCGGCACGTCGACCGGCACGCGGCCGTAGCAGGTGATCGTGCCGGCGTCCTCGCGCACGAGCACGAGGACGGGCTCGCCCCCGGGCAGCTGCGACGCGAGGTCCAGGGTGCCGGCCTCGTCGTCCACGCGCAGCGGCCGGGCGGGGGTGAGCGCCGCGGCGACCGCGGCGAGCAGCGGCCTCACGGCGTCGCCGCCGCGGCCTCGGCGAGCTTGCGCTGCAGCAGCTCCAGCAGCAGGTCGACCATCTCCGGGGAGTTGCGCTGCGGCCGCGCCGCCAGCTCGGCCTCGATGTCCGCGACGGACACCTGGTCGATGAACGCCGCGAACTGCGGCGGCGTCGCGTCGGTCGCGAGCGTGTGGGCACCGACGACCAGCCCGGCCGCGGCCGCACCGGTCCCCTGAGTCGTCAGCACGGTGGTCATCCGCTCCTTGCGGGCCAGGTGCTCCTCGCCCTTGAGCGTCTGGCGCACGCGCCAGAACAGGCCCCGGTCGTCGCGGGCCTTGCCGCCGTTGGCCTCACCTCCCGCCTGGACGGTGTTGCGGTCCCCGGCGAGCTTCCCCGAGCGCCGCCAGCGGTCCATCAGGCCGCCCGCGGTCCCACCGGCCGCACCGACCGCGTCCTCGAACGCCGCGCGCGTGCGCTCGAACACGGTCTGCGGGTCGGCACCGACGCCCATGGACTCGAGCACCGCCTCGCGGATCAGCGCGAGCGCGCCGTCGTCCGTCGTCAGCTGCTCGTTCTCGGCCCCCGACAGGTCGGTCGGCGCCGAGCGCTGCCGGCGCGGGTCGTGCGCCACCACCGCACGCGGCTTGATGCGGTCCAGCAGCGGCCGGCCGACCGGGCGCCCGTGCACGCGGTAGTTGGCGAGGAACGCCTCGGCGGTCGGGTCGCCCGCGGCGGCGCGCAGGACGATGCCGTCGACCGCGGCCTTGGGGTGGCGGCGCAGCTCGTGCTCGGCACCACCCTCGAGGTGCTGCACGGCGGACTCGCGCTCGGCCGTCTGCGCCTGCACGACGAACACCTCGTCGGCGATGAAGTGACCGAGCGAGTGCACGTTGTCGACCACGGACTTCACGCCCTTGATCGCGGCGGGGATGCCGAACCCGCCGCCGGACGCGACCTGCCCGATGGACAGCCCCAGGTCGACCACCGAGGAGCCCAGCGCCCACGTCGTGCTCTCGAGGTTCTTGGTGTGGCTGCGCGACACGTTCATCAGCGGCCACACCATGACGTTCGCGTTCTTGCCCGTGCGGTTGGCGCGCGCCTCGAACATCGCGGTGTCGGTCTCGTGCTGGCGCATGCCGGCGACGGCGACGTCCGTCACCGCCTTGACCATCGCCAGCGCGGACGCCGCGATGTCGAGGCCGGGGACCACCTTGGCGACACCGCCGGCGACGCCGGAGTCGATGAGCTTGGCGAGGTTCGCGGTCGACTTCGCCGCCGACACCAGGCCGTTCACGGCCGAGGCGCCCGACTTCGTGGCGCTCATCGCGGCGTACGGGTCCTTCTCGCGCCAGGCGTCGCGCACCGAGCGGGCCGTCGCGAACGCCTCGCGCACCGCGGTGAGCAGGCCACCGAGGATCCCGGTGACGGTCGAGATCCCCTCCTTGGCCTGGCCGCCGGCGGTCTTCAGCGGGTCGTCGGCGAGGTCCTCGTACGCGTCGTCGGACTTCACGCCGTTCGCCTTGCGCCACTTGGCGCGCGAGATCGCGTCGACGGCGCCGCCGTCGAGGGCCTCGGGGACCGACAGGTCGGAGCCGCCCGGCGAGCCCTTGAGCTCCGGGGTGTACCGGTCGGCGATCGCACCGCCGGCGGACGAGATGCCGCCGAGGGCCGAGCCGCCCAGCGACTCGGCCGTCCCCGCCCCCGCGTCGAGCCGGTCCAGCGCCGCGAGGTTGGCGGCCACGCCCTGCGCCTGACGCTCACGGCGCGCCTCGAGGATCGGAGCCCGCTGCTCCGCCAACGCCCACGCCTCACGGTCGACGACCGAGCTGCGGACCGGCAGCCGGCCCGCGACCTTGGGCGCGAGCGAGCCGCGGACCTGCTTGGCCGCCCTGTCCCGCGCGAGCTCCGGGTGCAGGTCCGGCTCCGCCTGCGTGAGCGCGCGCATCGCGGTGACCATGCGGTCGTAGACCTCCTCGAGGTCCCGGGGCATGACCCGCGACTCGGCCAGCTCCTCCTCCTCGGCCTCCATCGCCTCGGCGTGCCGCCCCTCGACCTGCCGCGCGGAGCGCACCTGGAGCATGAGCCGCTCGGCCGCAGTCTCACGCGGCGGCCGCACGGACTCCAGCGACACGAACTTGCCGTGCCACGTGGTGTCGTACGCCTCCTGCGCGGCGTCCTCAGGCGTCGCGCCGGCGGCGAGCAGCTTCTTGTACGTGCGCGTCTCGTACGCCAGGGCCTTGTCGAACCGGGCCCACAGGACGTCCATGCGCTCACCGGCCGTGACCGACGTGATGCCGTCGTCGTCGTGGACCATGCTCGACAGGTTCGCCCGGCCCTGCTCGCCCTTGGCGCGGTCCGCCGCGAGCGCCGCCAGCTCGGCCGGCTCGGCGGCCTTGCTCTCCTTGACCTTCTGCTTCTTGACCTCCTTGGCGGAGGGGGCCGCCGGTGCGGACGAGTCCTTGCCGAAGAGCTTCTTGAACGGGTTGGAGAACCGGCGCACGGCCCGCGACCCGGTCTCCTGCACGACGTGCGCGATCTCGTGCGCGAGGACCTTCTCGCCCACGGGGTCCGCCGGCGCGTAGCGGCCCTGGCCGAAGAAGATGTCGTCGCCCGTCGTGAACGCCTCGGCGGACATCGCGCGCGACAGCCTCCCGGCCTCGGGTCCGGTGTGCACGCGCACGTGCCCCAGGTCGGTGCCGAACGCCTGCTCCATGCGGCGCCGCACGGGCCCGGGCAGCCCGGTGCCGCCGGAGCGGGCGGCCTCGACCTTCGAGGTCACGTCGGCGTCCAGGGCCCCGCCGTCGGCGCCCACGACGCCCGCGGCGCCGTCGAACGAGCGGCGCAGGTGCCCGCAGCCGGGCGTGTGCCGGTGCGGGTCGGCGCCGTCCAGGCGCGCCAGCGCGGCGTCGGCCAGGGCGTCGGCGGCGTGCTCCGCGTGGTCGTCGGCGGCACCGACGGTCAGCGTGGCGGCCGCGGGACGCAGCACCTCGGGCGCGGCCGGTGCGGCGGTCTGCGGGCCGGCCGCGGCCGGCGCGGCCGCTGTCGGCACGGGGACGCGCGCGTGGTGTGAGCTCATCGGGGCCTCCGGTGACGGTGCGCGGACGGGGTGGGCACTCAGGTGCCCGCGCCCAGCCTCACGTCGGGCCGCACCCGCGCACATCGGTAAGCACTACGCATGTTGGTGCGCAGGTCACCACCGCGGGTCGGTCAGCCGCCGTCCCAGCTTGGCGACCTCGCGCAGCGTCGCGGCGCGCACGTGCCGCATGCCCAGGGGCGCGCGTGCGGCGACGGCGTCGTACGTCGCCGCGAGCACGACGTTGCGGATGTCACCGCCGCACACCTCGACGCTCTCGGCCAGGAGGTCCAGGTCGACCGGGTCCTCGGGGTCCGTGCCGGGCAGCTGCGCGAGGTGGTGCGACCACAGGGCCCGGCGCGTCGGTACGTCGGGGTCGGGGAAGTGCACCATGAAGTGCAGGCGCCGGGCGAAGGCCGGGTCGAGGTTGCCGCGCAGGTTCGTCGCCAGGATCGTCAGGCCCTCGGCGGCCTCCATGCGCTGCAGCAGGTACGCGACCTCCTGGTTGGCGTACCGGTCCTTGGCGTCGGTGACGGCGGACCGCGAGCCGAACAGCGCGTCCGCCTCGTCGAAGAACAGCACGGCGTTGAGCGACTCGGCCTGCCCGAACACGCGCTCGAGGTTCTTCTCCGTCTCCCCGATGTACTTGTCGACGACCGCCGACAGGTCCACCTGGAACAGGTCCATGCCGAGCGTGTCGGCCACGACGTGCGCGGCCAGCGTCTTGCCGGTGCCGGGGCTGCCGGAGAACAGGGCGCTGATGCCGGTGCCCTTGCCGCCCTTGCCGTGCAGGTCGCCCAGCGCGAGGACGTCGTCGCGGTGCCGCGCCCACGCCACGAGCCGCTCGACCTCGAGGCGCGTGTGGTCGGGCAGCACGAGGTCGTCGAGCGTCGCGGCCGTGCCCTGCGTCCGCACGCGCGAGCCGGCGACCCCGCCGAGGCGGCGGGCGGTGCGGCGCACGTCGTCGACGTCGACGCCGCGCTCCTCGCGTGCGGCGTCGGCGCGCGCCCGTCGGCCGACCTTCACGATCTCCTCGGGGGTCATGCGCAGCGACACGACGTCGGGGGTCGCGACGTCCGGGCCGGTCATGACGGCCCACCGCTCGGCGCGCTGCGCGAGGGTCAGGCGCCCGGCGGTGACGGTCGGGGGCAGCGACGGCGCCCAGCGGGGGTCCCACACGGTGGCCCCCACGGCCACCACGGGCACGGCGCCGTCGGCGACGAGCCGCACGAGGTCCGGGCCGGCGAGGTGCGCCCCGGCGAGGACCAGGACGCTGCGGCCCAGCACCGCCTCGAGCTGCGCCGCCCGCACGGCCTCGTGCAGCGTCGCGACGTCCGGACCCTCGGCCCCGGCGGGGACGGGCAGGCGCGTCAGGTCGACGACGACGCACGCGACGTCGAGCTCGCGGCACGCGGCCACCGCCAGCCCCGTGCCCGCCGCGCCGACGGGCGCGTGCACCCACACCAGCGGCTCGTCGGCCGCGAGCGCCGCCGCGACGTCCGCGTACCCGGCGACGTCGGCGGGCACGGCCTCGGCCAGCAGCGGGCGGACCTCGGCGGCGGCGTCCGCGCGTCCCAGCAGGTGCGCGACGACCCGGGGACGCAGCCCGACGCGCGTGGTCGCGAACGTCGCCCCGGCCACCAGCCGCAGCAGACCGGCCCGCCGCAGAGGACCGCCGGGCGCCAGACGTGCGTGCGCGGCAGGGTCGACGACCGACGCACCGGCCAGCTCCAGCGCGAGCGCGAGCGTCGGCAGGCCCGCGGCGCCGTCACCGGCGAGCAGCCCGCACAGCAGGTGCGCGACGGGGTGCGTCTCGGCGAGCAGCGCGACCGCGACGACCTGCCGGTCCGCCGGGGCCAGGGCGCACGCGTCGGCGAGGTCGTCGAGGGCCGGTCCGAGGGCGTCGAGGCCCGGTGCGTCGCTCGTCAGCGCGTCGAGCGCGGCGCGGGCCGCCGGTGCGTCGGCCCACGCCGCACCGCGTCGTCCGACCGCTGCCTCGAACGCCCGCGTCGTCGACGACGTGCCACTCACCGCACTCCCCCACCTCCGCCGAGGACGTGCCCGGCCCGCACGCGGTCGGTCCGCGCGCACGTCGGCACCCTGGCACCCCGCACGACGGCCCGTCGAGCCCGCGGCGGAAGGTTCGGTAGCGATTACCGATGCCGTCCGCGCGGGGTCGTCCGTAGCGTGGGGCCACCCGACGGCAGGTCCCGCAGCACTCTCCTGCGCGCCGGCACCGGACGGGCGTGTCCGTGTTCTGCAGCCCGTCGGGAGGTGCCGTGCTCATTCCTGCCGTGCAGGACGGGCTGGAGCGACTCCTGCGCACCGCGCTGCCGCTGAGCGAGCAGCAGGGCGACGTCGTCTTCGACGCCCCGACGTCCACCTGGTCGGCCACCGTGAACCGCCTGACGGTGAACCTCTTCCTCTACGACGTGGCACGCTCCAGCCTGCCCGCGCGCATGGAGGCGCCCGTGCGGCACGCCGACGGCACGGTCGCGCGCCGCCGGTTCCCGCTGCCCATGGTCGAGCTCAGCTTCCTGGTCAGCGCGTGGGCCGGGTCGACGCGCGACGAGCACCAGCTGCTGGGCGACGTGCTGACGCGGCTGATCGCGCACCCGACCGTGCCGGCCGACCTCGCGCCCGCCGCGCTGGCCTCCCCCGTGCAGCTCGCGATCGCCTCCGACGAGCGCAACCGCCCGCGCGACCTGTGGTCGTCGCTCGGCGGGCAGGTGCGCGCGTCGTTCACGCTGGTGGCGACCGTGGCCGCGGACGCCTACCCGTGGCAGGACGCACCGACGGCCGTCGCCGGTGTCGAGGCCGCGCTCTCGCCCCACGTCGACGGGCGACGATGAGAGCGGTCAGCGCACCCAGCGCCCTGGAGGTCGCGCCCGGCGGTACCGGGACGGTCCCCCTGGAGGTGCAGAACACCTCCGGCGTGATCGACGAGCTGACCGTCCAGGTGCTCGGCGTGCCCGCCGGCGCCGTGGACGCGAGCCCGAGCCGCGTCGTGCTGTTCCCCGACGCGACGGCGCACGTGCAGCTGACGTTCCGGCTCCCCGAGACGTTCCCCGCGGGCACCCACGTGCTCTCGGTCGTGCTGACGGGTCGCGCCGGTGGTGCGGCGCCCGCGCCGCTGCCGGTCGAGCTCACGGTGCCCGCGCGGCCCGCCGCCCGGCTCGGCGCCGCTCCCACGCTCGTGCGCGCGCGGCGGCGCGCCGCGTACACGGTGCGGGCCACCAACACCGGCAACGTGCCCCTGGACCTCGCGCTGCGGACGGTCGACACCGACCGCGCGCTGACCGCGACCCTCACGCCGTCGACCCTGCACGTGCCGGTGGGTGGGGTCGCGACCAGCACGGTCGTGGTGCACGCGCCGCGCCGGCTGCTCGGCTCCGACCAGGACCGGGCCGTGCGGGTCGAGGCCGCGGGCGTGGGTGACGACGCGGCGCGCGGTGACGTCCTGCTGACGCTGCGGCACCGGCCGCTCGTGGGCCGCGGCGTCGTCACGGCGCTCGTGCTCCTCGCGATCATCGCGGCGTGGGCGGCGGCGATGTGGTTCGGCATGCGGATGGCGCTGGGTGCCGAGCCCGTCGGCAAGGTCGCCGCGGGGTCGTTCTACGCCGCGACGGTGGGCGCCGGCGCCACCCCGGACGGGGCGCTCGCCAAGGACGGTGCCGTCCCGACCGGGGTGGGCGCGACCCTGACGGGCACGGTCACCTCCGCGGTCGACGGCGAGGGCGTCGGACGGCTGACGGTCGACGCGCTGCGACGCACACGCGAGGGCCTCGTGGTCGTGTCCTCGGCCGCGACGCAGGCGGACGGCACGTACACGATGTCGGGCCTGTTCCCCGGCCCCTACCTGGTCCGCGTCCAGGCCGCTGGCTACCCGAGCGTCTGGTACCCGGCGGTCCCCGACGACACCTCCGCGCGCGCCGTCCAGGCGCCCGCGCAGGAGACCACCGAGGGCGTCGACCTGCGCGTCGAGGGCGACCCGGCGTCCCTGACCGGCACGGTCGAGGTGGGGCAGACCACCCGCGAGGTCGTCGTCGACGTCACCGCGACGGCCGCGTGGGACGGCGCCGACCCGGCGCTGACGTGGACGACCACCACGCAGGGCGGCACCTACCTGTTCGAGGGGCTGCCCGCACCCGGCACGTACGCGCTGACGTTCACGGCCGAGGGCTACGCCCCGACCACCGCGACCGAGCGTGTCCTCGGCGGGCAGCAGCGCATCGCGACCGCCGTGACGCTCGGCGCCGGCACGGGGCAGGTCACGGGCGTCGTCACCGACGGCGTCAACCCCCTGGGCGGCGTGAGCGTCACGACGACGGTCGACGGCGAGGAGGTGCAGGTCGGCACCCCGACGGTCGGCGACGTCGGCCGGTTCGTGCTGCCCGCGCTGCCGACGCCCGCGACGTACGTGCTGACGTTCACGCGCGACGGCTACGGCACGCAGACCCTCGTCGTCGACCTGGCCGCCGGTGAGCAGCGCGACGACGTGCGGGTCACGCTGCCGCCGGGCGCCGGGACGGTCCGGGGCCGCGTCGTCGACCCGGCGGGCGCGGGGCTCGGCGGGGTGCAGGTCGCCGCGGGCGGCGCGGGCGGGACCACGACGACGCTCACCGCCGGTGACGTCGGGGCGTTCACGCTCGCGGGCGTCGGTGCGGGCGAGCTCACGCTGACGTTCACGAAGCCGGGCTACACCTCGACGACCGTCGCGGTCGACGCCGCCACGGGCTCGGCCGGGACCGTGACGCTGCGCCCCGCGGTCGGCACCGTGACGGGACGCGTGCTGCGCGGGGGCACCGGCGCCGCCGGCCTGACCGTGCAGGCCACCGACGGCGCCGAGGTCCGCACCACGACGTCCGCGCAGAGCGGCGCCCTCGGGGCGGGCACGTACGCGCTCGAGGGCCTGCACGCGGGCCGCTGGACCGTGTCCGTCCTGGATGCCGACGGCCGTGCGCTGGCCACGACGCTCGTCGCCGTGAGCGGCGGCGCGGCGGCGCGCACCGACCTGACCGTCCCGGGGCCCTGATGCACGTCGACGTCACCCCCCGCCACCTGCCCGCCGGAGCGGGCGCCACCAGCGAGGCCGTCGTCACGCTGACGAACACGCGCGACGTGATCGCCGGGTTCGGCGTGCGCGTGCTGGGCGTCGACCCCACCTGGGTGCACGTCAGCGACCCCGAGCCGCGGCTGTTCCCCGGCGCGACCGCCAGCGTGCGCGTCGCCCTGACCCTGCCCGTCGACGCGCCCGCGGGCCGCTGGACCGTGAGCGTCGAGGTCATCGACCTGGCCGACCCGGCGGCCGTGAGCGTGCAGGAGGTCGTGCTCGAGGTCCCGCCGCTGCGCCGCACGCGCGTCGTGCTGGACCCCCCGACCGTGACGGCCGGACGCCAGGCCGTGTTCACGGCCGTGCTCCACAACGAGGGCAACACCGAGCACGTCGGCGGCCTGGCCGCGGTGGACCCCGAGGCGCGGGCCGTCTTCGCGTTCGACCCGCCCGAGGTCGTCGTGCCGCCGCGCGCGTCGACGTCCGTGACGCTGACGGCACGCGCCCGCCGCCCGTGGGTGGGCGACCCGCTGCTGCGGCCCTTCGAGGTCCGCACCACCGGCCCGCACGCCCCCGCGCCCGACGCCCCACCGGCGGCGACCGGGGTCTTCGTCCAGCGGCCGCGGTTCACGCGCGGCGCGCTGGCGCTCGTGGGGCTGCTCGCGGCCGTCACGGTGTTCGCGACCGTCATCGCGCTCGCGCTCGGCACGGTCGTGCAGCGCTCGGCGGCCGACCGCGACCTCGCGCTGCAGGTCGCGCAGGCCCGCGACGCCGCCGCGACGAACGGCACGGCACGGCTCGCCGGCACGGTCGTGGAGCTGACGACCGGCGCGACGCTCAGCGACGTCAGCGTCGAGGTCGTCTCGGCCGACGACACGTCGGCGGCGGTCGCGACCGTCGCGACCGCGTCCGACGGCACGTTCGCGGTCGGCCGGCTCGCCGGCGGGTCGTACCTGCTGCGCGTGCGCGGCGCCGGGTTCGCCGAGGTCTGGTACCCCGCGGCGTCGTCGCCGGACGACGCCGTCGCTGTCGAGGTCGAGGACGGCGCCGCCGCCGAGGGCCTCGTCGTGGTCGTCGGCGGTGTGCCCGCGACGCTCGCCGGGACGGTCACGGGCGACGACGTGGGCGGCGCGACCGTCCAGGTGCAGATGCCGCTCGACACCGCACCCCTGCTGGGCACCGACGTCGCGCAGGACGACCCGTCGGGGGCCGCGCCGGCACCGGGTGACGGCGTGGTCGTGCGGACCGTGCCCGTCGGCGAGGACGGCACGTTCGAGATCGCCGACGTCCCCTCGCCCGCCGTGTACGACCTCGTCGTCGCCAAGACCGGGTACGCCACGCACGTCCAGCGCGTCGACGTCGCCGCCGGGGAGTCCCGCAGCGGCCTGGAGCTGCCCCTGCTGCTCGGCGACGGCACCATCAGCGGCACCGTGAGCGGCGGCGGCGGCCCGCTGGGCGGTGCGAGCGTCGTGGCGTCGTCCGCGACGGTCCGCGTCGAGACGGTGTCCCTGACGACCGACGTCGTCGGCTCGTTCGTCCTGCGCGGTCTGCCGACGCCCGGCACCTACACCGTGGTGGTCGGCGCCGACGGCCGCGCCCCGTCGACGCTGACGCTCACGCTCGGGGAGGCCCAGCAGCTCACGGGCGTCGCCGTGGTGCTCGGGGACGCCGAGGGGACGCTCGGCGGCGCGGTGAGCGTGCCGCAGGGCGACCCGGGCGGCGTCGAGGTCACCGTGACCGACGGCGCGAGCACGTGGCGCACGGCCGCCCGGTCCGGGTCCGGCACGTGGCGCCTGGCCGGGGTGCCGGTGCCCGGCACGTACACCGTGACGTTCGCGCGCGCGGACCTGCAGTCGCAGGTGCTGTCGGTGAGCGTCGACGGGTTCGGGCGCGTCACGTCCGGTGCGGCGTCGGCCGCGGGGCTCGACGTGTCGATGCGGCCGGCGACGGGGACGCTGTCGGGCACGGTGCGCCAGCAGGACGCGGCCGGCGCCCCGGTGCCCGCGGGCAACGTCGTGGTCCAGGTGGCGTCCGGCACCGTGACGCGCAGCGTGACCACCGCGTCGACCCCGGCCGGCACCGTCGGGCAGTACGCCGTCGAGGCGCTCCCGCCGGGCACGTACACCGTGACGTTCACGCGGGCCGGGACGCGCCCCGTCGCGCAGATCGTCGTCGTCCAGGCGGGTCAGGACGCGACCCTCAGCCCCGTGCTCGTGCGCCCCGCAGGCGTGCGCGGCACGGTCACACGGGCGGGCGGCACCGTGGTCGGTGGCGCGAACGTGCGGCTCTTCCGCGCCGTCGACTACGGCCTGGCGGGTGCGCAGGCCGTCGCGACGACGACGACCGACGCCTCCGGCGCGTACGCGTTCGACGACGTCGACGCGCCGCAGAACTACCTCGTGGAGGTCCGCGTGGTGGCGGGCGGCTCGGTGCTCGGCGTCTCACCGCCGTTCACGCTGGCCGCCAGCGAGCAGCGGACCGTGGACGTGACCTCGTGAGCGCGCGTGCAGCAGCACGCGGGATCGGAGCACCGCAGTGAGCGACGCCTCCCGGCGCAGCACCGCCACCGCCCCGACCGTCGTGGTCGACACCGCCGCGCACGGCTCGCCCGGCCGCGACGTGGACGTCCCCGTCCGCGTGCGCAACGTCGCGGACGTGCCGCTCGACGTGCACGTCCACGCCGTCGGCCTCGAGCCTGCGTGGGCGCCGGACGCCGTGACGGTCCCGGCCCTGGCGCCGGACGCCACCGCGAGCGCGACGCTGCGGGTGACGCCGCCCGCGGGCGCCGCCGCCGGTGGCTACCCGTTCCTCGTGGTCGTCGAGACCGCAGCCGGCCGCACGGTCACCGACGCGGTCCTGACGCTCGACGTCGCCGGCGAGCTCGTCGTGAGCATCGAGCCCGCCGACGCGCGCGGCCGGGGTCGGCGACGCGTCGACGTCGTGCTCGCGAACACCGGGGCGACCCCCACGTCCGCACGCCTGTCCGCGACCGGCTCGGGCGTCGACGTCCAGGTCCGGCTCGCCGCCGTGGACGTCCCCGCCGCGGGGACCGTGCGCGTACCCGCGCTGCTGCGGTCCCGCCAGCGCTGGGTGGGGCGCGAGCAGCGCCACACCTACCGCGTGACCGCGACGGGACGCGGCGCACCGCAGGACGTGCCGGGGACGTTCACGGCGCGCGCGTGGCTCGGCCCGACCGTGCTGAAGGTGACGGCGGTCGTCGCGGTGCTCGCGCTGTGGGGGGCTGGTGCGCTGGTCGGCATCCCGCGGGTCGTCACGGCGCTCGGCGACCGGCAGTCGGTCGCGGCGGACGGCTCGCCCGGCGACGCCGCCGGCAACGGCCCGGACGGCGCGCAGGACGGCGGGCAGGGCGGCGCCCAGGGTGACGGGCAGGGGGACGCCCAGGACGGCGCCGCCGCACCCGGAGCGGACGCACCGGACGCCCCTGCGACGCCCACGCTGCGCGTCGCCGGCCAGGTCTCCGGCACCGACCCGGCGGGCGCGAGCGTGCAGGTCGTGCCGACGTCGGAGCTGTGGGGCTCCACCGCGGAGCCCGCCACGCCCGGCACGCTGCCGACGGCGGCGGCGCTCGGCCGCGTCGCCCTCGGCGCCGCACTGACCGCCGGGCTCGGCCGCGCGTCGGCCCCGGCCGCCGCGGCCACCGCCGTGCTCCAGGCGCTCGCCCGTCCGACGGGCGCCGCACCCGGCAAGCTCCTCGGCACGGCCCTCACGGTCGAGGGCACGGCACCGACCGCGCAGCGTCTGCGCACCACCACGGACGCGTCCGGCACCTGGGCGTTCGCGGGTCTGTCCCCCACGACGCGCTACCTCGTGACCGTCGCCAAGCCCGGGTACCGCACGCAGCGGTACGTGCTGACGGGCGCCGAGCTCTCGGCCACCCCGCTGCAGACCGAGCTGCGCGCGGGTGACGGCGTCCTGCGCGGCGTCGTCACCGGCCCGGACGGGCCCGTCGGCGGCGTGGGGCTGACCCTCACCGACGGCACGACGACCGTCACGACCCGCACCGTCACCGAGGGCCGCGTGGGCACGTGGTCCGTCGAGGGGCTCAGCACGCCCAGCACCTACCTCGTCACCGCGTCGTCCGACCGGTGGGGAAGCACGTCCCAGCTCGTCACGCTCGGCGCCGCGGGCGAGCGCACGGTGAACCTTTCCGTGGAGCCCGGCGTCGCGTCCCTCACGGGGGTCGCGCTGGGCACCGCCGTGCTCGGCGGTGTCGGCGGCATCGGCGGCCTGACCGTCACCGCGAGCGACGGCACGGTCACGCGCACCGCCACGACCCTCACGGGCGACGACGCCGGCCGCTTCGTCCTGGCCGACCTGCCCGCACCCGGCACGTACACCGTGACGGTCGAGGGCCCGGGCTACGCGACGGTGACGCGCGAGCTGGCCGTCACCCCGGCGGGCGTCGCGGGCTGGGAGGTCGCGATGACGGCCGTCGGCGGCGCGGTGACCGGCACGGTCCGCGGCGACGACGGCGCGGGCGTGACCGCCGCCGGGCTGACCCTGAGCGACGGCACCGAGACGTACAAGTCGATGTCGTCGTCGGACGGCAACGGGTCGTACCGGTTCGTCGGCGTCACCGCCGGGACGTACGTGCTGTCCGCCGAGGCGTTCGGGTACGTCACGGGCTACGCGCAGGTCGAGGTGACGGCGGGTGGCGCCGTGACGTCCGACCTGGTGCTGACGACGGTCCCGGGCGACGGGCTCGTCGCGACCGCGGGGATCACCGGCCGCGTCACCGACGCCTCGACCGGCGCCCGCGTGGAGTGCCTGGCGACCACCGAGCCGTGCCTCGTCACCGTGACCACGACCGCGACGGCGCTCGACGGCACGACCCGCACCGTCACCGCGACCGCCGCACCCGACGACGCGTACGTCCTGCCCGCCGACGGCGACGGCGGCCTGCTGCCCGGCCGGTACACGCTCAGCGTGTCGGTGCCGGGGTACGAGAGCGGCACCGTGGCCGTGACCGTGCCGATGGGCGCGGTCGTCGAGGCCGCGACCGTGGCGCTGACACCGTCCCCGTCCCTGGTCGGGTCCGTGCTGCCGCGCGTGGGTGCACTCCCCCCGGACGTGTGCGTCGTGGCGCGTCGCGCGGGCTCGACCACCACGTGCGTGCCCGCGACCGCGACCTGCACGGACACCGACGCCCGCTGCGCGCCCGTCACGCACGGCATGTACGAGCTGCGGCGCCTGCCCGCCGGGACGTGGGAGGTCGTCGTCGCGGGGCTGCCCGACGACGACTGGGTGACGCCCGACCCCGTCGAGGTCGTGCTGATGCCCGGTGAGACCAAGCGTTACGACGCGACCATCGAGCGGCTCGGCATCATCCGGGTCACGACGCTGCGCGCCGACGCGACCGGCGCCATCGAGGTCGCGCGCGGCGCACCGGTGCGGGCCATGCAGGTGGCCGGCACGACCGTGCGCACCGCCGTCAGCGACGAGCACGGCATCGCGGAGCTCCGGGGCCTGACGCCCGGCACGTACACGATCCTCGCGGCGGCGGCCGACGACCCGGGCGTGGCCGTCACGATCGATCGTGACGTCTCCCTGAACCAGCAGCTCGACGCGACCGTGGTGCTCGCGTCACCGGTCGGGAACCAGGTCGTGCAGGTCGTCGTGCAGTCCGCGCACGACGCCTTCCAGGCGCGCGAGGGCGCGCGCCTCACGGTCACGGGCGTCGTCGGGTACTCGGGCACCACGCAGGTGCGCCGCAGCCAGACGTACACGACCGACGCGGCCGGCGAGGCGCTGGTGTGCACGACCCCGGCCGGTGCGTGCAGCGGCCGCCCGGTGCTGGCCCTGGTGTCCGGGCAGGTCGACCTGGTGGTGCAGGCCGACGGGTTCGACACGCTGCGCCTCAACGGCGTCGAGCTGGGCGCGCACGACCGCGTCGTCCTCACACCGTCGTACCAGCTGCTCGACGCGTCGGTCGTGCTCGTCCCCCGGGTCGCCACGCTGCCCGGTGTCACGTTCGAGACCGTGTCCGCGCCGCCCGGCACGGGGACGGTGCGCCTGACGCCCGCGGTGACGGGCACCGAGACGACCTTCGACGAGGGGTCCGACGCCCGCCCCGCGACCCGCGTGGCCCTGACCTTCGTCGACACCGTCATCGGCGTCGAGAACCGCATCAGGCCCGGCACCTACCGCTTCGCGGTGCGAGCGCCCGGCTGGAGCACGCAGACCGCGGCGTCCGAGATCGTCGTCGAGGTCCCCTACCGCGCGTCCGACACCCCGGCCGCGACGCGCTCGGAGACGGTGCTGCTGCGCGACGGTGGCGTGCGCGTCACGCTCGCGCCCGACGGTGCGGCGCCCCTGGCCGCGGCGCGCGTCACGCTGTCCGCCGACGGCACCGTCGTCGCGCAGCGCGACGTGAGCGCCGCCGCCGTGGTCGACCTCGGCGCCGTGCCGGTGGGCACGTACGAGGTGCAGGTCGTCGCCGCCGGGTTCCGCACGCCCGAGCCGGTGGGCGTCGAGGTCGTCGCGGGGACCGTCGCGACGCCGTCGGTCCCGCTCGCCGGGCTGGGCCGCGTCCAGGGCACGGTGTCGACGCGGCTGGGCGCGGGGTGGACCGTCGCGCTGCCCGGCGCCGACGTGCGCGGCGAGGGCCCCGCCGACGCGACCGGGGCGACGGACGTCACGTTCACCGCCCGGTCCGGCACCGCCGGCGAGTTCACGCTGGTCGGGGACCTGGACCGCGAGGGCCTGTGGGCCGGCGACTGGGACGTGGCCGCGTCGGCCGACGCCCACACGTCGGCGACCGCGCTCGCGACCGTGACGACGGGCGCCACGACCTCGCACCTCGAGCTCGACCCGCTCGGCTCGACGCTCACGGTGCGCGTCACCGACGCCGCCGGCGCGCCGGTCACGTCGGGCCTCAACGTCCGCCTGGCGTACTCCGACCACGCGGTGACGATCGCACCGCCCACCGTCGAGGACGACGAGTTCGTGTTCGCCGGGCTGCTGCCGCTGACGTACACGCTGTGGGTGGTGCCCTCGACCACCGAGTACACGACCGTGAGCACCCGCGTCACCGTCGGCCCCGGCCAGCCCGGCCGCGTCGAGGTGCCGCTCGCGACGCCCACGGGCGCGGTGCAGGGCCAGGTGACGCAGGAGACCGCCGACGGTGCGAGCGTCGCGCTGCCGGGCGTCGTCGTGACCGCCACGCCGCAGGGCGCCACCGAGGGCGTCGCCGTCACCACCGGCCCCGACGGCCGCTACCTGCTCAGCGGCCTGGGCGGCGGCACGTACGCGCTGACGTTCGTCGCGTCCGGCGTGACGATCACCCGCGGCGTGCAGGTCGTGCCCGGCCAGGGCACCGTGCTGGACGTGACGTTCCCGCTGGCACGCCACGCGGTGACCGTGCAGCTCACGTCGACCATCGGCGCGGACCTGACCGGCGGGCTCGTGACGCTGACGTCGGGCACGGGCACGGTGCTGGGCCCGCAGCCGGTCTCGCGGTCCGGGTCCCGGTACGTGACGACGTTCGCGCAGGTGCCGCCGGGCACGTGGACCGCGCGTGCCACGGGGCCCGCGGGGCACCTCGCGACGGTCGAGGACACCGTGGAGGTCACGGGCCCGACGACGGTGCCGCTGCAGCTGCGGGAGGTCGAGCTGCGGCTGCGCGCGACGGGCGGCGCGCCGTCGGTCGTCGTCCGGGTGACACCGACGGGCGGCAGCGCGCTGGACGTGCCGCTGATCGACGGTGCGAGCGACTCGCTGCTGTACCTGCCGGGCACGACGAGCGGGCCGGCCGCGCAGCTGACGGCGACGACGTCCGCCGGGTGGCAGGTGGCGCTGTCGCAGTCGACGGTGCCGGCGAACGCCACGCGCCTGCTCGTGACCGCGACGACGACCCCGGCCCCGGTGGCCACGACGGTGTCGGCGACGACGTCGGCGCCCGTCGAGGTCGGCACCGACCTGACCGTCACGGTGACCGTGACGACCGCGTCCGGCACCCCCGCGGGGCTGGTGCGCGTGGCCGTCGGCTCGCCGCCCGCCTGGGGGACGGCCGTGACCGCGACGCTCGTGGGCGGCACGGCGACCCTCACGCTGCCGACGACCGGCTGGTCGCCGGGCAGCACCACCCTGGCGGTGCGGTACGAGCCGTCGGCGACGACGTGGGAGCCCTCGAGCACGACGGTGAGCGCCCAGGTCCAGCCCGTCCCGGGCGGACCCGGCGGACCGCAGGTCACGGGCGAGCCGACGCCCTCCGGTGAGCCGGGGGAGCCGGTCGGGCCGTGACACCCTGCGGCCGCCGTGGGAGAAGATGGTGGGGCACGCGTGGGACCACGCGGGTGCCGCCGGTGCGGCGCGACGAGAAGGGCACACCACGTGATCGAGATCCTCAGCCCCGACGAGGTGGCTCGCGCGCGTGACACGGGTGCCCTGGTCGGCGGGATCCTGCAGGCGCTGCGCCGCCGCGCCACGGTGGGCACCAACCTGCTGGAGATCGACCGCTGGACGCAGCGCATGATCCTCGACGCGGGTGCGCAGTCCTGCTACGTGGACTACGCGCCGTCGTTCGGGCGCGGGCCGTTCGGCCACTACATCTGCACGGCCGTCAACGACGCCGTCCTGCACGGCCTGCCGCACGACTACGCGCTGCGCGACGGCGACCTGCTGACGCTCGACCTGGCAGTGTCCCTGCGCGGGATCGCCGCGGACGCCGCGATCAGCTTCGTGGTGGGCACGCCGCGCGACCCCGCCGACGTCGCGCTCGTCGAGGTGACCGAGCGCGCGCTGGCCGCCGCCATCGCGGCCGCCCGCCCCGGAGCGCGCACGGGCGACCTGTCGCACGCCATCGGGACCGTGCTGACGGACGCCGGGTACCCGGTGAACACCGAGTTCGGTGGCCACGGCATCGGCTCGACCATGCACCAGGACCCGCACGTCGCCAACGCGGGCCGCCCCGGCCGCGGCTACCCGCTGCGCCCGGGTCTGCTGCTCGCGCTCGAGCCGTGGGTCATGGCGGACACCGACCGGCTCGTCACCGACGCCGACGGCTGGACCCTGCGCAGCGCGACGGGCTGCCGCACGGCGCACAGCGAGCACACGATCGCGATCACCGAGGACGGCGCGGAGATCCTGACGCTCCCCCGCTGACGCGCGGCCGCCCGCCCCGCGGGGCCGTCAGCTCAGGACGAGCATCGCCACGACGAACGCGACACCCGCGCCCAGCAGCGCGGACACCAGCGCGACCACCCACGTGCGCGGGTGGGTGCACGGCACCGGCACGAGGACCTCGAGGACCTGCGGCTCCGGCTCGGGGGCCGGCGGTGGCGGCAGCACGGGCGCCGGGCGCGGGGTCAGGTCGGCGCCGCAGCGCACGCACGGCCCGCGCGCGTGCGCGTTGTGCTCGCCGCAGACCAGGCACGCGACGACGACCCCGGCGACCTCACCCTCGACGCCCGGGGACCGGCGCACCGGGCCCTGGTCGACGTCCGACGCGGCCGCCCGGGCAGCGCCGCGGTCGGCCCAGAACAGCGGGAAGTCGCACTGCGGGCAGAACGCCGACGCGTCGCGGCGCAGCAGGTCGAGCGTCGACCGCGTCCCGCACTCGGGGCACGTCACCGTGTCCGTGGGGGTCACGGTGTCGACGAACCGGCCCTCACCCAGGCCCACGCCCAGCACGGGCTCACGCACCACCTCGGTCATCGGGACTCCCCCTCCGGTCGGGGCCACACCGTGCGGCCCGCCACCACCAGCTCGACGCGCACGTGCGCCGGCACCTCGGCGCGCACCAGCTCGACCAGCTCGTCCTGCGTCAGCCGCCCGGTCGACGCGGCCTCGAGCCGCACCCACGCGGTGTCCGTCGGCTCCTCGCCCAGCGGGTGCACACCGCCACCGTCGACGACGTGCGCGGGCCCGCCGGTGTACCCCTCGAGCAGCACGCGCAGCCCGTGGGCGGTCCCGCGCCACGGCAGCGCCGCAGCTCCGGCCGCGAGCAGGTCCCGCTGCAGGTCCTCCGGGAGGTCCGCGTCGAGGCCCGGCAGCCCGATCCAGCGCGCCAGGTAGCGCACCATCTCGGGTGGTGCGAGCCGCGGGTCCGCCAGGTACGGCAGGTTGTCCGGGTGGGCCAGCAGCGTCTCGGCCTCGGCCTGGAAGATCCGCACGAACCGCGAGAAGAAGTCCTCCGCGACCATGCCCGCAGGCAGCTGCGCGAGCAGCCAGTCCTCAGCGCGTCCCACGTCGGGCCCCCGTCGCCGCGGACGTCATCGGACGACCACGCGGTGCTCGGCGGACAGCAGCAGCGTGTCCGCGTCGATCGTCAGGGACTCGCGGCCCTCGCCGACGCGGCGGCCGTTGCGCAGGTCGTACCCGAACAGCGTGACCTCGTCGACGCCCAGCACGCCGTCGACGCCCTCGGCGACCTGCGCGACGGCGGTCGCGGTGAGCGTCTGACCGAACGGCCACCCGGTGCCCTGCGGACCGCCGACCAGCGGGTGCACGAACCGCGTGACGGCCTCCACGACGCGCTCGCGCACGGCCTGCACGGGACGCCCGGGGACCGCCCGCACGAGGGCCGCGACGGACACCCCGTGGTAGAACGGCGCCCCCAGCCCCACGGACACCCCGACGGTCCGGCGCAGGTCGAGCTCGGCCGCGACGACGTCGAGCAGCCGCGGCGAGAGGACGAAGTCGTCGATGGTGTGGGTGCGCGGGTCGGTGCGCACCTGCGGCACCAGCAGCACGTGCACGGGACGCGCCGGGCCGTCGGGCGGCACGGGCAGGCAGCGGGCACGCGCGACCTCGACGGACGCCTGCCGCGCGACCTGCTCGAAGTCCGACGCGGTCACCGCGCGCTGCCCCGTGCGCAGCGCGAGCGGGCCGCGCACCTTGGCCTCGTCGACCGTCTCGGCGTCCACGCCCCCGGTCGCGGGCACGAGGTTCGCGACCGAGCGCACCGACGGCAGCGCGGTGCGCAGCGACGTCACGGTGCGCGCCCCGACGTTGCCGCGCGAGCCGCCCCCGGTGCGGTAGCCCGTGACGCGCACCTGGGCGCCGTCGGGCGGCACCGCGCCGTGCTGGCGGGTCGTGCCGTCGGGCTGGCGGACGGCCGGACCGAACCGCACCTCCCCGGTGGCGGAGTCCCACACCACGTGCCGGTCGTCCGGCCCGGACGCGGAGAAGTCCGGGACCTCGTCCCACTCGCCGGCGCCCGTGTGGTCGACGACGACGACGCGCTCGTCGCCGCGTCGCGTGGCCACCGGGGCCGCGCTGACCGCGAACCGCTGGCCCGGGCGCCCGTCGGAGCGGCCCAGCACCTCCGCCGGCATCGCCTGCGCGTGCTCGGCCGGCACGCTCACGCCGACCGTGCGGACCTGCACGGAGCCCACCTGCGGGGACGCCTGGTAGGCGGGCCGCCCGTCGGCGCGGTCCAGCAGGCGCGCGCGCAGCCAGTAGGCGGTCGTCCCGCCGATCGTCAGGGGCGCGTGCCGGTCGCCGACCAGCAGCGTCACGGCACCGTCGCGGTTCAGGCCGCCCGTGGTGTCCTCGTCGACGACCGTGGGCACCCACGCCTCGCCGCTCCACACCTCCCACGCCAGCGGTGGGCGCGTCGGGTCGACGCCGATGCCCTCGGCGTGCGCCGTGACGTCCAGGCGCAGCACGAGGTCCGCGAGCGGGTCGGTGCAGCCCAGGTAGAACGCGTCGCCGTCGCGGATGGGCGACGACGGGAAGCAGCGGACGCTCTCGCCCGGCACCTGCAGCGGCTCCCACGCGTCGGTCGAGGCCGCGCCGTCCGGCCCGGCGGTGCGCGCGGCGACCAGGCGCGGTGGCACGGCGACGGCCTCGGCCGACGTCGCGAACACCACGGGCTCCTGCCCGCCGACCGTCACGGTCGACACCGCGGTCCCCTCGGGGACGACCACGGGCTCGGTCGCGGGCGCCGCGAGCCGGAACGTCAGGCGCGTGTGCGCGACCGACGGCGGGAACGGCTCGACGCCGACCAGTCCCAGGAAGTGCGCGTACATCCGGTCCGGCACCTGGTTGACCCGGTAGAGCACCATCTCGCCGACCCACGCGAACAGCTCGACGAGAGCGACGCCGGGGTCCGACAGGTTGTGGTTGGTCCACTCGGGCGTGAACCGCGGGATGAGGCGCTTCGTCTCGTCGACGATGTCCTGGAACCGGCGGTCGTCGAGGTTCGGCGGGTCGAGCGGCGGCATGTCAGGAGTCCTCGCGGGGGATCACGTAGAAGGGGAAGACCAGGTTGCGGCGGTCGTTGGTGGACCGGACGCGGTAGTCGATCTGGATGTGGAGCAGGCCCGAGTCGCCCGGGTCCTGCACGGGGCGCACGTCCTCGACCTCGACGCGCGGCTCCCACTGGGCGAGCGCGTCGCGCACGGCCTGGCGTACCAGACCGACGAGGTTGGGCGTGATCGGCTCGAAGAGCAGGTCCCAGATGCGGCAGCCGAACGCGGGGCGCATCAGGCGCTCGCCGGGTGCCGTGAGCAGGACGACGCGCATCGCGTCCTCGACGTCGCCGACGCCGTCGGTCATGGCGATCGACCCGGTGTGGTCGACCGCGAAGGGCCACGCGAAGCCGCGGCCCACGAAGTCCGCGGCGGCCGTCATGCGCGCGGACGGGTGCTGGAGCTCGCTCATCAGTTGATCGCCACCGGGTTGCCGACGATCTTGGTGGGACCGGACGCGGAGACCTCGGCGGTGCCGTTGGCCTTGAGCGCGATCTGCGCGCCCGTGACCTCGACCTTGGCCGTGCCCTCGATCTTCACGGTGGTGCCCTTCAGCCGCAGCTCGTTGTCCGCCTGCACCGCGATGTCGGTGCCGCGCACGGTGACCCGTCCCTTGCCGTCCAGCTCGATGGACGACGACCCGGCGACGATGCGCAGCGGGATCTGGCCGACCTCCAGGACGGCCTGCTGCTGCGAGATCCGCAGGCCGTGCCCCGCGGCGCCGAGCGCGAGCTCGACGTACGCGTCGTCGCCCGACTCGCCGTCGCCGAGCACGAGCCGCTGCCCGTGGCGCGAGTGCATCGAGCGCACGCGCGGCCCCCCGTCGGCCCGGATGGTCTGCGGCGGCGGCGCGGACGCCGAGTGCAGGCCACCGAGCACGACCGGCCGGCTGACGTCACCGCCCTCGAACGCGACCAGCACCTCGTCCCCCGGCTCGTGCTGCAGGACCATGCCGCCCGCGCTGCCGCCGCCGGGTGCCAGCACGCGCGCCCAGTCCGACGACGTACGGTCCGACGCGGTCACGTACGTGACGCGCACGCGGCCCAGCCGGTCGGGGTCGTCCGTGCTATTGACCGTGGCGACGACCAGCCCGGAGTGGTGGGCGGACGACGCCGCCCGCTCCCCCGACGCGGCCGTGCCCAGCCGCACGGGCTCGCGGTCACCCGCGACGAACGACGTGCGCGACGCACGGCCGTCGAACCGGTGCTCGACCTCCTGCACGTAGTACGTGCCGTCGAGGGGGCCGCCCTCGACGACCTCGACCTCACCCCCCGGCACGACGTCCGGCGCCAGCGGGCCGCGGCCCTGCGCCTCGACCCGGCCGTGCCGCGCGGCGAGCGCCTCGGCACGCACGCGCGCCTCCTCGGCGGAGCGCACCTGCAGCCCGCCGACCTGGATCTGGGGGGTCGCGCCGTCCGCGTCGACGCGCGCCGTGAAGCCCGCGCGCGGCGCCGGCGCGCTCGCGGTCGCCCGCACGGCCGTCGTCGTCGCGGCGTCCCAGCCCTGCACGACGTACGTCGCGTCGGGCCGCCCGACCTGGCGGGCCGACAGCTCCTCGAGGTCCAGACCGACCGTCAGGCGGGGGCGCCGCGCACCCTTGGCGGTCCCCTTCGCGCGCTCCCACACGCGCAGCGTCGTGCCGTCCACCACCCAGTCGAGCCCGGAGGCCACCGCGAGCTCGTCGATGAGCCCCAGCGGTGAGTCCGCCTGCAGGTGCCACGGCTCGGTGCGCGACGTCGGCCAGCCCTGCACGCTCAGCCGGGCGGCGCGCGCGAGCTCGGCGACCACCTGGGAGGCGTCGACGTTGGCGCGTGCCACGACGCCCGCGTCGGTGGTCAGCGCGTACGCGCCGTCGTGCGCCGTGACCGTGGTGGTGCTGCCGCGGTCGTCCGCGCGCGTGCCCAGCGCCGTGACCGTGCCGGTGAACAGTGACGTGCCGTCGACGCGCACCTCGACGTCCTGCCCGATCGCCAGGCGCGAGGTGACCAGCCGGTACCCGCGGTCGACGAACGTGAGCGACGCCCGGCCCACCGTCCGCACGCCGCGCTGCACGCGCACGTCCACGAGGTCGTCGAGCTCCGTGACGCCCAGCGGCCGCCCGCCCAGGCGCACGTCGAACGACGTGTGCGCGAGCGGGTTGAGGCGCGCGGTCCCGACGTCCGTCGTCACGCGTCACCCCGCGGGACGGACAGCACGGTGCCCGGGCGCAGGTCCAGCGGGTCGTCGATGCCGTTGGCCTCGGCCAGCGCGCGCCACCGCGTCGGGTCGCCGTAGTGCTGCGCTGCGATGCGGTCGAGGGTCTCCCCCGCCTGGACCCGGTGCACGCGGTGCGGCTGCGGCGTGCCCGACGTCGGGTTCTGCGGGCCGAACGCGCGCGACGGCTCGTACTGCCGCAGCTCGAGCCCCGCGCGGGCGCGCAGCGGCGTGCCGGACGCGGAGAAGTACGTGAACGTCAGCTCGAGCGCCGCGACGACGGCCGTGAACGAGTGCAGGTCACCCCAGTGGAACGTCACGGTCGGTGGGCGGACGTTGCCCGTGGCCTCGTCCGCCCCCGGGAGCGACGGGTCGACCTCCATGAGCTCGAGCAGCCGGCCGGTGTGCCGGGTGACGTCGCTGCCGTCGTGCGTGGTGTCGAAGAACAGGTCGACGCTCAGCACGCCCGACGACGAGCCCGCGTACCGCAGGCGCGGCACGCCGCGGCCCGGGCGCGGGTCGCCCACCCAGTGGTTCTCGCGCGTGAGCTGCAGCTGCGCCGGGTTGAACAGGCACGGCACCTTCTGCCCGCCCTCGATCTCGAGGAACGCCTTGACCGGAGCGGTCGTCGCCGTCATGAGAACACCTCCCGCGTGCGGCGCCAGGTGCGCCGTTCGTCCTGCTCCGCCAGCCGCGCCTCGACGATGCGCACGACCCTGTCGTCCAGCTCGTGCTCCAACCAGGACGTGAGCTCGGCGCGCAGCCGCCGCTCGACGTCCGCGTGGGGTGGGCGTACCTCGTCGTGCACGGGGGTCCTCTCCTGGCCGGCCGGGGGCAGCCACCGTCGGACGACGGTCGCTCCCTGGGCCGATGCGGGGACGGCGGGGGCGGCGGCGCCGAGAGCGGGCCGGCCGGAGGTGGTGGTCGGTGCCGCGGCAGGGGCCGCGGACGGCGCCGACACGGGGACGCGCCGCACGACCGTGCGGGGCGGCAGCACCGTCATCCGACGCACGGGCCCGGCAGCGGCCGCGGCCAGCGCGGGTGCCGGGGCGAGAGCGCGGGCGCCGGCGGGCGCGGGGAGGGCTGCGGGCGAGGTGCCCGGCGACCACGCGGTGCGGGGGGACGCGGCGCCGGACCACGCGGTGCCCGACGACGCGGTGCCCGAGGACGCAGTGCCCGACCACGCGGTGCCCGACGACGCGGTGCCCGACCACGCGGTGCCCGACGACGCAGTGCCCGACCACGCAGTGCCCGACGACGCAGAGCCGGACGACGTCGGGCGGGCGACCGCCGGGACGGCAGGCCCACCGGGACGGCCAGGGCGGCCGCCGGTCCCGTGGGCGCTCCCGGCCCGCGCGACGGGACCGCTCGAGCCGGGCCCGGGGCGGCCCGCGCTCCGGCCGGCGCGGGCGACGGCGGGCAGCGTCGGCGCGCTGACGGCGGCGCGCAGCGCTCCGCCCGTCGCCGCGGCGCGGACCCCGACGGGCTGGACGGCACGCGCCAGCTCACCGGCGCCGCGCAGCGCCGCGACCGCGGGCGTGCGGGTCGCAGGGCCGGTGGCGGTCGCGAGGGACCGGCGCACAGCGGTCGTGGCGGGGACGGCGGACGAGGGGGCAGCCGCCGACGACGCGGGGCCGGCCGGCGACGCGCCCGACCGGGTGGCACGGTCGGCTGCCGGCGCGGCGAGGCCGGCGCCGGGGACGGGCGCCGTCGTGGACGTGGTCGGCACGGAGGCGCGTGCGGAGGTGAACGGCACGGAAGCGGTCGGCACGGAGGCGGTCGGCACGGAGACGGTCGGCACGGAGACGGTCGGCACGGAGACGGTCGGCGCGGAGGCACCGGGCCCGGTGGCGTGCGCGGACGCGCTGGGCACAGAGGTCGTCGGCGCCGGCGGCGCGGCGTGCGTCGTCGCGGACACGGCCGCAGGCACCGGTGAGGACGCCGACGCGCCCCGCGCCACTGCCGCCGCGGACGTGACGGCCGGAGCCCCGGACGTGGCCGAGGAGGCGGCACCACGCGCGGCGGCGGCGACGGCTCCGGCAGCCGGCGCGACCGACCGGCGCACGGTGCTCGGGTGCACGTCGGCGTGCGGAGCGGTGACGGCCCGCGCCTGCGTCCCCGCGGTCACGCCCGGCGCGACGGGACCGACGGCCGGGGTGCCGGCGCGCCCGGCCGCACGGCCGGCCACGACGGTCCCCGCGGCGGCGCGGCCCAGGTGGCTCGCGACGCCGCCGTGACGGCCGACCGGGAGCGCGGGACCCGCCGTCCCCAGGCTCGTGGCGCGGCGGACGAACGGCCGCCGGTGACCGGAGCCGGGCAGCGCCCCGGCTCCACGCCACGCCGGAGCGGCGGCGGCGAGGCCATGACCGACGGCACGCGGCGCGCTCGCGAGGGAGCCGACGTCGCTGCCGACCGGCCCACGCGGACCGGCGGCGGCTCGCGGACCGCCGGCCCCCGCGGTGAGCGCCGCGGGGCCGGACGCGGGCGGACCGTCGACGGTGGCCCGGAGCGAGTTCGAGGCGGTGGTCACGGGCGTACCCGGCGCGACGGCGTCCGACCGGTGCGCGGACGCCGCGACAACCGCAGAAGACGTCCGTGGCGCCGCAGACGACGTGCGGAGCGCAGCAGGCGACGTGACGGGCACCGCGGGCGCCGTCACGGGCGCAGCGGGCGACGTCACGGGCACAGCAGGCGACGTCACGGGCACAGCAGGCGACGTCACGGAGGCCGCGGGCGACGTGACGGAGGCCGCGGGCCGCGCCCACCGGCGCACGGCCCGGGCAGGCTCACGGCCCGGCGCCCCGGCGACGGGGACCGCGGCCCGGACGTCCAGGTCCCGCGAGCCACGCAGTGCGAGCGAGGCGCGGCGCACCGGCCCGCGCAGCGCGGTGACGGCCGTCGGCAGTCCCGCCGCAGCACGAGGCGCGGACGCCGCGAGCGCACTGCCCGGGGCGACGCGCGCAGCGTGCTCACGACCGGCAGGACCGCTCGCGCTCCGGGCGTCGGAGGACCGGACGGTGGGGGCGCCGGCAGGGACGGCGACGCGGGTCGCCGCGCGGCGGCGCAGCGCGGCGCCGGCCTGCAGACGACGACGCACGAGGGCACCGCCGGGCCCCGGACGACCGGACGACGCAGGGGCGCTGCCGCGCACCGTCATCGCAGGCGCGCTACCGGGCGCCGTCGGCCTCGTCGGCGCCGCAGCGCCCGGCGCGGGACGGCCGGGTGACGGCTGCTGCGGCGCCGTGGTCGGCCCCGGGCGGCCCCGGGCGGTCCGGCGGCGCGGGGCGACGTCGGACGGTGTGGTCATGGTCCCGACGGCGCGCACGGCGTCGGGCAGGCGCATCGGGACGACGCGTGGTGCGAGCCGGGCCTGGACGGCGCCGGGCCGGTGACCGCGCTCGTCGGGCAGGCGGTCGGCGGAGCGCGGCAGGCCGCGCGGGCGCTCGCCGTGCGCTGCGACGACGACCGCGTCCTGCGCCGCGCGGGCGCGACGCTCGGCCGCCAGCTCCCCGGACCACCAGCGCGGCGGGCGCACCACGTCGGCCACGCGCACCTGCGCGTGGACCGGGGACGGGCCCGCGAGCGCGCGCCGCACGGCGACGGGACGCCCGGACCCGGCGGCGAACCGTGCCGCCGCCGACGCGAGGGACCCGATCGCGGCCGGGCGCGGGCGGCTCACCGGGCCGGGCCGGCGCCACCGCTGCGCGACGCCAGCGCCCAGCGGGGTCGCCGGGGCGCGGCCGGTCGCCTCCTCGGCAGCCGGGCCGGTCGCCCCGTCCGCAGCCCGAGCCGTCATCGCGTCACCGCGCGGAAGCCGTGGTGCGCGACCTCGAGCGACTCGGTGAGCGGCACGTCGGAGTCGGCCGACAGCGACGGACCCGTCCAGCTCACGGCGAAGACGCCGTCGAGCTCCCAGGACCGCAGCCGGTTGCCGCGCTCGTCGATCACCGTGATGGCGCCCGTCGCGCGCGTCAGGGTGTCGCCGTTGCCGGCGAAGCCCTGCCCGGACGACCGCTGCACCCAGCCGAAGAGCGCGTCGGACTGCACCATGCCGCGGGTGAACACCAGGTGCGGCCAGCGCATCACGCCGGGCAGCTGGTGCACGTACCCGTTCTGGCCGCCCTCGACGTGCTCGACGACGTCCACGTCGAGGCGCAGACCCTGCACCTCGCGGAACGTGCCGATCTCCACGCCGTCGACCTCCAGCAGGAACCTGCTGGAGGTGGGCGGCACCCCGCCGCCCAGGGGCGTCTGCTCAGACACTGTCGCGCACCGCCTCCCATGCCTGCTCGTTCATCGCCGCGACCGCCCGGACCATGCGGACCCGGTCGAGGTGCTCGAGGTCCAGCAGGTCGTCCATCGGCCAGTGCAGGTGGTACGCCAGGTAGGCGATCTCCTGCCAGACCGCGTCGACGGGGTAGCGCAGCACGGTCCGGTCACCGGGTCTCGGCCGGGAGCTCCTCGATCGCCGAGCGCGCGGGACGCGCGTGCACGAAGCCCGCGTCCGGCACGTCGGCGGCCGGGGCCGCCTCCTCGACGGCCACCGGTGCCGCAGCCGGCGCGACCTCGTCCTGACCGGCGAGGAACTCCTCGACCTCGGCGGGGGTGCCGAAGTTGATGACGCCGTAGAAGTCCTGCAGGTACGCCAGGTCGGCGGCGAACAGGCCCTCGATCTCGTGCGTCGTCACCAGCTCGAGCGCACCCAGGCGCTCGACGACGCGCGCCAGCACCACGACCGTCAGGCGCGGGTCGTCCGGGCCGCTGATCGTGGGGTCACGCAGCGGCTCCAGCTCGTCGCGGGCCGTCGCCAGGCGCATGACGCCCTCGCGGTGCAACGCCCCCTCGCGGTCGACGTAACCGCGAGGGAGCGTGAACTCGTACCGGGTACGCAGGGTCACTTGACCCTCTCGAGGCGCTCGATGACCACCGAGACGGTCTCCTTGATGGCGTCCGACCCGTCGACCGACAGCTGGTCGGTCGAGATCTTGCTCGGCCAGCCGTTGAAGAAGTTGAACCGCGCGACCTCCTTGGCGGACGCGTCGTACAGGACGACGGAGCCGTTCTTGCGGTTCTGCGCGCGGTCGCCGGACAGGCCGCCCTCGCGGACCGCCTTGAACCACTTCCACAGCGGGTCGTTGGTGACGTCGGCGGGCGCGACACGGGTCAGCTGCAGGTCGGGGACCTCGACGGTCTGGCCGAGGAACTTGACCTGCTGCTTCTTGCCGTCGGCCCCGATCTGGGTGACCTTGCCGACGCCGACCTCGACGTCCAGGCCCGAGACCGACATGAGGGCGGAGACGACCTGCCCGTCGATCTCGAGGAAGAAGTTCTGGGAGACGATCGGGTCGGCGCTGAACAGTCCGGTGCTGGGCATGCGTTACTCCTAGGTGTGGTGGGGACGCTGGGCGTCAGGCCGCGCTCTGCTTGTTCTGGCTGATCCGGAAGACCACGAACTCCGCGGGCTTGACGGGCGCGAGACCGACCTCGACCACGAGGCGGCCGGCGTCGATCGACTCGGGGGTGTTGGTGGTCTCGTCGCAGCGGACGAAGAACGCCTGGTCGGCGGTGGAGCCGAACAGGGCGCCCGACTGCCACAGGCCGTGCAGGTACCCGGTGAGGGTGCGCTTGACGCCCTCCCACAGGGTCACGTCGTTCGGCTCGAAGACGGCCCACTGGGTGCCCTCGAGGATCGTCGACTCGACCATGTTGAAGAGGCGACGGACGTTGATGTACTGCCAGTCGGTGTCCGACGCGAGGGTGCGCGCGCCCCAGATGCGGATGCCGCGCGTGCCGAACGGGCGGATCGCGTTGACGCCGATGGGGTTGAGGAAGCCCTGCTCGGTCTGCGTGACCGCACGCTCGACGTCCAGGACGCCGCGGATCGTGTCGTTGGCCGGGGCCTTCCACACACCACGCGTCTCGTCCGTGCGGGCCCACACGCCGGCGACGTGCCCCGACGGCGGGATGACGATCTCGGCCGACGCCCCCGAGCCGAGGGGGTTCTCGACCTTGATCCACGGGTAGTACATCGTCGCGAACGCCGAGTCGTACTGCGCGACCTCGGAACGCCACTCCTTGACCTGCTGCGGCGTCATCCCGGGGGGCGCGTCGAGCAGGGCCATGCGGTTGGCGTGCTGCTCGCAGTGCGCGATGAGCGACGTCTGCACGGCCTTCCACAGGCCGAGGTCGAGGGTGCCGTCCTCGCGCGTCGCGGCGGTGACCAGGTCGGGCACGGCGACGATCGTGACGTCCTCGGCGATCGCCAGGCCGTTGATGCCCGTGCGCGCCGACTCCGAGCCGGCGAACTTGCGGCCCGTGACCGGCACCTTGACGGGCTCGGCCTGCTGCAGCGCGTACGTGCCGGGGCGCAGCAGCTCGAGCTGGCTCGACAGGTCGGTCTCCTCGTCGAGGCGGATCTCGACCTTGACCTTCGTGGACGTCTTGTTGATGACCGTCGCGGCGTCGCGCGGGCCGCCCAGGCTCAGGCCGGGGTAGGACTCGACGGGCTCGCCGCCCTCGAGGACCGTGATCGTGAACGTCGTGGGGCCCTCGAGGTCGTCGGGGGCGTCGTCGCTCTGCACGGCCACCGTCAGCTGCGCGTCGGGCTCGACGGACTCGATGGCGACGGGCAGGCCCAGCGCGCGGTCCGCGGCGGGCAGCTCGAGCGTCGCCGGCTTGCCGGACGGCTCGGCGTTGGGGACGCGCACGATGTACGCCTGCGTGCCGCCGTTGAGGAAGTAGCCGTACACCGACAGCGGCAGCATCGCGCCCTCGACGAAGCCGCCGTACAGCGCCTCGTACTGCGTCCAGCTGGTGACGAGGCGAGGCATGAGCCCCTGGGGGTCGGCCGGGTCGTCCGCCGGCGCCGACGCGGTGAAGCCCACGAAGGCCGTGACGGCGGTCGGGGCCGACGTCAGCACCTTCTGGGACGAGGGGATCTCCTCGACGTACACGCCGGGCGCGGTGTAGGTGGGCACTGGTGGGTCCTTCTCTCGGTCGTGAGGTCGCGGCCGCTCGCACCGGGGTACGGCAGGTGCGTGGCGGGTCGTCGTGAGGCTAGGCAGCGGGGTCGGGCCGGGACATCGGTAATCGCTACCGAGGTTGCGCAGACGCCCCGACAGGGCCGCCCGGGGGATGCCCGAGGGGGTGAAATCCGCGACCTGGACGAGCGTTCAGGGAGCGTTCGTCGCACTTGCCCGTCTCGCGGGCCGGGACGCCACGGACCCGTCCGAGGCGCGCGAGCGACCTTGTACCCAGCACGAACTCCCCGGAGGCGCTATGACCAGGTCCGATGTCCCTACGCACGCGGGACGGGCACGGACCGGCTCGACCTCCGTCCCCACGCCACGCAGGGCCCCCGCAGCCGCGGTCGCCGCGCCCGCGACGGTGCTGCACCCCGCGGTCGTCGACCGCCTGACGGCGTCGCTCGCCGCCGGGCGCAGCGCCCTGGTCGTCGGCGAGGCCGGGACGGGCAAGACCCAGGCGGTCGCCCAGGCCGTCGAACGGCTGCGCGCGACCCACGACGACCTCCAGGTCGTGCACATCAGCGGCACCGGTACGCACGACGCGCTGCCGCTCGGCGCCCTCGAGCCGCTGCTGGACGGCCCCGTCGCGCCCTTCGGGGACCTGGCGGGGACGCTGCGCTCCCTGGCCACGAGCCTCGAGCGCCGCCGCGGCGAGGGCAGGCTGGTGCTGCGCGTCGAGGACGCCCACCGCCTCGACGACGCGTCGGCACGCGCGCTCGACTGGCTGGTGCGGCAGGACACCGTGCAGATCGTCGCGACGCTGCGGCTGAGCTGGGCCGCGCGCCCGCCGTGGGCGGCACTGTGGAAGGACGACGTCGTCGAGCGGCTCGACATCGGGCCGCTCACGCGGGAGGCCGCCGAGCGGTGGCTCGCCACCGAGCTGGGCGGGCCGGTGACGGCCGACACCGCGCACCGCCTGTGGCGCGCGGCCGGCGGCAGCGCCATGCGGTTGCGCGAGGCGGTGCACGACGCGGTCGCGTCGGACGCGCTGGAGCAGCGCAACGGCACGTGGGTGTGGCGCGGCGGGCAGCAGCCGCGCTCGCGGATGCTGGACCTCGCCGAGCTGGACCTGCACGGCGTCAGCCCGCAGGGCCGCGAGGCGCTCGAGGTCTGCGCCGTGGTGTGCCCCGTCGCGCTCGACGTGCTGCTGGACCTGGTCCCGGCGCCCGCGGTGGACGAGCTCGTCCTGGCCGGCGCGGTCACGACCACCACGGCGGAGACGGTCACGGGCGGCACGGTGCGGGTCGTCGACCTGACGACGCCCGCCTACGCCGACGTCGCGCGGGCCTGGATCCCGGCGTCACGGCAGCGCGAGCTGCTGCAGCGTGCGCTCGACGCCCCGGTGGCCCGCGGCATCGCGGCGAGCTCGCTGATCCGCTCGGTGTCGCTGGCGATCGACCTCGGCATGGAGGTGCCGGAGGCGCGCGTCCAGGAGGCGCTCGGGGCGGCGTTCGCGATCCACCAGTACGACTCCGTCGTGATGCTCGCGACCGGCGCGCTCGCGTGCGCGCCGCAGGGGCTCGCGGCGGCGCACCTGCACGCGCTGCGCGCGGACGCGCGGGTCATGCTCACGCAGCTCGCGGACGCGGAGCGGGACCTCTCGCGCGCGGCCGAGCTGCTGGCCGAGGGGCCGTTCGACGTCGCGACGGTCACCCTGCTGCTGCACGTGGCGGACATGGCCACGCTCGTCGCGCACCGGCGCCTGGGCGACGTGGACCGCGCGCTGGCCCGCCTGGACGAGGTCGTGCGCCCGCTGCGCGAGGCCGACCCGGTGCTGCCGGTCCTGCGGTGGCGCGACGAGGTCGAGGTGACGCGGCTGACGCGCCTGGGCTACGCGGGCCGGCTCGAGACGCTCGACGCCGCGCTGGTCGCGCTCGAGGGCGGGGCCCACCCCGCACGGCGCGTGTCGCTGGCACCGCCGACCGCGATGAGCCTGGGCGAGAGCGGCAGGCTGCACGAGGCGTTCGCGCTGTGCGCGCGGTTCTCGGAGATCGCCGCCGCGCACGAGGACCTGCACCGCTGGGGGCGCGGCGAGGTGCTCGTCGCGATGTTCTTCACGCTGCTGTGGTCGGGCGAGGTCGAGGCGGTCCGGGCGTCGCTGGCCCCCACGGCCGACGAGGCGCCGATGGCCGTCGAGTGGTCGACCGTGCACACCGCGCTCGGCCTGCTCGCCATCGCCGACGGGTCCTGGAGCGAGGCGCGCACGCACCTGGCGACGGCCCGCGCGCGCTTCGACGAGAGCGACCTGACGGGCCTGGCGCGGTACTCGCTGACGGCCGAGGCCGTCGCGGCCGCGGCGTGCGGCGACACAGCCGCCGGGCGCGACCTGCTGGAGCAGGCGTCGCGCACCGCACCCGGCTCGTCGCTGGCCATGGAGGGCGACGTGACGGTGCGCCGGCTGGACGCGCTGGCGTGGCTGCGCAGCCCCGACGTGGTCGCCGAGGCGCGGGCCCTGGCCCGGTGGGCGCGGGAGCGCGGCGCCGCACGCGTCGAGCTCGAGGCGCTGCACCGCTGGGTCGACGCGACGCGACGCACCGGCGGGCAGCCCGACCCGGCACTCGTCGCGCGCGTGCGGGACCTGGGCGAGGTCTGCGACGGCGAACGCTCCGCGGCGCTGGTCGCGCACGTCGAGGCCGTCGCCGCGCAGGACGCGGACCTCGCGCGCATCGCCGAGCGGGAGCTGAACCGGCGCGGCCTGTGGCTGCCGCCGCAGGGCGCACCCGTCGCGCTGACGTCGCGCGAGCAGGAGATCGCCTCGCTCGCCGCCGGCGGCATGACCAGCCGCGCGATCGCGCAGCGCCTGGTCCTGTCGACGCGGACGGTCGACTCCCACCTGTCGCGCGTGTTCGCCAAGCTCGGCGTGCACTCGCGCGAGGAGCTGGCGAACGTCCTGCGCTGAGCGCCCGGGACCCCCGTCGCCGACGGGGTGGAACTCCGGTCACCGTCCGGGCGTTCTGGTCTGCACGACCGGGCGTTCCGGTACCGTGACCAGGGCCGTCATCGTCGGACGGCACCCGCGCCACCAGCGCCTCCCGGAGGACCGCAGATGACCGAGCCCAGCCCCCTGCAGCCGCCCGCACCGAGCTCGGCGTTCGCGCTCGAGGCGCCCGCCCCGGTCGCGCCCGTGGCGACGCACGACGCCCCGGCGATGGCGCCGCGCGTCGACCCCGCGGCGCTCCCCGGTCTGGACGCCAAGGTCGGCGCGTACCTGAGCAGCCTCGACTCGGCGCAGGCCGGCTCCCCGGAGTTCGCCGCGAAGGCCGACGACGTGCGCCTCATGGGCGACTCGGACATCCGGCAGGCCGCCGACACGTCGAACCGCCTGCTGCAGGTGCCGGTGCGCGAGCTGCGGGAGGGCGGCGTCTCCGGCACGTCGCAGGTGTCGAAGTCGCTGCTGGACCTGCGCCGCACGGTCGAGGACCTCGACCCCTCCGAGAAGACGGTCGGGCGCAAGCTGCTGGGCATCCTGCCGTTCGGTGACACCCTCACCGACTACTTCCGCCGCTACGAGAGCTCGCAGAAGCAGATCGACGCGATCGTCCGGGCGCTGTACCGGGGCCAGGACGAGCTGCGCAAGGACAACGCCGCCCTGAACCTGGAGAAGCAGAACCTCTGGGACACGATGGGCCGGCTCAACCAGTACATCTACGTCGCGAGCTCGCTGGACACGCAGCTGTCCGCCAAGATCGCGCAGCTCGAGGTCGCCGAGCCCGAGCGCGCGCGGGCCCTGCGCGAGGACGTGCTGTTCTACGTCCGCCAGAAGCACCAGGACCTGCTGACGCAGCTCGCGGTGTCGATCCAGGGCTACCTGGCGATCGACATCATCATCAAGAACAACATCGAGCTCATCAAGGGCGTCGACCGGGCGACGACGACCACGGTCTCGGCGCTGCGGACCGCGGTGCTCGTCGCGCAGGCGCTCAACAACCAGAAGCTCGTGCTCGACCAGATCACGGCGCTGAACACGACGACGTCGAACATGATCGCGTCGACGTCCAAGCTGCTGCGCGAGCAGTCGGTGGCCATCCAGCAGCAGGCCGCGAGCGCGACGATCGGGCTCCCGCAGCTGCAGCAGTCGTTCTCGGACATCTTCGCGGCCATGGACTCGATCGACACGTTCAAGGTGCAGGCGCTGGACTCGATGGCGCAGACGGTCGGCGTGCTGGAGACCGAGACGGCGAAGGCCAAGCAGTACCTGGACCGGGTCTCGCGCTCGGACCAGACGCAGGCCGCGAGCGGGTCGCTCGACCTGGGCCTGCGCTGAGGCGACCGCGTGCCACGGACGAGCGAGGAGGTGGACGGCCGGTGAGCGCACTGGGCGACCTCGTCGCGCGTCTGCTCGGTCGCACGCCGCGTCACGTCGTCGTGATCGAGGAGGACCCGGTCCCCACGGCCGAGCAGATCGCGGCGGCCGTGCGGGACGTCGAGGCGAGCATCGAGGGACGCGTCCCCGCGGCGGTGACCGCGCGCGTGCACCGCATCACCGGGACGGTCGAGGACATGGTGCCGCGCCTCGACCGGTTCGGCGTGGGCGACCGCCAGGCGTACACCGTGGTCGCGACCGCGACGAGCTACCTGCCGGAGGCCGTCGAGGGGTACCTGCGGCTGCCGCGCGACTTCGCCGACCGCCGCGTGGTGTCCCGCGGCAAGACGTCGCTCATGCTGCTGTGCGACCAGCTCGACCTGCTCGCCGTGACGCTGGAGAAGATCTCCGACGCCGTGTACCGCGCCGACGCGCAGGCGCTGGTGGCGCACGGGCAGTTCCTCGCCGAGAAGTTCGGGCAGTCGTCGCTGGACGTACCCGGGACGGGAGCACCGTGACCGCGCTCGATCGAGTGCTCGACGGCGTGCTCGACGCCCTGGTGGCCGCCGGCACCACCGCCGGTCTGCCGGGTGCCGCCGTGCGCGACGAGGGCGAGCGGCTGGCCGCCGCGGTCGCCGAGTCCGTCACGGGTGCGGGCCCGGCCTGGCTCGCCGCGCTCGGACGGCCCGACGGTGACCTCACGCCGTTCTTCGTCGCGGCCGCGTCGGCCCGCCGCTGGCGGCACGCCCCCACCGACCTGCTGACCACGCTCGTCGCCGCGCGCTCGCCGCACGCGGCGGCCTACGCCGACGCGCTCGCGCACGTGGCGTCCGCCGCGTGCGACCTGGGCACCCCGGACCTGCAGGTGGTCGCCGCGGCCTCGGTGACGGCCGCCGTCCAACGCGCCGCCGCCCACACCACCCCCACCCCTCCCACCCCCACCCCCACCCCCCCGGGCGCGAGAGTGCAATCCAGCACCCCCACCCCCACCCCCCCGGGCGCGAGAGTGCAATCCAGCACCCGCACCCCCACCCCCCCGGGCGCGAGAGTGCAATCCAGCTCGCCCGTACCGGGACTGGATCGCACTCTCGCCACCCCAGGGGCCGGGGGCGTCGGCGGCGGGACCCCGGTGGGGGACGACGCACCCCCCGAGAAGACGTTCGACGAGCTGCTGGCCGAGCTCGACGCGCTCGTCGGGCTGGACCGCGTCAAGCGCGAGATCCGCCAGCAGGCGGAGGTGCTGCGCGTCGAGCGGCTGCGCACCGACGCCGGGCTCACGCGTCCGTCGCTGACGCGGCACCTCGTGTTCGTCGGCAACCCCGGCACCGGCAAGACGACCGTCGCGCGGCTCGTGGCCGGGCTGTACCGGGCGCTGGGCCTGCTGAGCAGCGGGCACCTCGTCGAGGTCGACCGCTCGGAGCTCGTCGCCGGCTACCTCGGGCAGACGGCGACCAAGACGACCGAGGTCGTCACCAAGGCGCTGGGCGGCGTGCTGTTCATCGACGAGGCCTACTCGCTGGCGGAGGACCAGTACGGCGCAGAAGCCGTGAACACCCTGGTCAAGGACATGGAGGACCACCGCGACGAGCTCGTCGTCATCGTCGCGGGCTACCCCCTGCCGATGACGCGGTTCCTCACGACCAACCCGGGCCTCGAGAGCCGGTTCGCCACGACCATCGCGTTCGACGACTACACCGACGCCCAGCTGCGCGAGATCTTCGCGCTCGCCGCCCGCAAGGCCGACTTCGAGCCGTCGGCCGAGGCGCTCGACCTCGTCGAGCAGGTCGTCGCCGCGCAGCCGCGGCACGAGGGCTTCGGCAACGGGCGTCTGGCGCGCAACCTCCTGGACCGCGCGGTGCTGCGGCACGCGTGGCGCCTGCGGGACGTCGCGAACCCGACCGTCGAGCAGCTGCGCACGCTGCTGCCGGCGGACCTCGCGACGGACGTCGCGGACGTCGCGACGGACCTGCCGGTCCCCGACGACGCGCTCGTCGTCGCACCGGCCGACGCCGACGACGGCCCGGCCGACGGCCCGGCCGACAGCCCCACCGACGAGCCGACGCGTGACGAGCCCGCCCCCGTGAACCCGACCGACACCGACCCGGCCGGCGGCGGACCCGCCCCGCGCCCCGAGGAGCCCGCGTGACCACGACCGTCGTGTCCTCGCCACCGAGTCCGCCCCACCCGGCTCCGCCGCACCAGCCGGGAACCCAGCCCGCCCCCGCCCGGCCGACGAGCGGCTGGCGCTCGACGCCGGGCGGCCTGCGCCTGTGGGGTGCGGTCGCAGCCGTCGTCACCGCGCTGACCGGTCTGCTCGCCCTGGGCGCCACGACGAGCCAGAGCGCGGCCGTCACCGGCGTGCGCGACTCGGCGGCGCAGCTCGTCGGCCTGCAGGACGCGCGCAACCAGCTGGTCGCCGCCGACGCGGCCGCGACCACGGCCTTCCTCGTCGGCGGGCTGGAGCCCACCGACCTGCGCGCGAGCTACGACGCCGCCGTCGACGCCGGGGCGCACGCCCTGGCGCAGCTCGCGGCGAGCGGCCCGGAGGGCGCGGACGGCCTGGCCGAGGTGTCGGCCGACCTCACGACGTACACGGGCCTGGTGGCGCAGGCGCGGGCGAACAACCGGCAGGGCTTCCCCGTCGGGTCGGCGTACCTCGAGGAGGCGTCGACGGTCCTGCGCGAGGACATCGTGCCGACGCTCGACGAGCTCGTCGCCGCGGAGCAGCAGCGCGTGGACGACGAGCTGTCGTCGGTGCGCTCGGCGACGCCGCTGCTGGTGGCGGTGGTCGTCCTGGCGCTCGCGGTGCTGGTCGCCGTGCAGGTGTGGGTCGCGCGCCGCACACGGCGGACGTTCAACGCCGGTCTGGTCGCCGCGACGGTCGCGGTGCTGGTCATCGCGGTCGTGGGCGGCTCGACCCTGGGCGGTGCGGCGTCCCGCGCGAGCCGCGCGCACGACGGGCCGTACGCGGCGACCGTCGCGACGTCCCAGGCGTTCGCGCTCGTCAACGACGCCCGGTCGATGGAGGCGTTCACCCTCATCCGACGCGGCTCGGGTGCGGCGTACGAGGAGTCGTTCGTCGCCAACGTCGACCAGGCCCGCGCGGCGCTGGCGGGGGACGGCAGCAGGCTGGACGCGTCCCTCGTCGACAGGCTCGACGCGTGGGTCGCGGCGCACGAGGCCGTGCGCGGCCTGGACGACAGCGGCGACTGGGACGGCGCGGTCGCCCTGGTCACGAGCGACGACCCGGCCGCGTCGCCCGCGCTCTTCGACGACCTGTCCGCGAGCCTGACGGCCGCCGTCGACGCCGGCAGCACGCAGGTCGCGGACGACCTGCGGACGAGCGGCACGTGGGTGGGCTGGCTGCTGGCCGCGCTGGGCGTCGGCGGCGCCGTCCTCGCCTGGACCGGTCTGCGCGCACGACGGGAGGAGTACCGATGAGCACACGCACGACGCACCTGCGCACCGCACTGGCCGCGGCGGCCCTCGCCGCCGTGGTGCTCGGCGGCTGCGCGACGCAGGCCGCCCCCGGCGGCACGGGCGTGATCCCGGCGGCCCCCGACGCCGCACCGGCCGTCGCACCCGCGGCCGCCGAGTGCGCCGACGCCACCACCTCGTACGCCCCGACCACGGGCACCGAGGTCCCCGGCGGCTCCACGATGGCCGCGATCCGCGACCGCGGCCACCTGCTCGTCGGCGTCTCCGCCGACACGCTGCAGATGGGGGCGCGCAACCCGTTCACGGGGCAGATCGAGGGCTTCGACATCGACATCGCCCGCCAGGTCGCGCAGGCGATCATCGGTGACCCCGACGCGATCCGGTTCCGCGTCATCACCGCCGGCGACCGCATCCCGGTGCTGCAGGAGCACGAGGTCGACCTGGTCGTGCGCGCGTTCACCATCAACTGCGAGCGGTGGCAGGACATCGCGTTCTCGGCCGAGTACTTCACCGCCGGTCAGAAGGTCCTGGTCAGCACCGAGTCCGACGCGCAGGGCATCGAGGACCTCGCCGGGCAGCGGGTCTGCGCGCCGGAGGGCACGACGACGCTCGAGCGCCTCGACGAGTACGACGTCGAGCCCGTGGGCGCGCGCACGCACTCCGCGTGCCTGGCGCTGTTCCAGCAGGGCCGCGTCGACGCGATCACCGGTGACGACACCGTCCTGGCCGGGTTCGTCGCGCAGGACCCGTACGCCCGCGTCGTGGGCGAGGCGTTCAGCGCTGAGCCGTACGGCGTGGGCGTCCCCGCGGACCAGGTCGACCTGGTGCGCTTCGTCAACGCCGTGCTCGACGGCATGAAGGCCGACGGGACGTGGGCGCAGGTCTACGACCGCTGGCTGGGTGAGGCCCTGGGGCCCGCACCCGCGCCGCCGGCGTCCGTGTACGGACGGTCGTGACGGCGACCACCGTGGCTGCCGCGTCCGCCGACGTCGTCGCGCCCGTCGCCCCCGGGCGCCTGGGCGAGGCGATCCCCGCGCGCGACCTGATGGTCTACCTCGACGGCCTGCTCACGTGGCTGGACGACCGCCGCACGCGGCTGGACGCGCTCGACACCGCGGCCCAGGCGACCGCCGAGGCGGAGCGCTACACGCCCGACGTCGTGCTGGCCCTCACCGTGTGGCAGTCGGCCCGCCGCCGGGCGGACGAGCTGCTGGCGGTGTGGGACAACGGGCGCGTCACCGAGGTCGAGCGCGAGCGCATGTCGCAGCTCGTCTGGGGCCGCGTCGACACGCGGGCCGGCGCCTCGCCCGTGTCGCTGCCCGAGGCGCTGACGCTGTGCGACGCGATGGTCTCGGCGCTGCGCACGCGCCTGGCGTTCGACCCCGACACGACCGACGTCGTCGCGCGGCTGCGGGGCGTGCGCGCCTCGCTCGTGCGCGCCGAGGACCTCGCGGGCACCGACACCGCGGCGCGTGAGCGCGTCGCCACGCTGCGCGAGCGCGAGCAGCGCCTGTCGACGCAGGCCGCCCGGGGTGGTGACGTGTCCGGCCCGCTCGCGGAGCTGGAGACGCGGACCGCCCACGCCGAGCGCGACCTCATGGTGGCGGTGTCCCAGCGCCGCTCGCTCGCCCGCGCCCGCGCCGACGCGCACGCGACGGCCGCCGCGCTCGAGGCGCGCGAACCCGCGCTGCACGAGCTCGCCGAGCGCTGCCGACGGGAGATCGCGCACCCGCCCCGGTTCGCGGTGCCCGACGTGTCACGCCTCGGCGCCGTCCCCGAGGACCGCGACGCGCTCGACGCGTTCGTCGCGCGCCTCGACGCCGTCCGGCGGGCGCTCGACGCCGCCCAGGACGCGTACAGCAACCCGCTGCGCGAGCGTGCCGAGCTGCGCTACCGCCTCGGACGGGCCGCGGACGCCGCGGCGTCGAACGGTCGCGACGCGTCGCCCACGGTGCGCGCCGGCCACGACGAGGCCCGTGCCGCCGTCGACACCACGCCCTGCGACGTGGGCCTCGCACGTGCCCTCGTCGAGCAGTACGAGCACCTCGCCCGGCCGCTGCCGGGCGGACCTGGAGGAGCCCGATGACCAGCGCGACCGCCTGCCGCGAGCCCGGCTGCACCGGCACCTACGAGGACGGCTGGTGCGACGTGTGCGGCTCGCCCGCCCCCGCGGGTGCGACGTCCACGACGACCGGCACCACCACCCCGCCCGCGGCAACCGCCGCGACGGGACGGACGGGCGGGGTGGCCGCGCGCACGCCGTCGGCCATGCTCGGCACGGGCATCGCGCCCGGTGTGCCCGCACCCGGCGGTGGCGCGGAACCCGAGTTCGCGGGGTCCACCCGGACCGGCCGCACCAGCTCGACGCGCCTGCCGACGGCGGCCCTCGGCTCGGCCCGCACCGCGGCGACCGGGTCACGCGCGACGCGCCGCCTGGGCACGTCGTCCACCCGGCTGCGCCGCGCGCGCCTCGGCGCCGGGCTGACGACGGTCCCGCCCGCACCGGTGGACGACCCGCTGCAGGCCGTCATGACGGACCCGCAGGTCCCCGAGCGCAAGCGGTTCTGCGCGGCCTGCGGCGAGCCGGTCGGCCGCGGCCGCGACGGGGTCCCCGCCCGCACGCAGGGCTTCTGCCCGTCGTGCGGCGCACGGTTCGACTTCGACCCGCGCCTGACGCCCGGCACGCTCGTCGGCGGGCAGTACGAGGTCGCCGGCTGCCTCGCGCACGGCGGTATGGGCTGGATCTACCTGGCGCGCGACCGCAACGTGTCCGGCCGGTGGGTCGTCCTCAAGGGCCTGCTCAACAGCGGGGACCCCGACGCGGTGGCCGCCGCCATCTCCGAGCGGCAGTTCCTCGCGCGCGTCGAGCACCCGCTGATCGTCGAGATCTACAACTTCGTGCAGCACGACGGCGACGGGTACACCGTCATGGAGTTCGTCGGCGGGCGCTCCCTCAAGGAGCTGCTCACCGACCGCCGCGAGGCCGCCGGGCACGTCGACCCGCTGCCCGTCGACCAGGCGCTCGCGTTCGTCCTCGAGGTCCTGCCGGCGTTCCAGTACCTGCACGACCTCGGCCTGCTCTACTGCGACTTCAAGCCCGACAACATCATCCAGGCCGGTGACGCGCTCAAGCTCATCGACATGGGCGGCGTGCGGCGCATCGACGACGACCACTCGGCCATCTACGGGACCGTCGGCTACCAGGCGCCCGAGGTCGCCGCCGACGGCCCGTCGGTCGCGTCCGACGTCTACACGATCGGGCGGACCCTGGCGACGCTGGTCCTGGACTTCCGCGGCAACACCACGACCTACGTGGCGGCCCTGCCGCCGGTCGACCAGACGCCGGTGTTCGCGCGCTACGACTCGTTCTACCGGCTGCTGGCCAAGGCGTGCGCGCCCGACGCGTCGGACCGGTTCGGGTCGGTCGACGAGATGCGCGCCCAGGTCCTGGGCGTGCTGCGCGAGGTCGTCGCGGCGGACCGGGGTGCCGGCGACGCACCGCTGACCAGCGCCAGCTCGGTGCTGTTCGAGCCGCCCGTGACCGACCAGGTCGAGCGCCCCCTGGCGTGGGACGAGCTCCCCGCGCTCAAGGTCGACCCCGACGACCCCGCGTCCGGCTGGCTGTCCGGCGTCAACGTGACGGACCCCGAGCAGCGGCTGCTCGCGCTGGCCGACGCACCGGAGGACACCGTCGAGGTCCGGCTGCTGCGGGCCACGACCGCGATCGAGGCGGGGCGGCCCGAGGTCGTCGCGTCGGCCGTCGAGGCGATCCTCCAGGAGGACCCGTGGGAGTGGCGTGCCGTGTGGACGCAGGGGCTCGCGCAGCTGGCCGCCGGTGACGTCGTGGCCGCGCGCGCGTCCTTCAACGCCGTCTACGGGCAGGTCCCGGGCGAGCTCGCGCCCAAGCTGGCGCTCGCGGTGGCGTGCGAGCTGTCCGACGAGCCGGGCATCGCGGAGCAGCTGTACGCGACGTGCGCCTACGCCGACGCCAACTACACGGCCCCTGCCGCGTTCGGTCTCGCCCGCCTGCGGCTGGCGTCGCTGCACGTCGACGACGCCCTCGCGGCGCTGGACCTCGTCACGCCCACGCGCAGCTCCTACCCCGAGGCGCGGCTCATGCGTGCCCGGGTGCTGGCCCGCTCCCGCCACGACCTGACGTCGCTCGCCGCCGCGCTCGACTCGGTGCGGACGGTGACGCTCGACCCGGCGGACCGCGCGGGGCTGCGGGTCGACGTCCTGAGCAGCGCGCTCAGCGCCGTCGAGGCGGGCACCACCGCCCCGGGTGTGCGGCTCGACGGGATCCCGGCCACGCGGGTGGGCCTCACGGACGCGCTCGAGGCGGCGTACCGCGAGCAGGCCGCGCTCACCGACGACCGTGCGACGCGCGTCGCGCTCGTCGACCGCGCCAACGAGGTGCGGCGGTGGACGGCGTGGTGAGCGGGACGGTCGTGGTCTGCCCGTCCTGTGGTGAGACCGCCGGTGCCGGGGCACGGTTCTGCGAGTCGTGCGGGGCGGCGCTCGGTGGCCCGACGCCCGAGGCGGTCGCGCCGCAGCCGGACCCGGACGCCGGCACCGACCCCACGCCGCCGCGCGCGGCGTGCGCGTGCGGCGGCGAGATCGCGGCCGACGGCTACTGCGAGCAGTGCGGCGCCCGCGCAGCCGTCGCGCGCGACCACGTCGAGGAGCAGCCCGCGCCGCACGTCGCGGGCGTCACCGACGTCGGCGTGCGGCGCCGGCGCAACGAGGACGCCATGGCGCTCGGCGTGGTGGGGGACGTGACCGTGCTCGTCGTGTGCGACGGCGTGTCCTCGGCACCCGACTCCGACGTCGCGAGCCAGGCCGCCGCCACGGCCGCGCGCGACGTGCTCGTCGCCGGCGCCGCGGACGTCGCCCGGGGCGACGCGGGGGGCTGGTCACGCCTGCTGGTGGAGGCCGGCCACCGCGCCGACGACGCCGCACGCGACGCCGTCGACGACGCGACCGCGCGGCAGGACCCGCCGTCGTGCACGTTCGTCGCCGCGGTCGTCGGGCGCGAGCTGCTCGCCGCCGCCTGGCTGGGCGACTCGCGCGTGTACTGGCTGCCCGACGCGGGGACCCCCGAGCAGCTCACCGAGGACGACTCGGTCGCCGCCGAGCTCATGGCCGGGGGCATGCCGCGCGCGGCGGCCGAACGCTCCCCGGACGCCCACGCCATCACGCGGTGGCTGGGTGCCGACGCGCAGGACACCACCGCGCGCACGGTCGCGACCCGGCCCGGCGGACCCGGCTGGGTGCTCGCGTGCTCCGACGGCCTGTGGAACTACGCGTCCGCACCGGAGGTCGTCGCCGACCTGCTGCGCGACGCGGTCGGGCGCGTCGGCGCGGACCCCGCTGCGCTGTCGCGGGACCTCGTCGAGTGGGCCAAGGCTGCGGGCGGGCACGACAACGTGACCGTCGCGCTCGCTCGGGTCACCTGGCCCGCCGCCGCGGCGGCCGAGCCGGCGCCCGACACGCACGCCGAGGACCCGGGCACCGCCCCCACCGTGCGACGACGCTCGCCCGGTAGCCTCCCGGAAGAGCCGGACCCGCCGGCACCCTGACCATCCGCACCACCAGACCACCCCGTCCCCCAGCCGTCCGACACCCACAGCACCGCACCGCCGAGGAGCAAGCGTGGCCACGTTCCGTGCCGAGGTCTTCCAGAACGAGTTCCTGCCCGACGGCGGGACCGACGTCCACGCGATCGTCACGGTGAGCGCCGAGGGCGTGGGCGGGGCGTCGACGACCGGCGGCGGCGTCGCCGAGATCATCATGGTCGACACGTCGGGGTCCATGACCGGCGCCATGCTGCGGGCCGCGAAGCACGCCGCGCAGGTGGCGGTGGACCACATCCCCGACGGGACGTGGTTCGCGATCGTGTCCGGCAGCCACGTCGCGCAGCGGGTCTTCCCCTACCCGAACGCCCCGCTGGCCATCGTGCAGATGGAGCCGGCGGCGCGCGAGGAGGCCAAGCGGGCGATCTCGCGCCTGGGCGCCCAGGGCGGGACCGCGATGAGCACGTGGCTGCGCCTGGCCGACCAGATCTTCGCGACCCAGCCCGCCGCGACGCAGCGGCACGCGATCCTGCTGACCGACGGCAAGAACGAGTCCGAGCCACGCGCCCAGCTGACGTCGACGATCCGCGCCGTCACGGGCCGGTTCCAGTGCGACGCGCGCGGCGTCGGGGAACGCTGGCAGGTCGACGAGCTGCGGGAGATCGCGACCGCGCTGCTCGGGACGGTCGAGCTCATCGCCGACCCGGAGGACATCGCGGCCGACTTCCAGGCGCTGCTGGCCACCTCGATGTCCCGGGGCGTGGCCGACGCGCAGCTGCGGGTATGGACGCCGCAGGGCGGGCAGGTGCTGTTCGTCCGGCAGGTCGCCCCGACGGTCGAGGACCTCACGTCGCGACGCACCCAGGTGACGCCCCTGATCGGCGGGTACCCGACGGGTGCGTGGGCCGACGAGTCGCGCGACTACCACGTGGCGGTGCGTGTGCCCTCGAAGAACGTGGGCGCCGAGCAGCTCGCCGCGCGGGTGCAGGTGGCCGTGGCGGACGAGGTCGTCGCGTCCGGCCTGGTGAAGGCCGCGTGGTCCGACGACGCGTCGCTCACCGCGCGCATCAGCCCCGAGGTCGCGCACTACACGGGCCAGGCCGAGCTGGCGTCCGCGATCCAGGAGGGCCTGGCGGCGAAGGCCGCAGGCGACGAGGCGACCGCGACCGTCAAGCTGGGCAGGGCGGTGCAGCTGGCCGCCGAGACCGGCAACGAGGAGGCGACGTCGAAGCTGCGTCGCGTCGTGGAGATCGAGGACGAGGAGCACGGCACGGTGCGGCTCAAGCGCGGCGCGTCCCGCCTGGACGAGATGGCCCTCGACACGGCCTCGACGAAGACCTCGCGGGTGCGGCGATGAGCGTCACCTGCCCCGACGGGCACACCAGCGAGTCGACCGACTACTGCGACGTCTGCGGCGCGCCGATCGGCGGGTCGGGCGGCGGTGCGGCAGCCACCGGCGGGTCGTCCGCGGCGGCCGGGTCGACGGCGGTGCCGTCGCCGAGCACGTGCCCGCACTGCGGCTCCCCCGCGGCGTCGGGTGCGCTGTTCTGCGAGAACTGCGGCTACGACTTCACGACGGGCGCGACGCCGGTCGCGCACGCGCCGTCGTCGCTCGACCTGGGCGCGACGGGCGCGGTGCCGGCCGCCACCGCACCGCCCACCGGTGCGGCGGGGGCCGTCACGGCGCCCCCCACCGGCGCGGCGGCGGGCCCGTCCGCGACGGGCGGACCGGCGCCGGACCCCCTCGAGCCGCCGCCCGCGGTGGTGGCTCCCCCCGCGGCGTCGTCCGCGCCGTCGGCGGACCCCGCCGCCCCCGTCACGCCCCCGCCTCCGGGCGGCGACGCGTGGGTCGCGGAGCTGTGGGTCGACCCGGACTGGTACGCCGCGCAGCAGGCGGAGGACCCGATGCCGTCCGTCGGCCTGCCGGTGCTCATCCCGCTGCGGGAGCGCAGCGTCCTGGTCGGGCGGCCGTCGGCGTCCCGCAACATCCGGCCGCAGGTCGACGCGGGCGCGGACAGCGGCGTGTCCCGCCGGCACTGCCAGCTCAACACCGACGGTCACCGCTGGTGGGTCGAGGACCTGCAGTCGTCGAACGGCACGTTCGTCGCGCGCGTCGGCGAGCCCCTGCCGGACGACCCGATCCGCCCGGGCCAGCGCCACGAGCTGCAGGACGGTGACCGGCTGTACCTCGGCTCGTGGACGCGGCTCGTCGTGCGCAAGGCGCTGCCGGGCGAGGTCTGACCGCACCCCTGCCCCACGCACCCGCCGGGACCGTCAGCTCTCGGACCAGACGCCCAGCTCGTTGCCGCTCGGGTCATGGAAGTGGAGCCGGCGCCCACCGGGGAAGGCGTACGGGCCCTGGGTGACCTCGCCGCCGGCCGCCCGGACCGCGGCGGCGGTCGCCTCGAGGTCGGACGAGTACAGCAGGACGAGCGGACCGCCCGGGGCGACCGCGTCGTCGAGCCGCAGGCCGCCGACCTCCCGGCCGTCCGCCCCGTCCGGGCCCTGGATGCCGACGTAGTCCGGGCCGGGGCCGTAGTCGGTGAAGCCCCAGCCGAAGGCGGCACCGTAGAAGGCCTTGGCGGCGGCGAGGTCGGTCACGCCGATCTCGACATAGTCGAGCGCGTGGTGGGTGTGCGTCGTGTGAGACATGTCCGCATGGTGGCAGGCGCCACCGACACCCGACCGGTCGGGCGGCCGCGGTCCGGTGCGGTGCCCCGGCCCGCCGTCCCACATCGTGGGAGCGGGCCACCGCGAGACCGGGCTCAGACGTGTCACCGCACGTCTGTCGGCGCCTGCGCCCGGTCTCGCTCACGGCCCGTCTCACTCCCCGGGACCGACAGCGCGTCACCCAGGGACGTCGACACCTCGGACGCAGGCACGACCCGGGGCTGCTGCGTCGTGTCGACCACGAGCGACGCGCGCCGCCACGGCTCGGCCGCCGCGAAGTAGCGCCGCTGCGCGCCCGCGTACCGGGCCAGCGCCCCGTGCTCGCGATCCGGGTCGATGCCGTCGCGCGCGACCATCCGCCGGGCCGCCACCTCGAACGGGACGTGCAGGTACACCGACCAGTCCCAGTGCTCCCGCAGCTCGTCGCGGTGCAGGAACGTCCCCTCGACGATCACGAGCGCGTCGTCGGGGGCCCGGACCGCCGCCGCGGGCGCGACACGGTCCGCCACGCGGTCGAACGACGTCGGGCTGTACCACCCGTCACCGTCGGGGTGCAGCGGTGCCAGCGCCAGGGCGACGAGCGAGCCGTAGTCGTACGCGTGCTGCCAGAAGCCCTCGGGTGACCACCGGCCGCACGCGTGCCGGACGGCCGACGGGTGGAAGAAGTCGTCGGCGTGCAGGACCACGACGGGGCGGTCGCGGACGGCGGCGGCCAGGCGGGCCGTGAACGTCGTCTTGCCGCTCGCACCGACGCCGTCGACGGCCACGAGCGCGCGCCGCCCGCGCGGCACCGCCGCCGTCAGCCGGTCCACGACCAGCTCGAGGTCACCGCTCGCGTCCACGGCGGCCACGGTCCCGTACCCCGGTCGACTCGGCAAGCGTGGCCGGCGGTCCCCCTCCCCGGACCCGCCCGCGACGACGGCACCCACCGTGCCGATGGGTGCCGTCGTCGGACCGCCGCCTGCTACCCGTCGAGCACGGCGACGCTCGCCAGGCTCTTGCGGACGAACCGCGTGCGGCACACCGGGCTGAAGCCCGAGGCCGTGACGGCCACCGAGTAGCTGCCGGGCACCGCGGTGCGGGGGTAGCTGCCGGTGAGGACGCCGGGCGTCGCCGTGCGCTGCCCGGGTCGCGGGTCGACGAAGGTGCCGTGCCCGGGGGCCACGACGCCGTGCGTCCGCCGACCACCCACGGTCGTGCCGACGCCGACGCTCGTGCTGCCGGGCCGCAGCGGACGGCCGGGCTGGAACGTCCGTGCACCGAGCGTGAACCGGTCGACGCGCGGCGCGAGGATGTCCTGACCGTCGGCGGCCTTCAGCTCACCGCGCAGCAGCACGAGCTGCGCGAGGTGGGCGCGGGCCGTGTCCGGCTCGCCGTCGGCGAGGAACTTCTCGGGCAGACGCACCTGGGAGAGGCGGTCCCGGTACCGGTCGACGAGGTCGCGGGTGGCCGCCACCGGCGCCGCGACCGTCGCCGCGACCTTGACGCCGTCCAGCCCGCCGAGGCGGTCCGCGACCGTCGTCATCAGGCCGATCGCGTCGCCGGCGACCAGCCGGGTCGGGACGTCGAGCCGCAGGCCCAGGGGCGAGCGGACGAACCCGCCGACGGTGTACGGCGTGTGCCGACGGCGGTCCGTGGCGACCTCGACCGTCCAGAGGCCCGGCTCCGGGTCCTGGATCGTGAAGCTCACGTAGCCGTCGCCCGCGTTGCGCAGGACCTCGGTCGCCGACCTGGGCAGCCACCGCCCGCCGGGCGAGCGCAGCCGCACGGCGATCTGGCCGTCACCCCGCGGCTCGCGGGGCACGAACCGCAGCGACGTGTCGTGCCACGCGACGGTGAACACCACCGACTCGGCGCACCCGTCGACCCAGCCCGTCACCTGCGACACCGACGCGGTCGACGACTCGTTGACGATGACGCCGTCGCCGGTCACCTCGCCCCGGATGTAGTTGTAGATCTCGAAGAGGTCGTCGATCGTCGGCATGTAGTAGTACCGGCCGTCGGTGTCGTCCGCGAGCTGCGCCAGCAGCGTCTGGTCCGACGCCGGCCCCATCGCGCACGTGTAGATCGGCAGGCCCGACGGCAGCGCGACCGCGGCGTCGACCGCCGAGGGCTTGGCCGGGTTCGACGGGTCGCACCCCTTGTTGTCGTAGCCGTCGGACAGCAGCACCATGGCCCGCCGTGTCCCGGCGGCGAGCATGCTCCCTGCCGTCTCGATGCCTGCGCCCATGAACGTGCACCCGCCGAACCCGATGGCGTCGACCGCCGCGGCGGCCGCGTCGCGCGTCGACTGGTCGACGATCGCCTGGGGCGCCCCGGTGCCCGGGTACTCCTCGTCACCCGAGTCCCCGAAGCTGACGACCCCGACGGAGTCGTCGACGCCCAGCAGGTCGATGAACTGCCGGGACGTCTGGCGGGTGATGTCGACGTAGCCGAAGGTCTCCATGGAGCCCGAGCGGTCGATCACCGCCACCACCTTCACCGGGTCGGCCGCGGGGACCTCGGCGTTGTCGATGACCAGGGCGAAGTCCTGCCAGGGTCCCGCGACGTCCGTCCGGGCGGACGCTGCGAGGTTCGCCGCGACGACGGTGACCTCGTAGACGCCCGTCGGGTCCTGGATGACCGCTCCCTCGATGGTGTTGAGGTCGTCCGCCGAGCCGCCCGTCGTGGAGAAGGCGCCCGTGAACACGTTGCCGCGGAACACCTGCCCGGAGTCGACGTGCCGGATCTCGAGGTCGAGGTCGTTGACGAGGGCGGGGCTCGCGCCGACGGCACCCGCGGCGTCGGACCACGTCAGCGTGACCCGCAGCGGGAGCCCTGCGACGGCGGGCGCCACGCGGATCGTGTACTCCTGACCCGTCGCCGTGAACGCCTGGCGCTGGTCGACGAAGATCTTCGGTCCACGGTCGGAGGCGGGCGACTGCAGCAGTGCGTTCTCGATCGAGACGCGCCCCCACCCCACGTCGTTGTTGGGCCCGGCCGCGGTGGTGCCGCCCGCGCCGTCCGTCCCCCCGGCGACCGGCTCGGCGCTCGAGACCAGCAGCGCCTTGACCAGCGCGGGGCTCGGGGTCTTGCCGATGCGCGTCTGACGCCACCAGTCGATGAGCAGCGCCGCGCTGCCCGCCACGTGGGGTGCCGCCATGGACGTGCCGGACATGGGTGCGTGCACCGCGTGCAGGGTGCCGCCGGTGTCCGTGTACGGACCGCTGCGGAACCCGACGGGGCTGTAGGTGGAGATGATGTCGGTCCCCGGTGCGACGACCGTCGGCAGCAGCCGGCCGTCGGCCGCGGGGCCGCGCGAGGAGGTCCCCGCAAGGCCCCGGATGTCGTCGGGGGCCGTCATCTCCGCGGGACGCGCGTTGAGCGAGTTGCCCACGAGGATCGCGTTCTTCGTGCTCTTGGTGACCGTGCCGGGGTTCGGGCCGCTGTTGCCGGTCGAGAACACCACGACGAGGGGCGTCTGGTCGGTCGCCGTCGCGTCGGCGTCGCGGACCCCGAGGTCCACCGTGCGGTCGTCCGCGGAGTACACGGGGCCGTTCATCGCCCACGAGTTGTTCATGACGTCGCCGCCCTGCAGCGCCGACTGCTGCACGCGCGCCGCGACCGTGCCGCCGAGCTCGACGAGCCCGACGGTGGCACCCGGCGCCACGCCCTGTCCCAGCAGGAACCCCTGGGGGTCCGCCGCGCCCGAGCCGCCGTCACCTGCGGCGATGCCGGCGACGTGCGTCCCGTGCCCGTCGGTGTCCGCACCGACGACCGCCGCTCCGGCGGAGTCGACGACGAACCCCAGGCGACCGGCGAGATCGGGGTGGACGGTCGCGGGGTCGTTGGTGTCGATGCCGGTGTCGCACACCGCGATCGTGACGCCGGAGCCGTCGACACCGAGCGCGGCGAGGTTCGCGCCGTAGCCCGTGTTGGGCAGCGTCGTCGGCGGAGCCGTGGCGTCGAGGTCCTCCATGACGATCTGCGAGCTGCGCTCGTCCTCCAGGACGGGTGTGTGCACGGCGTCGATCCACCGCACGTCGTCGTGCGCGGCGAGCGTGGGCAACGCCTCGGTGGGCAGCGTCGCGCTGATGCTGCGGAAGGCGTCGGACGACTGCGGCGCGACCGCCAGCACGGTCCCGCCCGAGGTGATCACGAGGGCCGCGACGTCGTCGACGTCGCCGTCGGCGGCCACCCCGATGTCGACGGACTTGACGGGGCCCAGGCCGCGGTCCTTGCCCACGTCCGGGTCGCCACGGAGCAGGTCCGGGTTGACCTTCCAGGCCGGGGCCAGCGGACCGGTCCACTCGACGAACGGGAGGGCCGCCGCGGCGGCCACCGTCGCGGCGTCGCCACGCACGTAGTAGGCGTGCGGGCCGACGGCCTCGACCACCTGCAGGCCCTGCTCGGCGAGCGTCGCCAGCCACGACTCCTGCACAGGCCCGACGAGCTGGACCAGGTGGTTGACGGTTCCGGTGTCCTCGACCGACGTGAAGCCCGGCGGTGCCGGCGGGAGCTGGCCGCCGGAGGTGTCGATCTCGTACGAGAACAGCCGGATGGTGTGGGGGTCGCGCACCGCCTTGACGCGCCACCCCTCCCGCTCGAGCCGCGCGACCTGACGCTCGTCGACGTCGACCACGTAGCCGTGGTCGAGCACGCCGACGACGGCGACCTCGTCGGTCTCGACGACCGACCTCCCTGCGTCCGTCCGATGGACGATGACATGACGTGCAGACATCTCGATGACCCCCACTGCGATACACAGACCTGCTCGACGCCGGCGGCGCCTGACACGACAAGGGCGGGCGGGACGCCCCGCGAGATACCCGCGGGCCAGGGCTGCACCCGGGTGATCACCGCGCCCGAGGCGGTGCGCGTGTCGGTGGTCGGGTGCACGATGCGCAGATGGCACACGTCGAACGCCTCCGTCCCGACGGGCTCGTGCGGAGCCCCGCCTTCAGCCACGTCGCGGTGGTCCCGCCCGGCGCGACGACGATCTACGTCGGCGGCCAGGACGCCGTCGACGCCGACGGCAGGCTCGTCGGCGAGGGCGACGTCGCCGCGCAGGCGGTGCGCGCGGTCGAGAACGTCCGCACCGCCCTGGCGGCGGCCGGCGCGACGTTCGCCGACGTCGTCCAGTGGACCGTCCTGTTCGCCGACGGCGTCGACGTGAACGCCGCGTACGGCGCGATCGCGCCGCTCATCGCGTCGGACGACCCGGGGCTGGTCGTCGCCGCCCGGGTGGCGGGGCTGGCCGTGCCGGGTGCTCTCGTGGAGGTGAGTGCGATCGCCGCCGTCGTGCGCTGACGGCCGCGTCCGTGGGTGCGCGCCCCGACCGGCCGGCCCATCACGGCCTGCCGGTCACGCGGTCGAGCAGGACGCGGCCGTAGGGTCGACGCATGGCACGCAGCATCGCGACGACGACGACCGTCGACCTGGCCGGGCTCCTGGAGTTCGCACGGCCGCGGCACCACCTCATCCTCGTCACCACGCGCGCGGACGGACGCCCGCAGGTGTCGCCGGTGAGCGGCGGGGTCGACGAGGCGGGCCGCATCGTCATCTCCACGTACCCGGACCGGGCCAAGACCCGCAACGCCGAGCGCGACCCGAGCGTCAGCGTGTGCGTGCTGTCGGACGAGTGGGACGGCCCCTGGGTGCAGGTCGACGGGCAGGCGGAGGTGCTGCACATGCCGCAGGCCGAGGACGCGCTGGTCGACTACTTCCGCTGCATCGCGGGCGAGCACCCCGACTGGGACGAGTACCGCGCCGCGATGCGGCTGCAGGGCAAGAGCCTGATCCGGGTGACCCCGGAGCGCTGGGGCCCCCTGGCGACGGGCGGCTTCCCGGCCGACGTCGCGGCCCGCCTCGACGACCGGTCCTGACCGCCCGCCCCCGGACCCACCGGCGGGTCAGCCCGGCGCGCCCGGGTGCACGATGAGCCACGTGGCGACCGTGGTCTCGTCCGACCGGTTGCTCAGGCGGTGCGGCGTGGTGCACGCGTAGGAGATGGTGTCGCCGGCGCGCAGGACGACGCGCTCGTCGGCGAAGTCGATCGTCAGCTCGCCGCGCACCACGGTGCCGATCTCGTACCCGACGTGCGTGACGAGCTCGTGCTGACGCCCCGCGACGGTGTGCGGCGGGTAGGTGGACTCGAAGAAGTCGACGTCGTGCGAGACGCCGGGTGACAGGCGCCGGTACACGACGCCGCCCTCGAGGGTGACGGACTCCACCTCGACCGCTCGCCGCACGACGTAACCGTCGGGCACGGGCGTCGACAGCTCGACGTCGGGGGTGCCCGACGTGCCGCCGAAGACGTCGACGAGCGTCGCGTCGACCGCCGTGACGAGCTCGAACAGCCGGTTGACCGACGGCCGCAGCACCCCGCGCTCGATCTGGGAGACGGCACTGGCCGAGATCCCGAGGCGGCCGCCGACCTCCCGCAGCGTGAGCCCGCGGCCCTCGCGCAGCTCGCGCAGGCGCGCACCGAGCTGCTCGGCGTCGAAGGACGCCAGCAGGCTCCCGGCGTCCGGCGCGGCACTCACGGCGGTCCTCCTCATCGTCCGTTACACGTGAAGCGGGAAGTTCACACCGTCGAAACCCACCGGCGCATGTGAAGTCATAGATTCACACATCGTCGCGTTCCTGCAGCCCCGGCTTCAGGTCCGCTCACGGTACGTGATCCGTCCACCCGCGGCCAGGGTGGACCCCCGGTCGGGTCACCGACCCACGGCACCCCGGTGCCCCGCGTCGCACACCACCCCTCCCGACGTCCCGAGTGCGAGGACCACCATGACCGCTCCGCACGACCTCCCCGCCGTCGTCCCCGTGGACGCCACGGCCTCCGCCGCCCCGACCGCCACGGGCAAGCCGAACGACCTCGTCGAGGCCGCGGGCCTGCCCGTGGGCGCCGGCGAGATCAAGGCGACGTACGACCCGCGCCTGACCAACGAGGACCTCGCGCCGCTCACGAACCAGCGCTGGTCGTCGTACAACATCTTCGCGTTCTGGATGTCCGACGTGCACAGCGTCGGCGGCTACGTCACCGCGGGGTCGCTGTTCGCGCTCGGCATCGCCTCCTGGCAGGTGCTGGTCGCGCTCGTCGTCGGCATCGTCATCGTCCAGGTGTTCTGCAACCTCGTCGCCAAGCCCAGCCAGAAGACGGGCGTGCCATACCCGGTCATCAACCGCGCCGTGTTCGGCGTGCTCGGCGCCAACATCCCCGCCGTCATCCGCGGCCTCATCGCGGTCGCCTGGTACGGCGTGCAGACGTTCCTCGCGGCCGAGGCGCTCAACATCATCTTCCTCAAGTTCGTCCCCGGCTCCGCGGCCCTGCTCGAGCCGTCGTTCGTCGGCCTGAACGCGCTCGGCTGGATCTCGTACGCGATCCTCTGGGTCGCGCAGGCGGCGCTGTTCTGGAACGGCATGGAGACGATCCGCCGCTTCATCGACTGGGCCGGGCCCGCGGTGTACGTCGTCATGATCGTCCTGGCGATCTACCTCGTCTCCGAGGCGGGCTGGGAGAACATCTCGCTGAACCTGTCCTCGGGCCCGCCGATGACGTTCGCCGCGTCGATCCCCGTGATGTTCTCCGCGATCGCGCTGGTCGTGTCCTACTTCTCCGGACCGATGCTCAACTTCGGTGACTTCGCGCGGTACGGGCGGTCGTTCACGGCGGTCAAGAGGGGCAACTTCCTCGGGCTGCCGATCAACTTCCTGTTCTTCTCGCTGCTCACCGTCATCTGCGCGTCGGCGACCGTGCCCGTCTTCGGCGAGCTGATGACCGACCCCATCAAGACCGTCGAGGCGATCGACACCCCGTTCGCGATCCTGCTCGGCGGCCTGACCTTCGTCACCGCGACCGTCGGCATCAACATCGTCGCCAACTTCATCTCCCCCGCGTTCGACTTCTCCAACGTCTCCCCGCAGCGCATCTCGTGGCGCACCGGCGGCATGATCGCGGCCGTCGGCTCCGTGATCCTCACGCCGTGGAACTGGTACGCCAACGACGAGGCGATCCACTACACGCTCGGCGTGCTGGGCGCGCTCATCGGCCCGCTGTTCGGCATCCTCATCGCCGGGTACTACGTCATCGGCAAGCAGCGCGTGCACGTCGACGACATGTTCACCATGGCCCCCACCGGCCGGTACTGGTACACCCGCGGGTACAACCGCAACGCGCTGGCGACCGTCGTCGGGTCGGGCCTGGTCGCCGTCGCCACGGCCGTCCTGCCCAAGCTTGCGGCGTCGCTCGGCCTGTTCGACGTCACGTGGATCGCGTCGTACTCGTGGTTCATCGGCTGCGGCCTCGGGTTCGCGATGTTCGTCTTCCTCGAGCGTCGCAACCCGCAGATCCCGACGCTCGACGCCTCCGACCCGCACGTGTCCGACGGCACCCAGGACGTCCCCGTGGTCGTCAGCCACCACGCCGAGCCCACGGGCTCCTGAGGCGCGTCGTGCACGACGACATCCGGATCCGGGTCGTCAACCCGAACACCACCCGGGCGATGACCGACCTCATCGGTCGGTCCGCCCGGGTGGTGGCCGGGCCCGGCGTGCACGTCGACGCCGTGCAGCCCACGACCGGGCCGGCCTCGGTCGAGAGCCACTACGAGGAGGCGCTGGCCGCGGTCGGCGTCCTCGAGCAGGTGCGCCTCGGCGAGGCCGCGGGGGTCGACGCGTACGTCGTCGCGTGCTTCGGGGACCCGGGGCTCGACGCGGCGCGCGAGCTCGCGCACGGCCCGGTGCTGGGGATCGCGGAGGCCGCGTTCCACGCCGCGGCGATGGTCGCGCGCCGGTTCAGCGTCGTGACGTCCCTGGGCCGCACCGCCGGACGCGCCCACGAGCTGCTCGACCGGTACGGGTTTGCCCGCGCGTGCGCCGCGGTGCACGCGTGCGAGATCCCGGTGCTGGCGCTCGAGGACCCGACGTCCGGGGCGCTCGAGCGCGTCACGGCCGCGTGCCGTGCGGCGGTCGAGGCCGACGACGTCGACGCCGTGGTGCTCGGCTGCGCCGGGATGGCCGCGTTCACGGGGCGGATCTCCGACGCGATCGGGGTCCCGGTCGTCGACGGCGTGGCTGCGGCGACGACGTTCGCGGCCGCCCTCGTCCGCGCCGGCCTGCGCACGTCGACGCGCTCGGAGTACGCACCCCCGCCGCCCAAGGCGGTGCCCGGCCTGCTCGGCGGCTTCGCGATCACCTCACCCGCCGCGCTGGCGGCGGTCCCGCACTGAGTCCCTCGGCGCCCCGGCCGCGAGACCGGGCTCCGGTCGCGCCTCACCCGTCGTGAGCCGCCCGAGCCCGGTCTCGCGGCGCGCTCGTCCCACGACGTGGGCGCCTCACCAGGCGTGCAGGTCCGGCGACTCCCCCGGGAACGCCGCGAACGTCGCCCGCTCCTCGTCGGTGAACGGCCGCGACGTGTGCGTCGCACGGTCGAGCTGCACCATCCGCGAGCGCGCCCGCAGCGCGACCGCGCCGCCGGGCTCCTCGCCGTCGAGGATCTCGTACGCGAAGTCCACCGACGAGCGCCCCAGCCGCGGCACCCAGACCTCCACCACGACGGGCGCGGGGCGGAACCGGATGGGCGCGAGGTAGTCGATCTCGTGCTTGACCACGACCAGCATCGAGGCCGTCATCGCGCCGACCTCGTCGACCCCCATGCGGGGGAAGAGGGCGAACCGTGCGTCGTCGAGGTACCGCAGGAACGCCGCGTTGTTGACGTGGCCGAACAGGTCGACGTCGGACCAGCGCACCTGCATGACGACGCGACCGCGGCCGTGGTGGGGCGGCCGGGGCGTGAGGGTGAGGCCGGTCGTCTCGTCCATGCCCACACGTTACGTCGGGCGGGGCCGCGCTCGGTCGTCGCGTCGCCCGCTGGGCGCCGGACGCTCCCGGCGACGAGAATGCGACCGTGCCGCATCACGCCGACCCCCCGACCGTCACCGTCCTCACGGGTGCCGGCATCTCGACCGCGGCGGGCATCCCCGACTTCCGTGGGCCGCAGGGTGTCTGGACGCGCGACCCCGCGTCGGTGAACCTGCTCGACATCGGCCCGTACGTGCGGGACGTGACCGTGCGCGAGCGTGGCTGGCGCGCGTGGGCGGAGCACGCCGTGTGGGACGCCCGGCCGACGGCCGCGCACCGTGCGCTCGTGGACCTGGAGCGCGCCGGTGCGCTGATCGCGGTGCTGACGCAGAACTTCGACGGCCTGCAGCAGCGCGCGGGCAGCTCGCCCGAGCGGGTCGTGGAGCTGCACGGGACCCTCGCGACCACGTCGTGCCTGCGCTGCGGGGCGACGACCCCGACCCGGGACGTGCTCGCGCGGCTGCCCGCCGAACCGGACCCGCGCTGCACCGCCTGCGGCGGCGTCCTGAAGCCGGACGTCGTGTACTTCGGCGAGCGCCTGCCCGACGACGCCATCGAGCGCGCGGTCGCGGCGGCCACCGACGCGCAGACCCTGGTCGCGGTGGGCACGACGCTCACCGTCCACCCCGTGGCGAGCCTCGTGCCGCTGGCCGTGGAGTCGGGCGCGCAGCTCGTCGTCGTCAACGCCGAGCCGACGGCGTACGACCACCTGGCCGACGAGGTCGTCCGCGACCCCATCGACGAGGCCCTCCCCGCCCTGGTCGCGGACCTGCTCGCGACCCGCTGACACCCCGGGCTCACGAGACCGAGGAAACCGGGGACACCAGTCCCCAGATCCTCTGGCTCACGAGACCGGGTGGACGTCGCCGGGGCCGGGTGGGCCTGGACGTCGGGTGAGCCAGTCGCGGACCGCTGCGACGACGGGTGCGTCGGCCGGTCCGTGCGCGCCGGGGACGACGACCAGCGTCGTCGGTCCCGCCAGGGTCGCGAGGTGCGTCGCGAGCTCGTCGGGCGTGCCGAACGGGTCGGTCGCACCGCTGACCGCCAGGACGGGCACCGTGATGTGCGGCAGGTGCTCGACCCGCAGCCGGTCCGGCCGACCGGGCGGGTGCAGCGGGTAGGACAGCAGCAGCAGGCCGGCGACCGCGAGCCCGTCCGCGACGGCCATCGAGCTCATGCGCCCGCCGAACGACCGTCCGCCGACCACGAGCCGCTCGGTCCCCACGCCCAGGTCGGCGGCGAACGCGTCGGCCTCCTCGCGCACCCGCGTGGGCGCGGCCGTCGCACCGCGCGGCAGGTCGACACGCCGGACCGGCAGCCCGGCGGCCGTGAGCGCGGCGTCGAGCGCGACGAGGGTGCGGTTGTCCCGCGTCGCGCCCGCCCCGGGGGTCAGCAGCACCCCCGCGACGTCGACCGGCCCGGACCCCGCCCGCAGCACCCGCACCTTCACCATCCCCCTATCTTCCCGCCCACCCCCACCCCCAGGTTCGCGAGAGTGCAAATCCAGTCACCCACCAGCGCGCGAGAGTGCGATCCAGTCACGCCGTCTGCAACTGGATCGCACTCTCACCACCAGAGGGCGGCCCCCTTTGGCGCGAGAGTGCAATCCAGTCACCCACCAGCGCGTGAGAGTGCAATCCAGCAACCACCCCCATGACTGGATTGCACTCTCACGACCACAAGGGGGGTCACCCACCAACGGGGGGCGGGCGGGGGTGGGTCGCGGGCGCTGCTGGTCCGTGGAGATCACCCTGTGGGCGGTGGGGATCACCGTCCGGCCCCAGGTAGCGTGCCCGCCGTGAGCCGCGACACCGTCCCCCCGTCCGACCGCACCAAGGCCGGTGCGCTGTGCGAACGCATCGACGCGGTGTTCGAGCAGCGGGTCGTCGGGCAGGCCCAGCTGCGGCAGTCGCTCGTCGTCGCGCTGATGTGCGGGGGCCACGTCCTGCTGGAGTCCGTCCCGGGCCTGGCGAAGACGACGGCCGCGCAGACGCTCGCGCACGCCGTGTCGGGCTCGTTCCACCGCATCCAGTGCACGCCGGACCTCATGCCGTCGGACATCGTCGGCACGCAGGTCTTCAACTACGGGACGTCGACGTTCACGACGCAGCTCGGGCCCGTGCACGCCAACGTCGTGCTGCTCGACGAGATCAACCGGTCCTCCGCCAAGACGCAGTCGGCGATGCTCGAGGCGATGCAGGAGCGGCAGACGACGATCGCGGGCGAGGTCCACCCGGTGCCGTCCCCGTTCATGGTGCTCGCGACGCAGAACCCCATCGAGGAGGAGGGCACGCACGTGCTGCCCGAGGCCCAGATGGACCGGTTCCTGCTCAAGGAGGTCCTCGACTACCCGGACGCCGAGGAGGAGGTCGAGATCCTCGAGCGCATCTCCGACGGTCGCATGACGCGCGCGCTGCGCAGCGACCGCCTGGGTCTCGACGAGATCGCGTGGCTGCAGCGCACGGTCGACCAGGTGTACGTGGACCGCTCGATCCGCCGGTACGTCGTCGACCTGGTCGCCACCACGCGCGGCCGCGGCCCCGTCCAGGTGCCCGGGCTGGACCGGCTGGTGCGGATGGGTGCCAGCCCTCGCGGGTCCATCTCCCTCATGCGCGTCGCCCAGGCCGTGGCGCTGCGGGCCGGGCGCGGGCACGTCGTCCCGGAGGACGTGCACGCGATGCGCAACGCCGTGCTGCGGCACCGCATCGTGCGGTCGTTCGACGCGATCGCCGACGACGTGTCCACGGAGTCGATCATCACCTCCGTCTTCGACGCGGTCCCGGTGCCCTGACCCGTGCCGGCCCGGTCCCGTCTCGCGCTGGTGCGTGCGCGCCTGCAGCTGCCCACGCTGCGGCGTGCCACCGGCCTGCTCGACGGACGCCACCGCGCGGTGTGGAAGGGCCACGGCGACGAGGTCGACGACCTGCACGTCTACACGCCCGGGGACGACGTCGGCGACATCGACTGGCGGGCCTCCGCGCGCTCGGCGCAGCCCGTCGTCAAGCGCTACGAGGCGACGTCGAACGTCGCGCTGGTGCTCGTCGTGGACACCGGGCGGCACATGTGCGCGACGTCCGCGGGCGGGGAGCCCAAGCACGAGGTGGCGCAGCTCGTGGCGGACGTGGTCGCGCACCTCGCGCACCAGCGGGGCGACCGCGTGTCGCTCGTCGCGGGCGACGCGGGCCGCGTCGTCGAGCTGCCGGCCGGCGCGGGCACGACGCACCTCGAGGTGCTGCTGCGCCGCCTGCAGCGCACGTTCGACCCGGACGCCCCCGAGGGTGACCTCGCACGCCTGCTCGACCGCGTGCTGCGCCGCACGGCACGCCGCTCGCTCGTCGTCGTCGTGACGGACGAGGCGCGGCCCGGCGCGGCCGACGAGCGCGCCCTGGCACGGCTGCGCACGCGGCACGAGGTCATGGTGGTGCAGGTCGTCGACGCCGACCTGTTCGCCGACGTGCTGGGCGCGGCACCGGGCGCGCTGGCGGGCGGGTCGGCCGCCACGGACCGCGGCCGCCCCGTCGTCGCACCGCCGCGCGGCCGGCCGGTGCGGGACGTCGTCAGCGGCTGGTCCCTGCCCGCGTACCTGCGGGGGCGGCGCGGGGTGCGTGAGGCGGTCGCCGCGGCGCGCGCGGCGCGGCACGCGGAGGTCGGGCACCGCACGCGCCGGCTCGGCGTGACGTCGGTGACCGTGGAGAGCACGCACGACGTCCTGGACGAGATGGTCGCGCTGCTCGGGAGGTCGCGTCGTGCCGGGCGCTGAGCTGGTCGACCCCGTCCCGTACGCGCCGTGGTGGCCGTGGGTCGCGGTGGCGATCATCCTGGCCGTGGCCGGGTGGTTCGTGTGGGTGGTCCGTTCGACGCGCGCACCCGCGCAGGACGCCCCCGCGTCGGTCCCGCCACCGGCTCCGGCCGCACCACCGGCGCCGAAGAACCGGCGCGACCCCTACGCCGCGCTGCGGGGCACCACGCTGGCCCGCCTCGACGAGGTCGAGCGTCGGTACCGCGCGGGTGACGTCGACGTGCGGGGCGCCAACCTCGAGATCCGGTACGTGCTGCGCGAGTTCGCGACCGGACGCACGGGCGTGGACACGTCCACGATGACGGCGGCCGCGGCGCGTGCGGACCGCCGGACCCGGCCGCTGTCCACGCTGCTCGAGAACACGTCGATGCCGACGTTCGCCCCGACGTCGCGTGCGCGCCTCTCGCGGTCGCTGGACCAGGCGCGCAACCGGGTGCGCACGTGGTGACGGGCGCCGGGCTGGAGGTGCCGTGGCTGGTGCCGGTGGTCCTGGGCGTGGTGGCGACCGCCCTGGTCGCCGGGCTGCTGCTGCGCGACCGGCGCGGGACGACGCCCGTGGCCAACACGGACGACCTGCGCGCCGTGCCCGCGCTGCGCGCGTGGCGCGTGCGCTACCGGGTCCTGCGCGTGGCCGTCGCGCTGACCGTCGCCGCGGCGGCCGTCGGGGCCGCCGTGCTCGCCGCCCGGCCCGTCACCGTGCAGGAGCGCACGCGCGAGCTCGCCAACCGGGACATCGTGCTGTGCCTGGACGTGTCCGGGTCGATGCTGGACTACGACGAGCGCGTCGTGGCGACGTTCGAGCAGCTCGTCGCCGGGTTCACCGGTGAACGCGTCGCGCTGTCGCTGTTCGACTCGACCTCGGCCACGGTCTTCCCGCTGACGGACGACTACGAGCTCGTCACCACGCAGCTGCGCACGGCGCGCGAGGCCTTCACCGACCGGGGCTCCGACGCGGCGGCCGAGGTCCTGCGCGGCACGTCGGGCCTGGAGGGGCAGGCGTCACTCATCGGTGACGGGGTCGCGTCGTGCACGCTGCTGTTCGACCAGTACGACGTCGACCGGTCCCGCTCGGTGGTGCTGGCGACGGACAACGAGGTGTGGGGTGCGCCCGTGTACTCGCTGCCCGAGGCAGCAGCGCTCGCGACGTCCCGTGGCGTGGTCCTGGACGCGCTGTACCCCGACGAGGACCGCCAGCTGGGTGCCGCCACTGCGGCCGAGCTGCGGATCGCCGCGGAGGGCACCGGTGGCACCTTCGCCGTGGCGCAGGACCCCGACGCCGTCCCGGCGATCCTCGAGCAGGTCCGCGCGGGCCAGCTCACGGCCATGCAGGCCGACCCGGAGCGGGTGGTGACCGACGACGACGACCTGTGGGTGCGCCTGCTGTACGCCGCCGGCCTGGCCGCGGTGCTGCTCGCGTGGCGGGTGCGCTCGTGAGCGCCCGCGCGGTCGTGCCCGTGGTGGTCGTGCTGCTCACGGCCGTGCCGGTGCTCGCGCTGTGCGTGGGGCAGGCCCTCGGGCTGACGGTGCGGCGCGGCAGGGTCGAGCGGTCCGACGCGCCACGTGCGGGCTCGTGGACGTGGTGGCGGCGTGCGGCGCTCGTCGTGGTCGTGGCCGTCGTGGGGCTGACGCCCACGGTCGCGGTGACGCAGGCCGGTGGCGCCCGCGTCGGCGTGCAGCTGTGGTTCGTGGTCGACCGCACGGGCTCGATGGCCGCCGAGGACTGGGGCCCCGGCGACCCGGTGGTGCGCGGACCGGGCCTGGACCCGGTGCCCGCGGTACAGCGCCTCGACGGCGTGCGGCACGACGTGGTCTCCCTGACGGGCGACGTGCCCGGCGCGTTCTACTCGGTCATCGCCTTCGCGGACGAGGCCGGCACGCAGCTGCCCCTGACGGACGACGCGACGGCGGTGCGCGCGTGGGCGCAGACCGTGACGCAGGAGGTCACGGCAGGGTCCGCCGGCACGCGCCGCGACCGCGCCCTCGACGTGCTGGAGCGCTCGCTGCGCGACGCGCAGGACCGTGACCCGGGGATGGTGCGGCTGGTGTTCTACCTCTCGGACGGCGAGCAGACGTCGGACGACGAGCCGGGCACGTTCGACCGGATCGCGCCGCTGGTCGACGGGGGCGCGGTGCTCGGGTACGGCACGGCGGCGGGTGCACCGATGCGCACGTACGACGGCACGGTGGACCCGGACGCGGACTACATCCCCGACCCCGAGGACCCGTCACGGCCGGCCCTGTCGCGCGCCGACCCGGGCGCGCTGCGCGAGGTGGCCGCCGAGCTCGGCGTGCCGTACGTCCACCGCGACGGCCCGACGGGCACCGCGGACCTCGTCGCGGACGTGGACGTCGACACGATCGCCGCCGACGGGCGGGCGGACGTGGGCGCGCGGCGCGACGTCGTGTGGCCGTTCGCGCTGGTGGCCGGTGTGCTGCTCGCTGCGGAGGCGTGGACGTGGGCGCGCGCGTCGAGCCGGTGGCGGAGGCGGCGATGAGCGGCAGGCGCGAGCAGGCCCGGCGCCGGGCGCAGCAGAAGGCGGCACGGGACCGGGCCGCCCGGGAGGCGCGCCGGCGCGCGGTGCCTGCGCACGTGCGCCGCCGGCGCCGCCTGCTGCGGTGGAGCTGGCTGCCCGCGCTCGTGCTGCTGGGCTTCGCCGTGAACCTGCTGACGCTCGGCCCGGGCTACCGGGAGGCACGCGCCGCGTACGACGCGGGCGACGAGTGGGACGCGGTCGACCTCTTCGACAGCGTCGACGGCCGGACGTTCGTGGAGGGCTGGAAGGGAGCGTTCAACGCGGGCACGGCCCGGTACCGCGCAGGCCTGTACAGCACCGCGATCCGGGATCTGGACGAGGCCCTGGAGACCGTTCCCGACGAGCACCGCTGCGACGTCCAGACCAACCGCGCGCTGGCGCTGCAGGCGCACGAACAGCAGACCCGCGAGGAGGTGGAGGTGCAGCTGGCGTACGTCGAGGAGCTCGCCGCGGCCCTGGACGCGCAGGCCGCGGGCGAGCCGTACGACGCGGAGCTCCTCGAGCCGCCGTACGAGGGCGCCGACGAGCCGACGGTCGCGGACGAGCTCGGGTTCGCGGGGTACCTGCTGCGGATGGCCGCCGACGACGCCGCGCTCGCGGCCGAGGCGCTCGCCGACCCGGCGTGCACCCCGCCGCCGTCGCAGGGCGGCGGTGGGCAGGACGACGAGCAGGACCAGGCCGGCGGCGGACAGGACGAGCAGCAGGACCGGGGCGGCGGCGGACAGGACGAGCAGGACCAGGACGGCCAGGGTGAGGACCCGCCGCCCACGCCGCAGCAGCAGGCCGAGCAGCGCATGCAGGAGCTCCTCGACCTGGCGGCTGACGTCGAGCGCCTGGCGCAGGCCGCGCAGGACGGCACGCTCGAGGGTGCGCCGACGCCGGGAGCGGGCGGTCAGGAGGCGCCGGACCCGGCGCAGGCCGAGGCGCAGCGGCAGGAGGCGCTCGCGGAGCGCAACCAGCAGGCGGGCGGCGGCGGTGGCGGGGAGCCCGTGCCGTCGGGCGGCGACGGCACGGGCTCGGCGCCCGGCGGCGGCGACGGCCCGGGTTCGGGCGGCGGTGGCAGCGCCCGGAACTGGTGAGCCGGTGCGAGGATCACTCCCGTGCCACCCATCCCGTTGCCCCGCCTCGCCGTCGTGCCGGACGTGCGCCTCGTCGCCGTCGACATGGACGGCTCGCTGCTCGACGACGCCAAGCGCATCGACCCGTCGTTCTGGCCGCTGCTCGACACGCTCGTCGCGCGGGGTGTCACGGTGTGCCCGGCGAGCGGCCGGCAGTACGCGACGCTGCGTCGCCAGCTCGACCGGGACGACCTGGTGTACGTGGCCGAGAACGGCGCGTACGTGGTGCGCGACGGCAGCCCGCTGGCCGTGCACGGGCTCGACACGCACGTCGCCCGGGACGTCGTGCGTGCCGTGCGCCGGTCGGTCGACGCGGGCGCGGACGTCGGTGTCGTGCTGTGCGGGCTGCGCAGCGCGTACGTCGAGCGGGTCGATCCGCGGTTCCTCGCGCAGTGCGAGCCGTACTACGCGCTGCTGGAGCAGGTGCCCGACCTGACGGCGGTGGAGGACACCGTCCTGAAGGTCGCGGTGTACGACTTCGGCCCCGCGGCGACCGGTGCCGGACCGGCGCTCACGCGGTTCGGCGGGGTGGCGCGCGTGCTGGTCAGCGGCGCGCACTGGGTCGACGTCATGAGCCCGGACGCCGACAAGGGCCACGCGCTGCGTGACGTGCAGCGCGCGCTGGGCGTGGGTCCCGAGCAGACCGTCGCGTTCGGCGACTACTTCAACGACGTCGGCATGCTCGAGGCCGCGCACTGGTCGTTCGCGATGGACAACGCGCACCCCGACGTCCGCGCGTACGCGCGGTTCGTCGCACCGTCGAACAACGAGAACGGTGTGGTGCGCACGCTGCGCGACCTGCTGCGGCTCCACTGAGCACCCGGCGCCGCCGGAGACGCGGTCAGGGCAGCCCCTCGAGCACCGGCGGCGGCGCCTGCAGGTCGACGGCCCGCAGCGCCACGGCGTGCTCGACGCCCACCAGCCGGCCCTGCGCGGCGGTCAGCGCCGGGACGAGCTCGGCCGGGGCCGGGTGCCCGGGGAGCAGGGCCAGGTACTCGCGGTGCGCCTCGAGCGACGCGATCCCGCGCTGCAGCGCCTCCCCCGTGACCTCGACGCCGTGCGTGGGGTGCGGGTCACCCGCGACGAGGAGCCAGCGCACCGCGCAGGGCTCGAGCTCGGCGTCGAGCAGCTCGGGGAACACCCACCTGTTGCCCGCGTCGCGCACGGCGTCGGCGGCGGCCAGCCCGGCGGCGCGGTGGTCCGCCTGGTTCAGGCCCACCGGCGTCTCCTCGGCCCACGTGTCCGTGAGGACGGCGTCGGGACGGAACCGGCGGATCGCTGCGGCGATGTCGCGGCGCAGCCCGAGCCCGTACTGCAGCACGCCGTCCGGGTGCTCGAGGAAGTGGACCCTCGTGACCCCGACGGCCGCGGAGCCGGCGACCTGCTCGCGCATCCGCACCTCGGCGGTCCGCGCCGGCTCGGACGTGTCCATGCCGGCCTCGCCGCGCGTCAGCAGCAGGTACGCCACCTCGACGCCGCGTGCCGTCCACGCCGCGACCGCGGCGGACGTGCCGTACTCGAGGTCGTCGGGGTGCGCCACGACGCACAGCACGCGCGTGAGCGCGTCGTCGGGCAGCAGCGGCAGGGTCGTCGGCTCCGGCATGTCCCCACGCTAGGACGAGCGTCCGGCACCGGCACCCCGGCACCCGCCCGGCCGTGGACGCCGTCCGCGCGGGGGCCGGTCAGCCGCGGGCGAGCGCGTCCTCGAACGCCGCGAGCAGCCGCGGGGAGAACAGCACGAACCGGATCGTCGTCAGCGGTGTCGTCGGATGGGCGTCGACCCAGGAACGCGTCGCGTGGACCGCGACCTCGGCGGCCTGGGTGGCGTCCCACCCGTAGACCCCGGCGCCGACGGCGGGCAGCGCGATGCTCGTCGCACCCAGGCCGTCGGCGACGTCGAGGCTCGCGGTGAAGCACGACGCGAGCAGCGCGGGGTCGTCCTGGCCGCGGTGGCGGTTGGGCCCGACGGTGTGGACGACCCAGCGTGCGGGCAGGTCGAACGCCGGCGTCGCGACCGCGCGGCCGACAGGCAGGCCCTGCGGCCACGTGGCGCGTCGCAGCTCGCGGCAGGCGGCCAGCAGCCCTGGCCCTGCCGCCGCGTGGATGGCGCCGTCGACGCCGCCGCCGCCCAGCAGCGTGGAGTTCGCGGCGTTGACGACGACGTCCACGTCCTGCCGCGTGATGTCGTCCAGCACCGTCGCGATCGCCACCGGACCATCCTCGCGCGAGCCCGGGCGTCGTGCACCGCACGGCCGAGCGGGTGAATCTTCGCCTCGCCGTCCACAGCCTGCGTCCACACCCCTGTGTCTCGTGGGTGGGTTCGCAGGTCGACCTGTGGACGGGCCTGTGGACACAGCGGTGGACGACGGCGGGCCCGCAGAGGCACTTGCGACACCGCGGCGACCCGGCTACAACGGGAGGGCCACCTCGACCGAGGGCGGCCGACCTGCAGGAACGCCCCTGCACGGAGGACCCGACCCTGGTGGTCGACCATCGTCGACCGACCCTCCGGCGACCGTCCGCGTCCCCCACGGGGATCCCCAGGCGCCTGTGGACGAGGGCGTGCCGACACCCGGGTCCACGCACCCGTCAGGTAGTCGGCTCCGACTCGATCAGGATGGTCACGGGGCCGTCGTTGACGAGCTCCACCGCCATGTCGGCGCCGAACCGTCCCGTCGCGACCTCCAGGCCGCGCGCCCGCAGCGCCGCGACGACGTCGTCGACGAGCGGCTCGGCGACCGCGCCCGGCGCCGCCGCGTTCCACGTCGGCCGACGTCCCTTGCGCACGTCGGCGTACAGCGTGAACTGGCTGACCACCAGCACGGGCGCCCCGACGTCGACCGCCGAGCGCTCGTCGCGCAGGATCCTCAGCTCGGCGATCTTGCGGGCGACGAGCTCGACCTGGGCCGGCCCGTCCCCCGGCGTGACGCCGACGAGCGCGAGCAGCCCGGGCCGGTCGATCGCGCCGACGACCTCACCGTCCACGCGCACGGCCGCGCGCGTGACCCGCTGCAGGACCGCCCTCACCGCTGCGGCCCGCTCACGCGTGCGCGCCGAACGTCGCCCGGACCGCACCGACCGGCCGCCCGTGCCCCAGCACCGGGGTGTCCGCGACGTCCGCGACCGCCGACGGGTCGACACCCGCGAGACCCAGCGCGGCGGCCAGCACCGCGGCACGCGGCCGGCCGGACCCGTCGAGGACCTTGAGGGCGACCGCCCCGCCGTCCGGGAGACCGGCCGCGTACACGCCGTCCGCCCCGTCCTTCGCGACGAGCCCGGGCACGGTCGACATGAAGGCCGTCACGTCACGGCCCGTCCCGCCGACGTGCCAGGGGTGCGTCGCCATCGCGCGCCCGACGCGTGCGGGCGCGGAGCCGCCGTCGCCGGCAGCCGCCGCGGCGATCGTCCCGAAGGCGCGCGCGAGACCCGTCAGCGTCGACGACAGCAGAGGTGCACCGCAGCCGTCGACCGTGACGTGCTCGACGGGCACCCCCGTCAGCTCCGCGGCGGTCGCCACCACGGCCCGCTGCAGCGGGTGCGCGGGGTCCAGGTAGCCGTCCGTCGGCCAGCCGGCCACGCGGCAGGTCGCGAGCATCCCCGCGTGCTTGCCGGAGCAGTTCTGCGTGAGCGGCGCGGGCCCGTGCCCGGCGGCGCGGCGCTGCCACGCAGCCTCGGGCGACAGCGGCCAGTCCGGGGTGTTGCCCAGGTCGTCCTCCGTCAGCCCGGCCGCCGCCAGCAGCCGGTGCACGACGGCCAGGTGGCCCGCCTCGCCCGAGTGGCTCGCGCACACCAGCGCGAGGTCCTCCCCGGACACGTCGAGGCCGTGGTCGAGCATCGCGACGGCCTGCACGGGCTTGAGCGACGACCGCGGCCAGATCACGACGTCCGGGTCACCCAGCGCGACCCGCACCGAGCCGTCGGGCGCCAGCACGACCACGTGCCCCAGGTGCACGGACTCGACGAGGTCACCGCGGTGCACGCGCGCGAGCGGCACCGCACCGTGGGCCACGTCCGGCGCGCTCACCACCCGCCCCGCGGGGGGCCGCCGCCACGGCGGCCCGAGTACGGGGCGACTGCCGGACGCACGTCGACGAGGTAGATGATCGCCGCGGCCGCGCTGCCGAGCGCCAGGAACTGGAGCGGCAGACCGATGCCCAGCGGCGGCGGGATCGAGATGAACGCGACGACGGTCGCGGCGACGAGCACCCACGTCCAGAACTGTCGCGTCCGCTTGCCGGCGGAGAGGAACGCCGCGGCAGGACGCCGCAGGCAGTCGACCAGGGCCCACGCGGACAGCACGAAGATCGCCAGGTAGAAGAGGAAGAACAGGAGGAGCTGCAGCGACCCGATGATGCTCACGACGAGAGCCTACGAGACGCGACCGACGGGCAGGAGTGCCTCAGAGCTCGGGGAGCGTGGCGCGCGCGTCACCGGGCGTGGCGCCGGATGCCTCGAGCAGGTCGACGACGAGCGAGCGCAGCAGCAGCACGAGCGACTGGGACTTCCAGTCCTCCGGCGCCAGGACGTGCGGGTCGAGCGCCTCCGCGACCGCGCGCAGCCGGTAGCGCGCCGGTCGCGGGTCGTACCCGGCGCCGAGGGCCGCGGCCAGGTCGTCGGTGGCGAGCGCGGCGGACTCGACCACCTCGGCCAGGCCCGGTGCGACGTGGCCGTCCTCCACCGCTGCGACGGACCGGCGCGTCAGGACGCGTGCGTTGCGCATCGCCCGGTCGAGCAGCACGGACTCGTCGACGAGCCGGTCGAGCTCGGCACGGTGCCGCCGGTGCGCGGGCGCCATGCGGACCAGCTCGGCGGCGGACCGTGCCGCGTCGCGCCACTCGTCGAGCGCGGGCTGCGACGCGCGACCCGTGAGCAGCGCCGCCTCGACGTCGTCGACGGAGCCCTTGCGCAGCCCGCGCGCCAGCAGGTGCAGGACCCCGGCGAGCTCCTGCACCGCGGCCTGCGCGAGCGCGCGCGGGTGCCGCCGCGGGTCCGTCGGGGTGAGCAGTGCGAACGCGAGCGCGACGAGCCCACCGATGAGGGCGTCGATCCACCGGCCGAACGGCCCGCCGCCGATCTGCGGCAGCCCGACGATGACGATGGCCTGCACCCCCGCCTGCGTCGTGAGCATCGGCCCGCGGTCCAGGAACCGCCCCACCAGGGCGGACCCCGCCAGGACCAGCGCCATCTGCCAGATCCCGGAGCCGATGACGTGCACGACCAGGTCCCCCGCGGCGACACCGATCGCGACGCCACCGGCGAGCTCCGCCACGCGCCGCATCGACCGGTCGCGGGAGAACCCGAGGGCGAGCCACGCGGCGACGGGCGCGAAGAACGGCATCTCGTGCCCGAAGACGTACATGCCGATGCCGTACGCGACGCCGGCGGCGACCGACGCCTGCACGATCAGCGCCCACGACGAGCGCACCCGCGCCCATCCGGCGCGCACCCGGGACCCCATCTGCAGGCGCAGCGTCGCCCGCGACGGCAGCGGGCGCGGCCGCGCGGCCGAGGCCTCCGCGCTCACCGCCCGGCGCCCGCTACCCGGCGCCCGCCGTCCACGTGCCTCACGCCCCCAGCATCGGGTGCTGGCCGAGACCGCGGGTCAGGGGCCCGCGGGCGGGCGGCCGGTCGGGGGTCACGCCCTCACCGTCGACGACGACCTCCTGCCCCGCGGCGACCGCACCGCCGTCGCAGTCGACCAGCAGCAGGGCGTCCGTGGGCACGGACCGCTTGACGACGGCGAGCGCGATCGGCCCCAGCTCGTGGTGCCGCGCCACCGACGTCACGTGCCCGACCGGCCGACCCGACTCGGCCGTCTCGGCACCACCGGCCGTGGGCGCCGCGGCACCGGGCAGCCGCACGGGCGCACCCACCTCCGGGACCAGGTGCCCCGACCCGTCCAGGTGCAGCATGACGAGCCGTCGCGGCGGACGGCCCAGGTTGTGCACGCGCGCGACCGTCTCCTGGCCGCGGTAGCAGCCCTTGTGCAGGTGCACGGCGGTGCGCAGCCAGTCGAGCTCGTGCGGGATCGTGCGGTCGTCGACCTCGTGCGACGTCCGCGGACGCCATGCCTCGACGCGCAGCGCCTCGGACGCCCACGTGCCGACCAGCGGCCAGCCGGCGGCCTGGCGCGTGCGGACCTCCTCGACGAGGCGGTCGCGCGGCACGAGCACGAGCCGCCAGCGCCGGTCGGCGCCCGGGTGCGCGTCGTCGGCGGGGCCGTAGCGGGTGCCGCCCGGGGCCGTGCGGGGCCACGGGTCGCGCCACGTGACGGGCTCACCGTCCGCGCCCTCGGCGTCGACGGGCTCGGCGAGCGCGGCCCAGTCGTCGGTGACGTCGGCGACCTCGACGCGCAGCGCGAAGCGCATCCGGTCGAGCCAGGTCGCCAGGGCGGGCGCCGTCTCGGTCAGCAGCCACGCGGTGGTGCCGTCGTCGACGAGGCCGACGGCGTGCTCCACGCGCCCCTGCGGGTCGAGCACGAGCAGCTCGGTGGACGTGCGCGGTGGGAGCGTCGCGACGTCCTGCGTCGTCAGGGAGTGCAGCCAGGTGAGCCGGTCGGGGCCGGTCACGGTCACGACGCCCAGGTGCGACTGGTCGACGACCGCGCCCCCGCGGGCCAGCGCACGCTGCTCGGCGGTCGGGTCGCCGTAGTGCCACGCGACGCCTGCGTCGGCGCCGGCGGCGGGGACCGCGCCGTGCTGCGCGAGCAGCGGGCTGCGGTGTCGAGGGGCGGGCGCTGCGGGAGTCCCGGCGAGCTCGGTCATGTCAGCCGTCCACCCTGCTGAGCCGGCCGGACGCGTACGACTGCATCGCCTGGCCGAAGGCCGCGATGTCGTGCGCCCACATCAGCTGGCCGTCGACCAGGCCGTACAGCCGCTTGCCGGCGTTGACGGCCGCACCGGTCGCGGTGTGCGCGATGAGGTCGGAGGCGAGGTCCACGCGCCCGTTGCCGGTGGTCCCGACGTACACGGCGACGAAGCCCGCCGGGTCGGCGAGCAGCAGCTCGACCGGGTGCTGGTCCGGTGCCAGGTCCGCGGGACGCTCCGGCGGCACGCGCCAGTACCCGGACTCGGTCGTCCACACGGGCGCGTCGGCGTCGTCGGGCACGTCCTGCGGCGGCGCGTCGGGGTCGCTCGGCGTGGCGGCACCGGCGCTCGTGCCGACGTCGATCGCCGCGGCGTCGTCCGGGGCCACGACGAGCCGGATGGTGGTCCGGTACGCCAGGTACGGTCCCCCGTCGTGGGTGATCTCGAGCTCCTGCGTGAAGGCGCTCTCCTCCACACCGGGGTAGCCCACGACGCCCTCGCCGCGCCAGCGGCCGACCATCCAGGCGAGCGGGTAGACCTCGGGGGCCAGGCCCTCGGGCAGCACGAACGGCACGGCGCCTCCTCGGCTCGGGCGTGCGTCGGCGGTGCGCCGACGTCCACGGGTGCGGGCGACCCTGGGGTCGCCCGCGGGACGCAGGTCAGCGTCGAGGGCTCAGCGCTGGCCCTTGTACAGGCGGTAGGCGACGAAGCCGGCGAACCACGTGATGGTCAGCGTCGCCAGCACCAGCAGACCGATGAAGAAGCCCTCGAGTGCAGTCATGCACAGATCCTAACGACGTGCGGCGCGCGGATCGTCCCGTGGCCTGCGATCAGGCCGCGAAGACCCGCCCGGCGACGTACACCAGGACGCCGCTGACGGTGACCGGCAGCACCACCACGGCGAGCGACGGCAGGTGCCGGACCAGCGCGGGGAACCGGTCGAACAGCGCGTGCAGAGCGGTGACGAGGACGCCGACGCCCACGCCGAGCACCGCGCCCGCGACGAGCTGCACGGCGGGCAGCGCCCACCCGACGAGCGTCCCGCCGGCCGCCGCCACCGCGACCGTGACCAGGTAGACCACCCACGTCCGGCCGCGCAGCGCGACCGCCGCCGAGCCCAGGGCGAGCGCCACGGCGCCCGCGACGACGAGCTCCTCGCCGCCCCCGAGCCGGGCCGTGGCCACCCACCCGGTGACGCACACCGCCAGCACGGTGCCCGTGACGGTGCCGGAGACGGACTCCACCAGCCGCAGGCGGCCGTCGCGGCGCAGCAGCTCGTTGACGAACGCGAGCACGACCGCCCCGGCGAAGACCAGCGCGAGGTGCTGCAGGTAGGGCTCCTCGGGCGTGAAGGTGACCGCCGCGACCGAGCCGAGCCCGCCGAGCGCCACGACCGCGCCCGCACCCGGGCTGAAGGGCAGCCCCGCCAGCCCGGGCCAGCCGAGCGCGAGCACGAGCACGAGCGCCGCGCTGACGCCGGCGAGCGGCAGCACGCCGAGGTAGCCGGCGACGGCGACCACGGCGGCCAGCACGGCGGTGAGGACGGCGCGCGTCTCGACGCTCATCGCGGGCCCCGTCGCCCGTGCAGTCGTCTCATCGGCCGGTCGGCTCGCCGGGTCGTCGGACGGTCGTGGTGAAGCACGCGGGCGATTCTCGCAGACCCCGGGGGCGACTCCGGACCTGCACCCGGACGGGGGGCGCGCGTGGGCGGCGGCACGGCACGGGCGAACCACGCGGTAACGTGTGCGCACTCTCAGCCAGGAGGTGACAGGGTGGCGGATCTGCTGCTGCTCACGCCTGCGTCCGGGGGTTCGGCACAGGTGCTACCCGCATTGGGGCTCCTGTCCCACCGGGTCAGGGTCCTCCCTGTCGAACCGTCTGCTCTCGTGGACGCCCCGGACGCGGACATCGTCGTGCTCGACGCACGCCGTGACCTCGTCACCGCGCGCACCACGTGCCGCCTGCTGCGCGCCACCGGTCTGACGGTGCCGCTGGTCCTCGTCCTGACCGAGGGCGGCCTGACCGTCGTCACGGCCGAGTGGGGCGCGAACGACATCATCCTCGAGCACGCGACGCCGGCCGAGGTCGAGACGCGCTTCCGGCTCGTCATGGAGCACGCCGCGGCCTCGTCCTACGACGACGCGCCGCAGGAGATCTCGTCGGGCGAGCTCACGATCGACGCCGGCGGGTACACCGCCCGGCTGCGCGGGCGGCCGCTGGACCTGACCTACAAGGAGTTCGAGCTCCTCAAGTACCTCGTCCAGCACCCGGGCCGCGTGTTCACGCGTGCGCAGCTGCTGCAGGAGGTCTGGGGCTACGACTACTACGGGGGCACGCGCACCGTCGACGTGCACGTGCGTCGCCTGCGGGCGAAACTGGGCCCGGAGCACGAGCAGCTCATCGGCACGGTCCGCAACGTGGGTTACCGGTTCGACCCTCCCAAGGACCGCCGCGCCGCGGACGACCGTACGGACGTCCCGGAGCCCGCGGGCGCCTGATCACGCGACGAGCACCGCCTGGAGCGGGCGCTGCCGCACCTGGCGGGTAGGATCGACGACCGGTGCGCCGGGAAGTCTGGTCGGCAACGACTTGCCCGACCCCTCGAGAGGTACGCCTGTGCCCACGGACTCGTCCGCTGCCCCCGCGCGCCCTGCGCGCACGCTGTTCTCCCGGCTCACCCCCGGCGGTGAGCGCAACTTCACCGACACCCTGCGCGACGAGCGCACGGGTGGCCTGCTGCTGCTCCTCGGTGCGCTGGCCGCGCTCCTGTGGGCCAACCTCGCACCCGAGTCGTACCGGGCGGTCAGCGGGACGGTCGTCGGCCCGGCCGCGCTGCACCTGGACCTCGACCTCGCCCACTGGGCCGCCGACGGGCTGCTCGCGATCTTCTTCTTCGTCGTGGGCCTCGAGCTCAAGCGCGAGATCACGGTGGGCGAGCTGCGGCACGTGGCCACGGCGGCCCTGCCCGCCGCTGCGGCGGTCGGTGGCATGGCCGTCCCGGCGGCGATCTACCTCGCGGTCAACACCGCCATGCCCGGCGGAGCCCCGCACGGATGGGCGGTCCCGACCGCCACGGACATCGCGTTCGCGGTGGGCGTGCTGGCGATCGTCGGCCGGGGCCTGCCCGTCGCGCTGCGCGCCTTCCTGCTGACGCTCGCGGTCGTGGACGACCTGCTCGCCATCGTCATCATCGCGGTCGGCTACACGGACTCCGTGACGCTCGGGCTGATGCTCGGCTCGTTCGCGAGCGTCGCCCTGTTCGCCCTCGCCCTGCGGCGCGGCATCCGCACACCGTTCCTGCTGGTCCCGCTCGCGCTCGCAGCGTGGGCGCTGCTGCACGCGTCCGGGGTGCACGCCACGATCGCCGGGGTCCTGCTCGGCTTCGCGGTCCCCGCCACGCCGGGCTCCGCGGCACCACGGTCCCGGACGCCGCGCCCCGTGCCCGACGAGCACGCGGACCACTCGCTCGCCGAGCGCTACGAGCACCTGTGGCGGCCGGTGTCCGCCGGGTTCGCCGTGCCGGTCTTCGCGCTGTTCGCGGCCGGTGTCACGGTCGAGGTGGCGACGATCGGCGCCACCTTCACCGAGCCCGTGGGGCTCGGCGTGGTCCTCGGTCTCGTCCTCGGCAAGCCGCTGGGCATCACGCTGGCGACGTTCCTCGTGGCGCGGTTCACGCGGGCGCGGCTCGCCCCCGGACTCGGCTGGTGGGACGTGATCGGCGTCGGCCTGCTCGCGGGCATCGGGTTCACCGTCTCCCTGCTCGTGGGCTCGCTCGCGTTCGGGACCGGGACTGTGCTCGACGACCAGGTCGTCGTGGGCGTCCTCGCCGCGTCCCTGATCGCCGCGCTCGGTGGTGGTGCCGTCCTCTCCTGGCGCGGACGCGTCCACGCTGCACGTCCGGGCGGGTCGTGAGCCACCACCGGGCGGGGACGACCCGGTAGGTTGCCACTGATGACACCCGTCGACTCAGCGTCGCTCCTCGTCGAGGGACCCTGGCAGCACCGCTTCGTGACCGCCAACGGCGCTCGATTCCACGTCGCCGTCGCGGGCGACCAGGACGCACCCCTCGTGCTGCTCCTGCACGGCGTCCCGCAGCTGTGGTGGGCCTGGCGCCACCAGCTGCCCGTGCTGGCCGCGGCCGGCTACCGCGTCGCCGCGATGGACCTGCGTGGCACCGGCGGGTCCGACAAGCCCCCGCAGGGGTACGACGTGCCGACCCTCGCCGCGGACGTGGCCGGGGTCGTGCGCTCGCTGGGTGCGGGGTCCGCGGTCGTCGTGGGCGCCGGGACCGGCGGCGACGTCGCCTGGGCGACCGCCGCGTACCACCCCGCCGTGGTGCAGGCGCTGGCCGTGCTCGGTGCGCCGCACCCGCTCGATGCGGTCGCCCTGCCCCGTACACCGCCCGGCCCGGCCGCGTCGTCCCTGGTCGCGTTCGCCCAGCTGCCGTCGCTGCCCGAGCGCGCGATGGTGCGCGGCGACCTCGTGGACCGCATGCTCACGCACTGGGGCGGGGTCCCGGGGCTGCCGGGCCGCGAGGCGGTCGCGACGTACCGCCGGGCGGTGCGCGTGCCGTTCGCGGCGCACAGCCAGCTCGAGCAGGTGCGGTGGCTCGTGCGCTCCACGCCGCGGCCGGACGGCCGGCGGTACCGGGCGGTCCTGCGTGCGGCGCGACCGGTGCCGGTGCTGCAGGTCCACGGCCTGCGCGACGGGCTGCGTCCGGCGTCGACGGCGGCGCTGCGGCCGGCCACGGCGAGCGTCGCGCGGCCGTACCGCTTCGAGCTGCTGCACGGCGCCGGGCACTTCCTCACCGACCAGGCGCCCGGGCTGGTCGGCGAGCTGCTCGTGGACTGGCTGGCCGAGGTCGAGCCCGTCAGCCCTTGAGCATCGCGGCGGCCAGCTCCGGGTCCGTCTCCCCGATCCCGGCGGACGGGCACAGCGCGGCGACGGGGCACGCTCCGCACGCGGGGCGCCGCGCGAAGCAGGTGCGCCGCCCGTGGAAGATCAGGCGGTGGGACGCCATCGTCCACTCCCGCTTCTCCAGCAGCGCCCCCAGGTCGGCCTCGATGACGACGGGGTCCTCGCTCGTCGTGTAGCCGAGCCGCTGCGCCAGTCGCTGGACGTGGGTGTCGACGGTGATGCCGGGCACGCCGAACGCGTTGCCGAGCACCACGTTGGCGGTCTTGCGCCCCACCCCCGGCAGGGTCACGAGGTCCTCGAGCCTGCGCGGCACCTGGCCGCCGAAGCGCTCGACGAGCGCGGCGCCGATACCCACGACCGACTGGGCCTTGGCACGGTAGAACCCCACGGGGTGCAGCACGTCCTCGAGGTCCCGCAGGTCCGCACCGGCCATCGCCGCGGCGTCGGGCCACCGGTCGAACACCTCGGGCGTCGTGGCGTTCACCCGCACGTCGGTGGTCTGGGCGGACAGCACGGTCGCGATCAGCAGCTCGAGCGGGTTGCGGAAGTTCAGCTCGCAGCGCGCGTCCGGGTACCTCTCGGCCAGCATCCGGTCGACCCGCCGGGCGCGCCGGGTCCGGGCGAGCTGGCTCTCCTGCGCAGTGGCGTCCACCGTGCGAGCCTACGTGCCCGCGCCGACAGCCACTGCCGGGTAGGGCGTTGCTCCTGCCGGGTGAACAGATCGCCGGGTTGTCGACCGATCAGTCAAGCCCCGGGCGGGTCGAACCGAACCACAGGAGGTGACGTCGCACGACGAACCCTTGCACCACCTCCGGCTGGAGCGCTGCGCGCTGCGCGCCGAGCGGGAGCGGGTCGTCTGGTGGCGGCGCGTCGTGCGGGCGCGCATGGACCTCGCGGTCGCGGGAGCCGCCGGGCCCGGTCCCCTGGGTGAGGACGTCGCCTTCGTCCTGCCGCTCGACGTGTGCCTCGAGGTGCCCCGGGTCGGAGACCTGCAGGCGGCGCTCCCGGACGCCGACCCCGGACGTGAGGCCGGTCTGCTGCCCGCGCTGTGGGCGCTGGACCAGCGGCTCGCGACGTACGAGACCGGGGTCGCGGAGGCCTTCGAGCGCGCGACGCTGCGCCTCGTCGAGCGCATCGCCGACGACCCGGGGTCCGTGCTCCGGTCCCGCAGGGTGGCCGCCGACGGCACGTGAGGGCCCCGCGGGACGTCCGATCGCACCCGGCCGTCGCCTGCCGCGCACCCGCACCGTCGTGCCGCCGCGCGTGGGCACCGGGATGGGGCAGACTGGATGGCGGGGGTCCGGCCCTGCTGCCGGACACGACGCGCGCCCGTGCTCGATCACGGGAAGAGGGGAAGGACCGCCGTGGCGGAGGACATCGTGCTGACGGCGCCACTGTTCGCAGGCATGGACGAGGAGTCGTCCCGGGCACTCATCGACTCGATGAAGGTGCTCGACGCCGCGCGAGGTGACGTGCTTTTCCACGAGGGCGAGCCGGGTGACCGGCTCTTCCTGGTGCGCGACGGCAAGATCAAGCTGGGACGTCGGTCGAACGACGGGCGCGAGAACCTCCTGGCGGTGCTCGGCCCGGGCGAGATGTTCGGCGAGCTGTCGCTGTTCGACCCGGGCCCGCGCACGGCGACCGCGACGGTCGTCGCCGACGCCGTCGTGCTCGAGCTGGGCCACCGGGACCTCATCACGTGGCTGGCCGACAAGCCGACCGTCGCCGAGCACCTGCTCCAGGCACTGGCGCGGCGCCTGCGCCGGACCAACGAGGCGCTGGCCGACCTGGTGTTCTCCGACGTGCCCGGCCGTGTCGCCAAGGCGCTGCTCGACCTGTCGACGCGGTTCGGCCAGCAGGTCGACGAGGGCATCCGCGTGGCGCACGACCTGACGCAGGAGGAGCTCGCGCAGCTCGTCGGCGCGTCGCGCGAGACCGTCAACAAGGCGCTCGCGGACTTCGCCGCCCGCGGCTGGGTGCGGCGCGAGGGCCGTGCGGTGGTCCTGCTGGACGTCGACCGTCTGGAGCGCCGGGCCCGCTGACGCACCTGGCGGTCCGGTCACCCGCCCGGTCCGGGCACGTCGCCGCGCCCGGACCGGGCGGGTCAGTCGGCCTCGACGACCAGCTCGACCTCGACGGTCGCGTCGAGCGGCAGGACAGCGACGCCCACCGCCGAGCGTGCGTGCACGCCGGCCTCGCCGAAGACCTCGTGCAGCAGCAGGCTCGCGCCGTTGACCACCGCAGGCTGCCCGGTGAACGCCGGGTCGCTCGCGACGAACCCGACGACCTTGACGACGCGACGCACGCGGTCGAGCGCCCGGACCGGGTCGGTGCCGGGGTGCTCCGACGCGAGGAGGGCGCCCACGGCCGCCAACGCGTTGAGGGCGGCCGTGCGCGCGAGCGCGGTCGCCTGCTGCGCGTCCACCTCCGCACCGACCTTGCCCGTGGTCGGCATGACGCCGTCGACGAACGGCAGCTGCCCGGACGTCCAGACGTGCGCGCCGCTGCGGGTCGCCGGCACGTAGGCGGCGAGCGGCGCCGCTGCCGACGGCAGGATCAGGCCCAGCTCGGCCAGGCGTGCGGCCACGCGACCCTCGGTGCCGCTCACACGACCGGCTTCGGTCGCTTGAGGTACGCCACGAGGCCGGCGTCGGGACCCTGGATGACGGTCACGAGCTCCCAGCCGTCGGATCCCCACTGATCGAGGATCGCCTTGGTGGCGTGGATGATGAGCGGAACGGTCGCGTACTCCCACTGGGTCGACATGCGCCCACCCTAGTGGGACCGCTCCGCCGGACGTGCCGCCGTGGAAGCGCTCACACGAGCCCGCCGAGTGCCACGAGCGCCGGCTCGGTGCCGACCAGCTCGGCGCGCCACGACACGACGTCGGGACGGCGTCGCAGCAGCGCGCGCCGCTCGCGCTCGGTCATCCCGCCCCAGACGCCGAAGTCGGCGCGGCTGTCGAGGGCGTCGGCGAGGCAGTCGAGGCGCACCGGGCAGCCATGGCAGACCGCGCGGGCCTCGCGCTGAGCGGCGCCCTCGACGAACAGCGCGTCAGGCGCCTGCTTGCCCTGACCGCACGCCGCCATCGCGGTCCAGTGCCCCTCGTACCCCTGTGCCCCCAGGCCTGCCACGTGTTCCTCCGCGTGTCTCTCCCTGCGTGTCGCCGCCGTGACCGTATCGGCACAGGGCACGTCCTGACGAGACCCCGGACGGGTCTTTTCCTCCGGACGGCCCCCTGCCACTCGTGTGCAGGTCGCGTGGAGGACCCGCACGGGCCCCTCGTCACCCCTTCCGGCGTCAGCCGTCGCCGGTACCCTGGCGGCATGCCGAACCCTGCCCGCGCGCGCGGCCGCCGCATCAGCGCCGCCCAGGCGCTGGTCCTGCTGCTCTCCTTCTCCCTCGTCGCCGGGATCGGTGGCGTCCTCACGGCCGGCCTCGTGCTGCCCGGTGTGGCCGTGGCGAACGGCCTCACGGGCATGACCGTGACGGCGTTCGACGACCTGCCCACCGAGCTCGAGCAGCAGCCGCTGCCGGAGAAGTCCGAGATCCTCGCGGCCGACGGCACGCTCCTGGCGACGTTCTGGGACCAGAACCGCATCGTCGTGCCGCTCTCCGAGATCGCCCCGATCATGCGGCAGGCCGTCATCGCGGTCGAGGACCGCCGGTTCTACGAGCACTCCGGCGTCGACCCGGCCGGCATGCTCCGCGCCGCGGTCGCGAGCCTGGCGGGCCAGAAGCAGGGTGCGTCCACGCTCACGCAGCAGTACGTCAAGAACGTCTTCCTCGACGCGGCCGAGCGCGCGGAGGACCCCGCGGAGCGCGAGAGGCTGCGGCAGGAGGCCAGGGAGAACGACGGCGCCCCGGGCATCGCCCGCAAGCTGCGCGAGGCGAAGATCGCCATCACGCTCGAGAAGTCGATGACGAAGGACGAGATCCTCGAGAAGTACCTCAACATCGCCGCCTTCGGCTCCTCGGTGTACGGCGTCGAGTCCGCGTCGCGGTACTTCTTCAGCAAGTCCGCGAAGGACCTCAACTACCTCGAGGCCGCCACCATCGCCGGGATCACGCAGTCGCCGACGCGGTGGGACCCCGTGGGACGCGCGGACGAGACCCCGGAGGAGGACGCCGCTCGGTACGCCACCTCCAAGAAGCGTCGCGACCAGGTCCTCAACGACATGCACCAGCTCGGCTACATCACCCCGGACGAGTACACCAACGGGATCGCGACGCCGATCGAGGCGACGCTCAACGTCTCGAAGCTGAGCCAGGGGTGCATGAGCGCGAACGACACGGTGCCCGGTGCCGGGTTCTTCTGCGACTACGTCACCAAGGTCATCGCCAACGACCCCGCGTTCGGACCCGAGGCGCGCGACCGCATGAACCTCCTCTACAAGGGCGGCCTGACGATCACCACCACGCTCGTGCCCGGCGAGCAGGCCATCGCCGACGCCGAGGTGAAGAACGGCGTGCCGGTCGACGACCCCTCGGGCGTCTCCAGCTCGATCGTCTCCGTCAAGCCCGGGACGGGCGAGATCACGGCGATGGCCCAGAACCGCATCTACTCCGCGCTCAAGGAGCAGAACCCGGGCGAGACGTCGGTCAACTTCAACACCAGCTTCCGGTACGGCGGCTCCGGCGGGTTCCCCCCCGGCTCGACGTACAAGGTCTTCACGCTGCTCGAGTGGCTCAAGCAGGGGCACGCCCTGCACGAGACCGTCGACGGCACGCGGCTGTCCTACAACACCCGTGAATTCACCGCGTCCTGCTACCAGCTCGGCAACGGGCCGTACAAGTTCGGCAACTCCGAGGGCGGCAAGGCGATCCGCCAGACCGTCCTCGACGCGACGAGGAACTCCGTGAACTCGGCGTTCGTCGCCATGGCGCTCAAGATGGACCTCTGCGCCATCAACAACGGGGCCGCGGCGCTGGGCGTCACCAAGGCCGGCAACCCCGCCGAGATGGACACGCAGACCAACACGCCCCGGGGTGACGTCCCGTTCGACGCGGTCCCCGGCAACGTCCTCGGGTCGCAGTCGACCTCGCCCCTGCAGATGGCCGCCGCCTACGCGGCGTTCGCGTCCAACGGCACGTACTGCAAGCCGATCGCCATCACCAGCGTGATCAACGCGAAGGGCGAGTCGCTCCCGGTCCCGCCGTCCGACTGCCAGGTCGGCGCGATCGACCCGCGCTACGCCTCGGCGATGAACTACGCGCTGAGCAACGTGTGGTCGGGCACGGCCCGCAAGGTCGGCGCCCCGCCGTTCAAGGCCGCGGGCAAGACCGGCACCACGACGCACAACGAGCACAACTGGTTCGTCGGCTACACGCCGCTGCGCTCCACCGCCGTGTGGGTCGGGTACAGCGAGGGCACGCGCTCGATGAGCCGCTCGACGATCGCCGGCACGTACTACGGCGGGGGCTCGGGGCCGTACGGCTCGTCGATCGCCGCGCCGACCTGGAAGCGGTTCATGGTCCAGACGCTCGCCGGTGCGGAGAACCCGGACTTCGCGAGCCCGACGGACCGCGAGCTCTACGGCGAGCGGGTCCCCGTCCCGTCGGTGCTCGGCCAGAACGAGCAGCAGGCGCGTCAGACGCTGGAGAGCCGCGGCTTCGGGGTGTCGATCGGGGAGCAGGTGCCGTCCGCGTACCCGGCCGGGACCGTCGCCGAGCAGTCCGCCACGACGGCGACCAAGGGCGCGACGATCACGCTGAGGCTGTCGGGCGGGCAGCCGCAGCAGCAGCCCGGCCCCGGCGGCTTCCCTGGTCTCCCGGGTGGGCCCGGCGGCGGCGGGCCCGGCGGCGGCGGTGGGCCCGGCGGTGGCGGTGGGCCCGGCGGCGGCCCGGGCAACGGCTGATCGGATGTCATCCCCCTCCCCCGGCGCGCACCCCGCGGTGCGCGCCGTAGGCGGCCTCGCGCTCGCCGGCGTCGCCGCGCTGGCCTGGGCGTCCCTCGTCGAGGTGCGTTGGTACGCGCTGCGCGAGGTCACCGTGCCGGTGCTGCCGCCTGGGCAGGACCCGCTGCGGATCCTGCACGTGTCGGACCTGCACCTCACGCCGGGCCAGCGCCGCAAGGTCGACTGGGTGCGGGACCTGGCGACGCTCGACCCGCACCTGGTCGTCGACACGGGCGACAACTGGGCCCACCTCGACGCGATGCCGGCGCTGCTGCACGCGCTCGAGCCGCTGCTCGCCGTGCCCGGCGCGTTCGTCCTCGGGTCGAACGACTACGTCGCGCCGTCGTTCAAGAACCCGGCGCGCTACCTGCTGCCCGACGCGCGCCGTGAGCCGCCCCGGCCCCCGGTCGCCCTGCCGTGGCGCGAGCTGGTCACGCGGCTCACGTCGGCGGGGTGGGTCGACCTGTCCAACCGGCGTGACTCCCTCGAGGTCGACGGCCGCCGCCTGTCACTCGTCGGGACGGACGACGCGCACCTGGACCGTGACGCGATGCCGCCGGCCGGCGGCCCGGACGACGTCCGGACGTCCGACGGCCGCTCCCCCGCGGTCGACCTGCACGTGGGCGTCACCCACGCCCCCTACCGCCGCGTGCTCGACGCGATGCACGCCGACGGCGTGGACCTGACGATCGCCGGCCACACCCACGGCGGGCAGCTGGCCGTCCCGGGCTGGGGTGCCCTGACGACCAACTGCGACCTGGACCTGCGCCGCGCCAAGGGGCTGCACGGCTGGCCGGGCGCCCGCCCCGACCGTGCGGACGGCGCCGGCTCGTCGTGGCTCCACGTCTCCGCGGGGCTGGGGACGTCGCCCTACGCGCCCGTGCGCTTCGCGTGCCGACCGGAGGCGACGCTCCTCACACTGGTCTCGCCGTAACGAATTTCGTCTCCGGGTGCCTCGTCGGCTATCCTTGCCAGGCTCCACGGGGTGTGGCGCAGCTTGGTAGCGCGCTTCGTTCGGGACGAAGAGGTCGTGGGTTCAAATCCCGCCACCCCGACAGGTCGAAGGCCCCTGATCAGCAGGAATGCTGATCAGGGGCCTTCGTCGTCCCTGGGGGCCCTGTCGTACGCGGGAGCCGGCGCGCTCAGCGCTCCGGCGTCCGGACCTCCTGCTCGAGGCGGTGCCGCTCGTCGTGGATCTGCGCACCGGCGCCGACGAGCGCGGCCTCGTGGGCGCGGAAGTGGTGACCGCAGAAGAGCAGGACGCCACCGGCACCGGGGAGCGTCGCACGGGCGAAGGCCTGGGCGCCGCAGCGGTCGCAGCGGTCCTGACGGGTGAGCTCGGCGGTGGCGTGGGTCATCGTGGCTGCGGTCATGGGGCGAACCTCGTCTCGTCGTCCGGTCGGCCGGCACCCCGAACGAGCTCGGAGCGCAGACGCCTGTAGAACCCCCGTCACGCGGCCCGTGTTCCGGAACCGGCGTTCGCCCACACCGAACACCCCGTGAGTCCACCGGCTCACGCGTCGGCCCGGGCTGCGCGTCGATCTCACGCGCGGGAGCCTGGCAGACGCCGACCACGACGCCGGTCGCGGGCCCGCCCACCCGGTGTCCGTGGGCGGGCCCGCCGACCCTCAGGCGGTCTGCAGCAGGAACATGCTCCACGACGCCGGCGGGAGCTCCGCGCGCAGCGTGGTGCCGTCCATCGCGGCCGAGGCGTGCGCCTGCGGCACGACGCGGTCCGGCGCCTCCATCGTGTTGACGGCGAGCACGTCGTCGTCGGCGAGCAGCACGGCCTCGGTGAGGGTCACCCCGCCGAACGCCTGCAGGTCCGTGGCGAACGCGACCGGCTCCGACGGGTGGCGGTTCACGACGAACACGGCCAGGCGCCCCTCGCCGGCGTCGTACGTGGCGACGGAGTCGAGCACCGACACCTCGCCGTGCACGGCCGTCTCCATCGTGGGGGCGTCCGCGCGCAGGTCGAGCACCTGACCCTGCGCGTGCCGGGCGGTGAGCGCGAAGGGGTGGAAGATCGACTGCCGCCACGCGGGGCCGCCGGGCTCCGAGCGAATCGGGGCGATGGTGTTGACGAGCTGCGCCTGGCAGGCGATCGCGACGCGGTCGCTGTGCCGCAGCAGCGTGATGAGCAGCGAGCCGACGACCACGGCGTCGAGGACCGTGTACTGGTCCTCGCTGAGGCGCGGGGCCTCGACCCAGTCCTCCGGCATGCCCGACGCGGTGAGCGCCTTGTTGTACCAGACGTTCCACTCGTCGAACGAGATCATGATCTTCTTCGACGACTTCAGGCGGGCACCGACGGCGTCGGCCGTCGCGACGACCTCACGGATGAACTTGTCCATGTCGACGGACGAGGCGAGGAAGCTGGCCCGGTCGTCGCCGTCGAGCTCGTAGTAGGCGTGGGCGGACACGTGGTCGACGAGCTCGTACGTGTGCTCGAGGACCGTGTCCTCCCAAGCGCCGAAGGTCGCCATCGCGCGGCCGGACGACCCGCAGGCGACGAGCTCGAGGTCGGGCTCGACCTGGCGCATCGCGCGCGCGGTCTCGGCCGCCAGGCGGCCGTACTCTTCGGCCGTCTTGTGGCCGAGCTGCCAAGGGCCGTCCATCTCGTTGCCGAGGCACCACGTGCGGATGGCGTGGGGCTCGGGCGCGCCGTGCTCGACGCGCAGGTCGGACAGCGCGGTGCCCTTCGGGTGGTTCGCGTACTCCAGGAGCTCGACGGCCTCGGCGATGCCGCGCGTCCCGAGGTTCACGGCCATGACCGGCTCGATGTCGGCCTTGCGGGCCCAGCGCATGAACTCGTTGAGCCCGAACGCGTTGGTCTCGATGGTCTTCCAGGCGGGGTCGAGGCGCGTCGGGCGGTCCTCCACGGGCCCGACGCCGTCCTCCCAGCGGTACCCGGAGACGAAGTTGCCGCCCGGGTAGCGCACGGCCGTGACGCCCATCTCCCGCACGAGTGCCAGGACGTCGCCACGCAGGCCGTCCTCGTCCGCCGTGAGGTGGCCCGGCTCGTAGAGCCCGCCGTACACGCACCGCCCCATGTGCTCGACGAACGATCCGAAGACCCGGCGGTTGACGGGCGCCACGACGAAGGCGGGATCGATCGACAGCTTGCCGCTCTGCATTGCTACTCCTGTGATGGATGGACGCCCGGCGGCGGGTGGCCGCCTGTCGGGCGCGGGTATGACGTACGCCCCGGGCTCCGGCACGTGCCGGAGCCCGGGGCGGGCGAGACTACTTGCCGACCTGGTTCTCCAGGTCCTTCTGCGCCTGGTCGAGAGCCTGCTGCGGCTCCACGCCGTTCTCGTACACCTCGGTCAGCGTGGTGGTCGTGAAGACGTTGTTGAGCGTCGGCAGGTTCGGGTTCGTGAACCCGTCGAAGTGGCCGATGCCGTCCTTGACCTCGTTGAGCACGTCGAACAGGTTCGTCCGGAAGTACTTGTTGAACTTGTTCTCCGGGTCCTTCGTGACGGCCTCGTCCTCCCACACCGACATGTTGACGGGGTCGAAGCCGAGCACCTGCCACACGGCGACGTTCGCCTCGGGCGACAGCTTGGCGAACGCGAGCCACTCCGCCGCGAAGTCCTTCTTGGGCGACGACTCGATGACCGCCGTGCCGGTGCCGCCGCCGCCGATCGTGGCGACCTCGCCACCGTCGACCACGGGGGCCGGCGCGATCGCGACGTCACCGGCCAGGTCGGGCATGTAGTCGACGAAGCGCGACGTGTACCAGGCGGGGTAGACGACGGCGGCGTACTCGCCGCTGTTGATCACACCGAACGCCTGCTCGTCGTCAGGGCCACCACCGGGGATGGTCGAGATGGCCCCGGCGTCCAGCATGTCCTGCTGCATCGCGAGCGCCTCGACGACCTCGGGGCTGTTCACGGCCAGGCCGCCGTCCTCGTCGAAGAAGTTGCCTCCGAGCTGCGCCACGATGAGCGGCTCGACGAAGTTGACGGTGGTGCTGGCGATGCCGAACGCCTTGCCGGTGGCCTGGTTGTACGTGACACCGGCCTCCTTGAAGTCGTCCCAGGTCTTGATCGTCGTGTAGTCGATCCCGGCCTCCTCGAGGAGGGCGGCGTTGTAGAAGGTGACGAAGGCCCCGACGTGCATCGGGAAGCCGAGGATCTTGTCCCCGCGGCTGTACAGGTCGAGCCGGGCCTGGACGACGTCGTCCTTGTAGGGGCCGGCCGCCTCGGAGAGGTCCATGAGCGGCGTGCGGCCGTCCTCGGACACGAAGTTGGAGAACTTGTTGACCTCGATGTCGACGACGTCGGGCAGGCCGGATCCCGAGTTGACCGCCAGCTGCAGCTTGTTGTGCATGTCCTGGTACGGGTACACGGTCACGTCGAGGTCGACCGGGCGGTTCGGGTTCTGCTCGTTCCACTCCTCGGCCATCTGGTCGTAGTAGTCCGCGTGGAGCTCGGCGAACACCCACATGTCGAGCTTGGTCGCCTCACCGTCGGCGGGCGAGGCTGCGGGCTCGTCCGAGCCACCGCCGCCGCCGCATGCCGACAGCATGAGCACGCCTGCGAGGCCCGCTGCTGCGAGCGGCAGGTACCTGCGTGGTCCAGCCATGGTTGTGACTCCATTCCTAGTTGGTGCGGTGGGCGTTCAGCCCTTGAGCGCCCCCGCCGTCATGCCGGCGACGAAGAACCTCTGGAAGCAGAGGAAGAGGACGAGAACGGGCAGGAGGGAGAAGAACGAGCCGATGATCAGCAGCTCGTAGTTGTTGCCGTACGGCGTCAGGAGGGTGTTCAGGCCGATCGGCAGCGTGAACTTCTCGGCCGAGCGCAGCACCAGCAGCGGCCACAGGAAGTTGTTCCACGTGACCATGCCGTTGAGGATCGCCATGGCCGCCATCGCGGGACGCGCGATGGGCAGGACGACGCGGAAGAAGATGCCGAACTCGGTGACGCCGTCGACGCGCCCCGCCTCGAGGAGCTCCTTGGGGATCCCCAGGAAGTACTGGCGGAAGAAGAAGATCGTGACGGCGGCCGCGAGGAACGGGATGACGATCACCGAGTAGGAGTCCGCGAGGCCGAGGTCGTTCACCATGACGTAGAGCGGCAGCATCATGATCTCGAAGGGGACGGTCATGAGCAGCAGCACGGAGACGAACGCGACGTTCTTGCCCTTGAAGTCGTACATCGCGAACCCGTACGCGATGAACGAGCTGACGAGCAGCGTGCCGGCGACCTGCACGAGGGTCAGGCCCACCGAGTTGGCGAACCACCGGAAGTACAGGCCCGAGTCGGTGAAGAGCATCGCGTAGTTCTCGAACGAGAACGTGCTCAGGTCGACGTCGAGCCGCAGGCCGTTGCGCATGATCTCGCCGCCGTCCTGGAACGTGCCGGCGAAGATCGCGACGAGCGGCACCAGGACGATGAACGCGATGGTGAGGAGGAAGACGCTCTGGACCGTGACGAACAGCGCCCGCGGCAGGGGGTACCTCGTGCGGGGGCGGACGTCGACGGCCTCGGGTCCCGTCGACGGGTCGGCCGTGGTCGACGGCGAGATCGGCGCGCTCATCGGGACTCCTCCTTCTTGAACGTGCCGGTGAGGGTCAGGTAGGTGAGGTTGATCGCCATGATCACGACGAGCAGGACCACCCCGACCGCGGAGGCGTACCCGAGGTCGTTCTCCTCGATGCCGCGGCGGTACAGGTAGCCGACGACCGTCAGGCCCTGGTTGTTCGGGGAGGCGTTGCCGGCGTAGAGCATGAAGCTCTCGAGGAACATCGCCAGGCCGCCGTAGATGCTGATGGTCGTGACGTAGACCATGGTCGGCTTGATGTTCGGCAGCGTGATGGAGAAGAACTGCCGGACCTTGCCGGCACCGTCGATGGATGCCGCCTCGTAGTACTCGTCGGGGATGGACTGCAGCCCCGCGAGGAAGTAGAGGATGTTGACGCCGGTGTACCGCCAGGTGGCCAGCGCCAGCAGCGCGACGAGACCCCCCAGGTCGGTCCGCAACCAGCGCACCGGGTCCGCCCCGAACCACGTGACCACCTCGTTGACGAGGCCGGTGCTCGACTCGGAGAACATGAGCCGGAAGATGATGCCGGCCACGACCACGGACGTCAGCGCGGGCACGAACAGCGAGGCCTTGAAGAAGCCCTTGAGCCGTGCGGAGCCGAGCCGGGAGCTGATGACGGTCGCGAGCAGCAGGGGGCCGGGGATGAGGATGACGAGCGTGAGCACCATGTAGCGCGCGCTGTTGTACATGGCCTGCCAGAAGATCCGGTCGCGCCACAGCCGCTCGTAGTTGTCGGTGCCGATGAAGCTGGCCTCGCCGAACATCACGCTCTGCGTGCTCATCACGAAGGTCCGCACGAGCGGCACGGCCCAGAACGCGAGCAGCGTGATGACGAACGGGGCGATGAAGAAGTACGGGGCCAGGCGCTGCGAGTAGAGCAACCCCTTGAGCCGGTGCACGACCGGCGTCCTGGGCGGCGCCGAGAGTTCTTTCAGCTGTGCCACTTCACTCCTCCTGCCAGTCAGGACGGGACCTGCGCGCTCGACGGCTGTGTCGAACCGGGCACCGCGTCCTGAGTCGGACGTTTCACCACATGTGGCACTGCGCTTCGTCGACTATGACGATATACAGCGCTGACCTGGCGTTTTACGACGTCGTAACCGCTGCGCCACTATTGCGTCCGCGGTCGGGATCTGTCAACCTCTCCGGCATGGAGACCACGCGGAGCCTGCTCCGGACGGCGACCCGCGCGCGGATCGCACCGGCGGACGCCCGACCGACGAGCCAGAGCACGGAGCAGCGGGCGTGAAGGTGACCATGCACGACGTCGCGCAGCGCGCCGGCGTCTCGAACAAGACGGTCTCCAACGTCGTCAACGACCACCCGCACGTCCGCCCCGAGACCCGGGCGCGCGTGCAGCAGGCCATCGCCGACCTGGGCTACCGGCCCAACCTGTCGGCGCGCGGGCTGCGGTCCGGCCGCACCGGCGTCATCGGGCTCGCCGTGCCCCAGCTGCGCCAGCCCTACTTCGCCGAGCTGGCCGACGCCGTGATCGCCGCCGCCGAGCGTCGCGGCCTCGGTGTGATCATCGGCCAGGCCGGTGCGGACCGCGCGCACGAGATGGACGTGCTGGCGAACGGCCTGCGGCAGACCGACGGCATGCTCTTCAGCCCCGAGCACCTGGGCACCGAGGACCGTGGCCTCCTCGACGACGTGACCTACCCCCTCGTGCTGCTCGGTGAGCGCATCTTCGGAGGCCCCAACGACCACGTCACGATGCACAACGTCGAGGGCGCACGGGCCGCGGTCGAGCACCTGGCCGCCCTGGGACGGCGACGCATCGCGGTCGTGGGAGCGCACCCGGACCAGCGCACCGGCCAGATGCGCCCCTCCGACCTGCGTGTGCGGGGGTACCGCGAGGCGCTCGCCGTCGCCGGCCTGCCGGAGGACCGGCGCCTCGAGCGCGCCGTCGCGCCGTGGCACCCGATCAACGGCGTCGAGGCGACCCGCGAGCTGCTCGCGTCCGGCGTCGAGTTCGACGCGATCCTCGCCCTCAACGACAGCCTGGCCATCGGCGTGCTGCGCGCCCTCGCCGAGGCGGGCCGCCGCGTGCCGGACGACGTCGCGGTCATCGGGTTCGACAACATCGCCGACGGCCGCTTCACCACACCCTCGCTGACCAGCGTGGACCCCGGCCGCGAGGAGATCGCCGAGACGGCCGTCGCGATGCTCGTCGAACGGATCGAGGAGGGCAGCCGCGCGCTGCGGCCGCCGCGGCTGCACAAGGCGGCGTTCCGCATCGTCACCCGCGAGTCCACGGGCGAGTGAGGGGTGCCGCCGCACGGCGGCGACACCCCACACCGACCCCGTGGGAAGGTCAGGCCTCCGGCTCCAGGTACGCCACGTCGCCGTCGACGGTCCGCAGGTCGACACGCACGTCCGCGTCGGGGTCCGTCGGCCCCTCGACCCGCTGCTCCCCGTTGGAGCTGATGCTCAGCGCGACCGGCTCGCCCGGGCCGTGCACGGTCACGTCGCCGTCCGTCGCCTGCACGTCGACGTCACCGCCGACGGCCGCCACGAGGACGTCGCCGTCCGTGACGCTCGCCGTGAGGGCACCGCCCACGTCGCGGACCTCGACGCGACCGTCGGTCGCCCGCAGCTCGACGTCGCCCGCCACCCCCGCCAGGGACGTCGCCCCGTCGCGCCCACGGACCACGACGTCGCCACCGACGTCGGTGACGCGCACGTCCCCGTCCGCCAGCGCCACCGCCACGTCGCCGCCGACCCCACGGACCGTCACGTCACCGTCGACGCCCCGCACGTCCAGCGTCCCCTGCGCGCCCGCCACGTGCACGTCGCCGTCGGCCGCCCGCACCTCGACGTTCCCGGCGGGCCCGTCCACGCGGACCGCGCCGTCGGTGGTGCGCACCACCACGTGGGTGCCCTCCGGCACGTCGACCACCAGCTCCGCCGAGCAGTTCATCGCCCTCAGCTCCACGCACTCGTGCCGCACGACCGTCCGGTTGCCGTCCGACGTGACCTCGTAGCGGGGCCCGCCCCACGCGAACCGTGCGACGCGCTCGACCCGGACGTCGTCGTCCGGGGACACGCTCACCCGGACCTCGCCGTCGGCGACGAGCTCGACGACGTCCGTGGCGGCGAGCGTCGCGCTCGCCGACGTCGTCTTCGTGAACATCAAGGCGACCACCTGCAGCACGCCGATGAGCAGCACCAGCACCGCAGCGAGGACGCCCACCACGGTCAGGGCCCGCCCGCCGGGTGAGCGTCGGGCGGTGGAACGTGCCGGCGGCGGGGCCGTCGAGAGGTCGGTGGTGGGTGTCGCGGTCACGGTCGTGCTCCGTTCGTCGGGCCGTCCTCGAGCCAGCGCAGCACCGCGAGGACGCGGCGGTGGTCGTCGGCGTCGGGGGGCAGGTCGAGCTTGGTCAGGATGGATGTCACGTGCTTCTCCACGGCCGGCAGGCCGACGACGAGCCGTTCGGCGATCGCCGCGTTGGACCGGCCCTCGGCCATGAGCGCGATGACCTCGCGCTCACGCGGCGAGAGCAGGTCGGACAGGCCCTGCCGCGACCGCGCCAGCACCTGGGCGACCACCTCGGGGTCGAGCGCCGTGCCGCCCGCGGCGACCCGGGCGAGCGCCGCGAGGAAGTCGTCCACGTCAGCCACGCGGTCCTTCAGGACGTAGCCCAGGCCGCGGGCGTCGGCGGCGAACAGCTCCCGGGCGTACCGCTGCTCGACGTACTGCGAGAGCACCAGCACGGGCAGCCGCGGGTGCAGGCCCCGCAGGTGGACGGCGGCGCGCAGGCCCTCGTCGGTGTGCGTCGGGGGCATGCGGACGTCGGTGACGACCACGTCGGGGAGGTCGGCGGCGGGGTCGCCCAGGGCGGCCACCAGCTCGTCGGCCGTGCGGTAGCCGGTGACGGCGTGGCCCTCGGCCGTGAGCAGACGGGTCAACCCGTCGAGCAGGAGGACCGAGTCCTCGGCGATCACGATGCGCACGGCACCTCCACGGTGAGCACGGTGCCCCGACCGGCGGGGCTGACCAGGTCGAACGTGCCGTCGAGCGCCTCGACGCGGCGGCGCAGGCCGTCGAGCCCGCCCCCGGGCGCGGCGTGCGCGCCACCGGCGCCGTCGTCGCGGACCTCGACGCGCAGCCGGTCACCGTGCACGTCGGCGCGGACCACCGCCCGCGACGCCGTCGCGTGCTTGGCGAGGTTGGTGAGGGCCTCGGCGACGACGAAGTACGCGGCGGCCTGCGCCTGCGGCCCGACCCCGGGCCCCACGCCGTCCGCGTCGACGTCGACGGGGACCGGGCAGCGCGCCGCGAGCGCCGACAGCGCGGCGTCCAGGCCACGGTCCGTGAGCACGGCGGGGTGCACGCCGCGCACGAGGTCGCGCAGCTCGGCGAGCACCTCCTTGACCTCACCGTGCGCCGCGTCGAGGGCTGCCGCAGCGGCCGCGGGGTCGTGCGCGGCGGTGCGGCGCGCGACACCGAGCTCGACGCCGAGCGCGACGAGCCGCTGCTGCGCGCCGTCGTGCAGGTCCCGCTCGATGCGGCGCCGCTCGTCGTCGGCCGCGACGACGGCCGCCGAGCGCGTCTCGCGCAGGTGCTCGGCACGTCCCTCGGCGACGGTCGCCCGCTGCTCGGCGGCGCGCGCGGCGCGCTCCGCCTCGGCACGGGACCGTGCACCCAGCAGCGCGCGGGTCAGCCGGACCTGTGCCAACGTCGCGAGCTGCACGACGAGCGCCGCCGCCCAGGCCGCCACCAGCGCCACGGGGACGAGCAGCGCGAGGTGGACCCCGTTGGTGCGTCCGGCGAACGGCGCCACGGGGACGACCAGGGCGAACGCCGCCAGGCTCAGCGCGACGGGCCCCGCGGTCCAGGTCAGCACGGACGCGACGAGTGCGTGCGCGACGGCCGACCACGCGCGGGCGTCGCGCAACCACGGCCACCAGGACCGCGGGCGGTACGGGGCACCGGGGCCAGGGGCAGGGGGCGGCACGACGACGCCGAGCTGGGCGCGCAGGCGGGCCCGCTCGGCCGCGCCGTACCCGCGGGCGAGCACGAGCGTCAGGACGAGCAGCGGCACCCCGACCACGACGACGGCGAGACCGACGCCGGTGGCGACGCCGACGACCGCGACGATCGCGGCCGCCAGGCTCACGGCCGCCGCGATGACGAGCTGCCCGGCGCCCGCCCACGTCGCACCCGAGACCGGGGCCAGGGCGAGCGCGCGGCCGCCCGTCAGCATCGGCGCCACGGCCCGCACGTCGTCGACGACAGGGACGTCGTCGGCGACCGGGGGGTCGTCCAGGAGGGGCGGGGGGGCGACGTGGTCGCCGGCTGTGCTCATGCCGTCGACGTTAGGCGCCGCGCCCGGCCCGGCGCTGCTGTGCCCACCCACGTCGTGAGGTAGGGCCAGCCCTACCCCGACGACGAGGGGCCGGCCCCGGGCGTGTGCCCGGGACCGGCCCCTCCCCCGTCGCGCATGGGGTCACGACGGGTTGCGACGACCTGTCACCACTAGGAGCAGGTCGCGCCGTTCAGCGTGAACGACGTCGGGGCGTTGTTCGTCCCGGAGTGCGAGCCGTTGAAGCCGATGTCCACCGAGCCACCCGGTGCCAGCGTGCCGTTCCAGGCCGCGTTCGTGGCCGTCACGGTCGAGCCGGACTGCGACCAGGTCGCGCTCCAGCCCTGCTGGACCTGCTGGCCGTTGGCGAACGTGAACTTCAGGTTCCAGCCGCTCAGCGCGGTGGTCCCGCGGTTCGTGACCTTCACCGAGGCCGTGAAGCCGGTGTTCCAGCTGTTCGCCGTGTAGCTCACCGAGCAGGACGCCGTGGGGTTCTGCGTCGGCGTCGGGCTCGACGTCGGCGTCGGCGTGACCGTCGGCGTGGGCGTCACGGTGGGCGTCGGCGTGACCGTCGGCGTCACCGTGGGCGTCGGCGTCACGGTCGGCGTCGGCGTGGCCGTGGGGTCCTCGCCCGGGCCCGCGTCCTCGAACAGGCGCGCGTAGTCGGACAGCGCACCGGCGATGGCCGTCTGCGCCCAGAACCGGTGGTACTCGAACTGCGGGTCGGCCCCGCCGTTGAGCGCCGCCTGGACCTTCGCCCACTGCGGGTCCTGCTTGTAGAAGGACCGGATGTCGAGGAACGACACACCGGGCTTGACCTCGTCGCCGTTGGGCATGGTGCCCGACCAGCCGGACGGGATGTAGATGCCGTTGCCACCCGCGGTGTAGACGTCGTCGAACCGCTGGTAGTCCTTGCGGGTCTCGACCGAGGAGACGCCCAGGGAGTCCTGGTTGTTGTCCCAGATCGCGTCAAGCAGGTCCTTGGCGGTGTCACGCGCCTCGGTGTTGCCCGACTTGGCCGCGTAGAACAGCAGCGCACGGGCGGTGTCGCCGGCGACGCCGACGTCCTGGCCGGAGCTCTTCATCGTGACGGTCAGACCGGAGTTGGAGCCCGGGTTGGTCGGGTTCCAGGTGTCGGGCTTGCCCGACCACGTCAGCTCGGACGGGACGGACCAGTCGGCGCCGTCCGTCTCGATGTGGTCGACGACCCACGCGGCCCACTTGTCGAGGACGGTCTTCGCCTTGGCGTTGCCCGTCTCGTAGTAGAGCTCGGCGAGCCGCTGGACGCCCCACGCCTGCATGCCGAACCACTGGTTCGACGGCGGGTCGTTGTAGACGGGCGCCTCGGTGTAGGCCATGCCGTAGAACGTCGGCGTGCCGGCCGGGGGCTGCGCGTACGCACCGTCCCAGCTGTTGGTGGCGCCACCGGCGATCGGGCCGTTGGACGACTGCAGCCACTGGTAGAGCTCGACCTGACGCTCGGCGGCCTTGGTCCAGTCCGCCTTGGCGGTCGCCGACTTCGGCGTCAGCTTGGGGTCGTTGGCCAGGGCCCACGCCGCGAACGGGTTCTGGTACCCGAAGTGCGCGTGCGACGAGCCGATGCGCCACGCCCAGCCGGCGTTCGAGTCGGTCGCGCCGCCCCAGGCCATGTACCAGGACAGCAGGTAGTGCGCGCTCTCCTTGCCGGACCCGGCGGGGCAGCTCGGCGACGTGCAGCCGATGGTCTTGAAGTACTTGTCGAACAGCGTGTAGCGCAGGTAGTCGCCGAGCTTGGCGGCCTTGGTGACGGTCGCCGCGACGTCCGCCGCCTTGCCCTGCTCGGTCGCCCACTTGTTGGCCCAGTAGACGGCCTCGACGGCGCGCGCGTCGGCGTCGGACGCCGACGTGTACTTCCACTGCTTGGCGTACGACGCGTCACCGGTGAACAGGTCGAGGTAGCCGTTCGGCCCGCCGTGCGTGAAGTCGTCGCACGTGGGGTGCGGGACGGTCTCCCACACCGACTCCTGCGGGCCGCGCTGGAAGGTGTTGACGAGCGACATGCCCTCGTGGTCCGGGCCCAGCTGGCAGCCGGGGCCGGGCGCGGCACCGAAGCCGTAGATGTTGTCGACGTCGCCCAGCCAGTGCATCTGGTAGATGTCGTTGTTGCCGTACGTCGCGCGCAGCTCGGCCGCGATCGGGTCCTTGCCGACGCTGCCGCTGCTGCCGATCTGCGACGGGTAGTTGCTCGGGTGGTTGTACTCCGAGGCGTAGCTGGCCGGTGCGTCGGCCTTGTAGAAGGAGTTCGTGGGCTGATCCGCCTGCTGGGGGATCATGTACGTCTCCATGTTGACCCAGGCCTCGTTCAGCGGGTCCCAGTCTCCCGTCGCCTGGCCGTACAGCGCCTCGAGCCACAGCCAGTAGCTGTACGCCTCGGACGTCGTCATGTGCCCGTAGTCCGGGGCCTCGACCATGAGGGTCTCGACTGCGTGGTAGGGGATGCCCTGAGGGCTGAAGTACCCGTTGGCGGGGTCCTTGATCTTGTCGTACTGCTCGAGGAACCGCTCCGCGTACTCGGAGTCGACCACGACCGCTGCGGGCGCGACCTGCGCCGTGGGCCCGGCGAGGGCGGACGCGGCCTGCGCGCCTGCCACGGCCACGAGCGACGTGGCTGTCAGAACGGCCCAGGCCGCTCTGACGGCACGCCGTCGGGTGCTTGAGGACATCTTCCGTACCTTTCTTGGCGTCGACCACGCGCGGCCTCGGTGCCGCCGTGGAACCTGCCGGCGGCCTCGGTGCCGCCGCCAGTCCTGCGAGAAGGAACGGACCGCGGGCCGGTGGCGCGGCATCGCGCACCGCGGCGAGCGGTCTGGACGTCGCTCACTCTCTTCACGCGCGCGTGCGCCGTCCAGGTGGCGAAACGCTTAGGGACGGGACCTCGTGGGAGCGCGACCAGACCGGCCGCACGCGGACGGCGCGCCACCCGGTGGGGTGACGCGCCGTCGGGGCACGTTCGCTCCTTCAGCTCCAGCGGAAGATGCGCACCGCCAGCGGCGTCGCGACCGCCGCCCACAGCGCCATGACGACCATCTGCTGCGTCGGGAACGGCGCACCGACCCACGCGTCGGTCATCGCCTGGGTGGCGGCGCCGAGCGGCAGGTACGTGGCGATCGTCTGGACGACCTCCGGCATGATGGGCAGCGGCATCCACACGCCGGCGAAGAACAGGCTGATGAAGTAGGCCGTCATGCCCAGCCCGTTCGCCGCCCCCGTCGTCGCCGCCCGGGCCGCGATGAGCGCACCGAGCCCGAACACCGACAGCACCGCGAGCAGGAACGCCAGCGCGACGGTCCACGGCTGGCGCGGCAGCTCGATGTCGAGCACGACGACGGCCGACACGAGCGCGAGCGCCGCCGCGACCACGAGCGCCGCGAGGTTGACCAGCACCTGCGCGACCAGCAGCCGCGACGGCCCGACCGGTGTCGTCGAGAGCCGGCGCAGCACGCCACGCTGCCGGTAGGTGGCCACCGTGACCGGGAAGCTCGACAGGCCGATCGTCGCGATCGCGAGGCTCAGCACGATGGGCGTGTACCCCGTGATGGCGGTGATCTGCGCGAGCAGCGGGTCCTGGTCACTGAAGGGGTCGTCCGCCCAGGGCATCACGAGCCCCAGCACCGTGAGCAGCACGACGGGGAAGCCCAGGGAGAAGAACGCCGCGGCCGGGTCCCGGATCAGCAGCCGCGCCTCGGCGACGATCATGCGGACGAGCGCGCCACCGCGGCGGTGCGTCGCGGCAGGTGCGGGGGCCAGGGCGCCGCGTCGTGCAGCAGCAGGCGTGGTGGTGGGGGTCGGGGTCGTGGTCATGTCACACCTCCGCGGTGGTCGTGGCGAGCTCGGGCTCGGCGCTCTGCGCACCGGTGAGGGAGACGAACGCGTCCTCGAGGGACGCGCGCTCCAGACGGACGTCGTGCGTCGTGACGCCGTGGCGGGCGAGCGCGACGAGCACGCCCTGGACGAGCGCACCGCCGCCGCGCACCACCAGCGCACGGTCCTCGACCACCGCCTCGCGCACCCCGGGGACCCCCGCGAGCGCGCCGAGCAGCACACCGTCGGCGACCGGCACCTCGGGACGCACGCGCAGCACGTGCTCCCCCTGCGCGAGCTCGACGATCTGGTCGGGCGTCCCGACCGCCGCGACGCGTCCTGCCGCGATGAGCGCGATGCGGTCGCACAGCCGCTCCGCCTCCTCCATGAGGTGCGTGACGAGCACGATCGTCACCCCGGCGTCGCGGATCGCCTCGACGACCGCCCACGTCTCGCGGCGGGCGTGCGGGTCGAGTCCCGTCGTCAGCTCGTCGAGGATCGCCAGCTCGGGCCGGCCGACGAGCGCGAGCGCGACCGACAGCCGCTGCTTCTGCCCGCCGGACAGGTCCTTGAACGCGGCGTCCCGCTTGGCGGTGAGCCCGAGCAGGTCGAGCAGGTCCGCCGGGTCCGCCGGGGCGGCGTAGAAGGACGCGTACAGCTCGAGCGCCTCCTGGACGCGCAGCCGGTCGGGCAGCGCCGACTCCTGCAGCTGCAGCCCGACCCTCTCGTGCAGCGCGGCGGCCTGCGTCGTGGGGTCGAGCCCGAGGACGCTGACGGTGCCGCCGTCGGGGCGGCGCAGACCGGCGATCATCTCGACCGTCGTCGTCTTGCCCGCGCCGTTGCGCCCCAGGATGCCGTAGATCTCGCCGCGCTCGACCGACAGGGAGACGTCGCGGACCGCGTGGGTGGTGCCGTAGGACTTGCGCAGGTGCTCGGCCAGGATGACCGGGGTGGAGCTCATGGTGCGCCTCCTCGAGGGTGGTGCGCCGCTCGGCGCGAGGGTGTGGGGTGCCGCGGAGACGGCAGCTGCCGGCTCCGTGAGCGGTGGCGGGTCGTGCCGCGGTGGGCGGCGGTGGGCTCAGCCGGTCGTCGAGGCGAGCTGGGTGCGGCGCGCGAGCGTCGCGAACACGGCGGCGCAGGCCGCGGCGAGGAGCACGCCGACGAGGGCGCTGAGTGCGATCCGCGGGCCGCCCTCGGGCAGACCGAGGAACGGGACGAACGGCAGGACGTAGAGGACCAGCGCGAGCGGTCCCACCGTGAACGGCAGGGCGAGCGTGCCCCACAGGCCGCCCAGCCGCTGGTAGACGATCCCCACGAGCAGCCCGGCGACGTTGGCCAGGGCGAACGGCACGACGAGCGCGACCAGGGCGACGAGGAGGTCACCGACGGAGGGGTCACCCACCGGCAGGCCGACGGTCGCCATGTGGACGCCCCAGCCGAGGGCCAGGTGGAGCGCACGCTCCGCGAGGACGAGCAGCCCGAGGGCCACCGCGTAGCCGACCCCCGTGACGACGGCGACGACGAGCGCCGCCCGGACGAACGTGCGACGCGTCATGCCCGCGGCGACGTGCGCCACGAGGTAGGTGCCGCTGACCGCGATGGCCTGGGAGAACGGGAACCAGATCCCGCCCTGGAGGGCGAGCACCGCGATGAGCTGGTCGACCTCGCCGTCGACGAGCCACACGACGAGCGTCGCGACGGCGACGCCGGCCACCGCGAGGCCCCAGAACCAGGCGGCCAGGCGCAGGACGGTCCGGCTCAGCGACTGCACGGTGTTCAGGGTCGGCGACGGACGGGTCACGTCGGTGGTGGTCATCGTCTCCTCCTTCCGGGTCGAGCGGGTGGGTCAGGCGTTCGACGCGAGCTGGGCGCGCCGGGTCAGGGTGGCGAACACCAGGAGCATCACGACCCCCAGCGCGGCACCGATGCCGACGGCGAGCGCCATGTCACCTCCGGGCGTCGTGGTCCACACGCCGGGCAGGTCGACCAGCCGCGCCCCTGCGACGTACTGCGAGACGGCGACCGGGCCGACCGTCAGCGGCAGCGTGAGGGTGCCCCACCACCCGCCGCGCGTCTGGTAGACGATCCCGACCAGCAGGCCCGACAGGTTGCCGAGGACGAACGGCACGGCGAGGTCGAGGAACAGCAGCCAGAACGGCGACGACTCGTCGGTGAGCTGGATCTCGGTGATCGTCGCGTCCCACCCGAGCGCGCTGTGGACGGCCCGCTCGGCCAGGATGACGGCCGTGAGGATCGCCGCGTACGCCAGACCGGCCGTCACCTCGACGAGCACGGCGGCGCGGACGAACGTGCGCCGCGTCATGCCGGCCGCGACGTGGACCCGCAGGTAGGCGGCGACGAGCATGATCGCCAGCGAGAACGGGAACCACAGCGAGCCCTGACGCGCGTACACGGCGATGGACACGTCCACGCGGCCGGTGACGAGCCAGGCGACCACGTTGGCGACCGTGATCGCGGCCACCGCGATCCCCCAGAACCACCCGGCCATGACGAGCAGGGCGGCACCCAGCCGACGCACGGTGTGCGCGACGGGTGTCGTGGTGCGCGCGGGTGCGGTGGTGCCGGTGGTCATCGGTCGACCTCCTGGCGTGCGCGGGACGACGACGCGCCCGTGCGGTTCGGGTCCGTCAGGTGCACGAACAGGTCCTGCAGCGGGACGGGGCCGAGGTCGACCCCGGCCTCCCGTGCGCGGCGCACGTCGCCCTCCACGAGTGCGCCGCGCACGGTCGTCTGGACGGTGCCGCCGAGCCGCTGGGTCGCGAGCACCTCGCGCCCGGCGACGAACTCCTGCACCGCGGTCGCCGGACCGGTGACCGACACACCCTCGGCGCGCAGGCTCTCGGCGTCCTGGGTGACCAGCACGCGCCCACGGTCGAGCACGACGACGTCCTCGAGGAGACGCTCGATCTCGTCGATCAGGTGGCTGGACAGCACCAGGGTGCGCGGGTGCTCGGCGTAGTCCGCGAGCAGCGTGTCGTAGAACGCGTACCGGCTGGGCGCGTCGAGCCCCAGGTGGACCTCGTCGAGGATCGTCAGGGGCGCGCGCGACGCCAGGCCGAGCACGATGCCGAAGGCGGACTTCTTGCCGCGCGAGAGCTTGGACGGCTTGCGCTGCGGCTCGAGCTCGAACAGGTCCATGAGCTCGCCCGCGAGCTCGTGCGAGAACGTCGGGCGCGCACCGGAGACGTACGCGAGGTTGTCCTTCAGCGAGTAGTCGTCCAGCACGTCGCCCGACTCGCGGACGAAGCACACGCCGGGCACGACGCGCTCGTTCTCCCACGGGTCCTCGCCGTCGACGAGGACCCGGCCGGCGGTCGGACGACGGAACGCGGCCACCAGCCCGGCGAGCGTGGACTTGCCGGAGCCGTTGCGCCCGAGCAGGCCGGTGATGGTGCCGGGACGGATCGTCAGCGTCACGTCGTCGAGCGCGACGACGTCGCCGTAGCGCTGCGTGACGCCCTGCAGCTCGACGCCCCAGCCGGTGGTCGTCGCGGTCATCGTGCATCTCCCTGGGGTCCGTCGGTGGTGGTGGTGGGCGCCGGGGCGGTGGCCGCGCGGGCGCGGAGCCGGGCGACGACGTCCTCGACGTCGATGCCCAGGACGCGGGCGGCGTCGGCCACCGGGTCGACGCTGTCGGTGAAGAAGGACTCGCGGGCGTCGGCGAGCAGCCGCTCGCGGGCACCGGGGGCGACGAACATCCCGACGCCCCGGCGCTTGTAGAGCACGCCCTCGTCGACGAGCTGCGCGAACGCCTTGGCCGCCGTCGCCGGGTTGATCCGGAACGTGGTGGCGTACTGCGTCGTGGACATGACCTGCTCCTCGGCGGCCAGGGCTCCCGAGAGCACGTCCTGGCGGATCTGGTCGGCGATCTGCAGGTACACGGGGTCGCGTCCGTCGAACACGGTCACCCCTTCCTGCCGGTTGTCTGGTTCATTACTCGACTAATGAACCATAGAACCGCGCCGGCTGCAACCCCCCGTCGCGGACTGCGAAGCGTTTCGTCCGCGCCACGGCGTTTACGACCACCGCGCGCCGGGTTACGTTCACCGGCATCCCGGTTGTGATCGTTCACACCGCCTCGACGGAGAGGTCCCGACGATGTCCCAGCCACCACCTCCCGCAGACCACCCTCGGGTGCCGCTCACCCGGCGACGCCTCCTGCAGCTCGCCGGTGCCGCCGGCCTCGTCGTCGCGGCGGGGCCGCACCTCGGGCCGCTCCCCCGGGCCCTCGCCGCCGAGACGCCCCTGGCCCGCGCGGAGATCGGCACCCGGGCGCGACCCTTCGAGCTCGGCCAGGTGCGCCTGGCCGCGAGCCGCTGGACCCAGAACCAGGACCGCACGCTGGCCTACCTGCGCAGCGTCGACGTCGACCGCCTGCTGTACAGCTTCCGTGCCAACCACCGGCTGTCGACGCAGAACGCCCAGCCGCTGGGCGGGTGGGAGGCCCCGACCTTCCCCTTCCGCAGCCACAGCCAGGGGCACTTCCTCACCGCCTGGGCCCAGGCGTGGGCCGTGCTGGGCGACACGACGTGCCGCGACAAGGCCACGACGATGGTCGCCGGGCTGGCCCGCTGCCAGGACAACAACGGCGCCGCCGGGTTCGCCACGGGGTACCTGTCGGGATTCCCCGAGTCCGAGCTCACGGTCGCCGAGACGGGGACCGGCAACGGCAACGTGCCCTACTACGCCATCCACAAGACGCTCGCGGGCCTGCTCGACGTCTGGCGGCTGCTGGGCAGCACGCAGGCCCGCGACGTGCTGCTGCGCCTCGCCGGCTGGGTCGACACGCGCACGGCACGGCTGTCGCAGGCGCAGATGCAGACGTGCCTGCGGGTCGAGTTCGGCGGCATGAACGCCGTGCTGGCGGACCTCTACCTCATGACCGACGACAGCCGCTGGCTGCGCGTCGCGCAGCGGTTCGACCACGCCGCGTCGTTCGACCCCCTCGCGGCCAACCGCGACCAGCTCAACGGGTCGCACGCCAACACGCAGGTGCCCAAGTGGGTGGGTGCGGCGCGCGAGTACAAGTCCACCGGCACGACCCGCTACCGCGACGTCGCGCGCAACGCGTGGGCGATCACCGTCGGGGCGCACACCTACGCGATCGGCGGCAACAGCGAGGCCGAGCACTTCCGTCCCGCGAACGCGATCTCGACGTACCTCGACAACGACACGTGCGAGCAGTGCAACACGTACAACATGCTCAAGCTCACGCGTGAGCTGTGGACCCTCGACCCCGACGACGCCCGCTACTTCGACTTCTACGAGCGCGCGCTGCTCAACCACCTGCTCGGCGCGCAGAACCCCACCGACCCGCTCGGCGGCTTCTCGTACTTCACGCCGCTGCGCCCGGGCGGCCGGCGCGGCGTCTCCTCCGGGCCGGCGTGGGGCGGCGGCACGTTCTCGACGCCGTACACGACGTTCTGGTGCTGCCAGGGCACGGGCATCGAGACCAGCACCAAGCTCATGGACTCGATCTACTTCTTCGAGGGCACGACGCTCACGGTGAACCTGTTCATGGCCTCGACCCTCACGTGGGCCGAGCGGGGCCTCACGGTCACGCAGACCACGTCCTACCCCGTGGCGGACACCACCACCCTCACGGTCGGCGGGAGCCCGGCGGGGTCGTGGACCCTCCGCGTGCGCATCCCGTCGTGGGCCACCGGCGCGTCCCTGACGCTCAACGGCGCACCGCTGGGCGTCACGGCGACGCCCGGCACGTACGCCTCCGTCACGCGCACGTGGGCCGCGGGCGACGCGCTGGGCGTGCGGCTGCCCATGAGCGTGCGCGTCGAGCCGACCAACGACGACCCCCGCACGGGCGCGCTCTTCTACGGTCCCGTCGTGCTGTCCGGGAACTACGGCGACCGGACGCTCTCGGCGCCACCGACCCTGGACGTCGCGTCCGTCGCGCGCAGCAGCGCGTCGTCCCTCGCGTTCACGGCCCGCGCCGACGGTCAGGCCGTGCCGCTCGGCCCGTTCTACGACGCGCACGGCCACAACTACACCGTCTACTGGCGCACCGACGGGTCGGGCGGCACGCCCACGGGCGGGTCCGGCCCCTACCGCCTGGTCAACGCCGCCAGCGGCCTGGTGCTCGGCATCGCCTCGATGTCCACCGCCGACGGCGGCCTGGCGCTGCAGTGGGCCGACAACGGGTCCGCCGACCACGACTGGGTCCTGGTGCCCGACGGCGACGGCCTCAAGCTGCGCAACGTCCACAGCGGCAAGGTGCTGGGCGTCGAGAACATGTCGACCGCCGACGGCGCGCGCGTCCTGCAGTGGGGGGACACCGGCACGGCCGACCACCGCTGGACGCTGCTCGACGCGGGCGACGGCACGCACCGCGTCCGCAACGCGCACACGTCGCGCCTGCTCGGCATGCAGGGCAACGGCACGGCGCAGGGCACGCAGGCCGTCATGACCGGCGACGACGGGACCACCGACAACCGCTGGCGCGTCGTACCCACCGGCGCGCGCCGCATCCAGAACCGGAACAGCGGCCTGGTGCTGGGCGTCACGGACATGTCGACGGCCGACGGCGCGCGCGTGCTGCAGTGGGGCGACACGGGCACGGCCGACCACCTGTGGACCGCGGTGCTCGGCGGCGACGGTCTGCTGCGCGTGCGCAACCAGCACACGGGCAAGGTGCTGGCCGTCGACGGCACGGGCAACGGCGGGCGCGCGGTCTCGACCACCGACACGGGCGCGAGCACGCAGCGGTGGCGGCTGCGGTACGGCTCCGGCGGGTACTTCCGGCTGCAGAGCGCGACAGGGCGCGTGCTCGGCGTGGACGGGATGTCGACCAGCCAGGGCGCCCAGGTGCTGGTGTGGGACGACAGCGGCACCGCCGACCACCTGTGGCGGTTCGTCTGACGATCTCCCCGGCGGAGGTGGGCCCCACCGCCTCCGCCGGGGTCCCCCGCGCGGGACCGGGCGCAGGCCCAGGGAGGCCGGCAGGCGCAGCTCGTCGTCGGGCGTCCCGGGGGTCGCCGTGACGACCAGGAGGACCTGCGCCTGCTCGACGGCCGGCGGCGTCAGCCGGTGACGACGGCGCAGCGGTCCTCGCCCGGCGCGGCGGTCCCGGTCGTGCGCGCCAGCAGGGTGCGCAGCGTGTCACGCTCGCCCGCGCTCAGGCCGCGGAGCACATCGACCTCGGCGGTGGCCATGCGGCCCTCGACGTCGGCCAGCAGCGACCGCCCGGTGGCGGTGGCGGCGATGCGGCGCACCCGGCGGTCGGCGGGGTCGGGGCAGCGTTCGACGAGGCCCGCGTCGCACAGGTCGTCGAGCAGGTAGGTCATGACGGTGCGGTCGATGCCGAGGTGGCTCGCGAGCGCCGCCTGGGTCGGCGGGACGGTCGCCTCGGCGGCGACGCGCAGCAGGTGGTAACCGCGCGGGCCGGCCGGGATGCCCTCGAGGGCGTCGGCGACGCCGTCGCGCCAGCGCGCCAGGAGCGTGCCGAGCTGCCAGCCGAGGTCCTCGGCGGGGCGCTCCGGTGCGGGCGCGGCAGCGCGGGTCGTGGTGTCCGTCACGCCGTCAGCATACTCGCGTTCCGGTAGATCGTCTGTCGTGCATATGATCTACCCACTACACGATCTTGGAGGCGCCGTCATGACCGACTACGGGCACGAGCTGCAGTTCGGCACGTTCCTCACCCCGCAGAACGCCGACCCGCAGGCACCGGTCGAGCTCGCGGTGCTCACGGAAGAGGTCGGCCTCGACCTCGTGACGTTCCAGGACCACCCGTACCAGCCGTCCTTCCTCGACACGTGGACGCTGCTCTCCTACGTCGCCGCCCGCACGCAACGCGTGCACCTGTCCGGCAACGTCCTCAACGTGCCGATGCGCCCCCCGGCGGTCCTCGCGCGGGCCGCCGCGAGCCTGGACCTGCTCTCCGGGGGACGCGCCGAGCTGGGCCTGGGCGCGGGCGCCTTCTGGGACGCGATCGAGGCCATGGGCGTCCCGCGGCTCACGCCCGGGGAGGCGGTCGGCGCGCTGGACGAGGCGATCGACGTCATCCGCGCGCTGTGGGACACCGACGGGCGCGGTCCGCTGCGCGTCGACGGGGAGCACCACCGGCTCGCGGGCGCCAAGCGCGGACCGGCCCCGGCGCACGACATCGGCATCTGGGTCGGTGCGTACAAGCCGCGCATGCTGCGGCTCGTCGGGCGCAAGGCCGACGGCTGGCTGCCGTCGCTCGCCTACATGCAGCCCGGCGACCTGGGCCGCGCCAACGCGACCATCGACGAGGCCGCGACCGGCGCCGGACGCGACCCGCGCGAGATCCGCCGCCTGCTGAACATCGGCGGACGCTTCACCCCGACGCCCGGCGGCGGCCTCGACGGCCCGCCCGAGCAGTGGGTCGACGCACTGGTCCGGTACGCGCTCGAGGACGGCACCGGCACGTTCGTCCTGGCCACGGACGACCCGGGGACGATCCGCACGTTCGCCGAGCAGGTCGCCCCCGCCGTGCGGGACGCGGTCGCGGCCGAGCGGGCGACGTCCGGCACCGCCGCCGGACCCGTCCGCAGCGCGGTCGCGCTCGCGAAGCGCGCCCAGGGCATCGCGTACGACACCGTCCCGTCCGACGTCACCGCCGTCGAGCCCGGCGACCGCGCCTACGCGGGGCTGCGCTCGACGTACATGAGGCGCGGTGCCCCCGGCGTCGTCCTGCTCCCCCGCACGACGCCCCAGGTGGTCGACGCGCTCGGCTGGGCGCGTGAGCAGCACGGCCCGCTCGGCGTGCGCTCCGGCGGGCACGGCATCTCCGGCCGCTCGACGAACGACGGTGGCGTGCTGCTCGACGTCGGCGCGCTCGACCAGGTGACGGTCGTCGACGAGGCGGCCCGACGCGTCCGGCTGGGCGCCGGCGCGACGTGGGGCACGGTCGCCGCGACGCTCGCACGGCGGGGGTGGGCCATCTCGTCCGGGGACTACGGCGGCGTGGGCGTCGGGGGCCTGGCGACCACGGGCGGCATCGGGCTGCTCGGACGGTCGTACGGGCTGACGATCGACCACGTCGTCGCGTACGAGGTCGTCACGGCCGACGGGACCGTGCACGTGGTGGACGCGGAGCACGAGCCCGAGCTGTTCTGGGGGCTGCGTGGCGCGGGCGCCAACCTCGGCGTCGTCACCTGGGTCGAGATCGAGGCGGCCGAGGTGCCCGACGTCGTGTACGCGACCATGACGTTCGACGCGTCGGACCCCGCCGGGCTCGTCGAGCGCTGGAGCCGCACCGTGCGGGACGCGCCGCGGCAGCTCACGAGCTTCCTGCACCTGCAGGCCGGCGGCGGCGGGCGCCAGCCGCTCGCGCAGGCCATGACCGTGTGGGCCGACGACGACACGACGTCGGCCGTCACCGTGCTCGAGGAGCTGCTCGGTGCCGGTCCCGTGCTCGACCAGCGCGCGTCCCTGACGCCGTACTCGGGCGTCGTCGGGCCCGTCGCCAAGCACCACGACGGCGGTGCGCCGCCCGTCACCCGGTCCGGCCTGCTGCCGACCATGACGTCCGCGGCCGCGGCGGACCTCGCGGCGCTGCTCGGCTCGGGCGAGGCGGGGCTCATGCAGCTGCGCGCCACGGGCGGCGCGGGCAACGACGTGGCCCCGGACGCCACCGCGTACGCCCACCGGCACCAGGAGCTCGTCGTGAGCGCCTTCGCCGGGCGCTCCACCCGCGCCGGCCTCGACGACGCCTGGGACCGCCTCGCGCACCCCCACATGGACGGCCTGTACCTCTCCTTCGAGACCGACCCGCGTCCTGAGCGCCTGCTCGAGGCGTTCCCGCAGCCCACGCTCGACCGGCTGCGCGCCCTCAAGCGCACGTACGACCCCGACCACGTGTTCGACCAGAACTTCCCGATCGACCCGCGGGGGTAGGTGGGGGCCGCCCCTGCGGCACGCCCTGGGGCGGCCGGCCTCCCCCCAAGGTCGCAACCGAGGTTCCCCGCTGCGCCCCAAGACCGGGCGCCCCTGCGTTGACCAGCATGGATGCAGGTCGCGAGGCCGAGATCCGGAACCGTCCGGACGCTCGCGACGCAGGAGGTCACCATGGGCACGTCGCTACGCCGCACCGAGCCGCCGCACCGCGAGCCGCGCCACACCACGCGGCCGTTGCGCCGCACCGCCGTCGCCCTCGCCGGTGCGGCGCTCGTCGCCACGCTCACCGCGTGCGCCGGGGGCGCCGCGACCGCACCCGAGCCCCGCACCCCCCAGCCCGCCTCCACCGCCGGGCTGACGAAGGCCGACGTCGACGCGTGGCTCGACGACACGCTCCCCGACGCGCTGGCGGAGGCGAAGGTCGCCGGTGCCACCGTCTCGGTCGTGCACGACGGCGAGATGCTCACAGCCCGCGGGTTCGGCGTCGCCGACGTCGCCGCCGGGACGCCCGTCGACCCCGACGGCACGCTGTTCCGGCTCGGGTCCCTCTCGAAGATGTTCACGGCCACCGCCGTCATGCAGCTCGTCGAGGACGGCCAGGTCGATCTCGACACCGACGTCGAGCAGTACACGCAGCTCGGCCTCGACCTCGACCACCCCGTGACGCTGCGCCACCTGCTCACCCACACCTCCGGCTTCGAGGAGCGCCTCAGCGGCATGTTCGGCGCCCCGGGCCAGGCCCCCGACCTGCGGGCCAGCCTCGTCATCGACCCGCCTGAGCAGGTCTTCGAGCCGGGAACAACCCCCGCGTACTCCAACTACGGCAACGCGCTGGCCGGCTACGTCGTCGAGGCCGTCAGCGGGCAGCGCTTCGAGGAGTACGTCGCCGAGCACGTCCTCGCCCCCGCCGGGATGTCGTCCTCGACGTTCGAGCAGCCGCTGCCCGAGGACCTCGCCGGGCAGATGTCGCAGGGGTACGCGACGTCCGACGACCCGCCCTCGGACTTCGAGGTCGTCGGCCAGCCGCCCGCCGGGGCGCTGAGCGCGACCGCGACCGACATGGCACGCTTCATGCTCGTGCACCTGGGCCGGCAGGCCGACGGGGACGACGTCCTCTCCGACGCGACCCGCCGCCTCATGCAGGAGCCGGCGCTCGACGCCGACAGCCTCGGCGCGCTCGCCGCGGGTCCGCGCATGGGCCTCGGCTGGTTCGACGAGACCGGCCGCGGGCCTCGTGCCGTGGGTCACGGCGGCGACACCAACGTCTTCCACACGCACCTGCGGCTGTGGCCCGACGAGGGCACGGGGCTGTTCGTGTCGTTCAACAGCACCGGCCCCGGGCAGTCCGCGTACGCGCTGCGCGACGAGGTGCTCGCCGCGTTCACCGACCGCTACCTGCCCGCCGACGGTCCGACGACGTCGGAGGTCGACGACGCGACCCGCGCCGCGCACGCCGAGGTCGTCGCCGGCTCCTACCGGAGCAACCGCGGCTTCCACTCGACGTTCATGTCCGCGGTGAGCCTGGTCCGGCCGCTGCAGCTGCAGGTCGTCGACGGTGACCGCGTGCTCCTGCCGCCGGGCGTCACGTCGGTCCACCCGCTCCTGTACGAGGAGATCGAGCCGTGGGTGTACCAGGAGGTCGGCGGCGACCGGCGGTTCGTCGTGGAGACCGACGACGAGGGACGTGTCGAGCTGATCGGCCACGACTCGGCGATGACCCTCGTGCCCGTCAGTGCGACGGGCAGCGCGGCCGTCCCCGCCCTCCTCGGTGGTGTCGTCGTCCTCCTCCTGGGTCTGCTGGCCTGGTCCGCCGGCGCCGTCGTCCGCAAGGTACGGGGCCGCACCGTGCGCGACTCCGCGGGGCCTGGCACCTCCCCCGCGTCGCCGTCCTCCACGTCACCGTCCCCCGCGTCACCGTCTCGGGCCCGGCTGCGCCTGCCCCGTGCCCTCACCCGTGTCGCGTCCGCGTCGGCCGTCCTCGCGGTCGCCGGCTGGGCGTTCGTCGCCATGAGCATCATGCAGCTCGAGGGCGACTTCCCGACGTCCGTCATCCGCGTCGTGCAGGTACTCACGTGGATCGGCGTCCTGGGTCTGCTCGCCGCCGTCTGGCGACTCGTCGCGGAGTCCCGTGCCGGCACCGGCCCGCTGCGCGTCGCCGGGGCCGGCGTCCTGCTCGTCGCGTTCGCCGCGGTCTCCTGGTCCGCGAACGAGCTCCTGCTCACGTCACCGAACATCACCTACTGAGCCGGTCGGCACGCGAGGATGTCCGACATGGAGAGCCCCCGGGGCGTCGCCCCCGAGGCGTGGTGGGCCGAGCGCCTGTCACGCCTCGGGGTGCGCGGCCCCGCCGCGCGCGACCTGCTGCTCGCGGTCGCGGTCACGGTGCTCATGGTCGGCGTCGCGTTGGCGACGATGACGGCCGCCGCGGCCGAGCTCCCCGGTGCGCGGGCCGTCCTGCCGTGGATCGTGCTGGTCGTCGCGGTGCAGAGCCTGGCCCTCGCGCTGCGGCGGGTGCGGCTGGACGCCTGTCTCGCCCTGGTGGTGGGCACCCAGGTCGCGATCGTGGCGCTCGCCCCCGACGTGTCGGTGCGGACCGTCGCGGCGCTCGTCGCCGGCGCGACGATCGGCCTGAACCTGCCGACGGGCCGGGCGCTGCGCGTCGCCGGCGCGGTCGCGCTCGCCGAGGCGGCCGGCACGACCGTCGCGATCACAGCCCGGGGGGCCGGCGGCGACGCGGTCCTGCAGCACGGCGCGTCGTCCCTGCTGATCTGGGGCGCAGCCGTGCTGATCGGGACGTACCTGGCGACCCGGCGCGACCACCTGCGGCTCGTGCAGGAGCGCGCCGCCCAGCTCGAGCGCGAGCGCGACGCGCGGGTCCGGTCCGCCGTCGCCGAGGAGCGGGCCCGCCTCGCGCGCGAGCTGCACGACGTCGCCGCGCACCACCTGTCCGGCATGGTCGTGCAGGCGGCGGCCGTCGAGCGGCTCGTCGGACGGGACCCGGACGCCGCCCGTGCCGGGGCCGCGTGGCTGCGCGACCAGGGCCGCGAGACGCTCGACAGCCTCCGGCAGGTGGTCGGGCTGCTGCGCGGCGACGACCAGCAGGACGGCACCGCACCCGTCCCCGGCGTCGCGGCGCTGCCGGACCTGGTGCGCGGCGCCCGGGACCTGGGCGACACCGTCGAGCTCGCGGAGGTGGGCGCCCCGCAGGCGCTGCCGCCCCTCGCGGACGTCTCGGTCTACCGGGTCGCGCAGCAGGCCCTCACGAATGCTCGGCAGCACGCCCCCGGCGCACCGGTGCGGGTGCACGTGGAGCACGCGCGCGACGCGGTGGTGCTGGACGTCGTCAACGGCGCGCCGCTGTCGGCCGTCCGCCCCGCGCCGGGCGAGCACGGCGGCGCGGGGCTCGCCGTGATGCGGGAGCGCGCGGCGCTCGTCGGCGGCACGCTCGACACCGGGCCGACGGACGACGGCGGGTGGCGCGTGCGGCTACGGGTGCCGGTGGACGGGGCGGCGTGGCACGACGACGGGACGGTGGGTGAGCCGGTGGGCGACGACGGGACGGTGGGTGCGTGATCCGGGTGGTGCTGGTCGACGACCAGGCGGTGGTGCGCGCGGGGTTCCGCGTGCTGCTGGAGGACTACGGCGACCTGGAGGTCGTCGGCGAGGCGTCCAGCGGCCCGGACGCCGTCGCGGTGGTGCGTCGGACGCAGCCCGACGTCGTCTGCATGGACGTGCGGATGCCGGGCGGCGACGGGCTGACCGCGACCCGGCAGATCGTCGCCGAGCGCGACGGCGCCGCGCTGCCTGCCGTGCTCGTGGTGACGACGTTCGACCTCGACGAGTACGTCTTCGGTGCGCTGGAGGCGGGCGCCGAGGGGTTCGTCCTCAAGGACTGCGACCCCGCGGACCTGGCCGACGCGATCCGCCGGCTGGCCCGCGGCGACGGCATGCTCGACCAGTCCGTGACCCGGCGCGTCATCGCGGAGTTCGCGCGCCGTCGACCCGCGCCCGCACCGGGCCCCGAGGCGGAGCTCCTCACACCGCGCGAGACCGACATCGTCCGGCTCCTCGCCCAGGGCCTGTCCAACGCGGAGATCGCCGACGCCCTGTTCGTCGAGCCGTCCACCGTGAAGTCCCACCTCGGCCGCGCGATGACCAAGCTCGGCACCCGCGACCGCCTCCAGACGGTCGTCTGGGCCTACCGCACCGGCCTGGCCACCCCCACCCCCCAGGCGTGAGAGTGCAATCCAGCCCCCACCCCCCAGGCGTGAGAGTGCAATCCAGTCACCCCGCAGGCCGTGAGAGTGCAATCCAGTCACCCCCGCAGGGCGTGAGAGTGCAATCCAGTCACCCACACACCGCGAGAGAGCAGCACCGGTCGGAGCCTGCCCTTCGGCTCACGGAGGTCGGTCCACCCGTCTCGGGGACTGACCCCGGAGCGCCGACCTGCGACGATGCCCGCGGCAGCAGGCCAGGGCCCGACCGACCGGAGCAGTGGTGCGACACGAGCGGACGGGCCGCCACGGACGGGGCGGAACCGCGTGCCTGGCCGGACGTGCCCGGGTCGGGCGCGCGGACGGCACGCCTCGACTCCTCGGCACGGCTCGCGACGGGACTCGCCGTCGGTGGCGCCGCGTGGGCGCTGCTGACCCTTCCCCTCGTCGCCATGCGTTGTTCGTGGCCCGTCGTCGACACCCTGGCCGGGGTCGAGCCGTACCGCTGCGTCGGGGCGTGGGTGGGCGACCCGTACGTCGTCGTCGGCGCGCTGGCCGCGTTGTCGTTCCTCACGATCGGCGTGGCCCTGCTCGTAGCTCTGCAACCGGCGCGGTGGGGCGGGCGGGTCCTGGCCGTCGCGACGCTCACCGGCGCGGTGGTGACACCCGTGAGCTACCTCGGCGCCGACGAGGCCTCCCCGCTGCACGCGTGGTGGGGCGCCGAGGCCGTCGTGCTCGGTGCTGTGGCGGTCGCCGGGGTCGCTGCCGCACTCACCGCGGGACCGGGAGGCAGCGCCGCGTGCGGGTGCTGCTCGCGTGCTCCCCGGCCGTCCTGCTCGCGGGGATGCTCGCGCTCGGGTACTACCCGCACGGGTGCCTGGCGGGGTTCGGCGTCGCCGTCGCCGTGCTGGCGCGCTGGGACCGGGCGCCCGCCCGACCGGCGACTGAACCGCGTCCGCCGCCGGACTGCCGCACACACGTGGGCCCCGGCGGGGTCCGCGTCCGCCACCGCCTCGACAGCGGCCCGGTCCAGCAGTCGGGACCACCCGACGGCGAGACCGGGATCGGCGCGCTCATCGCCGCGGGATCGGCAGCCGATCCCGGTCTCGCGGCCGACCGTCTCGTGTGGCGGGTGTCGATCGCCACCGCACGGAGTGCATGATCCGCGCGGCCCGGTTCCCTGGAGAGGCAGAATCACCCGCTATGACCGGAGACGACGTCCTTCTCCCGCTGCGACGCAGGCGGCCGACGCTCGAGCTGCCCATGGTCCCTCTGCGCCGCATCAGGATCCCGGTGAGCGGGCGTGAGGCGTGGCCCGGCACAGGATCGCAATGGCACGGCCTCCCTGCCCGGATCGGGTTCGGGCCCCGTGGTGAAAGGTTGGCGCTGTTCCAGAGCCGGGTGCGCGAGGACCGGATGCTCGCGCACCGCCTCGACGGCGACCACCCCGTGGTCGTCCTGGACGACATGCCTCATCTGGAGGCGGTGCAGCCCCTACCGGACGGCAAGGTGCTCCTCATCGGCCGTCACAGGACGGTGGGCCGGGAGAACGCCCAGATCAGGGACGCCGACGGCCGGCTGATCACCTCGGCGTTCGTCGGGCACGACCCCCGGCACGTCCTGACCACGCCGTCGGGCTCGACGTGGATCGGCTACGGCGAGACGGCGGACGACGACCTCGGGCTGCACAAGCTCGTGCGTCTCAACGACGAGCTGAGGCCGCAGTGGTGGTACCCGTACGCGTCGGAGCGGCCCGACCTCCCGACGGTGTTCGACGTCTACGCGCTCAACGTCACCGGAGAGACGGCGTGGTGCTACGCCTACACCGACTTCCACCTCGTGCAGGCGTTCGGTGACACGGTCACGGACCTCGGCCCAGCGCCACCGGGGGGCGCGAGGGCCGTCGTCGTCGACGGCGGCCGCGGCGCCCTCGTCGGGGGCTACGGTCCCGAGCACGACGTCATCCGCCCGTTCCACCTGCGGCCGGGCGGGTTCGAGGTCGGCGCGCCCGTCGGGCGACTCGTCCTGCCCGAGGGCGACGATGTCGGCGCCCTCGGCCTCACGGCACGTGGCGCGGACCTGTACGCCCGCAGCGGCAACTCGAGCCTCTACCGGGTGACGCTGGAGGAGCTGCTCGACGGCCCGCGCGCCTGAGCCCGCACGTCACCGGGCGACGGCGACCGCTCGGCACCGGACCGACTGCTCCCGGCGTCAGCCACGAGGGCGACCTGCCACGTTCCCCACGACGCGAGAGGTCGATCCCGCCCCCTCCTTCCGGGGCTGGATCGACCTCTCGTGCGGCAGCCGTCAGGCGCGGGTGATGGCGAAGCGGCGGGTCGCCAGGACCTCGGCGATCTGGACCGCGTTGAGCGCGGCACCCTTGCGCAGGTTGTCGTTGCTGATGAACAGCGCCAGGCCGCGGCCCTCGGGGGCGCCCTCGTCCTGCCGGATGCGGCCGACGAACGACGGGTCCTGACCGGCGGCGACCAGCGGCGTGGGGACGTCGGCGAGCTGCACGCCCGGAGCCGTCGAGAGCAGCTCGGTCGCGCGCTCGACGGAGATCGAGCGCTCGAACTCGGCGTTGACGCTCAGCGAGTGGCCCGTGAACACCGGCACACGCACGCACGTGCCCGAGACCAGCAGGTCCGGGACGTCGAGGATCTTGCGCGACTCGTGCCGCAGCTTCTGCTCCTCGTCGGTCTCGTGCAGGCCGTCCTCGACGATCGACCCCGCGAGCGGGATCACGTCGAACGCGATCGGCGCGACGTACTTCTCGGGCGACGGGAACGCGACCGCACCGCCGTCCTGCACGAGCGCGAGCGTGTCCTGCTCGACCGCGGCCCGCACCTGGGAGTCGAGCTCCTTGGCACCGGCCAGGCCCGAGCCCGACACCGCCTGGTACGTCGAGACGACGAGCCGGCGCAGACCCGCCTCGTCGTGCAGCACCTTGAGCACGGGCATCGCGGCCATCGTCGTGCAGTTGGGGTTCGCGACGATGCCGATCTCGATCTCGTCGAGCGCATCGGGGTTCACCTCGGACACCACGAGCGGCACCCGCGGGTCCCGGCGCCACGCCGAGGAGTTGTCGACGACGATCGCCCCGGCGGCGGCGAAGCGCGGCGCGTGCTCCTTGGACGTCGAGCCGCCCGCGGAGAACAGCGCGATGTCGATGCCCGACAGGTCGGCCGTCGCGACGTCCTCGACGACGACGTCCTCGCCGCGCCACGGCAGCGTCGTGCCCGCGGAGCGCGCGGACGCGAAGTAGCGGATGGACGCGACCGGGAAGTCCCGCTCGTCCAGCAGGCGGCGCATGACGGCGCCGACCTGGCCGGTCGCCCCGACGACAGCGATCCTCAGACCCTCGGCCACGTCAACGCCCCGTCCCGCCGTACACGACGGCCTCGGTCTCCTCGGCGTCCAGCTCGAACGCCGTGTGCACGGCCCGCACCGCGTCGTCCAGCGAGTCGGCGCGGGTGACGACGGAGATGCGGATCTCCGACGTCGAGATCATCTCGATGTTGATGCCGGCCTCCGACAGCGCCGCGAACAGCTTGGCGGAGACGCCCGGGTGCGACCTCATGCCCGCACCGATGAGCGAGAGCTTGCCGATCGTGTCGTCGTACTGCAGCGACTGGAAGCCGATGGACGGCTGGTCCGTCGTCAGGGCGGACGTCGCGCGGGCGCCGTCGGCCGCGGGCAGCGTGAAGGAGATGTCGGTGAGGCCCGTCGCGGCCGCCGACACGTTCTGCACGATCATGTCGATGTTCACGTCGGCGCCGGCGACGATCTCGAAGATGCGCGCGGCCTTGCCGGGGACGTCGGGGACGCCGACGACGGTGATCTTGGCCTCGCTGCGGTCGTGCGCGACGCCCGCGATGATCGGCTGCTCCATGGTGGGGTCCTCCTGGTTCGTCACGAGCGTGCCGGTGTGCGTCGAGAACGACGACCGCACGTGCACGGGCACGTCGTACCGGCGGGCGTACTCGACGCAGCGGGGCATGAGCACCTTCGCCCCGCTGGCCGCCATCTCGAGCATCTCGTCGTAGCCGATGCGGTCCCGCTTGCGGGCGGTCGGCACGATGCGGGGGTCGGCGGTGAACACGCCGTCGACGTCGGTGTAGATCTCGCACACGTCGGCCTTGAGGGCCGCCGCGAGCGCCACCGCGGTGGTGTCGGAGCCACCGCGGCCGAGGGTCGTGACGTCGTTCGTCGTCGGGTTGACGCCCTGGAACCCGGCGACGATCGCGACCTCGCCGCGCGCGACGGTGTCCTTGATGCGGCTGGGCGACACGTCGATGATGTGCGCCTTGCCGTAGACCTCGTCGGTGATGACGCCGGCCTGCTGACCGGTGAACGACTTGGCCTCGATGCCCAGGTTGTGGATCGCCATCGCGAGCAGCGACATCGAGATGCGCTCGCCGGCGGTCAGCAGGATGTCCATCTCCCGGACCGGCGGCAGCGGCGTGACCTGCTGCGCCAGGTCGATGAGCTCGTCGGTGGTGTCCCCCATGGCCGAGACCACGACGACGACGTCGTGCCCGGCCTTGCGCGTCTCGACGACCCGCTTCGCGACGCGCTTGATGCTGGCGGCGTCGGCGACGGAGGAGCCACCGAACTTCTGGACGATGAGGGCCACGGGCGTTGACGCTTCCGGCTCGACGTGCAAGGACCCCGCGAGTGTAGGCCGCGCCCAGGATGCGGACACCGGGCCGTTCGACTGGTGGACGGTCGTCCGGGTCGCGACTGAAGCGTTTGGGCGCCTGGTGACACCCGGCGGCGTACTCCACGCTGCGGAACGGCGGCCCGTGTGTGGGTGCCGCCGTCCCCGCGCCGGCAAGCCTACGGCGCACTGCCCTGGGAGGACCATGTCCACGACCCGTCCTACCGCGCGCGGACGCGCTGTCGTCACCACGCTCGTCGCGGCCGTCCTGGCGGCCGGCGGCGTCGCCGGCGCGATCGCCGCGCAAGCCGTCGACTCGTGCCGCGTCGACTGGACCACGAACGCCTGGCCCGGCGGCTTCGTCACCGAGGCGCGACTCACCACCGGACCGGCACGCTCCGGGTGGACGCTCACGTTCGACCTCGCGTCCGGCGAGCGGATCAGCAACGCGTGGAGCGCGACCGTCAGCCAGTCCGGCGCGGCGGTGACCGTCACGAACGCCTCGTGGAACGGTCAGCTCGCCGCCGGCGCGACCACGTCCTTCGGGTTCCAGGGCACCGCGACGTCGACGCCGGCCACACCCGCGAACGTGCGGGTTGACGGCGTGCTGTGCGAGGGGCAGACGCTGCCGACCAGCACGCCGACGGTCATCAGGGACACCCCGTCCCCGACGCCCACGCCGACGCCGACGGTGACGGTGACGCCCACCCCGACGCCGACGCCCACCCCGACACCCACGCCCACACCGACGCCGACGCCCACCCCGACGCCGACCCCCACACCCGACCCCGGTGGCTGCACCGGCGCGTTCTGCGACGGCTTCGAGTCGCAGACGGGCACCGCGCCGGCGGCGCCGTGGACGGTCGTGCACCCCGACTGCTCGGGCACGGGCAGCGCGAGCATCGACTCCGCGGTCGCGCACAGCGGCAGCCGCTCGCTGCGCGTCAACGGCGCGGTCGGCTACTGCAACCACGTGTTCGTCCAGGCGTCCGGTGCCGTCTCCGGCACGGCGGGCCAGCCGACGTACGTGCGGTTCTGGGTCCGCCACACCACCGCGCTGCCCACGTCGCACGTGACGTTCGTGGCGCTCAAGGACGCCAACGACGGCGGCAGGGACCTGCGCATGGGTGGCCAGAACGGCGCCCTGCAGTGGAACCGTGCGTCGGACGACGCCACGCTCCCCGAGCAGAGCCCCGCCGGTGTCGCGCTGAGCAAGCCCCTGCCGACCGGGCAGTGGTCCTGCATCGAGGCGCTGGTCGACCCGGCCGGACGCCTGACGACGTGGCTGGACGGCTCGCAGGTCACGGGCCTGATCGCCGACGGCACGCCGACGCACGACGTCGACAGCCAGTGGCACAACAAGGCGTGGACGCCGCGCCTGGTCGACCTCAAGCTCGGCTGGGAGAGCTACGGCGACGGCGCGGACACCCTCTGGTACGACGACGTGGTGGTCGGCTCCGCCCGCTCGGGCTGCTGACGAGGTGCTGGATCGCCCTCTCACCGCGAGAGGGCGATCCAGCCCGACCGCCCCCGCGAGAGGGCGATCCAGCCCGACTGCCCCCGCGAGAGGGCGATCCAGCCCGACCGCCCCCGCGAGAGGGCGATCCAGCGCCGACTGCCGCCGACTGCGGGGGCCTGCCCGGCGAGGGCGCTACCCCCCTGGTGCGACGCGCATTCGGGTGCCGTCCACCTGCAGGGGGACCCGCACGGGGGCCGGGACTCCTAGCGTGGCGACATGCCACCCGACGCACCGCACGACCAGCCCGACGGGTCCGCCCCGGCGCCCGATGCGAGCACCTCGACGCCGCCCGGTACCGGTCCGGCCGCGGGCGCCGCCGCCGTCACGCTCGCCCCCCGGCCCAACGGCATCGAGGTCACCGGCCTACGCCGCGCGTTCGGGACGGTCAAAGCCCTCGACGGTGCCGACCTGGTGGCGCGCGCCGGTGCCGTGACCGCGCTCGTCGGGCCCAACGGCTCGGGCAAGACGACGCTGCTACTGGTCCTCGCCGGTCTGCTCGTCCCGGACTCGGGCCAGGTGCGCGTCGCCGGTCACGACCCCGTGACAGACAACGCCGGCGCCCGTGCGCGCACCGGGTGGATGCCCGACGCGTTCGGCACGTGGGACTCCCTGACGGCCCGCGAGGTCCTCGCGACGTTCGCCGACGCCTACCGCGTCGACCGCGCGACCGCCTCGGCCCGCATCGACGAGCTGCTTGCGACCGTGCACCTCACGGAGTACGCCGACCAGCCCGCCGCCGTCCTGTCCCGCGGGCAGAAGCAGCGCCTGGGCCTGGCCCGCGCGCTCGTCCACGACCCCCAGGTGCTGCTGCTCGACGAGCCGGCCAGCGGGCTCGACCCGCGCTCGCGCGTCGACCTGCGGATCCTGCTGCGCCGCCTCGCGGACGAGGGCCGCACGGTCCTGGTCTCCTCGCACGTGCTGTCCGAGCTCGACGAGATGGCCGACGACGCCGTGTTCCTCTCACGCGGACGCACGGTCGCGGGGATGTCCGAGGCGGACGTCGCGACCGGCCGGCGCACGTGGCAGGTGCGGTCGCTGTCGCTGGAGGCGCTGACGTCCTGGCTCGACTCCACCGGCACCGCGTACCGGCCCGACGGCGCCACGCGCCTGGCCGACGCGACCGCCGGCACCGTCGGGGCAGGTGGCGTCCTCGTCGACGTCGACGGCGAGACGGGGGCCGTCGCGCTGCTGCGCGACGCCGTCGCCGCCGGTGTCCCCGTGGTGTCGTCGGCACCCGCCGCCGGTGCGCTCGAGCAGGCGTACCTCGCACTGGAGGAGGAGCGGCGATGACCGCGACCACGACCACCCCGACCCCCGTGCCCGGGACGACGCCGCGCGTGGGCACCTGGACGGTGACGTGGCACGGCGTGCGCACCGTCGCGGCCCTCGAGCTGCGGCAGCGCGTCCGCTCGTCACGGTGGAAGACCGCGCTGATCGTGTGGTTCGTCGTCGTGGGGGCGATCACGCTCCTCGCGGGCGGGGTCCTGACGATCTTCGACGACTCCGCCGTCAGGAGCGACCAGGCCGGCGCGGTGCTGTTCGTCGTCGTGACGGCGCTCGTGCTCGGGCTCGGCCTGCTCGTCACGCCGACCCTGGCGTCGACGGCCGTGAACGGGGACCGGTCCGCCGGGACGCTCGCGACGCTGCAGGTCACGCTGCTGTCGCCGGCGGAGATCGCCGCGGGCAAGCTGCTCGCCGCGTGGGTCAGCGCGTGCGCGTTCCTCGTCGTCAGCCTGCCGTTCTTCGCGATCGCCCTGGCGATGGGCGGCGTGCCCGTCGCGACGCTGCCGCGCGTGGTCGTGCTCATCGCGCTGCTGCTCGCGGCGGTCTGCGGCATGGGCCTCGGCTGGTCGACGCTCGCGGCGCGGCCCGCCGGCTCGACGGTGCTGACCTTCGTCACGGTGGCCGCGCTCACCGTGTTCACGCCCGTCTTCTTCGGCCTGACCTACCCGTTCCTCAGCACCACGGAGGACGTGCAGGTCTACGGCGTGCCCGACTCCTACTGGATGGAGACGGACGACGAGACCGGCATGCCGACCGCACCTCCCGTGTGCGAGCTGAGCGTGCAGGAGCGGTCCGTGGCCCGGACGGAGCGGACGTGGTGGCTGCTGGCGATCAACCCGTTCGCGGTCGTCGCGGACGGTGCCGTGCCGGCGTCGGCGACGACGTACGACGACTCCCCCGCCGGGGCCGTCGGCTCCGCGACGCAGACCCTGCGCGACCTGCGACTGGGTGAGCCGGAGGTCCTCGACGAGTGCTGGAGCGACGAGGGCACCTCGGACGTCGTCCCCGTGCGGGACGGAGCCGGTCCGGTGTGGCCCGTCGGGCTCGCGGTGAACCTGCTGCTCGGTGCCGCCGGGTTCGTCGTCGCCGTCCGTCGGCTGCGCATCCCGCAGCGAACCCTCGCCCGCGGGACGCGCGTGGCCTGACACGCCCGGCCCCGCGCCGGGCCCTCGACGCCGCCCGCCGGTCCTCCCCGTCCCCGCCCCCCGGTCCTCTCCCCCTCCGGTCGGCGGCCAGGACGGCGACCGGCGGGCGGACCAGCGTCAGGGCTGCAGCGCGTCGTACTCCGCCTCGGCCGCGACGTCGTCCTCCACGTCGAGACGGACGTGCGCGAGGATCGTCTGGATGGCGCGCAGCGTGCTGGCGGCCCGCTCGCCCCAGTCGGACAGGTAGCTGAACTGCCACCACCACAGCGCCTCGAGCACGTGCCCGCGCTCGTGGTGCGCCAGTCCCTGGGTGAGCGCGCCGACGATCGCGACGAGGTCCCCGGAGATCGTCGCCTCCTCGACCTCCGGGCCCAGCAGCGGGTCCACGACCTCGACGTACTCGTCGATGCCGTCGAACAGGTTCGCCAGGTTGACGCGCAGCGGCTCGAGGTCCGCGTCCGGGCCGACGTCGGGCTCGAAGCGCGACGGGGGGACGACGTCCATGGTCGCGCCGAGCCGCGCACCGGCGGCGAGCAGGTCGGACAGCGCCAGCAGCAGCAGCGGCAGCGACGCGTCGGGCGCCGAGCCGGCCGCGACCTCCGTGATCGTCGTGAGGAAGCCGCGGGCCTCCGACGCGACGGCGTCCGCGATCTCGTTCAGGTCCGCGTCCGCCACGGGCCGCTCGTCGTCGGTGGTCATGCCCTCCCCCTCCAGGTCGTCATGCGCTCAGGCGCCGGCGGCCCTCGAACGCACGGCCGAGGGTCACCTCGTCCGCGTACTCCAGGTCCCCACCCACGGGCAGACCCGAGGCCAGCCTGCTGACCGTCAGGCCCATCGGCACCAGCAGCCGCGCCAGGTACGTGGCCGTGGCCTCGCCCTCGACGTTGGGGTCGGTGGCGAGGATGACCTCGGTGACCGTGCCGTCGGCGAGCCGCCGCATGAGCTGGGCGATGCGCAGGTCGTCGGGGCCGACGCCCGCGATCGGGTTGATGGCCCCGCCGAGCACGTGGTACCGGCCGCGGAACTCGCGCGTCCGCTCGATCGCGACGACGTCCTTGGCCTCCTCGACGACGCAGATCGTCGTCAGCTGGCGGCGCGGGTCACGGCAGATGCGGCACTGCGGCTCCTGCGCGACGTTGCCGCAGATCTCGCAGAACTGCACCCGCAGCTTGACCTCGCTCAGTGCGTCCGCGAGCCGGCGCACGTCCGCGGGGTCCGCCGCGAGGATGTGGAAGGCGATGCGCTGGGCGCTCTTGGGGCCGACCCCGGGCAGCCGCCCGAGCTCGTCGACCAGGTCCTGGATCGCGCCTTCGTACACCCCGTCAGCGTAGCCGTGCCCGACGCCGCGTCCGACGCCTCAGCCCGCGTCGAGCCGGACGACCCCGACGGGCCCCGTACGCCGCGCCGTCGCCGGTGCTGCTGGTGACCTCCGGGATGCCGTCCTCCCAGGCGACCCGCACGTCCTGCGCCTCGACGACCACGACGTCGACCGTCGCGACGACCACCTGCGCCCCGGCGCCCTGCACGACCAGCCGGTCGACGTCGCGTGCCACGACACGGGCGTCCGCGGCCGTGATCGTCAGCGTCGCGCAGTCGCCCGAGACCTCCACGGCTTCCGCCGTCGGGACCAGCAGGTCCCCGCCGTCGCAGGTGAGCCACTGCGTGACCTGCCCGTCGAGCACCTCGCGGTCGAGGACCGGTGGCAGCCCCGTGCCGGCCCGGCCGCCTGCGCCTGCCCCCGTGTCGCCGGAGGGGCGGTCGCCTCGGGGTCGACCGTCGCGGGACCGGTCACCGGGTGGCCGGTCGCCGCTGAGCCACACGTCCTGGTCCTCCAGGACGTCGACCGCCTCACCCGTCTCCGGGTCGACCCAGCGCGCCACCGCGGTGGCCGGGGCGTCGAGGCGCGTGACGGACACGACGAGCTCCTCGTCGCCCGGCACCGAGCACCCGGCGAGGAGCAGCGCGCCGGCGAGCGGCGCGGCCGCGAGCACCCCCGTTCGTCCCGCTCGTGCGCGACGAGGCACGGGCACGTGAGCTGCGGGCATGGCAGGTGCCTCCGGTGAGGTCAGATGTCGATCTGCTCGTCGATCACGCGGCCGCCGAGCACCTGGGCCACCAGGGGGACACCCACGAGCCCGGACTGGCCGATCGTGGGGTCGTCGGGCGACGGCTCGTCGGGCTCCGACATCCGGCCCCGCGACTGCGCCGCGGCGGCGCGGGCAGCCGCGACGCCGCGCTCGCGGGCCGTCCCCCGGTGCGGCGCAGCCGTTCCGGGGGCGCCGGGACCACCCGACGCGGGCCGTCCGGCAGCGGCCGGGGCGGCGGACGTGCGGGCGGTGCGGGCAGCCGGCGGGCCGTTGCGCCACGGGTCGTCGGGCTCGTCACCGGGCGGGATGTCGTCGTCGGGGTGCACGACGACCGGCGCCTCGCCGGTACGCGCACCCTGACCACCCGAGCCGGGGGCCTGCGTCCGGGCGGCCGCGCCCTCACCGGGCTCGGGCTCCCACGGCGGCACCGGCCGGCCCGAGGACCCGCCACCGGCGCGGTCGTCCGCGGGCGCGCCCTCGCCGGCACCGGCCGGACGACCCGGGCGATCGCGGCCGGCACCGTCGGCAGCGGGACGGCCGCCGGGCGCGGCGGCAGCGGGCACGGCGCGCGGGGCGTCCTGCTCCGGTGCGGCCGCCGGGACGTCCCAGGACGCGGCCGCTCGCTCGCGCGAGATCGTCCCGGGCACCTGCGGCACCTCGGACGACGGCGCGGACGCGGGACGGGCCGACGCACCGCCGGGCTCGTCGAGCACCGCCTCGACGCGAGCGGTCACGCCGAGCGTCTCGGACAGGGCACGTGCGACGACGTCACCGTGGTTGCTGTTGCGGAAGGTCGAGACCAGACCGGGCTGCGCGAAGCCGAGACGCAGCGTCGTCGCGTCCAGCTCGAGGATCTGCGCGTGCTGGTTGACGAGCGCCCACGAGGGCAGCCGCAGCCGCCGCAGCGTCGTCAGCACGTCCGGCCAGCGGCGGCGCAGCATCTCGGTGTCCGCCGCCGCGGCGGCGCCGGGTACGGGCGCCGCAGGCTGGGCGGGCGGCGACGACGCGGACGCGGTCGACGACGGAGGCGGGGTCGTCGGCTCGGACGGGGCCGCCGGCTCCGACGGGGTCGTCGGCTCGGACGGGGTCGTCGGCTCGGACGGGGTCGACGGCTGGGCGGCGGCCGTGGTCGGCGGGGTCCGGGGCTCGTCCCGGGCACCGGGACCGTCCGGACGCTCCCGCGCCTCGTCGGCACCGTCCCGAGCGCCCGTCGGGCGCACGCGGCCGGCGGGGTCGGCAGCGGCAGGGCTCGCCGCGGTGGCGTGCGCGGCCGGGCTCACCTCGGCAGCGGGTGCCTCGGCGCGCCCGGCTGCGGGCTCGGGGCGGGCCGCCGGCACGGGCGTCGCGGCGGGTGCTGTCGCCGACCGCGGCTCCTCGACGCGGCCTGCGGACGCAGGTGCCGCGGGACCGGGCGCGCCCGGTGCAGCTCCGGCCGCGGGCAGCCCGCGCTCGAGCCGGTCGATCCGCGCACCGAGGCCGGTGCGCGAGTCGTCGACGCTGGGCAGCAGCAGCCGCGCCATGAGCAGCTCGAGGTGCAGGCGCGGCGACGTCGCTCCGACCATCTCGGTGAGCGCGGCGTTGGCCAGGTCGGCCGAGCGGGACAGCTCGGACGCGCCGAGGTGCGTCGACTGCCGCCGCATCCGGTCGAGCTGGTCGGTCGGCACGTCGCGCAGGACCGCGTCGGCCGCGTCCCCCGACGCCGCGATGACGATGAGGTCGCGCAGCCGCTCCAGCAGGTCCTCGACGAACCGCCGCGGCTCGTGGCCCGTCGCGATGACGCGCTCGACGACGCGGAACGCCGAGGCGCCGTCGCGGGCGGCGATCGCGTCGACCAGGTCGTCGAGCAGCGAGCCGTGCGTGTAGCCGAGCAGCGCGACGGCGCCCTCGTAGTCGAGGCCCTCGTCGCCCGAGCCCGCGATGAGCTGGTCGAGGACAGACAGCGTGTCACGCACGGACCCGCCGCCCGAGCGCACGACGAGCGGCAGCACGCCGGACCCGACGGGCACACCCTCGGCGGCGCAGAGCTGCTCGAGGTAGGGCACGAGCACGTCGGGCGGGACGAGCCGGAACGGGTAGTGGTGCGTGCGGGAGCGGATGGTGCCGATCACCTTGTCGGGCTCCGTCGTCGCGAAGATGAACTTCACGTGCGGCGGCGGCTCCTCGACGATCTTGAGCAGCGCGTTGAAGCCCTGCGGCGAGACCATGTGCGCCTCGTCGAGGATGAAGACCTTGTAGCGGTCCCGCGCGGGGGCGAACGTCGCGCGCTCGCGCAGCTCGCGGGCGTCGTCGACACCGCCGTGGCTGGCCGCGTCGATCTCGACGACGTCGAGCGACCCGGAGCCGCCGCGGGCCAGCTCGACGCACGAGGGGCACACGCCGCACGGGGTGTCGGTCGGCCCCTCGGCGCAGTTCAGGCAGCGCGCGAGGATGCGTGCGCTCGTCGTCTTGCCGCACCCGCGTGGCCCGGAGAACAGGTAGGCGTGGTTGGCCTGACCCGACCGCAGGGCCTGCCGCAGGGGCGCGGTCACGTGATCCTGCCCGATCACCTCGGCGAAGGACTCGGGCCGGTAGCGGCGGTACAGCGCTGTCGTCACACCCCGAGCCTAAGCGCCACCGCCCACACGGCGGCACCGCCGTCCCCACCCGTGGACCCCACCCGCGTGCGGGCTCTCAGTCGGCACGGACGACCGTGTCCGCCAGGACGCGGTGCAGCAGCGGGCGCGTCGCCTCCGTGGCGGCCACGACCAGCCCGACCCCCACCGTCAGGCTCCCGACGAGCAGCAGCAGGCCCTGCGGCGCGGTGAGCGCAGCGAGACCGAAGAGCGGGAAGAACATCACGAGCGCGGCGAGCGCCGATCCCACCGACACGACGAGCACCGGCACCAGCACCTCCCGTCGCCGCACGCGGTCGAACAGCTCGGTCGGCACGCCGGCGAGCCGCGCGAGCGACAGCTCGCGCCGCCGGTCCAGCACGGCCGCGGCCTGCGCGATGCCCGCGGACACGGCCGCGAGCAGGAACGTGATCGCGAGCGTGAGCAGGGACCCGGTGAGCAGGTCCGCCGAGACGATCGCGTCCTCCCGGGTGCCGCCCGGACCGCCCGCGAGCAGGGGCACGACCGCGAGGCACCCCGCGACGAACGACGCGAGCCCCAGCCCGCCGACGACGCGCCAGACCGCCCGCGGGTCGTCGAGCAGCCGTCGCGCGGCGAGGAGCTGCTCGGGCGTGCGCGCCAGGCGCAGCCGCACGCGCCCGAGCACGCCCAGCGCCCACGGCCCGACCGCGTTCATCGTGAGGAATGCGGCCGCGAGGCCCGCGAGCATGATGCCGACGAACGCCGCGGCGAGCGCCTGCCCGGCGACCGACACCACCATGAACGCCCCGAACGCCAGGACGGCGACGACCACCCGCACGGCCTTGAGCCCCGGACGCGTGACGCGCTGCGCGACACCGAGGGGCGAGACGACGACGCGCCGCAGGGACACGGCACCGCTGACCGCCGCGAGCAGCGGCACCGCGAGCCAGGTGAGCAGCACGACCGGCACGCCGACCCACAGCTCCCCGACGGTGAACGGGCGACCCTGGAAGGGGATCTGCGTCCACACCGCCAGCAGCACGCCGTACAGCGCGGTCCCCGCCACCGCACCGGCCAGGCCCTGCAGGGCGGTGTCGACGAGCGTGAGGCCGACCACCTCGCGCGGGGTGGCGCCCAGGAGCCGCAGCGCCGCCAGCCGGGCGTCGCGCCGCGCGACGCCGAGCCGTGCCGCTGCGCCACCGAGGGTGAGCAGCGGCACGACCAGCAGGATCGTCGCCGTCACCGCGAGCGTCACGTAGAACGCGCCGGCCTCGCGCTCGAGGTCGGTCACGGGGTGCGCGGCCCGGTCGATGAATCCGAGCAGCGCCGCGACGACGGAGAGCGTCAGCGCCGTCGACACCGCGAACGCGGTGACGGCCAGGACGGTGGTCGTGCGGCTGTCGCGCCCTCCGGCGCGCTGCAGGCGCGGTGCCAGCGCGAGGACGGGGTTGACCCTCACCGGTCACCGCCGCTCACGGGGAGGTCGCCGACGCCCTGCCCGACGCCCTGCCCGACGCCCGCGGCCGCCGCCCGCTCACCGGGTCGCGGTCCCGCGCCGGTCCCGGTGGTCGAGCCGGGCGCGACGACGAGCCCGTCGCGCATGTCGATGCGCCGGTCGCACCACGCCGCCACGTCTGCGTCGTGCGTCACGACGACGAGCGACGCGCCGACCGCGCGGGTCGACTCCACCAGCAGCTTCATGACGTCGTGCCCGGTGGACTGGTCGAGCGACCCCGTCGGCTCGTCGGCGAACACCACCTCGGGCCGCGTGACGAGGGCGCGCGCCACCGCGACGCGCTGCGCCTGGCCGCCGGACAGCTCGCCCGGCCGGCGTCCCTCCGTGCCGGCCAGACCCAGCGCGGCGAGCCACCGGTCCGCCGCGGCCTCGGCCGCCGTGCGCGACGTGCCCGTGAGCATCGCGGGCAGGGCGACGTTCTCCCGTGCCGACAGCTCGGACAGCAGCTGCCCGAGCTGGAACACGAACCCGTACCGGCTGCGGCGCAGCAGCGACCGCTCCTTCTCCCCGAGCCCCTGCACCTCCTGCCCGCGCAGCGCCACGACGCCCGACGTCGGCACCAGGATCCCCGCGAGCACGTGCAGCAGCGTCGACTTGCCGGACCCCGAGGGGCCCATCACGGCGAGCGACTCCCCCTCGGCGAGGTCGACGTCGACGCCCGCGAGCGCGGTCGTGGCCCCGAAGCGGTGGACCAGCCCGCGCGCCGCGAGGCGGGGCGCGCCACCGGACGACGCGGCCGGGCCGGGCGACGCGGCCGGGCCGGGCGACGCGGCCGGGCCGGGCGACGCGGCCGGGCCGGGCGACGCGGCCGGGCCGGACGACACGATCGGGAGCGGCGGCCGGACGGGGACGGACCTGTTGTTCATGCGCCCATCGTGCGCGCGGGCCGGTGGCCGGCGCGTCCGGCGCCGGGACCTTCTCGCGGCCCCTCACGTGCAACCCGAGGGGGACACCGCGGCGCACGCGCCCACCCGTGGTCGCACGAGCAGGTCGCAGCCCGCAGCCGCACCGACGCTCTGCGGGCATGCAAGGACCCCCCGCACACCCGCCAGAGCTCGCCTGCCCTTGCTGCCTTCCGGCCCTGGGGGAGTTCAGCGAGATGACGCCGTACGAGGGGTCTGCGCACCACCCTAACCCAGGTGGGGAGGACGTCGCGCCCACCTGGCGCGTGCCCTGTGGTGTCAGGGAGCGATCGGGGGGAGCCGCTCCGTCGGGGGCCCGTCGTCACCGGGCTGCCGGGCGATCAGCTCGGTCGCGGAGGCGTCACCGACCGGCGGCGTGCGGCGCGGCGACCGGCCCTCGGGCGTCGCGGTGCGTCGGGGCGGCGGGGGCTCGGCGGGCCCGGTCGTCGGGGCCGTGCGCCGGGGAGCGGCGGGGCGCTCGGGGCGCTCGGCGCGCGCGGGGACGGCGGACGTCCGACGCGCGGCGGGCGCGGGCTCGACCACGTCCTCGGTGCTGCCCTGGTGCGGCGCACGGCCGACGCGCGGGTCGGGTCCCGACCCTCCCCATGCGGGCCAGTCGGCGAGCACCTCGTCATCGTCCGCCGCCGGGGCCTGCGTCGACGCGTCGTCGACCGTGGGCCCGCCGCGGGGCGGCGTCGCCTCGTCGTCCACCTCCGCCGCGTCGTCCCCCGTCGGCTCGACGGGCGCGGGCAGCACCCGCGAGGCGACCCACAGCCCGAGTCCCAGGACGACGGTGTACGTGCCGCCGAGGACGAGCAGCACCGCGATCGCGACGCGCTCGTCGGACTCGAGCGACAGCGCCAGCGCCACGGCCAGGACGACGACGAGGACGCCCCACACCCAGGAGAGCACCGCGAGCCGGTGCACGACTCCCGGGTGCCCGCCACGGGCGGCGACGACGGCGCCCATCGCACCGAGCAGCGTCGTCACGAGGGCCACGCCGGCCACGACGAGCCAGGTCGCGACCCCCTGGACGGCCAGGACCAGCAGCCCGACCAGCACCATCGCGACGGCGGGCAGCGTGAGGACGCCGAGCAGCGCGCCGACCACGGGTGACCGCCACCGGTCGACGTCCCACCGGTCGGGGTCCCAGCGGCCGGCGGACGGCGCGGACGTCGCGTCGGGGGCGGGACGGGCGCCGTGGTGCAGGCGCTCCTCGGGGGTCTGCGACGGGTGCTGGGTCATGGCACCACGCTAACCACCGTCGGACGATCCGGACATTCGTCCGGCTGCCCTGCGCGCGGACCTGCACGCTCCCCTCACACGCGCAGGGCGCGACGCGGCGCCCGGCAGGAGGGCGCACGGCCCCCGGTGCGCGTCATGATGGCGGCATGCCCGACGTCAGCAGCCCTGTGCCCCCGTCGCCGATCCTCACCGCGCGCGGCTCCGTCGCGATCGTCGGCGGCTACGTCGTCCCCGTCGCGTCGCAGCCTCTGGAGGGTGCCACGGTCCTCGTCGAGGACGGCGTCGTGACGGCGGTCGGCACGGACGTCGCCGTGCCGCAGGGCGTGCGGGTCGTCGACGCGACGGGGCGCTGGGTGCTGCCCGGGTTCGTCGAGGCGCACGCGCACATGGGCGTCATGGAGGAGGCCGAGGGCTGGGCCGGTGACGACACGAACGAGATGACCGGGCCCAACGGCGCGGCGCTGCGGGCGCTCGACGGGATCAACGTCGAGGACGAGGGCTTCCGGGACGCGCTCGTCGGCGGCGTGACGTCCGCCGTGATCAAGCCCGGGTCGGGCAACCCGATCGGGGGGCGCACCGTCGCGATCAAGACGTGGGGCGGACGGACCGTCGACGAGCAGGTCATCCGCCACGACGTGTCCGTGAAGTCCGCGCTGGGCGAGAACCCCAAGCGCGTGTACGGCGAGCGCAAGCAGCTGCCGTCCACCCGGCTGGGGGTCGCCGCCGTCATCCGCGCGGCGTTCGTCGACGCGCAGTCGTACGCGGCGCGCCGGGACGCCGCGGCGGCCAAGGGCGAGCCCTTCGACCGCGACCTCGGCAAGGAGACGCTGGCGGCCGTGCTCGCGGGCGAGCTGGCGTGGGACCAGCACACCCACCGCGCCGACGACATCGCGACCGCGCTGCGCCTCGCCGACGAGTTCGGGTACCGGCTGGTCGTCAACCACGGCACCGAGGGCGCCGCCCTCGCGGACGTGCTGGCCGAGCGGGACGTGCCGGTGATCTTCGGGCCCCTGTTCACCTCGCGCTCCAAGGTCGAGCTGCGCAACCGCGCCATCGAGAACCTCGGCATCCTGGCGCGTGCCGGCGTGCGCGTCGCGATCACGACGGACCACCCGGTGGTACCCATCAACTTCCTCGTCCACCAGGCGTCGCTCGCCGTCAAGGAGGGCCTGGACCGGGACACGGCGCTGCGCGCGCTGACCGTGAACCCGGCGTCGTTCCTGCGCCTCGACGACCGCGTGGGTGCGCTGACCCCCGGGCTCGACGGCGACGTGGTGATCTGGTCCGGCGACCCGCTCGACGTCAACGCCCGCGCCGAGCACGTCTTCGTCACCGGCACCGAGGTCTACACGTGGGACCCGACGGCCCGCGGCGGGCTGGGCGAGGGCCGCGTCCGCGAGCGCGCGGAGCGCTTCGCCTGACGGACGGCGACGACTACGCCAGGACGCGCACGACCGTGCGGTAGTGCACCTCGCCACCCGGCGGGAGCACCCGGACCTCGCCATCGCGCTCGGCCTGGGCCCGCCCGGCGTCGCGCGACGTCGACGGCTCGACCCCGAGCACGTTGGTGCCCGGCCGGGGGTCGCGCCACAGCACGAGCAGCGGCCACCCGTGGGTGTCCTGCTCCACCTCGACGCACGTCCCGTCGGGCGCGCTCACCGTGACCGTCGCGGTCGGCCCCGGCGCGGGCCGGCAGTACAGCACGGTCTCGTCCCCCGCACCGTCCGCCGCGAGGTCGAGCATCCACGGCAACGTCGGGGTCTGGCCCCCGTCGCGCGTCCCGACCGGCGTGGCCGTCGCCGACACCACCGTCCCCGGCCGCACCAGCGGGTAGCCGAGGTTGAGGTGGTGCCGGAACATGTGGGCCGCCGGGGCGAAGCCCTCGTTGGTGACGACGTCCTCGATGCACAGCTCGGGACGGTCGGTGCGGGCCAGCAGCCGGCGACGCAGCCGCAGAGGCGGCACACCGAGATCGGCCTCGACGACCTCGCCGCGGATCTCGACCGCGGGCACGCCGTCGAGCGTGACCGTCCGCCAGCGCACGTGCTCGGCCGGGGTGTGCCCGACGCGCCCGTGGAGGGGGTGGTGCACACCGTCGACGGTCGAGGGCGTCCCGGTCGACGCCAGGCCGCAGGTGCTGAGCAGGCCGCCGCCGAAGGTCCGGGTCCACCCGGTGCCCTGCGGCTCGTACCGCTGCGACGCGACCGGCCCGCGTGCCGAGCGCCACGCGAGGGGCAGGCCGGGCGCGTCGGCCCAGCCGACGTCCATGGCACGGTCGAGCAGCACCTCGAACGACAGGCCTCGCGGGTTCCGCACGAGGAGCACGGGGGCTCCGCGGCCAGGCCCGTCGTCCCGCACCAGGCGCTCGACGTGGACGAGCTGGGCCGGGTCGCCCACCAGGCGGCGCACCGCGACGTCGAGGTCACCGGTCGCCCGCGTCACCCCGCACCCCGCACCTCGGCGGCGGCCGAGCGACGCGCGCCGAGCGCGACCGCCGTGACCAGCACCGTGCCGGTGAGCACGTACTGCCAGTACGAGGCGACGGCGAGCAGGTTGAGCGCGTTGGCCAGCACCGCGAACAGGACCGCACCGACGACCGTGCCGAACGTGGTCGCACGGCCACCACGCAGGGCCGTGCCGCCGACCACGACGGCGGCGATGACGTCCATCTCGAAGCCCATGGCCATGTTGCCCTCGGCGGACGACAGGCGGCCCGCCATGAACACCCCGGCGAGGGCGAAGCAGATGCCGGCGACGACGAACACGCCGACCTTCACGCGCGCCACGGGCAGGCCCGCGAGCTCCGCGGCGCGCTCGTTCGAGCCGAAGGCCCGCAGCGTGCGGCCGAAGTACGTGCGCTGCAGCACCAGGTACGTGACGAACGCGAGGACCACGAAGACGAGGAACGGCACGGGCACCCAGCCGAGCGTGCCCGTGGTGGTGGCACGGTAGTTGCTCGACGTGATCGGGACGACCTTGCCGGACGTCCAGATGAACGCGAGCCCGAGGAACAGGTAGAGCGTGCCGAGGGTCGCGATGAACGGCGCGATCTTCACGTACGTCACCAGCAGGCCGTTGACCAGGCCCAGCACCGCGCCGATGACCAGGGCCAGCGCGATCGCGCCGCCGATGGTCGTGTGCGGCAGGACCGTCGCGACCGCGATGGACGCGACGGCGATGACGCCGCCGACGGACAGGTCGAGCAGGCCGGCGGCGATGAGCATCGTCATGCCGCAGGCGGCCAGGCCCACGAACGACGCCTGGAACAGGACGTTCGACAGGTTCCCGACGCCCCAGAACGACGGGCGCGCGGCGCCGACGGCCACGCACAGCGCGACGAGCACGAGCACGAGGTAGTGGCGGGCGACGAGCTGCCGGACGACCGTCAGCGGACCCGCTTTCTCAGCCGCGTCGGGCGCGTCCTGCGGGGTGGTCGCGGTGTCGGTGGTCATGAGTGCCTCCCTTCGAGCATGCGGCGCACGGCGGCACGCTGTGCTCCGTCGATGCTCAGCGCGAAGACCAGCAGGCCACCGAGCGCGACGTACTGGTAGAACGACGGGACGTTGAGCAGGTTGAGGCCGGAGTTGATCATCGACAGCAGCAGCGCCGCGATGAACGTCCCGACGATGCGCGGGCGGCCCCCGGCCATGCTCGTGCCGCCGAGGACGACGATCGCGATGGCCTGCAGCTCGAGCCCGGCGGCGATGGAGCCGTTGACCACGCCGAGCTGGCTGGCGAGCAGGACGCCGCCCACACCGGCCGCGGCGCCCGCCGTCAGGTAGGCGAGCAGCAGGACGCGGTCCACGCTGATGCCCGTGTCGACGGCCGCCTCCGGGGCGCCGCCCACGGCGACGACGTGCTTGCCGAAGCGCATGCGGTCCAGCACGAACCAGGCGACGCCGGTGAGCAGCACGGCGACGAGGAACGGCACCGGCACCCCCAGCACCGACGACGTCGCGGCCGACCTGAACGACGTCGACGCGATCATGATCGGCGCGCCGCCGGTGAACAGCAGGACAGCTCCCCGGAACACGCTCATGGTGCTGAGGGTCGCGACGAACCCGGGAACCTTGAGCCGCGTCACGAGCAGCCCGTTGACCAGGCCCAGGGCGGCTCCCACGGTGATGCCGACGACGACGCCGACGACCGGCCCCGCCGCGTTGACGGCTGCGGCGGCGACGCACGCCGCGAGCGCCTGCGACGACCCGACGGACAGGTCGATCCCGCGCACCGCGATGACGAGCGTCATGCCGTACCCGACGATCGCGAGGATCGCCGCGTTGACCAGCACGTTGGTGACGTTCGAGCCGGACGCGAAGTGCGGCACGAGCAGCAGGCCCGCGACGAGCACGAGCAGGAACGGGACGGCCACACCGGCGTTCTGCAGGACACGGCGGCGGCTGTCGGCACGGCGCGCGCGCTCCGCGGAGCGTGCGCGCTCGTCGGCGACGAGCTGGGTCGCGGTGGTCGGTGTGGAGGTGGAGTCAGACATCGGAACCCTCCTGGACGGTCTGGCCCACCGACGCGCCGACGATGTTGTCCTCGGTGACGTCGCGCCCGTGCAGCTCGGCGACCTGGCGGCCGGCGAAGTACACGGCGCACCGGTCGGCGATGGCGGCGAGCTCGGGGGCGTCGGAGCTCGAGACCACGACGGCGACGCCGGCCTCCGCGAGCTGTTTGACGAGCTGGTAGATGTCGACCTTCGCGCCCACGTCGACCCCGCGGGTCGGCTCGTTGAGCAGGAGCACGGCGCAGCCGGACAGCAGGGCGCGGCCGAGCAGCACCTTCTGCTGGTTGCCGCCCGACAGGTTGCCGATGAGCTGGCGTCCGTGCGGCACGCGGATGCGCATGTCGGTGCGCAGGCGCTCGAACTGGGCGCGCTCGTCGGCGGGCACGGGCACCAGCCGGTGCAGCAGGCCGAGCGTGGACCTGTCGCGCGACACCATCGCGTTCTCGGTGACGTCGAGGTGCGGCAGGATCCCCTCGCCCTTGCGGTCCTCGCTGAGCATGAAGATGCCGTGGCGCACGGCCTCACGGCTGGAGCGCAGCCGCACGGGGCGGCCGTCGACGAGCACCTGGCCGCTGGTGGCGGGCAGGTCGCCGAAGAGCGCGCGCGTCAGCTCGGTGCGGCCGGAGCCGACGAGCCCCGCGAGGCCGACGATCTCCCCGGCGCGCACGCTCAGGTCGAACGGCTCGGCGATGCCCGGCACGCGCAGGTCGCGCACGGTCAGGCGTTCCTCGCCGGCGTCGTCGATGACCGCGCCGCGTTCGAAGATCTGAGGGGCCCGGCCGAGCATGTGCTCGACCAGCCGGGCCTCGTCGAGCTCGGTCGTCGGGGCGTGCGCGACGAGGCTGCCGTCGCGCAGCACGGCGACGTCGTGGCAGATCTGGAAGATCTCCTCGAGGTGGTGCGAGACGTACACCACCGCCTTGCCCTGCGCCGCGATGCGCCGCACGATCTCGTGGAGCCGCACGATCTCGGCGCCGTTCAGCGCGGCCGTCGGCTCGTCCATGATGAGGACGTCGAACTCGCGCGACAGCGCGCGGGCGATCTCGACCATCTGCCGGTCGCCGACCGTGAGGGACGAGACGTGGCGGTCGGGGTCGAGGTCCAGCCCGAGCTGCTCGAGCAGCTCGCGGGCGCGCTCGCGGGTGCGGCGGGCGTCGACGACGCCGCCGCGGGTGGCCTCGTGGCCGAGGAAGATGTTGTCGGCGACGGACAGCTGCGGGACCAGTCGGAACTCCTGGCTGACCACGCTGATGCCGGCGGCCTGCGACTCCGCGGAACCCCGGAAGACACGCTCCTCGCCGCGGACGAGGACCTTGCCGGACACGGGTTGCTCGATGCCGCCGAGGATGCGGATGAGCGTGCTCTTGCCGGCGCCGTTCTCACCGACGAGCCCGAGCACCTGGCCGGGGGCCAGGTCGAGCGACACGCCCTTGAGGGCCCGCACCCCTGGGTACTCCTGGACGATGTCCAGGACCTGCAGCACTGCCGTCATGGCGACGACTCCTTGGGTGACGGGTGGGGCGGGGCCGCGTGGCCCCGCCCCACCGGGTTTCAGTCCTGCTTCGCGCGCGCCGCGCGGAAGTCGTCGAGGTTGTCGGCCGTGACGATCTCGACCGGGAAGAAGATGGTCTTCGTGGCCGCGTCGTCGTAGGCCTCCTCGCCCTCGAGGAGCGCGAGGACGGTCTCGACCGCCTTGATGCCCTGGCCGTACGGGTCCTGGGCGACGGTGGCGCTCATGAGGCCCTGCTCGATGAGGTCGAGCGCGCCGTCGGCGCCGTCGAACCCGATGAGGATGAAGCCGTCCTCCACCGACTTGCCGGCGGTCTCCATGGCGCGCTGGGCGCCGATCGCGGAGTCGTCGTTGGCGGCGTAGATGACCTCCAGGTCCGGGTTGGCCGACAGCATGTCCTGCGCCGCGGCGAAGCCGCCGTCGACCGTGTCGTTGCCGTCGAGGCTCGAGACGACCTCGAAGTTGTCGTGGTCCCCGAGGATCGAGGCGAACTCCGCGACACGCTCCTCGCCGACGACCGAGCCGGCGTGCAGCTCGATGACACCGACCTTGTGCGGGCCGGGGACGTCACCGAGCTGCTCGATGACGTACTCGGCGGCCAGGGCGCCACCGTTGGCGTTGTTCGACTGGATGTAGGCGTCGTACTCGCCGGCGGTGCCGATGTCGGCGATGACGACGGGGATCTTGGCATCGTGCGCGGCGTCGATCGTCGACGGCAGCGCGGACGGCTGGACGGGCGTGACGACGAGGCCGGAGATGCCCTGGTTGATCAGGTCGAGGCTGCCCGAGACCTGCTGCTGCTGGTCGGACTTCTGGTCGACGACGACGATCTCGACGCCGGCGGCCTCGCCACCGGCCTTGACGCCCGCGGCGTACGACTGCCAGTAGGGGTTCTGCAGGTCGTAGACGGAGTACCCGATCTTCAGCGGGTCCTTCTTCTCGAACTGCACGGTGGCGCTCTCGTCGCCCGCTGTGGGGGTCGACTCGGCGGGCTCGTCGGCGCCGCTGGCGCAGGCCGACATCAGCAGTGCGCTCGCGGCGACGAGGCCGATGGCGCGGGACAGGTGTCGCACGGTGTGTCTCCTTCGACAGGGTGTGGCTGGGTGTGCGGGTACTACTGCCGGCAGCGGGCCGTCAGCGGATGGCGGTCGTCAGGCGGCCGGTGTTGGCGGCAGGGCTGACGAACGCGTTGTCGTGCAGGCCGGCCCACGCCGGCAGCGGCGCCGGCTTGTCGTGGGCGTGCTCGGTGGGCTCGTGGCTGTACGTCGAGACCTCCCGCACGACGAGCGGGGTGTCCGCGTCGGCCGGGCAGCGGAAGGCGTGCAGGTGCTTGCGGTGCATGACGAACTTCGGGTCGCCCGCACGCAGGCGCACGTAGCTCGTCAGGCGCGCGTAGGAGTCCTCGCGGCCGGCGGCCAGCGCGACGCCCTCGGGCCAGGCGTCCCCCTGGGGCATGGGCCGGAAGGCGAGCGGCTCCTCGTCGCCGACGACGACGGGCTCGGGGTCGTAGAAGACCTCCATCTCCCCCAGCACGACCTCGTAGCTCTCGGTCTTGCGCTGGTGGAAGTGCGGCGGGCAGAACTTGCCGGGATGGACGATCATCAGCTTGTCGCAGAGGCCCGAGTACTCGGAGTACTGGGCGCCGCCGGCGGGCAGACCGTCGACGGCAGGCTCGTTGAGGGACTCGAAGATCACCATGAGCTCGTAGGCCTCGCGGGACCACAGGCCGTTCTCGAAAGCGGCGTACTGGTCCTCGCCGAAGACGATCCCGGCCGAGTCGTTGACCATGTCAGGGGTGATCGGGTAGCGCAGCGCCCGCGCGAGGCTGGCGGCCTCGTTGAGCCACTCGTCGTACTCACGTCGGGTCGCGTAGGTTCTGGCCACGTTGCCGTCCTTCGTCCGCTGGGCGCCTGAGGCGCTTCTTGAACCGGTTCATGTGAACCGGTTCAAGACTCCATGCGTCCCTAGGCGCTGTCAAAGCCCGGGCGCTGACGACCGCGTCAGGCACAACCCGCGTACCTATTGCGGCGGTCGCCCGCTCGACTCGCGCACGACGAGCAGCGGCTGGAACTCCATGTGCGCACCCGGCTCGCGCTCGTCCGCCGCCAGCAGCAGCTCGGCCGCCGCCACCCCCATCTCGAACGACGGCTGGTGCACCGTCGTGAGCGGCGGGTTCAGCGCCAGCGCGAAGTCGGCGTCGTCGTAGCCGACGAGCGCCACGTCCTGCGGCACGCGCAGCCCGCGCGCCCGGATCTCCAGCAGCGCACCCAGCGCGAGCATGTCGTTGACGCACATCACGGCGTCGAGCCGGCCCGCGTCCAGCAGCGGCGCGAGCGCCGCACCGCCCTCCTCGACCGTCAGGTCCGTCACCTCGAGCTCGAGCATGACCTCAGCAGGGTCGAGGCCGCGCTGCAGCAGCGCCTCGCGTGCGCCCTGCCGGCGCTCCGCGCACCACGACACCGACATCGGGCCGTTCACCAGCGCGATCCGCCGGTAGCCGACGTCGGCCAGGTGGCCCATGGCCAGGCCGGCCCCCAGGACGTTGTCCAGGCTGACCCACGCACCACCCGACCCGGGCGAGCGGCGGTCGAGCGTCACGACACCGAACCGGCGCTCCTCGAACGGCGCCCAGTCCGACGCGCGGTCCACGATCGGCGCGACCACCAGGCCGTCGACGCCCTGGCTCTCCAGGGAGCGCAGCAGACGGCGCTGACGGGCGGGGTCCTGGTGCGTCGACGCGACGATCATCGTCAGGCCCGCCGCCTCCGTCACCGACTCGACCCCGCGCAGCACGGCCGCCCAGAAGGGGTTGCCGACGTCCGGCACCACGACACCGATCAGCTCCGAGCGGCGGCTGCGCAGCTGGCCGGCCGCGCGCGAGGGCACGAACCCCAGGGCGCGCATGGACTCCTCGACGCGCTCGCGCGTCTCGTCGGAGACGCGATCGGGGCTGTTGAGGACGTTCGACACCGTACCGAGCGAGACGCCGGCGTGCGCCGCGACCGCCCGGACGCCGACCGCTCGTGCTGCACGGCCGGCCCGCGACCTCACGGTCATCAGCGCAGTGCCTCGCTCTCGGCCGTGGTGGGATGTCGCGGGGCCCGTGGACGCCCGTCGGCTAGGGATACTACGGCGCGCCCGCCGGCGTCCCGCGCCGACTCTCCCGCACGAGCGGCACTCCGGGCGGCGACGGCGTGCGGCGCCCAACCCGGCCCGTCGGCGCCCTCAGTCGAGGACATGGCGCAGGTAGCGCTCCGGGGCGTCGAGGAACGCGCGCCACGACGTGACGAGGTCCAGGTCCTCCCACGCGCACTCGCGCAGCCCCCACTCGCCCACCTCGTAGACCGTCGCGCCGGGCAGCGCCGCCAGCAGCGGCGAGTGCGTCGAGAGGATCACCTGCGAGTCGTGCTGCGCCAGGTCGTGCAGGTGGCGCAGCAGCGCGAGGCTGCCCGTGAACGACAGCGCGGACTCGGGCTCGTCGAGGACGTACAGGCCCGGGTACATCATCCGGGAGCCGATGAGCTCGAGGAACGACTCCCCGTGGGACATCTCGTGGAACACCGGGTCGTTGCCGGGGTGCTCGTCGAGGTACGTGTAGAAGCCGTGCATCGTCTCGGCCCGCAGGAAGAACCCGCGCCGCGGGGCACCGGCGCCCCGCACGAGCTGGAGGTCGTGCGCGAACCCCGACTCGGTGGGGCGGGTGCGGTGCATCGACCCCGTCGACCCGCCCTCGGCCGCCATGCCGAACGCCGTGGCGATGCCCTCGACCAGCGTCGACTTGCCGGCGCCGTTGTCCCCCACCAGCACGGTCACCGGGCCCAGGTCCCAGCCCTGCTCGAGCACCTGCCGCACCGCGGGCACGGTCAGGTGCCAGTCACCGCCGCGCTCCCCGTCGACCCCGGACACCCCCGTCCGCGCCTGCACCCGACGCACGGGCAGCGTGCTCCACGGACCCGTGCGCGCGACCATGCGCCCACCCCATCACGGACGGCCGACACGCGACGACGCGCGCGGCTCGCAGCCGCGGCTCACAGCCGCGGGTCGACGGCCTCCGACTCCAGCGCGAGCACCGCGAACACGGCCTCGTGGACGCGCCACAGCGGCTCCCCCGCGCTGAGCCGCGCGAGCGCCTCCAGACCCAGCGCGTACTCGCGCAGCGCGAGGCTGCGCTTGCGCCCGAGGTGCCGTGAGCGCAGCCGGGTCAGGTGCTGCGGCTCGGTGTAGTCGGGGCCGTAGATGATGCGCAGGTACTCGCGTCCGCGGACCTTGATGCCGGGCTGCACGAGCCCCTTGCGGCCGCGCACGAGGTTGGCCAGCGGCTTGACGACCATCCCCTCCCCACCGGCCGACGTCAGGTCGTGCCACCAGGCGACGCCTGCCGCACGCGAGGCGGGGTCGGTGAGGTCGACGACGAGCCGTCGGGTGGTGGCCAGCACGCCGGACCGGTCGGCCCCGACCAGGGCGTCGGCGACGTCGAGGTGCCACAGGTGGTCGCGCGTCTCGTACGTGCCGGCGTCGGTCGCGAGGAGCTGGAACGGTGCGAGCCGCACGCCGTCGAGCCCGTCGGTGGGCCACACGTAGCGGCGGTACGCCGCGGCGAAGGCGTCGGCGTTCGCGCCGCGCGAGCGGGTGCGCGCCAGCAGCTCGTCGACCGGCAGCCCGGCGGCCGACGCGGCGTCGAGCGCGGCCCTCGCCGCGGGCAGCGCGGTGCGTGCGGCGGCGCCGACGGCCGCGTACTGGTGGCGCAGCAGGTCCTCGGCCTTGACGGACCACGGCATGAGCTCGCAGTCGAGCAGCAGCCAGTCCGCGGGCGCGCCGTCGCGTCCGACGCGCCCCCAGACGTCCGCCGCGGCCGTGCGGACCACGTCGAGCAGCGCCTCCGTGCGCGCGGCGTCGAAGAACGGCCGCCCGGTGCGCGTGTGCACCGCGCCCGTCGTGCCCACGGGCATGCCGAAGCGCGCCGCGGCGACGTCCGCGTCCCGGCACACCAGCACCACGGCGCGCGAGCCCATGTGCTTCTCCTCGCACACGACGCTCTCGACGTCGTCCCGGTAGGCGTCGAACGCCTGGTCGGGGTGCTCCAGGAGGTCGCCGTCGGGGGCGGTCGCGCACGGGCTCATGGTCGGCGGCAGGTAGAGCAGCCACCGCGGGTCGAGGGCGAACCGGCTCATGACCTCCAGGGCGCCGGCCGCGTTCTCCTCGGCGACGGTCACGCGCCCGTGCAGGCCCGTCTCGACGACGCGCTTGCCCAGGACGTCCGCCACGTCGAGGACGTCGGGGTCGCGGCGCGCGGCGTCCGGGGTCGCGTCGGTCGTCGGGCCCTCGTCCGCCGTGGGGAACGGGCGCGCCGGCTCGTACCAGACGCGCTCGGCGGCTACCTGGACGAGCTCCTTCTCGGGGTAGCGCAGCGCGCTCAGGTGCCCGCCGAACACGCACCCGGTGTCGAGGCACATCGTGTTGTTGACCCACGTGGCCGTCGGGGTCGGGGTGTGCCCGTAGAGCACCATGGCCCGGCCGCGGTAGTCGTCCGCCCACGGCAGACGCACGGGCAGGCCGAACTCGTCGGTCTCACCGGTCGTGTCGCCGTACAGCGCGAACGCCCGCACCCGCCCGGACGCGCGGTTGTGGAACTCCTCCTTGAGGCCGGCGTGTGCGACGACGAGCCGGCCGTCGTCGAGCACGAGGTGCGCGGCCAGGCCGTCGCAGAACTCGCGCACCGCCGCGCGGAACTCGTCGGTCTCCTGCGCCAGCTCGGCGAGCGTCGTCTCCAGGCCGTGCGACACCTGCACGTTGCGGCCGTCGAGCGCGCGCACGAGCTTGTGCTCGTGGTTGCCGGGGACCGCGAGCGCGTGCCCGCCCGCGACCATGCCCATGACGAGACGCAGCACGCCCACGCTGTCGGGGCCGCGGTCGACGAGGTCGCCGACGAACAGCGCCCGCCGCCCCTCGGGGTGGGCCGCGTCGACGGGCCGGCCCTCGGCGTCGCGGCTGATCACGTAACCCAGGGCGCCGAGCAGGGTCTCGAGCTCCGAGCGGCACCCGTGCACGTCCCCGACGACGTCGAACGGCCCGCGCTCGGCACGCCGGTCGCTGCGCAGCGGCTGCCGGTCGATCACGGCGGCGTCGACCTCGTCGGTGCCCCGCAGCACGTGGACCGTGCGGAAGCCCTCGCGCGACAGCCCGCGCAGCGAGCGGCGCAGCTGGTCGCGCTGGCGCCGCACGACGTGGGAGGCCAGCGACCGGTCGGCGCGTGCGGCGTTGCGCTCGAGGCAGACCTGCTCGGGCGCGTCCAGCACGATCGCCACGGGTAGCACGTCGTGCGCGCGGGCGAGCGCGACCAGCGCCTTGCGTGCCGTCGGCTGCACGTTGGTCGCGTCGACGACCGTGAGCAGCCCGGCGTCGAGGCGCTTGCCCGCGATGTGGTGCAGCACGTCGAACGCCGCGGCCGTGGCGTCCTGCGAGGTGACATCGTTGGAGACCAGGCCCCGGCAGAAGTCCGAGGACAGCGTCTCGAACGGGCCGAAGTGCTGCGCGGCGAAGGTCGACTTGCCCGAGCCGGACACGCCGACCAGGACGACCAGCGAGAGCGCCGGGACCGTCAGGGTGGTCATCGCGCACCCCCGTCGTGGCTCGCCGGGGCCGTACCGCGGCGGAAGACGGCCATCTGGGTGGGCGGGCCGACCTCCGGGTCGTCCACCCCGACGGGCAGCAGCGCGACGTCGTACCCGTGACGGTCCGCGGCCGCCCGTGCCCAGGCGGCGAACTCGGCGCGCGTCCACTCGAAGCGGTGGTCGTGGTGGCGCATCGTGCCGGCCTCCAGCGTGGGGTACCGCACGTTGTGCTCGGCGTTGGGGGTGGTCACGACGAGCGTCGCGGGTGCGGCGGCGCCCAGGACCGCGCGCTCCAGCGCCGCCAGGCGCGGCGGGTCGACGTGCTCGACCACCTCCATGAGCACCGCGACGTCGAAGCCGGCGACGCGGGCGTCGCGGTAGGTGACCGAGGAGTGCGCGAGCTCGATGCGCCGACGCTGACGCTCCGGGAGCGTGTCGAGGTGGAGCCGCCGGGCGGCGGTCGTCAGGGCCCGCGCCGAGACGTCGACGCCGAGGAGCCGCTCGTACGCGGGGTCGCGCAGCAGCTCGCTCAGCAGGGTGCCCTCGCCGCACCCGAGGTCGACGACGCTGCGTGCACCCGCCTCGCGGATCTGGGCGACGACGGCGTCGAGGCGCTGCCGGGCCAGGGGCGGTGGGGTCGGCTCCGCCGGATCTGCCGGGTCCGCGGCGTCCGCCGGCCCCGCCGCGTCGGGCGCGCCGGCGGTCGCCGCGTCGACGGTTGCGTCCTCGGGCTCGGCGAGGGCGTCGTCGACCGTCTCCGGGCGGGCGTCGTCGACCTCCGCGAGCCGCTCGATGGCCGACGTCGCCAGGCTGGTGCGGTGGGCGAGGTACCGGCGGGCGATCTCCCGGCGCTCGGGGTGCGCCGCGAGCCACCCCTCCCCCGCACGCACGAGCTTGGTGACCTCGTCGGACCCCACCCAGTAGTGCTTGCTTGCGTCGAGCGTCGGCAGCAGGACGTAGAGGTGGCTGAGCGCGTCGGCGACGCGCTGCGTGCCCGTCAGGTGCAGGTCGACGTAGCGCGAGTCGCCCCACGCGGGGACCGTCGGGTCGAGCGGCACGGGGCGCGCGTCGACCTGCCACCCCAGCGGCGCGAACAGCCGGACCGCGGCCTCGGCGCCGCCGCGGCACGGCACGGCCGGGACGTGGACGCTCAGGTCCCAGCGCCGTGCGGGCAGCTCGGGACGCAGCTCGCAGCGCCCGGCCATGGCCGTGCGGAACACCTTGCCGAGCGCGACCGCGAGCATCGACGACGCCGCGTACGGCCGGTCGTTCACGTACTGCGCGAGGCTGAACGCGACGTCGCGCGGTGCGCTACGGCCCTTCTGCCGGACGAGCCCCACCGGGTCGACCTCCAGCAGGAGCGCGACGGTGCAGCGCTCGTCGGTCGCCTCGGGGTAGAAGACGTGCGCGACCCCGAACGACTGGTCGAACGCCTGGACCCGGCCGGGGTGCTTGTGCAGCAGGTAGCCGAGGTCGGCTGCGTCGGGGCCGGCGGCGGACAGGGTCAGGAGCACGGGCGGATCGTCGCACGCAGGGCATCGCGCTGTCCGGCGGTTTGCTGCTCGCTCCCCCGGGCGGACGCGGCTACCCGCCGGTGACCCGATGCCGCAGCGTCGGGCCGCCCGGCCCGTCGAGCTCGTCCAGGTACGCCGCCCGCCCCGCCATGCTCATGACGAGCGCGAGGGTCGACCCTGTGACGAGCGGACCCTCGCCGGCGCGGAAGGGGCCGTCGTCCGCGCGCAGACCGAGACCCGCGGAGTGCGTGCGGCTGTTCACGGTGAAGTCCCGCCGGGCGAAGAACTCCGCGACGGGGGTCAGCGCGTCGACGTCCGGCGTGCGCGTGACCCCCAGGGGCCGGCGGACGTCCTGCGCGTGCACGACGACCTCCCCCAGGTAGGCGGGGGTGTGGCTGGACGGTGCCGTCGTGCTCGTGACGACGGCGCGGAAGCGGTCGAGCGTCTCGGCGGGCGTCCGGCCGCGGTGCTCGTCGAGCCGGCGCCGGTTGTGCACGTCCGGGCGGAAGCGCGCGCCGAGCATGCTGCGCAGCCACCGCCACTGGCCGACGCTCGCAGCGGCGGTCAGGTGGGCGACGACCTCCTCGACGTCCCACTCGCCGCACAGCGTGCCGTGCCGCCACTGCTCGGGGGTCAGGTGCGCCAGGTCCTCCGCCAGGGCGGCGCGCTCGGCGTGGGCGAGCGCCCACAGCCGGTCGTCAGGGCTGTCCGCCGGACGTCGCGTCACCGGTCGTCCCGCTCACCGGCGACTGGCGCGAAGCGGGGTGCCGCGGCCCCTGCGAGCCGGTCGGCGGGCACGGGCCGTCCCGAGACGACGAGGAGCAGGTCGACGGCGTCCGCCTCCAGGTCCTCACCGGCACCCCAGGTCCGCCCGCTGGCCCGGTCGACCAGCCGGACGCCCGCGACGCGCTCGCGCCCGCCACCGAGGGAGACCCGCGTGCGGAGCTGGTTCTCGAGCGCGAGGACGACCGCCCGGGCCGGGTAGGCGCCCGCAAGACCCAGCGGCCGGCGGACGTCCTCGCCGTGCACGACGGCCTCGACCAGCCTTGTCGCCAGCGGAGCCGGCGGGGTGCGCCGCAGGTCGGCGACCTGCCGCAGCGCCGCGACGGTGTCCTGCGGGTCCGCTCGCCTCTCCCGCGCGACGCCGGCCCGGTTGGCCCGGTCGAAGTCCCCACGGGCGCCCACCATGTCGCGCACGAAGGCCAGGCGTCCGGTGCGTGCCGTGTCGACCAGGTGCGCCAGGACGTCGTGGACGTCCCACCCGGGGCACAGCGACGGGACCGCCCACTGCTCGTCGCGGAGCCCGGAGAGGTCGTCCGCGAGGCGCAGCCGCTCCTCACGGACGGTCTGCCAGACGTCTGCCGCCAGCGCGTGCATGGGCCTCCTCGCCACTACTGATCGAGTAGTGGACACTACTGTTTGCGAAGTACGCTCTGTCAATGGGGTCCCGACGCTCGTACGGCTCGTACAACGACGGCTGCGCCGCCGCGCACGCGCTCGACCTCGTCGGCGACCGCTGGACGATGGTCGTCGTCCGCGAGCTCCTCCTGGGCGCCAAGCGCTTCACCGAGATCCAGCGCGACGTCCTCGGCATCGGGCCCGCCGTCCTCACCCAGCGCCTGCACGACCTGGAGGCAGGCGGGGTCCTGCGGCGACGGCGGCTGCCCGGCCGCGTCGACGTCTACGAGCTCACCGACTGGGGGCGCGAGCTCGAGGCCGTCAACACGGCGCTGTCGCGCTGGGCCGTCGCGTCGCCCGCCCTGCCGCGCGACGCCGACATGAGCCCCGACACCGTCGTCCTGGCGATGCGCGCGCACGCGCGACCGGCCCCCGGGCTCGCGGACGAGCGCCGCGTCGCGCTGCACCTCACCGACTCCCGGTACGACGACGCCGAGCCTGTCACCTACCTCGCCACGGTGTCGCAGCACACCACCCGCGTGAACCGGTCGGCCGAGCCGGCGGCGACCGACGCGGAGGTGTGGGCGACGACCCGGGCCTGGAAGGCGTGCGTGATCGGGGGCGTCGCAATCGAGGACGTGGCCGACGTCCAGGTCGCGGGTGACGACGACGCGGTGCGGGCGCTGCTCAGGGCGACGTCGCTGGGGAACCCACCCGGGACCCACGACGACGCCCCCCGGTCATCCCGCGATCGCTTGACGAAGGGCCCGCCACCCGCATCTCTGGAGGACAGACTCTCTTCTACCCAGCGGTCGGGGGCTGTAGCCGTCGCCGCAGACGAAGTAACGATCATTCAGTAAATGAGCATCAATCACGAGTAGTGTGCCTATGTGGACCTGAGTCTCTTCGACGTTGATGCGCCCGGCGATCTGGTGCCCATCACGGGCACCGACCCGCTCCGAGGTCCCTGGCGGCACTCGGCGTTCGTCCCGTGGCCGTTGCCCGACGAGCCCCCAGGGCTGAGCCCCTCGACCTACCTGGCTGTGGGCAACGCCCGGGCGGCCCTTGCGGCGCTCGACAGCACGGCGCAGCAGCTGCCGAACCCTCGGCTGCTTCGACGGCCGACCTTGCAGACCGAGGCCCAGAGCACCTCGGCGCTCGAGGGCACGTACGCGCCGCTCGCCGACGTGCTGACTGCGGACCAGGAGCGCCCGCAGTCCGTTGACCTGCGCGAGGTCCTCAACTACGTGTCGATGGCAGACCGCGCCTTCCGCGCCGTGGAGGAGGGCCAGTCGCTCACGGTGGGGCTCCTCGGTGAGCTGCAGCAGGTACTTGTTCACGGCACGAGGAGCGAAGGGCTGGCGACGGGTGGGCTCCGGAGCAGCCAAGTGGTGATCGGCCGTCGGGTCGAGGCGCTGCCGGAGGACCTGCCTGTCGTGGCTGCGCGCTTCGTGCCGCCACCGGCGGGACTGGACCTGCAAGCGCGGGTCCAAGATCTTCTGGACTGGATGAGCGCGGGCCGGCCAGGCGTGATCGACCCCGTCGTGGCGGCAGCCCTGGCCCACTACCAGTTCGAGGCCCTTCACCCGTTCAGCGACGGGAACGGTCGTGTGGGCCGCCTCTTGATCGTCGTGCACCTCCTGAAGCTCGGGGTCCTGGCAGAGCCCACGCTCACGGTGTCGCCCTGGTTCGAGTCGCGGCGAGCGGAGTACTACGACCACTTGTTCGGGGTGAGCACCCGAGGCGACTGGGACGCCTTCGTCCGCTTCTTCGCTGACGGTCTGGAGACTTCGGCCCGGAGGACCCGCGAGCAGATGCTGGCCCTTGTCGCTGTTCAAGCGCGGCTGAAGGAGACCGTGCGGGCGTCGAGCCTCCGGGCTGACACAGCGCATGCGCTGGTGGACTACGCCGTGGCCAACACGGCCTTCACCGTGCGGGCGGTGGAGCGTGACCTTCGCCTGTCGTACGCGCGAGCGAACGGCCTGGTCGGGCAACTGGTCGAACTTGGTGTCCTGGCGCCGCTTGCTGCGTCGAACACCTACCGCCGTCGCTTCTATGCGCCTGCAGTGCTCCGTGTGCTCGTGGGTGGGCGGGACGGGTAGGTGAGCGCGAGGCGACAACCGGTTCGGAGCGAGACTGTCAGTTCTCGAGACATCTCGGCTGCAGACTGCTCGTGAAGATGCGGTTGATGAGTACTTTGAAGTAAGAGTGTCAGTTGTCGATACATCTCGGCTGCAGACTGCTCGTGAAGTCGTCGTCCACGAGCACTCTCGCCCGCTCGCCATCTCGGAACGGCCCCGCGCCCTCGCGCTGCGCCATCCCGCACCTCCTCACGACGAAGGGCCCGTCACCCACATCTCTGCAGGTCACGGGCCCTTCGACTGGCGGAGGATGGGGGATTCGAACCCCCGAGGGCGTTAACCCAACACGCTTTCCAAGCGTGCGCCATAGGCCACTAGGCGAATCCTCCTGGTGCTGCACGCGCCGCGTGAGCGGGCGTACTGCGGGTAGGAGTCTAGCCGAGGAACGTGCGAGCCCCGGACGCACCCTCACGGCTCGATGCGCACGTCCGTCCCCCGCAGCTGCGCCCGGAACCCGTCGCGCTGCACCGTCACCTCCTGCAGGACGAGCCCGTCCGGGATGCCCTCGATCTCGTGCTCGATCGTGACGAGCTCGCGCGCGAGCGCGCCGAACACGTCGGCGAGGAACGCCGGCCCGCCGATGTCGATCGTGCGCGGCTCGATGACGAGGCGTCCCGCGCTCACCGTCACGGTCCCGGTCGCCTCGACGTCCAGCACCCGCCCGAGGCCCTCGAACGACCGGTGCACCGCCGCCTGGTCCGGGCTGCCCGCGACCGGCCCGACACGCACGTCCGGCCCGATCTGCCCCGCCACCAGGGCGAACGGCACCGTCGCGTCCACCGTGAGCTGCCCGGCGACCAGCCCCGACTCACCGGTGCGCACGTCCGCGCCCGTGACGACGACGTCGCGCAGGGTGCCGTCAGGCGTCGCGAGGGTGTCGGCGTCCAACGTGAGCCCGTCCAGCCACAGGTCACCGTCGGCGAGGTCGCCGGGAGCCGGCTCCCCCGCGCTGCCGGCCCCCGACGGGTCGGCCGGCGGCGACGCGCCCGGCGCCGCCGAGGACGCGGACCTCGTCGCGGCGAGCACGGCGACGACCAGCAGCAGCGCCAGGACGAGCACCGTGATCCCGGCGCCGACCAGCCCGTCCCTCACCCGCTGCCGCTGCATGGTGGCAGTGTGTCCCGCCGCCGACCGACGCACCCGGCGAACCACCCGATGACTCCACGCACGTCCGCGGGTCTACCCCCGCACCACCACGAGCGAGGAGCGCGCCATGTCCTTCCAGGCCTATCTCGACGCGGTCGAGGAGAAGACCGGCCTCACCCCGCGCCATCTGCTCGAGCAGGCGCACGAGCGCGGGTTCGACGCGTCCACGAAGGCGGGTCCGATCCTCGCGTGGCTCGCCGACGAGCACGGTCTGGGGCGGGGGCACGGCATGGCCATGGTGCACGTCATCACCAAGGGCCCGACCATCTCCGGCAAGCACGTCGGCACCGCGGGGACGCACCGCGACGCGTCGGACACGCTGTGGCTCGACGGTCGCGCGACGCGCCCTTCTTGACGCGCCTCCTCCCGCCACCGCCTCGTCCGTCACGGCCGAGGGTGCGGCCCGCCACGGACGGCCGTACGGTCGGTCACGTGACGACGACAGGCGCGCAGCAGGTGCTCACCGACGGGTTCGGGAGGGTCGGTCCCGTGCTCCGGGCCGCCCTGGACGGCACGGACGCGGCAGCGCGGACCTGGCGTCCCGCGCCGCACGCCAACACGCTCGCGTGGCTCGCGTGGCACGTCGCGCGCGGCCAGGACTCCCAGGTCGCGCCGCTGGCCGGCGTCGAGCAGCTGTGGACGGCGGACGGCTGGGCCGACCGGTTCGGCCTGCCGTTCGACCACGACGCCACGGGCTACGGGCAGTCACCCGACGAGGCGGCGCGCGTCGACGCGCCCGCCGACCTGCTGCTGGGCTACCTCGACGCCGTCACCGCGCAGACCCTCGCCTACCTGGAGCGCATCGAGGACGACGAGCTCGACACCGTCGTCGACACGTCCTGGGACCCGCCGGTGACGCTGGGCGTGCGGCTCGTCAGCATCCTCGACGACTGCGTCCAGCACGCCGGGCAGGCCGCCTACCTGCGCGGGCTGCTCCCCCAGGACGTCGCACCCGCCTGACACGGACGGGCGTCGGTGGCCCCCGGTAGCGTGCCGCGGGTGACGGAGTACGAGGTCGACGTGCCGCTGTGGCAGGTGGAGAACGGGTCGTGGGTGTTCGTGGCGCTGCCGTTCCCCGTCGCGGACGAGGTGGACGAGCTCACGCGGGGCCGCCAGGGCGGGTTCGGCTCCGTGCGCGTCGAGGTGACGCTCGGCCCGACGACGTGGCGCACGTCGCTGTTCCCCGACAAGGACCGCAAGACGTACGTGCTGCCGGTGAAGAAGGCGGTGCGCACCGCTGCCGACGTCACCGTCGGCGACGTCGTGCACCTGCGACTGCGGCTCGTCGACGTGTGACGCCCCTCAGGACGTGACGCGCCCCTTCGCGAAGTACGCCAGGGGGCCCGCCCAGTTGACGAGCAGCGCGAGTCCCCACGCGATCTTCGGGCCGTTGACCTCCGCGGCCGGCCGCTTGACCAGGTCCCGGTACGCGGCGGCGGTGAGGGCCACCTGCGCAGCGCCGGCCACCACGACGACGACGCGCTGACCGCGCCGCAGCTCACGCCACTTCTTCTTCGGCTTCAGGGGCACGTCGGACCTCCGGGCTCGGGCGCGCGCGGCGCGTGGGTACAGCCCATCCTTCACCAGACGCGCACGGGCCGCAGGGTCGCAGGTCCCCCTCCACGCGACGGTGCGCGGTGCGTAACCTGACGCCATGGAGCTCACCCTGGGTCTCGACGAGGCCCTCACGCTCGCCCGGGCGGCCGACGCCCTCCCGTCCGCCGTGACCGACGTCCGCGGGGAGGCGCGTCTGGTGCGGGCACAGGTCAAGGTGCACGAGCTGCCCGGCGTGCCCGGCGCCGTCCGCATGGCCACGAGGCTGGCCGGGCCGGTCGACGTGCGCGTCGAGGACCGCGGCGTGACGGGCCGGGCGTGGCGCGTGGCGATCGTCGCGTCGCACCCCGTGATGCGCATGGACCTCAGCGGGTTCGTGACCGAGGCGGTCCGCGGGCAGCTCGCGAAGCTGCCCCGGGGCGTGGCGACGGTCCACACGCAGGAGGGCGCCACGGTCGTCGAGGTCGACCTCGACCGTCTCGGCCCGCTGGTCGGCGAGGCGTTCCCCGCCGCGCGCGGCCTGCAGGTGCGCGTCGACGACGTCACGCTGGGCGACCGGTTGCACCTGACCGCCACCGTCGGCTGACCGCGGCGGGCCTCCGGCGTCCGGGGCACGTCAGGCCGCGGGCGTCAGGCTCCGGGAGCGGCGGCGAGCGAGTGCAGGTGCCCCACGAGGATCTCCTGCGAGCCCTTCGCCAGGTACTCCCCCGCCCACCGCTCCTTGAGCTCCAGGCACGTGCCGTCGTGCAGCTCGACGGTCGCCTGCACGGGTGACGAGCGGCGCACCGTCGCGGTGCGGACGTCCTCGTAGGACACGAACCGGTGCGCCTGCGCGAGCTGGTGCACGGGCGCGGACCGGACGACACCGATCAGGCGAGCCTTGCCGCCGTCGGTCTTCTTGGGGCACGGCACGAGCACCAGACCGCGGTCCAGGACGACGACGTCGTGGTCCACGCCGTCGACGGAGACGTTGGCGAGCCCGGCCAGCACCGACGCACCGTGCGCGGTCGCGCGCTCGTGGACCTGGCCGACCGCCTGCGGGTCGACACCCAGACCGGCGAGCCAGGCGCGCACGTGCTCGACACCCGCGGACTGCGACGCGAGGTTCGCCCAGGCCGACAGCGCGGGCTCGTCACCCTCGCGGTCCCGCAGCGTGGCCGGGCCCGCCCAGTCGAGGTGCCACCGCGCGGCACCCGCGTTGACGAGCGCCGACGACAGGACGGGCTCGAGAGCGTCGGCCATGGGGTGCGGCACGTGCTCACCGGCCTCCTCGAAGGTCGGGCGACCCGGATCGATCCCCAGCTCACGCGCGAGGTCGTCACCGCGGCCCTGGGCCACGAGGTCGAGCACGGTGCCCAGCGTCGCCCGCTGGACGCCGGCCAGGCGTGCGGCGGCGCGGTGGACGCTGTCCGCGTGGCGCTGCTGCGCCGCCGCGACCGCGGGCGCGATCAGCTCCTCCCAGGGGAGCCGGCGGCGGTCCTCGACGACCAGCACCTCGTCGGCGAGGTGCGTCGCGAGCACGTCGAGCCGCGGGACGAGGACGGTCGCCGGCCGCGGGTCGGGCGTGTGCGGGACGTCGGGCAGGCGGTCCATCGTGACGATGCGCTCGCCGATGGGCGGGTGGCTGTCCCACCGGCTCGCGTGCTCGGGGCGGGGCACGTCGCGCATGTCGCTCAGCTCCTGCGCACGCGCGGCGAGCAGGTGCCGGAAGCCGCCGTAGAACGCGTCGGACGTCGGCGCCAGACCGACCTCCCACCCGACCATGACGTAGCGCTCCAGGTAGAAGTCCCACGCGGCGTCGAGCACCGGCACCTCGCGCAGCGCCGACTGCGCGGTCGCACGGCCCACCGCAGCGACGGACTTCGCGTCGGCCGCGAGCTCCTGCCGGCGGCTGGTGGCCGCGGAGACGAGCAGGTAGAGCTTGCCGTACTGCCGCAGGAGCCAGCCGACCAGCGATCCCGAGAGCTGGGCGAGAGTGGCGCCGATCGCGGCGCGGCCGCGGTGGACCACGACGGACAGCCGCGTGTCGTCGTGCGAGTAGTGGCCCAGCTCGTGGGCGAGGACCGAGCGCAGCTGCGCGACGCTCAGGCCGTGCAGCAGCGGCACGCCGAGCACCATGCGCCGCGTCCCGCCGACGAGCCCCAGGAACCGCGCGTCCTCCATGACGCCCGCGTTGACGTCCGGCGCGAGCCGGATCTCGTCGGGGGCGCGGGTCCCGGTCAGGACCGCGAGCTCGTCGACCATCGCCCACAGCTCGGGTGCCTCGGCGCGCAGCAGCACGGGACCCGACGGCGGCTCGGGCCGGGCGCGCGCGACCTTCCACAGCGCGACGACGACGCCGACGACGGCCGCGATCGTGACGAAGCCGAGCTTGCCGGCCAACGGCCCGGTGCCGGACCGGAACGCGAGCACCGTCAGTGCGCCGAGACCGGCGATGAGCAGGAGCGCAGTGACGTAGAACCCTGCCAAGGTCAGAACCGCGACGACGGCGCGCAGCCTGGTGCTCATGGGTGCCTCCTGGACTCCCCTGGGGGCCGCCGGCGCGTCCCGTCCGGCGGGAGCGTAGCGGCGGCGGGCCGCTCCCCGTGGGCGAACGGGCGACGAATCTGCGGGCGGTCGCCGGCACCGGCGCCGCTGCGGTGCGGGCCGTGGCAGACCCCCGGGAATCCGTGCAGGTCCGTGCGGCTGAACCCCTCGCGCAGTCGGGATCCGTGAGGCTACGCTGAGGAGGTAGTCGCAGTGCGCTTTGTTTGTCCCGTTCTCCGGAGCGGACGACGACCACCGTGATTCACCGGTCCCGGTCGTCGGGTCCGTAGTAACCGCATGAGGAGAATGACGTGCCCACTGGCATCGTGAAGTGGTTCAACGCTGAGAAGGGCTTCGGCTTCATCGCCCCCGAGGACGGCGGCCCGGACGTCTTCGTCCACTACTCGGCCATCCAGACGCAGGGCTACCGCTCGCTCGAGGAGAACCAGCGCGTGCAGTTCGACGTGCAGGCCGGCCCCAAGGGCCCGCAGGCCTCGAACGTCGCACCTGCCTGAGCGACGAGCTCACCGAGCCCTACGGGCTCACCGAAGGGCGTCCCGACCACTGGTCGGGGCGCCCTTCGCCTTTCCCGTCGAGGACGGCGGTGGGCGAGTGGGTTGCGTGCCTACCTAGTCAGCCCTACTGTCTAGCCATGCCGCGACGCACCGCACCTCCGACCCCCGGCACCGGCGACGACGTCGCGACCGGTGCCGACTGGCCCGGTGAGTGGCTGCGCGGCGTGCTGTCGCTGTGCGCGCTGCGCGTGCTGGCCGACGGCGCGACGTACGGCTACGACATCGCGCAGCGGCTGGCCGCCGCCGGGCTCGGCGAGATCAAGGGCGGCACGCTCTACCCCCTGCTCGGCCGCCTGCACGCCGCCGGCCTGCTCGACGAGGAGTGGCGCCCCGGCGACGGCGGCCCCGGTCGCAAGTACTACGCGCTGACCGACGCCGGCCGCGCCCACCTGCACGACGAGAGCGCGCGCTGGTCGCGCTTCGCCGACCTGACCCAGACGTTCGTCACGAGCCCGGAGGCCTCCCGATGACCAGCGAACCCGCCGCCCTCGCCCCGCACGTCGAGCCGGCCTGGCGCGACGCGTTCATCGTGGAGCTGCGCGTGCACGACGTGCCGGGTGCGTCGATCGGCGAGGCGCTCGGTGAGGTCGAGGCCTACTGCGCGGACGCCGGCGAGGACGCCCTCAGCGCGTTCGGCGATCCCGCCGCGTACGCCCGCAGCCTCGCGCCGGTGCTGCCGACCCGCCGCCGCACCACCGTGCGCGACGGTGCCGCGGTCGTCGCGCAGACCGCCGGCGTCATGGGGGTCGTGTGGTCGGTGCCCCCGTGGCTGCACGGCGAGGACCTGGTGGCCTCCCGCGGTGCGGCGACCACCGTCGCCCTCGTCCTGCTCCTGATCGTCGCGCTGTGCCTGGCACCCACGAGGATCCTGGGCTGGTTCACACGCGCGCGGTGGTGGCAGGCGGCGCTCGCGGGCGGCGGAGCAGCGGGGATGCTCGCGGCCGTCGGGGCGCTCGTCCCGGACGGACCGCTGACGGCACCGGCGACGCCCCTCGTCCTGGTCAGCGTGCTGCTCATGGTCGCCGGGGCGGTCGCGCTGCACGTCGGCGGCGCGACCACCGACCTGGTCCGCGACCCGGCCGAGCGCGACAGCCCGCCGACGCGACGGATGCGGCTCACGTCGATCGCGCTGAGCGCGGCGCTCCCCGTGGTGGCGCTGCTCGTCGCCGGGGCACTCGCCCTGCTGCCCCGCTGACGGACCGTCCCACCGGGGCCCCGCGGCGACCTGCCCACCGAACCGAGGACGGTCCGCCCGTCAGCGGCTCCAGCGCCGCACGACGGCGCCCAGGCCGACCGCGAACGTCACGCCCGCGGCCGCCAGGTACGGGCCGTACAGGCGGCGCAGCAGCGGAGCGGCGGCACCGGCCGCCGCGCCGACGACCGCACCGACCGCCAGCGAGCGCGCACCGCGGGCACCGAGCGCGTGCACCGCCAGGGGCAGGGCGGGCACGTGCGCCGCGCCCGCCTCGGCTGCGTAGACCTTGACCGGCACGCCGTTGAGCGCCTGCCGCCAGATGCCACGGGCCCCGGCCTGCGCGAGGTCGGCCGCGGCGCGCGAGCGCATCGCCGGTGTGGTCAAGGGCGCGGGGGGCCGGTCCCCGCGGGCCGTCAGCGCGCGCGTGACCAGCACGCCCGCGACGGACCCGAGCGCGAGGAACCCGGCCGCCGGCACGACGCGGCGCGGGTTCGCCGCGGCGACGAGCACGAGGTACATCTCGGAGGTGACGGGCAGGCTCACGGCCTCCGCGAACCCCCAGCCGAACGCTCCCGCCATGCCGGCGGGCCGGGACATGTGGTTGCGCAGCACCCGCCAGGTGCGCGACCGCGACGGCACCGGCGGCCCGGCCGCCAGCATCCCCTCGATCTGCGCGACGAGCGGGGTCATGTCCGTCAGCTCGTGCGGGTTCAGCGGGTGCCCGACCCGGACCTCGACGGGGCCCGGCGTCAACCGGCCCTTCTTGGCGAGCAGCTCACGCGTGCCGACGACGGCCACGGGCAGGATCGGCACGTCGAACTCCTGCGCGATGCGCAGCGCGCCGCTGCGGAACCGGCCCAGGCGGCCGTCGGTCGAGCGGGTGCCCTCCGGGAAGACCAGGAGGCTCGACCCGCTGCCGAGCACCTCCGTCGCGCCCTCGATGAGGGACTCGTACCCACCCCCGCCGTGGCGCTGCACGGGCACGGCACCGATCGCCAGCTTGAGGAGACGGGCCTTCCAGGGGTCGTCGAACCAGTAGTCCCCGGCGGCGACGACCACCGGCTTGTACGGCGCGGGGAACGCCGCGATGAGCGCCGGGGTGTCCGCGTGGGACTGGTGGTTCGCGACGACGACCATCGCCTCGTAGGGCGCCGAGCCGACGACGCGGAACCCGCCGACGAGGTGGAACACGTTGCGCCACATCGCGTGCCGCGCGGCCCCGGCCAGGTTGAAGCCCGGGGGCAGGCCGACCCGGCGGCGCAGCCGCCGGAACGTCTCGGCGGGCGTGTGGCCGTGCTCCTCGCCCGCGGCGGGCACGTCCGCGCTCATGCGAGCACCCAGGCGAGCGGCAGGACGAGCAGGAGGGAGTCGATGCGGTCGAGCAGCCCGCCGAACCCGGGCAGCCACGTGCCCGCGTCCTTGACGCCCGCGCGTCGCTTCACCATGGACTCCACCAGGTCACCTCCCACACCGCCGAGGACCACCGCCACCACCAGACCGGCCGAGAACGCACCGAGGACCAGGAGCACGATGGTGCCACCCACGGCGGCACCCACGAGACCACCGACGGTCTTGTTGGGACTCAGCGGCGACAGGGGCCGGCGCGCCCACGCGAACCTCTTGAGGCCCTGCCCCCCGCACCAGGCCGCGACGTCGGTCGCGGCGGCCGCGAAGCACAGCAGGAACGCGTCGGACCCGACGAGGACGAGGTGCGCGAGCGACCAGCACAGCCAGATCGACCCGAACGCGGCGCCGGTCGCCCGCTCGACGCCGCGGTCGACGTCACCGGAGAGCACGGCGGGCACGGCGCACAGGAGCGCGACGAGCGGCACGAGCGCGAGCAGGTCCGGTGCGCGCCACGCCGCGAGCGGGTACGCGACGGCCAGCACCAGCAGGATCACGGTCTCGGGCCGCGGCAGGGCGGTCATGCGGGCGAACTCGCGCACCGCCTGCAGCGCGAGCAGCACCGCGAGCAGCGTCGTCGGCCCGGGGCCCAGCCACAGGGGGATGCCGATGACGGGCAGGATCAGCGCCCACGTCGTCCACCGCCGCCGCAGCTCCGGCCGGCGGGACGCGAGCACCGGGACCGCGGCGACCGCGAGGATCCCCGCCGTGAGGGCGAGCAGGAAGACGGCGCGTCCGTCGAGGTCGAGGTGCCACCCGCCCAGCCGCAGGTCGAGGGCGTACGCCGTGCGGTCCAGACCCGTCCACGCCGCGAGCGGGTCGAGGACCCCCGGACGCTGGGACGGGTCCAGGCTCACGCGTCGACCTCGGTGGAGCGCGCGCCGGGGGCACCCGCCGGCCCGAGCACGTGGTGCACGCGCCGCGCGCGCACCGCACCGGTCAGCACCGACCCGACGACCACGACGGCGGCCACACCGGGCAGCAGCGTCGGGACGGCCGTCGCGAACACCGCGAGCGCGCAACGCTCCGTCTTGCCGAACGGGCCGCCGTTGAGCCGCGGCGCACCCGCCCCGGCACCCGCGAGCGCCACGAACGTCGGCAGGGCCGCGGCCGTGGCGGCGACCAGCACCCACGCCAGGGGCGTCAGACCGACCACCGCGTCACCACCGGTGCGCACGGCGAGGACCGCCAGCCCCGCGAACATCAGCAGGTCGGACACGCGGTCGCCCAGCTCGTTGAGCACGAAGCCCCACGGCCGCGCGACGCCGCGCGCCCGGGCGACGGCACCGTCGAGGTTGGCGCCCGCGAGCCGCACGGCGAGCAGCAGCAGAGCGGCCGGCCACCAGCCCAGGGCGATCGCGACCGCCGCGAGCGCCGCCCCCGCGACGCCCACGGCGGTGAACAGGTCGGGTGAGGTCCCGCGCTTCACCGCGCCGTCGACGAACCGGTGCAGCCGCCGGGTGTACCAGGGCTTGAGCGCGTACAGCGACGACATGCGCGCGACTGTACCGACAGGGCCAACGGCACGGACCGGCGACCGGCACCCGTCAGGCGGGTACCCCAACCGGAGGGAGGGCCGGGTGGACGGGTGACGTGTGCCGGACGGTCCCCGGCTGCGACGCCCGCACCCTCTACACTCGGCCCCGTGATCTTCAAGGCCGTGGGCGAGGGGCGCCCGTACCCGGACCACGGGTTGACGACGCCCGCGCAGTGGGCGGACGTCCCCCCGCGGCAGGTCCGGCTCGACGTCCTCGTCACGACCAAGCGGACCCTCGACCTCGAGGCGCTGCTGGCCGAGGACTCCACGTTCTACGGTGACCTGTTCGCGCACGTCGTGGAGTACAAGGGGATCATGTACCTCGAGGACGGACTCCACCGTGCCGTGCGGGCGGCCCTGCACCAGCGCGCGCTGCTGCACGCGCGGGTCCTGGTGCTGTCGTGACCGCGGCGCGCCGCAGGCGGGTGAAGGGCAGGACCGCGTGAGCGACCACGACCGGGCGCGCGAGCTGCGGCGCCGGCACATGCACGAGCGGCAGGCGGTCGTCTTCGGCGTCCTGCTCGCCTCCCTCGCCGTGGCCGGCCTCGGCGCTGCCGCGCTGTACACGGACAGCATGTCGCTGCCCTTCCTCGAGCGGGAGTTCTCGGTGAAGCCGACGGTGGTCGCCGGCGCTGTCGACACCTACTGCCCGCCCGAGGGTGCGCTGCCCGTGCCGGCAGCCCAGATCACCGTCGACGTCTACAACGGCGCCAACATCGGCGGGCTCGCGGGGAGGACGGCCACGGACCTGACGGACCGCGGCTTCGTCATCGGCGTCACGGAGAACGCGCCGTCGACGTTCACGGGTGTCGCCCGGATCATCTACGGCGCCGCAGGCAGTGCGGCGGCGTACACCCTGCAGGCCCACCTGCCCGACGCGATCCTGCAGAACGACGCCCGTACGGACGCGCTGCTGGACCTGATCGTGGGCAAGGAGTACACCAACCTGCTCCCGCTGGAGGAGGTCGTGCTCGACCCGGCCGCACCCCTCGTCGGGCCGGAGGGGTGCACGCCGTTCGCGGAGATGACGGCGCCCGTGCCGGATGCCGCCGCCACCGAGGAGCAGTCGGCCGAGGGCTGAGCCGGCCGCGCGCGTCAGGCCTCCTCGCCCGTCACGCTCCCTCGCCCGTCACGCTCCCCCGCCGCTCGTCGGCCGCACCCGATCGCCCGTCACGGGCCAGCTCGTCCCCTCCGGGGACGGACGCGGGCGTCGCCGGCTCCTCGTGGGTCCCGCGCCAGCGCGCCACGCCTCGCATGAGGTGGTACAGGCCGATCGCGACGGCCGTGCCGATCGCGATGCCCTCGAACCGCAGGTCGCCGACGTCCCAGCTGAAGTTCGCGATGCCCACGATGAGCGCGACCGCGGCCGGCATGAGGTTCACGGGAGCGGAGAAGTCCACGCGGTTCTGCACCCAGATCCGCGCGCCGAGCAGCCCGATCATGCCGTACAGCACGGCGGCGGCACCGCCGAGCACGCCTGCGGGGATCGTCGCGACGAGAGCCCCGAACTTGGGCGACAACGCCAGCACCAGGGCCGTCGCGGCCGCCACCCAGTACGCGGCGGTCGAGTAGACGCGCGATGCGGCCATGACGCCGATGTTCTCGGCGTACGTCGTCGTGCCGGACCCGCCTCCGGTGCCGGCGAGCGTGGTGGCGAGGCCGTCGGCCATGAGCGCGCGACCGACGTAGGGGTCGAGGTCCTTGCCGGTCATCGCGGCGACCGACTTCACGTGCCCCACGTTCTCCGCGACGAGCACGAGCACGACCGGCAGGAACAGCCCGAGCACGCCCACGTCGAACGTCGGTGCGACGAACGGCGGCAGCCCGACCCAGGCGGCCTCGCGGACCGCGTCGAGCTCGACCTCGCCGCGCAGCAGCGCGACGCCGTACCCGACGAGCACGCCGACGAGGATCGACAGGCGCCCGAGGATCCCGCGGAACAGCACGGTGACCAGGACGATCGCGAGCAGGGTGACCGTCGCGGTGACGGGCGCGGCACGGAACCCCGAGCACACGCCCGCGTCGTCGCAGGACCCCCAGGCCGCGGGCGCGAGGTTGAAGCCGATGAGCGCGACGATCGTGCCCGTCACGACCGGGGGCATGAGCGCGTCGATCCACCGCGTGCCCGCGAGGTGCGCGACGACCCCCACGACGAACAGCGCGAGACCCGTGACGAGGATGCCGCCGACGGCGACCGACTGGCCGCCGCTCGCCGTGGCCGCCACGACCGGCGCGATGAACGCGAAGCTCGAGCCGAGGTAGCTGGGCAGCCGGTTGCGCGTCACCAGCAGGAACAGCGCCGTGCCCAGCGCGGAGAAGAACAGCGTCGTCTGCGGGGAGAAGTCCGTCAGGAGGGGGACGAGGAACGTCGCACCGAACATCGCGACGACGTGCTGCATGCCGATGCCGATGGTGCGCCCCCAGCTGAGGCGCTCGTCGGGCGCCACCACCTCACCGGGTCGGACCGTCCGTCCGTCGCCGTGCACGGTCCAGCCCCAGCCGTTCATGTGTGCTCCTCGTCGCGTGTGGTCGCCCTCGCGAGATTAGCGACCCCGGACGTCCACGGGGTGGGACGGACGTCCATGGGCGCGTCACGCGCGACGGCCCCGGGCACGCCGGGGGCTCGTGCGAGGTGGACGTGATCCCGTAGCCTGGCGCCGTCCGCCCCACGCTCTCGGAGGTCGCCCTGCCCGGAGCCCTGCGCTCGGCCTCCTCCCCCGACGACGAGGTGCTGCCCGACGCACCCGACGTGCGGCACGTCGACCGCACCCGCGTCCCGCGCCCCGCGCAGGACGTGCTGGTCTGGGTGCTGTTCGCGGCCGTCCACGCCTGGCTCGCGTACCTCGGCACGGGACCGATGTCCGGCTCGTTCGCCGACGTCGACCTCTACCGGCGGTGGGCGGAGGAGGGGCTGACCGTCGGGCAGTGGCCCGTCCTCGACGGGCCGTGGGTGTACCCGGCGGGGGCGCTCGTGCCCGTCCTCGTGCCGGCCCTGGTGGGCGTGTCCGCCGCGGCGGCCTACGCGCAGGCGTGGTGCGCGCTCGTCACGGTGCTCGACGCGGCGGCGGTCGCGCTGCTGCTGCGCGCGCGGCGCGGTCGCCTGGCGGCCACGTGGTGGCTCGGGTTCGCGCTCCTGCTCGGTCCGGTGGCGATGGGTCGCCTCGACGCCGTCGTCGCGCCGCTGTCGCTCGTGGCGCTGCTCGTGGCCGTGCGCCACCCGCGGACGTCGACGGCGCTGGTGACGGCGGCCGCGTGGATCAAGGTCGCCCCGGGTGCGGCCGTGCTGGCGCTGCTGGTCGCGGCCCGGCGGCCGTGGCGCGAGGTGGTGCTGCCCGGTCTCGTGGTGAGCGCCGTGGTCGTGGGCACCGTCGTCGCCCTGGGCGGAGGCGACCAGGTCGCGTCCTTCGTGCGGTTCCAGGAGGCGCGCGGGCTGCAGATCGAGGCCGTCGCGGCCACACCGTGGCTGGTCGCCGGCCTGTGGACGCCCACCATCACCCGCGACTTCGACATGCACCTCGTGACCTACGAGGTCCACGGGCCCGGCACGCAGGCCACCGCGGACGTCCTGGGTGCGCTCCTGCCGCTCGCGGTGATCGCCGTGGCCGGCCTGCTGTGGTGGCAGCGGCGACGCCACGCCGCACGGTTCTGGTCGGACGACGCGCTGCGGGCCGAGGTCGTCGTGCGCGGCGCGTTCACGCTGACGCTCGTGCTGATCGTCGTGAACAAGGTCGGCAGCCCGCAGTTCATCACCTGGCTGGGGCCGCCCGTCGCCGTCGCACTGGCCCTGGGTGCGCGCCGGTGGAGCCGGACCGCGGTCGGGCTGCTCTGGGTCGCCGCCGCGACGCAGTGGGTGTACCCGTGGGCGTACCAGGAGGTGATCGACGGCGTCCCGATGACGACGGCCGTGCTCGTCGCCCGGAACGTCGCGCTCGTCGTGCTGCTGGTCGTGGCCGTGGGTCACCTCGTGCGTCCGCCCGACCTCACGTCGGCGGCCGGTCCGGGACCGGCCGCCGACGCGTCAGGCGCCGTGGGCCGCGAGCCAGGCCAGCAGGTAGGCCCGGGAGCTGCCGCCGTCGATCGAGGTGTCGGGTAGCGCGACCGCGTCGTCCCACGCGGCCGCCGCCTCGTCCGGGCCGGCGAGCGCCCGGTACATCAGCAGGTAGTCGCCGAACATGACGTCCGGCCCGGCGGGCGTGGCCTCCTCGACGGCCGCGAGGATCGTGTCCGGCTCGACGTCGACCGCGAGGTAGTCCGACACCGGGCCCATGGGGATGAGCAGGATGCCGAGCATCGCGCTGGGCTCGGCGCTGAACCACGTCGCCCAGTCGCGCTTGCCGCCCCAGTTGAGGGCGAAGACGCGGTGCTCGAACCCGTCCGTCACCGGGTGGTCCAGGTCCGGGTCCGTCCAGTAGTCCCGCGCCGACGCGGCCTCCGTCGACGCGAGCCACGTGGCCTGCGTCAGCAGGTCGTCCTGTCCCGACGCCTGGGCCCACAGGCCGATGCCGTTCCACGCGTTGACGGCCTCCGACGCGGACTCCTGGTTGTTGCCGTCGGCGAACGGGGACGTGCCCGACGCCCACGCGTGGCCCGCGTACGGGTCGAACGTGCGCAGCTGGGGCAGCTCCTCGGACGGCTGGGCCGCGGCGATGTCGGCGGCGAGCGCGTCCATCACGGGGCGCACGTCGTCGACGAGGGCGGGGTCGTCCACCCCGAGCAGGCCCGCCGCGGACAGCAGGTACCCGTAGTGGAAGTGGTGGTCGTTGAGCTCGTCGGACCCGAACGACGCGGTGCGGCCCATGACGGACCGTGCGGCGTCGTCGTACACGAAGCAGCGCGCGTCGCGCTCGTCGCAGCCGTCGGGCTCCGCCCACTCGCGCAGCGCGTCGGCGACGCGTGTGCGCAGCTCGGCCACGGTGTCCTGCGCACCGAGCTGCTCACCGAGCACGACGAGCGTGGCGGCCCGGTACAGGTCCTTGCCGCCGAAGTACGTGTCGGACCCGAACGCCTTCGTGCCGGCGACGTCCTTCTCGAGCTGCGCGAGGACGGCGTCGCGACGCGCGTCGTCGATGCCCTCGAGGTCGAGCGCACCCGCCGGGCGCAGCGTCGGTGCGTACGACGTGAGCGTCGACCCGGCGCACAGCTCCAGGTCCCCGTACACGCTGCGGTACGTGCCCAGGCCGCACCCGTCCCGCTCCGGCTGGGTGCCGGTGGTGTGGTGCCGCATGAGGACGTGCGCGCTCGGCGTCGCGCCGGCCGTGCGGTAGGTGAGCGTCGTGCGGGCCACGTCGTCGCCGACGCCGTAGGTGACGTCGACGCCCACGACGGGGTCGACCGCCGCTTCGGCGAGCACGGCGGCCGCGTCGTCGGACGGGTCGTCGGGCAGCGCGTACCAGCCCGCCGTCGCGCCCGCGGGCAGCGTCAGGGTGCCGCCGTCGAGGGTGCCGTCGGAGGTCGCCAGGCCCCACGTCGTGCCCGCCACCTCGGCGGTGGCGACGCCGTCCTCGAGCGCACCGAAGCCCTCGCCGGCGGCGACCTCGACCTCGGTGGCCGCCGTGAAGGAGACGAACGGCGAGCCGGCCGCCACCGTGACGTCGCCGATCGTGGCTCCGGCCGCGTCGAGCAGGCGCGTGGTGACCGCGACGGGGTCCGCCGCGACGACCTGCGCGGACGCGGCGCCGACGTCGACGCTCACGGCGGGCACGTGCGGACCGACGACCGCCTTGGCGCTCGTCACCGGGTCCGGCAGCCCGATCGTGAAGCCGGTGGGCGTGAGCGCGAACGACAGCGGCAGCGGGAACACCGGCAGCAGCTCCTCGCCGAAGACGAGACCGGAGTACCAGCGGTTCGACGGCGGCGCGACGCCGTCGGCCAGGCGGACGGGGTCGATCTTCGCGTCCGCCGCCTGCACGAGGTCACCCGTGAGCGCCGCGGCGTCGACGTCCGGGGGCGTCGCGTCGTCCGGGCCCCCGACGGGCGCCGGCGGCGCACCCCCGTTCGAGCCCCCGGGCGCTGACGCGATCGTGCCGGTCGCCCACGGACGCACCACGAGCAGCGCCACCACGACGAGCGCGGCGACGACGCCCAGGACGAGCGCCCGACGTGTGCGTGCGGGGCCCGGCAGGGCCATCCGGTTCCCGGTCATCCGAGCACCCCCTCGACATAGCTGCGGACCTTGCCGGCGACCGTGGTCACGACGCCGTCGTTCGTCAGGGCGATCTGCACGACCACGGGCGTGCCGGCCGAGACCAGGCCGTTGTCGGCACCGTCGACGAGGTCGTCGCTCGTGACGCGCACGACGGCCTGCGCCTGCCCGTCGGTCGTGGTGACGTCGACCCGCTCGACCTTCCCGGCCAGGGTCGCGTCGTTGGGCAGCGTGATCGTCACGTCGGCGCCGTCGGGCAGACGTGCGTACTCCTTGGCGGTCAGCGTGTACTCGCCCTGCACGTACAGGGTGCCCGCGCGCTGGACGGTCGCCAGGGTCTGGGCGGAGGGCACGAAGGTGCCGCGCTTGGCCGCGAGCTGCGTGATGCGCCCGTCACCGCTCGCGAGCAGGACGAGGCGGCCCTGGTCGTCGAGGCGCGTGAACTCGGGCGGCTCGACGACCAGGCCGTTCGCGAGGTCGTACGTGAGGCCGGAGGAGTCGACGACGAACATGGGGTCGCCCTCCTTGACGACGTCGCCCACGTCGACGAGGTGGTCGGCGATCAACCCGGCGTACGGGCTGCCGACGGCGTAGCTCTCGGCCAGGATCTGGGCGGAGTCGCTGGTGGCGCGTCCCTTGGTCTCGTTGAGGTGGTAGGTCGCCAGGGAGGCGAGGACGAGCACGAGGAACGTGCCCGCGAGCAGGCGGATGCGGCTGGCCCAGGTCATGGGGTCACCTCTCGGTCAGCGGGGTGTGTCAGGGGTGTCAGGGGGTGCGTCAGCGAGCGGCTGACGAGGCGCCGGCGCTGCTGCCGGGTTCGGTCGCGCTCACGGAGTCGAGCTCGAGCAGCGCGGCGTCGTCCGCGAGGTCCGCGGCGGCGCGCTCGTGGCTGGCCAGGGCCAGCTGCCGCGCGCGCGCCTCGGCACGCCCGCGGCGCCCCTCGCGCCAGGCGGTGATGACGAAGCCGCCCAGGATGAGGGTGTTGGTCGCGTTCCACGCGAGCGCGAGGGTGAAGACGCCCGACGTGTGCGTCTTCCACGCGGCCACCACGGTCGTGATCAGCAGGAACTGGAAGACGAGCACCTGCGGCTGCATGAACGCGAACGGTGAGCGGTAGGCACCCTTGCGCCCCGTGACGTGCCACGCCTGCTCGCGGCGGAAGACCGCGTTGAGCAGCGCCCGGACGTAGATGGGGAACGACACGGACGCGAGCAGGAGCACCTCCCACCGGAACGACCCGAGCGTGTAGAACGCCAGGAGGATCTGCATGACGTAGAACCCGGCGTAGTACATCGCCCACGTCAGGGGCGTCATCGTGAGGTTCATCGGCGACAGGTTGAGGTAGATCTCCAGCGGCGGCACGAGCAGCAGGAGCAGCGGGGCGATGCCCGTCAGGTAGTGCGTGGCCGTCACGAAGTACTGGATGCGCTGGTCCATCGTGAGGTTGCGCTTCCGGGACAGCGGGTTGTGGGTGAGCATGATCTCGAACCCGCCGGTCGCCCAGCGCAGCTGCTGCTTGGTGTACGCCTCGACGGTCTCCGGGGTGTCGCCGACCGCGAGGGTCGTCGGGATGTAGACCGTGCGCCAGCCGCGCTCGTGCAGCATGAGCGACGTCCACACGTCCTCGGACTTGGAGTCGGTGTAGATGCCGCCGATCGCGTCGACCGCCGCTCGGCGGTAGATGACGTTGGTCCCCACGCAGAAGGCCGCGTTGAACCGGTTCCGTCCCGGCTGCACGTACCGGTAGAACACCGCCTGCATGTAGCCCGCGCCGCGGCTGATGACGTTGTCGTAGTTGCCGTACGTCTGCGGGGTCTGGACGAACGCGACGTCGCGCGTCGCGAAGAACGGCACGGTCTCGTGCAGGAACGCCGGTCGCGGGACGAAGTCCGCGTCGAAGACCGCGAAGTACTCGCCGCGGGCGAGCGACATCGCGTGGTTGATGTTGCCCGCCTTGGCCCCGCCGCTCGAGAGCCGGCGGACGTAGCGGGCACCGAGCTCGGCGGCGAGGTCCCGGACGTCGTCCGAGCGGCCGTCGTCGAGGACCCAGGTGGTGTGGCGGCCCTGGATCCGCAGCGCCGCGCTGACGGTGCGGCGGATCGTGGCGAGGTCCTCGCCGTACGTCGTGATGAACACGTCGGGCGTCACGGCGCGGTCCTCGAGGTACATCTGCCAGCGCCAGGGTTCGTCCTCGGCACCGTCACGGATGATCTCGGCGAGGTCGTACAGCCGCTCCTGAGCGTGGTGAAACGTGAAGCCGCGCGGGTTCCAGCCCGCGGACAGCACGGTCCACATCGCCAGCAGCGCGTGCGTGACGAGGATGGTCTCCGCCACGATCACGAGGACGTAGGGGAGGAAGTCGCCCCGGTTGGCGGGGTTGAGCAGGAAGCCCGCGTAGATCACGATCCCCGCAGCCGCCAGCAGGACCAGCAGCACGAGCGACGGGCTCTGCGACGCCTCGTTCTCGGGCGATCGCGTGCTCTGCGGACGGTGCCGCGTGTCGTCGGTCCGTCGTGGGTCAAGGATGAGTCGGTCGAATGTCGTGGCCACGGTCGCCCCCAAGGTGCGTCGGCGTCGGCTCGACGACGGCCCCCGGGCCGGGGACCGACGTCTCGTTCACGACGGCCTCGTTGGCGCCTGGTGCACGAGGGTTCGACCGCCGCCCGGAGCGTCCGGGGCCTGTCCTGACGTCGTCCCTCGTGGTGCCTCCGAAGGTAGGAGCGGCCGCCGCGGGATGTCATCCGAGACGAGCGTCCGACTGGTCGTTCTCCCCGGCGCTCGACCTGCCCAGGGCGTCGTGGAAGCGTGTCCACCTGCGCCGACGCGCTCACATGACAGTCGTGTGAACATTTCGGGGGCGCCCCACACGTCCCACCATCCGGACATTCCGGGCCCGGCCGCCGGGCCGCCGGGCCCGGAACCGTCAGTCGGTCGGCAGGTGCGGGGCCACCTGCTCGGCCACCAGCTGGAGGTGCTCGAGGTCCGCCAGGTCGAGGACCTGCAGGTACACGCGCTGCACCCCCTGGGCGGCGAGCCACGTGAGGCGCTCGACCGCCTCCGCCGGGGTTCCGGCGACGCCGTGCTCGCGCAGCTCGGGCACCTCGCGGCCGATCGCCGCCGCGCGACGCGCCAGCTCCGCCTCGTCGCGGCCCACGCACAGCACGAGCGCGACGGACTGCACCAGGCTCTGCGGGTCCCGGCCCGCCTCGACGCACGCCGCCCGGACGTGCGCGATGCGGCCCGGGACGTCGGCGATCTCGGGGAACGCCTGGTTGTACTCGGCTGCGAACCGCGCGGCCAGGCGCGGCGTGCGCGTCGGGCCGCCACCCCCGACGATCACCGGCACGCCGGCGCGCGACGGGTCCAGCGGCGAGCGCTGCACCGGCTTGGGCAGGGCCGGGGAGTCGATGAGCGTGTAGTGCTCGCCCGCGTGGTCGAACGTCTCGCCCACCGGCGTGCCCCACAGGCCGGTGACGATCTCGAGCTGCTCGGTCAGCAGGCCGAACCGCTTGGCCGGGAACGGGATGCCATAGGCGGCGTGCTCCGCCTCGAACCACCCGGCGCCCAGGCCCAGCTCGACGCGCCCGCCGGACATCTGGTCGACCTGGGCGACCTGGATCGCCAGGACTCCCGGGTACCGGAACGTCGCGGAGGACACGAGCGTGCCCAGCCGGATGCGGCTCGTCTCCCGCGCCAGGCCCGCGAGCGTCGTCCACGCGTCCGTGGGGCCGGGCAGGCCGTCGCCACCCATCGTCATGTAGTGGTCGGAGCGGAAGAACGCGTCGAAGCCGAGGTCCTCCGTCGCGCGGGCGACCGCGAGGACATCGTCGTAGGTGGCGCCCTGCTGGGGCTCGGTGAAGATGCGCAGATCCATGCGCGCCAGCCTCGCACGCACGTCCCGCAGGTACCGGTGGGGGGCGCGCGCACCGCACCGTGCGCCGGGTACGGTCACCCGGTGCGCTGGTGGAAGCCTGGCCGGGGCCTGCGGGCCGTCCGGTGGTCGTCGCTGCTCCTCGTCGTCGTGTGCGGGCTCGTCGTGCTCGTGTGCCTCGTCGTGGCGCTGCGCGGGCGGCCCGCCGCACTGGTTCCCGCGGCCGTGGCGGCCGCTCTCGCGCTGCGCGAGGTGCGCCGCCTGCGTCGCGCACGGCGCCCCGGCTGAGGCGCCGCCGGACCGGTTCGACGTGCGCGAGCGCCCCGGTCTTGGGACGGTGGTCGGATGCACGCCGCTACCCCGCTCGTCGCCGCGCTGGAGCTCGCGGACTGGCGACGACGCACGGCCGAGACCTACGCGCTCGTGCGGTCGCTCGCCGCGCACGACCCCGCGCAGGCGCACGCCGTGTGGGTCCAGGAGCGTGACGAGCTGTTCGCCTCCCACCCCGCGTCGCCGCTGACGGCGGACGCCCGCGCCGACTTCGCCGGCCTGGACGTCGCCCCCTACGACCCCACGTACCGGCTCGAGGTCGAGGTGGAGCCGGCCGGGCAGCAGCGGCTCGACCTCGCGACGGACACCGACGGCGTGGTCGGGTTCGACCGCGTGGGGACCGTCGCGCTGGGGCGGCTGGGCACCCTCACGCTGTGGTCGCTGCGCGGGTACGGCGGTGGGCTGTTCCTGCCCGTGCGTGACGCGCTCGCCGGGCGCGGCACGTTCGGCGGCGGCCGGTACCTGCTCGACACGATCAAGGGCGCCGACCTCGGGTGCGACCACGTCGGCCGGCTCGTCGTCGACCTGAACTTCGCGTACAACCCCTCCTGCGCGTACGACCCGACGTGGTCGTGCCCCCTGGCGACGCGCGCCAACACCCTGCCGACCGAGCTCCCCGTCGGCGAGCGCACCCCGCCACCCCCCTGACCCGACCCCGCCCCCCGCCACTCCCCTGACCCGACCCCGCCCCCGCCACCCCCCTGACCCGACCCCGCCCCCAGCCCTCCTGCCCCGGCCCCCCGACCTCAGCCCTCCCGCCCACCTCACCGACTCCCTCCGGCGAACTCGACCTTGAGCGGCTTCTGCGGCCTCGAAAGCCGCCGAACGTCGAGGTCGGGGTCGTGGGCGGGGTCGTGGGTGGTGGTCAGGTCTGGCAGCGGGGGCAGCGGTAGAGCTTGCGGGTCGCCATCTCCTCGACCAGGACCGGCGTGCCGCAGACCCGGCACGGCAGGCCACCGCGGCCGTAGACCCAGTGGCGCAGCGTCGGGTCGTGCAGCGCCGCCGCGCGGCCCGCTGCGTCCAGATCCTCGCGCGTGAGGATGAGGCCGTCGCGGATGCCGTCGGCGAGGAGCCGGGCCCAGTCCTGCCAGATCGCCCGCACGACGTCCGCCGGCACCCGGCGCCCCGGGGTCCACGGGTCCAGACGCGCACGGAACAGCAGCTCGGCGCGGTAGATGTTGCCGATGCCGGCGACGACCGACTGGTCCATGAGGAGCTGGCCGACCGCGACGTTCCGGCGCGTCACGCGGTCGACGACGACCTGACCTGCGGCATCGACGTCGTCGACGGTCTGCGGGTCGGGGCCGAGACGGTCGCGGACCAGCGCCGCCTCGTCGGCCGTCAGCACCTCGCACGCCGTGGGCCCGCGCAGGTCGGCGACCACCGTGCCGGAGTCGAGGCGCACCCGCACCTGCCCGATCGGCGGGGGCGGCCACGCGTCCTGGTCGACCATGAGCACCGACTCGGCCTCACCCATGCGCAGGCGCCGCGTGGAGGGCTGGGCGTCCATCACCGCGCCGGGGCGAACTCGCGGCGCACCCAGGCTGCTGCGCGCCCGGGCGCCGTCACCCAGCGGGCTGACGTCGCCGTACAGGTCCCATGCGCCGTACAGGCCGAGGTGCACGCGCAGCACGTCGCCCGAGTCGAAGGTGGCGAACAGCTGCTTGCCGACCGCCGTCGCGCTCGTCATCGTCCGCCCGTCGAGCCGCGCGGCGCCGGCGGCGAACCTCCCCTGCGGCGACGAGACGGCCAGCGGCCGTCCGACGAGGTCCAGCGCCATCTGACGCGCGATGCGGTGAACGGTATGACCCTCCGGCACGCCGCAACCCTACGACGCGGCACCCGCCACGACGCCCCCCGTCGCCACCGGTCCCGTCGCCGCCGAGCGCGGGGGAAACGTGCCGAGCGCGGGTCATACGTCCCCCGCGCTCGGCGGCCTTCCCCCGCGCTCGGCGAACGTGGGACGGGATGTGGGGGTGCGCGGGGCGGGGGTGTGCGAGGGTGGCGCCGTGGACGACGTGACGCTGCCTCCGCACCCGCCGACGACCCCGCACGGCGAGCCCGTGCCCGACGCGCGCTCGGCCGCCGTTGCGGCCGCCGACCCGCACGTCCTGGCGACGGACGCCCTGGCGAACCTGCGCGACGTGGGCGGGCGGACGACGTCCGACGGCCGCACGGTACGGCGCGGTGTGGCGTTCCGGTCCGCCGAGCTGCGGGCGCCCGCCGTGGCGGACGACCCGGTGGTCGCCCGGCTCGGTGTGCGGACCGTCGTCGACCTGCGCACGTCCGCGGAGCGCGCGGCCGCCCCCGACGTGCTGCCCGCGGGCGCGACGGGTGTGCACGCCGACGTCGTCGCGGCCGCCCCGGACGCGCCGGCGGCCGACCTGGGCGAGATCCTGCAGCGCCCGCAGGAGGCGCAGCGGGTGCTCGCCGCGCTCGACCCGCCCGCCGCGATGCGCCGCACCTACGTCGGCCTGGTGACGAGCGACGCCGGACGGGCCGGGTACGCCACGCTGGTGCGGCGCTTCCTCGACTCGGCGGCGGGACCGGTGCTGTACCACTGCACAGCCGGCAAGGACCGCACCGGCTGGGCCACGACGGTGCTGCTGCTCGCGACGGGTGTCGAGGAGGAGCAGGTGCGCGAGGAGTACCTCGCGGTGAACCCGGCCGTGCGCGCGATGTACGCGCCGTTCCTGCAGCAGTTCGCGGACGTCGGCGGCGACCCGGACCTGCTGGTGCCGCTGCTGGAGGTGCGCGAGGAGTACCTGGACGCGGCGCTCGGTGCGGTGACCGAGCGGTTCGGCTCGTTCGGCGGGTACCTGCGCGACGGGCTGGGGCTGCGTGACGACGAGGTGGCGACGCTGCGCGACGTCCTGCTCGACTGATGCACCCGGAGACGACCCCCGCCAGGACGACCCGGGGAGTCCGCCTTCCGGTATGCCGTCTCACGATGTGGCCCGCCGGGATGTCCGACGTGGCCGCCCGAGACCACCTCCTCCATCGTCACCCGAAGCGCTGACCTGCAGTTCTACCAGCACCGACGCCCGCCGCTGCGTCGTGGCACCATCCGCAGGGGGCGTCCACTTCGTGAGACCCGCGCAGCCCCCGTCGAGGCCGCGTGCTTGCATCACCGGCATGGCACACCTCGACACGCACGCGGCGCGACCGGCCCACGCCGGCGCCGCCTGCCGCTGTCGTGCCCGAATGTGTCGCTGACCGCGACCCCCCGCGCGCCCGTCGCGCCCCCCTGACCCGCTCCCGCACGCCGGCCCGGGTCACCCCCTCCCTGCACCGTCGCCGCCGCGCCCGGCCGCGTCGTGGCACCGCACCCCGAGGACCCCCGTGATCAAGCTGTCCGGCCTCCGCAAGGTCTACCCGTCCCCCGACGGGGACGTCGTCGCGCTCGACGGCATCGACCTCACCGTCGAACGCGGCACCGTGCACGGCATCGTCGGGCGCTCCGGCGCCGGCAAGTCGACGCTCATCCGCTGCCTGACGGGCCTCGAGCGGCCCACGTCCGGCACGGTCACCGTCGACGGCGTCACGATCTCCGACCTGCCGGAGAAGCACCTGCGCACCGCGCGCCGCCAGACCGGCATGGTGTTCCAGCACGTCAACCTGCTCGACTCCCGCACCATCGCCGCCAACGTCGCCTACCCGCTGGAGGTCGCAGGCGTGCGGCGTCCGCAGCGTGCGGCACGCGTGGCCGAGCTGCTCGACCTCGTCGGCCTGGGCGACCGCGCGTCGGCGTACCCCGCGCAGCTCTCCGGAGGGCAGAAGCAGCGCGTCGGCATCGCGCGGGCCCTGGCCACCGAGCCCGGTGTGCTGCTGTGCGACGAGCCCACGTCCGCGCTCGACGGCGAGACCACCCGCCAGATCCTCGGCCTCGTCCGCGACCTGCGCGACCGCCTCGGCATCACCGTCGTCGTCATCACGCACGAGCCCGCGGTCGTCCGTGAGGTCTGCGACGCCGTGACGCTGCTCGAGCACGGCCGTGTCGTCCAGTCCGGGCCGCTCGCGCAGGTCGTCACGGAGGTCGGCTCACCGCTGTCCCGCGCGCTCGTCCCCGTCCCCGACGTGCCGCGCGCTCGGCGGCGGCGGCTCGTCGAGGCCGTCTACGCCACGGACGCGGTCGCGACGAGCACGGCCTTCGCCGCCGTCGCCGCGCTCGGTGACGACGTCGAGGTGCTGTCCGCGACCGTCGAGCCGCTCGCCGGCGTCCGCGTCGGCCGGCTCATCGTCGACACCCCCGCAGCCCGCACCGACGACGTCGTCGCCCGGCTGCGCGCCGCCGGGCTCGACCCGCTCGCCGCCCCCGTGACCGAGCAGGAGGTGGCGTGATGAACGACCTGTGGACCGAGCTCACGACCAACCGCGTGATCCTCGAGAAGCTCCCCGAGGCGACGCTCGAGACGCTGCAGATGGTCGGTCTGTCCGCGCTCGTCACCGTGCTGCTCGGGCTGCCGCTGGGGCTGCTGCTGCGTTCGCTCGCCCCCGACGGCCTGCTGCCGAACCGGCCCGTCGCACAGGTGCTCGGGTTCGTCGTCAACGTGCTGCGCTCGCTGCCGTTCATCATCCTGGCCGTCGCCGTCATCCCGCTGACGCGCGCGATCGTCGGGACGTCGCTCGGCTGGGAGGCGGCCGTCGTGCCCCTGAGCATCGGCACCATCCCGTTCTTCGCCCGGCTCGTCGAGACCGCGGTGCGCGACGTCGCCCCCGGCAAGGTCGAGGCGGCACGCGTCATGGGGTCGACCACGCCGAAGATCCTGTGGACCGTGCTGGTCCGTGAGGCGCTGCCGAGCATCGTGTCCGGGCTCACCGTGACCGTCATCGCGCTCATCGGGTACTCCGCGATGGCCGGTGCGATCGGCGGTGGCGGCCTCGGCTTCCTCGCGATCACGTACGGCTTCCAGCGCTTCGACCCTGTCGTGCTCTACACGTCCGTGGTCGTCATCGTCGTCCTCGTCACCGTCGTGCAGGTCGTCGGCGACGCCGTCGCACGCCGGCTCGACCACCGCTGAGCGCACCCCGCCGCGACCCGCGGCCCGCAGACCTGCCCCCGACCCGGGGGCGACACCGAGAGGAACACCGCACATGAAGAGCACCGTCCGAGCCGCAGCCGTCCTGTCCGCCGCTGCCCTGGTGATGGCCGGCTGCGCGGGCGACGACACCGGCGCGACGGACGACGCGGCCGGGTCGAACGGCGTGACCACGATCGTCGTCGGCGCGAGCCCCGTCCCGCACGCCGAGATCCTGCAGTTCGTGCAGGACGAGCTCGCCGCCGACGCGGGCATCGAGCTCGACATCCGGGAGTTCACCGACTACGTGCTGCCGAACACGGCGCTCGCCGAGGGCGAGCTCGACGCGAACTACTTCCAGCACCTGCCGTACTTCGAGGCGCAGGTCGAGGAGAACGGCTTCGAGTTCGACCACTTCCCCGGTGTGCACATCGAGCCCTACGGCATCTACTCCGAGAAGGTCGAGTCGGTCGAGGACATCGCGACCGGTGGCGTCATCGGCATCACCAACGACCCGGGCAACCAGGCGCGCGCGCTGGACCTGCTCGTGCAGGCCGGTCTCATCGAGCTCGCCGAGACCGACGGCGACCCGACGCTGCTCGACATCGCCGAGAACCCGAAGGACCTCGAGTTCGTCGAGACCGCACCCGAGCAGCTCGCGGTGTCCCTGCAGGACCTCGACGCCGCGATCATCAACGGCAACTACGCGCTCGAGGCCGGGCTGAACCCCGCCAAGGACGCGATCGTGCTCGAGTCCGGTGAGGACAGCCCGTACGCCAACTTCGTCGCCTTCCGCTCGCAGGACGCCGACGACGAGGCCCTCGCGACGCTCGACGAGCTGCTGCGCTCCGACGAGGTCCGCGCCTTCATCGAGGAGCGCTGGCCCGACGGCGAGATCATCCCCGCCTTCTGACCCACCCCACCCCGCCGAGCGCGGTACACACCGGTCGAGCGCGGGGGACACGAGTACCGCGCTCGACCGGTGTGTGCCGCGCTCGGCGGGCGGGGCGTCAGATCCGGAAGACACGCTCCGCGGTCCCGGCGAGCACGTCGCACTGCTCGGTGGCCGTCAGCTCGCTCACCGCCGTGCGGTAGGCCTCCACGACGTCGGTGTAGCTCGAGTACAGCCGCTCGACCGGCCAGTTCGTGCCCAGGAACACCCGGCGTGAGCCGAACGCCTCGATGCAGGCGAGCACCCACGGCCGCCGCGACTGCGGCGTCCAGCCCGGTTCGACCATGCCCAGCGACGACACCTTGCACAGCGTGTTGGGCTCGGCGGCGAGCGCCCGAAGCATGCCCGTCCAGGCCGTCCACGTCTGCGGGCTGCGGTCCTGCGGCATCCCGGCCTGGTCGAGCACGAACGTCACCTCGGGGTGCGCGCGCACCAGGTCGAGCGCGAGTCCTGCGTCCTGCCACCCCACGGTGTGGAGGAAGAGCCCGCCCGCACGCCCCAGCGCGGCGTACCCACGCCGGAACGCCGGGTCCGCGAACCGCGTCGCGGGGCCCATCTCCCGCACGCCGCGGAACACCGCGTGCCGTGCATGGCGACCCAGCTGCTCCGCCGCGTCACGGGCCGCGAGATCGCACGTGACGACGGCCGCGTTCGGCCAGCCGGTCTCGTCCGACAGCTGCTGCAGCCACGCGGTCTCGGCCACGGGGTCCGCGGCGTCGAACGCGGCGTTCATGTGCACGACCTTCGTCAGGCCGGCCAGCCGGCCCTCCGCGCGCAGCTCGGGCACGGAGAACCGGGGCGCCCGGACGGCGACGAGGTCCCCGTAGGGGAACCCGTCGCCGTCCAGCCACCCGTACCCGAGGTCCCGGTCGCGCCGGTCCCACAGGTGCACGTGGGTGTCGACGAACATCAGGCGGGCTTGATGTTGAGGTTGACGCCCAGGACGTCCTCGGTGTCGACGACGGTCCACGAGCCGCCCGGGTAGAACGCCTCGACCCGGAGCGCGTGGCCGCGCTCCGCCAGCTCGCCGACGACGGCGTCACGCGCGTCGCCCACCGCGAAGCCGAGATGGTGCACGCCCTCGCCGTGCTTGTCGAGGAACTCGCGGAAGGTCGACGGGTTGTCGTCGGGCGCCATGAGCTCGATGACGACCGGCTGCCCCGGTACCTCGATGACGGCGAGCTGCATGCCGTAGCTCGCCGGCTCGCCGCGGTAGGTCTCGTCGGCGTTCGGCAGCCCCATCACGCGCACCTCCGGCCGTTCGATGGCGAACAGCTCGCACCAGTGGTCGAGCGCCTTGTCCATGTCCTCGACGACGATCGCGACCTGGATCAGACCGCCGAGCGTGACGGGGTGCTTCATGCCCACGGCTCCCCCTCGACGACGACGTCCTGGTGCGTGCGAGCGGACTCCTCGATCGCCAGACCGAGCGCGTGGTCCTGGCAGGCCGACGCGAGGGAGTACGGGCCGACGGCCTCGCCGCGCGCCCAGGCGCCGACGGCGACCAGGTGGTCGGCCACGGCCACGTCGTCCTCCGACAGGCGGGTGCCGACGCAGGCGTTGCGCCACAGGATCTTGCCGTCGAACGACGTGTGCACCACCTCGTTGCCCTCGAGGTTCATGTCGACGCCGGTGCGGCGGTACTCGATGCGCGAGGTGATCGGGTCGGTGCCGTCCCAGCGGACGACCGTGTCGTCGACCATCTCACCCAGGGTGCCGCGCACGACGATGCGACGGGACAGCAGCGGGTTCCACCACTGCATGTTGACGAAGTTGTACACGCCGACGCGTCCGTCGCCGAAGTCGAGCGTCGCGTACGTGGAGGCCTGGACCTCGGGCTGCGGCTCCGTGACCCAGCCGTCGAAGGTCAGCGGCAGCGTCATCCTGGTGTCGAAGGTGCGGCCGGACACGACGGTCCGCTCCATGTCGACGTCGAGGAAGGCACGCATGAGCGAGGTCGCGTGGTACAGGTGCGTCGAGGCGATCTCCACGGACTGCGGGACGCCGAGGAGGCCGGCGCCGAGGACCGCGAGCCGCGAGGCGTGCCCGGGCATGAGGACGTACTGCTCGCCCACCTGGACCAGCGACTGGTCCTCGATCGTCGTCCACAGGTCGCGCAGCCCTGCCAGGTCGGGGGCGGGCGGGGTCTCGCCCATGACCTTGACGCCGCGGGCGGTGAGCTCCTTGAGCAGCCCGGGCATGGCCGGCCACGACACCGCCGCCACGACGAACTCGGGCTCGTAGGCGAGCAGCTCGTCGAGCGACGTCACGGCGGGCACGCCGTACGCGGAGTGGATCATGTCGGCCTGGGCCTGGTCGACCGCCATGACGGCGACGGCCTCGAGGCGCGACGGGTCGGCCGCGGCCACCCGCAGGTGGAACTGGCCGCGCCAGCCGGTGCCGATCACGGCGAAACGGATGGGGTTGCTCATGTGAGCGGTCCTTTCGGTGATGCGTTGACGGAAAAACTCAGACCTGGCTCATGCCGCCGTCGACGGTCAGCTCGACGCCCGCGACGAAGCTCGACTCGTCGGACGCGAGGAACGTCACCACGGCGGCGATCTCCTCGGGCCGGCCGACCCGGCGCAGCGGGATCTGCTCGGTCACGGCGGCCTCGACGTCGGCGGAACCACCCGTGAACTGCTCGAACAACGCCGTGCGCGTCGGCCCGGGGCTCACGGCGTTGGCGCGGATGCCGCGGGGGCCCAGCTCGGCGGTCAGCGTGCGGGCCAGCGACCGCACGGCCGCCTTGCTCGCGTTGTAGACGGCGTGACCGGGGCCGCCGTTCGTCCCGGCGATCGAGGAGGTCAGGACGATCGACGCGCCGTCGGCGATCTGCGGCAGGAGCCGCTGGACGGTGAACAGCGCGCCGCGGAACGTGAGCCCCGCGACGGCGTCGAACTTCTCGGGCGTCATGTCGGCGACGTCGGTCGCCTCGACGTCGCGGCCGGCGTTGACGTGCAGCACGTCGATGCGTCGGCCGGTGGCGGCGACGGCCGCGGCGAGCGCGTCCAGGTCGCCCAGGTCGGCGGCGTCCCCGACGACGCCGACGGCCTGGGGCCCGAGCTCCGCGGCCGCGGCCGCGACCTCGTCGGGGAACGGCGAGGTGACGACGACGGTCGCACCCTCGGCGATGAACCGGGTGGCCACCGCCTTGCCGATGCCGGCGGTGCCGGCGGTGACGACGGCGAGCTTGCCTTCGAGCAGACCCATGCTTCTCTCCTTCGGGACGGTCACTTCAGGGCACCCGCGGCGAGCCCGCGTTCGAAGTACTTCTGCAGTGAGAGGTAGGCGATGACCATCGGCAGCGCCGCGATGACCGCAGCCGCGAGCACGCCGGTCTGGTCGTTCGTGTACTGGCTGATGAAGAACGACGGCAGCAGGGTCAGCACCTGGCGGTCCGGGCTGTTCAGCATGAGCAGCGGGAGCAGGTACGCGTTCCACGCGGCGATCAGCGTGAGCACCACGATCGCGGCGGCGATCGGCTTGGTCAGCGGCAGCATGATCCGCCGGAACACCTGCCAGACGCTGGCGCCGTCGACGCGCGCGGCCTCCATGAGCTCGTTCGGGATGCCGTCGAAGAAGTTGCGGGCCAGCAGCGTCGCGAACGGGATCTGCAGGGCCGCGATCGGCAGGATCACGGCGATGAGCTGGTTGTACATGTCGAACGTGGACGCGGTGACGAACAGGGGCGTCAGGAGCACGGCCTCGGGCATCGTCAGGGCCAGCAGCAGCGCCCAGAACCACACCTCCTTGCCCGCGATGCGCAGCTTGGAGAAGCCGAACGCGGCGAGCATGGTGCATGCGCAGACGACGAGGATCGCCGACACCGAGACGATGACCGAGTTGAGCAGGTAGGTGCCCAGGACGCCGGTCTCGAAGACCTTGACGTAGTTGCCGAACCCTCGGCCGGCGAGCGAGCCGCGGACCATCACGACCAGCGGGACCAGGAAGGGCAGCGCCATGAGCGTCACGACGACCTGGATGACGAGCTTCTGCGACTTCGTACGGGCCTCGAACATCAGCTCTTCCCCTCACGACGGTTGCGGATCGACATCGCGACACCGCAGGTCACAGCCAGGACGAGGAGCGCGACGGAGATCGTCGCGGCGTAGCCGAAGTTCTTCTCCTGCATCATCGTCTGGTAGATGTACGTGCCCAGGAACTGGGTCGCCCCGCCCAGGCCCGATGGCGAGATCAGGTAGGGCCAGTCGAACGTCTTGAGCGCACCGATCAGGCCGAGCGTCGCCAGGGCGAACGTCGTCCCGCGGCACGACGGCCACACGATCGAGAACAGGCTGCGGACGTTGCCCGCGCCGTCCATGCGCGCCGCCTCGAGCATCTCGGGCTCGATCTGCGACATGGCGGCGTAGAAGAGGATGAACGTCAGGCCCGTCCACTGCCAGATCGTCGCCGCCATGACGACGCCGAGCGCGGTGCCGGGGTCCGAGAGCCAGGTGTGCGTCAGCCCGTCCAGCCCGATCGACGACAGGAACGTGTTGACCTCGCCGTTGTTGGCGAACATCGTGCGGAAGACGGGGGCCATCGTCGCGGGCGCCAGCACCGTGGGGACGAAGACGATGACCTTGTACAGCCCGCGGAGCTTGACCGAGGAGTGCATCAGCGCCGCGAAGACGAAGCCGATCGTGGTCTGCACCGTGAAGGTCACGACGTAGAAGACGGCGGTGTTGACGAGAGCACGCCGGAACATCGGGTCCCCGGCGAGGGTCTGGAAGTTGCCGGCCCCGATCCACTCGGACGGGGTGAGGATGAATCCGTTCCACTTCTGGGTCGAGACGAATCCGGTGTAGCCGATCGAGAAGTAGATCAGGCCGGCCACGACGATCATGGCCGGGAGGATCCACGGGTAGCCGCTCGCGACGTGCTTCAGGGTTCCGCCGCGACGACGCTGCGCGGAGGTGCGAGTGGGGCCACCGGTGTTCTCGCGTGGTGCGTCGACAGCAGTGTCGCTGCGCATCGGGAGTCCTTCTGGTGGGAGTTCGGGGGGGTGGGTGCACCCGGTCGGGCCGGCCGCGAGAGGGTAGGGCGCGGCCGGCCCGGCGGGAGTCAGCTGCGCTCGGTCACTCCGCGTCGACGATCGACTGCAGGTGCGCCTGGGCGTCCGCGACGCTCATGCGTCCCTCGGCGACCTCACCGAGGGTGTCGCGGAAGCCGGAGTTCAGCTCGGCGGAGACGCTCGCGAACCGCGGCTGGGTGGCCGAGGCCGCCTGCTCCGTGTACGCCGACAGCACCTCGGCCTGGGCCTCGGGGTTGGCCAGCTCGATGTCGTCCCAGACCGGCGTGATGCCGTTGAGCGCCGGGATGTTGTTGAGCGTGTTGGCGACGGCCTGCTGCCCGCCCTGCGAGGTGGTGAGCCACACGGCGAACGTCGTCGCGGCTTCCTGGTTCTGCGAGCGCGCCGAGACGGCGAGGCCGTAGTCCGCGTCACCGAACATGTTGCCGACGTTGCCGGTGCCGGCAAGGTCCGGAAGGTCGATCGGGATGATCGTCATCGGCTCGGGGTTCGCGACGCCCGCGGCCTCCTGCGCCGCGAGGTTCGAGTCCTTGACGGCGTACTGGGTGTACCAGGAGCCCATCATCACCATGGCGTAGTTGCCGGCGAAGAACTCGTTGTTCGCGTCGGGGTACTGCTGGAGGCCCGTGGCCCCGGGCTGCATGATGCCCTCGTCGAACAGCGACTTCCAGATCTCCATGCCCTGGGCGAACTTGGCGCCCGAGTCACCGTCGACGTACGAGGCCTCGCCGAGCGACGCCTTCTGGTAGAGGCCGGGCTCGATGTTCTCCATGATCGCCTCGAAGGTGTCCATGTTGAACGCGTGCTGGCCGGCGCCCTGCACGAAGCAGCCCTTGCCGCCCGCCTCGAAGGCCTCGCACACGGACTTCCACTCCTCGAGCGTGGTCGGCGGCTGCTGGCCGAACTCGTCGAAGAGGTCCTGGTTGATCCAGAGGTTGCCGGAGTAGACCGCACCGGCGGACAGGCCGACGAGCTTGCCGTCGACGGTCAGGCCGTCGACGCCGATCTCGGCGAGCTGGTCCTTCCATCCGTCCCCGAGGGCCTCCTGGACCGCGGGGGTCAGGTCGATCGCGCCGGCACCGAAGGTCTGGACGCCACCGTTGGCCGAGCCCGGCGCGACGTTGAACACGTCGGGTCCGTCCGACGACGTCAGCGCCGGGGAGAGGACCGAGTCGTAGCTGTCGATGGGCCGTGAGATGAAGGAGACCTCGATGTCGGGGTACTCCTCGTTGAAGGCCGCGATCAGCTTCTCCGCGTTGGGGGCGTCCGGGGTCCAGCCCCACCACGTCACCGTGCCCTCGGTGGCGCTGCCCTCCGTACCGCCGGCGGCTCCGCCGTCCGTGGCCCCGCATGCCGTGGCGAGGAGGCCGACCGCGACTGCTGCCGCGATGATGCCCGCCCTCCGTGCCTGAACCGTCGTCCTTGAGGTTCGCATCGCTGCTCCTTCTGCTCGTCCCCGCCGATGGGGACCGCTCGATGTGCGAAAGTTTCTTTAATCCTTTCGCTGAGCCGTACGTTAGGGTGCGCTCCGCGGCGCCGTCAACGTGAGGCGCCGGAGAGGCCACGAGGAGCAGAGGAGGACGCCATGGGGCACGCGTCCCGCAAGGGCTCGAAGGAGCGGCGCGGAGTGACCATCGCCGCAGTGGCGCAGGCAGCGGGCGTCTCGGTGCCGACCGTGTCGAAGGTGCTCAACGGGCGCCCCGGCGTCTCGGCGGCGACCCGACGGCAGGTCGAGCAGATACTCGACGAGCAGGGCTACGAACAGCGACGCACGCATCCCGGGTCCGGCAGCGGCCTGGTCGACCTCGTCCTGTACGCGCTCGACACCCAGTGGGCGACCACGCTCCTGCGCGGCGCCCAGGCCGAGGTCGCGCGGCTCGGGCTCGATCTCGTCGTGACGACGACGTCGACGCCCGCGAGCGGGCGCACGTGGCTCGACCACCTGTCGCGGCGCGGCTCGGAAGGCGTCATCCTCGTCGCCGCCCAGGTGCACGACGTCGCCGAGCGCGAGCTCTCGCGACTGCGCATGCCCGTCGTGCTGCTGGACCCGATCGGCGCGGCACTGCCCTCGCTGCCCACCGTCGCCGCCACCAACTGGGCCGGTGGGCGCGACGCCACGGCACACCTCATCGGCCTGGGGCACACGCGGATCGCCTTCATCACCGGGCCGCTGCGCGACGAGTCCCACCGCGACCGTCTCGACGGCTACCGCAGTGCCCTGCAGCGCCACGGCCTGCGGGCCGACCCCGCGCTGGTCCGGCACGGCGACTCGCTGGTCAGCGGCGGGATCGAGCACGGCACCGCGCTGCTGAGCCTGCCGGACCGCCCCACCGCGATCGTCTCGGGCTCCGACGAGCAGGCCTACGGCGTCTACCTCGCCGCCGCGGAGCTGGGCTTGAGCGTGCCCCGGGACGTCTCCGTGGTCGGGTTCGACGACGTCGACCTGTGCCAGTGGGTGACGCCGGCGTTGACGACGGTGCGCCAGCCGCTGGTGGAGATGGGGCGCGAGGCCGCCCGCATCGTCATCGAGATGTCCCGGTCCGAGTTGCGCCCTGCGCCTCGCACCGAGCTGGCGACGTCCCTGGTGGTGCGCAGGTCGACCGACGCACCGCGCGCCTGATTCGGTCGGCCGACTGGCGCGAAGCGCCTCGGGTATGGAAAGTTTCCTTTATGGACAACGTCGCCCGCATCACAGCCGACCCGCGCTTCGCCCACCGCCACACGCAGAGCACCGTGACCCTCACCGACCCCGCCGGGACCCCCCTGGCCGACCGCGAGGTCGTCGTCGAGCAGACCAGGCACGCGTTCCTGTTCGGCAACGTCGGCTTCGACTTCGTCGGACTCGCCAACGGCGAGGACACGACGCCGCTCTACTCCCCCTTCGGTGGCGCCTCCGTCGAGGCCGCCCGGCACCTCGAGCCCCTCTGGTTCGACCTCTTCAACCAGGTCACGCTCCCGTTCTACTGGCGGGGCTTCGAGCCCGAGCCGGGCCGCCCCGACACCACCCGCCTGCGGCGCACCGCCGAGTGGTTCGCCGCCCGCGGCGCCGCGATCAAGGGCCACCCGCTGCTGTGGCACACCATGGCCCCGACGTGGCTCCTCGGCATGGACGACGCGGAGCTCGAGCGCACCATCCGCGCCCGCATCGCACGCGAGGTCACGCAGCTCGCCGACGTCGTCCCCACCTGGGACGCCATCAACGAGGCCGTCATCCTGCCGGTGTTCGACCGCGAGGAGAACGCCGTGACCCAGCTCGCCCAGCGGCGCGGGCGCGTCGAGATGGTCCGCCTCGCCTTCGAGGCCGCGCGCGAGGCCAACCCCGCCGTGACGCTGCTGCTCAACGACTTCAACCTCTCCCCCGCCTACGAGCGGCTCATCGAGGACCTCCTGGACGCGGGCGTGCAGATCGACGTGCTCGGGCTGCAGTCCCACATGCACCAGGGCTACCGCGGCGAGGAGTTCTTCGCGGACGTGCTCACCCGCTTCGAGCGGTTCGGCCTGCCCCTGCACTTCACCGAGAACACGCTGCTCTCGGGGGACGTCATGCCGTCGGAGGTCACCGACCTCAACGACTACGTCGTCGACTCCTGGCCGTCCACGCCGCAGGGCGAGGAGCGCCAGGCCGAGGAGATCGTGCGGCACTACAGCCAGCTCGTCGCACACCCCGCGGTCGAGTGCATCAACTACTGGGGCATCACCGACGAGGGCGCGTGGCTCGGCGCCCCGTGCGGGCTCGTCCGCGCCGACGGCACCCCCAAGCCCGCGTACGACGCGCTGCGCGGCCTCGTCAAGGGTGCCTGGTGGCTTCCGCCGACGACGGTGCGCACCGACGACGCCGGCCGCGTCGTCGTCGACGCCTTCGCGGGCGACTACCGCCTCACCGTCGCCGGCGCCGTCGTCGACGTGACGCTGCCGGCCGGTGAGCAGACGCTCGCCGCGACCGCCTGACCACCCCGCGACCGTCGAAGGAGACGAGCATGGGCATCATCCACGTCGCCGTGACCGGCGACGACACCCACCGTGGCGACGAGGGTGCGCCGCTGCGCACCATCAACGCCGCCGCCGCGAAGGCGGTGCCGGGCGATACCGTGCGCGTGCACGAGGGCGTCTACCGCGAGTGGGTCCGCCCGGTGCGCGGCGGCCTGAGCGACACGCGCCGCATCACGTTCGAGGCCGCCGCGGGCGACCACGTGGTGGTCACGGGCGCCGAGCCCGTGACCGGCTGGACGCGCGAGGCGGACGGCACCTGGCGTGTCGAGGTGCCACACGCCCTGTTCGGCGACTTCAACCCGTTCGCCGAGGAGCTGTGGGGCGACTGGCTCGTCCCGGGGCAGTACGGCGGCAGACCCACCCGGGGCGACGTGTACCTCGACGGCCGCTCCCTGACCCAGGTGCACGACGTCGGGTCCGTCGCGCACCCCGAGCGGCGCGAGTCCGTCGTCGACGGCTGGACCAGGACCACGCAGGCGGTCGATGACCCGGCGTGGTCGCAGGCGGTCTGGTACGCCGAGGTCGGCGACGACGTCACCACGATCTGGGCGAACTTCCTCGACGCCGACCCCAACGCCGCGCTGACCGAGGTCAACGCGCGCCCCGCGGTGTTCTACCCCGAGCAGCACCACCTCGACTGGATCACGGTGCGCGGTTTCGAGCTGGCACAGGCGGCGTCGCCCTGGACCCCGCCCACGGCCGACCAGCCCGGCCTCATCGGGCCGAACTGGGCCAAGGGCTGGGTCATCGAGGACAACGTCATCCACGACGCGAAGTGCTCGGCCGTCTCGCTCGGCAAGGAGATCTCCACCGGTCACAACTTCGCGGCGGTCCGCGGCGACAAGCCGGGCTACCAGTACCAGCTCGAGTCGGTGTTCACGGCGCTCGAGCAGGGCTGGTCCAAGGACCGCATCGGCTCGCACGTCGTGCGCCGCAACCACATCTACGACTGCGGGCAGAACGGCGTCGTCGGCCACCTGGGCGCGGTGTTCTCGATCATCGAGGACAACCACATCCACCACATCGGCACCAAGCGCGAGTTCTACGGCTACGAGATCGCCGGTATCAAGCTGCACGCCGCGATCGACGTGCAGATCCTCGGCAACCGGATCGACCACTGCACGCTCGGCACCTGGCTCGACTGGCAGACCCAGGGCACCCGCGTGGCCCGCAACGTCTACCACGCCAACACGCGCGACCTCTTCGTCGAGGTCTCGCACGGCCCCTACCTGGTCGACCACAACGTGTTCGCCTCACCCGTCGCGATCGAGAACTTCTCACAGGGCGGCGCGTACGTGAACAACCTCGTCGGCGGCGTCGTGCGCTGCGGGCAGGTCATCGACCGGGCCACGCAGTACCACCGGCCGCACTCGACGGCGGTGGCCGGGTTCGCGAACATCCTCGGCGGCGACGACCGCTGGATCGGCAACCTGTTCACCGGCGCCGACGTCGCCGGCGCGCTGCTGCCCGGCGCGATCTGGCTCGACGCTGCCCCGGCGGCCTCGGGGACCTCCGCCTACGACGGGTACCCCGTCGGCTGGGAGGGCTACCTGGAGTCCGTCAACGCCGCCGAGGGCGACCACGAGCGCTTCGGCACCAAGGCGCAGGGCGTCTACATCCACCACAACGTCTACGCGAACGGCAGTCGGCCGTTCGCGGGCGAGACGGGCGCCCGCACCACCAGCGGTGCCGTCGAGGTCGCCGTCGTCGAGGACGGCGACGGCGTATGGCTGGAGACGACCCTCCCTGCCGACCTCACGGACGGCCATGTGGGCCTGGTCACCGCGGCCGACCTGCCCCGTGTCCGGTTCGCCGACGCCGACTTCGAGAACCCCGACGGCACCCCCGTGGCCGCGGACGTCGACCTCCTGGGCGTGCGCAAGGCCGCGGGCACGGTGTACCCGGCGGGCCCGCTCGCCGACCTGCCCCTCGGCAGGGCACGCACGCGGCTGCGCTGACCCACCCCACCCCCGCCGAGCGCGGTACACACCGGTCGAGCGCGGTGGAAACGAGTACCGCGCTCGGCAGCGGAGTACCGCGCTCGGCGTGCGGGGGGGTGGGGCTCGGCGCGTCAGCGGACCCCGGCGAGGAAGTCGGTCAGGGCACCCAGGTAGGTGGTGCGAGCCGGGGCCAGCGAGAGCGCGAGGTCGTGGACCGCGTCGTCGACGACCAGCTCGCGCACGTCCGTGCCGAGGCGCGGTGCGAGCGTGGCGATCGTCTCCACGTCCAGCACGGTGTCGGCGCAGTCCAGGTCCGGCCCGTCCATGACGTCGGCCCCGGACCGCGACGAGCGGGCGACCAGCACCGGGACCCCGATGTCGAGGCCCCGCGCCACGCGCAGCTGCCCGGCCCGCACGGCGGCCAGCCACCCGGCCCGGGCGGGCACCCCCTCGGGACGCTTGAGCGTCGTGTCGAAGCGCCACCGCGCGGCGAGCCGGCCCGCGTACCGCGACGGCGCCGACGCGACCACCGCGAGCGGCGCCCGGCGCGCCAGCGGACGCAGCGCGCCGTCCTGCAACGGCCGCACCCACGACCGCTCGAAGGACAGGAACGGGCTGTTCAGCACGACGGCGTCCGCGCCGCCGCGGGCGCGGTGCGCGTGCGCCCACAGCGCTGCCACGAGCCCGCCCGTCGAGTGGGCGTGCACGACGACGGGCAGCCCTGGCCACGCACGTCGCGCCGCCCTGACGGCCCGCGTGAGGTCGGACGCCTGCTCCCGCAGGTCGCCCTGGTAGTGCGGCACGTCGCCGGGGCGCAGCGACCGGCCGGCCCGGCGCGCGTCGAGCGCGAGGAACGCCCAGCCCGCGTCACGGACGGCGTCGGCCAGGTGCGTGGCGAAGAAGTAGTCGTTGTAGCCGTGCAGGTGCACGACGACGCCCTGGGGTGCGTCGGGCGGGACGCCCGGGCGGACGAGCGTCAGCACGACGTCCTGGCCACCGGCGGCCAGTGCGCGCGCCCGCGGACCGGCCGGCTCCGGCCGCCACCCCGGCCGCGTGGACGCCTCGTACCCCGGCAGCAGCCGGTCGGGCACCCAGTCGCCGTCGACGGCCCGCGCCGCGCCCGCCGTCACCCGGTGCCCGGCGTCACGCGACGTCCTTGGTCACGTCCCGCCGCCCGTCCACGCCGAGGCCCCGGGGGAACCGCACGGGCACGAACAGCGCGAGCCCCACCGCGAGGACCACGACGATCCCGAGGATGCCCCAGTACTGCTCACCGCCGATGCCGATCGCGATCGAGAACGCCGCGGGCGCGAGGAACGTCGCCGCGCGGCCCGTGGTCGCGTACAACCCGAACAGCTCGGTCTCGCGGCCCGGCTCGGCGAGGCGAGCCAGCAGCCCGCGGGACGCCGACTGCGCCGGCCCCACGCACGCCGACAGCACCAGGCCACCGGCCCAGAAGGCCGACGTGCCCGCGTCGTGCAGGAGGAACACGGCCGTCCCGGCGATGACGAGCACCACGAGGGCCCAGGTGACGAGGCGACGCGGGCCGTACCGGTCGTCGAGCCAGCCGGCGCCGATGGTCGAGGCCCCCGCGACGACGTTGGCGGCGATGCCGAACATGATCACGTCGCTCGCGGAGAAGCCGAACGAGCCCGCCGCGAGCACGCCGCCGAACGTGAAGACGCCCGTGAGCCCGTCGCGGAAGACGGCGGACGCGATGAGGAACCGCAGGGTCGAGCGGCGCTCGCGCCACAGCTCGGCGACGTGCCGACCGACCGCCACGTAGGCACCGGCGATGCCGACGTGCGCGGACGGTGCGCCCGGGCGGCGTCGGTCGGGGACCATGACGAGCACCGGGACCGCGAACACCAGGAACCACGCCCCGGCGACGAGCATCGAGACGCGGATGTCGAGACCGCCCTGCGACGTGACCCCGAACCAGCCGACCTCCGGGTCGATGAACCCGACGAAGAGGATGACGAGCAGGACGATCCCGCCGACGTAGCCGGCGCCCCACCCGATCCCGCTGATGCGCCCGATGGTCCGCGGGCCGCTGATCTGCAGCAGCAGCGCGTTGTACGCCACCGACCCGATCTCGAAGGCGATGGTGCCGACCGCCAGCAGGATCACGCCGAGCCGGACGGCGTCCGCCATGCCGCCCTCGACGGGTCGGACGAACCACAGCGCCAGCACGCACAGCCCGACGATCCCGGACGTCACGGCCAGCATCGGGCGGCGCCGGCCGCCGGCGTCGGCGAGCGTCCCGAGCGCAGGCGCGGTGAGCGCGACGAGGATGCCCGCGGCGGCGAGCCCCCAGCCGAGCCACTGGCTGTGCAGCGCGGTGACGGCGACCGGGTCGGCCCCCGGCTCGGCGAACGCGCTGCTCGTGAGCCACGTCGTGAAGACGAAGGTCGTGACGACCGCGTTGAACGCCGCCGACCCCCAGTCCCATGACGCCCAGGCGGCGATCTGACGGCGGGCGGGTGCGGGCTCGACGACGACGTCGGGAACCTCGGCGGTGGGGTGACCCATGGCGGCAGCGTAGGCCCCCGCACGGGCGTGCGAGTGGCGTCCGGGTGAACGCCGCGCCGCCCTGCACGCGCCAGCCCCGCCCGGCCTGAACGGCACATCCTGGACGGCGCAGCAGGACGGTCGCTACGGTCGCGCTCATGCCGCCGGCCCAGAGCGAGCCCGCCCCGCGCGACCTGCTGCTGACGGGCGCGCGCGTGTGGGCGGCGCCCGGCGTCCCTGTCGGGGAGCCGGGCGTCCTGCTGGTGCGCGACGGGGTCGTGCGACAGGTCGGCGGTGAGGTCCCGGCCGACGCCGACCTGCCCCGCGTCGACGTCGGCGGCCGGGTCGTGACGGCCGGCTTCACCAACTGCCACGTCCACCTGACCGAGCGCGTGTGGGCCGGCGCCCGCACGGCACCGGCCGCGGCGTTGCAGGCCGAGATCGACGACATGCTGCTCAGCCGCGGCTTCACGACCGCGCTCGACCTCGGCTCGGACCCGCGGCACACGCTGCCCGTCGTCCAGCGCATCGCGTCCGGTGAGCTGCGCGGACCGGAGATCCTGGTGACCGGGGCCACGCTCATGCCGCGGCGCGGGCTGCCCTTCTACGTCCGGGAGACGATGCCGTGGCACGCGCGCCGCTGGATCCCGACGCCCGCGAGCGCCCGCGCCGCACGTCGCGCCGTCGCCGTGCGGCACCGCCGTGGCGTCGTCCTGACCAAGCTGTTCACCGGGTCGCTGGTCGAGCGGGACCGGGTCCTCGCGATGAGCGAGGAGGTCGCACGCGCTGCCGTCGAGGAGTCCCACCGCCGGGGGCTGCTCGTCCTGGCCCACCCCACCGACCGGGAGGGCACCGCCGTGGCGGTCCGTGCGGGCGTCGACGCGCTGGCGCACGTCCCGTCGGTGGCCGACGGCACCGCCGAGCTGCTGCGGGAGGCCGCGGACCGCGGCACCCGGCTGATCCCCACGCTGCACATGTTCGCCGCGACGGTCAGCCGGGACGACGGGTTCATGGAGCCGGTGCGCGACGGGCTGCGGGTGTTCCTCGCCGCAGGCGGCCGCGTCCTGTTCGGCACCGACGTGGGCTACCTCAAGGACAGGGACATCCGCCCGGAGCTCGAGGCGATGGCGGCCTGCGGCATGACGACGGCCGACGTGCTGCGCTCGCTGACCACCGAGCCGGCCGCGTTCCTCGACCGCTCGGACGCGGGCGAGGTGCGGCCCGGTGCGCGCGGCGACCTCACGGTGCTGGCGCACACCGGCACGCAGCTCGCCGCGGGCGACCTGGCCGACGTCGACCTCGTCGTGCGCGCCGGACGGGTCGTCCACCGGGCTCCCGCGCTCAGCGGCGAGCCCCCGGTCACCGGGGAGCAGGTCCGGTGACGGGCCCCCGGGCGGAGGGCAAGGGATCTCGAACCCGGGCCAGCACGGTGTCAGGCGTCAGCCGCGTTCCCGGGTCGACGGGGCCACACCCGTCCCGTTCGTGAACCAGCTGCTGGTGCACGACGGCCTCACGTCGCTTCCGGTCGACGCGAGACCACGTCAGCCCGCACGCCTCAGCCTGCCGGAGCCCCGTTTCTGCGCCGAGCTGGAACCGGGCAGCGTACGCCGGGTGGGCCTGCCTCCACCCGGGCACGACGGCGGGGGCGCGGCGGTCTGCCGCGCCCCCGCCGTGTTGCCGGTCAAGCGGTGAAGAGCTGCACAGCCTTCAGCACGGTCTGGTAGAGACCGAGTGCGAGGGGAACTCCCACGACGAGCCACGGAATCACCGCGATCCATCGGGCCCGACCGGTGGCCGCCTGGACATCGAGACGCTTGATGTCACGCTCGATGTCCTTGGCCGCGCTCGCGGCGGCGCGCTGCGCCAGACGCCCGACCTGGTCGGCGTCGTAGTGCTTGGCACTCACCGTGCGCACGAGGAGGTTGGCCACGAAGCCGACGCCGAGCACGCCGACCATGATGAGCAGCGCGGGCTTGTAATCCGCCGCCACGAGCGTTCCCGGCTCACCGGCACGGTCCAGCGTGCTGTTGACGATCAGCGGACCGGCGATGCCGGCGGCCGACCAGGCCGTGAGCAGACGGCCGTGAATCGCACCCACCTCGAGCGTCCCGAAGAGGTCCTTCAGGTACGCCGGGATGGTCGCGAAGCCACCGCCGTAGAACGTGATGATGATGAACGCGAGCGTCACCATGAGCGCCACGCTCGACGAGCCCGCCTGGGCCAGCACGAGGTAGAGGGCCAGGCCCACACCCAGGTAGATGAAGTAGGCGGGCTTGCGACCGATCTTGTCGGACAGCGTCGACCAGCCGAAGCGGCCACCCATGTTCGCCAGGCTCAGCAGACCGACGAAACCGGCCGCCATCGCCGCCGTGACGGGCGAGGTGCCGTCGACGCGGAAGAAGTCCTGGATCATCGGGCCCGCGTTCTCGAGGATGCCGATGCCCGCGGTGACGTTCGTGAAGAGCACGATCCACAGCAGGTAGAACTGCGGGGTGCGCACGGCACGGGTGGTGCGCACGAGTGCACCGCCCTTGCCCGGGAAGTGCTCGGAGGTCTCGTCGTCCTCGAAGCCCGGGGGGATGCGGATCAGCGTGGCACCCAGGGCCATGAGGACCGCGTAGGTCAGGCCCAGCGTGACGAAGGTCGACACGAGCGCGGACCCGCTGATCTCGGTGCCGCCGCCGTTGAAGGCGCCCATGAGCGCCGTGGCGAAGGGGGCAGCGACGAGGGCACCGCCACCGAAGCCCATGATGGCCATGCCCGTGGCGAGGCCCGGCTTCTCCGGGAACCACTTCATGAGCGTGGAGACCGGCGAGATGTAGCCGATACCGAGACCGATACCGCCGAGGAAGCCGTACCCGAGGTAGAGCAACCACAGCTGACCCGTCGCGATACCGAGCGCCCCGATCAGGAAGCCGCTCACCCAGCAGGCGGCGGCGACCACCATGGCCTTGCGAGGACCGTTCTTCTCGACCCACTTGCCGAACAGGGCCGAGGAGGTCCCGAGCATGCCGATCGCGAGCGAGAAGATCCAGCCGATCTGCGTGTGCGAGGCGTCGAAGTGGTGCTCGAGAGGAATCTTGAAGACTGAAAGGGCGTACACCTGCCCGATCGACAGGTGAACGCACAGCGCCGCAGGCGGGATGAGCCACCGGTTGTAGCCCTTGGGGGCTACAGAGCTCTTCTTGCTGAGGACGGACATGGGGGAACTCATCGCCTTCCAAAAGATGGTTCGCCGCGGGCGACCTGGTCGCGCGCGGACCTAGAGCGGGGCGTGGGGG
>NZ_JADGMY010000017.1:0-20725 GCF_015234515.1 Cellulomonas sp.
CCTGGAAGCACATCGACCACCCCTCCGAGGTCGTCGAGGTCGGCCAGGAGGTCACGGTCGAGGTGCTCGAGGTCGACTTCGACCGCGAGCGGGTCTCGCTGTCGCTCAAGGCGACGCAGGAGGACCCGTGGCAGGCGTTCGCCCGGACGCACGCCATCGGCCAGGTCGTGCCCGGCAAGGTCACCAAGCTGGTCCCGTTCGGTGCGTTCGTGCGTGTCGAGGACGGCATCGAGGGCCTGGTCCACATCTCGGAGCTGGCCGTGCGCCACGTCGAGATCCCGGAGCAGGTCGTCCAGGTCGGCGACGACGTCTTCGTCAAGGTCATCGACATCGACCTCGAGCGTCGCCGCATCTCGCTGTCGCTGAAGCAGGCGAACGAGGGCTTCGACCCCGAGTCGGACGACTTCGACCCCGCCCTGTACGGCATGGCGGCCGAGTACGACGAGCAGGGGAACTACAAGTACCCCGAGGGCTTCGACTCGACCACCAACGAGTGGCTCGAGGGCTTCGAGGCCCAGCGCGAGACGTGGGAGGCCCAGTACGCGGCCGCGCACGAGCGCTGGGAGGCGCACCGCAAGCAGGTCGCCGCGGCCGCCCAGGCGGACCTCGAGGCCTCCACCTCGGAGACCCCGGCCAGCAGCAGCTCCAGCAGCAGCTCCAGCAGCCCCGCGCCGTCGACGTACTCGTCGGCGACCGAGGAGGCCACCGGGACGCTTGCGTCGGACGAGGCGCTCGCCGCGCTCCGTGAGAAGCTCACCGGCAACTGACGCCTCGCGGGACCGCCCGCACGGCAGCACGACGACGGCCGGTCACCTTCGGGTGGCCGGCCGTCGGCGTGCCACGGGGGTCGCGCGTGCCACGGGGGTCGCGCGCGGCGCCGGCGGACGCCACGATGGGGCGATGCAGAGGATCGGGTTGACCGGAGGCATCGCGGCAGGCAAGTCGGTCGCCGCGCGCAGGTTCGACGAGCTCGGCGCCGTGGTCGTCGACGCCGACGTGCTGGCCCGCGAGGCGGTGGCTCCCGGGACCGTGGGCCTCGGTGAGGTCGTCGCGGCGTTCGGGCCCGCGGTCGTCGACGAGACCGGCGCGCTGGACCGGGCGGCACTCGCCCGGATCGTCTTCTCCGACACCGAGGCGCGCGCCCGCCTCGATGCGATCGTGCACCCGGTCGTGCGGCGCCTGGCGGCCGAGCGCGAGGCTGCCGCTGCTGCGCTCGACGGCGGCGCCGTGGTCGTCCAGGACATCCCGCTGCTGGTCGAGACGGGCCAGGCGGAGGACTTCCACGTCGTGGTCGTCGTGCACGCACCCGCGGTGCTGAGGGTCGAGCGGCTGGTGCGCCTGCGGGGCATGGCCCGCGCCGACGCCGAGGCACGCGTCGCCGCGCAGGCTCGGGACGAGGACCGGCTCGCGGTCGCGGACGTGGTGCTGGACGGCTCCGGCACCGACGTCGACCTGCGGGCCCAGGTCGATGAGCTGTGGGCCCGCCTGGCCGTGGAGCGGGAGGATGAGCGGGCCGCCGGCCAGCCGTGAGCCCGCCGAGGTGCGCTGCAGGACCTTGGTCCTCCGTACCGGTGGGTAACTGCACCCGTTCGGGTGAATTGAACGCGTGTCCATGCGAGGAGTAGCGTGAACACGCCGATCACTCGGAAGGACGCGCGGTAAGCGCCTCCTGTGGGCCGCGTCGGGCGGCCTACGGCAACGGAGCCGGAGGAACGATGGCGGTCCAGTCGGTCGGTAGTGGGTGGGAGGCGCGCCCGCTGCAGTCCAAGGCGTCGATGTCGGTGGCCACGGGCGCACTGTCGGCGACCCAGGTGCTCGATCTGGTGGCGACGGCGGCGTCGACCGTCGAGGACGAGAGCGGCTGGCTGCGGGTCGGGGAGCGCAGCGCGAACAAGGTCGCGGTGTCGGTCCGTGACATGACCCGGGAGAGCACGGATGCTGTGCTGTTCTTCGACGTCGAGGTCGACCGTGCGGTGGGACGGGTGACCGTGCGGACCGTCATCACGAGCTACGTGGTGAAGTCGGGAGGGATGAGCGCGCTGGTGCCGATGACCCGGCGCAAGATCGGCGGCTTCAGCGCGTACCGGTCGTTCATGGACCGGTACTCCAAGATGCTCTCCGAGGCGGACCCGTCGGCGAACGTCTCGTACAGCGGGGAGTGGTAGGACTCCTCGCGCGGCTCCCCCCGGGGAGCGCGAGGACGCCGCGTCGATGTCGGTGGCTCGACGTACCGTGGGCACATGCGTCCCGTCACCGACCTGCAGCGGACCGTCGCGCCGTTCGAGGTGGTCTCCGAGTACACGCCGAGCGGCGACCAGCCCGCGGCGATCGCCGAGCTCACCGCACGGGTGCGAGCGGGTGAGAAGGACGTCGTCCTGCTGGGCGCGACCGGGACCGGGAAGTCCGCCACGACGGCGTGGCTCATCGAGCAGCTCCAGAGGCCGACGCTGGTCATGGCGCCCAACAAGACGCTCGCGGCGCAGCTGGCCACCGAGTTCCGCGAGCTCATGCCGAACAACGCGGTCGAGTACTTCGTGTCGTACTACGACTACTACCAGCCCGAGGCGTACATCGCGCAGTCGGACACCTACATCGAGAAGGACTCCTCGATCAACGAGGAGGTCGAGCGGCTGCGCCACTCCGCGACGAGCTCGCTGCTGACCCGACGCGACGTGGTGGTCGTGTCCACGGTGTCCTGCATCTACGGGCTGGGGACGCCGCAGGAGTACGTCGACCGGATGGTGACCCTGGCCGTCGGGGACCAGGTCGACCGCGACCAGCTGCTGCGCAAGTTCGTGACCATGCAGTACACGCGCAACGACATGGCGTTCACGCGCGGCACGTTCCGGGTCCGCGGTGACACGGTCGAGATCATCCCCGTCTACGAGGAGCTCGCGATCCGCATCGAGTTCTTCGGGGACGAGATCGAGGCGATCGCGACGCTGCACCCGCTGACGGGTGACGTGGTGCGCTCCGAGCAGCAGATGCACGTCTTCCCCGCCACGCACTACGTGGCCGGCCCCGAGCGCATGGAGCGCGCCATCGCGGGCATCGAGCTGGAGCTCGAGCAGCGGCTCGCCGAGCTCGAGCAGCAGAACAAGCTCCTCGAGGCGCAGCGGCTGCAGATGCGCACGACCTACGACATCGAGATGATGCGCCAGATCGGCTCCTGCTCGGGCATCGAGAACTACTCGCGTCACATCGACGGACGTGCGCCCGGGTCCGCACCCAACACGCTGATCGACTACTTCCCCGAGGACTTCCTCCTCGTCATCGACGAGTCGCACGTGACCGTCCCGCAGATCGGTGCGATGTTCGAGGGGGACATGTCCCGGAAGCGGGCCCTGGTCGACCACGGCTTCCGGCTGCCCAGCGCGATCGACAACCGGCCGTTGCGCTGGGAGGAGTTCGTCGAGCGGATCGGCCAGACGATCTACCTGTCCGCGACGCCGGGCGACTACGAGCTGTCGATGTCCGACGGCGTCGTCGAGCAGATCATCCGACCGACCGGGCTGGTCGACCCGCAGGTGCTCGTCAAGCCCACCAAGGGGCAGATCGACGACCTCCTGGGCGAGATCCGGGAGCGGGTCGAGCGCGACGAGCGCGTCCTGGTGACGACCCTGACCAAGAAGATGTCGGAGGACCTGACCGACTACCTCCTCGAGAAGGGGGTCCGCGTGCGCTACCTCCACTCGGAGGTCGACACGCTGCGCCGGGTCGAGCTGCTGCGTGAGCTGCGGCTCGGCGAGTACGACGTGCTCGTCGGGATCAACCTGCTGCGCGAGGGGCTCGACCTGCCCGAGGTGTCGCTGGTCGCGATCCTCGACGCCGACAAGCAGGGGTTCCTGCGGTCGGGCAAGTCGCTGATCCAGACCATCGGGCGCGCCGCGCGCAACGTCTCCGGCGAGGTCCACATGTACGCGGACACGGTGACGCCCGCGATGCGGCAGGCGCTCGACGAGACCGAGCGGCGTCGTGACAGGCAGATCGCGTACAACCTCGAGCACGGCATCGACCCGCAGCCGCTGCGCAAGCGCATCGGTGACATCACGGACATGCTGGCGCGTGAGGACGCCGACACGGCGGAGCTGCTGGGCGGCGCGGCACGGCAGTCGAGTCGCGGCAAGGCGCCCGTGCCGGGCCTGGGATCGCGCGGCACGGGCGACGACCGGACGCGCCTGGTGGGAGCGGCCGCGCACGACCTCGCCGATCTGATCCAGCAGCTCACGGACCAGATGCACGCCGCCGCCGGCGAGCTGCAGTTCGAGCTCGCGGCACGCCTGCGCGACGAGATCTCGGGCCTGAAGAAGGAGCTCCGGCAGATGCAGTCCGCGACCGCCTGACGCGCCGGCCGTCCGGCCGTGGCGTCAGCTGCCGGATGGCACAGCACGCTCCGTCACCTATAGTTCTCCGCGGAGGGGAGTACTCCCCACGACGTCATCGTCATCACGGTCGCCAGCGTTGCCGGCCCGGTGGCGTCGGCCGCGCGCACGATCTCGCACCTGATGCGGTCGGCGCTGGGCGGAAGAGACCTCCGGTCCCTTGTCGTACCGATCCGGAGGTCTGTTCGTGGATGTTCCCCTGTGGGCGTGGGCCGTCACCGTCGGCGTCATCCTGCTCATGCTCGCCGTCGACTACGTCGGCCACGTGCGCTCGCCGCACGAGCCCACCCTGCGTGAGTCGGCCTGGTGGTCGGCCGGGTACGTGGGCGTCGCGCTCCTCTTCGGGGTGCTGGTGTGGGGCGTCTGGGGCTCGACGTACGGGGCGGAGTACTTCGCCGGCTACGTGACCGAGAAGAGCCTGTCGGTCGACAACCTGTTCGTCTTCGTCCTCATCATGGCCAGCTTCCGCGTGCCGCGGCTGTACCAGCAGAAGGTGCTGCTCATCGGCATCACCATCGCGCTCGTGCTGCGGACGGTGTTCATCTTCGTCGGCGCGGCGATGATCGAGAACCTGTCGTGGATCTTCTACATCTTCGGTGCGTTCCTGCTCTACACCGCCTGGACCCAGATCAAGGCCGGCCGCGAGGACGACGACGAGTACCACGAGAACGCCGTGCTGCGCTGGACGCGCCGGGTGTTCCCGACCACCGACGACTACGTGGGCGACAAGATGTTCGTGCGGCGCGACGGCACGCGCTTCATGACCCCGATGCTCATCGTGATGATCGCCATCGGCACCGCGGACATCATCTTCGCGGTCGACTCGATCCCCGCGATCTTCGGCCTCACGCAGGAGACCTACCTCGTCTTCGCGGCCAACGCGTTCTCACTCCTCGGCCTGCGCCAGCTGTTCTTCCTCATCGACGGGCTGCTCGACAAGCTCGTGTACCTGTCGTACGGCCTGGGTGCCATTCTCGGGTTCATCGGGATCAAGCTCGTCATCCACGCGCTGCACACCAACGAGCTGCCCTTCATCAACGGCGGCGAGCACGTCACGGCCGTCCCGGAGATCGGGACGTGGGTCTCGCTCGGCGTCATCGTCGGCACCCTCGCGGTGACGACGGTGCTGTCGCTGCGTCGCACGCGTCTGGACGAGGCGGCCGCCGCGCGCGCGGCCTCCCGCGCGCAGACCCACGGTCTGGCGGCCGAAGCCGACGAGAGCCCCGAGGGCCGGGCGTGACGTGACGCGGGAGCTGCCGGTCGCCTTCGAGGTCGCGACCCTCGTCGCGGTCGTGGCGATCCTCGTGCTGGACCTGGCTGTCGTCCGCCGTCGTCCCCATGTGCCGGGGATCCGCGAGAGCGTCGTGTGGGTGGTCCTGTACGTGGCGCTCGCGCTGGTGTTCGCCGGCGTGCTGGCGCTCGTCGGCGGGCCCGCGCCGAGCGGCGAGTTCCTGGCCGGCTGGCTGACCGAGTACAGCCTGTCGGTCGACAACCTCTTCGTGTTCCTGCTCATCATGTCGAGCTTCGCCGTGCCCCGGGAGCAGCAGCAGCGGGTGCTGATGGTGGGCATCATCGTCGCGCTGGTGCTGCGCGCCGTGTTCATCGTCGCCGGTGCCGCGATCATCGAGCGGTACACGTGGGTGTTCTACGTGTTCGGGGCGTTCCTGGTGTGGACGGCGGTCAAGCTGGTCCGCGAGGGCGTCGGGGATGGCGACGAGACGTACGAGGAGAACCGGCTGGTGCGGGCGGTGCGCCGGATCCTGCCGATGTCCCCGACGTACGACGGCGGCAACGTCCGCACCCTGCACGAGGGCCGGCGCGTGTTCACCCCGATCGTGGTCGTCTTCGTGGCCATCGGCACGACCGACCTGCTGTTCGCGTTCGACTCGATCCCCGCGGTCTTCGGCCTCACGCACGACCCGTTCATCGTCTTCACCGCGAACGTGTTCGCGCTCATGGGGCTGCGGCAGCTGTACTTCCTGCTGGGAGGACTCCTCGACAGGCTCGTCTACCTGCCCTACGGGCTGGCCGCGATCCTGGCGTTCATCGGGGTCAAGCTCGTGCTCGAGGCGCTCGCGACCAACTCGCTGCCGTTCCTCAACGGTGGCGCCCCGATGGCATGGGCGCCCGTGGTGCCGACGTGGCTGTCGCTCGTGGTCATCGCCGGCGCGCTCGGGGTTGCCACGGTCGCCAGCCTGGTCCGTTCGCGCCGAGCGGCGCCGTCCCCGCCGCGCGCGCCGACCCCGGACGCCCCGGCAGCGCCGTGACGCGGGGGCCGGTCCGCACGGGTCGGCCCCCGCCTCAGGAGGCGGACGCCGCCCAGGGGCCGAGGACGACGTTCCAGCCGCGCACCTCGGTCGCGGCGACGAGGCCCTCACGTGCGAACGGGTCCTGCGCGAGCACGGCCCGCAGCGCGCTCTCGTCCGGAGCCTGCAGGACGAGCAGCGCGCCGGGCTCCCCGTCGGTGAAGGGTCCGGATCCCAGCAGGACCCCCGCGGTGCCGAGCTCGGCCAGCCAGGCGCGGTGCTCGGGACGGACCGCGTCGCGGACCTCGGCCCGCTCGTCGTAGGTGTAGCGGACGGCGTAGGTGCTCATGACGCCATCCTGCCCGAGCGCGCCGCACGCCGGTCGTGACCGCCCACGGCGCGCGGTGGCAGAGTGGCCGCATGGCTCGCTCGCTGCGCACGCTGCTGACCGACGACCTCCTCGCGCGGATCCACGCGCGCGCGGACGCGCACGACCGGGACAACACGTTCCCGCACGACGACCTGGCCGACCTCGTGGCGGTCGGCTACCTGCGGGCGTTCGTGCCCGAGCGGCTCGGCGGCGCCGGCCTGTCCCTGGAGGAGGTCGCGCGCGAGCAGGTCCGCCTCGCGGGCGCCGCCCCCGCGACGGCACTCGCGGTCAACATGCACCTGGTGGTCACCGGGCTCGCCGCCTTGCTCGTCGCGCGGGGCGACACGTCCGTGGAGTTCGTCCTGCGCGACGCGGCGGCGGGTGAGGTGTTCGCGTTCGGCAACTCCGAGGCGGGCAACGACCTCGTCATGTTCGGGTCCCGGACGCGGGCCGTCCCGCAGGCCGACGGCGGCTACCGGTACCACGGGACGAAGATCTTCACGTCCCTGTCGCCGGTCTGGACGCGCCTGGCGACGTTCGGCCTCGACGACTCCGACCCCGACGACCCTCGCCTCGTGCACGGCGTGGTCGCGCGCGACGGGGGCGGCGTCGAGCCCCGTGACGACTGGGACGCGCTCGGGATGCGCGCGTCGCAGTCGGCGACGACGGTGCTCGACGGGGCGTACGCACCGGCCGACCGCGTCTACCGGCGGTTGCCCGTCGGGCCGTCGGCCGACTCGTTCGTGTTCGCGCTCTTCGCCGTCTTCGAGACGCTCCTGGCCGCCGTGTACACCGGCATCGGGCGCCGCGCGCTCGAGCTGGGCGTCGGGCACGCCCGGCGCCGCACCTCGTTCAAGCACGGCGGTCGCTCGTACGCACAGGACCCCGACATCCGCTGGCGCATCGCCGATGCGGCGCTGGCGCAGGACGGCGCCGAGCTGCAGGTGTTCGCGCTCGCGCGCGACGTGGACGAGCAGGTGGACCACGGGGCGCGGTGGTTCGCCCAGCTCGTCGGGCTCAAGGTCCGCGCGACGGAGACCGCGCGGGTCGTCGTCGATCTCGCGCTGCGGGTGTCCGGGGGAGGCGCCTACTTCACCGGCAGCGAGCTCGCCCGGCTGTACCGCGACGTGCTGGCCGGCATCTACCACCCGTCCGACGACGAGTCGGCGCACGCGACCCTCGCGACCTCGGTGCTGGGCCCGCCGCAGGACTGAGCCGTCACCACCCGCGGGCGGCCCAGGCCGGCAGCGAGGGCCGCTGCTCGCCCAGGGTCGTGTCGTCGCCGTGCCCCGGGTAGACCCACGTGTCGTCGCGGTACCGCTCGAAGACGCGGGACGTCACGTCGCCGAGCAGCTGCGCGAACCGCTGCGGGTCGCCCTGGGTGCTGCCCACCCCGCCGGGGAACAGCGAGTCGCCGGTGAAGAGGTGGACGCGGCCCGGCACGGCACCGGCGACCGACACGTCGTCGGGTTCGGTGAGCGCCAGCGCGACCGAGCCCGGGGTGTGGCCGCGCAGCGCGACGACGTCGAGCGTGAGGTGGCCGACCGCGAGACGGTCCCCGTGCAGCAGGCGGGTGTTCACGGTCTGACCGGTGGCCTGCTCGACGGCGTCCGCGTCAGGCGCGCCCGCGGCGAGCCGGGCACCGGTCACGGCGAGGACGGAGGCGACGGCGCCCAGGTGGTCGCGGTGCTGGTGGGTGACGACCAGCAGGTCCAGCCGGGCGGAGGCGGACCCCTCGCGCACCAGCTCCAGCAGGCGGTCCGGGTCGGCGGGCGCGTCCACGAGCAGCTGGGCGCCCGTGCGGCGGCAGGTGACGAGGTAGGCGTCGTTGTCCATGGGTCCGACCGACGCCTTGCGGATCTCGGCCTCGTCCAGCACCCGTGCGGCGCTGGGCCCGCCGGGTTCGACGTGGCCCGTCCAGCCGTGCCCGCTCACCGCGTGACCCCCGACGCCGCCACCGCGACCCGCCGCACCGCCAGGACGTGCCGGTGTGCTGCCTGGACGAGCGCGAGGTGCGACAGCGCCTGCGGCACGTTGCCCACCATGCGACGGGCCACGGGGTCGTACTGCTCGGCGAGCATGCCCACGTCGTTGGCGAGCGGGACGAGCGCGTCGAGGACCTCGGTCGCACCCGCGACGTCGTCCGCGCGCGCCAGCACGTCGGCGAGCCAGAATGAGCAGGCGAGGAAGGGCGCCTCCGCACCCTGCAGCCCGTCGTCGGTCCGGTCGGTGCGGTACCGCAGCAGCAGGCCGGGTGCGACCTCGAGCTCCTCGCGCACGGCGGTGATCGTGCCGCGCGCGTGCGGACCGTCCGCCGGCACGAAGCCCACCTGCACGACCTGCAGCAGCGACGCGTCGGTGTGCCGCGCACCGTAGTGCTGGACGAAGGTGCCGCGCTCGGGCGACCACCCGTGAGCGAGGACGTCCGTCCGGATCTCCTCGCGCACACGACGCCACCGCGCGACGGGGCCGGGCAGGCCGTGCGTCTCGACCGCGCGGATCGCGCGGTCGAGCGCGGCCCACGCCATGACCTTCGAGTGCGTGAAGTGCCGGGGGGTGCCTCGCACCTCCCAGATGCCCCGGTCGGGCTCGCGCCAGGTGCGCGCCAGGTCGTCGACGAGCAGCCGCTGCAGCGCCCAGGTGTCGTCGGTCTCGGAGAGTCCGGCGTCACGCGCCAGCGCGAGCGCGGACATCACCTCGCCCAGCACGTCGTGCTGCACCTGGCCGACGGCGGCGTTGCCCAGGCGCACGGGACGGGACCCGGCATAGCCCGGCAGGTGGGCCAGTTCCATCTCCGGCAGGCGCCGCCCGCCGTCGACGCGGTACATGATCTGCAGGTCCTTCGGGTCACCCGCGACGGCCCGCACGAGCCAGTCCCGCCAGTGCGTCGCCTCCTGCCGGAAGCCCTGCTCGAGCAGGGCCTCCAGCGTCAGGGCGGCGTCGCGCAGCCAGCAGTAGCGATAGTCCCAGTTGCGCTCCCCGCCGAAGCTCTCCGGCAGCGACGTGGTGGGTGCGGCGACGATGCCGCCGGTCGTGATGTCCGACAGCAGGCGCAGCACGAGCAGCGAGCGGACCACGGCCTCCCGGTACGGACCGTCGTAGGTGCAGCCCCTGGCCCACAGGCCCCACAGGACGGCGGTGGCGTCGACCCGGTCCGGCACGGTCAGCCGCGGCGGGACCGGTTCCCACGAGTGCACCCACGTGAGGGACAGCTCGACGCTCTCGCCCGCCAGCAGCGTGAACCGGTCCCGGTGCCGGTGCTCGTCGGGGCGGGGGAGCCGGTCCCCGCGCAGGACGAGCGAGTCCGGTCCGGCGACGGCGCGGATCGTCTCGCGCCCCTCCCCGTCCGTCTCCCGCCGGACCCACGGCTGGACGCGCCCGTACCCGAACCGCACGACCCACTCGTGCTCGACCTCGACCTCACCGTGCGTGCACTCGAGGCGCCGCACGACGTCGGCCCTGCCGTCGCCCAGCGGCATGGCCTCGGTGACGACAGCGGTGCCGCGTGGGCCGCGGTAGGTGGTCTCGAGCACGAACGAGTCGCCGCGGTACCGGCGCGTCACCTCGGTCGCGTCTGGCACCGTCAGCAGCCAGCGGCCGTGGTCGGGGTTGCCGAGCAGGGCCGCGAAGCACGCGTCGGAGTCGAACCTCGGCAGGCACAGCCAGTCGAGCGAGCCGCGCCGCGAGACGAGCGCGGCGGTGTGGCCGTCGCCGAGCACGGCGTAGTCCTCGAGCGGCACCTGCGCGCCGAGGCGGTCCGAGCCGACCGGAGGGGGAGTCGGTGGTGTGCTCACCGGCCCCAGCATGGCCCGCAGGGACGTCCGACGCGCGTCGTGCTCGTGCCGACGGCGAGGGAGGTCACACCTCGAACACGTGTGCGACTGTCGGTGGCCGCACGTAGACTCGTCGGCTGTGACCCATCCTCTGTCCGACCGTCTCGTGGTCCGTGGCGCCCGGGAGCACAACCTCCGCAACGTCGACCTGGACCTGCCTCGCGACGCGCTCATCGCATTCACCGGCCTGTCCGGCTCCGGCAAGTCGTCCCTCGCGTTCGACACGATCTTCGCCGAGGGGCAGCGCCGCTACGTCGAGTCGCTCTCCGCGTACGCCCGCCAGTTCCTGGGCCAGATGGACAAGCCGGACGTCGACTTCATCGAGGGGCTGTCGCCGGCGGTGTCGATCGACCAGAAGTCGACGAACCGCAACCCGCGCTCGACCGTCGGCACGATCACCGAGGTGTACGACTACCTGCGTCTGCTCTTCGCCCGCGCGGGCACGCAGCACTGCCCGGTGTGCGGCGAGCGGGTCACCGCGCAGACCCCGCAGCAGATCGTCGACCGGCTGCTCGAGCTCCCCGACGGCACGAGGTACCAGGTGCTCGCCCCCGTGGTCCGCGGGCGCAAGGGCGAGTACGCGGACCTGTTCCGCGAGCTGCAGGGCAAGGGCTTCTCCCGCGCGCGGGTCGACGGCGAGGTCGTCCAGCTCGCCTCCCCGCCGACGCTCGAGAAGAAGCTCAAGCACGACATCGACGTGGTCGTCGACCGCCTGGTCTCCCGGGAGGGTGTGCAGCGTCGCCTGACCGACTCGGTGGAGACGGCGCTGGGCCTGGCGGGCGGCCTGCTCGTCGTCGAGCTCGTGGACGCGGACGCCGACGACCCGCAGCGGGAGCGCCGCTTCTCCGAGAAGCGCGCGTGCCCGAACGACCACGTGCTGACGCTCGAGGAGGTGGAGCCGCGGACGTTCTCGTTCAACGCGCCCTACGGCGCCTGCCCCGAGTGCACGGGTCTGGGGTCGCGTCTCGAGGTCGACCCCGAGCTGGTGATCCCCGACGACGACCTGTCGCTCGCGGAGGGTGCGGTCGCGCCCTGGGCGCAGACCTCGTCCGAGTACTTCCAGCGCGTGCTGTCCGCGCTCGCGTCGGACCTGGGCTTCTCGATGGACACCCCCTGGCGGGCGCTGCCGAAGCGGGCACGTGACGCGGTGCTGCACGGCCAGAACCACGAGGTCCACGTCAAGTACCGCAACCGGTGGGGCCGCGAGCGCCAGTACTCGACCGGCTTCGAGGGGGTCATCACCTTCCTGCAGCGGCGCCACGCCGAGACCGACTCGGAGTGGAGCAAGGAGAAGTACGAGGCCTTCATGCGGGAGGTGCCTTGCCCCACGTGTGACGGGACCCGGCTCAAGCCCGAGGTCCTCGCGGTGAAGGTCGACGGTCGGTCGATCGCGGACGTCTGCGCGCTGCCGATCGACGAGGCGCGCGACTTCATCGCCGGCCTCCAGCTCGGGGAGCGCGAGCGGGCCATCGCGGCGCAGGTGATCAAGGAGATCCAGGCCCGGCTGGGGTTCCTGCTCGACGTCGGGCTGGACTACCTCTCGCTCATGCGTCCCGCGGCGACGCTCTCCGGCGGGGAGGCGCAGCGCATCCGCCTCGCCACCCAGATCGGCTCGGGGCTCGTCGGGGTGCTGTACGTGCTGGACGAGCCGTCGATCGGCCTGCACCAGCGCGACAACCGGCGGCTGATCGACACCTTGACGCGGCTGCGGGACCTGGGGAACACGCTCATCGTCGTCGAGCACGACGAGGACACCATCCGGACGGCCGACTGGATCGTGGACATCGGGCCGGGTGCCGGTGAGCACGGCGGTCGGGTCGTGCACTCGGGTGACCTCGAGGGACTCCTGGCGTCGCAGGAGTCGATCACGGGTGCGTACCTGTCCGGCCGGCGCGCCATCCCGATGCCGGCCGTGCGCCGGCCCGTGGACCCGTCGCGGCAGGTGACGGTCGTCGGGGCGCGGGAGAACAACCTGCGCGGGATCGACGTGTCGTTCCCCCTCGGCGTGCTGACCGCCGTCACCGGGGTGTCCGGATCCGGCAAGTCCACCCTCGTCAACGGGATCCTCTACACCGTCATGGCGAACGAGCTCAACGGCGCGCGGCAGGTCGCCGGCCGGCACAAGCGGGTCACCGGTCTGGACCAGCTCGACAAGGTCGTGCACGTCGACCAGGGCCCGATCGGCCGGACGCCACGGTCCAACCCCGCGACCTACACGGGCGTCTGGGACCACGTCCGCAAGCTGTTCGCCGAGACCACCGAGGCGAAGGTGCGCGGTTACACACCCGGGCGCTTCTCGTTCAACGTCAAGGGCGGGCGCTGCGAGGCGTGCTCGGGCGACGGCACCCTGAAGATCGAGATGAACTTCCTGCCGGACGTGTACGTGCCGTGCGAGGTGTGCCACGGCGCGCGGTACAACCGGGAGACGCTCGAGGTGCACTTCAAGGGCAAGACAGTCGCCGACGTCCTGGCCATGCCGATCGAGGAGGCGGCCGAGTTCTTCGCGGCGGTCCCGGCGATCTCGCGGCACCTGCGCACGCTGGTCGACGTGGGACTGGGCTACGTCCGGCTCGGGCAGCCGGCCCCGACGCTGTCGGGTGGCGAGGCGCAGCGCGTGAAGCTGGCTGCCGAGCTGCAGCGCCGCTCCACGGGCCGCACCATCTACGTCCTCGACGAGCCGACGACAGGGCTGCACTTCGAGGACATCCGCAAGCTCCTGGGTGTCCTGCAGTCGCTGGTGGACAAGGGCAACACCGTCCTGGTGATCGAGCACAACCTCGATGTGATCAAGAACGCCGACTGGGTGGTCGACATGGGTCCCGAGGGGGGCTCCGGTGGCGGGACGGTGGTCGCGCAGGGCACCCCCGAGCACATCGCGAGCGTGCCCGAGAGCCACACCGGCCGGTTCCTCGCCGAGGCTCTCGAGCCCGCGCGCCTCGAGGTGGCCGTCTGACGCCAGGTCAGGCGGGCAGCTGCTCGAACGTGAGGGGGGCGGCCTCGTGGCGCACGGGGAAGTTCACGGATCGCGCGATGAAGCAGTGCTCCTGAGCACGGTGGTGGATCCCCGCGAGCAGGACGTCGTCGACGGCCGTGCCGTCCGCGAGCGTCGTGCTGCGGACCGTGACGCGCGGCCGCAGGACGACCTCGGTGAACTGGCCGTGGCCCGCGGCCTCGATCCGCATCGTGCCCGACGCCGCGTCGGCGTAGCCCACGACGACGACGCCGGCGTTGGCGGCGAGGTGCAGGAACCACAGCATGTGGCACTGCGCCAGCGCGCCGACCAGCAGGTCCTCGGGCGACCAGCGCTCGGGATCACCCCGGAACCCGGGGTCGGAGGTGCCGGGGAGCGGTGGGCGCCCGCCCGATGTCAGCAGGTGGTCGCGCCCGTAGGACGTGTACGTCGCCGTGCCCTCGTCGCGGGCGCCGGTCCACGTCAGGTCCACCGAGAACTGGTGCAGGAGCTGTGCCATGCCCCGACCCTAGTGGCGCCCGTCACACCCGTGGTGGCGCACGCGGCCGGGGTTCGCCCGCGGGCTCGCCCTGTCGGCGCCGGGACTTAGGCTCGGACGCATGGCCGATCCCGCGACCTATCGCCCCGCACCGGGCGAGATCCCTGACGCGCCGGGCGTGTACCGGTTCCGGGACGAGCACGGCCGCGTCGTCTACGTGGGCAAGGCCAAGAGCCTGCGCAACCGGCTGAACAGCTACTTCCAGGACATCGCGGGGCTCCACCCGCGCACGCAGCAGATGGTCACGACCGCCGCCGCGGTGCAGTGGACGGTCGTCGGGACCGAGGTCGAGGCCCTCGCGCTGGAGTACTCGTGGATCAAGGAGTACGACCCGCGGTTCAACGTGAAGTACCGCGACGACAAGTCCTACCCGTACCTCGCGGTGACCATGGCGGACGAGGTGCCCCGCGTGCAGGTGATGCGCGGCGCGAAGCGGCGGGGCACGCGCTACTTCGGGCCCTACGCGCACGCGTGGGCGATCCGCGAGACGGTCGACCTGCTGCTGCGCGTGTTCCCCGTGCGGACGTGCTCGGCAGGGGTCTTCAAGCGGGCCCGGCAGCAGGGTCGCCCCTGCCTGCTCGGGTACATCGACAAGTGCTCGGCGCCGTGCGTGGGCCGGATCGGTGTCGACGAGCACCACCAGCTCGCCCAGGACTTCTGCGACTTCATGGCGGGTGACACCGCGCGCTTCACGCGACGCCTCACCCGCGCCATGAAGGACGCCGCCGCGGACCTCGACTACGAGCGCGCCGCACGCCTGCGGGACGACATCAGGACCCTCGAGAAGGCCACGGAGCGCAACGCGGTCGTGCTGTCCGACGGCACCGACGCGGACGTCTTCGCCATGGCGGGCGACGAGCTGGAGGCCGCGGTCCAGGTGTTCCACGTCCGTGACGGCCGCATCCGCGGGCAGCGCGGGTGGGTCGTGGAGAAGGTCGAGGACATCGACGACGCCGCCCTCGTCGAGCACCTGCTGCAGCAGGTGTACGGGAGCGAGGACCCGGAGGCCGCGACGGCGTCCGTGCCTCGCGAGGTGCTCGTGCCGGTGCTGCCGACGGACGTCGAGCAGGTGCAGGCGTGGCTCACGGGCCTGCGGGGCAGCAGGGTGCAGGTGCGGGTGCCGCAGCGCGGGGACAAGCGCGAGCTGGCCGCGACGGTGCTGCGCAACGCCGAGCACGCGCTCGCGCTGCATCGCACGCGGCGAGCCGGTGACCTCACGAGCCGCAGCATGGCCCTGCGGGAGATCCAGGAGGCGCTCGACCTGCCGACCGCGCCGTTGCGCATCGAGTGCTACGACGTGTCCCACAACCAGGGGACGTACCAGTCGGCGTCGATGGTCGTGTTCGAGGACGGCCTCGCGCGCAAGAACGAGTACCGGCTCTTCACGGTCCGTGGCCCGGAGGGTCAGGGGGCGCGCGACGACACCGCCGCCATGCACGAGGTCATCACCCGACGTTTCCGGCGGTACCTCGCGGAGCGTGCCGACGCCCACGACCCGGAGCTGGGCGACGAGGCCGAGGACGACGCACCACGCACGGGGCCCGTCGACGAGCGGACGGGCCGGCCGGTGAGGTTCGCGTACCCGCCGAACCTCGTGGTCGTCGACGGCGGACCGCCGCAGGTGGCTGCCGCCGCGGCGGCGCTCGCCGAGCTCGGCATCGACGACGTCGCGCTGTGCGGCCTGGCCAAGCGGCTCGAGGAGGTCTGGCTGCCGGGGGAGGAGTACCCCGTGATCCTGCGTCGCGCGTCGGAGGGCCTCTACCTGCTGCAGCGGGTGCGCGACGAGGCGCACCGGTTCGCCATCACCGCGCACCGCAAGCGGCGTAGCAAGGGCATGACCGTGTCCGTCCTCGACGACGTCCCCGGCCTCGGACCGGCCCGCAAGGCAGCCCTGCTGCGGCACTTCGGCTCGGTGAAGCGGCTGCGCGCCGCCAGCGCCGAGGAGATCGCGACCGTGCCCGGCATGGGGGCGCGCACGGCACAGGCGGTCGTGGCGGCGCTCGCGGCGCCGGCGGACGCGGGCGCCGACGCCTCCGGTGCGCCGCCCGGCGGGTCCACGGGGCCGCGCGACGGTGAGCCTGGCATCCTGGGGGCATGAGCGAGCCCTCGCCGATCACGGTTCCGCAGGGCATCCCCGCCCTCGAAGCGGCCGCCGAGGCCCCCGTCCTCGAGCAGCCCCAGGTGCTGGTCATCACCGGGATGTCCGGCGCGGGCCGCACGCGTGCTGCCGCCGTGCTGGAGGACCTCGGCTGGTACGTCGTGGACAACCTCCCCGCGCAGATGCTCACGCACCTGGTCGGCATGCTGACGAGCGGGCCGGTCGGTACCGGCGCGCGCCGCCTCGCGGCGGTCATCGACGTCCGCGGGCGGGAGTACTTCGCAGCGCTGAACGGGGTCCTCGACCACCTCCAGGGGACCGGTGTCGAGCTGCGGCTGCTGTTCCTCGACGCGTCCGACGAGGTGCTGGTCCGCCGGTACGAGCAGGTGCGACGCCCCCACCCGCTGCAGGACGAGGGCCGGATCCTCGACGGCATCGCGCAGGAGCGTGCGCTGCTCGCGGACCTGCGCGAGCGGGCGGACACGGTGATCGACACCTCCGACCTCAACGTCCACGACCTGGCGCGTGTCGTGCGCGCCGGCGTCGCGGGCCCCGCGGACGACGTGCTGCACCTGTCGGTGCTCTCGTTCGGCTTCAAGTACGGGATCCCGCTGGACGCGGACCACGTCGTGGACGTCCGGTTCCTGTCGAACCCGTACTGGATCACCGAGCTGCGTCACCTGTCCGGCAGGGACGCACCCGTGCGCGACTACGTCCTCGGTCTGCCGGGTGCCGTCACCTTCGTCGACCGCTATGTCGACGCGCTCGAACCCGTGCTCGCGGGCTACCTGCACGAGGAGAAGCGTTACGCCACGATCGCGGTGGGCTGCACGGGCGGCAAGCACCGTTCCGTCGCGATCAGCGAGGCGATCGGGGCGCGGCTGCGCGACCGCGGGCACCGGGTGCAGGTGACGGCGCGGGACCTGGGCAAGGAGTGAGCACGCCGTCGGAGAGCCGGTTCGGGGACCCGATGCGCCCCGCGGTGGTCGCCCTCGGTGGCGGCCACGGGTTGTCGGCCGCGCTGTCGGCCCTGCGGCTCATGACGGACCGCATCACGGCGGTCGTGACGGTCGCCGACGACGGGGGATCCTCCGGGCGGCTCCGCGAGGAGATGGGCGTGCTGCCGCCCGGCGACCTGCGGATGGCACTGGCGGCACTGTGCGACGACTCGGACTGGGGCCGCACGTGGCGGGACCTGCTGCAGCACCGGTTCTCGACGGACGGTCCGCTCGACCGCCACTCGGTCGGCAACCTGCTGATCGTGGCGCTCTGGGAGCTGCTGGGTGACACGGTCGACGGGCTGGACCTGGTCGGGCGCCTCCTCGGCGCCCGGGGACGGGTGCTGCCGATGGCGTCGGTCCCGCTGTGCATCGAGGCCGACGTCCGCACGACGCAGGGCCGGCGCGAGGTCGTGCGTGGCCAGACGCAGGTCGCCGTGACCTCGCACCGCATCGAGCACCTGCGGCTGCACCCCGCGGACCCGCCGGCCTGCCCCGAGGCGGTCGCGGCGGTGCGCGAGGCCGACTGGGTCGTCCTGGGGCCGGGATCCTGGTACACGTCCGTCCTGCCCCATCTCCTGGTACCGCAGCTGCGGGCCGCCCTCGTGGAGACGCCGGCGCGGATCATCGTGACGCTCAACCTGACGCCGGACAACGAGACGGCGGGCATGCGAGCGGTCGACCATCTCGAGGTGCTGCGCGCGCACGCCCCGGAGCTGGCCCTGCACGCCGTCGTCGCGGACCCGGCGTCCGTGGACGACGTGGGCGAGCTGGCGGACCTCTGCGCGGCGATGGGGTGCCGGCTGCTGGTCCGGCAGGTCCGGCGTGGCGGCCAGAGTGCGGTGCACGACCCGCTGCGCCTCGCGGCCGCCCTGCGCGACGTCGTGGAGGACTACCTCGGGGATGTCGGGACTCGCGCCGGCCGCGCGGTCGGGAGTCGCGACTCCGACGGGTGACGGGTCACAGGAACGTCACGACCACCCGGGCGGCAGTGGCAGGATGACGCCATGGCGCTGACAGCACAGGTGAAGGACGAGCTCGCCCGGCTGAAGGTGGACAAGACGTCCTGCCGCAAGGCGGAGATCTCGGCCACGCTGCGGTTCGCCGGAGGGCTCCACATCATCTCCGGGCGCATCGTCATCGAGGCCGAGCTGGACACGGGCATCGCCGCACGGCGGCTGCGCCAGGCGATCACCGAGATCTACGGTCACGAGAGCGACATCATCGTCGTCTCCGGTGGCGGCCTGCGTCGCGGCAGCCGCTACGTGGTGCGCGTGGTCAAGGACGGCGAGTCGCTGGCGCGGCAGACCGGTCTGCTGGACAACCGGGGGCGGCCCGTCCGCGGTCTGCCGCCGCAGGTCGTCTCGGCGGGCGTGGGGGAGGCCGAGGCCGCCTGGCGCGGCGCGTTCCTGGCGCACGGCTCGCTCACCGAACCGGGGCGGTCGTCGGCCCTCGAGGTGACGTGCCCGGGTCCGGAGGCGGCGCTCGCGCTCGTCGGTGCCGCGCGTCGTCTCGGTGTCGCGGCGAAGGCCCGGGACGTGCGCGGCGTCGACCGCGTCGTGATCCGCGACGGCGACGCGATCGGTGTGATGCTGACGCGTCTGGGTGCCCACGACGCGATGCTCGTGTGGGAGGAGCGCCGCGTGCGCCGCGAGGTCCGTGGCACGGCGAACCGGCTCGCGAACTTCGACGACGCGAACCTGCGTCGGTCCGCTCGCGCCGCCGTCGCGGCCGGCGCCCGCGTGGACCGGGCCTTCGAGATCCTCGGGGACGACCTGCCCGACCACCTGCGCCAGGCCGGCGAGCTGCGGCTCGCGCACAAGGAGGCGTCGCTCGAGGAGCTCGGCAAGCTCGCCGACCCGCCGCTGACCAAGGACGCGGTCGCGGGTCGGATCCGGCGTCTGCTCGCCACGGCGGACCGGCGCGCCGCCGAGCTGGGGATCCCTGACACCGAGGCGGGCCTGAGCCCGGACCTGCTCGACCTGTGACGCGGCGCGGCCTCGGCGGCGGGAGGCCTGGGCGCCGCGTGACCGGTCCAGCATGCGAACCGCGTGCCAGGGTGGACCTTCGTCTTGGGCGGGGCGTGTGCCTCGGGGTATAGGCTCGGGGTCATCCGATCGCAACGAGGACGCAACGCGCTGGGCACGCCCCGGCCCGTGACGGTCAGGGGCGGTCGGGACGCACAGCGGCGTGCGTGACCGAACACCAACTGTGTGCGCCGGCGTTGATCGGCGCGTGCCGAGGAGGGCAAGTGACCATCAAGGTCGGCATCAACGGCTTCGGCCGCATCGGGCGGAACTTCTACCGCGCCATCCTGGCCTCGGGGGCCGACATCGAGATCGTGGGTGTCAACGACCTGACGGACAACCACACCCTGGCGCACCTGCTCAAGTACGACACGGTGCTGGGCCGGTTCCCGCAGAGCGTGGACTACGACGACGAGAACATCATCGTCGACGGCAAGAAGATCCGGGCCCTCGCCGAGCGCAACCCGGCGGACCTGCCCTGGGGCGAGCTCGGGGCGGACATCGTCATCGAGTCCACCGGCTTCTTCACGGACGCGACCAAGGCGAAGGCGCACATCGATGCCGGCGCCAAGAAGGTCATCATCTCGGCCCCGGCCAAGAACGAGGACGCGACGTTCGTCGTCGGCGTGAACCACACCTCGTACGACCCGGCCACGCAGCACATCATCTCCAACGCGTCCTGCACCACGAACTGCCTGGCCCCGGTGGCCAAGGCGCTCAACGACGCGATCGGCATCGAGCGTGGCCTCATGACCACGATCCACGCCTACACGGGTGACCAGAACCTGCAGGACGGCCCGCACCGCGACCTGCGTCGCGCCCGCGCCGCCGCGCAGAACATCGTCCCCACGACGACCGGTGCGGCGAAGGCTGTCGCGCTCGTCCTGCCCGAGCTCAAGGGCAAGCTGGACGGCTTCGCGCTCCGCGTGCCGACCATCACCGGCTCGGCCACGGACCTGACCTTCACCGCCTCGCGCGAGGTCACGGTCGAGGAGGTCAACGCCGCGGTCAAGGCTGCGGCCGAGGGCCCGCTCAAGGGCACGCTGGAGTACACCGAGGACGAGATCGTCTCCTCGGACATCGTGACCAACCCGCACCAGAGCATCTTCGACGCGAAGCTCACCAAGGTGAGTGGCGACCTGGTCAAGATCATCGCCTGGTACGACAACGAGTGGGGCTACAGCTCCAGCCTCGTGAAGCTCACGGAGTACGTGGGCGCGCGTCTCTGACGCATCCCACGCTCTGAGGCAGTCCAGCGTCCG
>NZ_JADGMY010000017.1:20825-209166 GCF_015234515.1 Cellulomonas sp.
GCGTCCGGGGCCGACGCCCCACACAGTGCCCCGCGCAGCGGGGAGCCCGAGGTCGCCGGACGCGTCCGGCGACAGGTAGGTAGGAGACCATGAAGACCATCGACGACCTGGGGGACCTGCGCGGCAAGCGCGTCCTCGTCCGCTCCGACTTCAACGTGCCGCTCGACGGCACCACCATCACCGACGACGGCCGCATCCGCGCCGCCCTGCCGACGCTGCAGGCGCTGCTGGCCAAGGGTGCGCGCGTCGTCGTGGTGGCCCACCTCGGCCGCCCCAAGGGCGCGCCGGACGCGAAGTACTCGCTGGCGCCGGTCGCCGCGCGGCTCGGTGAGCTGCTCGGTCAGCCTGTCGCGCTCGCGCAGGACCTGGTCGGCGACTCCGCGAAGGCCACCGTCGCGGCCCTCGAGGACGGGCAGCTCGCGCTGCTCGAGAACGTGCGCTTCGACGCGCGGGAGACCTCGAAGGACGAGGCAGAGCGTGGCGCCCTCGCCGACGAGCTCGCGTCGCTCGTGGACGCGTACGTCTCCGACGGCTTCGGCGTCGTGCACCGCAAGCAGGCGTCGGTCTACGACGTCGCGCAGCGGCTGCCGCACGCGGTCGGCCAGCTCGTCCTCAAGGAGGTCGAGTCGCTGCGCAAGGCGACCGACGACCCGGCCCGCCCGTACGTCGTCGTGCTCGGCGGCTCGAAGGTCTCCGACAAGCTCGGCGTCATCGAGAACCTCCTGAGCAAGGCGGACCGCCTGCTCATCGGCGGCGGCATGCTCTTCACGTTCCTGGCCGCGCAGGGTCACTCGGTGGGCAAGAGCCTGCTCGAGGAGGACCAGATCGACCGCGTCAAGGGCTACCTCGCCACGGCGAAGGAGAAGGGCGTCGAGATCGTCCTGCCCGTCGACGTCGTCGTCGCCCCCGAGTTCAAGGCCGACGCCCCGGCCACGGTCGTCGACATCGACGCGATCCCGGACGACCAGATGGGCCTGGACATCGGCCCGAAGACCGCCGAGCTGTTCGCGTCGAAGATCGTCGACGCGAAGACCGTCGTCTGGAACGGTCCGGCCGGCGTGTTCGAGTTCGAGGCGTTCGCCGCCGGCACCCGTGCCGTGGCGCAGGCGCTGGTGGACGCGGGCCGCAACGGCGGGTTCACGATCGTCGGCGGCGGTGACTCGGCCGCGGCCGTGCGCACGCTCGGCTTCGACGAGGCCGACTTCGGCCACATCTCGACCGGCGGCGGCGCGTCGCTGGAGTTCCTCGAGGGCAAGACCCTCCCCGGCATCGCGGTCCTGGAGGGCTGAGACGTGGCAACGACCCGCACCCCGCTGATGGCGGGCAACTGGAAGATGAACCTGGACCACCACCAGGCGACGCACACGCTGCAGAAGCTGGCGTGGACGCTCAAGGACGCGAAGCACGACTTCGCGGCCGTCGAGGTCGCGGTCCTGCCGCCGTTCACCGACCTGCGCAGCGTGCAGACCCTGGTCGACGCGGACAAGCTCGAGATCGTCTACGGCGCGCAGGACGTCTCGGCGCACGAGTCCGGCGCGTACACCGGCGAGATCTCGCCGCTGTTCCTCGCGAAGCTCGGCGTCACCTACGTGGCCGTCGGACACTCGGAGCGTCGCCAGTACCACCACGAGGACGACGCGATCGTCAACGCCAAGGTGAAGTCCGCCCTGGCTGCCGGCCTCGTGCCGATCCTGTGCGTCGGTGAGCCGCTCGAGGTCCGCAAGGCCGGCGAGCACGTGCCGCACACCCTCGCGCAGCTGGACGGCGCGCTCGAGGGGCTGACGGCCGAGCAGGTCGCCGGCCTCGTCGTCGCGTACGAGCCCGTGTGGGCCATCGGCACCGGCGAGACCGCGACGCCCGAGGACGCGCAGGAGCTCTGCGAGGCGATCCGCGTGCGCGTGTCGGAGCTGTACGACCAGGCCACGGCCGACGCAGTGCGCGTCCTGTACGGCGGCTCGGTGAAGTCGTCGAACGTCGCGTCGATCATGGCCAAGCCCGACGTGGACGGTGCCCTGGTCGGTGGCGCGAGCCTCGACCCGGAGGAGTTCGCCAAGATCGCGCGGTACCAGGCGCACACCGTCGCCTGACCCTCGACCGGGGCCAGGACGCCGCACCCGCGGCGCCCTGGCCCCGGGCCTGGCGTCCCACGGACTGCGTGGTGGTGGAACCTACCGCCCCACGTCGCCTACCCTGTACCGCGGTCACCCAGTCGACGCACGCGCCGACGACCGCACCGGCACGACATGCGACGACGCCGACCACGGCACCGGCGCACTGCTGCACCGAACCGCCCGAGTGAGGAATCCCACCGACGTGACTGCCATGCGTATCACCCTCCAGGTGCTGCTGGTTCTCGCCAGCCTGCTGCTCGTCCCGCTGGTGCTGCTGCACAAGGGCAAGGGCGGCGGCCTGTCGGACATGTTCGGCGGTGGCATCACCGCCGGCGCCGGATCGTCGGGCGTGGCCGAGCGCAACCTGAACCGCATCACGGTGACCGTCGCCCTGCTGTGGACGGTCATGATCGTCCTGCTCGGTCTGATCGAGAAGTTCTCGGAGTAGGGGGGCCTGGCCATGGCGAGCGGGAGTGCGATCAGGGGGTCGCGCGTCGGAGCCGGCCCGATGGGCGAGGCGGAACGCGGTGACGCAGCCCCGCGCGTGTGGATCTCCTACTGGTGCGCGAACGGGCACGAGACGCGGCCCAGCTTCGCGGAGGAGGCCGCCGAGGAGGCACCCGTCACGTGGGACTGCCCGCGTTGCGGCTTCCCGGCAGGGCAGGACCCGGAGGCCCCGCCGGCACCGGTCAAGAACGAGCCGTACAAGACCCACCTCGCGTACGTGAAGGAGCGTCGTAGCGAGGAGGACGGTGCAGCGATCCTCGACGAGGCCCTCGCGGCACTGCGGGCACGGCGGGGCCGCTGAGCCCCACGAGCCGCCACCGGTCCTGACGCCGGTCGGCACCTCGACGTCGCGACGGCGCCGCACCCCACGGGTGCGGCGCCGTCGTCGTGCACCGCGGCGCGTCGACGACGCGCCGGGCGGGCGGGGTCAGCGCACGCGCAGGAGCGCGAACCCGTCGTAGCCCTTCTCGCCGACCGTCTGCACGACCGTGCCGTCGAGCCTGTCGTCGGCAGCGGCGTGCTCGTAGAACGCACGCACGCCCTGCACGCGGTCGTCGGGGTGCTCGGGATCGACCACGGCGCCGTTGCGCACCACGTTGTCGACCACGATGAGGGCGCCCGCCCGGGACAGGGCGATCGCCCGGTCGAGGTACGCGGCCAGCTGCTGCTTGTCGGCGTCGACGAACACGAGGTCGAACGGGTCGGTCCCGGAGGCGACGAGGCGGTCGAGCGACGCGAGGGCGGGACCCACGACGAGCTCGACGCGGTCGTGCAGACCGGCGTCCTGCAGGGACGCCCGCGCGACAGCGGCGTGCGCCTCGCTCAGCTCCAGGGTCACGACCGTGCCGTCCGCCGGCACGGCCTGCGCGAGCCACCACGTGCTGTACCCGCCGAGCGTGCCGATCTCGAGGACCCGACGCGCGCCGACGGCGCGCGCGAGCACGTCCAGGAGGCGTCCCTGGGCGGCGCTCACCGCGATGTCGGGCAGTCCCGCGTCGGCGGCGGCGGCCTGCACGGCCCGCGCGGCCGGTGGCTCGTCGACGAGCGGGGCGACGTACGCGTCCACCGCGGCCCACGCACCCTCCGCGCCGGAGGCGCTGCGTGGACGCAACCCGCCGTCGGCGGTGCCGCCCGGCTGCCCCGGGTCCACGGACGCGTCGGAGGCCGGCAGGTCCGCGGCCGACGCCAGGTCCAGCAGCCAGACGGTGCGCTCGGTGCCGTACGCGCCCGCTGCGGGCGTCTCGCGGACGTCGTCCCCCGCGAGGGCGCGGGCGACGGCGGGGGCCTTCTCGGCGCCGGCGGCGACGACCCACACCTCACGCGCCGACCGGATCAGCGGGAACGTCAGGGTGACCCGCTCCGGCGGCGGCTTGGGGGAGTCGTGCTCCGCGACGACGATCGAGTTGGCCTCGAACAGCGACGTGCGCCCGGGGAACAGGGACGCCACGTGCCCGTCGGGTCCCATGCCGAGGAGGAGGACGTCGAGCTGCGGCGCGACACCGTCCCCCGCCGCGTGGGCGCGCAGCTCGGCCGCGTAGCGTCGCGCGGCGCTCTCGCCGTCGGGGACGTCGGCGGACAGCGGCGGGACGGGGTGGACGTTGCCGGCGGGCAACGCGTCACCCAGGGCGTCGATGAGGGCCTCACGGGCCTGCGTCTCGTTCCGGTCCGGGTCGCCGTCCGGGAGGAAGCGCTCGTCGCCCCACCACAGGTGCACGCCGCTCCAGTCCACGGCGTCGCGCACGGGGGAGGCGGCCACGGCCCGCAGGGTCGCGATGCCCACGGTGCCGCCCGTGAGGACGACGTGCACCGGTGACCGGTGGGACTGGAGGTCGATCAGTCGCGTGAGCAGGCGGGCGGCCGTCGCGGCGGCCAGCACGTCGGCGTCGGGGTGGACCAGGACCTCGGGCGGGGCGGGGCTCATGCGTCTCCTCCAGTACCCGGCGCCGCCGGGCTCGTCGGGCAGGGTGGCGCCGGCGGCCGGATGCCGCGCCGGTGTCACGTGTCGATGCGGGTGAGGCCCTTCTGCAGGACGTCGCCGTACACCTCGTCGGCGTCGAGCCGGCGCAGCTCCTCCACGAGGCACTCGCGCAGCTGGCGGATCGGCAGCGCGATGCGGTGCTCCGGCTGGTCGGGCTGCCGCAGGGAGGCGGTCTTCCCGTCGGGACGGTCGAGCACGATGTCGCCGGACGTGCGCTCGAGCCGGACCTGGGTGATCGCCGGGGCCCCGGGCACCCGCTCGATCTCGACGGGGCAGCGCAGTGCCTGGGCGAGCCAGGCGGCGATGAGGTCCACCGACGGGTGCGTGCTCTCGCCCGTGACGACCGCGCGGTGCACGGGCTCGTAGGGCGGCTGGTCGAGCGTCGCCGCTATCAGCCCGCGCCAGAGCGTCGCGCGGGTCCAGGCCAGGTCCGTGTCGCCCTCGGCGTACACCTGCGCGAGGTTGCGCAGCGCGCGGCTGGGACGCGAGCACGCCGTGGTGTCCGTGATGCGCCGCTGCGCCATGCGGCCCAGCGGGTGCTCGGAGGGGTTGGTCGGCACGTCGTACGGCCACCACACGACGATCGGTGCGTCGGGCAGCAGCAGCGGCATCACGAGCGTGTCGACGTGCCGCGTGACGCCGCCGGAGATCCGCAGGACGATCACCTCGCTGGCCCCCGCGTCACCACCGAGGCGGATCTGCGCGTCGAGGTTCGCCTCGTCGGCGCCGGCGCGCTCCGTCATGACGATGATCCGGCAGGGGTGCTCACGGCTCGCCGCGTTGGCGGCGGCGATCGCGTCCTCGGGGTCGTGCGCGTCGGCGTCGATGATGAGCGTGAGCACACGGCCCAGCGCGACCGCCCCACCCTCCTCGCGCTCCTTGATCAGCCGCCGGTTGATGGCCCGGGTGCTGGTGTCAGGCATGTCGATGATCACGGCAGCCTCCAGCTGCGCCCGTCGCGGGCCATCATCTCGTCGGCCGAGGCCGGGCCCCACGTGCCCGCCCGGTACTCGTCGGGCTTGCCGTGGGCCGCCCAGTACTCGGTGACCGGGTCGAGGATCTTCCAGGACAGCTCGACCTCCTCGTGCTGCGGGAAGAGCGGCGGGTCGCCGAGCAGCACGTCGAGGATGAGGCGCTCGTACGCCTCGGGGGAGGACTCGGTGAAGGCGTGCCCGTAACCGAAGTCCATCGTGACGTCGCGGACCTCCATCGCCGTGCCGGGCACCTTGGCGCCGAACCGCAGCGTGACGCCCTCGTCGGGCTGGACGCGGATGACCAGGGCGTTCTTGCCCAGTTCCGACGCCGCGGTGGCCTCGAACGGCAGGTGCGGGGCCTTCTTGAAGACCACAGCGATCTCGGTGACCCGTCGCCCCAGCCGCTTGCCGGTGCGCAGGTAGAACGGCACGCCGGCCCAGCGCCGGGTGTCGATGTCCACGCGGATCGCGGCGTACGTCTCGGTCGTGGAGTCGGGGTTGAAGCCCTCCTCCTCCGCGTACCCGACGACCTTCTCGCCACCCTGCCACCCGGCGGTGTACTGCCCGCGGGCGGTGTTCCGGCCGAGGTCGCGGGGGAGCCGCACGGCCGAGAGGACCTTCGTCTTCTCGGCACGCAGGGCCGCCGCGTCGAACGAGACCGGCTCCTCCATCGCCGTCAGCGCGAGCAGCTGCAGCAGGTGGTTCTGGATGACGTCACGGGCGGCGCCGATGCCGTCGTAGTACCCGGCCCGGCCACCGATGCCGATGTCCTCGGCCATGGTGATCTGCACGTGGTCGACGTAGTTGCCGTTCCAGATCGGCTCGAAGAGCTGGTTGGCGAAGCGCAGCGCCAGCAGGTTCTGGACCGTCTCCTTGCCCAGGTAGTGGTCGATCCGGAAGATGTCGTCCGGCCGGAAGACCTGCGACACGATGTCGTTGAGCTCGCGAGCCGACTCCAGGTCGTGTCCGAACGGCTTCTCGATGACGACACGGCGCCAGGTGCCCTCCTTGGGCTGCGAGAGGCCGGAGCGGGCGAGCTGCTGGCACACCACCGGGAACGAGCTGGGGGGCACCGAGAGGTAGAACGCGTGGTTGCCGCCGGTGCCGCGCGTGACGTCGAGCTCCTCGACGGTCTTGCTCAGCCGGTCGAAGGCGTCGTCGTCGTCGAACGTCCCCTGGACGAACCGGATGCCCTCGGACAGCTGGCGCCAGGTGGCCTCCCGGAACGGTGTGCGTGCGTACTCCTTGACCGAGTCGCGCACGACCTGCTCGAAGTCCTGGGTCTCCCAGTCACGTCGCGCGAAGCCCGTCAGGGCGAACCCGGGCGGCAGCAGCCCGCGGTTGGTCAGGTCGTAGACCGCAGGCATGAGCTTCTTGCGGGCCAGGTCGCCGGTGACGCCGAAGATGACCAGGCCGCTGGGCCCGGCGATGCGCGGCAGGCGCCTGTCGCGCGGGTCGCGGAGGGGATTCTGGTCCGGCCCGACCTTCGCGGGCGTCACCTGCTCGCCTCATCAGGACCGGCCGCCTGCGCGAGACCCGCCTCCACCGTCGCCAGCAGCTCCGTCCAGGACGCCTCGAACTTCCGCAGGCCCTCGACCTCGAGCTGCTCGGTGACGTCGTCGACCGAGATGCCGAGCGCCTCGATGCGGTCGAGCAGCGCGGCCGACGCCTCCTGCGTGCCGGTGACGGTGTCACCGTGCACGTCGCCGTGGTCCGCGACGGCGTCGAGCGTCTTCTCGGGCATGGTGTTGACCGTGCCCGCCACGACGAGCTCGTCGACGTACCGGGTGTCGGGGTACGCGGGGTCCTTGACCCCGGTCGACGCCCACAGGGGCCGCTGCGGGCGAGCTCCGGCCGCGGCCAGCGCCTGCCACCGCTCACCCGTCACGACGTCCTGGTAGACGCCCCACGCGAGCCGCGCGTTGGCGATCGCGGCCGTGCCGCGCAGCGCGGCGGCCTCGTCCGTGCCGAGGGCGTCGAGCATCGGGTCGATCGCGGCGTCGACGCGCGAGACGAAGAACGACGCGACGGAGGCGATCGGTGCCAGGTCGATCCCGGCGGCGCGTGCCTGCTCGAGCCCGTCGACGAACGCGTCGAGGACCGCGCGGTAGCGCTGCAGCGAGAAGATCAGGGTGACGTTGACGCTGATGCCCTGGGCGAGCGCCGCCGTGATCGCGGCCAGGCCCTCGACGGTGGCGGGGATCTTGACGAAGAGGTTGGGCCGCTCGATCTCGGACCAGAGGGTCTCGGCCGACGCGATGGTCGCCGCGGTGTCACGCGCCAGTCGCGGGTCGACCTCGATCGACACGCGCCCGTCGACACCGTCGGTCGCGTCGTACACGGGGCGCAGCACGTCGCACGCGTCGCGCACGTCGTCGGTCGTGATCCGGAGCACCGCCTCCTCGACGGCCGCGCCGTCGACGGCGAGCGCACGCAGCTGGGCGTCGTACGCGTCACCCTTCGACAGCGCGGAGGCGAAGATCGTCGGGTTCGTCGTGACGCCGACGACGCCGCGGGCGACCAGGTCGGCCAGGCCCCCCGAGGCGATCCGTTGCCGGGACAGGTCGTCGAGCCACACGGCGACGCCCGCGTCCCGCAGCGCGTGCAGGGGTGTGGTGCTGGAGGTCATGGTCGTTCCCCTTCGTCGCACGAGGTGCTTCGCGTCCTGCGCGTGGCGGGGCCGGCCGCAGCCGGCCCCGCCACGATCGAGCCTCAGGCGGGCAGGTCGCCCGTCCCCGACTGCGTCGGGGTGCCCGGAGCGTCGGACCCGGCGTGCGCCCCACGCGCCGCCGCGACCGACTCGTGCGCCGCGGCCACGACGGCCTCGGCGGTGATACCGAACTCGCGGTACAGCGTCTGGTAGTCGGCCGACGCACCGTAGTGCTCGATCGACACCGAACGACCCGCGTCGCCGACGATCTTGTGCCACGACATCGCGATGCCGGCCTCGACCGACACCCGTGCGCGCACGGAGGACGGCAGCACCGACTCGCGGTACTCCTCGTCCTGCTCGGCGAACCACTCGAGGCACGGTGCGGACACGACGCGCGTCGCGACGCCCGCCGCCTCCAGGGTCTCGCGCGCCTCGACGGCGAGCTGAACCTCGGAGCCCGTGCCGATGAGCACGACGTCCGGCGTGCCGGACGACGCCTCGAGCAGCACGTACGCACCGCGGGCCACCCCGTCGGTGGTCGCGAAACCGTCCTCGCCCCGCGGGTACGTCGGCACGTTCTGCCGCGTCAGCACGAGCGCCACGGGCCCGTCGGTCCGCTCGAGCGTCGCCTTCCACGCGGCGGCGGTCTCGTTGGCGTCGGCGGGACGCACGACGGCCAGACCGGGGATCGCGCGGACCGCGGTGAGGTGCTCGACGGGCTGGTGCGTCGGGCCGTCCTCGCCGAGGCCGATCGAGTCGTGGGTCCACACGTAGGTGACGTTGACCCCCATGAGGGCCGCGAGGCGCACCGCGCCACGCATGTAGTCGGAGAACGTGAAGAACGTGCCGCCGTAGGGCCGGGTCAGGCCGTGCAGGCGGATGCCCGACAGGATCGATCCCATCGCGTGCTCGCGGATGCCGAAGTGCAGCGTGCGGCCGTACTGGTCGCCGGCGAACTCGTGCGACGACCGGTGCGCCGGCAGGAACGACGGCTCACCCTTCATGGTCGTGTTGTTCGAGCCCGCGAGGTCGGCCGAGCCGCCCCACAGCTCGGGCAGCACGGGTGCGAGCGCCGACAGCACCTCGCCGGACGCCGCACGGGTCGCCACGGCCTTGCCGGCGGGGAAGGTCGGCAGCGCGTCGGCCCAGCCCTCGGGCAGCGCGTCGGCACGCAGCCGGTCGAGCAGCGCCTTGCGGTCGGGGTTGGCGGCGGCCCAGGCGTCGAAGGACTCCTGCCAGGCCGCACGCTCGGTGGCGGCGCGGTCGGCGAGCGAACGCGTGTGCGCGATGACCTCGGGCGCGACCTCGAAGCTCTTCTCGGGGTCGAAGCCCAGGACCTCCTTCAGGCCGCGGATCGCCTCGCCGCCCAGCTTCGAGCCGTGCGACGAGTGGTCGTCGGTCTTGCCGGGGGTCGGCCACGCGATGAGCGTGCGCAGGCCGATGAACGACGGCTTGTCCGTGACGGCCTTGGCGGCCTCGATCGCCGCGTGCAGGGCGTCGACGTCCTCGCGGTACTCGCCGCCGACGGTCCAGTCGACGTACTGCACGTGCCAGCCGTACGACTCGTACCGCTTGAGCACGTCCTCGGTGAACGCGATCTGGGTGTCGCCCTCGATCGAGATGTGGTTGTCGTCCCACAGCACGACGAGGTTGCCGAGCTCCTGCGTCCCGGCGAGCGACGAGGCCTCGCTCGTCACGCCCTCCTGCAGGTCGCCGTCAGAGGCGATCACGTACACGTGGTGGTCGAACGGGCTCGTCCCGGGCGCGGCCTCGGGGTCCAGCAGGCCGCGCTCACGGCGGGCCGCCATCGCGAAGCCGACGGCCGAGGCCAGTCCCTGGCCCAGCGGGCCGGTCGTGATCTCGACGCCCGCGGTGTGCCGGTACTCGGGGTGGCCGGGGGTCTTGGAGCCCCACGTGCGCAGCGCCTCGATGTCCTCGAGCTCGAGGCCGAAGCCCGCGAGGTAGAGCTGGATGTACTGCGTGAGGCTGGAGTGCCCCGCCGACAGGATGAACCGGTCGCGGCCCAGCCAGTGCGGGTCGGTCGGGTCGTGCCGCATCACCGTCTGGTAGAGCAGGTAGGCGGCCGGCGCGAGGCTGATCGCCGTACCGGGGTGGCCGTTGCCGACCTTCTCGACCGCGTCCGCCGCGAGCACGCGGGTGGTGTCCACCGCACGCAGGTCAAGGTCGGACCAGCCGACCTTGGTGGCCAGGGGAGCCTTCGCGTTCACCGCACCTCATTCCCGTCCCGCACGCGCGGGGCGTCGTTCCGAGCGTCTCCGGTCAGCGGCCGCAGGGGAGCGGCGCGTCCGGCTGGGGCCCCGTCGCATCGTCGGACGGGGATGTCTGCTGGCGGCGAGCCTATAGCCCACCGGAGTTGTCGTGCTCACCCGGTCCATCCTGGCGGCAATCGATTGCCAGCCGACTTCCGGAGGGTGCGGGCGCTGGTCAACGCCCCGATGCGACGGATCTCACGCGCTGCGGGGCGCGTCCGGCCGGGGCGGCGCCACCCGGGCCCGTGCCAGGGTGCGTACCATGGCGGTCGGGACCTCGGTCCCACCTGCCCTCGTCCGTGCGGTCGTCGGCAGCCCCGTCCGCCCTCCCGAACGGATACCGAAGCGCGTGCGACCGTCCACCCCCGCGTCCGTCGACGCGACCAGCCCCGATGCCGTCGTCGGCGCGGCAGGCGCGGTGGAACGCGGTGAGTCGCAGGATCCGCAGGGCGCCCCCTCGGCGGCGCCCGGATCGCCGGTCCGCGGGTGGTCGGGCGTGCTGGGCACGCTCGCCGCGTACGTCGCGCTGACCAAGCCGCGTGTCATCGAGCTCCTGCTCATCACCACGATCCCGACGATGTTCCTCGCGGCGCGGGGGATGCCGTCCCTGGGCCTGGTGGCAGCGACGCTCGTGGGCGGTGCGGGTGCGGCCGGCGCGGCGAACACGCTGAACCAGTACCTCGAGCACGACATCGACGCCGTCATGAACCGCACGCGGCGGCGCCCGATCGTCACCGGTCGCGTCACGCCGCGTGCCGCGCTGGTCTTCGGGCTGGTCCTCGGCGTGGTGTCCCTGTCGTGGATGTGGTTCGTGGTCAACCCGCCGTCGGCCATGTGGACCGCCTCGGCGATCCTCATCTACGTCGTGGGTTACACGATGATCCTCAAGCGCCGCACGCCGCAGAACATCGTGTGGGGTGGCGCGGCCGGGTGCATGCCGGTCGTCATCGGCTGGTCCGCGGTGACGGGCGGCATCTCCTGGGAGGCCGTCCTGCTGTTCGGCGTCGTGTTCTTCTGGACACCGCCGCACTACTGGCCGCTGTCGATGAAGTTCCGGCGGGACTACGCGGCCGCAGGCGTCCCGATGCTGCCGGTGGTCGCCGCCGACACCAAGGTCGCGCGGGAGATGATCGCCTACACCGTCGCGATGATCGCCTGCTCGCTGCTGCTCGTCCCCGTCGGTGGGATGACGTGGGTCTACGCCGCGGTCGCGGCCGCGCTCGGCGCGTGGTTCCTCTGGTTGTGCATCGCGCTGCTGCGTCGTGCCCGCGACCCCCAGCACCCGCCGCTGCGCGCCATGACGGTGTTCCACGGGTCGATCACGTACCTGACGCTGCTGTCCGTCGCGGTCGCGGTGGACGTCTTCCTCCCGCTGTGACGTCGCGGACGTGGCCGACCGTCTGACCGCCGCCCTCGAGGGCTACCTCGCGCACCTCGCGGTCGAGCGGGGACTGGCCGTGCACACGCTCGCCGCGTACCGACGGGACCTCACGCGGTACGTCGAGCACCTGCAGGCCTCCGGCCGCACCGACCCCGCGGAGATCACCGAGCGTGACGCCGAGGACTACGTCATCGTGCTGCGCACGGGCTCCGACGGGCGCTCCGTCCTGTCGCCGGCGTCCGCCGCCCGCAGCGTCGTCGCGCTGCGGGGGTGGCACCGGTTCCTGGCGCTCGACGGCCTCGCCCCGACCGACGCCGCCGCGGAGGTCCGTCCCCCCGCGCAGCCACGGCGCCTGCCCAAGGCGATCTCCGTCGACGACGTGGGCCGGCTCCTGGACGCCGCAGGGCTGGGCGACGGTCCTGTCCCGCTGCGCGACCGCGCGCTGCTCGAGCTCGTGTACTCCACGGGCGCCCGGATCTCCGAGGCGGTCGGGCTGGACGTCGACGACCTCGACCTGTCGCCGGACCGCGCGTCGGTCCGGCTGCTCGGCAAGGGACGCAAGGAGCGTGTCGTGCCCGTCGGCTCGTACGCGGCGCGCGCAGTCGAGGCCTACCTGGTGCGGGGCCGGCCCGTGCTCGCGGCGGCGGGGCGCGGCAACGCCTCGATCTTCCTCAACACGCGCGGCGCGCCGTTGAGCCGGCAGTCGGCGTGGGCGGTGCTGCGGGTGGCGGCCGAGCGTGCCGGCCTCGGTGCCGACCACGTGTCGCCGCACACGTTGCGGCACTCGTTCGCCACCCACCTGCTGGCCGGCGGCGCGGACGTGCGCGTCGTGCAGGAGCTGCTGGGGCACGCGTCGGTGACGACCACGCAGATCTACACGATGGTCACCCCGGACACCATGCGCGAGGTGTACGCGGCCAGCCACCCGCGAGCCCGATGATGCGGATCGCGGGTCGCCCGGTCTGTCGTACCGGGTCCGGGCGCCGCGCTCCGGTAGGTTGTCCGCGAGGTGGGCCCGGACGGGCGACGGGGAGCAGATGGTGAGCCGATGAGCCAGGAGACGACCGAGCAGCCGCTCGACGCGGTGGGACGCCCGCTGCCCGCATTTGCCGTGCCCGCGCCGTTGGCGTCGCACGGGCCGGCGCGGGTCATCGCGATGTGCAACCAGAAGGGTGGCGTCGGCAAGACGACGACCACGATCAACCTCGCGGCCGCGCTCGCCGAGTACGGCCGGCGCGTGCTCATCGTGGACTTCGATCCGCAGGGCGCCGCGTCCGTGGGCCTCGGCATCAGCCCGCACGAGCTGGACCGCACCATCTACAACCTGCTCATGGAGCGGGATGCCGACATCCACGAGATCATCCGCCACACCGCCGTCCCGAACCTCGACCTGCTGCCGGCCAACATCGACCTCTCGGCGGCCGAGGTCCAGCTCGTCGGCGAGGTGGCCCGGGAGTCGGTCCTGGCGCGTGTGCTGCGGCCCGTCATGGACGAGTACGACGTGGTGTTCATCGACTGCCAGCCGTCGCTCGGTCTGCTGACGGTCAACGCGCTGACCGCGTCGCACGGCGTGCTGATCCCGCTGGAGTGCGAGTTCTTCGCGCTGCGCGGCGTCGCGCTGCTCATCGAGACCATCGAGAAGGTGCGCGACCGGCTCAACCCGCGCCTCGAGGTCGACGGGATCCTCGCGACGATGTACGACTCGCGCACCCTGCACGCCCGCGAGGTCGTGACGCGCGTGCGTGAGGCGTTCGGCGACACGCTCCTGCACACCGTCATCGGCCGGACCGTCAAGTTCCCCGACGCGACCGTGGCGGCCGAGCCGATCACCCAGTACGCGCCGACGCACGCGGGTGCCGAGGCCTACCGCCAGCTCGCGCGCGAGCTCGTGGCGCGTGGCGACGCCGCCTGAGGGCGTCCTCGACGCCACGACCGGACAGGGCACGCCCGGGGACGGTGCGCCGGGGGAGAGCGCACCTGCCGGGTCCTCGGGCTTCGAGGTCCACCTCGACGTGTTCAGCGGCCCGTTCGACCTGCTGCTCGGGCTGATCGCCAAGCACAAGCTCGACATCACCGAGATCGCGCTGGCGCAGGTCACCGACGAGTTCATCGCGCACATCCGCGCCGGGGAGCGTGCCGCCGCGCTGGGCGGGCGGGACTGGGACCTGTCGCAGGCCAGCGAGTTCCTGCTCGTGGCCGCGACGCTGCTCGACCTCAAGGCCGCACGGCTGCTGCCGTCCGCGCAGGTCGAGGACGCCGAGGACCTCGAGCTGCTCGAGGCGCGCGACCTGCTGTTCGCGCGGCTGCTGCAGTACCGCGCGTACAAGGTCGTCGCAGCGGACCTGGGCACCCAGCTCGAGGCGGGCTCGCGCCGCCACGGGCGCAGCGTGGCGCTCGAGCCGCACCTCGCGGCCCTGCTGCCCGAGCTGGTCTGGCAGATGGGTCCCGAGCAGCTCGCGGTGCTCGCCGCGCGGGCGCTGGCGCCCAAGCCGCCCCCGCCGGGCGTCGACATCAGCCACCTGCACGCCCCGCTCGTCAGCGTCCGCGAGCAGGCGGCGGTCCTCGTCGACCGGTTGCGCCGCCACGGCGCGACGACGTTCCGCGCCCTGACCGCCGACGCCGGGGAACCGGTCGTCGTGGTCGTGCGCTTCCTCGCGCTGCTGGAGCTCTTCCGCGAGGGCGCCGTCGGCTTCGACCAGGTCGAGCCGCTCGGTGAGCTGACCGTGCGGTGGACGGGCAGCGACGACGGGGAGATCTCGGTGTCGGACGACTTCGACCGCGACGACGGTGCCCCGCCGCTGCCCGTCGAGGACGTCGTGGCACCCGTCGACCAGGAGGCCGGAGCATGACCGAGAACGTCCCACACGGCACGACGCCCACCACGGGTGACGAGCCGGCGCCCCCGACGTCGGCCCACGGCAGCCTCGCGGACGGGCCGTTCGACGCCACCCGCGACGAGCCCGCGCCCGACGAGCTCGCCTTCGACGTCGAGACGCTGCCCGGGGGAGCGCTCGCGGCGATCGAGGCCGTCCTCATGGTCGTCGACGAGCCGGTCCCCGCCGTGCGGCTGGCGACCACGCTCGGGCTGCCCACCGCGCACGTGGAGGACCTGCTCGCGCAGCTCGCGGCCGAGTACCGCGGCGAGCACGGTGGCCGCCCGCGCGGCTTCGAGCTGCGACGTGCCGGCGACGGCTGGCGGATCTACTCGGCGGGCGCCCACGGGGACGTCGTCGGACGCTTCGTCGTCGACGGCCAGACGCAGCGGCTCACGCAGGCCGCGCTGGAGACCCTGGCGGTCGTCGCGTACCGCCAGCCCGTCAGCCGCGGTCAGGTCTCGGCCGTCCGCGGCGTCAACGTCGACGGCGTCATGCGCACCCTGTCGACCCGCGGGCTGGTCGCCGAGGTCGGCCAGGACGCGGCGACTGGTGCAGTCCTGTACGGGACCACGGGATACTTCTTGGAGCGGATGGGCCTGTCGAGTCTCGACGAGCTGCCCCCGCTGGCGCCCTACCTGCCGGACATCGAGTCCCTGGAGGGCATCGACACGCACCACGGACGAGAGGACCCACGATGAGCGGCACGGGAGCGCGTGGCCACCGAGGGGGCGGGCGCGCAGAAGGTGCGAGCCGCCCGGGCGGCGGGAGCGGGCGTCGCGGCCCGCGCAACACGCAGCGCCCGGCGCGGCGCGGCGCGCAGGTCGCCGAACCGATCGACGTGCACGACCCGGAGGGCGTGCGGCTGCAGAAGGTGCTCGCCTCCGCCGGGCTCGGGTCGCGCCGGGCCTGCGAGGAGCTGATCGCGGCCGGCCGCGTCACCGTCGGCGGCCAGGTCGTCACCGAGCTCGGCGTGCGCGTCGACCCGACGACCGCGGTCATCCACCTCGACGGGATGCGCGTCCAGCTCGACTCCTCGATCATCACCCTGGCGCTGAACAAGCCGGTGGGCGTCGTGTCGACCATGCACGACCCCGACGGGCGTCCCTCGCTCGCGCAGTACGTCGCCAACCGCGAGGAGCGGCTCTTCCACGTCGGCCGGCTCGACGCGGACTCCGAGGGGCTGCTGCTGCTGACGAACGACGGCGAGCTGGCCAACAGGCTCGCGCACCCCTCGCACGGCGTCCCCAAGACCTACCTCGTCGAGGTCGAGGGCCGCGTCCGCGAGGCGCTCGGTCAGCAGCTGAAGCGGGGCATCGAGCTCGAGGACGGGACCGTGCAGGTCGACGAGTTCAAGATCGTGCAGGTCGCCAGCCACGCGAGCCTCGTCGAGGTCGTGCTCCACGAAGGGCGCAACCGCGTCGTGCGCCGCGTGTTCGACGAGGTCGGGCACCCCGTCGCCCGCCTCGTGCGCACCCGCATCGGCCCCATCCGCCTCGGCGACCTGCGGCCCGGCCGCACCCGCGTCCTGTCGAAGACGGAGGTCGGGTCGCTCATGACGGCGGTGGGCATGTGACGATCGCCACCGCCGGGCCCGTCCGCGTCGTCGGCACGGGCCTGCTCGGCGCGTCGCTCGGCCTGGCGCTGCGGCAGCACGGCGTCGACGTGCAGCTCGAGGACCCATCGCGCACCGCGCTCGCGCTCGCGCGTGACGTGGGCGCCGGGTCACCCGTCGACGCGTCGACGCCCGCTCCGGCCCTCGTCGTCGTCGCCGCCCCGCCCGACGTCACGGCCGCCGCGGTGGCCACCGCGCTCGCGGACCACCCCGACGCGGTCGTGACGGACGTCGCGAGCGTCAAGGGGCACGTCCTGGCCGAGCTGCGGGCGTCCGGCGCCGACCTGACCCGGTACGTCGGGTCGCACCCGATGGCGGGCCGGGAGCGGTCGGGCCCGTCCGCCGCCGTGCCCGACCTCTTCCTCGGTCGGCCGTGGGTCATCACGGACTCCGGCGTTTCGCGTGACGACGCGCTGCTGGCCGTGCGGCACCTCGCGGTCGACGTGGGTGCCGTCCCGGTCACCATGGACGCCGACGAGCACGATGCGGCGGTCGCGGTCGTGTCGCACGTGCCGCAGCTCGCCTCCTCGCTCGTCGCGGCACGGCTGCGGGCCGTCGACGAGGACGCGCTCGCGCTCGCGGGGCAGGGTCTGCGCGACGTGACCCGCCTGGCGGCCTCCGACCCGGCGCTGTGGACGTCGATCCTCGCGGCGAACGCCGCCGCCGTCCGCGACGTCCTGGTCGCGCTGCGCGACGACCTCGACGTCGTCGTCGGCGCGCTCGACCTCGCGGCGGCGGCCTCCGGGCCGGAGGACGTCGAGCTCGGTGCGCTCGCGACGATCGCCCGGGCCATCGCCGACGGCGGCACGGGCGCCGCACGCATCCCCGGTAAGCACGGCGGGGCCAGCAAGCAGTACGCCGTGGTCACCGTGCTGGTCCCGGACGTGCCCGGCGAGCTGGCGCGCCTGCTCGGCGACGTCGGGCGAGCCGGCGTGAACCTGGAGGACCTGCGGCTCGAGCACGCCGCGGGACGCCCGGTCGGCATGGCGTCGATCGCGGTGCTGCCCGCCCGGGCCGAGCACCTGGAGACCGAGCTGACCGCTCGGGGATGGAGGTTGGTGACGTGAGCACCGTCGTCGCGGTGGACGGACCGTCGGGGTCCGGCAAGTCGAGCGTGTCGCGCGAGGTCGCGCGTCGCCTCGGCCTGGCCTTCCTCGACACGGGGGCGATGTACCGGGCCGCCACGTGGTGGTGCCTGGACCAGGGTGTGCCCCTGACCGACCAGGTCGCCGTGGCGCAGGCGGTGCGGGACCTACCGCTCGTCGTGGGCGTCGACCCGGACGGACCCACCGTCGTCGTCGACGGGCGCGACGTGGGCGTCGCGATCCGCACGACCGAGATCTCGTCGCGTGTCAGCGCCGTGGCGACCAACCTCGAGGCGCGCGGCGAGCTGGGACGCCGCCAGCGCGCCGTCATCGAGGCCGAGCGCACCGGTGGCTGGTCCGGTGGCCGGGGCGTGGTCGCCGAGGGGCGTGACATCACCACGGTCGTCGCCCCCGACGCCGACGTGCGGGTCCTGCTGACGGCCTCCGAGGAGGCGCGGCTCGCGCGCCGGGCCCGCGAGCTGCACGGCACCGCCGACGCGGCGGCCCTCTCCGCGACGCGCGACCAGGTCGTGCGCCGCGACGCCGACGACTCCACGGTCGTGCAGTTCCAGGTCGCCGCCGACGGCGTCGTCACGGTCGACTCCTCGGACCTGGACCTGGAGCAGACCGTCGAGGCCGTCCTCGACGTCGTCGAGCGGGCGCGGGGAGCGCGGGCATGACGCACGCCGGGAAGGCCGTCGAGCCGCACGTGCCCTCGGCGCGCGGACCCGCGTGGTCGCGCTGGGTCGGGTGGTTCCTCGCCCACGTCGTGTGGGACGCGCAGGTCACCGGCGCCGACCGCGTCCCGGTCACCGGGCCGGTGGTCCTCGCCGCCAACCACGTGACCGCGCTCGACGGGCCGCTGCTCGTGGGGACCTCGCCGCGCCCGCTGCACGTCCTGATCAAGACGGAGATGTTCCGTGGCCCGCTCGGCACGTTCCTGCGTGCCGCCGGGCAGATCCCCGTCGACCGCGCCGTGGCACGACCCGCCCTGCAGTCCGCTCTCGGGGTGCTGCGGCGCGGCGGCCCCGTGGGCATCTTCCCTGAGGGCACGCGCGGTAGCGGCGCCGTCGAGCAGGTCCGCGCGGGTGCCGCGTGGCTCGCGGTGAACGGACAGGCCACGGTCGTGCCCGTCGCGATCCTCGGCACCCGCCGCACCGGCGACGCCCGGCGCGGGCTGCCCCCGCTGCGCCGCAAGCTGTACGTGGAGTTCGGCGAGCCGATCGACGTCAGCAGCACCGGCGGGTCGCGACGCGCGGCGATCGACCACGCCGCCACGGCGATCCGCGACGCGCTCGCGGACCTCGTGGTGACCGCGCAGGACCGCACGGGCGTGCGGCTGCCGGAGGACGACGCGCACGCCGTGGTCTGACCTGCCACCCCCGCCGGGGGACAATGGACGCATGGAGCAGCCGGACCCCACCACGACGCACGCCTCGGACGACGACCGCGTCGGCCTCGCCGACCCCGCCGCACCCCGGGGCGACGCCGCACCGCAGGGTGTCGACGACGCGCCGGACGGCCTGGACCCGGCGGCGGACGGCGTCGACGACGCGGCGCGCGAGCGTGCCCTGCTCGCGGGACTCGCCGAGTACGACCTCGCCGACGAGGACCTCGCTCTCCTCGAGGGCGAGGCGACGGACGACGAGCGTGAGGTCGCCACGACGCTGCCCGTGCTCGCGGTCGTCGGACGCCCGAACGTCGGCAAGTCGACCCTCGTCAACCGCATCATCGGCCGGCGTGAGGCGGTCGTCGAGGACAACCCGGGCGTCACGCGCGACCGCGTCAGCTACCCCGCCGAGTGGTCCGGCCGCCGCTTCACCCTCGTCGACACCGGCGGCTGGGAGGTCGACGTCGCGGGCATCCACAAGCGCGTCGCCCAGCAGGCGGAGGTCGCGATCGAGCTGGCCGACGCGGTCCTGTTCGTCGTGGACGCCACGGTCGGCTCCACCGACACCGACGAGCAGGTCGTGCGGCTGCTGCGGCGCTCCGGCAAGCCCGTCGTGCTCGTCGCCAACAAGGTCGACGGCCCCGCGGTCGAGGCCGACGCCGCCGCGCTGTGGTCCCTGGGCCTGGGCCAGCCGCACCCCATCTCGGCGCTGCACGGCCGGGGTACCGGTGACCTGCTCGACGCCGCCATGGCCGCCCTGCCGACCGTCTCGGCGCACGCCACGCCGCTGCCGGACGGGCCGCGCCGCGTCGCGCTCGTCGGGCGTCCCAACGTCGGCAAGTCCTCGCTGCTGAACAAGGTCGTCGGCTCCGAGCGCGTCGTCGTCGACGACGTCGCCGGCACCACGCGCGACCCGGTCGACGAGCTGGTCGCGCTCGGCGGCAAGCCGTGGGTCTTCGTCGACACCGCGGGCATCCGACGCCGGGTGCACCAGACGTCCGGCGCGGACTTCTACGCCTCGCTGCGCACCCAGGCGGCGGTCGAGAAGGCCGAGGTCGCGGTCGTGCTCGTCGACGCGTCGGCACCCATGACCGAGCAGGACATCCGCATCGTCCAGCAGGTCATCGACGCCGGGCGCGCCCTGGTCGTGGCGTACAACAAGTGGGACCTCATGGACGAGGACCGCCGTCCCTACCTGGAGCGGGAGATCGAGCAGCAGCTGGTGCAGGTCCAGTGGGCACCGCGCGTCAACGTGTCCGCGAAGACCGGGTGGCACACCGACCGGCTCGTGCCTGCCCTGGAGCGCTCGCTCGCGTCCTGGGACACCCGCATCTCCACCGGGCGCCTCAACGCGTTCCTCGGTGAGCTCGTGTCCGCCCACCCGCACCCGCTGCGCGGCGGCAAGCAGCCGCGCATCCTGTTCGCCACCCAGGCCTCGACGCGTCCGCCCCGGTTCGTGATCTTCGCCAGCGGGTTCCTCGAGCCGACGTACCGGCGGTTCATCGAGCGTCGCCTGCGCGAGACCTTCGGGTTCGAGGGCACCCCCATCACGATCTCGGTGCGCGTCCGCGAGAAGCGCAAGCGGTGACGCGGGGGTGACGGTCCGGCAGCCCGAGGACGCCGCGCGCGCGGCGACGCACGTGATGCTGCGCCTCGGTCTGCCGCGCGACCCCCGTGGTCCGCGTCATCTCGCCACGTTCCTCGTCGCGACCGGGGTGACCGTCCTGGGCACGCGTGCGCTGCTGGCGGCCACCGGGTACCCGCAGCTCGGTGGGGACGGCCTGCACATCGCGCACGTGCTGTGGGGCGGGTTGCTGATGGCGGTCGCGTTCCTCCTGCTGCTCTCGTTCGTCGGGCCGTCGCTGCGCCCGCTTGGTGCGCTCGTCGGTGGCATCGGGTTCGGGTTGTTCGTCGACGAGGTCGGCAAGTTCGTCACGTCCGACAACGACTACTTCTACGAGCCGACCGCCGCGATCATCTACGCGACGGTGGTGGGTCTGGGGCTCGTCGCCGACGCGCTGCACGGCCGCCGCCCCCGCGACCCCCGAGAGGCCCTCGCCGGGGCTGTCGACGAGGCGGTGGCCGGGGTGGTCGGCGGGTTCACGCCGGCTGCGCGCAGCCGCGCGGAGGCGCGCCTGGCCGACGCGGGGGACGTGCCGGGGGCGCGGGAGGCCCGGGCGCTGCTGCGGAGCATCGAGCTCGACCACGCCGAGCTGCCGGACCCCGTCGGGATCGTGGCGTCGGCGGTCGTGCGGGTGCTGCACACGCTGGTGCGGGCGCGGTTCGTGCCGTGGCTCGCGGTCGCCGTGCTCGTGGGGACGTCCGCGGTGACCGTCAGCGGCGCCGTGTACCGCTGGTGGAGCGGTGACGACTCCCCGGGCTGGGTGGTCGCCGGGGCCCTGGTCGCGGGCGCGGCCAGCGTGGTGCTCGCCGGCGTCGGGCTGGTGCGGGTCCGCCGGGACGCGGTCGACGGGTACCTGTGGTTCCGCCGCGCGGTGCTCGTCAGCCTGCTGGTGACGCAGTTCTTCCTGTTCCGGCTCTCGCAGTGGGACGCGTCGTGGGGCCTGCTGATCGACCTGCTCGTGCTGGGCGTCGTCGGCGCGGAGCTCGAGGTGCTGCGGCGTCGGCGCGAGGAGCGGGACGCGAGCGCCTGACGTCGCGGGTGCTGTGACACGCCTCCCGCACGTTGTGGTCCGAGCGACGGCGTCGGGTGCGATAGAGTCTTCGAGGCTTCTGCGGGAGCCAACGGGCTGTGGCGCAGCTTGGTAGCGCACTTGACTGGGGGTCAAGGGGTCGCAGGTTCAAATCCTGTCAGCCCGACAGAGATGTGCAGGTCAGAGGCTCGTCCCGGACGCCGGGACGAGCCTCTGCTGCGTGGGGTGTCCTGCGCTTGCCGACCCGTGGGCCTCAGGCCGCTGCCCGGCTGACCAGCACGCTCGACGACGCGTTGCGCAGGACGTCGTGGCTCACGGAGCCCAGCAGCATGCCGCGGAACGCGCCGAGCCCGCGGCAGCCGACCACGACCAGGTCGCTGCTGCGCGACCGCGCGGCCAGGGCGTGCGCGGGGTGGTCCTCGACCACCTCGACCTCGACGCGCAGCCCGGGGTGCTCCTGCTGGAGGTCCTCGGCGAGGCGTGCCACCGCGTGGTGCGCTGCACCGGCCTCGTCCGGCGCGACCGGGGCGGGCGCGTCGTGGGTGCCGTACGGGTCCACCACGGTCGGGCGGGCGTGCACGAGCACGAGCGGGACGTCGCGCGAGTGCGCCTGACGTGCCGCGGTCCGTGCTGCGACGAGCGAGGCCGCGGAGCCGTCGACGCCGACGATCACCGGACCCGCCGGCGCGTCGCCCGGGGCCTGCCGGACCACGGCGACCGGGACGGGCGCGTGCGCTGCGACGTGGCCGGTCACGCTGCCCAGCCGGGACCCGTCGGGGCGGCCGCTGGAGCCGATGACCAGCAGCTGTGCGCCCTCGGCGACCGCGAGCAGCGCGGGGACGACCGCGCCCTGGATCGCGCGGGTCTGGATGCGCAGCCGCGGGTGGTGGGCCGCTGCGTGCTCCTTCTGGGCGTCGAGGTAGCGCTGCGCCTCCAGGTCGATCCCCAGAGCGCCCAGGGGCGCGTACCAACCCCACGGCGTGACCTCGTACGGCTCCTGCCAGGCGCGCACGAGCAGCACGTCCGCGTCGCGCCGTTCCGCCTCCTCCAGGCCCCACTGCAGCGTGTGAGCGCTGTGCGCCCCGCCGTCCAGGGCGATGACCACGGGTCCGTCGACCATCGTGTCCCCCTCCTGTTCGAGTGGTCGAAATCGTGCTCTTCTCCAGATTCCGCCCTCGTCGGCGCCGGGTCGCGTGACCTAGGGCCCATGCGGTGGTCGTCGTCGCGGCCGGCTCACCCTGCGTCGCGCGGGGTGGTCCCGGCCGCGCCCGGCAGGTCGCGCCGGCGCACCTTGCCGGCGTCGTCACGCACGGGCGTGCGCACGACGTGCACGACGGTCGGGCGCCGTGCAGGATCCAGCCCGCGGGCGGCGTGCTCGAGCAGCGCCGCGGGGAGGACCTGCGACTCGGCGACGTCGACGACCGCCTCGAGGCGCTGACCGTGCTCGTCGTCCGGCACCCCGTACGCGACGGCCGAGCGCACGGCGGGATGCCGCTCGAGGATCCGCTCGACCTCGACGGGGTGGATGCGCTCACCGCCGCGGACGATGACGTCGTCCTCCCGGCCGGTGATCCACAGGTACCCGTCGGCGTCGAGGTGGCCCACGTCGCCGAGGGTGTCCCACCCGTCGGCGGTGCGTCGGCTGCGGGCACCGAGGTACCGGTAGGTCGGGCGGTCGCCGCGCCGCATCCAGACCGCACCCGGCTCGTCCGGGGCTGCCGCGGTGCCGTCGGGACGCAGGACGCGCACCTGCGTCCCCGCGATCGGGCGCCCCACGCTGCCGCGCCGCCGCAGCCACTCGTCACCGCGGATCATCGTCAGGCCGTTCGACTCCGACCCCGCGTACACCTCGACGACCCGCTCGGCACCCAGCCAGGTCACGAACTCCTCCTTGAGCCGTGGGGGGCACGGCGCCCCGAGGTGCAGCACGGTCTCGAGCGACACCAGCCGCCGCACGTCGCGCTGCGCGGGCGGGACCCGCAGCAGCCGGTCCATCGTCGTGGGGGAGAGCAGCGTCCACGTGACCCGGTGACGCTCGACAGCGTCGAGCCACGCGCTCTGCTCGAAGCGGGGCAGGAGCACCAGCGTGTGCCCGGTGAGCAGGCCGCGGAACGCGTACGTGAAGGCCGCCGAGCCCGTGAGGGGGGCGCTGACGAGCTGCGTCGCCCGCCGGGGCAGGAAGTCGGCGACCGGCTGCTCGGGGTCGAGCAGCGCCGGTGCCGTGGTCAGCACGACCTTGGGCGTGCCGGTGCTGCCCGACGACGTCGGGGCCTTCCACGCGCGCGCCCACGCATCGGGCAGCGGACCGTCGTCCACCCCGGGGCGGTGACCCTCGGGAAGGGTCGGCGTCCCGTCGACCGCGAACCCGACGGTCACCGCGGTGCGCGCCGCCCGCACGACAGCCGCCCGGTCGGCGGCCGTCAGCGTGCGCGCGACCGGCTGCGGGGTGGCACCCACCTTCCACACGGCCGCGCACACCACGAGCATCTCCAGGCCGTTCGGCAGACAGACCGCGACCAGGTCGTCCCGCGCGACGCCGCGCGCGAGCAGATCGCGCGCGTACGCGTTGCTGCGGCGGTCGAGCTCGCGCGCCGTCAGCGTCCGCTCGCCCTGCGCGGTCACCGCGACCGCGACGACGCGGGCGGGCTCAGCGTCGGCCAGCCGCCGCAGGATCCGCGAGATCGACAGGCGCGCCACGGTCACCCCCGTGCGCCGCGACGGCCTGGTAGAACCGCTCGTGCGCGGCCGCCGCCGCGTCCCACGAGTGCCGCCACGCCAGTGCCCGCCCCGCGTCGGTGTCGCCCGCCGGGACCCCGTCCACGGCCCGGGCCAGCGCCGACGCGATCGACGGCACGTCGTGGCCGTACCCGACCTGGGCACCGAAGACCTCGCGGGTCACCGGCAGGTCCCGGGCGACGACCGGCACACCGGCTGCCAGCGCCTCCATCGCCGCCAGGCCGAAGCCCTCCTTCGTCGACACCATCGCCAGGGCCGACGCGCCGGCGACCAGCGGTGGGACGTCGTCGTCGGCGAGCGTGCCGAGCACCACCGGCGCGGTGCCCAGCTCACGCGCCCGCTGCTCGAAGCGCTCGCGGTAGGGCCGGTAGTCGAAGAGCGTCTCCCCACCGCCGAAGACCAGCCGCAGTGCCGGGTGCGTGCGGCGCAGCAGCACGAACGCCTCGAGCAGGTCGATCGAGCCCTTGCGCGGCTCGATGCCGCCGAGCGCCAGCACGTACGGACCGAGGCGCCCACGCCACGCCGCCCGCGCCGCCGCACCACCGGGCGCGGCGGCGGCCGTGAACCGTGCGGCGTCCACGCCGTTGGGGATGACCGTGGGCCGCACCCCGTAGGCGTCGGCGACCTCCTGTGCGACGGCCCGCGACACGCACAGGCGGGCCACCGGCCGGGTCACCGCGAGGTCGTGGCACTCCACGAGGCGGGGCGTCGTGAACTCGTCCAGGTGGTGGATCGTGCGCACGACACCGATGCGCGCCACGGCGGCGGCGTTCGCCGAGATGCAGTCCTGGGCGTGCACCACGCCGTCCACCGCGGTCCCGTGGGACCGCGCCAACGCCGCGCCCATCGCCCGGATCGAGCGCTCGATGCGCTCGCCGACGCTCTCGTCCTCCCGGGCGGCGAACGGCACGACCCGGACCCTCACCGTCGGGTCCACCGGCCGGAAGAACGCCGCGTCGCCGCCGCGGCCCAGGGTCCACACGCTCACGTCATGGCCGCGCCGCGCCAGCGCCTCCGCCAGGGCGAGCGTGTGCACCACACCGCCGCGCGGCCGGGTGGAGTAGGTGATCTGCGCGATGCGCACGGGCGGCCTCCGAGCTCTCAGGCGTGCGCGTACGGGCCGAGCCCGTACGCGTCGACGACGCGGTCACGCAGGTGGTGCATGGTGCGGCGCGCCCGCGTGACGTCGTGCAGCACGTCCGCGGTGGCCACCGCGAGGCCGCCCTTCGCCCACGTCTTGGCGACGATCTCCCCGGCCGGGTCCACGACCTTCGCCTGCCCCAGGAACCGCAGACCGCCCAGGACGCCGGTCTGGTTGGACGAGACGAGGTACAGCTGGTTCTCGGCGGCCCGCGCGCAGTCGTACAGGTCGAACAGGTGCGCCTGCCGGTCGTTGCGGATGCGGTCCGAGCGGTCCGTGACGCTCGCCGGCCACGCACTGAGGCACGCGAGCACGACCGCCCCGTCGAGCGCGAGCGTGCGGGCCGACTCCGGGAACGTCTTGTCGAAGTCGATGAGCATGCCCACGCGCCCCACCGGGGTGTCGAACGCCGTGAAGCCCGTGCCCGCCCGGTACGCCTCGTTCTCCGCGAGCGGCAGGTGCACCTTGCGGTGCACCCCCAGGACCCCGTCGCCGTGCACCGCGAGCGCCGTGTTGTACCGGACCTCACGGCCGCCCTGCACCGCACGCTCCGCGATGCCGAAGCAGACGACCATGTCGCCGGCCATCGCCACGACCGCGGCCACCTCGGGTCCGTCGAGGTCCACGGCCGGGGGCAGCCCGCCGCCGTCGGGGCCGGCGCCGGGGTGGTACAGGTCGTGCAGGTAGCCGCCGATGGTCGCGTCCGGCAGCACCAGCAGGTCCGCCCCGCGCTCGCGGGCGCGGTCCACGATGCCGGGGAGCTTGAGCAGCGTGCGCTCGATGTCCCGACCGAAGTGCGCGGCGACCGCCGCCATGGTCACCGCGGTCACGGCGCGCCCGCCGCGGGGATCACGACGGGACGGCGACGACCCGGTCGCCGACGAGGTTCTCGCGCACCTCCGGCGGGACCGACGCCGTGAGCTGCTGCGCCAGGTGCTGCGCGTCGTCGGCGACCCCGAGGAACCTGCCCGACCCCCAGGTGTGCTGCCAGGGCAGACCGAGGAACGCCAGGCCCGGCACGGGACTGCGCCCACGGACGTGCCGGGGGTGCCCCTCGTCGTCGAGCACGCGCGCGGCCAACGGTCCCAGCCACGACCAGTCGGCCCGGAACCCGACCGACCACACCACCGCCGAGATGCGCTCCACCGGCAGCGCCGCCGGCTCGTCCGGCGGCTGCCACACGGGCGTGTACCGCGCCTCGACCGGCGCGTCGATGCCCTGGGCCGCGATGTACCGGTCGATGTCGTCCTTGATGGACTCCGCCACCGAGTCCGCGTGGTCCAGGTCGGCCGCCAGCGTGGGCGCGAACACGACGGCCGCGGCCCCGGCACGGTCCTCGACGCCCGTCGCCCGCCCGTACAGGTGCATCCCGCGGCGTGCGAAGTCCCGCAGGTCGACGTCCCGACCGCCGTCCCGGCCCGTCACGTAGTGGTTCGTGGACTCGCGCTTGGCCAGCCCCCGGGCGGCGACGGGGACGTCGTACACGCCCATCTGCGCCAGCCACGTCATGCAGTCCCTGCCCCGGTAGCGGCGGGCCACCCGCGGCGCGCGGCCCGCGGCCAGGTGCACCTCGCGGCCGGCGAGCAGGAGGTCCTCGGCGATCTGCGTGCCGGACTGGCCCGTGCCGACCACGAGCACCGGACCGGCCGGCAGCTGGGCGGCGTTGCGGTACCGGTGGGAGTGGACCTGCACCACGTCGGCGGGCAGGGCGTCCGCCCAGGCGGGGGTCACCGGCCGGTGGTACCCCCCGACCGCCGCGACGAGCGCGTCGGCCGTCACCGTGCCCGCAGAGGTCGTCACCACGAACCCGCCGCCGTCCCGCGCGGCGACGTGCGTCACGGCGACGCCCTCGGCCACCGGGGCGTCGAACGTGTCCGCGTAGCCGCGCACCCACCGGTACACCTCGTCGCGCGTCATGAAGCCGTCCGGGTCGGGCCCGTCGTACGCGTACCCGGGCAGCCGGCAGTGCCAGTTGGGCGTCACCAGCGTGAACGCGTCCCAGCGGCCGTCGCGCCACTCGTGCGCCACGCTCTCCCGCTCGACCACGAGGTGGTCGACCCCGGCCGCGACCAGGTGGTGCGAGAGCGCGAGACCCGCCTGCCCGCCACCGACCACGACCACCCCGTGGTGGGCGCCGTCACGGACCGTCGCCCGGATCACGCGTCACACCCCGGTGCAGCGGGCGTCGGGCCGGCCGGCGCGGTCGGCAGGGGCGGCGCCATGCCCAGCACCCGCACGGGTGCGGCCGGGTCGAACCGCGCGGCGAGCACGCCGATCGCCGCCTGCTGCTCGGCCGCGGACGTGCACCGCACCCCGTAGCGCTCGCGGACGCGGTCGCTCGCCTCGCCGAGGCCTCGACTGGTGCGTCGCACGAACTCGGCGACCGGGTACGTCGCCCCCACCTCCAGGTGGTCCCACATCACGAGGCTGGGGGAGTAGCACGCGGTGTCGGACCCGTCGGGCCAGCGCACGTCGAACGTCATCTCAGGCATGGGCGGGCTCCCGGGTCTGCTGCGGCAGCGGCGTGCCGGTGTCGGTGACGGGTCCGTACGCGTCGGGACGTCGGTCGCGCAGGTGGAACATGCCCGCCCGCATCGCGCCGAACGTGCCCGCGACGTCGATCTCCGCGACCGCCAGCCCGGCGCCGAGCAGGGTGGTGGCCAGCACGTTGCCGCCGGGGTCCACCACCTTGCTGTTGCCGACGTACCGCAGCGACCCGAACGTCCCCGACTGGTTGGACGCGATCCAGAACACCTGGTTGTCGAGCGCGCGGGCGCAGTCGAACAGGTTGAACCGGTACGTCCACCGGTCCTCCTGCAGGTTCTCGGCCGTCGCGGTGCGCGCCGCCGGCCACGCCGACACCGACGCCACGATCTCCGCGCCGTCCAGGGCCAGGACGCGTGCCGCCTCGGGGAACGCCTTGTCGTAGCAGATCTGCAGGCCGATGCGTCCCACCGGGGTGTCGAACGCGCGGTACTCCGACCCGGCCGCGTAGGACATCGCCTCGCCCAGCGGCTGGTGGACCTTGCGGTACGAGCCGTAGACGTGGCCACCGTCGAGGCACACGGCGGCGTTGAACCGGGTCTGCCCGTCGGCGGCCAGCTCGCAGAACCCGATCACCACGACCGTGTCGCCGGCCAGCGCCTGGACCCGCCGGATCTCCGGGCCGTCCAGCCGGATCGCGGGGGGCAGCGAGCGGCTCGTCGTGCGGGCCGTGTCGCCGTGGTTGCCGAGCGACGACAGGTACCCCCCGATGGACGCCTCCGGGAACACGACGAGGCGGGCGCCCGCGGCCCGGGCGTCGTCGAGCATCTGCTCGATGACGGCGAAGTTCTGCTCGAGGTCCCGCGTGAAGTTCGCCGACACCGCGGCGACGGTGAGGCTCATCGCGGACCCCTCACAGGTTGTAGGTCGAGTTGATGATGGCGCCCTTGCGCGCGTAGTGGATCAGCGCGTCCTGGACGTCGAGGGGGTGCGCCGGGATCACGCCAGCGATGAGGTCCTCCTCGCGCATGCCGTGCAGGGCCATGCCGAACCGGCAGCAGAACACCGTGCCGCCCTCCGCGATGAAGGTCTCCAGCGAGCCGTTCATGTTCAGCTCGCCCGGGAAGCCCGCGTCGCCCGTCGTGGGGAACCCGCGGTTCGCGGCGCACGCCAGGGCCCCGGGGCCGTAGAAGTAGATGGCGGACTCGAAGCCCTTGCGCAGCGCCCGTGTCGCCTGCAGGATCGCGACGAAGCTCACGGAGGACTCGTGCGGGATGCCGTGCACGAGCGTGAGGTACGACTGACCCGGCTCCGCCTGGTAGTCGGGGAAGATCTTGGTCGAGCCGTACAGGTTGGTGCCCTTCGGCAGCGACGGGTGCGGGATCTCCGCGAGCGACGCGTCGATGGCGGCCTGGATCTGGTCGTCGAACGGCATGGTGGGGCTCTCCTCTTGGTGGGGGACCTGCGTGGTGGGTGGGTCGGTCGGGGTCAGGCGGTGCCCAGGCCCGTCGCCGGGCCGGGGACCGCGTCGGTGAGCGCGCCGTCCGGCCACCGCAGCCGGACACCCGGCCGCGCGGTGAGGACGCCGCACTCGGCGGACTGCGCGAGGGCGCCCGTCGCTGCGGGCATGCGCGACGTGCCGGGCGGGTCGGCGGTGAGCATCGCGAAGCCGGGGAAGCACGTGAGCCAGTCGCCCGTCGCCGCGCTCGCGGGCGCCGGCACACGCGCGACGTCGATGTCGGCACCCGTGCCCGACGCCTCGGCGAGCATCGCCGTCGTGCCCACGACCCCGGCCATCGACACGTCCTTCGCCGCGCGGGGGGAGGCCGTCGCGACGGTCGCGGCGAGGTGGCGCAGGTCCGCAGCGCCACGGGCCGACGTGGAGTCCCACTGCCGGCCCTCGAAGCCGCGGCGCCACCGGCCGGACACGTCGGCCGTCAGCGACAGCGCGTCGCCGGGCCGCCCGCCGCCGCCGGGCACCGGACGGGACGTGCGACCCAGGGCGGTGACGGACAGGGCGGCCGCCGTGCCGAGCTGCGTGTGGCCGCCCAGGACCGGGACGCCCCATGCCTGGGCGGCGCTGCGCACGCCGTTCATGACCCGGTGGGCGAACGACACCGTCGGTGCGGCCAGGGCGTCCAGCAGCCCGACCGGGCGCGCGCCCATCGCCGTGAGGTCGTTGACGTTGACGAGGACGGCGCACCAGCCCGCCCACTCCGGGTCGCGCTCGAGGAGCGCCGGCAGGATGGCGTCGCACGCGGCGACGAGGTCGGTGCCGGGCACGGGAGCACCGTCGTCCCCGCGGAACCCCGCGCCGCCGAGGGTGCCGCCCGGCAGCAGCGTCCCCGCGTCGTCGGCCAGCGCACCCAGCACCGACGCGAGGTCGGCCTTCGTGGCCCGGACGAGGTCGGCGACCCGGGTGACCGGCCAGCGCATCCGCACGTGCGGGGCGCCCTGCACGGTGCACGTGTCCCAGGCCTGCCACCCGAGGCGCTCGAAGAGCACGCGGTTGGGCGCCTGCACCGTGGCCTCGAACCGCAGGACACCGAGCTCGGCGGCGCGCACGCACGCGGCCCGGACCAGTGCCGCCCCGATCCCGCCGGCCCGGCGCGCCGTCCTGGCCACGACCAGCCGGCTGCCGGTCCACCAGCCCAGGTCGCGTCCCGCCGCGTCGAGCGCCTCGACCGCCGGGGACAGGCGCACCCCGCCCACGACGCGCCCGTCGCGGTCGACCGCGACGAGGACCTCCGTGCGCGGGTCCTCGTCGACGCGGTCGCGGTCGTGACCCGCGAAGAGCGCCTGCTCGTCGACGAAGACGTCGCGGCGCAGCGCCCGGTACTCCTCCACCTGCCGCGGTGACGCGGGCCGCACCGTCCACGGCGCCGGCACGACGACCGGGGCGGCGCCCGTGAGCGTCGGGACGTCGAGCACCTCAGCCACCCACCGCGGCGAGCGCGCTGCAGGCACCGCACGCCGCACAGCCGGCGGCCTGGTCCGAACCCCGCATGCCGGCGGCGCGCAGCAGGGACCCGACGCGCGCCGTCACGTCCGCGACCACCCCCCGGTGCGGCGCCGGCACCCTGTCGACGTCGGTCGCGAGCGTGCCCGCCAAGGGGCGGAACGGCACGACGAACGGGTAGACACCCATCTCGACCAGCTCGGCCGCGGCGGCCACCATCTCGTCCGGGTCCTCACCCAGCCCGACGAGCAGGTACGTCGACACCTGGTTGCGTCCGAACACCCGCACGGCCTCGCGCCAGGCCGCGCGGTACTCGTCCAGGGGGACGGTCGACTTGCCCGGCATCCAGCGCCGACGGACCTCGTCGTCCATGGACTCCACGTGGATCCCGATGGACCGTGCGCCCGCGTCGTACAGGTCGGTGATGGTCCGCAGGTCGGCCGGCGGCTCGCACTGCACCTGGATCTCCAGCTCCGGCACCGCGTCCTTGACGGCCCGCACGCAGCGCGCCAGGTGCGTCGCGCCACGGTCCCGGCCGTTGGACGTCCCGGTGGTCATCACCATCTGCGACACCCCGTCGAGGTCCCGCGCCGCTCGGGCGACCTCCGCCAGGACGGCGGGCGTCTTCACGGCGATGGTGGTGCCGGCGGCGAGCGACGCCTCGATCGCGCAGAACCGGCACCGCTCGGCCTCGCCGTACCGGACGCACGTCTGGACCACGGTGGTCGCGAGGACGTCCCGACCGTGCAGCTTGGCGATCTTGTCGTACGACGTGCCGTCGGCCGTCGCGAGGTCGTAGAACCGGGGCCGCGCCACCGGCTGCACGTCCATGCCCAGGTCCGCGCCGTCGAGGGTCAGCCGGCCCCCGCGGACCACGTACGGGCTGGCCGGGTCCAGCGGGATGGCGGCCCCCGCACCGCCGATGACGAAGTGGCCGTCGTCGCTGGGGCCCGCACCTCCCGTGCGGCGGACGGGTGCGTCGCTGCGGACGCCCAGGATCGCGAGGTCCACACGGGTCGTGAGCTGGTCGGTCGGCGGCATGCCACCAGTGAAGGGGGTGGTTCTTTCGGTGTGGTTTCCGTCGGAATACGTTCGTTCGGATGTTCCGTTGCCGCCGTGTTTCGTCGTGCGGGTGACGCCATCTGCGGCGCAGCCGTCGTCGCCGCTCGCCGGCCGCGGTCGTCCTCGGTCCCCGGTTGCGAGCCGACGGCCGCCGGACCAGCCTCGGGGAGATGGAGCCCGGCAGCCGCGCGACGCTGCGCGTCCTGACGTTCAACGTCCTCGCCCCCGCGAACCCCGACTGGGCGCGGCGCGCGGACCTCGTCGTCCGCACGGTGCGCGGGCTCGCCCCCGACGTCGCGGCGTTCCAGGAGGTCCCCGTCGGTGACGACGGTGCGTTCCTGCGTGCGCTGATGGGGGACGACGTCCACGTGGCCGTGCACCGGTCGCCGGACGAGCACGGTGTGGGCGCCGCCCTGGTGTCGCGGTGGCCGCTGCGGGACGTCGAGCACGTCGACCAGGTCGTCACGCGGCGACCCGGGCTGCTGCCGTGGCTGGGGAGCGTCGTGGCCGACGTCGACACCCCGCTCGGCACCGTGACGGTCGCGCACCACAAGCCGACCTGGGAGCTCGACCGCGAGGGCGAGCGGGTGCGGCAGGCCGTCCGCCTCGTGGACGCGCTCGCACGTCGCCCACCGACCGTGGCGAGGGTCGTCCTCGGCGACCTCGACGCGACGCCCGACGCGACGAGCCTGCGGTTCCTGCGCGGGCGCGAGCCGGTCGAGGGCCGCAGCACGTTCCACCAGGACTGCTGGGAGACGGTGCACGGAGACGTGCCCGGGCACACGTTCGCCCCCACGAACCCGCTGGTCGCCGACGGGCAGATGGCGACGGTCCTGCCGCGGCGCATCGACCACGTCCTGGTGGGCGGGGGAGCGTTCGGCCCGGCGCTCGACGTCGTCGACTGCCGCCGTGTCCTCGACCGACCGGTGGCAGGGGCCTGGGCCAGCGACCACGCCGGCGTCCTGGCCGACCTCGCACTCCCTACGCACGCTCCCGGTGCGTGGCACGCCCCAGCGGACGACCCGAGCAGGAGGGCATGAGCCCGCAGCGCCGCGGCGAGCACCACGGTGCCGCCCCGCAGCCGAGGTCACCGGATGCCGGATACGGCCCGGAGGAGCAGTGTGGGACGTCTCACACTGCGACATCGCGAAGGGGCAGCCATGTACCTGCACGTCCAGCGCCTGATCAACGAGATCGTCCCCGACGAGCCGGACCCGGCCGCCGCCAACGCGCTCCAGGAGGGCCTGGGCGGGCAGTTCGGCGAGATGCGGACGATGATGCAGTACCTGTTCCAGAGCATCAACTTCCGTGGACCTGCCGGTAAGCCCTACCGCGACCTGCTGCAGGGGATCGGCACGGAGGAGATCAGCCACGTGGAGCTGATCGGCACGACCATCGCCCGGCTGCTCGACGGCTCGCCCCGCTACCAGGGCAAGAAGACGGACCCGCTCGACACTCCCGGCGCCGGCGGGGACACGCCCCTGAGCACGGCTCTGGACCAGAGCAACATCCACCACTACCTGGTCGCCTCGCAGGGCGCCCTGCCGGTGGACGCCGCGGGCAACCCCTGGAGCGGGTCCTACGTCTACAACTCCGGCAACCTCGTCCTGGACCTGCTGTACAACCTCATGCTCGAGTCCACCGGCCGGCTGCAGAAGTGCCGCATCTACGAGATGACGGACAACAAGACCGCCCGCTCGACGATCTCCTACCTCATCGTGCGCGACCAGGCGCACGAGAACGCGTACGCCCGAGCCCTGGAGACCCTCGGCGTCGACTGGGCCAAGGTCCTGCCGATCCCGAAGACGAGCGCCGAGAGGTTCCCCGAGGTCAAGAAGCTCCTGGACCTCGGGCTGCAGAGCAAGCAGTACTCCTTCGACCTCACGGCCGCGTCCGAGGCGGGCAAGATCTTCCAGGGCATGTCCCCGTCGAAGGACGGCACGCAGCTCGACGCGAGCGAGCAGGCCCCGGCCGGTGTGCCGATCACCATCGCGGAGGAGCGCTACGAGGAGTTCTCGCCGGGGCTCGACCCCGAGCTCCTCTCGCTCATCCAGGCGACCGCGGACCTCGAGATGGCGGAGGTGCAGCCGCTCTACGGCCCCGTTGCGCCGTAGCCGAGCTGCCGCGGGGCGCAGTGACGTCCGCCGGTGCGACGACCGGTCCGGAACTCCGGACCGGTCGTCGCCTCTGTCTCGTCACGCGATGAGTTCCGGCCACGCCCGGTGTCTGTAGTGGGGACGCCAGGGCGCCGGACCGCGGTGCCCGCCACACCCGCCCGCGGAGAGACCATGACCACCACGCACGAACCCCCGACCTCCTTGCCCGGCCGCCCGCCCGTCGTCGACCCGGCCACCTGGCAGGCGGCCCGCGACGCGCTGCTCATCCGCGAGAAGGCGCACACCCGCGCCGGCGACGCGCTCGCGGCCGAGCGGCGGCGCCTGCCGATGGTGGAGCTCGACGGGAGCGTCGAGGTCGTCGGCGCCGACGGCCCCGTCCCGTTCGTCGAGCTGTTCGGCGACCACGACGAGCTGCTCGTGTACCAGCACATGTGGCACGACGGCGCACCGCACCAGGGGCAGTGCGAGGGCTGCACCGTCTCCGCGTGGCACCTCAGGGACGCCGTCTACCTCGACGCGCGGGGCGTCTCCTTCGCGATCCTCACGACAGGACCGTGGGAGGAGGTCGCGCCGTACCTGGAGTTCATGGGGTACACGCAGCCCTGGTACTCCGTGCGCGGCCTCGACGAGCCGATCGGCGGGGACATGGGTTCTTTCGCGTGCTTCCTGCGCGACGGCGACCGCGTGTTCCTCACGTACTCGACGACGGGCCGGGGCGTCGAGCAGGCGGCGGGGTCGTTCAGCCTGCTCGACCTGACGCCCTACGGACGACGCGAGGCGTGGCAGGACGTGCCGGACGGCTGGCCCGAGGGCAACGAGCCGTGCTGGTACTGGCGCACCGACGTGGACGGGCACGCGACGTGGGGTCCCACCGGCCGTCCGGTCCCGCAGTGGACCCGGCCGGGCGCGACCGCAGCCGACACGTTGGGCAGGCACGGCCACCACCACTGACGCGCGACGTGCGCAGGGCATCTACCGGTCGCACTCGCAGACGAGGTTGAGCTCGACGACCTCCTCGCCGGGCTGCGCCCAGGCCGCCGCCTCGGCCCGGTCCGCGAACCGGCGTCCCGCCAGCCGCCCGTTCGCCAGGAGCACGGCGACCTGGATCTGCTCGCGTGGGTCGTCGGGATCGACCACCGTGACCACCTCGATCGTTCGTCGTGCTCCAGTATGCGTCGCGTCGTTGCCGCCGTCGCCTGGCGGGCGCACGCTGGGACTGTCGTCGACGATGCGTCACGGCGCTGTGAGGCCGTCGTGCGCACCGGGAGGTCCCGCGCATGCCCGACACGGCCAGGCGCTACCCCGACCGCGCCGCTGCCGGGCGTGACCTCGCGCGTCATCTCGCCGCCTACGCCCGCGACGCGCGGGTCCTCGTCCTCGCGCTGCCGCGCGGCGGGGTGCCGGTCGCGGCCCCGGTCGCCGCGGCGCTCGGCGCACCGCTGGACGTCGTCGTCGTCCGCAAGCTCGGACTCCCCGGATATCCCGAGGTCGCGATGGGTGCCATCGCCGGGATCGGCGACGCGGTCGAGCTGGTGCACGAGCACCGGGTCCAGGCGCAGGCACGTGTCACGGCGGACGACTTGGACCGCGTGCGCCGCCGGGAGCTCGTCGAGCTGCGCCGCCGCGAGGCCGCGTACCGCGGCGGGCGCCCTGCGCCGGACGTCCGCGGTCGCGTCGTGGTGCTCGTGGACGACGGGCTGGCGACCGGCGCGACCATGCGCGCCGCCGTCTCGGCTGTCCGCAGCCACGCTCCGGCGCACGTCGTCGTGGCAGTGCCGGTCGGATCCGCCGACGCGTGCGCGGCCCTGGCGCGCGAGGCCGACGAGGTCGTGTGCGTGCGGCGGCCGACGCCGTTCCGGGCCGTGGGCCAGGCGTACGTCGACTTCGACCCGCCCACCGACGACGAGGTGCGGGCGCTGCTCGTAACCGGGGGAGGGAGGCCCCGCTGACGTCGCCCACGCGGCTGCCGCCCGGGCCATCGTCAACGAGGAACCCACCTGGTGGTGGAACACGCTGTCCTACGTGACTGACGAGGTCCGCGGCGGCGCCTGGCCGAGCACTTCGGTGGCTGTGTAGATGTGAACGAACACCGGATGTCGATGAGTTCTGACACTGGTAGGAGTCGCTTCGGGTGCCTGGTGTCGATGAGAGCTGGCACCCCTTGGAGGAGGTTCAGGCGGGTGTGAGTGCGGCCCGGAGACGACGATGACCCTGTCGTTGCAAGCCGAGAACGCCTTCACGCCGATTGCGGCGTCGACCAAGGCGTCGACGGCAACCGCGTCGATCCCGCGCAGCGTGTCGCCGGCCAGCTCCGGGCCACCCTCACCGCGGCTGCGGGCGGTCACACGTCGACGCAGCTGCTCACGTCCTGCCCGCAGCCGGACGACGAGCAGCGGCGTCGCCCCCAGGGCCCGTCGGTAGCGCTCGACGGACGCGGCGGACTCGACGTGCCCCTGTGTGTCGGTGAGCGCTGCGGCGAAGGACTGCCGGGCGGCACGCAGGTGGGGGCGTCCTCGGAGGTGGGGTGTCAGGAGCTCGTGCGTGCGCGGGCCGTGTGCCGGGCCTTCCGTGCGGCCAGTGCGAGCAGTGCTGCGCCGGTCGCCGCCCAGACGACCAGTCCGAGCAGAGGCCTGGTGACGCTGGTGGTGTGGAGGTAGGCGCTGGCGCGTGCGGTGTCGATGAACTGGCCCAGAGGCAGGACGCTGTGGAGCCAGTGGAGGGCGGGTGGGAGCATGTCGGCGTTGACGGTGGCGCCGGAGGTGGGGATGCCGAGGATGAGGACGAAGGTCATCGCAGCGGGCATGAAGTACTGGCGCAGGCTGAGGGCTGCGGCGGTGGTGAGCCACCCGATCGCCTGGGTGAGGATGAAGCCATAGAGAACCAGCCTCGGGTCGGCGGGGATCGCGTCCAGCGTGGTGGCGACGAGGTAGGCGAACACCGAGGCGAACGCGCCGGTGGCGGCGATGGTGATGACTTTGTTGCGGACCCGCCAGGGGCCCAGCTGGAGCAGCACGATGGACGTGATGAGGCCGACCAGCAGCAGCGGCAGGGCGTAGAAGAACAGGCTGACGCCGCTGATGTCTCCGGCAGCGGTCGGGACGAGGTCGACGACGCGCGTGTTCCCGGGGGTGAGGTCGGGGGCGATCTGGGTGAGGAAGTCCGCGCGGGTCGGGCTGGCGGCGGAGGCGACGTAGACGGTGTCGCCGTCGATCGCCGCGGCTGCGCGCCCCTCGGCAACGGCTGCGCGGGCCTCCGCTGCGCTTGCCTGGGGAGTAAGGGTGAACGCGTCGGTTCCGAAGCGGGGCTCGAGGGCGGTGATCGTGGTGCGGGTCGTGTCGCTGTCGGGTCCTTCGGCGACGGCGATCTGCACGTGGTGGGGTGCGGGGTGGTGGAAGGCGAGCAGCCCGGACACGCTGAAGGCGGCGGCGAAGAAGAACGGGAACCACAGCATCGACACGAGGCGACGCATGGTGGGGCGAGGGTGCGCGGAAGTCACGGTGCTCCGAATCACGAGATCACAGGGGCCGGTCCCGCACCCGAGTGGGGTGCAGGACCGGCGTGGGGGGTGTCAGGCGGTCTTGGTGGCGAGGTAGGTCTGGACGCCCTTGGCCATGGCGGGCTGATGCTCGCGCATGATCTGCTGCAGGATCGGGCCCCGCGGCGAGGTGTGGTCGTACTCGAACTCTCCCGCCAGGGAGTACCAGGTGGTGGGGACGGCGCCGGCCTGGATCATGCGCTGCACGGCGGTGTCGTGCGTCTCACGGGTGAGGCTGCCGGATGCGTCGACGATCAGATTCACCTCGTAGTCCAGGCGGAGCGCTCCGAGCACGCTCTGCAGCACGCAGCCTTCGGTGGACACGCCGGCGATCGCGAGCTTGCGGCGGCCGGTCGCGGCCACGGCCTCGGCGAAGGCCGCGTCGTCGAAGGCGTTGGTCGCGCCGGGGCGTTCGATGACGGGGTGGTCGCCGAGGACGTCTGTCAGCTCGGGGTAGAGCGGGCCGGAGGGCTTGCCCTTGACGCCGTTGGTGACGACCAGCCCACTACCGAACAGCAGAGCGGTCTTGGCGAGTCCGACGGTGTTGTTGATGTGGGTGCCCAGGTCGTGGGACCGGAGCAGGTTCGCGAACCCGACCGCGTGGTCGATCATCACGATCGTCGTGCTCTCCGGGGTCAGGGGCTCGGGAACGGTCATGGGTGCCTCCTCGGGCGATGGGTGGATGACGCCGCCCGGGTTCGGGACGGCGATGCTGGCGTGGGCTCGTTCTGGGTGATCCGTGTCCCCGGCGACGCCGGGGGCACAGGTATGGCGACGTCCTATGGATTCAGTAGGAACTATGGAAACCATAGGGGCTATGATCGTCGTATGGCAAACGAGGCGCGCGCAGGCGAGGTGGAGGAGCGCGATGTCGCGTTCGGGCACTGCCGCAGCTACCATGCCGCGATCGAGCTCATCGGCCGGAGGTGGAACGGTGTGATCCTCCAGCGGCTGCTCGGCGGCCCGTTGCGGTTCTCCGAGATCCGCCGCGACATCCCGCGGCTGACCGACGCGATGCTCTCCCAGAGGCTCCGCGAGCTCGAGGACGCGGGGATCGTGGAACGGGCGGTCACCGACGACCGGCCAGTCCAGATCACGTACGGACTCACGCCGGTCGGCCAGCGACTCTCGCCTGTGCTGAACGCGGTCGCCGAGTGGAGTGACGAATGGGCACGACGCTGACGGACCCCGTGGGGCTCTCGCATCACTGAGTGCGCGGTGGAGTGCACGGCTCCGCGTGGCCGCGGGCTACTCGTCACGAGGGGTGCGTCGGGGCCGGGAAGCGCGGCGCGCCCTGGACGGCGCCAAGCGCGAGAGCCCGCCGCGCGCGGCCGAGTGCTGGGCGAGGATCAGGCGGCAGCGAGACGCGTCGCGGTGTGCACCAGGCCGGTGACGCCTGGAGACCTGCTCTGCGGCGGCCAGGCGATGACGGTGGTGACCGGCGGCGCGTCAGGGAGCGGGACGACGGCCAGTCCGGCGCGCAGGTTCGCGCTGACCGACTGGGGTAGCACGATTGCCGTGCGGCCGAGCCGCACCAGCTGCGGCACCTGGGTCAGGTCGCGCAGCTCGGGGCCGGGTCCGTGAGGGTAGGTGCCGTCGAGCTGCGGCCACCGAGGGGGTGGCAGGTCGGGGAGCGAGGTCGCTTCAGCGACGGTCATCGAGGGCAGGCTGCTCGTCGGGTGGACGGCGGGCAGGATCGGTTCGACCTCACCGCGGCGTCCGAGGCCGGCAAGACGTGGTGACGTACGCGTCGGGGGAGTCGACAACGTTCGCGTACGACGAGCGGGGCAACCTGCTGTCCGGCCGGCTCGTAGGGCGCGACGTGGGCACGACGAGCGGCGCGCGGGCCGTAGTCCGCGTCCGCGGACTCCCACCCATCGCACTCGCGTGAACCGTTGCCACCTGACGACCTGACCATTGGATCCATCCATATCCATTGGTAACAGGGCCGGGGGCCGGGGGCCGGGGGAGGGGCGCCCTCGCCGGCGCGCGGTGCGATCGCCGTCAGACGGCCGCGGGCCCGCCGTCCTCGGGAGCTGCGCCGACCTCCACCTCGTCGGCGTCGGGCGTCGGGCGGGTGGTGGGCGGACCGCTGAGGCCGCGCGGCGGGGCGCCGAGCCGGGAGGTCATGTGCCCGCCGAGGTAGCCACCCGCGCCCACGAGCCCCGTGGCGGCGAGCGACGCGGCGACACCCCAGGTGTGCGCACCGCGCCGACGCAGCACCCAGGAGGCGGTGAAGAGCCCGAGCCCGACGGAGTTCAGGGCGGCGTGGGCCGATCCGACCCGCCGGGTTCGCCTGCCCGACACGGCCCAGTCCGCGAGGCCGGTGAGAGCCGTCGGCAGCGCGGCCAGGATGCCCATCCCGATGAGGCGCTCGGAGTGCGGGCGTGCCGACGGGCCGCCGGTGACGTCGAGCACCACCGCGCTGGACCACAGCCCGATGGGGACGTCGGTCAGGACGGGGTGGAGCGCGTGACCCAGGGGGCGTCCGTGCAGCAGGGCCGCGACGTCCGGCCGGCGGGCGAGCAGGTCGGCCACGACGGGCCGCACGCGCTCGATGACGGGGTCGAGGGCAGGGCTGTCCTCGAGGGACCGGACTGCTCGGAGGGCTGCGGACCGGTCGTCCGTGCGGGTCATCGGGGCCTCCTGTCGGCGACGGGTGTGGACGTCGTCGAGCGTCTCACGGGCACCGGGAGCCCGCAGGTCAGCGAACCGGCCGAACGTCGGAGCGTGCAGATAACGGAACCTAGCGCCGGGACCGGCACAGCAACAGCGAAAAAGCTCTGCCCTGACGGGCCGGGGAGAGGCAAGGCCCGGGAGCGACGTGCGCACGCGGGACTCCGGTCCCACCTGGGGCGTCGTCGGTGGTGGAAGTGTCGAGGAGCTGGACGTCGCGTTCCCCGCGGCGCCGGTCGACACGGAGGTCAAGCAGCGGTGGCAGTCCCGACCAGCACGCGCCCCGAACCGGACCGCCTTCCGGCGGTCGCGCGACCCGCGACGAGCCCGCCACCACGCCCTGCGACCTGGGCGCTCAAGGCCGTCATGGCCGTCACGGGAAGCGTGCTGGTCGTCTTCGCGGTCGTGCACCTCGTCGGGAACCTCAAGATCTTCCTCGGCCCCGAGCATCTCGACGGGTACGCCCACTGGCTGCACGAGGACCTGCTGGCACCCCTCGTGCCGCACGGGTGGTTCATCTGGATCTTCCGCGTCGTCATGCTCACGGCTCTGGTCGCCCACGTGTGGGCGGGGGTGGTGCTCCGGCGCCGCGCGCGGCTCGCCCGGGGGCCCCACCGCCGGCAGGGGATGCGCGGGCTGCGCAGCTTCCAGGCGCGCAGCATGCTCGTCACCGGCACGGTCCTGCTGCTCTTCGTCGTCTTCCACGTCCTGGACATCACGACCGGCACCAGACCGGCCGCGACGGACGAGTTCGTGGCCGGGCAGGCGTACGACAACATCGTCAGCTCGTTCCAGAGGCCTGCGGTCGCGGCGTTCTACATCCTCGCGATCGGCACCCTGACGCTGCACCTCGCGCACGGTCTGTGGAGCGTGGTCAACGACCTGGGCGCCACCGGCCGCCGGCTGCGCGCCACCGGCGCGGCGGTCGCCGGCATCGTCGGGCTCCTGATCCTCGTGGGCAACCTGATCATCCCCATCGCCGTGCTGACGGGAGTCGTGGCATGACCGACGCCACCCGGCCGGACCCGACCCAGAGGGAGACGACGCCCGTGCTCGCACCCGAGGCGGTACGCACCGTCGGCAGCCCGCTGGACGGCAAGGTCCCCGACGTGCCCGCCGAGCAGGCGTGGGACGACCGGCGGCTGCACTACGACCTGGTCGCGCCGGCCAACCGCCGCAAGTTCACCGTGATCGTCGTCGGGACCGGCCTTGCCGGGGCCGGCGCCGCGGCCGCGCTCGGCGAGCTGGGCTACCAGGTGGAGTGCTTCACCATCCACGACGCCCCGCGTCGTGCGCACTCGGTCGCAGCCCAGGGCGGCATCAACGCCGCACGGGCGCGCAAGGTCGACAACGACTCCGTCCACCGGTTCGTCAAGGACACCGTCAAGGGCGGGGACTTCCGTGGCCGCGAGGCCGACGCCTACCGGCTCGGTCAGGAGTCGGTGCGCGTCATCGACCACATGAACGCGATCGGTGCGCCGTTCGCGCGCGAGTACGGCGGCGAGCTGGCCACCCGGTCCTTCGGCGGTGTGCAGGTCTCGCGCACCTACTACACGCGCGGCCAGACCGGTCAGCAGCTGCAGGTCGCCGGGGCGAACGCGCTGCTGCGGCAGGTGGCCCGTGGCTCGGTCACGCTGCACACGCGCCAGGAGATGCTCGACCTCGTCGTCGCGGACGGCCGGGCGCAGGGCATCGTCGTGCGCGACCTGGTCACGGGGAAGGTCCGTGCGGTCACCGCGCACGCCGTCGTCCTGGCGACAGGCGGCTACGGGAACATCTACTGCAAGTCGACGCTCGCCAAGAACTCGAACGCGACGGCCGCCTGGCGCGCCCACAAGCGGGGCGCCCACTTCGCCAACCCGTCGTTCATCCAGTTCCACCCCACGGCGCTGCCGCTGATGAGCGAGTGGCAGTCCAAGACGATCCTCATGTCGGAGTCCCTGCGCAACGACGGCCGGATCTGGGTCCCGGTGCGCGCCGACGACGACCGGGCGCCGACCGACATCCCCGAGGACGAGCGGGACTACTACCTCGAGCGCCGGTACCCGACGTACGGCAACCTGACGCCGCGCGACGTCGCGTCGCGGGCCGCCCGCGAGCGCATCGACGCAGGGTTCGGGGTGGGCCCGCTGAAGAACGCGGTCTACCTGGACTTCGCGGACGCGGTCGCCCGGCTGGGGCGCGCGACGGTGATGTCGCGGTACTCGAACCTGTTCCACATGTACGAGCAGGCGACGGGGGACGACCCGCTGCGTACCCCCATGCGCATCGCACCGGGCGCGCACTTCGCCATGGGCGGGCTGTGGTCCGACTACGACCTGATGACGTCGGTCCCCGGGCTGTTCGTCGGGGGAGAGGTCGGCTGGGGCTACCACGGGGCCAACCGTCTGGGCGCCAACTCCCTGCTCTCGGCGTGCGTCGACGGGTGGTTCACCCTGCCGTACGCGGTGCCCGGGTACCTGGCTCCGCTGCTGGGCACGGCCCCGTTGGCGCCGGACGACGACGCCGTGCTCGACGCGGTCGAGGCGGTCGAGGCGCGGACGCAGCGGCTCCTGAAGAACGAGGGCACCCAGGGCCCCGACCGGTTCCACCGCCGGCTCGGAGAGATCCTCTACCGCTGCGCCGGCGTGAGCCGCACGCCGGAGGGCCTCGCGCAGGGCATCACGGAGATCCGTGCGCTGCGCGAGGAGTTCTGGCGCGACGTGCGCGTCCTGGGGGAGGGGACGGCCCTCAACCAGGAGCTCGAGCGCGCGGGCCGCGTCGCGGACTACCTCGAGATGGCCGAGCTGCTGTGCGTCGACGGGCTCGACCGGGACGAGAGCTGCGGCGCGCACTTCCGCGCCGACCACCAGACACCCGACGGCGAGGCGCTGCGCGACGACGCGGCGTGGTGCCGCGTCTCGGCGTGGGAGTCACCGGCTCCTGACGCCACCGACGGACGGTTCGTCCGGCACGACGAACCGCTCACGTTCCAGGCCGTGCCGCTGCAGACGAGGAACTACGCGTGAAGCTCACCCTTGACGTCTGGCGTCAGCCCGACGCCGCATCGCCCGGCGCGTTCGAGTCGTACGTCGTCACCGACGCGACGGCGGAGATGACCCTGCTGGAGCTGCTGGACCGGCTCAACGACCAGCTGGTCGAGGAGGGCCGGGAGCCCGTCGCGTTCGAGTCCGACTGCCGCGAGGGCATCTGCGGGTGCTGCGGCGTGAACGTCGACGGGCGCCCTCACGGCCCCGAGGCGAACACCCCGTCGTGCGAGCAGCACGTGCGGTCGTTCGCCGACGGCGACCACATCGTCCTCGAACCGCTGCGCTCGGCGGCGTTCCCCGTGGTCAAGGACCTCGTGGTGGACCGCTCGGCGCTCGACCGCGTCATCCAGGCCGGTGGGCATGTGGCCGTGGACGCCGGTACCGCGCCCGACGCCGACACGACCCGCATCGACCACGAGACCGCCGAGATGGCACTCGACTTCGCTGCCTGCATCGGCTGCGGCGCGTGCGTGGCGGCGTGCCCCAACGGGTCGGCGTCGCTGTTCACCGGCGCCAAGCTGACCCACCTGGCCACCCTGCCGCAGACGCAGGCGGAGCGGGGACGTCGGGCCGTGGCGATGGTCGACCAGATGGAGCACGACTTCGGGCCGTGCTCGACGTACGGCGAGTGCGCCCTGGTCTGCCCGGCCGGCATCCCGCTGACGGCCATCGCGGCCGTGGGCAAGGAACGGATGCGGGCGTTCCTGCGGGGTCGCGCGCGCTGACCTCGCCGCCGGAAAGCACGGGTGAGGGCTGGGACCGGTGCGTTAGCGTCACGTCGTGACCTCGCGCGCCGACCTGCCCGCACCCGCGGTGGGAGGAGCGGTGGCGGGGCTTCCCGACCTCACGCGGTTGCGGCGTCGGACGGTCGCGGTCCTGGCCACGGCCCAGGTCCTCGGGGGCCTGGCCGCGGGAGCGGTCGTCTCGGTCGGCTCCCCGCTCGCGTACGAGCTGTCGGGCCAGGAGGCGTGGTCGGGCGTCATGACGACCGCCTCGACGCTCGGGGCGGCGATGGCCTCGCTCGGGTTGGCGCGTCTGGCCGTCGCACGTGGTCGGCGTCGGGCGTTGTCCACGGGGCTTGCGCTGGCGGCGGCCGGTGCGGCCGGGATCGTGCTCGCCACCGTCCTCGCGTCGTTCCCGCTCCTCGTCACAGGGGCGGTCCTCATCGGGGTGGGGTCCGCGGTGAACCTGCAGTCGCGGTTCGCCGCGACGGACCTGTCGACGCCGGCGAGCCGCCCGCGGGACCTGTCCCTCGTCGTGTGGGCGAGCACGGTCGGTGCGGTCGTGGGACCCAACCTCGTCGGCCTGGACGAGTGGCTGTCGCGCATCTCCGGACTTCCCTCGTCGGCAGGCGTGTTCGTGTTCGCCGGCGTCGGCATGCTTGCCGCGCTCGTCGTGGTGCAGGTCGGGCTGCGCCCCGACCCGCTCGACGTGGCCGGCCGCGCGGACGGTGCGACCGGCGGGCGCGAGCAGGTGCCGGTGCGGGTCGCGGCGGCGACCCTGCGACGTCACCCGCCCGCCGCCGGTGCCGTCGTCGGCGTCGTCACCGCGCACGCCGTCATGGTCGCGGTGATGGCCATGACGCCGCTGCACATGACGGGGCACGGTGCGTCGAGCCCGCTCATCGGCCTGACCGTCAGCGTCCACCTCGCAGCGATGTTCGCACTCTCCCCGCTCATGGGGATGCTCGCGTCCGTGGCAGGCCCACGCCGCGTCCTCGTCGCAGGGCTCGGCGTGGTCGTCGTGGGTGCGGCGGTGTGCGGCGCGGCCGGCGGTGCGCACGCGCTCGTGACGGTCGGCCTCACGCTGGTCGGGGCGGGCTGGTCCGCGGCGACGGTCGCGGGGTCGAGCATCCTGGCAGGTGAGGTGCCGGGTGCGGAACGCGTCGCCATCCAGGGGCTGTCGGACGCGCTGATGCTGTTCGCCGGCGCGGGCGGCGGCCTGCTCGCCGGCGTCGGCCTGGGGCTGATCGGGTTCGCGGGCATCGGGGTGACGTCCGCGGCCGTGGCGCTCGGCGGCGCCGTGGCCGTCCTCGTGGTCTCGCGACGCCGGGACACGGCGGCCCGGAGGGTGTGACGATCCATCCCGCCGCTGGGCGCCGCCCGCGGTGCAGCGTGCGTCACGTCCGCGGCGCCGGCGTGCGGTTCTGCCGTGCGATGCCAAGGTGTCTCCATGACCACTGCCTCCATCACGCTGAACAACGGCATCCAGATCCCGCAGGTCGGCTTCGGCACCTTCCAGGTCGACCCGGACGACACCCAGCGGACCGTCGAGGACGCCCTCGCGGCCGGGTACCGCCACATCGACACCGCTGCCGGCTACTACAACGAGGCGGGCGTCGGGGCGGCCGTCCGTGCGTGCGGCCTGCCGCGGGACGAGGTCTTCGTCACCACGAAGCTGCGCAACGGCGACCACGGCTACGAGCAGGCGCTGCGCGCGTTCGAGGACAGCCGCCGCGAGCTCGGGCTCGACGTCGTCGACCTGTACCTCATCCACTGGCCCGTGCCGAGCACGGACCTGTACGTCGAGACGTGGCGCGCGTTCGAGAAGCTGCTCGCCGACGGCGCGGTGCGTGCGATCGGCGTGTCGAACTTCCTCCCCGACCACCTCGACCGGCTCGTGCGCGAGACGGACGTCGTGCCGGCCGTCAACCAGGTCGAGGTGCACCCGACGTTCCAGCAGCGCCCCACGCAGGACGCCTCCACGGGTCACGGCATCGCGGTCGAGGCCTACTCGCCGCTCGGCCGCGGCAAGGACCTGCAGGCCGACGCGATCACGCAGGTCGCCGAGCGGCTCGGCGTCACGACCGGCCAGGTCGCGCTGCGCTGGCACGTGCAGGCCGGGCGGATCGTCATCCCCAAGTCCGTGACGCCCGAGCGCATCCGGTCGAACCTGGACCTGTTCTCGTTCGAGCTCACGGCGCAGGACGTCGCCGCGATCGACGGCCTGGACTCCGACGAGCGCACCGGTGCCGACCCCGCGACGGCGGCGTTCACGCAGATGCGCTGACGCGCAGCGACAGCGCGGGCGCAGCCCGTCGCCGACGCGCCCCGTCCCGGACCTCACGTCCGGGGCGGGGCGCGCGTCTGCACACTGTGAGGATGACCGGTCCGTTCGAGGACGTCGTGCGTGTGCACGGCGGCACCGTGCTGCGCGTCTGCCGCGCGGTGCTCGCCGGGCACGACGCCCAGGACGCGTGGTCCGAGACGTTCCTCGCGGCGCTGCGCGCGTGGCCCGGTCTGCCCGCGGACGTCAACGTCGAGGCGTGGCTCGTGACCGTCGCGCGCCGCAAGGCGATCGACGAGCTGCGCCGACGGACCCGGCACGCGGTACCCGTCGAGGAGCCGGGCGCCCTGGACGGGGTCCCGCTGCTCGGCGGCGTGGCCGGGCCGGGGGAGCGGGACCTCGACCTGTGGCAGGCCGTGCGCGCCCTGCCGGACAAGCAGCGACGGGTCGTCGTGCTCCACCACCTCGGCGGGCTGCCGTACGCCGAGGTCGCGCGCCTCGTCGGCGGCACCGACGCGGCGGCGCGGCGCGCGGGCGCGGACGGCGTGGCGGCCCTGCGCCGCACCTACGGAGCCCAGGAGGAGGAGCGATGAGCACCCTGCCCCACGGACAGGTCGGGGCCGTGCGCGGCACGGTGGACGACGCCGACGACGAGAGGCTGCTGGCGTCCCTGCACACGCGCCTGGTCGCACGTGCGCAGGACGAGGGGCTGCTGGACGTGGCGTACCGGGTCGTCGACTCGCCCGTCGGCCGGGTGCTCGTGGCGGCGGGCGAGGCGGGCGTGCTGCGCGTGGCCTTCGAGGTCCAGGGGCACGAGGCGGCGCTCGACGACCTCGCGGCGCGCGTGAGCCCCCGGGTGCTCGAGGGGGGTGCCCGCCTCGACCCCGTGCTGCGCCAGCTCGACGAGTACTTCGCCGGCAGACGGACGTCGTTCGACGTCCCGGTCGACCTGCGCCTGACCCGAGGGCTGCGACGTGACGTGGTCGAGGCGTTGCCGCGCATCGCCTACGGTTCGACCGCGTCGTACGCGCAGGTCGCCGCTGCCGTGGGGCGACCTGCGGCGGTGCGTGCCGTCGGGACGGCGTGCGCGCTCAACCCGGTGCCCGTGCTCGTGCCCTGCCACCGCGTCGTCCGGTCCGACGGCTCGACCGGCCGGTACGCCGGCGGCGACGAGGCGAAGCGCACGCTGCTGGAGCTCGAGCGCACTGCTCTGGTCCCGGACGCTCCCGAGGCGTAGTTTCGGCTGACATGTGCAGGAACATCACGACGCTGCGCGGCCTGGAGCCGCACGCCACCGACGCGGAGATCGAGGCGGCGGCCCGGCAGTACGTGCGCAAGGTCACGGGTGTCCAGCAGCTCTCGGACGCCACGCGTGAGCCGTTCGAGCGCGCCGTCGCCGAGATCGCCCACATCACGACGCACCTGCTGGAGGACCTGCCGGAGCGGAGACGCCCGCCGACGACGGTGCCGCCGCTGCGTCGGCCCGAGGTCGCCGCCCGGGTCGCTGCCCGGCAAGCCGCCCGGGAAGCCGGCTGACGGACCGGCTGCCCGTACGCGCGGCGCCTCCGTCCGGACTCGTTCAGTCGGCGGACGCGGGCGCCGGCGAGCCGATCAGCCGGGGGATGCCCGGCGGTGCGACCGCCGACAGCGCGAGGAACCGCGCCTCGGCACGGTGCAGCCGGATGTGCTCGTCGAGCGACCAGCCGGGCCCGTTCGTCAGTGTCATGCCGCACGCGCACCCGATCGTCACGCCACCGTCGGGGTCGACCACGACCTGACCGACGGTCGTGTGGTCGGTGTACGCGCGGACCTTGGCGTGCCGCATGGGCGCGCTGACGGGGACCGGGAGGTCCCCGGGCGGGATGTCGGTGCTGTCGGCGCTGTCCTCGTTCTGCACGAGGTCAGTGTCCGCCCGCCAGGGTCCCGTCGTCCACGAGCTGGTGCAGCGCGAGCGCCGCGTCCCACTCGCCGCCGCCCAGGCTGGGCATCAGGCGCTGCAGCTGGGGACGCCAGGCCTCGGCCCGCTCCGGGAAGCACCGGTCCAGGAGGTCGAGCATCGTCGCGACCGCGGTCGAGGCCCCCGGAGAGGCGCCCAGCAGACCGGCGATCGAGCCGTCGGCCGAGGCGACCAGCTCCGTGCCGAACTCCAGCACGCCCCCGCCCTTGCCGCGCTTGATCACCTGGACGCGCTGCCCGGCGGTGATGAGCTCCCAGTCGCGAGGGTGCGCCGACGGCATGTAGGACCGCAGCGAGCGCAGCCGCGCGGTGTCGCTCGCGGTGACCTCCCGCAGCAGGTACGTCACGAGGTTCATGTTGCGCAGCCCCACCGCGAGCATCGGCACGAGGTTGCCGGGGCGCACGGACCGCAGCAGGTCGGTCCACGACCCACGCTTGAGGAACTTCATGCTCCAGCCCGCGTACGGCCCGAACATCAGGGCCTGACCGCCGTCGACCGAGCGGGCGTCCAGGTGCGGCACCGACATGGGCGGGGCACCGATCGCGGCCTTGCCATACACCTTGGCCCGGTGCTGCTCGACGAGCTCCGGGTTCGTGGTCCGCAGGAACTGGCCGCTGATCGGGAAGCCCGCGTAGCCGCGGATCTCCTTGATCCGCGAGCGCTGCAGCAGGTGCAGGGCACCCCCACCGGCACCGACGAACACGAAGCGCGCGGTGAGCGTGCGCGGCCGCTGCCCGTTCCAGCGGCGGTCGGCGACGGTGACGCGCCAGCGGCCGTCGCGCAGCTGCTTGAGCCGTGTGACCTCGCTGCTCGTGTGCAGGGCGGCACCGCGTGCGGCGGCGTCGGTGAGCATCGCGCGCGTCAGGGAGCCGAAGTCGACGTCGGTGCCCCAGGTGGCGCGCGTCGCGGCGATCGGCTCGTCGTCCGTGCGGTCCGCCACGAGCAGCGGTGCCCAGCGGGCGATGACGGCCGGGTCGGTGGTGAACTCGAGGTCCGCGAAGAGGCGGTGCTGGCGCAGGGCCTCCCAGCGCCGGCGCAGGAACTCGACGTCGGCGGCGCCGCGCACGAACGTCAGGTGCGGGGTGGTCGTCACGGCGTCCTCGGCGCCCGGCAGCCGGCCGGCGGCGGCGAGGTGGTGCCAGAGCTCGCGCGAGAGCTCGTACTGCTCGTTGATCGTCACGGCCTTGGTGACGTCGACGGTGCCGTCGGGGCGCTGCGGCGTGTAGTTCAGCTCGCAGAGGGCCGCGTGCCCGGTGCCCGCGTTGTTCCACGGGTTGGAGCTCTCCAGCGCGGGGGCGTCGAGCCGTTCGTGGATCTCGATCCGCCAGCTGGGCTCGAGGCTCCCGAGCAGCGACGCGAGGGTCGCGCTCATGATGCCTCCGCCCACCAGGAGGACGTCGACGTCGGCGGTGTCGTGCGTTCCAGGAGCCACGACTGGCGACTTTAGGTCGGTGCCGGAGCATCTCCCAGGGCAAGTCATGTGATGTTTGTCCCATGGGACTTTGGTCACATCCGCAGGTCTGACCTGGACCGACGCGTCGGGGTCGGACCCCGGTCAGGTCAGGACAGCGTGCACGCCACGCCGTCGAGCGACGCGGCCGTGGGCGGGTTGCTCGGCGTCGGTGTGACGGTGCCTGGCGGCTCGGGAGTCGGTCCCGTCCCGTTCGACGACGATGCTGCGCTCGTGAGGCGGCAAGACGCGCAGGAGGCGTGGGCAGCCCACCCCGCCGGGCCGCACGTCCCTCGCGGCGGGCGACACGCCGCAACCACCGCGGCGACACGCGGGCCGATGGACGCGACCGGATGCGGGACCCGGCCCGGCCTTGGTAGAACCGGTGCATGAGCCCGAACCGCACGAGCGACCTGACGTCCGATCCCTCGGCGCACGGTCTCGCCGACCAGCCCCTGGTGCAGGCGGACCTGGACGCCGCGGACGCCCGCGCGGGAGGGGACGCCGCCCGCGCTCCCCGCTCCCTGCGGGCGGCGGAGCTCGCGCCCGACGACGAGGCCATCGCGTCGAGCGACGACTGGGACGACCCCGAGCGGCTCTGAGCCGCAGCACCACCGCCGGGTCGGCCGGCGAGGACGGGTCAGCCGGCGAGCCCTGCCTCCCGGACGCGGCCGAGGAGCTCCTCGCCGTCGGCGCCCAGCAGCACCTCGATGCCCGGCGCCTCGTCGGCGTCGTCCGCCGCGTCCTCCTGCTCGGGGGTCGCCGCGGGCAGACCGTGCGACAGCACGTGCTCGCCGGCGGTCAGCTGGCGGATCAGCACCGCCGCGACGTGGTCGGGGAACCGGGCCACGGCCCCCGCGTAGATCTGCGGGTCGTGCTGGCCGTCGTCGCCGACGAGGATCCAGCGCACCTGCGGGAGCTCGGCGAACAGCCGCCGCAGCTGGGCGACCTTGTGGCGCTGCCCGCTGCGGAACAGGCCGGTGTTGGTCGGTCCCCAGTCCGTCATGAGCATCGGGCCGGCCGGGTAGTCGTGCCGGCGCAGGAACCGGCCGATCGCGGGTGCCGCGTTCCACGCACCCGTCGACAGGTACACCACGGGGGAGTCGGGACGCGCCGCCCGCAGCTCCCGGTAGAGCTGCGACATGCCGGGGACGGCCTCCCGTGCGTTCTCGTGCCGGACGAACACGTTCCACGCCGCGACGAACGGGCGGGGCAGGCGCGTGACCATCACCGTGTCGTCGATGTCGCTGACGATGCCCACGGTCGGCTCGGGACCGACGACGACCACGCGCGTCGTGGCGCGGGCACCGTCGAGCGAGGTGAGCGTCAGGTCGTGCCAGCCGGGCTCGAGGTCCGCGTCGACCAGCTCGTCGACGTAGCCCCCACGGTCGGTGGTCAGCTGGTGGGTGGTCTCGCCGACCGTCACCTCGACGGGCGCGCCGGCGACCGGCGCGGTGAAGAAGGAGCGCCACCCGCGCACGGCGTCCGCCGGTCGCTCGCCGGTCTGCGCGTCGCCACCGCTGTCCGGCAGGTCCTGCTGCCGCACGCCCGGGGACGCGAGCAGGGTGCGCGCCAGGACCCGCACCTTGCCGCCGGACCCGTACCCGGCGTACCCCACGACGCGCACGGTCCAGCCGCGGCGCCGCAGGACGTGCGCGAGCGCGGAGTCGAACCGGTCCTCGAGCCGGGCCGCCACGTGCAGGCGCTGCACCGGGGAGCCGTCCGGGTTCTCCAGCCGCGGCGCGACGCGGCCCGCCCGCAGCCCGTCCTGCCCGGACTCACCGGCCAGGTCGGGGTGCGGGGCGTGCGTGCCGGGGCGGTGTCCCGTCGTCACGACGTCGTACGGGACGCAGCCGCCTCGGCGGCCTCGGCCGCCCCCTTCTCGGTGGACGTGCCGGCCGTCGAGAGCGCACCACCGGAGGACTCGAGGTGCGCACGGACGAACCAGTGGAAGAGCTCGAGCTCGGCCAGGTGACCGACCAGGAGGTCGTTCGTCACGGTGTCGAGCTCCTCGGCCTGTGCGGCGGCCTTCCGGTGGTCGGTGATGACCCCGACGTACACCTCGTCGAGGGCGCCGAGGTGCTCGGTGGTGCTCGCACGGCCGATCGAGTAGTCGTCCCACGTGCGGGCCGCGACGAGGGCGCCGGGCGTGCCGACCGGTGCGGAACCGAGCGTGGCGATCCGCTCCGCCGTGGCGTCGACCATGAGTCGCACGGCGTCGACCTGCGGGTCCAGCATCTCGTGGACCGCGATGAAGTGGGGGCCGACGACGTTCCAGTGGATGTGCTTCAGCGTGAGCGCCAGGTCGTTCAGTGCGTTGAGGCGTTCCTGGAGGATCGCCGCCACCTTCGCGCCGTCCTCCGGGGTGAGGGACGGGACGGTGTACTTCGGCAGATCGCGGGCCATGACCACTCCTTCGCGTACGTGCCGGGCTCGTCGGGCCCGGGTGACGTCCACGCTGCCAGGCCCGGAGGACGCCCGCCATCCGAGCGCCACCGGTCAAGGACGTGACGTGCACCCGGCGTCAGACGTCGAACGGGTCCCCGTCGCGGGCCAGACGCGCCGCCGCCTCGGCGGCCGTGAGCTGCTGCAGCCCCGGGCCGATCTCGTCCCACTCGCGCGGCGCGGCGACCGTGGGACGGTCCCGGCCGCGCAGCGACCACGGCGTGATCGTCGTCTTGGCGGGGTGGTTCTGCGACCAGTCCAGCAAGATCTTCCCGCCGCGCACGTCCTTGCGCTGCACGGCGACGACGAGGTCCGGGTGCTCGGCCGCGAGCGCGTGCGCCAGGGTGCGCGCCTGCTCCCGCACGCTCGTGGCGGGCCGGGGGCGGGGGAGCGGTGCGTAGAGCTGCAGCCCCTTGGAGCCCGACGTGACCGGCACGGTCCGCTCGAGGCCCTCGTCGCGCAGCCGCTCGGCGACGACGTGCGCGACGCGGGCGCACTCGTCGAGGCCCGCGCCGGGTCCGGGGTCGAGGTCGACCACGAGGCGGTCGGCGTCGCGCAGGCCGCCGCGCGGACCGACCGTCCACTGCGGCGTGTGCAGCTCCAGGGCGCCGGAGTTGGCCGCCCACATGAGCCCCGCGAGGTCGTCGAGGAACGGCAGGTCGAGGACCGTGCCCTCGTCCTCCGTCCCCGGCGAGGCGGGCAGCCGCTGGTGGCGCAGCCAGGACGGCGCCCCGCGCGGCGTGTTCTTCTCGAAGAACTTCTCGCCGCCCACACCGTCGGGCCACCGGATGCGGGTGACGGGCCGGTCCCGCAGCTGGCGCAGGATCGCCGGCTCGACCTGCACGAGGTAGTCCATGACCTCGGCCTTGGTCGTGCCCGTCGCCGGGTACACGACCTTGTCCAGGTGGGTGAGGCGGACCGGGCGGCCCCCGACGTCGACGGTCTGGCGTTCCGGGCTCATGCGGCTGCGTCCCCTTCCTGCCTCACGGCTGCTCCCAGGGGTCCACGGTGGCATCGGTGCGCACCCCCCGCACGACCGGCTGTCGCAGCCGGCCTGACGGCGTGCGGACCAGGTACAGGGTCTCGACGACCACGACAGGGTCGCACCAGACGGCACCGCGTGCGTCGAGTGCCGGCACGTCGTCCGCGAACGGGCTGCCGGAGCGTTCGTGGGGCGCGAGCAGCTCGCGCATGGCCCGGGCGGCAGGACCCCCGAGCCCGGAGCCCGCGCGGCACAGGTACCGCAGCCCGCCGGTCGCGTCGGGAGCGCCGAGCAGCACGGCACCGAGGCGCCCGGTCCCGGTCGACTCGGGGCGCCAGCCACCGACGAGTGCCGTCCGGGTGCGGCGGTGCGCGGCCTTCACCCAGTCGGGCGACCGCCGTCCGGGTCGGTACGGTGCGTCGCGACGCTTGGCGACCACTCCCTCGAGGCCGTGGGTGGCGGTGACCTGCCACAGGTCGTCGCCGTCGTCGTACCAGGGCGAGGTCTGCACGTGCTCGGGCAGCACCAGGTCCTCGAGGACTGCGCGGCGCGCGTCCAGCGGCACCCCGGTGAGGTCCCGGCCGTCGCGGCGCAGCACGTCGAACACGACGTAGGTGACGGGCCGGGCTGCCGCGAGCGCCTGTGCCCGTCGCAGGTCACGCACGTGCATGCGCTCGGCCAGCGCGGCGAACGAGGGGCGTCCGCCGTCCATCAGGACGACCTCGCCGTCGAGCAGCACGTCCCCCAGGGCGGCCAGGCCGCCGAGCTCGGGGTACGCCGGGGTGACGTCGCGCTCGTTGCGGCTGCTCAGCCGGACGGCTCCGCCGCGTGCGTCGGCGAGGACCCGCACCCCGTCCCACTTGACCTCGAACACCCAGTCGCGACCGCGCGGGAGCGCGGCGGATGCGGGTGCAGGGGTGGCGAGCATGGGCTCCACGGGTCCATCCTGCCCTGGACGGTGCAGCGGGCCGCGTGGGCGGCCGGGGTGGGCCACGCCGCCACGACGAAGGAGGACGGCCGTGCGGGCGATCTGGAAAGGCGCAGTGGCCTTCGGCCTGGTGAACGTGCCGGTGCGGCTGTACGCGGCGACTGGCGAGCACGAGGTGCGGCTCCACCAGGTGCACCGTGAGGACGGCGGACGCATCCGCTACCGCAAGGTGTGCAGCCTGGACGGCGAGAGCGTGGAGTGGTCGGACATCGCCAAGGGCTACGAGACCGAGGACGGTGAGCTCGTCGTCCTGACGGACGAGGACTTCCAGCAGCTGCCGCTGTCCACCGAGCGCGAGATCGAGGTCCTGGAGTTCGTGCCCGCCGAGCAGGTGGACCCGATCCTGCTGCAGAAGACCTACTTCCTGGAGCCCGACAAGAGCGCCGCCAAGCCGTACGCGCTGCTGCGCGGCGCGCTCGAGGAGACGGACCGCGTCGCGGTCGTGAAGGTCGCGATCCGGCAGCGCGAGTCGATGGCCGTGCTGCGCGTGCGCGACAAGGTCATCGTGCTGCAGACGCTGCTGTGGCCCGACGAGGTGCGGGAGGCCGACTTCCCGGTCCTCGACGACGACGTCACGGTCCGGCCGCAGGAGCTGACGATGGCGTCGTCGCTCGTGGAGTCGCTCGCCGGTGACTTCGACCCGTCGCAGTACGAGGACGCGTACGTCGCGGCCCTCGAGCAGCTCATCGCCGCGAAGGTGTCGTCGGGTGATACCCAGGCACCCCCGGCCCCGCCGGAGGAGGAGGCGTCCGAGGGTGGTGGCGAGGTCGTCGACCTGCTCGCGGCGCTGCAGCGTTCCGTCGACAAGGCGCGTGCGGCGCGCGGTGAGGAACCGCAGGAGGCGGAGCCTGCCGAGCGTGGGACGAAGAAGGGCGCCGGCACGTCGAAGAAGAAGCCTGCTACGAAGGACGGGGCGGGCAAGGCGTCCAAGGCCACGTCCGGCACCAAGGACGACGACACGGCCGAGGAGGCCGCACCCGCCCGCCGCCGGGCCCGCACCAAGGCGTCGTGAGCGCACGCGAGGACCAGGACCGGGCCGTTGCGACGCTGCGGCGCGTCGCCTTCCTCCTCGAACGCGCCCAGGCCAGCCGGTACCGCGCGGAGGCGTACCGGGCCGCGGCGCGCACGGTCGAGCGCCAGGAGGCGGCACGGCTCGGGGCCCTGGCCCGCGCGGGCGCCCTGACGGACCTCCCGGCGGTCGGCAGCAGCACCGCCGAGGTGGTCTCCCGCGCGATGGCGGGGCGTGCGGTGCCGGCCCTCATCGAGCTCGAGGAGCAGGCAGCGGCGGACGACGCGCGCACGACGCCCGCCGCGGCCGCGCTGCACGCGGCCCTGCGCGGCGACCTGCACAGCCACACCGAGGCCAGCGACGGCGCGACACCCGTCCAGGAGATGGTGCTGGCCGAGCTCGAGCTGGGACGCGACTACCTGGCGGTCACGGACCACTCGCCGCGCCTGACGGTGGCGAACGGGCTGTCCGCGCCCCGGTTGCGGGCCCAGCTGGCGCAGCTCGCCGCCCTGCGACCCGCGGTGGCGCCGTTCGAGGTGCTCAGCGGCATCGAGGTCGACATCCTCGACGACGGCACGCTCGACCAGGACCCCGACCTGCTCGACGAGCTGGACGTCGTGGTCGCGTCCGTGCACTCGAAGCTGCGCATGGACGGCGCCGCCATGACGCGCCGCATGCTCACGGCCGTGCGCGACCCCCGCACCGACGTGCTGGGGCACTGCACGGGCCGGCGGGTCGCGGGCAGGCACCGGCCCCCGAGCGAGTTCGACGCACGGGCGGTCTTCGACGCGTGCGCCGAGCACGGCGTCGCCGTCGAGATCAACTGCCGGCCCGACCGCCTGGACCCGCCGCACGAGCTGCTCCAGCTCGCCGCGGACGCGGGCTGCGAGTTCACGATCGACTCCGACGCGCACGCCCCCGGTCAGCTCGACTGGTTGCGCGCCGGGTGCGAGCGTGCCGTCGCGCACGGCATCGGACCCGACCGAGTGGTGACCACCCGCAGCGCCGCCGCGGTGCGCGCGCGCTCCCGGCGGTGACCGACGACACGGTGCGAGGAAGCACGCCACTGCTGGTCGGCGCGGTTAGGGTCGGAAACCGTGCGCACGCTGGTCGTGCGGCACCGCCGCGGCCCGCACTGTGCCGCGGCTGCGAAACCCCATCACCGAGGAGCACCCGTCGTGAGCTTCAACCGCACCGAGCTCGTCCAGGCCGTCGCCGAGAAGGCCGGACTGACCAACGCCGACACCGACAAGGCGCTCAAGGCCCTGCAGGAGGTCGTGGTCGAGCAGCTCGCCGCCGGCGGCAGCGTCTCGATCCCCGGCTTCCTGGCCGTGGCCCGCGCCGACCGCGCGGCGCGCACCGGCGTGAACCCCCAGACGGGCGAGAAGCTGGAGATCCCCGCGGGCTACCGCGTGAAGATCACGGCCGGGAGCGCCCTCAAGCGCGCCGTCCAGGGCTGAGTCGACCGACGGCCCCGTGCCGCACCTGCGAGGGTGCGGCACGGGGCCGTCGTCGTTCCCGCCTCAGACGGTGCGGTCGTCGCCGTCGGGGTCGGCGCGCTGGGCGATGACGTGGGGGAGCACCAGCCAGGCCACGACGATCGTGAGCAGCACCGCGCCACCGGCGACGATGCCCGCCGTGCGGGTCAGCACGACGTCGAACAGCAGCATCGTCGCGCCCGTGAGGACCAGCGCCAGGGCCGCGAGCCCCGCGCGGGCGAACCAGTGGCCCGCGTCGACGAGCTGCGGCTTGAGACGACGTCGGAACAGCAGCCGGTGCAGGCTCACCGGCGCGACGATGAGGATCGTCGCCAGCACGGCCAGGAGCACCAGGACGAGGAACACGTCCTGCTGGTACGCGTCGAGGTCCGAGAAGCGGGCCTGGAACGGCAGGGTCAGCAGGAAGCCGGTGAGGATCTGCGCGCCGGTCTGCGTCACCCGCAGCTCCTGCAGCAGCTCGGCCCAGTTGCGGTCCATCCGCTCGACGAACGTCTCGTTGCGGTCGTCGTCGGTCGCTCCGGTCGGGGCGTCCGACGGCCGGGCGTCTGCAGGCCGGGCGTCGTCGCCGGTGCGGTCCATGTGGGGTCTCCTGTCGGTCGGCTGCACGGATCATGCCGCTCGCCGGCCCGTCCTGCACGACGAGGACCCTCGAGGGCGACCGGTCGGCGAGACTGGGGACGTGACCGAACAGCACGCTCCCGTCGTCCACCACTTCGCCTCGGACAACTACGCCGGCGCGCACCCCGAGGTGCTCGCAGCCGTCGCCGCGGCCAACGTCGGGCACGTGCCCGCCTACGGCGACGACCCGTGGACCGCGCGCCTGCAGGACGTCGTGCGCGCCCAGCTCGGCGACCAGGCCGTCACCTACCCCGTGCTCAACGGCACGGGCGCCAACGTCCTCGCACTCCAGGCCATGCTGCCCCGGTGGGGGGCCGTGATCTGCACCGAGGCGGCGCACGTGCACACGGACGAGAACGGTGCGCCCGAGCGTGTCGGAGGGCTGAAGCTGCTGACCGTCCCGGCCCCCGACGGGCGCCTGACACCCGAGCTGGTCGAGCGCCAGGCCTGGGGGTTCGGCGACGTCCACCGCGCGCAGCCCGGCGTGGTGTCCCTCACGCAGGCCACGGAGCTCGGCACGGTGTACACGCCGGAGGCGGTCCGGGAGCTGTGCGACCAGGCGCACGCCCTGGGCATGCGCGTCCACATGGACGGGTCACGGCTCGCCAACGCCGCCGCCCACCTGGGCCTGCCGCTGCGCGCCCTCACGACGGACTGCGGCGTCGACGTGCTCTCGCTCGGTGGGACCAAGAACGGCCTGCTGCTGGGGGAGGCCGTCGTCGTCCTGGACCGGGAGGCGGTCACGGGCGTGGAGTACCTGCGCAAGGCGGACATGCAGCTGACGTCGAAGATGAGGTTCGTCTCCGCCCAGCTCGTCGCGCTGTACGAGGGTGACCTGTGGCTGCGCTCGGCGGGACGCGCGAACGCGATGGCCGCACGGCTCCGTGCGGGCATCGACGCGATCGGGTCCCTCGAGGTCGTGCAGCCCACCGAGGCGAACGCGGTCTTCGTCCGCCTGCCCGCGCACGTGGCGGCAGCCCTGCGGCGGCGGTGGCGCTTCTACGACTGGGACGCGACCGACGGCACCGTGCGCCTCATGTGCGCGTTCGACACCACGGAGCAGGACGTCGACGAGCTGCTCGCAGCCCTGGCCGAGGCCCTGGACGACGCGTCGGCCCTCGACGGCGGGGCGCCCACCCCGGCGTGAGCACGCCCGGCCGCCGTCCCCGAGGAGGGAACGGCGGCCGGACGTCATGGTGTCGGGTCAGCCCACCGTGCAGGGAGCACCGTTGAGCGCGAAGCCGCTCGGGGTGCCGGCCGTGCCCCCGTGCGACGCGTTGAAGCCGATCTCCGCGGTGCCGCCCGCGGCGAGGTTGCCGTTCCACGCGGCGTTCGTCACGGTCACGGCGGTCCCCGACTGGGACCACGTCCCGCCCCAGCCCTGCGTGACGCTCACCCCGGCCGGTGCGGTGAAGGTGAGCTTCCAGGACGTGAGCGTGCTCCCGGTGTTGGTCAGGCGCACCGAGCCCGACAGGCCCGAGCTCCAGGAGCTCGCGGTGTAGGTGACGGCGCACGCACCGACCGCGGGACTCGCCGTGGCCGACGGCGTGACCGACGGCGTCGCACTCGGTGTGACCGTCGGGGTGGCGCTCGGCGTCACGCTCGGCGTGACCGACGGCGTCGGGGTGGCGGTGGGGGACGGGGTCACGGTCGGGCCCGCGCCGTTCACCTGCGACAGCGACGTGCCGGTGGTGCTGCCCACGCCACCGAGGGGGACATCGTGGTCCAGACCGACGAACTTGCCGCCGTCCTGCCACAGCGCCGGCTCGAGCAGCGCGTACTTCTCCTCGTCCCAGGTGGCCCAGTCGTAGCCGAGCAGGCCGCCCGTGTCACCCGAGTTCGGGTTGAGCACCCAGAAGGTGTGGCTCAGACGGCGGTCGGTGATGAGGTCGCGCAGCGCGAGCATCCACTTCTCGTTCGGCCCGCCGTCCATGAAGCCGCCCCACTCGCCGATGAGCAGCGGAGCGGTGTTCTCCTTGTGCAGGTACAACCAGTTCGGGTCCCACACGTCGCGCTCGAGGCTCGCCCGGTCGAAGTCGCCCTCGAACCACGGCTGCAGGTGCACGAGCGGTCCGTAGTCGTGCGGGGAGTACACGAGCTGGTCCTGGTTCGCCCCCAGGTCGATCGGGAAGTCGCGCACGCCGCGCAGGTTCCCGCCCCACCACATGGTGTGGTAGTCCGTGAGTCCCGTCGAGGTCCAGGAGACCCCCTCCTTGGGGTAGACCTCGATGCCCTCGACGAAGACGAGCCAGTTCGGGTTGATCGCGAGGATCTTGCGTGACGCCGTCTCCGCGAAGTGCTTGAAGTTGTCCTTGTCCGTCGAGCCGTCCCACTTGGCGCGCTCGGTGGACCCCTGCGTGCCGTGGGGCTCGTTCTTGATGTCCGCGCCGATCATCGTGTCGTTGGTCCGCCAGCGGGTCGCCGCCCACTCCCAGCCCTCGTACACGTCCTCGGTGGTGATCGACCCCTTCCACCACACCGGGTGCACGTGCCCGGAGTTGTCCGCCTCGGCGCTGTGCACGTCGAGGAAGACCTTCAGGCCGTACTCCTCGCACATCGCGAGCCACTTCTCGAAGATCTGCAGGCTGTTGAGACCCGCGAGCTCGGGGTTCGCGAACTCGTTGACGTTGGGCTTGGTGAACGTGCCGGCCTTCCACTCGAGCAGCAGCTCGGTGGAGATCGGCACCCGCACCACGTTCATGCCGCGGTCGGCGATGCCCTTGGTGAGCGTGCGCATGTCGGCCGACCACAGCCCGTGGAAGATGCGCTCGTCGGCGTTGAAACCGAACCAGTTGACCCCCGTGAGCCACACCTCCTTGCCGGAGGAGTCGACGATCTTGTTGCCCTGCACGTGCAACCAGTCCGGGGTGGGCGCGGCCTGGGCGGGTGCTGCGGACAGTGCGAGGGGCAGTGCGAGGGCACCGGCGGCGACGACACCACCGAGTGCTGTGCGCAGACGGCGCACGTGCGAGCTGGACACGGTTCTCCTGGTTGGTCGGGCGTGAAGGGGTGGGGGAGCGAGGGGTGGTGGGCCGACGAAGGGGCCCTCCCGGACTGGTCCAGGAGGGCCCCTTCGTCACGTCAGGCGTTCACGACGCCCGGATGGTGCACCTCAGGAGCAGGTGGCACCGTTCAGCGTGAACGACGTCGGGGCGTTGTTCGTCCCGGAGTGCGAGCCGTTGAAGCCGATGTCCACCGAGCCACCCGGTGCCAGCGTGCCGTTCCAGGCCGCGTTCGTGGCCGTCACGGTCGAGCCGGACTGCGACCAGGTCGCGCTCCAGCCCTGCTGGACCTGCTGGCCGTTGGCGAACGTGAACTTCAGGTTCCAGCCGCTCAGCGCGGTGGTCCCGCGGTTCGTGACCTTCACCGAGGCCGTGAAGCCGGTGTTCCAGCTGTTCGCCGTGTAGCTCACCGAGCAGGACGCCGTGGGGTTCTGCGTCGGCGTCGGGCTCGACGTCGGCGTCGGCGTGACCGTCGGCGTGGGCGTCACGGTGGGCGTCGGCGTGACCGTAGGAGTCACGGTCGGCGTCGGCGTCGCCGTGGGCGTCGCGGTGGGCGTCGGCGTCGGCGTCGTGTCGCTCGTCGGGATCGCCGGGTAGGCGTTCTTCACCAGGGTGACGAACTGCGTCTCGAACCACTTGCCGGAGACCGGCGCGTCAGGGGTCGCGCCCGTCAGCAGGTTGGAGAGCTTCGGCGAGTTGAACGTCGGGTCGCACATGCGGTCGAAGCTCTTGCCCTCGTCGTTCGGGATCTCCTTCGAGGCCCCGTCCGACTCGCCCGGGGGCTTGATCCAGACGTACGCGTCCAGGTGCGACGCGGACGGAGCGCCGGCCGGCGTGGCCACCGGGAGCTCACCGATGCCCGCACCCAGCGGGTTGCACCAGGCGCCACGGTGCGTGCGCCGGTCGATGCGCGACTCGTCGACGTACGTGTCGACGTTCGTGCTCGTCGAGGCGGCCGTCGGACGGTTCGGGCCGCCCCAACCGTTGCGCGAGGTGTCGATCAGCATGCCGGTCGAGGCAGGGAAGCCCTCGGCGACGAGCAGGCGGTGCAGCTGCGCCGTCCACGCGTGCTCACCGAAGTCGGTGTTCCACTCGTAGAACTTCGACGAGCGGACCGGGACGCCCCCGACCTGCTGGTTCGGGTCCGTCAGGAACGGCTCGGCGAGCGGCGTGGTGTTCGCCGTGTTGGTGACGAAGCCGTCGATCGACGCGAAGCCCTTCTTCGTGGTCTTGGCGACCTCCGCGAAGAGCTTGGCCGCCGGGCCCGCGTTGGTCTCCCACCCGAGCCAGCCCGAGTGGGCCGCGTCGATGTAGGTGTAGACGTTGTCCAGCGTCTTCAGCTCGTCGAGCGCGTACTTGACGCCCTCACGGTAGAAGGGGCCGGCCGTCTGGCAGGCAGCCTCGGAGTTGTTCGTGATGAGGTTCGGCAGCGAGTCGGGCTCGATCGTCGCCGCGATCCGCAGGCCCTCGTACTTCGAGTCCGACAGCAGGTCGACGATGGGGTCGATGTACTCGGTCTGGTACCGGGTGAGGCCGGCGGCGGTGGCGGGGAGCTCACCGTTCGACGCGAGCGCGTAGCAGTCGCGGCCGGGCAGGTTGTAGATGACGAGGTTGAAGACGAGCGGCGTGCTGCCGGTCTTCTGCTTGAGGGCCTCGTCGAGGTGGAACTTCAGGCCGGGGCCGTCCGCGTTGCCCGTGATGGCGCTGGTGCGGTCCATCCAGACAGCGGTCGGCTGCTTGGCGACCGTGCGCATCCGGGCCGCGAGGGTCGGGTCACCGGCACGTGTGGCAGCGCTCTCAACCGTCGCTGCCCAGTTCGGGTTCACGTACTGCTTGGCGCCGGCGTAGGGGTTGTCGACGTGGGCCTCGGCCGCGGTCGCGGTCGAGCTCATGAGCGTCATCGGCACTGCGACGAGCGCCGTTGCCGTCGCGGCGGTCGCGACGGCGCGCAAGCGCCGCCCGGCCGTTCGATTGCCGTGTGTGGACACGGGTGTCCTCCGGGGGGTCGGTCGGTCGTACCCGGCCCTCGGCGGCGACGGGTACGAGCCGCCGGGGACTCCAGTCCTCGACGACTGCTGCGGAATCCATCACGGTCCGTCTCCCAGCGGAGCGGGGCAAATCGTTTAGGCCCACCCCCGTTACCGAATCGTGACCTTCTCACGAGCCTGCCATCGACGGTGAAATGCCTGGTCACGGCCATGTGGCCCGACGGCCGGGCGTCTCGGCGACCGCAGTCCGCCCCGGGGCCGAGGCGCGCCTCGCGGCCTCACCGCGAGCGCGGCCCGGTGCTGCCGCGCACCGCCAGTCCGCCCACCTCGATCTGGCGCACGGGGGTCGGCTGCGAGTCGAGGATCGTCAGGACGGCCTCGCCCACGGCCGTCCCGAGGTCGGCCTGCACGGACGGCAGCGCGGTGATCGAGGGGGTCGCGAGCCGGCAGAGCGGGGAGTCGGACAGCGCCACCACCGACACGTCCCAGGGCACCGCCAGACCCGTGCGCCGCGCGACGTCGAGCGCCGCGACCGCCATGTGGTCCGTGTCGAACACGACGGCCGAGGGCGGGCGGTCACCGGTCAGCAGGCGCCGGCAGGCCGCCGCGGCCTCCTCCGGGGAGCCGCCGGTCGGCTCGTGCACGAGGGTCGCGCCGCCGGTGTCGAGCGCACGCTCCATGCCGGCGATGCGGGACCTGGTCCGCTGGAGCGATGCCGGTCCTGTCACCGAACCGACGTGCCGGTGGCCGAGCTCGATGAGATAGCGCCCCACCCGCTCGGCCGCCTGCTCGTCGTCGACCCGGACGTTGGCGACCTCACCGGGCACGTCGCCGGCGCCGACGACCACGGCCGGGATCCGCAGCCGCCGGAGCGCGTCGAGCCGGGGGTCCTCGGTCCGGACGTCGGTGACCACCATCACGTCGAAGCGACGCTCGGCCCACCACTCGCCGTAGAGCGTCACGGCAGCCGGGAGGTCGTCCACCACCTGCAGCACCAGCGCGAGGCCGCGCGTCGCCAGGACGTCCTGGAGCGCGACGACGAACTCCAGGACGTGGGCGCCGTACCCGACCGCCCCGGTGAGCCCGCGGTCCACCACGAGCCCCACGGCGCGCGGCCCGCTGCGCATCGAGCGCGCAGCGGCGCTCGGTCGCCAGCCGAACTCGTCGGCGACGCGCAGCACCCGTTCTCGGGTCGCCGCCGAGACGCCGGGACGGCCGTTGAGCGCGTAGGACACGACGGCGATGGACACCCCCGCGGCCTTGGCGACGTCGGTGATCGTCGGTCGGCGGGCGCCAGGGCCGCCGAGGACGGGCTGGGCTCCGGTCGTCGGAGAGACAGCATCTTTGCCTGTGTCATGTGCAGGAGTGACCACGATCACCTAGTGTTGCGCCCGATGTGGGTGAAATGCATCAGCTCGACTCCGACGGCGTGGGCGAGGTGTGGAAAATGATGACAGTCCGACGCGGGGTACCCGCCACGGTGCGTCGGACGATCGGCGTCCTGTCCCCGGTGGTCGGGGGCTTCTACTTCGGTGCAGTGATCGCCGGTGTGGCGCGTGCCGCACGCGGCGTGGGGCACCGGGTGGTGGCGGTCCAGACGTACCCGGCGGGGCTCGACCGCGAGCGCTACCCCGAGGAGTCGGTGCTCGACACGCCGGTCGCGCTGGGCGCGGTCGACGGCCTCGTCGTGATCGGCAAGGCCCTCAGCCCCGAGCGGCTCGCCGCCGTCCGGGAGTGGGGCGTGCCGGTCGTGCTCATCAGCGAGGACCCGGCGCACCCCGACGACCCCGTGGTGGTCCCGGACAACGTCGGAGGCGTCCGGGCCGCCGTGGAGCACCTCATCTGGCACGGCCACACCGCCATCGGCTTCCTGGGCAACCTCGGTCAGCGTGACATGCGCGAGCGCTTCGCGGCGTACCGCACCACGTTGGCCGAGCACGGGATCGAGTCCGACGACTCGTGGTGGTACGAGGCGTCGGACAACCAGGAGCAGGGCGGCGCCGACGCCGCGGGCCGCATGCTCCAGGCGGGCACCCCGACGACGGCGGTCATCGCGGCGACCGACCGCAACGCCGTGGGCTTCCAGCGCGCGCTGCGCTCGCACGGCCTCGTCCTCCCGCGCGACCAGGCCGTCGTGGCCTTCGATCACGCCGACTCCGGCGCGCGTGTCAGCCCCCGTCTGTCCACGGTCGACGCGCACTTCGGGCGTGTCGGTGAGCACGCCGTCGGGCTGCTGCTCGCCCGCATGCGCGGTGACGACGTGACGCCGGGCGAGCACCGCGTGCCCTCGTCGCTCGTCGTCCGCGAGTCCTGCGGCTGCACCGAGATCACGTCGCCCGGGGGTGACCTGGTCAGCGGGGACGTCTCGGGCGTCGAGCTGCTGCGCCGGCTGGCGGAGTCGGCCTTCGCCGGCCCTGCCGGCTCTGCGGTGTCGCGGCGCGCCGGACCGGACGCTCGCGAGGCGTGGTGGCGTGCGGTCGAGGAGCCGATGGAGGTCGCCGCGGAACGGGGGATCTCACCGGCACCCGCCGCGCTCGGACGGCTCTCGGACCTCACGGCCGCGCTGCAGCCGCACCCCGAGGCGCTGGAGCAGATGGTCGCGGTGCTGCGGACGGTCGAGTCCCGCCGGGTCGAGCAGCTGGTCGAGGGTCGGGCCGCGAACGCCGGTGCCGTCCGGCGCGCCGTGACGGACGTCCTGCTGGCCGTGACCAAGGGCTGCACGCGCGCCATGCTGGCGCGCAGCGGGCAGCTGGAGCGCACGATCGTCGACCAGTACGAGGTCGACATGGACCTGCTGCGGGGTGACGGGGCGAGCCCGCGGGCGCTCGGTTGGCTCCCGCGCGGCGTGCGCGGGCACGCGTGCCTGGGGCTCTGGGTGGGCAACGACCGCGGACCGGGTGACCGTGAGATGGAGATCGTCGGCGTCCACGACACCAGCGGGACGCTGTCACGGCTCGTCGGTCTGCGGACGACCGCCAGCCAGTTCCCGCCCGCCGCACTCACGCGAGCGGGCACGGTGGGCTCCAACGAGCTCACCTTCGTCGTGCCCGTGACGTTCGGGGGCAGCGACTGGGGGCTGCTGGCGATCGACGGGACCGTCGAGACGCGCGCCACCCAGCCGCGTGACCGTTTCAACCACTGGGCGGCGCTCCTGGCGGTCGCGCTGGACCAGGAGCGCCTGCTGGGCTCGCTGCGGGAGCAGCGCAAGGCCCTCGAGCAGGCGGCGGCGCGCGAGCGGGCGCTGGCGGACACGGTCCGTGAGAGCGAGGAGCGGTACGCACTGGCGTCGATGGCCGCGCACGACGGCACGTGGGACTGGGACGTGTCCGCTGGTGCGGTGTACTACTCGCCGCGCTGGAAGCAGACGCTCGGCTACGCGGAGGACGTCATCGGTGACCAGCCCTCGGAGTGGCTCGAGCGTGTCCACCCGGCCGACCGCGACGAGCTCTCGGCGGCGATCGCGGCGCAGCTCGCCGGGTGCGGCGCACCGCTCGAGCTCGAGCACCGGGTCCGCACGCAGTCCGGTGACTACCGCTGGATGATGTGCCGGGCCGTGACCGTCCTCGACGACGCCGGTTGTCCCGCACGGCTCGTCGGCACGCTCGTGGACGTGACGGAGCGCAAGGAGGCGGAGATCGCGTTGCAGCGCGACGCGCTGCACGATCCCGAGACGGGCCTCGTCAACCGGCTGCTCTTCCTCGACAGGCTGGGGGCGGCGCTGCTGCGCTGCCGACGCTCGTCGGGGTACGACTGCGCGGTGGCGCTGGTGCGTGTGGTGGACGGTGGCGCGCTCTCACGGGACGACGACCACGCGCCGGACGTGCACCGCGAGGTCGTGCGCCAGCTGCGCCGGCCGCTGCGTGAGGGTGACACGACGGCACGCACGGGGGAGGACGACTTCGCGATCCTGGTCGACGACGTGGGGCCCGGGGGGATGCCGGACCGGTTGACGGAGCTGCTCGAGCGTCTGCGGCGCGAGATCGGCCCGCGCATCTCGATCGGCGTGCTCGGGTCGATCCGTGGCATGAGGGACGTCAGCGAGGTGCTGCGGGAGGCCGACATCGTGCTCCTGCGCGGACAGACGCGCAGCGACCCGCGGAACACAGCCGTGCGCTGAGAGGCACCGGGGACGACGAGAGGGGCACCACCCCGCAGGGTGGTGCCCCTCTCGTCGTGCGGACTGCGGGACGGTCAGGCGTGCGCGCGGTGCACGCGCTCGCCGCGCGACGGACCACGCGAGGCCTGCGGGCCGGTGTCGAGCCGGATACGCAGCGGGCGTCCTGCGACACGGGTGCGTCCGAGGCGGTCGACGACCTCGGCGGTCAGGCCGTCGGGGATGTCGACGAGCGCGAAGCTGCCGAAGATGTCGATCTTGCCGACGTCCTTGCCGGTGAGGCCGCCCTCACCGGTCAGGGCACCCACGAGGGCGCCGGGCTGGAGGCCGTCACGCTCGCCCACCGAGACCCGGTAGCGCGGACGCCCGCTGGGACCCGTCGTGCCGGGCCGTCGGCGGTTGCCGGCGACCTGACCGCCGCGGGTGTCCTCCGCGCGGGTCTCCCGCGCGCGGCGCACCGCGTCGTCGAGGTCCTCGACCTCGGAAGCCGCGCCGGGGCCGTCGTCGCCGACGGCGAGCGCGGTGACCGCGGTGAGGAGGTCGATCGGGTCGAGCTCGGGGTGCGCCGCGAGGTGCTCGCGCACGGCGTCCCGCACGACGTCGAGCCGGCCGGCAGCCATGCGCTCGTCGGTCCGCGTGAGCAGCGCCGTCGCGCGGTGGGCGCTGACCTGCGCCGGCGTGGGGATGGCGATCTCGATCAGCGGCGTGCGCGTGGTGCGCTCGATCTGCCGCAGCCGGGGGCGCTCGCTCGGCGTGACGAACGTGAGGGCCTCGCCCGACCGGCCGGCGCGGCCGGTGCGTCCGATGCGGTGCACGTAGGCCTCGGGCTCGCGCGGCAGGTCGAGGTTCACGACCAGTCCGATGCGCTCCACGTCGAGGCCGCGCGCGGCCACGTCGGTCGCGACCAGGACGTCGAGAGCGCCGGACCGGAGCCGCTCGACGATCCGCTCACGGTCGGACTGCGCGACGTCGCCGCTGATGTGCGCGGCCGCGATGCCGCGCTGCACGAGCGCGTTGCCGATCTCCTCGGCCGCCTCGCGGGTACGGACGAAGACGATGGCCGCGTCGGCGTCGCTGACGGCGAGCACCCGCGCGAGCGCGCCGGCCTTGTGCCGGTAGGGCACGACGGCGAAGGTCTGGCGCACGGACTCGACGGTCGAGGACTGGCGCGTCACGGAGACCGACACGGGGTTGACGAGGTGCTGGTCGGCGACGCGCCGGATCTGGCTCGGCATGGTCGCGGAGAACAGCGCGACCTGGCGGCCCTCGGGCGTGCCCGAGAGGACCTTGTCGACGTCCTCGGCGAATCCCATCCGCAGCATCTCGTCGGCCTCGTCCAGCACGAGGAAGCGGACGTCCTGCAGCCGCAGGGTGCGCCGTTCGATGTGGTCGATGACGCGTCCGGGCGTGCCGACGACCACCTGTGCGCCGCGCGCGAGCGCCCGCTGCTGGGGGAGGTACGGCGAGCCGCCGTAGACGGGCACGACCTGCAGGCCCGGCATGTCGGCCGCGAACGTGGTGATCGCGTCGGCGACCTGCATGGCGAGCTCACGCGTCGGCGTCAGCACGACGACCTGCACGGCCGCGATGGCGGGGTCGATCGACTGCAGCAGCGGGAGCCCGAAGGCCGCGGTCTTGCCGGTGCCGGTCTGCGCGACGCCGACGACGTCGCGACCCGCGAGCAGCGCGGGGATCGTCTGCGCCTGCACGGGGGTGGGGGCCGCGAAGCCGAGGCGCTGCACGGCGGAGAGGATCTGCGCGCTCAGGCCGAGGTCGGCGAACGTCGTCGCGGCGGCGTCGGGGGTCGTGGGCAGGGCAGCAGGCAGGGGGGTGGGCATGGATCACCGTTCGGTGGCAGCGGGGGAGAGCCGGGACGTCGGTACGACGACCAGGACGTCGCTCACCCCGAACCAGACCACGCACCGTCGATGACGGCGCACGCAATGTGCACGAGAAGGCAGGTGGTTGCCGGACGAACCGGCTGACCGCCCTACGAGAGGGGATGCGACACGACTCCAGATGTCCTGGACACCCTACCCGCTGACGCGCCCGGCGGGGCGGCGCCGAGGCGTGACCTCCCGCACACGGAGGTCGGACCGGCCGGGTACGACCTCTCACCCCAGGCCACGCGCTCGTCCCTCGATCACCGGGCACGTGTCCTGCACGACGACGAGGCCGGCTTGTCGGGCACGGGCCACCGCCTCGTCGTCGTGCACGCCGAGCTGCAGCCAGACGGCACGCGCACCGACGGCGATGGCCTCGTCGACGACGGCGCCCGCGCGGGAGCTGTTGACGAACACGTCCACGACGTCGGGTGCCTCGGGGAGGTCCGACAACCGGGCGTAGCCCGGCGCGCCGTGGACGGTGTCCGCGCCCGGATGGACCGGCACGATCGTGTGCCCGAGCTCCTGGAGGTAGGCCGACACCCCGTACGCCGCCCGGGCCCGGTTGCCGGACAGCCCGACGACCGCCCACGTCGCGGGCGTGCGCAGCAGCGCGTCGATCACACCGGACTCGTCCATGGCACGAGGCTGCCACCACTCGGCGGCCGCGTCGCGGGACGCACGTCCGGGTGACAGGTGGAGCGCGGGCCGCGTCGCGACCGGGCCGGCCGCAGCGCGCGACATAGGATCGCCGCCAGGACGACGACGGGGGAGGGTGTGGTTCAGGACGTGGTGGTCAGCTCGCGCGTGCTCACCGTGCCCAACGCCATCAGCCTCGCGCGGCTGCTCATGGTGCCGGTGTTCGCGTGGCTCGTCGCGCAGGGGCACGACGCGTGGGCTCTCGCGGTGCTCCTGCTCTCGGGTGCGAGCGACTGGCTCGACGGCGTCCTGGCGCGGCGGATGCACCAGGTCACGCGCCTGGGCCAGATGCTCGACCCCGCCGCGGACCGGCTGTTCATCCTGGTCACGCTCGTGGGCCTCGCGTGGCGCGGTGTGGTCCCGTTGTGGCTCGTGGCGGTGCTGGTCGCCCGGGACGTCGTCCTCGCGGCGATGCTGTTCGCACTCGCGCGGTCCGGGTACCCGCCGCTGCGCGTGCACCTGGCGGGCAAGGCCGGCACCTTCGCCATCATGTACGCGTTCCCGCTCCTGCTGCTCTCGGAGTGGCCGGCGCCCGTGGGCGTCGTGGCCGGTGTCCTGGGGTGGGCGTGCGCCCTGTGGGGGGTGGCCCTGTACTGGTTCGCGGGCGTGCTGTACCTCACCCAGGCGGCGTCCGTCATGCGCCGCGACGCGCGGGCGGCACGCGCGGCGGAGGTGGCGTGAACCCGCGGCACGCCGTGCCCGTGCCGGCGCGCGCGGCGGACGAGTCGATGACGCTCATCAACGAGGTGTACCGCCAACCGCTCGAGCCGGGCTACCGGGAGGTCGCGGAGCGCCGTGCGGCGGGGACCGCACCCCCGCGCACGATCCGGGGAGGCGCTGCGCTGCTCGTGCTCGCCCTCCTGCTCGGGGCGTTCGCGACGACGTCAGCCGTCGCCCTGCGGCGCCCGGTGCCCGCTGCTCTGGAGGCCCGCGCACTGCTCGAGGCGGAGATCCGTGAGGGCACCGCCCGGGCGGACGAGCTGAGGCACGCGAACGCGGCCATGTCCGCGCAGATCGCCCAGCTGCAGGGTGACGCGGCCTCCACGGACGACCCCGAGCTGTTCGCCCAGCTGCAGAGGGACGCGGTGGCGGCGGGTGTCGTCCCCGTGACCGGCCCCGGTCTGCGTCTGGTGCTGACCGACGGTGACCCCTCCGACGGCACGGCTCCGGACGACGGCAGCGAGCTCGTCCAGGACGCCGACCTCCAGGTCCTCGTCAACGGCCTGTGGGCTGCCGGCGCGGAGGCTGTGACCGTCAACGGCGAGCGCCTGACCTCCACCACGGCCATCCGCAGCGCCGGCGACGCGGTCCTGGTCGACAGCACCGCGCTGAGCAGCCCGTACACGGTCGAGGCGATCGGGGACGCCGCGACGATGCAGACGCGGCTCGCGCGGATGTCGGCCGGGCAGCACCTCGCGTCACTCGCGCAGTACGGCATCGAGGTCCGCGTGAGCGCCCAGCGCGAGCTGCAGCTGGCCGGCCGCGGTCAGCTCACGCTGCGGTCGGCACAGGTGCTCGGTGCCCCAGCGGCGGACGTCGAGTCGGCGGCCGGCTCCGGCGACGCGTCGTCCGCAGCCACGGCGCCGGACGGGCAGGTCCTTGGGACAGCGACGCCGGATGTGGCAGGGTCAGGGCGACACGACGGAGAGGAGTCCCGGTGATCGCAGTGATCGGGCTCGTGCTCGGCGTGCTCGCAGGGCTGCTCATCGAGCCGACGGTCCCCGCCAACCTCCAGCCGTACCTGCCCATCGCCGTGGTCGCCGCGCTCGACGCGCTGTTCGGCGGGTTGCGCGCGTACCTCGACGGGATCTTCGACGAACGGGTCTTCCTCACGTCGTTCCTGTCCAACGTCGTCGTGGCGGCGCTCATCGTGTTCCTGGGCGACCAGCTGGGCGTCGGTTCGCAGATGACGACGGCCGTGATCGTCGTGCTCGGCATCCGCATCTTCTCCAACGCCGCGTCGATCCGCCGGCACCTGTTCAAGGCATGAGCAGCGCCGACGGGCCCCGTCCCGACCCGTCGGGAACTCCGGGCACCGACGCAGAACCCGGTGACGGCCCGGTGATCGACCCCCGCGACCCGCTGGGTCTGGGCGACCTGCCGCTCGACGACGTGGACGCCGGCGAGCGGTCCGCTCCGCAGGTGGCCCGCGAGACGACGGACGAGCAGGACGCGCCGGTGCAGGACGTGCCGGCGGTGCAGGATGTGCCGCAGTCCGACCAGCCCGGCGAGCCGCCGGAAGGCGACGGACGCGACGACCGCGCGCAGGACGACGACCCCTCCGAGCCGGCACCGGACCACGACGCGGTCGACGAGCCCGCTCAGGCGCCCTCGTCCGCAGACTCGTCGGCGCGTCCGGCCCGGTCCGGCTGGGCACGGCTCGGGCACGCGATGCGACCCCGCACGACGCAGGGCCAGCTCATCACCGCGGGCCTGTGCGCGCTGCTGGGCTTCGCCCTGGTGGTCCAGGTGCGGCAGGCCACCGACACCCAGCTCGGTGCGTTGCGCCAGAACGACCTCGTCCGGCTCCTGGACGAGACCACCACACGCACCGACGAGCTCGAGCAGGAGTCGCTCGACCTGCAGCGGGAGCGCGACGAGCTGCTCTCGGGGTCCGACCGGCAGCAGGCCGCCCTCGACGCCGCCCGTCGCACGGCCGCGATGCAGGGCATCCTCACGGGGCGGCTGCCCGCGACCGGACCCGGGGTGCGCATCACCCTCACGGAGCCGGACGGGGAGATCCGGCCCGCCACCATGCTGCACGTGCTCGAGGAGCTACGGAACGCGGGCGCCGAGGCGATGGAGCTCAACGGGCACCGCATCACGGCGAGCAGCGCCTTCACGGGCAGCCGTGGCGCGGTCGAGCTCGACGGTGTCATCATCCGGGCCCCCTTCCGGTGGTCGGTCATCGGCGACCCCGACACGATCGCGCCGGCGCTGGAGATCCCCGGCGGCGCCCTGGTGCGGGTGCGGGCCGACGGCGGCCGCGGCACCGTCGAGAAGTCCGACCGGGTGGACGTCACCGCAGTCCTGACCCCGCACGAGCCCGTGCACGCCTCCCCGGCGTCCGACGAGGGGTGAAGTTCCTGCGTCGGCGGGACGTCGCGTGGGGGAGGGGCACGCTCCGGCCGAGGCCGTGTCACCCGACCAGCGGTGTGCGCGTGCTGCGGATGCCCGCCGACACCGCATAGGGTGAGTCCCGCAAGGCTGGGTCGACGGCGAGCGCGCTCGCACGGGGTGCCCGCGACCGACACGGGAGGTGCGCATGAGCGACGATCGAGGGGCGCCGGACGGCGGTCTGCCGGCCTACCGGGGCGACGGTCCGGACACGACGGTCAGCTTCGGCTCGTTGGAGCCTGCGGAGTCCGAGGCGCCTGCGGTCGGTCTGAGCAGCGACGAGGCCGCGGCGGTGCAGGCACTGCCCCCCACCTCCGCCCTGCTGCTCATGCAGCGCGGGCCGAGTGCGGGCGCGCGCTTCCTGCTCGACGCGGAGCGCACGACGGCGGGGCGCAGCACCAGCGCCGACATCTTCCTCGACGACGTCACCGTGTCACGCAAGCACGCGGAGTTCGTGCGTGACGGGCAGCAGTTCGTCGTGCGTGACATCGGCTCGCTGAACGGCACGTACGTCAACCGGACGCGTATCGACGCGGTCGCGCTGCGCCCCGGGGACGAGGTGCAGATCGGCAAGTACCGGATGACGTTCCACCCCAGCCCTCACCGTGCCGCCTCCTGAGCGCGCCGTGAGCGCAGCGGCCGAGCAGGTCCCTGTCGCGACCACGCCCGAGCCGTGGCCCCGGGGGATCTCGCGTCGCGCCTCGATGCGCATCTCGGACGTCCTGGCGGCCCTGCGCATCGAGTTCCCCGCGGTGACGACGTCGAAGCTGCGCTTCCTCGAGGAGCAGGGGCTGGTCGACCCGGTGCGCACGCCCGCGGGCTACCGGCAGTACTCGCCTGCGGACGTGGAGCGGCTGCGCTTCGTCCTGGTGCAGCAGCGGGACCGCTACATGCCGCTCAAGGTCATCGGGGAGCGTCTGGCCGCGCTCGACGCGGGGGACGACGAGGAGTCGCCGTCGCGCGCCCGTCTCGCGACCCGCGACGGCGTCGCGCCGACGGCCGACCCGCTGACCGCCGAGCGGCTCGCGCACGATGCCGGCGTGGAGGTCGAGCTCGTCGCCGAGCTCGTGGCGCAGGGCGTGCTGCGGCCGGGGCCGCGCGGCGTGTTCGACCCGTGGGCCCGCGAGGTGGTCACGGTCGCGGCGTCGCTGGCCGACCACGGCATCGACCCGCGCCACCTGCGGACCTTCCGGGCGTCGGCGGACCGGCAGGCCGACCTCGTCGAGCAGGTCGTCGCGCCTTGGCGTGGGCAGCGCAGCGTCTCGTCGCGCGCGCGTGCGGGCACCCTCGCGGCCGAGGTGGGGGAGCTGTGCGCGCGGATGCACACCGCGCTGATCCGGTCGGCGGTCCACGACCTCACCCCGTGACGGTCGCCAGGGGTGCCACATGCCACCGGACGGGCTCCCGGCAGACGCCGCGCCCCGAGCGACGTAGCGTGTCCGTGTGGGCGTAGAACCCGAGATGGTCCCGGTGGAGGTCGTCGGTGTGCGCACGCACCTGGCCGACGACGAGATCGTCGTGCTGCTCCTGGATCCCGACGCCGCTCTGCTGGTGCCGATCCTCATCGGCCCCTCGGAGGCGTCGGCGATCGCCTCGGCGCAGGCAGGGATCGTCCCGCCGCGGCCCATGACGCACGACCTGCTGCGCGACGCGCTGCAGGCGGCCGGGGCACCGGTCGACCACGTCGAGATCACGCGGCTCGAGGACGGGGTGTTCCACGCCGCACTGGTCCTCGCGTCGGGCCGCCACGTGGACGCGCGGGCCTCCGACGCCATCGCGGTCGCGCTGCGGTTCGCGTGCCCCGTGCTGTGCTCGGCCGAGGTCGTCGCACTGGCCGGCGTCGAGATGCGGCCCGCGGCGAGCGAGGACGACATCTCCCAGTTCCGTGAGTTCCTCGACCACGTCTCCGCCGAGGACTTCGAGACCGGGCAGGACCCGGGACCGGAGGGTGGCCCGCGAGACGTCTGATCCGATCGGGTGAAGAAGCTCGATCTCCACCTGAAGGTGAGACACCACGCACGACACGCCGGGCCGCGTTCGTTGCGCCCCCGACCGCGCAGGCCTAGCGTGGCGGAAGAACCAGCAGAGTGCGGCCGCCTCACGGCGCCGTCGAGGGAGGGCCCCGTGATCCGCAACGAGAGTGCCGACGACTCCGGCACGATCCCGCAGCACGCGCAGGGCCTGCTGTTCGACGACGACCTGCCGGACCTCGACGTCACGACGGGGTACCGCGGTCCCACGGCGTGCCGCGCGGCGGGCATCACCTACCGGCAGCTCGACTACTGGGCCCGCACCGGGCTGGTCGAGCCGTCCGTGCGCCCTGCGACGGGTTCCGGTACGCAGCGGCTGTACTCGTTCCGCGACATCCTCGTGCTCAAGGTCGTCAAGCGGCTGCTCGACACGGGTGTCTCGTTGCAGCAGATCCGCGCAGCGGTCGGGCACCTGCGTGAGCGCGGGGTCGAGGACCTCGCGCAGATCACCCTGATGTCCGACGGCGCGAGCGTGTACGAGTGCACCTCGCCGGACGAGGTCATCGATCTGGTGCAGGGGGGCCAGGGCGTGTTCGGCATCGCGGTCGGGCGCGTCTGGCGTGAGGTCGAGGGGACGCTCGCGGAACTCCCCAACGAGCGGGCCGACGACGACGCCGCCCCGGTGGCGTCGTCCACGCACGACGAGCTCGCGATCCGACGCCAGGCCCGCACCGCCGGCTGACGCCGAAGGCGGGGGACCGCTCCGCAGGGAATCCTGCGGAGCACCTGACGCACGCCTGGCCGGGATCACGTCAGGGCGACGTGGGCGACAGGTCGTCAGCGACGCGGCGCGCGCATCGCCCGGTCGAGCAGCTGGTCGAACACGTCGGCGAGCTCGGCGGCTGCGGCACCGGGCCAGACGTGGACCGGCTGTGCGGCGCCCTGCGCCTGCTGCAGCGCGGCACGCTCCGGGATGCTCGGGGTCAGCACGAGCGGGCCGTAGAGCGTCTGCAGCTCCTGCAGGCGGTACGCCTGCTCCACCGAGCGCGCCCGCACGCGGTTCACCACGATGCCCAGCGGCTGGAGCGACGGCGCCGGGCCGCGACGCAGCTCGTCGATCGTGCGCATCGCCCTGCCGACCGCCATGACGGCGAACAGGCCGGGCTCCGTCACCACGACCGCACGGTCGCACGCCGTCAGGCCCGTGCGCGTCAGCCCGCCCAGCGACGGGGGACAGTCGATAAGGACGAGGTCGTACCCGTCCGCCCACGACAGCGCCTGGCGCAACCTGTCGGCGTCGGAGTCGTCGATCCGGTCGTGCAGCACGGAACGCTCGGACCCGACGAGCACGTCGAGCCCGTGGTCCGCCCAGGACGACGGCGCGGTCGCCGCCTCCACCGCCTGCGGCGACGGGGCGTCGAGCACCATCGACACGTCACCCCGGCTCGCCGTGGTCCCCAGGGCCATGGTCGAGTCCCCTTGGGGGTCGAGATCGACGACGAGGGTTCGCAGACCGCGTTCCAGGGCCGCCGAGGCGAGCCCGAGAGTCACGGAGGTCTTACCCACGCCGCCCTTGAGGCTGCACACACCGACGACCAGCACGCGGACACCGTAGTCGGATGAGGTGCCGCTCACGAAACGGGCGCCCGACACGCGGACGGCGAGGGTCCGATGCGTGCGCTGCGGGCGCCTCGTGTGTCCTGATCTGCGGCGGGATGGCCGATTCGGCGCCCAGGAGGCGGTCGGCCCTCGCGCCGGCACGACCGGCCGGTCGCCGGGACACGTGCCGCGGGCTAGCGTGGTCGCGCCGTGAGGAGGCCGACATGACCGAGTCGTTCGATGGCGCGCAGGTGCCGGAGCTCGAGTACGACGAGACGATCCCGCCGCGACCCGAGGAGGACGTCGCCGACGCCGCGCGGGCCACCCCGGACCGGGCGGGGCACGGGGGAGACGGAGCTCTCTCGCTGGGCGACGACGTGCTGCAGGCCGACTCGCGCGGCGCCGCGGACGAGTGGCCGACCGGGCACGGGGTCGCCTGAGGCGCGTCGCGCCGGGCCCCGTGGGGCAGATGCGGCATGCTGGTCCGGTGCTGATCCGACACGTCGACGAGGACGACTGGCCGACCGTGCGTGACGTGCGCCTGCGGGCCCTGCGCGAGTCGCCGGACGCCTTCGGGTCGTCGTTGGCGCGCGAGGAGCGGTTCGCCGAGTCGCACTGGCGGATGCGGCTGCGCACCAGCACCACCTGGGTGGCGCTGGACGACTCAGGGGAACCGCGCGGTCTGGTGACCCTCATCCAGGAGCCGGGGTCACCCGAGGACGACCGGCACGTCGTGTCGTTGTGGGTCGCGCCCGAGGTTCGCCGGCAGGGGATCGGCTGGTCCCTGCTGGACGCCGCGGTGCGCGGGGGAGCGGCGCAGGGGGCGGCGACGGTCTCCCTGTGGGTCGTCGACGACAACGCGTCCGCGGTCGACCTCTACGTCCGGGCCGGCTTCACGCGCACCGGTGAACGGCAGGTGCTGCCGCGGGACCCCGACCGGACCGAGGAGCGCTACGTGCGCCACACCGATCCCGGGGGCCTGGCCGGCTGACGGCTCAGGCCGGACGGCTGGCCCCGGCCGCGCCGATCGCGCGCCCGAGGTCTCGCCGTCAGCGGGCCGAGCGGTACTGCTCCGTCAGGGGGCACTGGAACGGGTCGCGCGCCGCGAGGCCGACCGCGTTCAGGTGCCGGATGACGATCCCGTACGACTCCAGCAGCGACGTCTCGGTGTAGGGGATGCCGCGCTCGGCGCAGAACGCCCGGACCGTCGGCTGCACCTTGCGCAGGTGCGGGCGCGGCATGCTCGGGAACAGGTGGTGCTCGATCTGGTAGTTGAGGCCACCCATGAACAGGTCGGTCAGCCGGCCGCCGCGCACGTTGCGGCTCATGAGCACCTGACGGCGCAGGAAGTCGATGCGCGAGTCCCGCGGCACGATGGGCATGCCCTTGTGGTTGGGCGCGAAGACGGCGCCCATGTAGAGGCCGAACAGCCCGAGCTGCACGCCGAGGAACGCGAACGCCATGCCGACGGGGAGCACCCAGAAGACGAGCGCGAGGTAGCCGCCGATGCGCGCGGTGACGAAGGCGATCTCCACGGGGCGCCGCTTGACGGGCCCGCGTCCGAAGATCGTCTTGACGCCTGAGATGTGCAGGTTCAGGCCCTCGAGCAGGAGCAGCGGGAAGAACAGCCAGCCCTGGCGCTGCGTGAACCACCCGACGAGCCCGGAGCGCGGCTCCTTGAGGTCCTCGGTGTGGAAGACGAGGGCACCGGTGCCGATGTCGGGGTCCGCTCCGACCTGGTTCGGCTTGGCGTGGTGCCGGGAGTGCTTGTGCTGCCACCACCCGTAGCTCATGCCCGCGTACAGGTTGGCGATCACCAGGCTGGCCCAGTCGTTCCAGCGCCCGGAGTCGAAGATCTGCCGGTGCGCGGCGTCGTGGCCGAGGAACATCACCTGGCCCAGCACGACCGCGAGGACCGCGGCCGTGACGAGCTGCCACCAGGACGGCCCTCCGATCACGAGGGCCGCGACCAGGCCGGCCAGCAGCAGGGTGAGCACGACGAACCGCGTCCAGTAGTAGGCGTGCCGTCGACGCAGGAGTCCCGCGGCCTCGACGGTGCGGGTCAGCGCGGTGAAGTCGCTGACGACGCGATCACGGACCCGTCCACCCTCGCGGACCGCGGTCGCGGGCAGCTGCTGCATGTCCACGGCGCCTACCTCGTCCAGGTCATCGTCGCGGGGCCGCCGAGGCGTCCGGGGGCGGGGGAGCACTGGGCAGGCATGAAGCCCTCCTTCGGGTGCGCGATGCGGGTCCGCGGGACGGTCGTCGTCCTGGACGGGCCCGATCGTACGGGTGCGTACGGCAAACCGCCCACAGGGTCCGGTGGATTCACTCGGGTGTGGCAGGGGCGGCCGTGACGGCCCGCGCCGCGCCGTCACCCCGCCGCGCGCGTGCGGCAGACGACGAGGTCACCGGGCGTCGTGGACCGGGCGATGCCGCCACCAGGAGACTGCCTCAGGACGCGACCGGCAGGGGTGTGCAGGCTGCAACCGGCACCTCGGGGTGCCAAGGTCGGTCGTCCTCGCGCGGTGAGCCAGCGCGGCGGCGTCAGCCCGCACGTGCGGGCTGGCCCGGGCCGTTGCTGAGGCGCTCCCGCGGCGCCTGCCGTGGCCGCGGTCGTCCAGCGCGTGGAGCGACTCTCGTCCTCACGCAGGCCGTGACCCATCTCGGCTGGTGCACCGGGGAGTGGGTGGTCGACCCCGTCGTGGCGTCGGGTGCACCGAGCAGGCACCGTTTTGACATAATGCACATTATCGGCGTTGGGGACGTGCGTCCGGGAGCGGTGACGCTACAGCCGCACAGGACCGCTAGAGCGCCGCAGCGAGCGCCCTGGCGCGCTCGGCGATCGCGTCGACGTCGGCCGGCAGTCCCGGTTCGAACGGCAGCGCGAGCCGGTCCTTGCTCTTGTCGCGGTAGCGCGGGATCACGTGCAGGTGGAAGTGGAAGACGGTCTGCCACGCGACGGGCCCCGAGCAGTTGAGCAGGTTGACGCCGTCGGCGCCGAGCTCGGACAGGACGGCCCGGGCGATCCGCTGCGCCGCCAGCGTGGTGGCGGCAAGGTCCTCCGCGGGGATGTCCAGCAGGTCCACGCTGTGCCGCTTCGGGATGACCAGCAGGTGGCCGTCGAGCCCGGGTCGATGTCCATGAAGGCGAAGGTCGTCGCGTCCTCGGCGACCTTCGCGCACGGGACCGTCCCCGCCACGATGCCGCAGAACACGCACTCGGGCGTCGATCCAGTGGTGTTCGTCACGTCAGGGATGCTAGCGGGCCGACGTTCCCGTGGGGTGGCCGTCTGTGCTCGCCGACCCGCGTCGCGGCGACGCGTGCAGCACGGGACGACCTGCGCGGTGAGCCGACCACAGGCCAGCCCTGCGAGGGGCGCGCCCACAGATGTGGCGGAGACCCACCGCGGCCTGCCCGTCGGCCAGCACCCTCGAGTCATGGACAGCGACGACTCCCCCGGCTGGGCCGCACCGGGGCCGGACGACGACCTCCCCGCACTGCCGACGCACCCGTTGCGCGACGTCGACGACATCCTCCAGGTGATGCTGTCGCTCGTCGGTCCGGAGCGTGCCGGTCCCCCGGCGCTCTGGCTCGTGCTGCTCGACGTCCACGGCATGATGCTGCCGGTCGTGCTGCCGCTCGTCGGTATCCCGCTGCAGCCGGACCCTGCCCAGGTGCGTCAGGTGCTTCTCGCGATGAGCGACATCCTGACGCACGACGCCCCCGGCGGTTCGATCGCCGTCGCGATCGTGCGTGCCGCCGGGGGTGATCGGGGCGCGTTCGAGCGCGCGTGGGAGCACGCGCTGCGTGCCGCGAGCGACGACCGTGGTCTGCGGGTGAGCGCCGTCGTGGCGATCGGTGAGCACCGCGCACGCGTCCTGCCACCGTGAGCGTCCAGGTGCGACGGCTCCCGCCCGCTACCCGGCGTCAGACCGGCCCGGGCGACGCGTCGTCGATGGCGGCGAGCTGCTCGAGCGTCGGCTCCCACAGCGCGGCCGCGACGTTCGCGCGCACCTGCTCGGGCGTGCGCGCACCGGAGATGATCGACGCGACCCCCGGCTGTGCCGCCAGCCCACCGAGCGCGACGGTCGGCAGGTCGACGCCCCAGTCGTCGGCCAGCGCGGCCAGCGCCTCGATGCGGTCGAAGTCGGCGGCGGCGAGTCGGTGCGGCATGCGCGAGAGCCGGCTGCCCGCGGGTGCGTCCTGCCCCCGTCGGTACTTGCCGGTCAGCAGGCCGGAGGCGAGCGGGACGTACGGCAGGATGCCGACGCCCACGTGCTCCGCGGCGGGGACGAGGTCTGCCTCGACGCTCCGGTCCAGCAGGTTGTACCGGTTCTGCGCGGAGACGAACGGCGACGTCCCTGCCGTGCGGGCCGCCCAGTCGGCGTCGACGACCTGCCAGGCCGCGAGGTTCGACGAGCCGAGGTACCGGACCTTGCCCTCCACGACGAGCTCGTGCAGCGCTGCGAGCGTCTCCTCGACCGGGGTCGCCGGGTCCGGGCTGTGCAGCTGGTAGAGGTCGACGTGGTCGGTGCCGAGACGACGCAGCGATCCCTCGATCGCTCGTCGGACGTACCGGCGTGACCCGCGCGCACCCCAGTCGGCGCCGTTCAGTCCCCCGGCGTCGAGACCGAACTTCGTCGCGACCACGACGTCGTCGCGACGACCCTTCAGCGCGGCGCCGAGGAGTTCCTCGCTCTGCCCGGGCACTCCCCCGTACACGTCGGCGGTGTCGAAGAGCGTGACGCCCGCGTCGAGCGCCGCGCCGACGACCTCGCCCACCTGTTCGGGTGGGAGCGTTGCGCCGAACGTGTTGCACCCCAGGCCGGCCGTCGAGACGGCCAGACCGCTGTCGCCGAGCCGGCGGATCGTCATGGTCATGCGCACCAGCCTAGGCAGACGGGATGACGTGGCACTGCCGCTCACCCGTGCGGACCACGGCACGGACCAAATCCCTGTGAGTGGGGCTCCCCTCCCCCGGCCTGGCGCGCGACCGGTCCGCGTTCCTGCCACAGTGTGTGTTCACCAGACCTTCACGGCGGGACGGAACATCGCAGTCCCCGACCACGTTGGAGCATCAGGCAGCAGATCGATTCGATTCACGACCCGGCACGGCTCGGCACCCCGAGCCGACGGGACGACACGGCACGGAGGTCCACCATGGCCAACAGGTCCCTGCGCGGCATGCGCATCGGGTCCCACAGCATGGAGACCGAGGAGGGCGTCGACTTCGCCCCTCGGCTCCAGGCTCACTACGACTGCCCCAACGGGCACACCATCATCCTGCCGTTCTCGGTGGAGGCCGACGTCCCCGTCGTGTGGGAGTGCCGCTGCGGTGCCGAGGCTCTCCTGCGGGACGCCGACCAGCCCGAGGCGAAGGCCGGCAAGCCGCCGCGTACGCACTGGGACATGCTCCTGGAGCGCCGCACGGTCAACGAGCTGCAGGAGCTGCTCGACGAGCGTCTCGGCCTGCTGCGCGCCGGCAAGCTGCGCCGCAGCGCCTGACGCACGGGCTCGCGCCCGCTGGAACACGACGACGCCCCGGTGGTCAGCCACCGGGGCGTCGCTCTGCGTGCAGGCTGATCCCCTGCCGCCAGGTTCTCCTGCGACTCAGGCGGGGCCGTCGGGACGCTGGTCGCGCGGCAGCCGCGCCGCCCCCACGATGCCCGCCAGGACGATCCACACGGCCAGCACGTCGGCCGTCAGCGCGGGCCAGTCCCCCGCTCGCGTCGCGGGCGTCAGCGACTCCCGCAGCGGCAGCGAGGCCACCATCTGGTCGGCCGTGAACAGCTCGGTGCGCTGCATCACGGCGCCGTTGGGGGCGATCATCGCGCTGACCCCGACCGTCGAGATCTGCACGGTGGCGCGACCATGCTCGATGGCCCGGAGCCGCGACATCGCCAGCTGCTGCGTCGACTCGTCCGACCACCCGAACGACGCGTTGTTGGTCTGCACGACCAGCAGCTCACCGCCCTCGGCCACCGACTCCCGGACGATCGCGTCGTACGCCACCTCGAAGCAGATGACGTCGCCGATCACGACCGTGCGCCCGAGGCGGGGCGAGTCGACCGGCACCACCCCGGGTTCGGTGCCCGGCAGCATGTCGCGCGTGACGAGGTCGACCGCGTCGGAGAAGTGGCGCACGAACGAGCGCATCGGGATGTACTCGGCGAACGGCGCGGGACGTTGCTTCGAGTACGTCGCGACGGGTCCCACGCCCGGCTCCCACAGGACGGCGGTGTTGTAGCGGCCGCCGGACTCCGGGTACTGCACGGTGCCCACAAGCAGCGGTGCGGCGACCTCCTGCGCGACGCCGTCGATGAGGCCGGCGGCCTCCTCGTCGACCTGCGGGTCGATGTCCGTCCCGTTCTCGGGCCACAGGACGACGTCGAGGTCGCCCGGCGCCACCTGGTCCAGCAGCGCGCGCGTCCCGGCGACGTGGTTGTCGAGGACCTGGCGCCGCTCGCCGAACGCGTCGAGCCGCCCGGGGTCGGGGACGTTGCCCTGGACGGCACCGACACGAAGCGTCCCTGTCTGCGCGACCGTGTCGAGCGGGATCAGCAACGAGGCCAGGATGACGCCGCCTGCGGCGGCGAGCGCACCCAGGGTCCGCCCCAGCGCGAGCTGCCGGGCGGCCAGCACCGCCCTCGCCAGCAGCACGCCGAGGGCCGCCACGACGCCGGAGAGCAGCGGGGTCCCTCCCAGCCACATGAAGGCGGCGAGCGGCGAGTCCGCCTGGGAGAAGGCGAGCCGCCCCCAGGGGAAGCCTCCGAACGGCCACGTCGAGCGCAGCTCCTCGGCGCCGACCCACAGCAGCACGAACGCGAGCAGCTGCCACGCGCCGCTGCGCCACACCGCGTGTCCCCTGCGGGCCCACGCCCAGGCGGCGCCGAACAGGGCGACGTACGACGCCTCGAGCACGGTCAGGGCGAGCCACGGGACGGGTCCCACGGCGTCGTCGGCCCAGGTGATCATCGGGCCGAAGCAGGCCAGTCCCCAGACGAGTCCCACGAGCGCGTTCCAGCGCGCCGAGTCCCGGCGCAGCGCGAGGTAGAGCAGGGCCATGCCCACCGGGGCGAGGGCCGGCCACCCGGGGTCCGGGAAGGCCAGCCGCGTGACCCAGCCGCCTGCGGCGGCGAGCACGAGCGTCAGCCAGCGTGCGGACGGCGGGAGGGGCACCGCAGCAGGTTACGTCAGCGACAGGCTGAGTCGGGTTGGCGGACTGCGGCGCGCTGTCCGGGAACCCCGGCGCACCGCGGCACGACCGTGTGGACCGCGGCGTGCACCGCACTGGACGCGCCGACGGCGGTGCCGACTGCCTCGCCGGACCGACCTGCCGGACCGCACGGCCGGCCCGACCGACCGGCCCGCGCGCCCTTCGTACCGGCGAGGACGAGTCCTGCCGTTTTCTGTTGAGCGCGCGGACCCGGTCGGAGCTCGGACCGTGCGACACCGGTCAGCGGTACGTGTGGATCCCCCGGTGCCCGCAACGACGGGCCACTGCGAAACTACCCCCCTGGCCCTTCGTGTCAAGGGGACGTCCGGCCTGGTCAGGAGGATCGACCCAGGCCACAGCGTCCGCTTCGACCGATCAGGGGACTCTTCACCCGGCGTGTCGTCCGCGTGTCGCGATTCGGTGCGACCGGGACGATTCGCCACCGCCCGCGATCGCCGCCGATATTTCACCCGCCGTCCGGCGAGCGGCGCACGTCAGGCCAGCACGTCGTGCAGGACGACCCCGGCGCGCACGGTCCGCAGGCACCGGGGCGCGGGCTCGTCGGGGCCCAGGTCCGGCAGCAGGGGGCTGCCGGCACGCGGGTCCGCACTCCACGTCGAGGTCCGCGACGCCTGGACGACGAGGTGCTCCGCCTGCCACACGGCGAGGTGCGCCGGCGCACCGACCCGCAGCTCGCCGGCGCCGCTGTGATCCAGCCCGGCGAGCCGCCACCCACCACGGGTCGCGGCGCGGAACGCTGCCCGGACCGAGATCCGCTGGTCGGCCTCGTGGTGCGCCGAGGCGCCACGCACACCGGCCCACGGGTCGAGCGGCGTCACGGGCGCGTCGGAACCCAGTGCGAGGGGCACACCCGCCGCTGCCAGGTCCGCGAACGGGTTGAGGGACGCGGCCCGCCCGCGACCGAGCCGCCTCGCGTACGTGCCGTCCGGCCCACCCCACAGGGTGTCGAAGGCAGGCTGCACGGACAGTCGCAGGCCCAGGAGCACCATCTGCGCCAACGAGTGCGCGTCGACCATCTCGGCGTGCTCCACGCGGTGACCCGCGGCCGCGATCGCCGCCGTGCCCTCGACGTCCGCAGCGGTGCGCATCCCCAGCAGGAGCTCGTCCAGCGCGCGGTCGCCGATGACGTGGAACGCCGCGTGGCTCCCGGCGCGCGTCACGGCCGTGACGTGGTTCGCGATCTGCTCGGCCGACAGCTGAAGCGAACCCGAGGTGCCGGGCGCGTCGGCGTACGGCTGGCGCAGGGCGGCGGTCCGTGAGCCGATGGACCCGTCGACGTTGAGGTCGCCCCCGATCCCCGTCAGGCCCGGCAGGTCCGCCAGGAGCGCGCGGGCGTCGTCCACCGTCACGCACTGCTCGGCGCGGTACCCGATGACGAGCGGCAGCCCCGAGGCGGCGTCCGCGGTGGTCGTCAGGAGCTCACGCAGCCCGTCGCGGGTGTCGACGTGGGGGGCGGACTGCTCGTGGACGGAGACGATGCCCTGCGCCGCGGCCCGTGCGAGGGCGTCGCGGTACAGCTCGCTGCGTTCGTGGGGGCCGACGGCCCGCGCCACGTCGCGCGCGGCGTGGTGCGCGGCACCCGTGACGCGGCCGTCGTCCGACCAGCCGGGCAGGTGCCGCAGCCCGGCGAGGTCGGCCAGCGCGCTGGAGACCACGGCGGAGTGCACATCGACGCGCGCCAGGTAGACCGGCAGGCCCTGCCCGGCGACGTCGAGCTCCTGCCGGGACGGGGGCCGTCCTTCGGGCCACGTGGTCTCGTCCCACCTCGTGCCGTGCACGACGCGGCGGTCCCCCGGGGCGCGGGTCGCTGCCACACGGGCGACGGCGTCCAGCGCCGCGGCCGCGCTCGATACTCCCCCGGCCGCCGTCAGGTCCAGCCCCGCAGCGGCCAGGGCGGTCTCGAGGAGGTGCACGTGGGCGTCGACGAACCCGGGCGCCACCAGCGCGCCCCGCAGCTCGACGACCTCGTCGACGCCGGCGACGAGGCCGTCAGCGGTGTCGTCCGAGCCGAGCCAGGCGATCACCCCGTCGTCGACGAGCAGCGCCTCGGCGAAGGGGTCCGTGGGAGAGTGCACGACGCCGTGCCGGTAGAGGGTCGAGGTCACATCGGCCCACGATAGAGCCACCCGGACGCTCGTGGCGTGCGCGGGTCGGACAGGTGTCCGACGCCACTTTCCCGCTCAGACCGCCGAGTACGCCACGACGCCGCGGCGCAGTGCGGTCACCGCGCGGTCGGCCGTGGTGCGGAGCCGGGCCGTGGGCGCCGCGCCCGAGATCTGGTCGAGGACGTCGATCACCTGCTTGCACCACCGCACGAAGTCCCCGGCAGCGAGGTCGGACCCGCGCAGGACGGCGTCGAGGCTGCGACCCGCGGCCCACCGGTGGATCGGTTCGACGAGCCCGAAGTCGAGGGGCTGGATCGTCTCGAGCCGCGCGTCGTGCTCGAGGTCCTCGAGCTCCGACCACGCCCGGACCGCGGCGTCGAGCGCCCGCCCGAGCCTGCTGTCCGGTCCGCCGGGCACCCGCGCCTCGGTGTCGTCGTCCCGACGCGACCGGTACACGATCGTGGAGACCGCCGCGGCGAGCCCGGGCACGTCGAGCTCGTCCCACACGCCGCGGCGCAGGCACTCCGCCAGCACCAGGTCGTTCTCCGCGTACAGGCGGCGCAGCCAGCCACCGTCCTGCGTGACCTGCAGCGCGCCCGACTCGTCCGTCGTGAGGTACCCGAGCGTGCGCAGCACGTCGCAGATGCGGTCGAACACGGCCGCGATGGAGCCGGTGCGTCCCGCGATCCGCCGCACGAGGGCGGCGTGCTCGTCCCGCAGACGGGCCCAGCGCTCGGCCCACCGCGCGTGGTCCTCCCGCTCCGGGCACCGGTGGCACGGGTGCGCGCGCAGCTCGCGACGCAGCGCCTCGAGCTCGGCGTCGTCGGCGGCCGCCGACCTGCGTTCCGCGCGCCGGCCGGCCGCGCGCGCGGGTGCCGGCGCGAGGTCGAGCTCGTCGAGCCGGGAACGCAGCCGCGCCGCCAGGTCGCGCCGCGCTGCGGGCACCCGGACCTCGAACCGGCCGGGGACCTTGAGCCGTCCGACGGTGCGCAGGCCGGTCCCCACGTCCGCGACGGTCAGCCGGCGGACCTGGCGGTCCGTGGTCAGGACGGTCGGGCGCGGCCCGTCGAACCCGCCCTTGCCGCCGGGGTCGACGACGACCGCGTGCTCCGGGCGCCGTCCGGCGGGGATCTCCACGACGTCACCGACGCGCAGGCCCTCGAGGGTGCGGGCGACGTCGGCGCGCCGTGTCGCGGCCTGGGCCTTCGCCAGGCCGCGCTCGCGGTCGGTGATCGCCCGGCGCAGGTCCATGTACTGGCCGAAGTCGCCGAGGTGGCACGACATCGCCTCGGCGTAGCCCTCCAGCGCTTCGGCGTGCGTCTGCGCCTGACGTGCCAGCCCCACCACGCCGCGGTCCGCCTGGAACTGCGCGAACGACGTCTCGAGGACGTCGCGGGCCCGCTCGCGCCCGACCTGCGCGACGAGGTTGACGGCCATGTTGTAGGTGGGGCGGAACGAGGAGCGCAGCGGGTACAGGCGCCGTGAGGCGAGCCCGGCGAGCTGCACGGGGTCCAGGGCGCCGTGCGCGACGACGACGGCGTGCCCCTCGGTGTCGATGCCGCGACGGCCCGCGCGGCCGGTGAGCTGGGTGTACTCCCCCGGCGTCACGTCGACGTGCTGGCTGCCGTCCCACTTCACGAGCTTCTCGAGCACGACGGAGCGGGCGGGCATGTTGATGCCGAGCGCGAGGGTCTCGGTGGCGAACACGACCTTCACCCAGCCGCGGGAGAACAGGTCCTCCACCGTCTCCTTGAACAGCGGCAGCATGCCCGCGTGGTGTGCGGCGACGCCCCGCACGAGCCCTTCGACGAACGCGTCGTAGCCGAGGATCTCGAGGTCCTCCGGCGGGATCGCCGCGCACCGCTCCTCGGCGACGCGCCGGATGTCGGCCCGCTCCGCAGGGGTCGTCAGACGCACGCCGGCGGTCAGGCACTGCTGCACCGCGGACTCGCAGCCCAGGCGCGAGAAGATGAAGACGATGGCGGGCAGGAGGCCGGCCTGGTCGAGCTCGTCGACGACCACGAAGCGCGGCGCGGGGCGCACGCCCGTGCCGGGCCGGTGGCCGCCGCGTCCGCGGTCCCCGCGGTCGCGTGGCCCGCGGCGCTCCCGCTCCCCCGGCGGCTGGCGGCGCAGCAGGTGGGTGAGGTCGGGGTTGATGGGCGGGTCCACGCCCGGTGCGGTGGGGTCGACGTGCCCGGCGTACAGGTCGAGGAGCCGGTCGCCCACCAGGACGTGCTGGCCGAGCGGGACGGGACGGTGCTCGCTGACCACGACGGTGGTGTCGCCCCGCACCGTGGCGAGCCAGTCGCCGAACTCCTCCGCGTTGGACACGGTGGCGGACAACGAGACCAGCTGCACGTCGTCGGGCAGGTGGATGATCACCTCCTCCCACACGGGCCCCCGGAACCTGTCGGCGAGGTAGTGGACCTCGTCCATGACGACGTACCCGAGCCCGTCGAGCGCCGCGGAGCCGGCGTACAGCATGTTGCGCAGCACCTCGGTGGTCATCACGACCACGTCGGCGTCGCCGTTGACGGTGGTGTCCCCGGTCAGAAGCCCGACTCGTTCGGCGCCGTGCAGGCGGGCCAGGTCGGCGTACTTCTGGTTGGACAGCGCCTTGATGGGCGTCGTGTAGAACGCCTTGCGGCCGGACGCGAGTGCCAGGTGCACGGCGAACTCGCCGACGACGGTCTTGCCGGCGCCCGTGGGTGCGGCGACGAGGACGCCGCTGCCGCGTTCCAGTGCGGCGCACGCCTCGATCTGGAAGTCGTCGAGGGGGAAGTCGAGCCGTGCACGGAACTCGGCGAGGCGGCCGCGGTCGGCGGCGGCACGGCGTCGGGAGGCGGCGTAGCGCTCGGCGGGCGACGGCTCGGACGGCGACGGCGGCGGGGCCGGCTCGGGCGCGTCGGGCACGACGCGTGGGGTGCTGCGGCGACGTGAGGGCACGGGACAACCCTAGGCACGTGGGATCACCCGGGCACCCGACACGTCGCTACCCGAGCAGAAGGAGCGCCCCCGGGACGACCTCGACCAGCAGGGGCAGGCTGCCGAGGCGCTCACCGTCCGCGAAGGCGGCGGGCGGTGGCGGGCCCAGGTCCGGTGCGGGCTCGACGACGACCCGGCGCCCGCGCAGGACACGCACCCGCGGGTCGTCGACGTGCCGGCCGCGGTAGATCCGCGGGAAGATCCCGACGGCCTCCCTGCGTGAGAACGGGCCGGCCAGCACGACGTCGAGCAGCCCGTCGTCCGGGACGGCGCCGGGCGCGATCGGCAGCCCGCCGCCGAACCACGGGGTGCTCGCCACGGCGACCAGGGTGCCGGCGGACTCCCACGTGGTGTCGTCGACACGGACGCGGTACCCGTACGGGCGGAACGCCGCGAGCTCGGGCACCAGCGCACGCAGGTAACGGGCGTGCCCGTGCGGCCACGTCAGTGCGTTCGCGCGGGCGTTGACGGCGGCGTCCAGACCGCAGGACAGGACACCGGCGTACCACCGCGCCGTCTCGCCGTCGGGTGGGCCCGCGCGGACGGCGTCGACGCGTCGGGGCCCGGCACGCAGCGCCCTGTCGACCACCGCGACGGCGCGGTCGACGTCGCCGCGGGGCAGGCCGAACGACCGTGCGACGTCATTGCCGGTGCCGACCGCGACGATGCCGAGCGGCAGGTCCGTGCCCGCGACGACCCCGACGCCGAGGTGCACCATGCCGTCGCCCCCGACCACGACGAGGGCGTCCAGGCCGTCGGTCGCGGCCTGCCGCGCGCGGTCCGTGGCCAGTGCGAGGGTGGGCGCGGACAGGTCGTGCACGTCGTGGCCGGCACGACGCAGGAGCCGGTGCGCGCGGCGTCCGACGCTTCCGCCGCGCCCCGTGCCGGCGACCGGGTTCACGACGAGCCCGACGGTGCTCATGCGGTGCCCGGTGCGGCGGTGTCGTCGCCGGCCATCGTGCCGTCGAGCCGCGGCAGGCCCTGGGCGACGAGCTTCCGGTCGATCCGCCGGTCGTGCAGCACGCACACGCCGAGAGCGGCGAAGAAGAGCAGGCACATCGGTATGGCGACGGCCAGCATGGTCATCGCGTCGGGTGTCGGTGTCGCGATGGCGGCGAACACGAACGCGACGAGGACGGCCCAGCGCCACCCCGCGAGCCACGTGCGGGCGCGGACCAGGCCGACCAGGTTGAGGGCGACCATGACGACGGGGAGGAGGAACCCGACGCCGAAAGCCAGGACGACCCGCATGACGAAGCTCAGGTACAGCTGCGCGTCGACCCAGTTGACGGTCTCGGGCGGGACGAAGTCGGCGAACAGGTGCACCGCGTTGGGCAGGGCCCACCACGCGAGTGCCGCACCGGCGAGGAACAGCGGGACGGCGACGGCGACGAACCCGACCGCGTAGCGACGTTCCTTGGACGTCAGCCCCGGGGTGATGAAGGCCCACAGCTGGTAGATCCACCAGGGGGCGGTGAGGAGCACACCGAGGAACAACGAGACCTTGACCTGCATGTCGAACGCGGTGGCCACGCCCTGGAAGTTCAGGGCGACCTGCCGCCCGCGTGAGTCGGCGATCTCGACGATCGGCTGCTGGAGGAGGTCGAACACGGGCTCGTACAGGAACCAGCCCCCGACGCCGCCGACGACCAGTCCGAGCGCGATGAGCACGACGCGTCGGCGTAGCTCGCGCAGGTGCTCGCGCAACGGCATGCGGCCGTCGGGCTCGGCGCCGCGCCGGGGCTTCCGGCTCACGCGCGACTCAGGGACGCGGCGGGGCGGGCGGCCCGGCCGGCGGCGGCGGCGGCACGTCGGTCCCGGGGCCGGCCACGGGACCCGGGCCGGCAGCGGGGTCATCACGCTTGCCGTCGTCGGTGAGGTCCTTGACCTCGTTCTTGAAGATCTTCATGGACTGGCCGATGCTCTTCGCCAGGCCCGGCAGGCGGTTCGCCCCGAACAGCAGCAGGACCACCACCAGGACGATGATCACGTGCCAGGCACTGATGTTCCTGCCCATGACGACCCCTCTGTGATCCGGTGTGTTCCTGTGCCCGCGAGTCTATGTCGTCGCTCCGGCGTGCCGGAGCACCTCACCTCGCGGGAAGGCCGCGGCGGCAGGTCCGCCGATATCAGCCGAGCCAGCGGGTGGACGCGTCAGCGACCGTCGCACGGTGCCTGTCGCGACGCCGTGCGCGTCGCTCGCGTCGAGCGGCGCGCAGCTGCTCGACGCGGTCGCGCAGCGCGTCGGCGTCGGCGCCCAGTGCCGGGCGCACCTCGAGGTGGGCCGCGCGCGCCTGCTCCTCGAGCTCGGCGGCGCGGTTCGCGAGCCGCTGTGCGGCGTCACCGGCCCGGACCAGCTCGTGCCCGAGCGCGACCGCCGAGCGCCAGAGCCGCCGCCCCACCAGGAACGCCCCCGCGAGGGTCGCCAGCACCAGGACCGTCCACACCGTGAACCAGAGCACGTCAGGACTCCCCCGTCGTCGTGCCGAGCAGCGGGCCGTACGCGTCGAGCGCCGCCCGCGCCGTGGCGGCCGTGTCCCGCGCGACGTGCGCCGGGCGGACCTCGAGGACCTCGTCGGCGACCTGCAGGAGCAGGTGCCGCAGCCACGCGGGCTGCACGACGCGCAGGTCGACCTCGAAGGCCCCGTCGTCGAGCTCGCGCGTGCGCTCGACGGGCACGGTCTCGGCGACCCACCGAGCCCGTCCCGCCAGCCTGACCGTGACGAGGTCGCCCGACGCGTCGGGCTGGAAGTCGACGTCGTCGTCGGCGAGCGGGTGCTCGTCCGCAGGGGTGTCCAGGACCGTCGCCTCGACGATGCGGTCGACGCGGAACCTGCGCTCGGCGTCCGCAGCCAGGGACCAGGCCACCAGGTACGAGTGCTCGTCCCGCGTGACCAGCCGGACGGGGTCGACCTCGCGCTCGGTGAGGACGTCGGACGCGTCGACGTACCGCAGGCGCAGCCGGTGACGGCCTGTCAGGGCGGTCCCGATCGCCGCAGCGACGGCGGGCACGGCGCCGACCTGGAGCTCGACGTCGACCGGTGCCCCGGCAGCCGCGTCACCGGTCGCGGCCTGCACCTTGGCGAGCACCGAGTCGAGCGCCGCGGCACGCTCCGCGTCGAGCGTCGGGCGCAGCGCCGTGAGCGAACGCAGCGCCGCGAGGAGCGCGACACCCTCCCGCGGCCCCAGCCGCAGGGGCCGGGTCACACCACGGCCCTCCGTGAGCCGGACGACACCCTGCTCGTACGACGAGGCGTCGAAGTCGATGAGGTCGTCGGGCAGGTAACCGGGCGTGCCCGTGACCCACAGCGTGTCGATGTCGGCCATCACCTGCTCGGGCGTCACGCCGAACTGGGCCGCGACCTGGTCCACGGGAACGTCCTCGTGCCGCTCGAGGTAGGCGATCATCCCCAGCATCCGCACCAGGCGGTCGCTCGCGCGCTCAGGCACCCCGGGCCTCCTCGACGTCGGAGTCACGGCGATCCGTGGGGCCGGCCGCGTCGGTGCCCGGTGGCCGCAGCGCGTCCAGCGTCGCCGCGACGCGCAGCATCCCGACGACCGCGTCGCGCACCTGCGGCGGGTCGAGGACGACCACGGCGTCCCCGTAGGCGACGACCTCCTCGGCCAGCTCCCAGTCCAGGCGGTAGGGCACTGCCACGAGATCACGGCCCTCCAGGACGAGGTCGGCGCCGGCAGGCAGCGGGCGGTCCGTCGGGACGGGTGTGGCACGTGCCCGCAGCGCCTCCGCCCGGTGCGGTGTCACCGCGAGCAGGGCCGTGCGCTCCGGCCCGTCGCCCATCCACGCGTGCGACGCGTCGGCCAGCTCCTGCGCGGTCGGTGCGTCGAACGCGCCCGGGCCGCCCAGGGGCCGGACGGCACCGCGGATGCGGCTGAGCCGGAACGAGCGGCTCGCGTCACGGTCACGGTCCCGCGCGAGCAGCACCCAGCCCCCGCGGCGGGCCAGCAGCTTCCACGGCTCGACGCGCCGCTCGCGCACCTCACCGGTCGTCGCTGCGTGGTACGTGAACCGGACGGCCTGCCGGTTCTGCACGGCGTCCACCAGGGGCGCGAACGCGTCTCCCCCGGCCCGCACGCGCGGGGCCAGCCCGGCCACGAGGTCGTGCACCTCGGGGGCCGCGCCCACCGCGCGCAGCTTGGTCAGGGCGCGCGTCGAGTCCGCGCGCAGCGACTGGTCCTGCCACACCTGCGCCGCCAGCGCCAGGACGCCCAGCTCGGCGGCCGTCAGCTCGATCGCGGGCAGCGACCAGCTCGCCGTGTCGATGCGGTACCCGATGTCGTCACCGTGCCCGGCGTGCGTCACGGTCAGGACCGGGATCCCCAGCTCGCGCAGGGTGTCCTTGTCCCGCTCGAACATCCGCTCGAAGGCCTCGTCCGAGCGGGCGTCCCCGTACCCGGCGACGGAGGTGCGCACCTGCTCCTTCGTCATGCGGCCAGGGGTGTTCACCAGGGCGATGACGAGGTTGAGCAGGCGCTCGGCGGGCGGGATCGCGGGAGGCATCGAGCACCACGGTAGTCGTCACCGGTGCCCTCGCGGGCGCGGACGGCGCACGGCACGCCGGTAGCGTGGGCGCGTGATCGCATGGCGTGCGGGAGTGGTGACGGAGTGCCGGGCCCGGTGGGACGGTGCCTGCGAGTCGACGGTGGCGCTCGACGGTGAGGACCGCACGGTCCGTGCGCTGTCCTACCCGCACCTCGTGGGCGAGGTCGTCCCGGGTGCGCACGTGCTCCTCAACGCGACCGCGCTCCTGCGAGGACTGGGCACCGGGGGGTACGCGCTCGTCGTGGCACGCACGGACGCGCTGGTGCCCGACCCGCTGCCCGGCCCGGGCCACCTCGTCAAGGCCCGCTACACCCCGCTGCAGGCCATGGTGCTCGGCGTGGACGACCAGGAGTCGCCGCACCACGACGTGCTGCGCGACGCCGACGACCTCGCAGGGCTGCCCGTGGTGGTCGCGGACCTGCACTCGGCGCTGCCTGCGGTGATCGCCGGCGCCCGTGCCGCGGCCGCGCGCCTGGGCCGGGAGGCGCCGCGTGTCGCGTACGTCATGACCGACGGAGGTGCGCTGCCCGCGTGGTTCTCGCGCGCGGTGGACGGCCTGCGCACCGCCGGGTGGATCGCGGCGTGCGTGACAACGGGTCAGGCGTTCGGCGGCGACCTCGAAGCCGTCACGGTCCACACCGGGCTGCTCGCCGCGCGGCACGTCGTCGGCGCGGACCTCGTGGTCGTGGCGCAGGGCCCGGGGAACCTCGGCACCGGCACGCGGTGGGGCTTCTCGGGCGTCGCGGCCGGCGAGGCCCTCAACGCGGCGGGCGTGCTCGGGGGGCGTCCCGTCGCGTCCCTGCGGGTGTCCGGGGCCGACGCGCGCGAGCGTCACCTGGGCGTGTCGCACCACTCCCTGACGGCGTACGGCCGGGTCGCGCTGTCCCCCGCCGACGTGGTCGTCCCGGTGTTCTCCGGCGACCTGCCCGGCACGCCGCAGGACCTCACAGCCGATCCGGAGCCCGCCGCGTGGACCGCGCTCGCGGACCGCGTCGCCGGTCAGGCCGCCGCGCTCGCGGTGCCGCAGGGCCGCCACACGGCCGTGGCCGAGGTCGCAGGCACGGACCTGCTCGACGCGCTGCGGAGCTGCCCGGTGCGGCTGTCGACCATGGGGCGCGGCCTGGACGCCGACCCCGCGGCGTTCCTGGCGGCCGCCGTCGCGGGCGTGCACGCCGTCACGGCCGACTGACGCGCCCTTCCTTGCGGGGTCGCGTCGCGGCACGTGCCCGTCGCGCGCCGTGCGCTGCCGTCAGTCGTCGGCGGCGGTCGCGGTGCGTCGGGCGACGAGCGTCGCGAGCCGACGCGCCTCGCGCTCGGCGCGCTCCCCGTCGGAGCGCTGCACGCCCATGACGGCGATGGTGTCGCCGTCTGCCAGGTCCAGCTGGACCCAGGGGCGCCCCTGACCGAACCGCACGGAGACCACCTGCGCCCACGCGACGTGCGTGGTGATCAGCAGGTTGCGCACCCGCAGGCCGGTGTCGTCCGGGACGGCGCTCACCGACGCCTGCCGCCAGCAGAACCAGGCGATCGCCAGGGCGAACAGCATGAAGCCGATCTGGTCGAGGGTCGCCAGGCCCGGCATCGTCGCGACCAGCACGAGCGTCAGCACGACGACCGCGGCCGCCACGGCGAGCGACACGACCCGTGCGAGGCGGGGTCGGAACGGGGCGGCGAGGTCGTCGTCGGCCGTCATGTCAGACCCGGCACGCCAGGATCGAGGTGACGAGGATCGCGCGCGCGCCGACGTCGTACAGGGAGTCCATGACGCGGTTGGTCTGGCTGCGCGGCACCATGGCACGCACGGCGGCCCACTGCCCGTTGTGCAGCGGTGACACGGTCGGCGACTCCAGGCCCGGGGTGATGGCCACGGCCGCCTCGACGAGCTCCAGCGGCACGTCGTAGTCCATGAGGACGTACTCGCGGGCCGTGAGCACGCCCTGCAGCCGCCGCGTCAGGATGTCGAGGCCCGCGGGCTGGTCGACGTCGGCGCGGCGCACCAGGACGGCCTCGGAGCGCAGGATCGGCTCGCCGAAGACCTCGAGCCCGGCGGCGCGCAGCGTCGACCCGGTCTCGACGACGTCGGCGATGACGTCCGCGACGCCGAGCTGGATGGCGGACTCCACGGCTCCGTCGAGCCGCACGATGGCCGCCGGCTCGATGCCGCGCTCGCGCAGGTAGGCGCCGACGAGCTCGGAGTACGAGGTGGCGACCCGCAGGCCGGCCACCTGCCGGGCGTCGGTCAGGCGCCCGGCGGTGCCGGCGAACCGGAACGTCGAGCGGGCGAACCCCAGGGGCAGGTGCTCGACCGCCGACGACGCGGAGTCGATGAGCAGGTCCCGGCCCGTGATCCCGACGTCGACGGTCCCGGCGCCGACGTACACGGCGACGTCGCGCGGACGCAGGAAGAAGAACTCCACGTCGTTGTCCGGGTCCGGCAGAACCAGCTCACGGGAGTCGCGGCGCTGGCGGTAGCCCGCCTCGCGCAGCATCTCGCAGGCGGGCTCCGACAGGGAGCCCTTGTTGGGGACGGCGATCCTCAGCACGGTGTCCTCGGTGGTTCGGTGGTGGCGGTCGGGGGCGTGACGGTCGGCGGCGCCGTCACAGGTGCGTGTACACGTCCTGCAGCGTCAGGCCCTTGGCGAGCATGAGCACCTGCAGGTGGTACAGCAGCTGCGAGATCTCCTCGGCGGCACGCTCGTCGGTCTCGTGCTCGGCGGCCATCCAGACCTCGGCGGCCTCCTCGACGACCTTCTTGCCGATGGCGTGGACACCGGCGTCGAGCTCGGCGACGGTACCGGACCCCGCGGGGCGGGTGGCGGCCTTGTGGGACAGCTCGGCGAACAGCTCCTCGAACGACTTCACGCGCCGAGCCTAGACGCCCGTCCGACCGCCGGTGCACACGCGTCCGTCACGCGTCACCCCAGGTGCGCAGGGTCAGGGCGGTCGCGACCGCCGCCTGGGCCGCCTCGGCACCCTTGTCCTCGTGCGACCCGGGCAGGCCGGCACGGTCCAGCGCCTGCTGCTCGTCGTCGCACGTGAGCACCCCGAAGCCCACCGGCACCCCGGTGCGCAGGGCGACCTGCGTCAGACCCCAGGTGGCGGCCTGGCACACGAAGTCGAAGTGGGGGGTCCCGCCGCGGATCACCACGCCGAGCGCGACGACCGCGTCGGCCGTGCCCGCGGCGCGCTGCGCGGCCACGGGCAGCTCGAACGAGCCGGGGACGCGCACGGTCGTGACGTCCTCGACCCCGGCCTCGGCCAGTGCGCGCTGCGCACCGGCGACCAGTCCGTCCATCACCTCGGTGTGCCAGCTGGCCGCCACGACGACGACCCGCAGGCCGCGGCCGTCCAGGTCCAGGGTGGGTGCGCCTGCGCCGCTCATGCCAGCTCCTCCAGAGGGTCGAACGTGTGGTCGGTGGTGTCGGCCCCCGCGGGTGCGGGAGCAGCCAGGACAGGTGCCACGTGCACGGCCGGCTCGAGGCGCGTGCCGCCGTCGAGGTGCAGCACGTGACCCATGCTGGTGGCCTTGGTGCGCAGGTACGCCTCGTTGTGCGGGGTGCGACCGACCTCGAGGCCACGGACCTCGGTCACGTCGATGCCGTGCGCGCGCAGCCCCGCGACCTTGGCGGGGTTGTTCGTCAGCAGCCGCACCCGGCGCACACCCAGGTCCGCGAGGATCGCGGCCGCAGCACCGTACTCACGACGGTCCGCGGGCCACCCGAGGTCGATGTTGGCCTCCACGGTGTCACGGCCGTCGTCCTGCAGCGCGTACGCGGCGACCTTCGCGAGCAGACCGATGCCCCGGCCCTCGTGCCCGCGCAGGTACACCACGGCCCCGCCCTCCGCGGCCGCGATCTCGAGCGCTGCGTCGAGCTGCGGGCCGCAGTCGCAGCGCGCCGACCCGAACGCGTCGCCCGTGAGGCACTCCGAGTGCACCCGCACGGTCGGCTCGTCGACGAGCCCCGCGGTCGACACGAGCGCGACGTGCTCGTCACCCGTGCGCAGGTCGCGGAACCCGTGGATGCGGAAGTCACCGTGACGCGTCGGCAGGTACGCGGTGTGCGTCGGGTGGACGCGAGGCGCCGTGCCGAGCTCGGTGGGAGCGGCGGGTTCGAGGTCGTCGTTCGCGGTGCGCCAGGCACGCAGGTCCGCGATCGTCAGGAGCACCAGCCCCGCCTCGGCGGCGATGTGTGCGGCCTCCGGCAGCCGGACCATCTGCCCGTCGTCCCGCACGAGCTCGGCGATCCCGGCCACGGGCTCCAGACCCGCAAGACGGCACAGGTCGACCGCCGCCTCGGTGTGCCCAGCCCGGTGCAGCACCCCGCCCGGGACCGCGCGCAGCGGCAGGACGTGCCCCGGGCGGATCAGGTCGTTGTGGCCCGCCGCCGGATCCGCCAGCACACGCAGCGTGCGCGCCCGGTCGGCGGCCGAGATGCCCGTGGACACCCCCGTCGCGGCGTCGACCGTCACGGTGTACGCCGTGCGGCGCGGGTCCTGGCTGTGCGGCACCATCAACGGCAGGTCGAGCGCGTCGGCCCGTGCCGCCGTCATCGGGGCGCACAGGTAGCCCGACGAGTGCCGGATCGTCCAGGCCACCCACTCGGGCGTCGCGGACTGCGCCGCCAGCACCACGTCGGCCTCGTTCTCCCGGTCCTCGGAGTCGGCGACCAGCACCGGCCGCCCCGCGCGCAGCGCCTCGAGGGCCTCCTCGACCGTCCCCAGCCGGATCTCCCCGCTCACCGGGTCACCCCCGCGGTGGTCAGGAGCCGCTCGGTGTACTTCGCGAGCACGTCCACCTCGAGGTTCACCTGCGCACCGGGCGCGAGCGAACCGAGGGTCGTGGCCTGCAGGGTCGTGGGGATCAGTGACACGCCGAAGACGTCGTCGCCCACGTGCGTGACCGTGAGTGACACGCCCTGCACCGTGATCGAGCCCTTCTCCGCGACGTAGCGCGCGAGCGACCGGTCCAACGCGATCTCGATGTCGTCCCACCGCGGCCCCGGGCGGCGCGACCGGACCACGCCCACGCCGTCGACGTGGCCCTGCACGACGTGCCCGCCGTACCGGCCCCCGACGGCCAGCGCGCGCTCCAGGTTCACGGAGTCACCCTCGACGAGGTCGCCCAGCGCCGAGCGGCGCATCGTCTCGGGCATGACGTCCGCGACGAACGTCCCGTCGCCCGGCAGCTCGGCCACGGTCAGGCACACGCCGCTCACCGCGATCGAGTCGCCCAGCGACGCGTCCGACGTGACCAGCGGCCCGCGGACCCGCAGGCGCGCGTCGGCCTCGTCACCGTCCCCCGGCACGAGTGCCACGACCGTGCCCATCTCCTCGACGATCCCCGTGAACATCAGCTCTCCTTCTCGGTGGACGTGCGTGCGATCGGCTCCGCGGTGCCGCGCGGTGGGTGCTCGGGGGTCGCGACGACGAGCACGTCGGCTCCCAGCGGCAGGACCTCGGTCGGCACCAGCCGCAGCGCGTCCGAGATCGTCGTGATGCCGAGGTCCCCGATGGCGCCCGCACCGGCCCCCAGCAGGACGGGCGCCACGTACGCGTGGACCTCGTCGACCAGACCCGCCGCCAGGAACGCGGCCGCGAGCGTCGGGCCACCCTCGACCAGGACGTGACGGACCTCACGCTCCTGCAGCGCGGCCAGGACCCGGGCCGGGTCGTGCGTGCGGACCTGCACCAGCTCGCCGCCCGGTCCGCGCAGCCGCGTACCCGGCGGCACGTCCCGCGTCCCCACGACGACCCGCAGCGGCTGCTCGTCGACCATCGACCCGTCACCCCTGCGCGCCGTCAGGGACGGGTCATCCACCAGGGCTGTCCCCGTCCCCACGACGACCGCCCCGACCTGCGCGCGCAGCGCGTGCGCGTGCCGCCGCGCCACCTCCGAGGTGATCCAGCGGCTCGTGCCGTCGACGGCCGCGACCCGCCCGTCGAGCGTCGTGGCGATCTTCAACGTCACGAACGGCCGCCCACGACGCACCGCCGGCAGCCACGGCCCCAGCGCCGCCGCGCCCTCGTTCGCCAGCACACCGGTGACGACGTCGACCCCCGCCGCGCGCAGCCGGTCCGCTCCCCCGGCCGCCACCGGGTTCGGGTCGCTCACCCCGACCACGACTCGTGCGACGCCCGCCGACAGCAGAGCCACCGAGCAGGGGCCGGTGCGTCCCGTGTGGTCGCACGGCTCGAGGGTCACGACCGCCGTCGCCCCGCGCACGTCGGCCCCGCGCTCGCGGGCGTCGGCGAGAGCCGCGACCTCGGCGTGCGGCGTCCCTGCGCCCTGGTGCCACCCCTCACCGAGCGTCCTGCCGTCGGGGGCGAGCACCACGCACCCCACCTGCGGGTTCGCGCCGCGGGGGCCGCGACCGGCGAGCTCCAGGGCGCGGCGCATCGCCGCGAGCTCCTGCAGGGAGACGCCAGGCACGGCCGGGTCGGGTCCGGGCACGGACGTCGCACTCGTCGTCGTGCTCATCGCCCTGCACCTCCGTCGCCTCGAAGGCTCCGGGGTCGCTCGGGCGGCATGCCGCACCGGCACGGCACGCCTGGGGCGCACCGCGCACGCGTCTCCTCCCATCCGGACTTTCACCGTCGGTCCTGGAGTTCCACCAGGTCAACCGCTCACCCCTCGCGGGGCTCACGGGTCGCGGACTGTCACCGCCGGCTCGGACTTTCACCGACCCCGGAGCACGTGTGTGTTCGTCAACGATGATGCCACAGCGCGCATTCCGGGACGTCGCACGTCCACGCCGAGCAGGGGCGGCTCATGCCTCCGTCGTCGGGTGCTCCGCGAGGCGCCGCAGTGCCGCGATCTCCCCGGGGACGTCCTGCGCCCCGTACACCGCGGACCCCGCGACGAACACGTTGGCGCCCGCTCGTGCGATGCGCCCGATCGTGTCGCGCGACACCCCGCCGTCGACCTGGACCCAGGTGGCGGCACCGGCTGCGTCGATCGCGGCGCGGGTCCGCCGGATCTTGGCCAGGGTCCCCTCGATGAAGGCCTGACCTCCGAAGCCCGGTTCGACCGTCATCACCAGCACCATGTCGACCTCGGCCAGCAGGTCCAGGAACGGCTCGACGGGTGTCGCGGGGCGCAGCGCCACCGCCGCGCGCACACCGCCCGCCCGCAGCTCCCGCGCGAGCCGCACCGGTGCCTGCGTCGCCTCCGCGTGGAACGTCACCGACGCCGCGCCCGCCGCGGCGTACTGCGGCGCCCACCGGTCCGCGTCCTCGATCATGAGGTGCACGTCGAGCGGCACCGGGCTGACGTCCGCCAGCCGACGCACCACCGGGAGCCCGATCGTCAGGTTCGGCACGAAGTGCTGGTCCATCACGTCCACGTGCGCGTAGTCCGCAGAGGCGATCACCTGCAGGTCCCGCTCGAGGTTCACGAAGTCTGCGGACAGGATGCTCGGGTTGATCAGCACGGGAGCCACGTGCCCACGCTACCCAGCCGACGCACGCAGGCGCGCTCCCGCCGTCAGACGCGCCGCAGCAGCGTCAGGTGCATCGCGTCCGTGCCGTGCACGTGCGGCCACAGCTGCACGTCCGTGCGCCCTGCGACGGGTTCCCACGACGGCGCGACCTGGCCCATCACGGGCGTCGCGTCCACGACCTCGACCGACGTCCCTGCGCGCGCCGCTGCGCGCACCGCGTCGAGGACCACCAGCTGCGTCTCCGCGAGGTGCGGCGAGCACGTCACGTACGCCACCACTCCCCCCGGTCGCACCGCGGCGATGGCCGACGCCAGGAGCTCACGCTGCAGCCCGCTGAGCGTCGCCAGGTCCGCCGGCGTGCGGCGCCACCGCGACTCCGGGCGCCGCCGCAGGGCACCCAGCCCGGTGCACGGCGCGTCCAGCAGCACGCGGTCGTACGCCCCGGGCTCCTGCTCCCCGACCTGGCGTCCGTCGCCCGTGCGCACCGCCTCGACCGCTGCGGGCGGGACCGCTCGCAGCGCCTGCTCGACCAGGCGCGTGCGGTGCGGCTGCACCTCGTTCGCGACCAGTCGCGCGCCCCGCTGCGCCGCCAGCGCGCCGAGGAGCGCTGCCTTGCCCCCCGGGCCCGCGCAGAGGTCGAGCCAGCGCTCGTCCTTCCCCTCGACGGGTGCCGCCACGAACGCCAGCGTCACCAGCTGCGAGCCCTCGTCCTGCACCCCCGCCAGACCGTCCCGCACGGCCGGGACGTCGCCCGGGTCACCGCCGGCCATCACCAGGGCGGTCGACGCGAGCCCCGCGGGTCGTGCCCCCGTCTGCTCCGCGAGCTCCTCGGGTGACACGAGCCCCGGGCGCGCGACGAGCGTCACACGCGGCGCCGCGTTGTCGGCCGCCAGCAGCGACGCCAGCTCGTCCGCCGACCGCCCGGACCCCACCAGGGACTCGCGCATCGCGCGCACCACCCAGGCCGGGTGGCTCTCCACGGCCGCCAGCCGCGCCACCGGGTCGTCACCCCGGGGGTCCGCGGCGTCACCGATCCGGGTCGACCACTCGTCGAGCGACCGCTCGGACACCCTGCGCAGCACCGCGTTGACGAACTGCGCGGCACCGGCACCCACCCGCTCACGCGCCAGCCCCACGGTCTCGGACACGGCGGCGTGCGCGGCGACGCGCATGCCGAGCAGCTGGTGCGCCCCCAGGCGCAGCACGTCGAGCACAGGGGGGTCGATCTGGTCGAGCGGTCGCGACGCTGCCTGCGCGAGGACCGCGTCGTACCGCCCCTGCAGTCGCAACGTCCCGTAGGCCAGCTCCGTGGCGAACGCCGCGTCCCGCCCGCCGACGCGGCGCTCGCGGAGCAGGGGCGGCAGCACGAGGTTCGCGTAGGCGTCCGACCCCGCGACGGCCCGCAGCGTGTCGTAGGCCGCGCCGCGCGCGGGATCACCGGCGCGCGCCCGCTGGGCCGGTGCCGCGGTGGTGCGTGCGGCCCTGCCCTCGACGCGGGCCTCGCCACGCTGACGTCCGCGGGCGTCACGGCGGGCGTCGCCCCCGCGCCCGCCCCGCCCGCGCGCCTCGTCGCGGCTCATCGGGCACCTGCCGTCGCTGCGTCGGCGTCCTGGGTGTCGTGGCCCAGGACCGTCCCGGCGGCGGGACGCGCGCCGCGCGCCCAGTCAGCGGCCGGCATCGGGCGCCGGCCGGGTGGGGTGACGTCGCCGAGGCGCACCGCTCCGGCCCCGGTGCCCACGAGGACGTCGCGCCTGTCGGCGCGGATCTCACCCGGGCGCAGGTCGGTCACGTCAGGGACGGGCCGGACGGGACCGAGCCCGAGCCGCTGGCCGTCCGGCAGCGTCGTCCACGCGCCCGGGGCCGGGGTGCAGCCGCGGATCCGGCGGTCGACGGCGTACGAGGGGTGGCTCCACCGGACGCGTGCGTCCTCGCCCGTGAGCTTCGGTGCGTGGCTCACGCCGTCGGTGGGCTGCGGGACGGGCTCCAGCACCCCGTCCTCGAGCGCGTCGAGCGTGCGCACCAGCAGCTCGGCACCGGCGGTCGACAGGCGACCCAGCAGGTCTCCGGACGTGTCGGTCGGCCGGATCGTCTCGGTGAGCGTGCCGTACACCGGACCGGTGTCGAGCCCCTGCTCCAGGCGGAACGTGGAGGCGCCCGTCACCTCGTCCCCCGCCATGATCGCGTGCTGGACGGGCGCTGCACCACGCCAGGCGGGCAGGACGGAGAAGTGCAGGTTCACCCAGCCGTGCGGGGGCACGTCCAGCAGGTCCGCGGGCACGAGCACCCCGTACGCCACGACGGGCGCCGCGTCCACGTGCAGCTCGGTGATCTGCGCGACCGCGTCGGGGTCCCGCAGCGTCCGGGGTGTCAGGACGGGCAGGCCACGGTCGTGCGCGACCGCCCCGACGGCCGAGGGCTGCAGCGTCCGTCCCCGCCCCACCCGGGCGTCCGGACGGGTCAGGACGGCGACCACCTCGTGGCGGGACTCCAGGAGTGCCTCGAGGGACGGCACGGCGGCCGCGGGGCTTCCCGCGAAGAGCAGACGCATGGACTCGATCCTAGGTCGCGTCGACGGGACCTCAGCACGTCACAGCAGGTCGGTCGGGTCCACCTGGGCGCGGACGGTGCCGCCCTCACGCCGCGCGCTACGGATCGCCAGCGACGCGGCGACGGCTCGCGCGAGCGTCGCGCCCTGGGCCGGAGGCACGCGCAGGAGCGCACGCACCTCGGGCTCGAGCGCGGGCCCCCGTTGCTCGTCGACCGGCTGCGGCACGGGGCCGAGGACCTCGAGCGCGGGAACCTCGACACGCGCGACGACCGCCGCCACCGCGTCACGGGTGCCCGTCAGGGCTGCGACCCGCACGGCGGGCGGCAGCCGCAGCTCGGTACGTTCGTCGAGCTCACGCTCGGCGAGTCCGGCGGGGTCCCACCGGACGAGCGCCTGCGTGGGGCGCGCCGCCCCGTCACCGACCAGCAGCACCTGACCCCCGTCGCCGGCGGGTCGGACGAGCGCGGCCGCGGCCAGCCAGCGCCGCAGCGCGTCCACCTCGGCGCCCAGTCGCTCACCGGCGCTCGCGACCGCGGCGTCCAGCAGGACGGCCGCCGCGTAGCCCGACGGCGCGTACGGTTCGGCACCCGGGGTCGCGACGACCAGCGCCGGCCGGTCCGGCACCTCCGCGAGGACTCCCCCCTCGACGCGGGCACCCGAGACCCGGACGGTGGTGCCGGGGAACGCACGCCCGAGCTCCTCGGCGGTGCGTTCCGACCCGACGCGCACCGAGCGCAGGCCCGAGGCGCCGCACTCGTCGCACCGCCGGTCGGTCGCGAGACGTCCGCACCAGCCGCACGCCGGCGGACCGTCGCCACGCGTCAGTCCCAGCGGTCCGTGGCACGCACCGCACCGAGCAGGCGTGCGGCAGCGGACGCACGCGACGACGGGGACGTAGCCCGCACGTGGGACCTGGACCAGGACGGGACCCACAGCCAGCGCGTCGCGCAGGACGCGCCAGGCCGGCGCCGGCAGCCGCGCGGCGGCGGCCGGGCCCTCCCGCGCGAGCTCGACGCTCGTCAGCGCGGTGACCCGCGGCGTGCACGCCCGGACGACCGCACGGTCCGCCACCACCTCGCGCGCCCACCCGGAGACGACGAGCTGCTGCGCCTCGACCGTCCGGGCGTGCCCACCGACGAGCAGCGCGGCGCCCTCGAGCTCCGAGCGCAGCGCGAGGACGTCCCTGACGTGCGGGTACGGCGCCCGCGGCTCGGCGTGCTGCAGGTCGCCGTCGTCCCAGCAGACCGCCAGGCCCAGGTCCGCGACGGGTGCGAACGCCGACGCGCGGGTGCCGACCACGACGCGGGCACGACCCCGCAGCGCCGCGAGGAACGCGCGGTACCGGGCCGCGGGACCGTCGTCGGCCACGAGCCGCGCGACCACGCCGCCGTCGGCGACGTCCAGGAGGTCCACCTCCCTGAGCGCCGCGCACACCCGGTCGACGTCACGGCGGTCGGGCAGCACCACGAGCGCACCACGTCCGCCGTGGACGCACGTCGCGACCGCCTGGGCGAGCGCCGCCGCCCACCGTCGGTCGCCGGTGCCGGGCAACGCCGTCCACACGGCGCGCGGGGCGCCCCCGGCGTGCACGTGGCGCAGGAACGCAGGACCGCCGCGGTAGGCGTCCCACCCCGGTGCGTCGGGCCGCCCGGCGCCCCGGGGGGCGTCGCCGGGCGCGGCCGGGACCACGACCGGCGCGGCGGTGTCCGCGCTCTGCACGGCGGTGTCCGCGCTCTGCACGGCGGCGTCCGCGGTCTGCGCTGCCGCGTCCGACGTGCTCTCGCCCTCGACGCGCGCGTGCCGGGGCGGGACCGCGAGACGTAGCACGTCGGCGAGCGTGCCCGCCCAACGGTCGGCGACCGCCCGCGCCAGGACCGCGACCTGCGGCGTGACGACCGGTTCGCGCGACACGACGCGCCGCACCGGCAGCAGACGACCCTCGTGCTCGGCGTGCTCGACCCGGTCGAGCAGCCAGCCGTCGACGTCCTGTCCGGCGAACCGGACCTTGACGCGGACGCCTGGCCGGGCCGCCGCGTCCAGGGTCTGAGGGACGACGTACTCGAACGGCCGGTCGAGGTGTGCCGGCGCGAGGTCGACGCACACACGAGCCACGGGGAGCCGCGCGGCGGGGCCCGGCGGCGCGGCGACACGTCGCCGACGCGCCGGCGGCACCTCGAGCCCCGCCAGGGCGGGCTGCTCGGGAGGGGTACCGGTCACGGGGCACATCCCACCACGGAGCGCGGACGTCCTGCCGTCACGGGCCCCTCGTCGTACCGAACCCGAGGGCGCAGCGTCAGCCGACGGCCGAGAGCAGCGCGGCCGTGCGGTCCGTCCGCTCCCACGTGAACTCGGGCAGCTCGCGACCGAAGTGCCCGTAGGCGGCCGTCCGCCGGTACACAGGGCGCAGCAGGTCCAGGTCGCGGATGATCGCGGCCGGCCGGAGGTCGAACACCTCGCGGATGGCGGCCGTCAGCGCGTCGTCGGAGACGGTCCCCGTGCCGAACGTCTCCACGTACAGGCCGACGGGGTGCGCCTTGCCGATCGCGTAGGCGACCTGCACCTCGCAACGGCGCGCGAGTCCGGCGGCCACGACGTTCTTGGCGACCCACCGCATGGCGTACGCAGCCGACCGGTCGACCTTCGACGGGTCCTTGCCCGAGAAGGCCCCGCCACCGTGGCGTGCCATGCCCCCGTACGTGTCGACGATGATCTTGCGTCCGGTGAGCCCGGCGTCGCCCTGAGGGCCGCCGATGACGAACTGCCCGGTGGGGTTGACCAGCAGGCGGTGGCCGGACGTCTCGATACCGGCGTCCGCGAGCACGGGTGCCACCACGAGCTCGGCGACCTGGGCTGCGAGGGTCGACTCGGCGAGGTCCGGCTCGTGCTGCGTGGACAGCACGACGGTGTCGAGCGAGACAGGCGTGTCACCGTCGTAGCCGACGGTCACCTGCGTCTTGCCGTCGGGGCGCAGGCCCTGCAGGGTGCCGTCCTTGCGCACCTGCGCGAGCCGCTCCGCCAACCGGTGCGCCAGCCAGATCGGCAACGGCAGCAGCGAGGGGGTCTCGTCGCTCGCGTACCCGAACATCAGGCCCTGGTCGCCGGCCCCCTGGAGGTCCAGCGGGTCGAGGTCCCGGTCGTCCTGACGGACCTCGATCGCCTTGTCGACGCCCGCCGCGATGTCCGGCGACTGCTGGCCGATCGACACCGAGACGCCGCAGGAGTCACCGTCGAAGCCGATGAGCGACGACGTGTATCCGATACCGCGGACCACCTCGCGCACGATCTGCGGGATCTCGACGTACGCGCTCGTCGTCACCTCACCGGCCACGTGCACGAGGCCGGTGGTGACCATCGTCTCCACCGCCACCCGGGCGCTCGTGTCCTGCTCGAGGATCGCGTCGAGGATCGCGTCGGAGATCTGGTCACAGATCTTGTCGGGGTGACCCTCCGTCACGGACTCCGAGGTGAACAGGCGGAGAGGCGTAGAGGTCATGCGTGAAGGGTAGCGGCGTCGTCGGGCCTTGCTGCACGACCGTCCACGACCGGGACTGCGACGTCCCAGATCGCGTGTCCGACCTCGAGCTTGGTGCCCTGTGCCGTCGTGAGGACGGCGCCGTCCGCGTCGAGGACGGTGATCTCGTTGGTGGTCGTGCCGAATCCACGCCCGCCACCGACAGGGTTCACGACGAGCAGGTCCGCGCCCTTGCGTCGGGCCTTGGCGCGCGCGTGGTCGAGGACCGAACCGTCGGTGTCCCCCGTCTCGGCTGCGAAGCCCACGACGACCTGACCGGGCCGCGGCGGGTCGGTGACCAGCTCGCGCAGCACGTCGGTCGTCTCGACCAGTGTCAGCGTGGTGGAGTCCCCGGTCTTCTTCAGCTTGGCGTCCGCCGTGGTGGCCGGACGGTAGTCGGCCACGGCGGCGGCCATGACGACGACGTCGGCGAGCCTGGCGGCCGCGCGGACCGCGGACCGCAGCTGCTCGCCGGTCTCGACGGGGACGACGTCGATGCCGGGGCCCAGCCCGGCGAGCACCTCGCTCCCGACGTTGGCGGCGACGAGCGTCACCAGCGCTCCGCGTTCCTCCGCGGCGTGGGCCAGCGCGACACCTTGGCGGCCGGACGACCGGTTCCCGAGGAAGCGCACCGGGTCGAGGGGCTCGCGGGTCCCGCCGGCGGACACGACCACGCGCCGGCCGGACAGGTCGGCCGGTCGTCCGGGCGCCAGGAGGGCGAGGGCCGCGTGCGCGATCTCCTCCGGCTCCGGGAGCCGACCGGCCCCGGAGTCCTGACCCGTGAGCCGACCGGTGGCGGGCTCCAGGACGTGCACACCGCGGGCGCGCAGCGTCGCCACGTTGGCGGTCGTCGCCGGGTGCTCCCACATCTCCGTGTGCATGGCGGGCGCGAGCAGCACGGGGCAGCGTGCGACCAGCATCGTCGCGGTCAGGAGGTCGTCCGCCCGGCCCGCCGCGGCGCGGGCCAGGAGGTCGGCCGTGGCGGGCGCCACGACGACGAGGTCCGCACCCTTGCCGACGGCCACGTGCGCGACCTGGTCGACGTCCTCGAAGACGTCGGTGGTGACGGGCTCCCCTGACAGGGCCTCCCAGGTCGCCCGCCCGACGAACTCCAGCGACGCGCGCGTCGGCACCACACGGACGGCGTGACCCTGCTCGCGCAGGAGCCGGAGCAGCAGCACCGCCTTGTAGGCGGCGATGCCGCCCGCGACGCCGAGGACGATGCGCATGGGTCGAGGCCTCAGGCCTCCGGGACCGACTCGGACGTCAGCAGGCCCGCGTCGATCTCGCGCATCGCGATCGACAGCGGCTTCTCCTGGGGGCGCGTCTCGACGAGCGGCCCGACGTACTCGAGCAGGCCCTCGTTCAGCTGCGCGTAGTAGGCGTTGATCTGCCGCGCGCGCTTGGCGGAGAACAGCACGAGCGCGTACTTGGAGTCGGCGCGCTCGAGCAGGCGGTCGATCGGCGGGTCGGTGATGCCCGTGGGGGCGGCAACGGTTCCGGACACGGAGGACTCCCGTCCTGTCGGAGAGTGGTGCGAATTCGCAGGCGCCGCGGGCTGTGGCCCGTGGTCCAGATCGGGCAGCGCGCGGCGCAGTCGAGCCCTATGGTACCCGGTCCGGGGTACCCGGCGGGTGCGTCGTCAGACGCGGACGCCCATCAGGCGCACGATCTCGTCCGTCGCGCGGTGCACGTCGTCGTTCACGACCACGTGGTCGAACTCGGACTCCGCCGCGAGCTCCACCCGGGCGGTGGCGAGGCGGCGCTCCCGCTCCTCCTCGCCCTCGGTCCCCCGTCCGACGAGCCGGCGGACCAGCTCGTCCCACGACGGCGGGGCGAGGAACACGAAGCGCGCGTCCGGCATCGACTGCCGTACCTGCCGCGCACCCTGCAGGTCGATCTCCAGCAGCGCCGGCTCCCCGGCCTCGAGCCGCTCGACCACGGGCCGCCGCGGTGTCCCGTAGCGGTTGCGACCGTGCACCACGGCCCACTCGAGCAGCTCGCCCCTCGCCGCCATCTCGTCGAAGCGTTCGGGGGTCACGAAGTGGTAGTGCAGCCCGTCCACCTCTCCGGGTCGCGGCTCGCGGGTCGTCATCGACACGGACAGCCAGACCTGGGGGTACCGGGCGCGGATGTCGGCCGAGACCGTCCCCTTGCCCACGGCGGTCGGTCCGGCGAGCACGGTGAGCCGTGCCGGCGTGGTCGTCATGGGTGGTGCACCGCTCCAGATCCGGGGTGAGCTGTCCGGACGGCTCCGGACACGCAAGCGGCGCCCCGTCCGGGCTCGGACGGGGCGCCGTGGACTTACGGGACGCTCAGCCGAACCGGTCGACGAGCGCCTTGACCTGGTGCGGGCCGAGGCCACGCACCCGGCGCGTCTCCGAGATGCCGATCTCGGACATGATCGCACGGGCCTTGACCTTCCCCACACCGGGAAGCGACTCCAGCAGGGCGGCGACCTTCAGCTTGCCGATCGTCTCGTCCTGCTGGCCCTGCTCGATCACCTCCGAGAGGGAGCCCTGCGAGTACTTCAGGCGGTTCTTCACCTCGGCGCGCGCATGCCGCGCGACCTTGGCCTTCTCGAGCGCGGCGGCTCGTTGTTCGGGAGTCAGCGGAGGAAGAGCCACGCGCGTCACCTTCTCGTCACTGGGCCGGAGATCCTTGTCGCCGATGCGCGGGATCTGAAGACGAAACTAGCGACGAGGATGCCGCTCGGCAACGCGGGAGGCCGCGTGTCGTCGCGCGACCTGCGCCGACGCCGCTCCGTAGGGCCGTCCCGCGCCCCACGGCGAGGGTGCGACGGGACCGGTCGAGACCGTCACGGAAGGGCCGCCGGCTCCGGCGCGAGGGCGCGGACGTGGGCCACTGTGCAGCTGCGCAGCCGGGCGTCGTCGTCGACCAGGGCGGCGACCACGTCCTGGAACGCCTTGCGCAGCCCGCGCCCCGTGATCGGCATCCCCACCGCGGCGACCACCCCGGTCCGCGGGTGGACCGAGGGGTGCGCGCGCACCCAGAGCTGGGGCGGCGGGCTGCCCTGCAGCGTCGCGACGAGGTCACGACGGGATGCGAGCCAGGCGGCCATGGCGTGCCGGGTCGGCTCTCCGAGGGCGTAGCGCGTCCCGGCGAGGGTCAGGCTCACCTGGTCCTCCCCCAGGTCGGCGAGGCGTGCGGACCCGAGGTCGCGCTCAGGCGCGCCCGTGTCCGCGAGGGCCAGCACGTGCGCCCGGAAGCGGACCCAGACGTGCCACGACACCCCGTGAGGGCGTCTGCCGGCCGCCCGCGCGAGGAGCAGACGGGCCGGTGCCGTGTCGCGCAGCACGGGCGGCGTCGCGGGGCGGCGCAGCGCCCCCTGTGCGACGTCCGCGGTCGCGGGGTCGAGCAGCCGGGCCTCGACCGCGAACCGCACGAGCCCGCGTGCGGCGGTCGCCCGCTGCCGCACGGACGCCGCCGAGGGCTCGCGCCCGCTCCCGGTCGGCGACGTGAGCCACAGGCCCAGGCCGTCGCCCCCCGTCACAGCGCCGAACGCTTCGTCCCCCAGCGTGTCGGCCAGGTCGCGCAGCGCCCAGCGGTAGGCGCGCGCCGTGCTCGGGTGCCGGTCCCCCAGCGCGCCGAGGTACCGCCCCACGGCCTGCCCCACGGTCACGTCCACCACGGCCCGCACCTTAGCGACCTGCACCGACACCCCGTCGCCGGCGGTCTTCGAGGCCGGGCGCCGTGAGGCGCCCCTCCGTGGCGTGAGGGGCGCGATTTGGTGGCGCTAGGTTCCGTTATCTTTCGCTGGAGAGGCGCCACCGAGCCGGCCGTGGTCACGGTCGCGTCCTCACCACGGCCCGTGGCCGCGCCGACCTCAGCGCAGCGCCGACCCCGCGTCGACGCCCGCCCGCAGCGCCGCTGCCCGCAGCGCACCGACGTCAGGCCCGGCACGCAGGACTCCCCTGCTGGACGAGGCGAGCACCTGCCGCCTGGCAGCACCGAAGACCTGCGCCAGCTCGGCGCTCCCTGCGCCCTGCGCGCCGACGCCCGGGGCGAGCAGCGGCCCGTTGACACCGAGCAGGTCCACGCCGGCCCGTGCCGCGGCGTCGCCCACCGTCGCACCGACGACCAGCCCGACCGAACCGAGCGGCGACGCGTCCGCGTTGATCGCCGCTGCCCGCGCCGCCACCATGGCCGCGACGCTCGCGCCGTCCTGCATGCGGGCGTGCTGCACCTCGTGGCCCTCCTTGTTCGAGGTGAGGCACAGCACGAACAGGCCCCGGCCGGTGGCCAGTGCGAGGTCGACCGCCGGATCCAGGGACCCGAAGCCCAGGTACGGCGAGACGGTCAGGGCGTCGCCGGCAAGGGGCGAGCCGTCCCGCAGGAACGCGTCGGCGTACGCCCCCATCGTCGAACCGATGTCCCCGCGCTTGGCGTCCACCACGACCAGCGTGCCGGTCTCGCGGCCCGCGGCCACGACCTCCTCCAGCACGGCCACCCCGGCCGATCCGTGGCGCTCGAAGAAGGCCGCCTGCGGCTTGACGGCCGCCACGCGTCCCGCGACGGCGTCCATGACCCGCAGTGCGAACTCCCGCACCCCCGCGGCGTCGTCGGGCAGGCCCCAGTCCGCCAGGAGCGACGCGTGCGGGTCGATGCCCACGCACAGGGGCCCGTGGGCATCCATGGCTGCGGCCAGGCGAGCGCCGAACGCGACCGCGGTCACACGACCACGTCCGCGCTCCGCGCGGCCCGCCGTGCCGCCGCCGCGGCGTCGTGCTCCTGCAGGCTCGTCACGGTGAAGGGACCCGCCTGCCGCGCCTCGATCGCCTGCACGGCCGCGCCGAGCTGCTGCACGGTCGTGACGATGGCCTTGTCGGCGGCCGTGGTGGCCGCCCGGATCTCGTAGCCGTCGGCGCGCGTTCCCTGACCCGACGGGGTGTTGACGACCATGTCGATCTCACCGGAGGAGATGAGGTCCACGACGGTGGGCTCACCGTCCGGCCCCCGGCCCGCCGAGTGCTTGCGCACGATGCGGGCCACGATGCCACTGCGCCGCAGCACGGCGGACGTGCCCTCGGTCGCCAGGATCTCGAACCCGAGCTCCACCAGCCGCTTCACGGGGAAGACGATGGAGCGCTTGTCGCGGTCCGCGACCGAGATGAAGACCCGGCCACTGGTCGGCAGTCCCCCGAACGCCGCCGCCTGCGACTTCGCGAAGGCCGTCGGGAAGTCGACGTCGAAGCCCATGACCTCGCCCGTCGAGCGCATCTCCGGACCCAGCACGGTGTCGACGACCGTGCCGTCCGCGGTGCGGAACCGCTTGAAGGGCAGCACCGCCTCCTTGACCGCGATCGGCGCGTCGAGGTCGACGACGCTCGCGTCCTCGACGGGCAGGACCCCGTCGGCCCGCAGCTGGGCGATCGACCGTCCCGTCATGACCAGCGCTGCGGCCTTGGCGAGCGAGACGCCCGTGGCCTTGGAGACGAACGGCGCGGTGCGCGACGCGCGCGGGTTGGCCTCGAGCACGTAGAGCACGTCGGACACGAGCGCGAACTGGATGTTGAGGAGCCCGCGCACCCCCACGCCGCGCGCGATCGCCTCCGTGGACTCACGGATCCGGGCGAGCTCCGCCACCGACAGCGTCACGGGCGGGAGCACGCAGGCCGAGTCGCCGGAGTGCACCCCGGCCTCCTCGATGTGCTCCATCACGCCGCCGAGGTAGAGCTCGGTGCCGTCGTAGAGGGCGTCCACGTCGATCTCGATGGCGTCGTCGAGGAACCGGTCGATGAGCAGCGGCGGCAGGCTGCCGCCGCGGTCGCCGCCCAGCTGCTCGGCGATCGCGCGATCGACGTACTCGGTCAGCTGCGCCTCGTCGTAGACGATCTCCATCCCGCGCCCGCCGAGCACGTACGAGGGCCGCACGAGGACGGGGTACCCGATGCGCCGCGCCGTCTCACGCGCCGCCTCCAGGTTGGTCGCGGTACCGAACGCGGGAGCAGGAAGGCCCGCGGCCGCGAGCACCGCACCGAACTCCCCCCGGTCCTCCGCGGCGTCGATCGCCTCCGGCTGGGTGCCCAGGATCGGCAGGCCCGCGTCGGACAGGCGCTGCGCGAGCGACAGCGGCGTCTGGCCGCCGAGCGTCACGATGAGCCCCGCCACCGGGCCGGCCGCGAGCTCGGCCTCGTAGACCTCGAGGACGTCCTCGAACGTCAGCGGCTCGAAGTAGAGGCGGTCGGAGGTGTCGTAGTCCGTCGAGACGGTCTCGGGGTTGCAGTTGACCATGACGGTCTCGTACTCGCCCTTGAGCGCCAGCGCCGCGTGCACGCACGAGTAGTCGAACTCGATGCCCTGCCCGATGCGGTTCGGGCCCGAGCCCAGGATGAGGACCGCCGGCCGCTCACGGGGACGCACCTCGGTCTCCTCGTCGTACGACGAGTAGTGGTACGGCGTCCGCGCCTCGAACTCGGCCGCGCACGTGTCGACCGTCTTGTAGACCGGCCGCACGCCCAGCGCCCAGCGCGTGCGCCGCACCGCGTCCTCGCTGGACTGCCGCAGCGCCGCGACCTGCGTGTCCGACAACCCGTGCCGCTTGGCGTGCGTCAGCACGTCGGCCGTGAGCGCGGGCGCGTCGGCGGTGGCCCGCGCGACCTCGTTGACGAGCTGCACCTGGTCGAGGAACCACGGGTCGATCCCCGTGCGCGCGTACACGTCGTCGACCGACACGCCTGCCCGGAGCACCTGCTGCACGTCGACGAGGCGGTGCTCGGTGGGCCGCGAGATCGACGCGACCAGCGCCTCGAGCTCCTCACCCGTCGCGGGCTCGCCGTCCCAGTGGAACGTCGAGCCGCTCTTGTCGAGCGACCGCATCGCCTTGCCGAGCGCCTCAGTGAAGTTGCGGCCCATCGCCATGGCCTCGCCGACGGACTTCATGGTCGTCGTCAGGGTGTCGTCCGCGGCCGGGAACTTCTCGAACGCGAAGCGCGGGACCTTGACCACGACGTAGTCGAGCGTGGGCTCGAACGACGCGGGCGTCGAGCGCGTGATGTCGTTGGGGATCTCGTCGAGCGTGTACCCGATCGCCAGCTTCGCCGCGATCTTTGCGATCGGGAAGCCCGTCGCCTTCGACGCGAGCGCCGAGGACCGCGACACGCGCGGGTTCATCTCGATGACGATGACGCGCCCGGTGTCGGGGTGCACCGCGAACTGGATGTTGCAGCCACCGGTGTCGACGCCGACCTCGCGGATCACCGCGATGCTGATGTCGCGCAGCCGCTGGTACTCGCGGTCGGTCAGCGTGAGCGCCGGCGCGACCGTCACCGAGTCCCCGGTGTGCACACCGACCGGGTCGACGTTCTCGATGGAGCACACGACCACGACGTTGTCGTGCTTGTCGCGCATCAGCTCGAGCTCGTACTCCTTCCAGCCGAGGATCGACTCCTCCAGGAGCACCTCGGTGGTCGGCGAGTAGTGCAGCCCCTGACCGACGATGCGCCGCAGGTCGGACTCGTCGTACGCGAGCCCCGAACCCAGGCCGCCCATCGTGAACGACGGCCGCACGACCATCGGGTACCCGAGGTCCTCGGCCGCGAGCAGCGCCTCGTCGACCGTGTGGATGATCACCGAGCGCGCGGACTCCCCGCCGGAGACCGCCACGACCTCCTTGAACGCCTGGCGGTCCTCACCCTTCTGGATCGCCGCGATGTTCGCGCCGATGAGCTCGACGTCGTACTTCTCCAGGACGCCGGCCTCGTCCAGCGCGATCGCCGCGTTGAGCGCAGTCTGCCCGCCCAGGGTCGGCAGGATCGCGTCCGGCCGCTCCTTGGCGATGATCGTCGTGAGGACCTCGGTCGTGATCGGCTCGACGTACGTCGCGTCCGCGAACTCGGGGTCGGTCATGATCGTGGCGGGGTTGGAGTTGACGAGGACGACCCGCAGGCCCTCCTCCTTCAGCACGCGGCAGGCCTGCGTGCCGGAGTAGTCGAACTCGCAGGCCTGGCCGATGACGATCGGGCCGGAGCCGATGACGAGGACGGACTTCAGGTCGTCGCGACGGGGCATCAGGCGGCGCCCTTTCCGGTGGTCGCGGCGTCCGGGGTCGAGCCGGCGCCGTCGCGGTGCGTGGTCATGAGGTCGAGGAAGCGGTCGAAGAGGTAGGCCGCGTCGTGCGGGCCGGCCGCCGCCTCGGGGTGGTACTGCACGGAGAAGGCGGGCAGGTCGAGCGCCTCGAGGCCCTCGACGACGTCGTCGTTGAGGTCGACGTGCGACACCCGCACGCGCCCGTAGCGACCGCCGTCGAAGGGGGCGGCGGTCTCGGCGTCGAGCGGTGCGTCGACGGCGAACCCGTGGTTGTGGGCCGTGATCTCCACCTTCCCGGTCGTCCGGTCGACCACGGGCTGGTTCACCCCGCGGTGCCCGTAGCGCAGCTTGTACGTGCCGAAGCCGAGCGCCCGGCCGAACAGCTGGTTGCCGTAGCAGATGCCGAAGAACGGGATCCGACGGTCGAGCACGCCGCGCAGCACGTCGATCTCGTGGCGGGCCGCGGACGGGTCGCCGGGACCGTTCGAGAAGAAGACGCCGTCGGGACCGACCGCGAGCACGTCCTCGATGGCCGACGTCGCGGGCAGCACGTGCACCTCGATGCCGCGCTCCGCCATGCGCTGCGGCGTCATCGACTTGATGCCGAGGTCGACCGCGGCCACGCGTGCGCGCGGCTCCGCGAGGGGCGCGCCGTCCGGTCCCAGGGCGGGCACCACGTACGGCTCGGCGACGCTGACCTCGCCGGCGAGGTCGGCGCCGGCCATCTGCGGCGCGGCGAGCACCTCGTCGACGAGCTCGTCCACGGGGCGGCGCTCCCCCTCGGGGCGCACGAGAGCGTCGCCCGAGAAGATGCCCGCACGCATGACGCCGCGCTCGCGCAGGTGCCGCGTGAGCGCGCGCGTGTCGACGTCGCTGATCCCGACGACGCCCTGCGCCACGAGGTCCTCGTCGAGGGACCGGCGCGCACGCCAGCTCGACGACCGTCGCGCGGGGTCGCGCACCACGTACCCGGCCACCCAGATCCGGGTCGACTCGGGGTCCTCGTCGTTGACGCCGGTGTTGCCGATGTGCGGCGCCGTCATCACGACGATCTGCCGGTGGTAGGACGGGTCCGTCAGGGTCTCCTGGTAGCCCGTCATCCCGGTGTTGAAGACGATCTCGCCGACGGTCCGTCCGGTGGCCCCGTAGGCCCGCCCGACGAACGTGCGGCCGTCCTCGAGGACGAGGATCGCGTCGCTCATGCCTGCTCCTCCTGCGCCGCGGACGGCGCCGTGTCGGTGTCGGTGGGCGCTGCCAGCAGGGCACGCGCGGCGGCGAGCAGCGCGGGGCGTGCGTCGTCGTGGCGCACCTGCAGCGCGGTGTCGATGGCGGCACCCGATGTGGCATCGGGCACCCAGGTGAGCACGACGAGCTCGTCACGGCCGACGAACTTGCCGGCCTGCCCGCTCGTCGTACCGACGGCGCGCAACGCACCGGCGGGCACCCACACGTCGTGCGCACCCGTGCGGGCGACGAGCACGCCGTCCGCGTGGACGCGCACGCGCGCCGGGCTGCGCACCCCCAGGTCGTGGGCGACGACGCGGTCGAGCCAGTCGCCCGCGCGCGTCGACGACACGTACACGGCCTCGAGGTCGTCCGTACGCGGGGCGCCCGGCGCCGCGGGTACGTCGGGAAGGGAGGGCACGAGGACCGCCGTGCGCCGGGCACGGGCCCGCCACCCGCGCCGCATGCCCCACAGCCCCAGCAGCGCGATCGCGACCAGGACTGTCACGGAGAGCCAGACCCGCATCAGACGTGTGCTCCGCGCTCGACGGCGGCGCCGTGCTCGACCAGCGCGCCGTCGAGGACCGTGGCACGGCCGCGCAGGAACGTGGCGACGACCCGGCCGGGCAGCTCGCGGCCCGCGAACGGGGAGTTGACGCTGGCGGTGGCCTGCTCCTCGGGCACCACGACGCGGCGCGCGGCCGGGTCGACCAGCGTGAGGTTGGCGGGCTCGCCGACGGCGATCGGCCGACCGTGCCCGGGCACGCGCCCGATCCTCGCCGGCGCTGCCGACATGACGCGTGCGACGTCGGACCAGGTCAGGCGCCCGGTGTCGACCATGACGGCCTGCACGACCGACAGCGCCGTCTCCAGCCCCGTCATGCCGAACGCCGCGGCGCCCCACTCGCAGTCCTTGTCCTCCCGCGGGTGCGGCGCGTGGTCGGTGCCCACGGTGTCGATCGTGCCGTCGGCCAGGCCCTGGCGGACCGCCTCGACGTCGTCGGCCGTGCGCAGCGGGGGGTTCACCTTGAAGCGCGGGTCGTAGCCGCGCACGAGGTCGTCCGTCAGCATCAGGTGGTGGGGCGTCACCTCGGCGGTGACGTCGATGCCGCGGGCCTTCGCCCACCGCACGATCTCGACGGACCCGGCCGTGGACAGGTGCAGCACGTGCAGCCGCGAGCCGACGTGCTCGGCGAGCAGCACGTCCCGCGCCACGATCGCCTCCTCCGCCACGGCGGGCCAGCCCGTGAGCCCGAGCTCCGCGGACACGACACCCTCGTGCATCTGCGCCCCCTCGGTGAGGCGCGGTTCCTGCGCGTGCTGCGCCACGACCCCGTCGAACGCCTTCACGTACTCGAGCGCGCGGCGCATCACCACCGGGTCGTGCACGCACTTGCCGTCGTCGGAGAAGATCCGCACGGCGGCGGCCGAGCGTGCCATCGCGGACAGCTCCGCGAGCTGCTCCCCCGCGAGCCCGACCGTCACGGCGCCGACGGGGTGCACGTCGCACCAGCCGGCGTCGCGCCCGAGGCGCCACACCTGCTCGACCACGCCCGCGGTGTCCTGCGTCGGTGTCGTGTTCGCCATCGCGTGCACCGCCGTGAAGCCGCCGAGCGCAGCGGCCCGGGTGCCGGACTCGACGGTCTCGGCGTCCTCCCGGCCCGGCTCGCGCAGGTGCGTGTGGAGGTCGACGAGACCGGGCAGCAGCACCAGGCCGTCGGCGTCGACGACGTGCGCGCCGCTCCCCCGCGACGCCTCCGCGCCCAGCGCGGCGACCACGCCGTCGGCCACGAGCACGTCCGTCGGGTCGCCGCCCAGCGGGCGCGCCCCGGTCAGCAGATACGTCGTCACGCGTGCACCCTCGTCTCGTCCGTGCGCACGTCCGTGCGCTCCTGCCCGTCCCCGGTCCGTCCGGCGCCGTCGTCGCGCCCGCGCGGCGTGTCGCCGCCCGCGAGGAGCAGGTACAGCACCGCCATGCGGACAGCGACGCCGTTGGCGACCTGCTCGACGATCACCGCGCGGGGCGAGTCGGCCGCGTCCGCCGAGATCTCGAGCCCGCGGTTCATCGGCCCGGGGTGCAGCACGACCGCGTGGTCGGGCAGCAGCGCGAGCCGCCGGGCGTCCAGCCCGTAGCCGCGGGTGTACTCCAGCGGGCTCGGGAAGAAGCCGCCACCGGCGCCCGACATCCGCTCGCGCTGCACCCGCAGCATCATCACCGCGTCCGGACCGGTCGCGAGCACGTCGTCGAGGTCGTACGAGACCTCGGCCGGCCACGCGTGGACCCCGACGGGCACGAGGGTCGGCGGCGCGACGAGGGTCACGCGCGCGCCGAGCGTGCGCAGCAGCTGCACGTTGGAACGCGCGACGCGGCTGTGCAGCACGTCCCCCACGATCGCGACGTGCGCGCCGGCCAGGTCGCGGCCCGTCACGTCGGCGCGACCGCCGTCGCCCACGAGGTGGCGGCGCAGCGTGTAGGCGTCGAGCAGCGCCTGGGTGGGGTGCTGGTGCATCCCGTCCCCCGCGTTGACGACCGCACCGTGCGTCCAGCCGGAGTGCGCCAGGGTGTGCGGGGCCCCCGACGCCTGGTGCCGGATCACCACGGCGTCCGCGCCCATCGCCTGCAGCGTCAGGGCCGTGTCCTTGAGCGACTCGCCCTTCGAGACGCTCGAGCCCTTGGCGGAGAAGTTGATCACGTCGGCCGACAGCCGCTTCGCCGCGGTCTCGAACGAGATGCGGGTGCGGGTGGAGTCCTCGAAGAAGAGGTTGACGACCGTGCGTCCGCGCAGCGTCGGCAGCTTCTTGATCTCCCGGGCCTGCGTCGCGGCCATCTGGCCGGCCGTGTCGAGGACGAGGACCGCCTGGTCGAGGTCGAGGTCGGCGGCCGAGAGCAGGTGCCTCATCGTGCGCCTCCCTCGATGACGACGCGGTCCTCGCCGTCGGTCTCCGCCAGGAGCACCCGCACGCGCTCGGCGGTCGCCGTCGGCAGGTTCTTGCCGACGTAGTCGGCGCGGATCGGAAGCTCGCGGTGCCCGCGGTCCACGAGCACGGCCAGCTGCACGGCGCGGGGCCGTCCCAGGTCGCTGATCGCGTCCAGCGCGGCGCGGATCGTGCGGCCCGAGTACAGGACGTCGTCCACCAGGACCACGACCTTGCCGTCGATGCCGTCGCCGGGGACGTACGTCTCGCCGATCGTCCGGGTCGGCTGGTGTGCGAGATCGTCGCGGTGCATCGTGACGTCGAGGCTGCCGACCAGCTGGTCCGCAGGGACGTGCTCGACCTGCTCGAGGCGCTGCGCGAGACGACGTGCCAACGGCAGGCCACGCGTCGGGATGCCCAGCAGGACGACGTCGTCGACGCCCTTGTTGCGCTCCACCACCTCGTGCGCGATGCGGGTCAGCGCGCGCGCCACGTCGTCGGCGCCCAGGACGGTCGTCCCGACGGGCTCGTGCGACGTCTGCGGTGCGGAACGTCCGTGCCCGGACGCGGGTGTGCCAGTGCTCATGCGTGCGACTCCTTCCCCGCCTCACAGGACGGGCTTAAAGGGAGATTGCTCGTGCGTCAGCCTACCGGCCCGCGCGACACGGGCCCGCGCAGCGGTACGTGACGCGCAGCACGCTCGTGCACGCGTCCGTCCGGGTGGGTGAACCGTCACCCGGTCGGGAGTTCATGTCGGCCCTGATGTGCGCCGATGTACCCCACATGCTCGGCGACGTCCCCCTGTGGACCACCGTCCTGCAGTTCCTCGCTGCCGGTCTGGTCGGTGGCTTCTGCGTGCTCCAATGGGTCTGGTGGCGCGGCGCCCTGCGCTCCGACGGCTCGACCTGGTCGCTCGCGCTCTCCGTCGCGATGGCCGGCCTCGTGCTCGTGGCCGGGCTGCACGGCGTCGTCACCGGGGCCGAGCCCCGCGAGGCCCTCTCGTTCCTCCACGGTCAGCTCGTGGGCGTCGTCGCGCTGCTCTGCCTGCCCGCCACCCGCGCGCTCGGGAGCGCCGGACCGCGGCTGCGCCCCTGGGTGACGGCCGCGACCCTCGTCCTGGTGCTGCGCGCGCTCCTGTGGTTCCACACGTTCGGGCCGACGGACGCCCCCGAACGGGTCCCGACAGGCAGGCCGGTGGCGGTCGCGCTGCTGTTCGTCGTCCTCGGCATCGTCGTGGGGTACGTCGTGGCGGCGCTGGGCACCGTGCGGCTCAACCCGCTGGGCTGGCTGCTGGTCTCCGCGGCCGGGCTCTCGCTCGCCACTCTCAGCACGGGGATCCTGCTCAGCGACCAGCCGGCCGGTGCGCTGCTGGCGAGCCTGTGGCCGCTGCCGCTCGCCGTGGGCCTGGAGTGGCTCGCCTCGGCCCGGTTGCGCCGCGCGCAGCTCACCGCGCTGCGCCGCGAGCTCATGCGCGACGCCCTCTCGGCCGTCACCAACAGCGCCTGGTTCCACCGGGACGCGGACGCGCTGCTCCTGCAGGCGAGGGACGCCGCACGGGAGGTCCTGGGCGATGCGAGCATCGAGGGCTCGCTGCGCCCTCTGCAGCGCGACCGCTACGTCGCCGACCTGTTCCCCGCCGACCCCGACGTCCTGCTCCCCCACGAGCGGACGTTCCTCATCGACCTCGGGCTGGTGGTCTCCACCGCCGCGGAGCGCTACACGCTCACGGACCGCCTCGCCCGGGCGGCCGTCACGGACACCCTGACCAACCTGCCGAACCGCCGCGCGGTCGACACGCACCTCTTCGAGGTGCTCGAGCGGGCGGCGGTCGAACGCACCCGGGTCTCGGTCGTCTACTGCGACATCGACGGTTTCAAGGACGTCAACGACCGCGACGGCCACGCGGCAGGCGACGACCTCCTGCGGCGCACCGCCGACTTCCTGCGCACCTGGGTCGACGACGACACCTACGTGGCCAGGCTCGCCGGCGACGAGTTCGCCGTCATCGTGTGTCGCGCACCGGGAGACGACGATCTCGCGGACCTCGCCCGCCGCATCCGCAGCGGTTTCGGGGCCCGCGTCGGCACGGTCGCCGGCCCGGCCCTCACCTGCGGCGTCGCCACCTGGAACCCCAGCGACATCGTCGACCCCGACGCGTTGCTGCGGCACGCGGACGCGGCGATGCTCGAGGCCAAGCGGACGAAGTCGGGCCACCGGGTCTTCGACCCGGCGCTGCGGGCCCGTGCCGAGGACACGCGGCGCCTGCGTGCCGCCCTGGAGCGCGCGGTCGAGGAGGACCGCATCACCGCCTACTTCCAGCCCATCGTCGACACCCGCACGCTCGAGGTCGTCGGGCTCGAGGCGTTGGCGCGCTGGCACGACGGCGACGAGTTCATCCTGCCCGAGCACTGGCTCACGCTGGCCGAGCAGAGCGGCCTCATCGTCCCGATCGGCAGGTCGATGATCCGCCAGGCGCGTCGCGCGCTCGACCGGCACCACATGCCCGTCGCCGTGAACCTCTCGGCACGCGAGCTCCACGAGCACGACGTGCTCGAGCGCATCGACGCCGCGTGGTCGGGCGGCCCGTGGGAGCACCTGACCATCGAGATCACCGAGAGCACGATGCTGCGCACGGCGGCCGCCGTACCGGTGCTGTCGGAGCTGCGGGCCCGGGGTGCGCGCATCGCGCTCGACGACTTCGGGACAGGTTTCAGCTCGCTCGCTCGCCTGGCGCGGCTGCCCGTCGACGTGCTCAAGATCGACCGCTCGTTCGTCCGGGAGGTCCGCACGCCGCGCGGCGCCGGGCCGGTGCGGGCGATCGTCGCCCTGGCCGAGCACCACGGGCTCGACGTCGTCGCCGAGGGCGTCGAGTCGGCCGGTGACCTGCAGATGCTGGTCGAGCTGGGCGTCCCGCAGGCGCAGGGCAACTTCGTGGGGCGGCCCGCTCGCGGCCTGCCCGTGCGCGGGGCGCGTCCGCAGCCGCGGATCTCGAACGGCATGGTCGCGGTCAGCGGCGATGCGCCCCGGGCGGAGGCCCGGCTGCCGAGGAGACGCGTGCACCTCGTCTCCCGACCGCTACGGGTCTCGCCGGGGGCCCTCGACGACACGACGCCCGAGCACCTGTGAGGGTGCTCGGGCGTCGTCGACGGGTGGTGCGCCGAGTCAGGCGAGCAGCGTCGGCTTCAGCACGACGAGGCGACCCAGCAGGCCGTTGACGAAGGCCGGCGAGTCGTCCGTCGACAGCTCACGCGCGAGCGAGACCGCCTCGTCGACGGCGACGGCGTCCGGCACGTCGTCGTTCCACAGGATCTCCCAGGTCGCGAGGCGCAGCAGCGCACGGTCGACCGCGGGCATGCGGGCCACGGTCCAGCCGTGCGCGTGCGTCGCGAGGAGCTCGTCGATGCGCTCGCCGTGCGCGAGGACGCCCTCGACGATGTCCACCGCGTACTGGGGCAGCGAGGCCTCGGTACCCGGCTCCACGACACGCTTCGCGAGGAGCTCGCGGACGTCCAGGCCCCGCTGCTCGGCCTCGAACAGCACGTCGAGCGCGCGCTTGCGCGCCTTGGTCCGGGCGCCCACGTCAGTCGTTCACGCGGCCGAGGTACGACCCGTCGCGGGTGTCGACCTTGACCTTGGTGTTGGCCTCGAGGAACAGCGGCACCTGGATCTCGTACCCGGTCTCGAGCGTCGCCGGCTTGGTACCGGCCGAGGAGCGGTCGCCCTGCAGGCCCGGCTCGGTGTACGTGACCTCGAGGACGACCGACGGGGGCAGCTCGACGTACAGCGGCACGCCCTCGTTGGTCGCGACGAGCGCCGTCTGCGACTCCAGCATGAAGTTCGCGGCGTCGCCGACCGTGGCCGCCGGCACGTTGAGCTGGTCGAACGTGTCCGTGTCCATGAACACGAAGTCGTCGCCGTCCTTGTAGAGGTACTGCATGTCGCGCTTGTCGACGTTGGCCGTCTCGACCTTCACACCGGCGTTGAAGGTGCGGTCGACGGTCTTGCCGGACAGCACGTTCTTCATCTTGGTGCGCACGAACGCGCCGCCCTTGCCGGGCTTGACGTGCTGGAACTCCACGACGGTCCAGAGCTGGCCGTCGATGCGCAGCACGATGCCGTTCTTCAGGTCGTTGGTGGTCGCCACGAGCGTCGTTCTCCCGGTCGGTGGTGGGTGCGCGCCGTGCGGCGCGTCCGGTGCACAGCGCCCCACAGGACGGCTGCCGGCCACGGAGCCGTCGTGCGGGCACCCGGTGCCCGCCCCGTCAGACTCGCTGTGCCCGGCCGGACCGTCGCACGAGGTGCACGGACCGGCCGCAGGCCGTCGACCATCCTAGCGCCCGTGACGGCCCGTCAGAGCAGCAGGCGCGTGACGGCGAGGCCGACGACCGCCGACCAGAGCAGCGAGGCGAGGGTCCCGATGACGAACCGCTCGGACGCCCCGGGGTTCTCACGGAGCTCGGGGTAGCGCCCGAGGCCCTTGACGGCCACGACGACCGCGACGCCCTCGGGCACGCCCACCAGGAGGCTCCCCGTCACCGCGAGCCGCTCGAGAACCCCGATCCAGGTGCCGCCGCGCAGCACGATCTGCGCCCCCTCCCCCTCGGGGCCGTCGCTCACGCTCAGGCGTTCGAGGAGGACGGGGCCGTGCCCGGTGCGGCGCCGTCCGGCGTCCCGCGAGCGCGACGCGAGGCGCAGGACCAGCCGGGTCACGAACCAGCCGCCCGCGGAGGAGACGAGCAGGGCGCCGGCCCAGATGCCGGCCACGAGGGCAGGGTGCACGCCGCCGACCCTCTCGTCAGCCGGCGGCGCGCGTCAACAGACGCGCCGCAGCGGGGCGCGCGGCGAGCTCCTCGGCCCACATCGCGGTCAGCAGCCGCTGGCTCACCGCCTGCTGCGACACGCCGAGCGTGCGCGCCACGACGTCCTGGCCGGCGTCGTCCGCGGCGTGGGCCGCGTCGATGGCGTCCCACCCGGCTGCCGTGCGCCGGCTCGCCACCGCTCCGATCAGCACGAGTACCGCGTCTGCGTCGGCGGCGGCCTGCGGATCCGCCCCGCGGACCGCCAGCGGCACCGGTCGCTGACGGCTCTTCGCCGCCTCGACGGCCTCACGGGCGAGCACGAAGGCGGGCCCTGCTCCCTCACGCGGCGACGCGGGCAGGGGCTCGTCGACGACGCCGGCGCCGATCCCGACGCTCCAGCCACCGTCGCGCAGCACCTGCAGCGCGGTGTCGACGACCACGTCGGGGTCGTCGAGCACACCCTGGACCTCGTCGCCGACCGTCCGCTCGAAGCCGCGCACGACGGGCACCCCCGCGAGCGCAGCGAGCAGCTCGGGGACCCGGTCGGTGCCGCGCCGGCTCCCGCGCTGGTCGATCGTCATGACGAACATGACACAAGCCTCGCACCTTGTACTGAACCGAACAAGCCCTGACACTTGTTCATCCGATGCCCTTGACGGTGAGAGAGAGGACTCCGGGCAGATCCTGCCGGGGATTCTCTCCTTCACCGAGGCGTGTGCAGCCGTCGACGGGTCTCGAGGATCTGGGCGAGCACGTGGCCGGCCCGGCGGGTCACGTCGTGCCAGGTGTAGCGCAGAACCGTGCACCCGGCGCCCACGAGCAGGTTCTGGCGCGTGCGATCGTCCTGGAACCGGTCGGGCCCGTGCGCGACGCGGCCGTCGATCTCGACGACCAGGCGGACGTCGGCGAACCACACGTCCACGACAGCGGGGACGCCGAGGGTGTCGAGGAGCGACGCGTTCGCCACCCAGCCCGTCACGCCCGCGCTGTGCAGGAGGCAGTGCAGCCGTTCCTCCGCGACGCTGAGGGCGCCCCTGCGCAGCCGGTCGGCGCACCAGGTGCGTTGCGCGTTGCCCCGGTGCCCGGGGTGGGCATCCACCCAGCTGTCGAGGTCGTCCGCGCCGAGGATCCCGCGGGTCCCGACCCAGGCGAGCAGGCGGGCGGCATCGGCACGGTCCAGCGACCCGAGGCAGTCGACCGCCGTGCGGGCGCGTCCGGTGACGTGCACCCCACGCAGGACGACCCGGTCCTCAGGTGCCAGGACGTGCCGGTGCGGGACCAGTCGGCCGCGCCGCGCGCGGGGTCCCGTGACGACCACGTGCACGCGGCCGTCGTCGGGCACCGGCATGCCGTGCAACAGCGCCGCGCTGGTGAGCGCGAGTGTCGCACCGGGCCAGGTCACGGTGGCGGCGTGCGCGTCGAGCCACGGGTCGCGCCGTGCTGAGGCGAGTGCGAGCCCGGCACCACAGACCCGCCGCCACGCCCCCGACTCTATGCGGTGGCGCACCTGGTCCTCGGTGAGACCCGCCGCGACGGCCTCGGCACGGGTGAAGACGCCGCATCGCCTGGCTGCGGCGGGCGGGGTCCAGGTGCGGTCGACGGTGGGAGCCACGGACCCGAACCTGCTGCACCCGGAGGCGACCTGACGGACCACGAGGGCGACCTGTGGGCCGGCGCGACCGCTCCCTTGCCTGTGGACGGTTCACCGCCCATGGGTGAGAGCGTCAGAGGAGGATGCCTGTCGACGGCTCCGGGGTCGTCGAGATCTCGGCGTAGGCGGCTGCCAGGAGGGTCGGGTCCGGGCCCTCGAGGCGGGACGGGCGCGCCAGGCCGTCGAGGACGACGAAGCGCAGCAGGTCCCCCCGCGTCTTCTTGTCGCGGCGCATGGCCGTCAGGAGCTGCTCCCACCGGTCCCCGCGGTACGTCGTCGGGAGCCCCAGGGACGTCAGGACGCTGCGGTGGCGCTCGACGACGTCGTCGTCGAGCCGCCCGGCGAGCCGCGCCAGCTCGGCGACGTAGACCATGCCGACGGACACGGCCGCGCCGTGGCGCCACCGGTAGCGCTCGACCTGCTCGACCGCGTGCGCGAACGTGTGCCCGTAGTTGAGGATCTCGCGCAGCCCCGCCTCGCGCAGGTCCTCACCGACGACGCGGGCCTTGGTCCGCACGGCCCGCTCGACGAGCTCGGCGAGCACGGGTGAGGACGCGGCTGCCACCGGGTCCTGCAGCAGGGCGGTGTTCTCCTCGACGAGCTCGAGGATCCGCGGGTCGTCGATGAACCCGCACTTGACGATCTCCGCGAGCCCCGCGACGAAGTCGAAGGGCGCCATGGACTCCACCGACGCGAGGTCGCACAGCACCCCGGCCGGGGGGTGGAACGCCCCGACGAGGTTCTTGCCCTCGGCCGTGTTGATGCCGGTCTTGCCGCCGACCGCGGCGTCGACCATGCCGAGGACGGTGGTGGGGACCTGGACGACCCGCACGCCGCGCAGCCACGTCGCCGCGACGAAGCCCGCGAGGTCGGTCGTCGCTCCCCCGCCGAGCCCGACGACCGCGTCGGACCGCGTGAAGTCCGCCTGGCCGAGCACGCCCCAGCAGAAGGCCGCGACCTGGGCCGTCTTCTGCTCCTCGGCGTCCGGGACCTGGGCGAGGTAAACGTCGTAGCCGTGCGCGACGAGGTCCTCGCGGACGGTCTCGGCCGACGTGGCGAGCGCCGCCGGGTGGACGACGAGCACGCGGCGCACCGTGTCGCCGAGCACCGCCGGCAGGTGGCCGAGCAGGTGACGGCCGATGACGACGTCGTACGGCTGCTCCCCCGCGACCGTGACCACGGACTGGCCGCTCATGCGCCGGTCTCCGAGACGCGCTGGTCGCGGAGCCTCGACTCGATGATCTCGGCGACCTCCACCGGGCGCAGCCCGTCCGTCGACACGTGCACCGTCGCGACCTCCTCGTAGACCGGACGCCGGGCGTCCATGAGCGCCTGCCACTGCGCGCGCGGGCTGCCGACCAGCAGCGGGCGCGACTGGTTGAGCCCGACGCGCGGTGCGGCGTGCGCGAGGCTCACGTCGAGGAACACGACGACGCCGCCGCCCTCGCGGTAGGCCTGCAGCAGCACCCGCGTGCCCGGGTCCAGCACGGCGCCGCCGCCGAGGGCCAGCACGCCGTCGTGCTCGTCCAGCGCGGCCGCGACGGCCGCGCGCTCGAGCGCGCGGAAGCGCGGCTCGCCGTCCTCGACGAAGACGTCGGCGACGGACTTGCCCGCGGTGGTCTCCACGTCGGTGTCGGTGTCGCGCGGCGCGAGCTGCCAGCGCTGGGCGAGCGCGGCGGCGACGGTGGACTTGCCCGCGCCGGGCGGGCCGATCAGCACGACGCGGGGTCCGGAGGCAGGGGTGGGACGGGGCACGGCGGCAGCCTAGTCCGGCTCCGCGCGGAGCCACGCGCGGTCCACGGGCCGGGCGCTCGACGCCGCTCGCTCGACAGCCGACGCTCGACGCCGGACGAGCCGCGTCAGGCGAGCAGCTCGGGGACCGCCGCCAGGTACGCCTCGAGGTTGCGGCGCACCTCGGCCACGCTGTCGCCGCCGGTCTTCTCCAGCAGCGTCTGGGCGACGACGAGCGCGACCATCGCCTCGGCGACGACGGCCGCCGGCGGCACCGCGCACACGTCCGACCGCTGGTGGTGGGCCGTCACCGGCTCCCCCGTGGCGGTGTCGACGGTGGCCAGCGCGCGGGGCACGGTCGAGATCGGCTTCATCGCGGCGCGGACGCGCACGACCTCGCCGTTCGACATGCCGCCCTCGATGCCGCCCGCGCGGTTGGTGCGCCGCACGATGCGCCCCGAGGCGTCCCGCTCGATCTCGTCGTGCGCCTGCGAGCCGCGGCGGGTCGCGGTGCGGAACCCGTCACCGACCTCGACGCCCTTGATCGCCTGGATGCCCATGAGCGCGGCCGCGAGGCGCGCGTCGAGGCGCCCGTCGGCCTGCACGTAGGTGCCGATGCCCGACGGCAGCCCGTGCACGAGCACCTCGACGACGCCGCCGAGCGTGTCGCCGTCCTTGTGGCACTGGTCGATCTCGGCGACCATCGCCGCGCTCGTCGCGGGGTCGAAGCACCGCACCGGGTCGGCGTCGAGCGCCGCGACGTCGTCGGGCGTCGGCGCCGGCGCCCCGTCCGGCACCGCGACCGGACCGATGGCGACGACGTGCGACACGAGTCGGACACCGGCGACCTGCTCGAGGAACGCCGCCGCGACGGTCCCCAGCGCGACGCGCGTGGCGGTCTCGCGTGCGGACGCGCGCTCGAGGACGGGGCGCGCGTCGTCGAAGCCGTACTTGCGCATGCCGATCAGGTCCGCGTGGCCAGGGCGGGGTCGCGTCAGCGGCCGGTTGCGGGCGATCTCCCGCGCATCACCCGTGCCGGCGTCGACCGTCAACGCCTCGGGCGGCACCGGGTCGGCCGACATCACGTCGGCCCACTTGGGCCACTCGGAGTTGGCGACCTCGATCGCGACCGGACCGCCCTGCGTCAGACCGTGCCGCACGCCGCCCAGCAGACGCACCGCGTCCTGCTCGAACTTCATGCGGGCACCGCGCCCGTACCCGAGACGACGCCGCGCGAGCGCGGCCTGGACGTCGGAGGTCTGCACCTGCACACCGGCGGGCAGACCGTCGAGGATGCCGACGAGCGCGGGACCGTGCGACTCACCGGACGTCAACCATCGGAGCATGGGGGCGATCCTTTCACGGCAGGTCGGCAGGTCGTGCGACCGGGTCGGGGTGTGGACGGCGCGCGCCGGGCACGACCGCGCCGCGGGGAGTCGACGCTCCCCGCGGCGCGGGCGATCGGTGCGAGGCTGCTGTCAGCTGCTGACGGCCCCTCCGGCGTCCGCCGCGGCCCCGTCGGCGGGGGCGGCTGCGGGGTCCGCCGCTGCGGTCCGGGACGGGAGCACGTAGACCGTCCCACGGACGGCAGCCCGCAGGTCGCCCGCGACGACCGCCGCCTGACCGTCCGACGCCCCCTGGGCGTCCTGACGAGACAGGTCGAAGCCCGTCACGAGCAGCAACCGCGAGGACCCGTCCTGCAGCCCGGTGAAGAAGGCGCCGACGGCGTCAGGGTTCCCCGACACCGTGAGGTTCAGGTCGACACCGACGAGGCCTCGCGGGGCCGTCGGGCCCGCCGGCGCGGCCGGGACCGGCGCCACGCCGTCCACCGCCTCGTCCGCAGCGCCCTCGACCGGCTCCGTGGGCACCGCGGCGGGCGCGACCGCACCCGCGGGGACCACCTCCACCGGCGCCATGAACGCGACGTCGAGGAGCTGCACCCCGCTCGCGACGGCGAGCGCGTCGAGCTCCCGCAGCAACGGCGACGAGTCGAGCGCACGCGGGACGCCCACCCGCAGCGTCTCGAGCTCGGCCTTGTACTCGGGCAGCTTGGCGAAGTCCGCGCGAAGGCCGGCGACCTGCAGCTCGAGCAGGTCGTTCTGCTGCTCGGTGGTCTCGACCTGCGCACGCACGCTCGCGGCGTCCTCGCGCAGCGGCGAGAGCAGCAGGAACCACGCGGCGAGCAGGATCAGGACGGCGACGACCGCTGTCCCGCCGATCCAGGTGGAGAGTCGCGTACCCATCAGTCCTCCTCCGTCGCAGCGAACCGGCCGGACAGGGCGGTCTCGTCGTACTGCATCGTCATCGTGACGGTGTAGCCGCCGGGGCCGGCCTCCGAGCCGCCCTCCTGCGTCACCGTCTGCACGCGGGCGTCGATCAGGCCACCGACCGCGCTCAGCGCGTCCGTCCAGTCGGCGGCGTTCGGGACGGTGGGTGTCGTGGCCGTGAGGATGATCTGGCCCATCGCCTGCGATGCCAGCACGTCCGCCGGCCCCGTCGCGAGCAGCACCGGGGTGGCGCCGCTGACCTGGAGGCCCGACAGCTCGCCACCTTCGGGCAGAGCGGCGCGGATGGCCTCGATGTAGGGCTTCCAGAGCACCTCGGTCGACGTCGCGAGCTGCCGTGTCGACCGCACGTCCGTGAGCTCACCGAGGACGACCGGCACCTCGCTGTACTGCGCCTGCTCGGCGGTCAGACGCGCCGTCTGGTCCTGTGCGGTCACCAGGTCGCTGCGGGCCTGCGCCAGCTCGAACGACGACATCGCGTAGACGAGACCGACGGCGAGCACGACGAGCGCGAGCGCGAGCAGCGCCCAGCGCTTGACCGCCCGCAGACCGTGCGCGGCCGCGACGTCGGGCGGCAGCAGGTTGACCTGCGGCACCCGCGTGAACGGCTGGGCGTCCTGGACCGTCGACGGGCTGGCCGGGGCGAGGGCGGCGTTCATGCGGCGACTCCGTACGCGAGACCGATCGGCAGCGCGGCCACCGAGGCGCCGCCGCTGGTGAGGGGGAGGCTGCCCTTGCGCACCCGCACGCCGGCGAGCACGTCGGCCACCTGGACGGGGAGGCGCACGAGCGTCGCGAGGTACTGCCCGAAGCCGGGCAGGTCCGCGCCGCCCCCGGTGAGCAGCACGGCTTCCACCGGCGCCTGGCGGTTGCTGTTCGAGTAGAAGCCGATGGTGCCGCGGACGGCCTCCAGGAGCTTCTGAGCCGACTCGTTGACGGCCTGCGCCGCGACGGTCGCGTCACCGCTGCCGTTGTAGCCGATCCCCAGCGCCCGCTTGGCGTCCTCGGCCTCAAGACGGCCGATCCCCGCCGCCGCCGACACCGCGTCGGTGACCGCCTGGCCGCCGGCCGGCAGGGTGCGCGCCAGGCGCGGGATCCCGCCCTGCGACACGACCACGTGCGTCAGGTTGGCACCCACGTCGACCACCGCCACGGTGCGGTGCGCGAGCTCGCCGCGGCACACCGAGCGCAGCAGCGCGAAGGCGTTGAGGTCGACCATCGTGGGACGCAGTCCTGCGCCGACGACCGCGAGGACGTTCGTGTTGACCGTGTCGCGCTGCGCGGCGACGAGCATGCCCTTGAGCGTGCGTCCGGAACGGCCCTCGAACTCCGAGATCGGCAGGAAGTCGAGCAGCGCGTCGTCCGTGGACATCGGCAGGACGCCCTGCACGTGGAACGGCAGCGCCTGCTTGATCTGGTTGTCCGGGAGCCACGGCAGGTCGAACTCACGCACGAGCACCCGCTGGTTGCCGACGCCGATGACGACGTCCTTCGTCCCGAACTTCGCCTTGGCCCACAGCTGGCGCAGCGTCGTCGAGACGACCTCGGCCTGCGTCACCTCACCGTCGCGCACCGCGCCTGCCGGCAGCGGCGCCTCGGCGTACCGCACCAGCGTCGACGGCCTGGCCATGTCCGTGCCCTTGCCGAACTCCATCTCGGCGGCTCGGACCATCGTCGATCCGATGTCCAGCCCGATCACCCGCGAGGCGGCCACGTCACAGTCCTTCCGTCGGCGATGCGCACGACTGGACTATCGGCCGGACGGGGGTCCGACTTGAGCGACGTCAGAGCGCCAGCGCGACGTACCAGTCCGCCACCGGCTGCCCGACGGCGACGCCGACTGCCGCGCCGACCAGCATCCACGGCCCGAACGGCACCTTCGTCTTGCGTCCGGCGCGTCCCACGAGCATCAGCACGATGCCGAACACCCCACCCAGGAGGAAGGCCGCGAACGCCCCGACGGCGAGCGCACCCCACCCGACCCAGCCGAGGTACATCCCCAGGACGCCGGCGAGCTTGAGGTCGCCGAGGCCCATGCCCCGCGGGTGGGCCAGCACGAGCGCCAGGTAGAGCACGAACAGCGCGGCGCCGCCCGCGGCGGCCCGCAGCAGGGCGGCGCCGTCGTAGCCGACGCCCACGTCCCAGGACGCGAGTGCGAGCAGGACGGCCGCGACGGGGTACGACGGCAGGACGATGGCGTCGGGCAGGCGGTGCACGTCGATGTCGATGGCCGCCAGCGCGACCGAGATCGCCGCGAGGTACAGGAAGGCGGGCAGTGCGAGGTTCCAGCCGATGACCAGCGCCGTGGCGACGAACAGGAGCCCGGTCACGAGCTCGACGACGAGGTACCGGGCGCTGATCGGCGCCCCGCACCGCCGGCAACGGCCGCGCAGCACGAGCCACGAGACGACGGGGACGTTGTCGTACCAGGCGATGCGGGCCTCGCACCGCGGGCACGCGCTCGGCGGCGCGACGACCGACTCGCCGCGCGGGACGCGCCAGACGACGACGTTGAGGAAGGACCCGACGACGAGACCCAGGAGACCGACGAGCGCAAGACCCGCGACGTGCAGCGTCATGCGCTATCCGTTCTTGACGTTCTGCGGGGTGGGCACCTCACCGGTGTAGGTGAGGTCCCACTGGGAGTTCGCCCATCGCGGGAAGTACGGCGGGGTCGCGAACTTCAGCCGCCCATCGTACTTGTAGAGCTTGGTGTACCCGTTCTGGACGGTCGTCCAGCCGGACGTGCTCTCCTGGCCGACCGCGCCGCGCCAGCGCTGGGCGATCGACCCGTAGACGAACAGGGTGCCCTGGTCGCCGCCGACGGTGTACTTCTGCACCAGGAACGAGTGCTGCAGCGTCTGGATCGAGCCGGCGATCTGCACGCCGTGGGCGGGCTCGTGGGCACCTGTCGTCGGATCGGCGTAGCGCTTGGGCCACTCGCCGGGGTGCTCGGACTCACCGCTGTACGACCACCCCCAGGGACCGCAGGACGAGTAGCCGCAGCTCCGGGAGGACGTCACCGTCTGCATCCGGGGATGGAAGACCTCGACCGCGTTGGTCGCCACGAGGCCGAGGAGGTCCGGCGAGCCGGCGTCGCGTCCTCCGGCGAGAACGAGGTCACCGGTGACGATGACGGACTCCTCCGAGGCCAGGGTGACCCGGCCCTTGACGATCCCCTCCGCGTAGAGGTTGCCGCGCGCGCAGAGCTTCGTGGCCTCGGTCATGTTGGTGTCACGCGTGAACGTGGCGCCGGAGTTGATGGCCTGTCCCGTGTACTCACCCAGCGGCAGCTCGCTGCCGAGCGGCCCGCCGATCTCCCCCGCGCGGCACTCGCGCATGAGGGCCGAGGACGCGGCGGTGTAGATCACCATCTCGTCCGGGACCTCCAGGTCGGCGCCTGCGGGGCTGTCGAGCTGCGCCAGGGTGCCGCACGACGGCATCGTGCCGTCCGGGCCCGCCACCGCGACCGGAGGGGTGGCGTTGTTGTTCACGGTCTTGTTCCACACCGTCATGCGGCCGTTGCTACGGAAGATGACGCGCGTCGAACCGAAGTAGTGGCAGCCCGGGTGTCCCGCGAACTCGGCGGACGTGTCGAGCAGGTACTCCGGTGTGCCGTACCGGGGTGTCTTGCCGTTGAAGTTGGCGACGCTGTCCGGCCGCAGGCAGTTGTCCTCCCACTGCGTGTTGTTGTTGCCGGGGTTCTTGCACCGCTCGTCGGCCGTCGTGACGGTGTCGATGAACGACGGCTTGACCGTGCTGCCGGCGCGGTAGTCGCTGTAGATCGTGTCGTTGGTGCGGACCTCGCCGTACAGGACGTCCCCACCGGCGAAGCGGATCTCCGTGCAGCCGTAGTACTCGCGCGTCCGGTTGGAGGCGTCCTTCTTCCACCAGTAGAGGGCTCGCTCGTAGCCGTTGATGCCGCAGGCGTTGCGCTTCGCGGTGCTCCACCCGCTGGTGGTCGACGGGGGGTAGAGGTTCACGTTCGCGGGGTCCCCCGACTCGAAGTCGGTGTAGTACACGTAGTCGGTCGAGCCGCCCTTGCCGACCGAGGTCTGCACCGTCCGGTACACGCCGTTGACCCGGCCGGTGACCGTCAGGGTGATCGCGCCCTCGGTGGTCTTGCGGGAGGCGTCGACGGAGTAGTGGAACCAGGCGGCGTCGGGGTCGGTCTGCCCGGGCTCGACCGGCAGCCACCCGACGGGCGTCGTGCTGGTCCAGCCGCACGGGTTGGTCGCCGTGGTCGGGCCACGCCACGCGAGGTTGGTGCAGTCGTAGACCGACCCGTACCCGTCCTCGCGGTTGAGCCGCGAGATGAAGTCCTCCACACCGGCCTGCGCTGCGGCGACCGCTGCCTGGTAGTCCTGCGTGTGGCGGGCGAGCTTGGTGCTCGTGATCGTGGAGGCCAGCGCGGCGAGCGCGAGCATCGTCAGCACCATCATCGAGCTGATGACCAGGACGAGGGCGGCGCCCTCCTCCCTGTCGGTCGTCGGCAGCCGGCGGCGTGCGCCGAGTCGTCGCATCACGGGGTCGCTCCGGGGTCGGGACGCAGCAGGGCGTGGGAGTTGGAGAGCAGGACGCGCTGGACGTAGGTCGTCGAGGCCGGCCGGATCGCACCGGGTGACCCGACCTCGACGGTCAGCTCGATCGACAGGACGCGCTGCAGGTCGTCGGCCGTCAGGCCGGTGCCCGTCACGGGCAGCGGGGCGCCGTTCTCGTCGTAGTAGCTGAACAGGGCCGTCCCGGTGGTGATGATCCCGGTGGCGAGCCGGCGCACCGTGAGCCGCGCCTTGCAGGCCGCCGTCGCGGTGGGCGCCTCGGCGTCGCAGTAGTTCCACCCGCTGGTCGTGGGTGTCGCCGAGTCGGGCACCTGGAGCTTCTCGAGCAGGACGCCCTGGACCCCGTCGACGGTGCCGACCGTGTAGGTGACGCGACTGGGTCCGACGGCACCGTTGGCGTTGTCGAGGTTGGCGTAGAACTGCACGCCGAACCGGTTCCCGGAGACGAACGCGTCCGCGACGCACCCCGCGCACGACGCCGAGAGCTGGCTCGGCTTCACGGCGACGCGCAGGTTGCGCGTCATGCGCTCGACGGCGACGCGGCCCGCGTCGATCTGGTCCTGCCGCTTGACGTTCTCGGCGGTGGTGCGTTCGAAGCCGATCGTCAGCGTCGTGGTCGCGATCACGACGATCGACAGGATGACCATGGTCACGACCAGCTCGGTCATGGTCGTCCCGGCGTCGCGTGCACGCCCTCGCAGCAGCCTCACGGTGCCGTCACCGCCCCGGTGGTCCAGTCGAGCGAGTAGGCCGCGGCCGGTCCGGGGAGCACCACGGGGTTGGTCGGGCTGCTGGTGCAGCGATTGCCGCTGCCGCCGGACGTCCGCTGCCGGTACACGTAGTACGTCCCCTGCTCGAGAGAGCCGGTCACGGTGGCGCTGTCGGCTGCGCCCAGCTGGGTCGCGCCGCCCGGTGTCGTCGTATTGGTGGAGCAGGTCTGGGGCACGGTCGACACGATGATCCGGTAGGCCCTGCCGAGCGCCGTGCTGCTAGGGACGTTGCGCACCGTGAAGCCGACCGTGGGCCGCTGGTCGGTCCACGCCAACGTGGTGGCCGCGCCGTGGGCGACGTTGCGGGGGTAGGCGTTGCGCGGCGTCGACAGGCACGTGCCGTTCGCCGGGCCGTCGGTGCGGTAGACGAACCAGTCGCCCGCGGCCAGGTCGACGGGCGCGGTGCGGGCCGCGTCGACGTTCACCGCGAGGGCGGCGTACGGGGTGCCTGCGGCGCACGTGCTCAGCCCCGGGGCCCGCGACGCGTGGACCGCCCAGAGGGTGCCGCCCGCGGGGACGCCCGTCGCCCGCAGGGTCGTCGGTCCGAAGACGACGTCCCCGTTGTCGCCACCGACCAGGGACACCGACGCCGGCCCTGCGCTGCAGTCGAAGGCGGGCCCCAAGGCGTAGAACGACCAGGTGCCCGGCATGATCGAGAATCCGCCGACGGGCACCTCGCGCGCCGCCGCGTCGGTGCAGGCCGCCGTGCCGGGGACCGCGATGACGCGGTCGGCACCCGGGGGCAGGCCGGCGACGGCGCCGGTCGCCATCGTCAGGACGACGTCGACCTGACCGGTCTGGCCCGGACCAACGTCGACCGTGGGGTAGCCGGCCGCGGGGGCGGCCGACCCGAAGTACGCGCCGTGCCGGGTGGGCCACAGGTCCGTGACCTCGGTGATCGCTCCCGTGGCGACGACCGAGCGTGACGCCGACGACCCGGCGGACTCGGTGGACACGATCGTGAGCGGCAGGCCCGCGGCGTCGTAGGGGTTGCCGGCGTCGTCCAGCACGCGGACCCGCAGGGTCGCGGCGCGGTCGTAGGCGAACGTGACGGCCGTGTTGAGCTGGCCGGGGCGCACGGAGCCCGTGCTCTTCGAGGGGTTCGCGACGCCGGACACGTCGACGTACCCGGTGTCCGTGAGGGTCGCGGTGTACGCCGTGCCAGCCGCTGCGGGGCTCAGGGCCACGACGGCACAGCCCGCGGCGTCGGTCAGGGCGGACATGGTCCCGCCGGCGCCGGAGAGCCGGACCGTGCGGCCGGGGTTCACCGCGCCGTCGGAGTCGACGACCTTGACGGCGGCGAAGGCCTGCGTGCTCGAGACGCCCGTGCCCTTGGGCGGCGCGAGCTGGGTGTGCGTCACGACGGGCTTGGTCGAGCCCATGTGGGGCCACGTGACCGTCACCGAGACCGACAGCGTCGGGTGGTCCACGAGGGACCCTCCCTCGCACGCCGAGGAGCCGGGGCCCGTGACGTTCCAGGCGGTGGACCGGCTGACGGTGTACTGCTGGGAGTCGATGCGCAGCGGCTGGCCGGCGGCCTGCCCGGGCAGCGGGTGCTCGTTGACGACGACGCCGTCGTCGGCGAGGTCCAGCGGCGCCGTGGTGCTGCTGCCGAACTCCTCGCGGATGAGGTCGATCTCCCGCGCCGCGAGGCTCGCGGCAGCGGTCCGGGACCGGCTGTCGACGTGCGCCGACTGCGTCTGGACGATGATGCCGAGCACCGAGCTGGCGAGGATGCCGAGGATGACGGCGGCGATGAGGACCTCGACGAGGCTCATGCCGTCGTCACGACCGTCCCGGGGGGCGGGGCTGCTCGCCATCAACGTCTCCTCGGTGCCTGGGGGTCGTGCTGGTCGGACGCCGGTGGGGCGGGGGACGTCGTCCCCCGCCCCACCGGTGCTGCTAGTGACTCAGGGTCAGCCGCCGGCGCCGGCCGCCGGCGTCGGGCCGGAGATGCCGGTCGCGGCGTTGTACGCGATCGTGGCGTCGTCGCCCTCGGTGCCACCGTCGTAGGTCAGCGTCACGGTGTAGTTCGTGCCGTCCTGACCGGTTGCCGGCGTGATCTCAACGGTGAACTCGTCGTCGCTCATCGGGACGATGATCGGCTCCGACGTCGCGGTGATGTCCGCGCTCGTGAACTTGTACTGACCGGCCGTCGCCACGACGGTGAGGTCCGCGTCGTTGTCGATGAAGTACGTCGCCGCCTGCTTGGCGATCGCCGACACGTCCGCCTGGGCGGCCTGGTCGACGGCCTTGCGGCTCTGGCTGATGAACACCGGGATGGCGATCGCGGAGAGGATGCCGATGATGATGATGACGACGAGGAGCTCGATCAGGGTGAAGCCCTGGTCCTTGTCCTTCGCCTGCTGGATGCGTGCGAGCATGCTGCGCTCCTGATGAGTGGAAGGGTCGAGCGAAATCGGCTGCTGCCGGTTCGGGTACTGCTGCACCTTGGTCATCGGCAGCAGGCCCACCGGCTTGAGCGCGCGACCTGGACACTTCACCGACTTCACCCGAAGGGCCCAGCGGCTCACCCTGCTGCTACCCCACGAGGTCGAACATCGAGAAGATCGGCAGGTAGAGGGCGATGATCATGCTGCCCACGACGCCACCGATGACGACGATCATCAGCGGCTCGATGAGGCTCGTGAGCTGCTCGGTCGTCGCCTCGACCTCCTGGTCGTAGAACTGCGCGACCTTCTCGAGCATCGTGTCCAGCGCACCGGTGTCCTCGCCGACCGCCATCATCTGCACGACCATCGGCGGGAACACCGGGTGCATCGACAGCGGCCCCGCGAGGGACTGGCCGGCGCGCACGGACTCCTGGACCGAGTGCGCCGCCTTCTCCAGGACGAGGTTGCCGCTGGTCTCACCGACGATGTCGAGCGCCTGCAGGATCGGCACGCCGGAGCGCAGCATCGTGCCGAAGTTGCGCGTGAACCGGGCCACCGCGACCTTCTGGAAGAGCTTGCCGAAGACCGGGATCTTCAGCTTCAGCGGGTCGACCCTCTGCCGGATCACCTTGTCGTTCTTGTGCTTGCCCCACCACCACGAGAACACGATGAGGCCGGCGACGACGGGCCCGATGGCCCACTTCAGGCCCTGCGACAGCGTCACGAGGAACTGCGTGGGGGCCGGCAGCTTGCCACCGAGGTCCGAGAACATGCTCTCGAACACCGGCACGATGAACAGCAGCATCCCGACGGTCGCGAGGATGGCGATGACGAACACGACCACCGGGTAGGTCATGGCGGACTTGATCTGGCCGCGCAGCTTGACCTCCGCCTCGAAGTTGTCGGCCACCGACACGAGCACCTGGTCGAGGAACCCGCCGACCTCCCCCGCCTTGACCATGTTGATCATCAGCGGCGGGAACACGTCCGGGTGCTTGGCGAGCGCGACCGAGAACGCCACACCCTGCTCGACGTCGTTGCGCACGTGCACGAGCGTCTTGGCCAGCGGCTTGTTCTCGGTCTGCTCGGACACGATGCTCAGCGCGCGCAGCAGCGACAGGCCCGAGTCGATCATGGTCGCCATCTGGCGGCCCATGATCGCGAGGTCCTTCTGCTTGATCTTCTCCTTGAACCCCGGGATCGTGAACTCGGCGTTCAGCCCGGAGGTCGAGACCTCCTCGATCGAGACGGGCGCGACGCCGATGGACTTCAGCTTGTTCGCGACGGCCGCCTGGTCGGTGGCCTCGAGCCGGCCCTTGACGATCTTGCCCTCACGGTCGCGGACCGCGTACTCGAAGGTCTTCGTGCCCTCGGCCATCACATGCTCCCCATGTCCATGCTCGCGTACGGGTCCATGCCGCCCATGCCGGCCATGCCCTGGCTGCCGCCGGAGAAGCGCCCGGTGAGGCGGTTGTAGTCCTCGACGTGGTGGCAGGCCTCGAGCCCCGCCTCGTAGGTGACCTTGTTGTCCTTCACCAGGTCGGCCAGGTGCTGGTCGAGCGTGTGCATCCCCTGCTGGGCGCCGGCCTGCATCGCCGAGTAGATCTGGTGCGTCTTGCCCTCACGGATGAGGTTGCGGATGGCGGGGGTGGCGATCAGCACCTCGGTGGCCACCGCGCGCCCCGGACCGTCGGCCCGCTTGACGAGGGTCTGGCAGACGACGCCCTGCAGCGCACCCGCGAGCTGCGTGCGCACCTGCGCCTGCTGGTGGGAGGGGAACACGTCGATGACGCGGTCGATGGTCTGGGCGGCGTCCTGCGTGTGCAGGGTCGCGAAGACCAGGTGACCGGTCTCGGCCGCCGTCAGCGCGACGGAGATCGTCTCGAGGTCGCGCATCTCACCGACGAGGATGATGTCGGGGTCCTGCCGCAGCACGTGCTTGAGCGCGTTCGCGAACGAGTGGGTGTCCGCACCGACCTCGCGCTGGTTGACGACGCACTTCTTGTGCCGGTGGAGGAACTCGATGGGGTCCTCGACCGTCATGATGTGGTCCTCGCGCGTGCGGTTCGCGAGGTCGACGATCGACGCGAGCGTCGTCGACTTGCCGGACCCGGTCGGGCCGGTCACCAGCACCAGGCCGCGCGGCATGCCCGCGAACGTGCCGACGATCGGCGGCACGCCGAGGTCCTGGAGCTCCTTGATCTCGTAGGGGATGACGCGGAAGGCCGCGCCGACGGACTCGCGCTGCTGGTACACGTTGACGCGGAACCGCGCCAGGCCACGGACGGCGTGCGAGATGTCCAGCTCGAGGTTCGCCTCGAACTTCTCGCGGTTCTTCTGCGTGAGCATCGCGTAGATCGAGCGGCGCAGCGGCTCGGGCATCATCGGCGCGAAGCCGTCGAGCGGCTTCAGGCTCCCGGCGATGCGCACCGTCGGCGGGGCGCCGGCGGTCAGGTGCAGGTCGGACCCGCCCGCGTCGACCATCGCCCGCAGGACCTCGTCGATGTCGATGTCGTCCGCCTGGCGCTGCGTCCCGTTGCCCGAGCGCTGCTTCTGCGGCGCCGCGGCACGCGGTGCGACGGGTGCCGGCGCAGCGGCGGCGGGCATGACGGCCGTCTGCTGCTGCGGGAGGGGCGCCCGCTGCGACGGGGGTACGGGCGGCGGCGCCGGCGTGAACGTCGCTCCCGGTTGTGCGTGCCGCGCCGGGAACGCCGACGCCGCGGGAGGACGCGCCTCGGCGGGGTGCGACGGAGCGGGCTGGTAGACGCCCGGAGCCGGAGGACGCGCCTCGGCCGCGTGCGACGGCACCGGCTGGTACGCACCGGGAGCGGCAGGACGCGCCTCGGTGGACTGCGACGGCACGGGCTGGAACACGCCCGGAGCCGCCGGACGCGCCTCGGTCGACTGCGACGGCACGGGCAGGAACACGGCCGCGGCGGGGGGACGCTCGCCGGTCGCGGGTCGGTAGGGCGGGAGCGGCCGCGTGGGTCCGCCCGGGTAGCTGTCCGTCACTGCAGTCCTCCACGCCGGCGAGCGCCACCCGTCCGGTGGCCTTGCCAAGACATCGGCGGCTGCAGGTCCGCACTTGAGCGTGCGCCAGACTCCCTCAGGCCACGACGCGCAGGATCTCCTCGATGGAGGTCAGACCGTCGGCCACCTTCTGCCAGCCGTCCTCGCGCAGGCCGAGCATCCCCTGCTTGACGGCGGTCGCGTTGATCTCGGCCGCCGACGAGTGCGCGACGGCGTGCCGCTCGATCTCCTCGGTGACCCGCATGACCTCGTGCAGCGCGAGGCGCCCCTTGTAGCCCGTGCGCGAGCACGCCGTGCATCCTGCGGGACGGAAGAGCTCCGGGATCGGCTCCCCCGGCACCCACGGGAAGCGCGCGGCCTCCAACTCGTGCTGGGTGGGCGTGTACGGCTCCTTGCACCGCGAGCACAGCCGACGCGCGAGCCGCTGCGCGACCACGCAGTCGAGGGCCGAGCCGACGAGGAACGGCTCGATGCCCATCTCCGTCAGACGTGTCACGGCGGACGGGGCGTCGTTGGTGTGGAGGGTCGACAGCACGAGGTGGCCGGTGAGGGCGGCCTCGACCGCGATCTGCGCGGTCTCGTGGTCGCGGATCTCGCCGAGCAGCACGACGTCGGGGTCGGAGCGCAGGATCGAGCGCAGCGCCGCGGCGAACGTCAGGCCGGCCTTCGGGTTGACCTGCACCTGGTTGATGCCGGGCAGTCGGTACTCCACCGGGTCCTCGACGGTGATCACGTTGATCTCCGGCTTGGAGACGGCGTTGAGCGTCGCGTACAGGGTCGTCGACTTGCCGGAGCCCGTCGGGCCGGTGACCAGGATCATCCCGTACGGCTTGGTGTACGACTCGCGGTACGTCGCGTAGTTGTGCTCGAGGAACGACAGGTCGCGCAGGTCGAGACTCGCCGTGGAGTTGTCGAGGATGCGCATGACGATCTTCTCGCCCCACACCGTCGGCAGCGTCGCCACGCGCAGGTCGATCTTGCGCCCGTTGTGCACGACGGACATGCGACCGTCCTGCGGCTTGCGCTTCTCCGCGATGTCGATGTCGCTCATGATCTTCACGCGGCTGACGACGCCACCGATGATGTTCTTGGGTGAGCGCTGCGTCTCGTGCAGGACGCCGTCGATGCGGTACCGCACCCGCAGGTCGTGCTCCGAGGGCTCGATGTGGATGTCGGAGGCCCGGTCGCTGATCGCCTGGGTGACCAGCAGGTTGACGTACCGGACGATCGGCGCGTCGTCGTCGACGGAGTCACCCAGGCGGCTGAGGTCGACCTCCGGCTCGCGGTTCTCGACCTCGAACGCCTGGCTGAGGTCCTCCATCTCGTCGTCGGCGCGGCAGTACCGGTCGATGGCGCGCTGGAGGTTGTCGTACGTGGCGACCACCGACACGACGGCCATCTGGGAGACCGTCCGCACGTCGTCCACGGCGACGACGTTGCCGGGGTCGGCGGTCGCCAGCACGATGGCACCGTCCCGCAGCGCGATCGGCAGCACCGTGTGCATGCGGCACATGACGCCCGGGACGATCGACACCGCCCGGCGGTCCACCGGGTACTCGTCGAGGTCCACGAACTCCATGCCGACCTGCTGGGCCAGCGCCTGCACGAGCTGGGACTCCGACAGGATGCCGAGCTCCACGAGCGTGCGCCCGAGGGACGTCCCGGTCGCGGTCTGCTCGTCCATCGCCGCGAGCAGCTGCGACTCCGTCACCAGACCCCCGGTCAGCAGGATCTCCCCGAGCTGCTTCACGCCCACGCCTCCTCGTCCGGAGACCGCCGTCGACCTCCTCGAAGGTCATCGGCACCCGCCCGCGCACTCTGAAGGACAGGACAGCGAGCGCCGCTGCCGTGCTCGCGGACGTGCGCCCGGCCGGTGGTCGGTCAGGCGCTGACGGAGGTGAGGACCGTGCCCAGCGCCGCGTCCATCGCGGAGGTCGGTGCCGTGCGTCCCGTCATGAGTCGTACCTGCTCCGCCGCCTGGTGCAGCAGCATGCGCTCGCCGCCGACCACGCGTCCCCCCAGCCGTGCCCACGCGACGGACAGCGCCGTCGGGCGCGGGTCGTAGCTCACGTCGAGCAGGGCCCCGCGCACCTCGGCGGCCAGGCCGTCGGCCAGCGGGTCCGCGGCGTGCGCCGGCAAGGTGCTGACGACGACGTCCAGCCGGCCGATCTCACCGGCCGCGTCGTCGAGCCGGCACAGGCGCGGCTCGACGCCCATGCGGTGCGCAGCGCGCAACAGGCCCCCGGCACGTGCCTGCGACCGCACGTAGACCCGGGGCGACGCGCACCCCAGCTGTGCGAGCGCGGCGAGCGTCGACGCCGCCGTCGCGCCCGCACCCAGCACACCGGCCGAGCGCACCCCACCGGAGACCCCGGCCTCACCGAGTGCCGCGACCAGGCCGTGCACGTCGGTGTTCGCGCCGGTGAGCACGCGCGCGGCGCCCGAGCCGTGCACGAGCACGGTGTTGACGGCGCCGACGACCTGCGCGAGCGGCTCGACGTGGTCCAGCAGCGGGACGACCGTCTGCTTGAGCGGCATCGTCAGGCTCAGCCCCGCCCAGGACGCGTCGAGACCCTCGACGAACCCCGGGAGCTGGTCCTCGGTCACGTCGACGGCGTCGTACCGCCACGTGTCCAGCCCCAGCGCGGCGTACGCCGCACGGTGCAGCACGGGAGACAGCGAGTGCGCGATCGGGTGCCCGAGCACCGCCGCGCGGCGGTGCGCTGCCGTCACCCCCCGTTCTCCTTCTGCCACTGCCGCAGCAGCGCGACGTTCTCCTGGTGCTCGTCGTGCGTCTCGGCGAAGCGGGTCTCACCGGTCTCCAGGTCGATCGCCACCCAGAACACCCACTTGCCCTCGGCCGGGTTGAGCACGGCGTCGATGGAGATCGCCCCGGGCGACGCGATGGGCGTCGGCGGCAGGCCGAGGTGCTTGTACGTGTTGTACGGGTTGCTCGGGTCCTGCGTGTGCTCGCGCGTCAGAGCCGTCCCGGAGATCCCCAGGCCGTATGCGACGGAGGCGTCGATGTCGAGCGTCATGCCGCGGTCCAGCCGGTTCTGGATGGCGCGGGCCATGATGGGCCGGTCCGAGTGGAGCTTGGCCTCCTTCTCGATCAGCGACGCCTTCTTCAGCACGTCCTGCCACTGGTCCTGCGGCACGCCCTTCGAGTTGAGCGTCTCGACGGTCTTGGCGACCATCTGCCCCAGGATCGCCGGCGCCTGCATGCCCGGCTCGATCTGGTAGGTGGAGGGGAACAGCCACCCCTCGACGCTGCCGCCGGCCTCCGCCGGGAGCCCGATGGCGGCGGGGTCGGCCGTGGCGGCGCGGATGTCCTCGACGCTGATGAGGGCGACCTTGCTGATGCGCGTGAAGATGTCCTCGGCGGTCAGCCCCTCGGGGATCGTGACCTTCATCGACACCTTGCTCTTGGGGTCGAGCAGCGCCTGGACCGCCTTCTCGGCCTTCATCTCCAGCATGAGCTGGTAGGTGCCGGGCTGGATGGAGGCGGCGTCGGGATTCGCGTCGAAGGCCTTGCGGAACGCGTCCTCGGACGCGACGATGCCGGCGTCGTGCAGGGTCGTGGCGATCGCGGCCCCCGAGTCGCCCGCGTTGATGACGATCGTCGGGGCACCCGGCCGCCCTGACCCGGGGTAGTCGGTCACCTGCCGCGCGTCGTCCGACCCCCCGAAGAGCGACGCGCCCATCAGGGAGACCACCACGTAGACGGCGCCGACCACCAGCACGAGCGCCACGATCAGCACGGAGATCGAGCGGCGGCGGCGCTGCTTGCGCATCCGCTCCTCGCGCTTGCGCCCGGACGCCCGGGACCGGCGACGCGGCTCCGGCCCGCCCGGTGCGGTCGCGACACGGTCACCGCCGAACAGCTCGGTCACGCTCTCGTCCGACTTCACCGGGGCCCACCACTCCGTCTGGTTGCTCACCTGCGCGTCACTCCACAGTCGTCGTGCCGTCACCCGCAACGCCCCCGCGCGCCGGTGCGGAGCGGTCCGGGTCCACCTCGACCCGTTCCCCGGGACGACGTCCCGTGGACCTCTCCACGTCCAACGCGTGCTGCAGGATCACCACCGCGGCTGCCTGGTCGACGACCTGCCGGTGGCGGCGCCCGGATCGGCCGGCCGCCTGAAGCGCGTGATGTGCGGTCACCGTGCTCATCCGCTCATCCACGAGCCGGACCTGGAGGGGCCCGACCGCGTGCGCCAGTGCGACAGCGTACGCGCGCGCGACCCCGGCCGACGACCCCTCGGCCCCGGAGAGGTGACGCGGGAGCCCGACGTACACCACTTGCGCACCTCGTTCCCGCGCCTCGTCCGCGATCCTGGCCACGTCGGCCGCGGCCGACGACGGCTTGCCCGCCGCGCGCGCCAGCGTGTCGACGGGCGTGGCGAGCATCCCGTCCGGGTCGCTCGCTGCCAGACCGACACGCACGGTGCCGACGTCGACCGCCAGGCGCGCGCCACGCGTCACCGCGTCGACGTCGGACCTGTCGCGGGGCGTCACGGCGTCAGCCACGGACCGCCGCGACGACCCCCGCCAGGGCGTCGGGCAGGCGGGTCGCGTCGGTGCCGCCACCCTGCGCGACGTCGTCCTTGCCGCCGCCGCCGCCGCCGAGGACGGCCGAGGCCGCGCGGACGAGCGCGCCCGCCCGGTGACCGGCCTCGCGCGCCGCGGCGTTGGTCGCCACGACGACGACCGGACGCCCCTTGGCGACGCCGCCGACCGCCACGACGACCGGCGAGGACTCCCCCAGCCGGCCGCGCACGTCGAGCGCGAGCGTGCGCAGGTCGTCCGGTGCGGACACCTCACCGGCGTCGTGCGCGACCACGCGGGCCACGCCGACCTGCTGCGCACCGGCCGCGAGCGACCCGGCCGCCGCCAGCACCTGCGCCTGCCGCAGCGCGGCGAGCTCCTTCTCGGACTCGCGCACCCGCGTCAGCAGCGAGGACACCCGCTCACCGAGCTCGTCGGGACGCGCACCGAGCAGGCCCGTGAGCTGGCTCACGAGCGCACGCTCCTTGGCCTGGTAGCCGTACGCCGAGTCCCCCACGAGCGCGTCGACGCGACGGACGCCCGACCCGATGGACGACTCCCCCAGCAGCGTGACCAGGCCGAGCTCGCCCGACCGGCGCACGTGCGTGCCGGCGCACAGCTCGCGCGACCAGTCGCCGCCGATGGACACGACGCGCACCTGGCTGCCGTACTTCTCGCCGAAGAGCGCCATGGCGCCGAGCGCCCGTGCCTCGTCGATCGCCATGGTCCGGTCGGTGACCTCGAGGTCGTCCTGCAGGCGCTCGTTGACGCGCCCCTCGATCTGCGACAGCGACGACGCCGGCACCGAGGCGCCCGAGCGGAAGTCGAACCGCAGCCGGCTGGGCGCGTTCTCGGACCCGGCCTGCGTCGCGTTGTCCCCGAGCTCCTCCCGGAGCGCCTTGTGGACCATGTGCGTCGCGGTGTGGGCGCGCGCGATCGCGCGCCGGCGCGCCGTGTCGATCGTCGCGGTGCCCGCGTCACCGAGCGTGAGCGTGCCGTCGACCAGTCGGCCGTGGTGCACGGACAGGCCCTTGACGGGTGCCTGGACGTCGTCGACCTCGACGATGCCGCCGTTCTCGAGGCTGATCGTGCCCGTGTCGGCGAGCTGGCCGCCGGCCTCCGCGTAGAACGGCGTCACGTCGAGCACCACCTGCACGTGGGCCGGTGCGGTCGCCGCGGGCGCCGGGACGCCGTCGACGAGCAGACCCACGACCTTGGCGCGCGCGGTCGTGTCGGTGTAGCCGACGAACGTGACGGCCGCGCCGTGCTCACCCGCGAGCGACTGCTGGAGCTGCTGGTAGGCGCTGGTGTCGGCGTGGCCCGTCTTCTTCGCCAGCGCGTCGGCACGCGCGCGGTCGCGCTGCGCCTGCATGAGCGTGCGGAACGCCTGCTCGTCGACGCTGACGCCGTGCTCGGCCGCCATCTCGAGCGTCAGGTCGATGGGGAACCCGTAGGTGTCGTGCAGCGCGAACGCCTGCTCGCCCGTCAGCGCCGCGCCGGCGTCGCCCGCACCCGCCTTCGCCTTGCTGACCGCACCCTCGAAGATGGTCGTCCCGGCGGTCAGGGTCCGCAGGAACGTCTCCTCCTCGCCGTACGCGACCTGCGAGATGCGGTCGAAGTCCCGCGCGACCTCGGGGTAGGACACGCTCATGAGGTCCCGGCTGATCGGCAGCAGCTGGGGCAGCGCCGCCTCCTCCACGCCGAGCAGCCGCATCGAGCGCACCGCGCGGCGCACGAGCCGCCGCAGGACGTAGCCGCGCCCCTCGTTGGAGGGCGTCACGCCGTCGCTGATGAGCATGAGCGCGGAGCGGACGTGGTCGCCGACGACCCGCAGCCGCACGTCGTCCTCACCGCCCGCGCCGTAGCGGCGGCCCGCCATCTCGGCGGCGCGCTCGATGACGGGGAAGACCTCGTCCGTCTCGTACAGGTTGTTCTTGCCCTGGAGCAGGTAGGCGATGCGCTCCAGTCCCGCCCCGGTGTCGATCGCCTTGCGCTCGAGCTCGCCCAGCAGCGGGTAGTCCTTGCCGCGGCCCTCGCCGCGCACGAACTGGTCGAAGACCAGGTTCCAGATCTCGAGGTAGCGGTCGCCACCGGGGTCGACCGTGCCGCCCACGGCGTCGGGGCCGAACTCGGGGCCACGGTCGTAGTGCCACTCGGCGCACGGGCCGGCGGGGCCGGGCTGGCCGGTGTCCCAGAAGTTCTCCTCGCGCGGGAGGCGCACGATCTGCCGCGGGTTCACGCCGACGCGCACGAGCGCGTCGGCCGCCTCGGTGTCCTCGTCCCAGATCGTCACCCAGAACCGGTCACCGTCGAGCCCGAGCCCGCCCTCGGCCTGCGACCCCGTGAGGAAGCCCCACGCGAGCTCGATCGCGCCCTGCTTGAAGTAGTCACCGAACGAGAAGTTGCCGAGCATCTGGAAGAACGTGCCGTGGCGCGTCGTGCGGCCGACGTTCTCGATGTCGTTGGTCCGGATGCACTTCTGCGCGTTGGCGACACGCGGCCAGGGAGCGTCCTGCGTACCGAGGATGTACGGGATGAACGGGACCATGCCGGCGATCGTGAACAGGATCGACGGGTCCGGGGAGATGAGCGGCACGGACGGCACGATGGCGTGGTCCTTGCTCGCGAAGTAGTCGAGCCAGCGCTGGCGGATCTCGGCGGTGCGCATGTCGTCCTCGTGGTGTGCGGTCCGCCACGCAGCGGCGGAAGAATCGGGTGGGTCCGGGCGTGCGAGCCCGGGGTGGAGCGGCGGACCGCTCAGAAGAACGGTGCCTGCGCGTCGTCGTCGGGGTCGGTGACGGGCTCGCGCGCCCAGCCCCGGGCGGACAGGTCCCGCGCGAGGTCGGCACGTGCGGGTCGACCGAACGTCTCGCGCAGCTCGGCGCGGTGCCGCGGCGCGTTCGCCCGCAGCGTGTCGAGGTCGACGTCACCGACGAGCGCGTCGAGCAGCTCGGCCTCACGCTCGGCGACGCCGGTGCGGAAGTCCTCGCGCGCGGCGCGCAGCGCACGGCCGATGCGGACGGCGCCGTCGACCGCGTCGCCCGCCCCGGGGGGCGCGTACTGCTCGACGAGGCGACGCCCCTGCCGCACGACGACGACGGTGACCGCGACGCCGACACCGACCCAGAACAGCCGCCTCATCGCCGTGCCCCGCCCGTGCGCAGCCCGGCCAGGGCCCGCCGCACGCCGTACGAGAACGCCGCGACCTTGAGGAGCGGCGCACCGACGGTGGCGGTCACCAGGGAGGACAGGGCCGAGACGTTCTCCCCGACCTGCGCCGCGGCGGTCGTGACGGTGTCGACCTTGTCCATCTGGGACGCGGACGACGCGACGACCTTGGCGGCCTCGTCGAGCATCGGGAGCGTGTGGTCGGTCAGCTCCTTGACGGAGCTGCGCGTCTCGTCCAGCACGGCAGCGACCTTCAGGGACACGAACCCGAGGAAGCCGACGAGGCCGACGAAAGCGATTGCGGCGATGAGTCCCGCGACGTCACCGATCGACACCATGCCCGACCTCTCCTCCACGTGCGTGTACGTCCGTGATCGGACCTCGTCACCCTACCGGGGCGCCGGCGTCCGACGACGCGCGTGACGTGCGCGCCGGACGCGCGAACGCCCCGCCGGCAGGGGTGCGCGGCGGGGCGTTCGTGAGGCGTGGGTCAGCGGGCGTAGTACTCGACGACCAGCTGGACCTCGCACGTCACGGGGACCTCGGCGCGCTTGGGGCGACGCACCAGCGTGGCGCTGAGCTTCTCGAGCTGGACCTCGAGGTAGCCCGGCACGGCCGGCAGGACGTCGCGGTGGGCGCCGGCGGCGGCGACCTGGAACGGCACGGTGGCCTGCGACTTGGGCTTGATCTGCAGCGTCTGGCCCTCCTTCACGCGGAAGGACGGACGGTCGACGATCTTGCCGTCGACGAGCACGTGACGGTGCGTGACCGTCTGACGCGCCTGCAGGATCGTGCGGGCGAACCCGGCGCGCAGGACGAGGGCGTCCAGACGCGTCTCGAGGTCCTCGACGAGGGCCTCACCGGTCAGGCCCGGGGCCTTGCGGGCGTTCTCGTACGCCTTGGCGAGCTGCTTCTCGCGCAGCGCGTACTGGGCGCGCAGACGCTGCTTCTCGCGCAGACGCACCGCGTAGTCCGACTCGGTGCGGCGACGGGCGCGGCCGTGCTCGCCCGGGGGGTACGGACGCTTCTCGAAGTGCTTGACGGCCTTGGGCGTCAGGGCCAGGCCGAGCGCGCGGCTCAGGCGGACCTGGCGACGCGAACGGGTCACGCTGCTCACAGTGGTACTTCCTGTCGTGTCGATGGACGAGCACACCCGCGCTCCGGACGAGGTCCGGACGGAAAGGTTTCCGGCGGGCGTGGGGCCGACCACGGTGCGGGCTCCCGGTCGTCGCGAGACGGCCGGTGCCGCGGGCTAGGGCCCCAGGTGCTGGATGCTGCCGTCCGCACGCGGCGGACGACCGGTCGATACTACCCGACGAGCGGGCGACCGACGCCATCCGGGCCCGGCGCAGCCGGTCAGCCGGGCCCCTCGCCCGCGGCGGAGCCCTCCGACGGGTCGAGGATCGATCGGATGCGTGTCAGCCGCTCCCCCACCGAGCGCTCGAAACCCCGGTCCGACGGCTCGTAGTACCGGGTGCCGGCGAGATCGTCCGGCAGGTACTGCTGCGTCGCCACCGCGTGCGGCGCGTCGTGGGCGTAGCGGTAGCCCTTGCCGTGCCCCAGTGCCTGCGCGCCCCCGTAGTGCGCGTCGCGCAGGTGGGGCGGCACCGTACCGATGCGCCCGGCGCGCACGTCCGCGAGCGCGCGGTCGATCCCGACGTAGGCCGCGTTGGACTTGGGTGCGGTCGCCACGTGCACGACGGCCTCGGCGAGGATGATCCGCGCCTCCGGCATCCCGATGAGCGCGACGGCCTGGGCGGCGGCGACGGCGGTCTGCAGCGCGCTCGGGTCGGCCATCCCGACCTCCTCGGCCGCGGCGATGACGACGCGGCGGGCGATGAACCGGGGGTCCTCCCCCGCCGCGACCATCCGCGCGAGGTAGTGCAGGGAGGCGTCGACGTCCGAGCCGCGCATCGACTTGATGAAGGCGCTGATGACGTCGTAGTGCTGGTCGCCGTCGCGGTCGTAGCGGACCGCCGCGACGTCGATCGCACGCTCCACGGTGGCGAGGTCGACCGTGACGGGCGCCTCGGCGTCCAGGCCGGGGCCCCGGTCGGACAGCCCGGCGCCCGCGGCCGCCTCGAGGATGGTCAGCGCCTTGCGCGCGTCCCCGCCGGCGAGCCGCAGCAGGTGCTCCAGCGCGTCGTCGGCGAGCGTGACGGAGCCGGCGAGGCCCCGCTCGTCACGGACCGCGCGTTCGACGAGGACGCGCACGTCCTCCGTGGTCAGCGGCTGCAGGGTCAGCAGCAGGGACCGGGACAGCAGCGGGGAGTTGACGGAGAAGGAGGGGTTCTCGGTGGTCGCGGCCACGAGGGTGACCCAGCGGTTCTCGACGCTCGGCAGCAGGGCGTCCTGCTGCGCCTTGGTGAAGCGGTGCACCTCGTCGATGAACAGCACCGTCTCGGACCCGTCGGCGGCGAGGCGCCGGCGGGCGTCGTCGACGACCGCGCGGACGTCCTTGACGCCCGCGGTGACCGCGGAGAGCTCGACGAACCGGCGCCCGGAGGTGCTGGCCACGAGGTACGCGAGCGTCGTCTTGCCCGTGCCCGGCGGGCCCCACAGCACGACCGACGACGGGACGGCGCGACGGGCGCCCTCCTCGGCGGGCTCGACGAGCCTGCGCAGGGGGGATCCGGGCACGAGCAGGTGACCCTGGCCGGCCACCTCGGCGAGGGTGCGGGGCCGCATGCGCACGGCGAGCGGGGCGCCGGCAGCGGGCGCGGGCAGCCCCTGCGCGGTCGAGGAGACCGCGTCGAACAGGTCCATGCCTGCGAGCCTACGCACCGGCGGGGAGTGCCCGTCGCGCGGTCACGGCGGCACGCGACACCGCCGACCGGTCCCGTGACATGCGCCGGTACCCGGCGACCTGCGAGCATGGCCCGCGTGTTCGCACGCCTGGGTCGCTCCGTCGCCCACCACCCGCGTCTGACGGTCGTCGTCTGGTTGGTGCTCACGGCACTGGGCTATGCCCTCGCCGTGCAGGGCCTGCACGGCGAGAACCTGTTCGACCGCGTCGCGACCGGTGCGCCGGGCGTGCCGGGGACCGAGTCGACCCGCGGGCAGCAGATCCTCGCCGACGAGCGGACGACCGGTCCGAGCGTGAACCTCGTCCTGTCCGGCCTCGACCCGGCGGACCCGGAGCTGGGACCGGCGCTCGAACCCGTGCGCGCCGACCTGGCGGCGGTCGACGGGGTCGTGTCCGTCATCGACCCCCTCGTCCTGCCCGGTGGTGTCGAGAACCCGGCGGCGGCCCCGTTGCTCGCGCGTGACGGCGAGGGGTTCCTCGTGGTCGTCGAGCTGGAGCCGGACCTCTCCGCCGATGCACAGGCCGCCGCGCTCGACGCCGTCGAGCAGCGCCTGCGCGACGTGCCCGACGAGCTGCGCCCCGTGGCGCCCGACGTCGAGGGGGTCGTCGGTGCCGAGCACCTGATCGTCGACGAGATCACGGAGCAGGTCGAGCAGGACCTGCGCACGGGTGAGGTCGTGGCCCTGCCGATCGCGCTGCTCATCATGGTGGTCGTGTTCGGCGGGTTCCTGGCCGCGGCGATGCCGATGGCGGGCGCCCTCGCGTCGATCGCGGGCGGGCTGGGTGCGCTGCTCGGGCTCACGTACGTCATGGACGTCGACGCGTCCGTCGTGAACGTCGTCACGGTGCTCGGGCTCGGGCTGTCCATCGACTACGGCCTGCTGATCGTCTCGCGCTTCCGGGAGGAGCTGCACCGGACGGTCGGCACGGACGACGGTGCGGGCAGCCGCCGGCGGCGCGGTGACGGTGCGGTGCTGGCCGCGGTCGAGCGGACGATGGCGACCGCGGGCCGCACCGTGGTGTTCTCCGCCGTGACGGTCGCGGTGTCCATCGCGGGCCTGCTGGTGTTCCGCCCGGACATCCTGCGGGCCGTCGGGGCGGGCGGTGTGGCGGTCGTGCTCGTCGCGGTCGCGACGGCCGTGACGCTGGTCCCCGCGCTGCTGACGATGACGGGCCGTCGGCTCGCGAAGCCGGGTCTGCTCGCGCGTGTCCCCGGTCTGCGACGCGCCTCGGACGTGCGGCACGACGAGGGCGCGTTCTCCGCGCTCGCGGGGCGCGTGCAGCGCCACCCGTGGTGGGTGATGCTCGGGTCGGTCGCCCTGCTGGGGGTGCTGGCGGCACCGGCTCTGGGCATGGAGCTGCGGATCAGCGGCCTGGAGCTGCTCCCGACGGGCACGACGCAGCGCGAGTACGTGTCGGACCTCGAGGAGAACTACCCGGCGGCGGCGTCGCCGGCCGTCACGGTCGTCGCGGAGGCCTCGCTCGCGGAGGCCACCGCGTGGGCGGACGAGATCGCCGAGCTCCCGGACGTCGCGTCCGTCGACCCACCGGCTCCGCTGGGCGCCTACGTCGTCATCGGCGTGCGGGCCGACACGGCCGACCCGGGCGGTGCGGTGGCCGCGGACGTCGTACGGGAGGTCCGTGGTCTCGACGCGCCGTTCGACCGGTGGGTCGTGGGTCAGGCCGCGTCCCAGATCGACTTCACCGACGCGCTCGTGGCGCGCGCGCCGCTCGCGCTCGGGATCGTGGGTGCCGCCACGCTCGTGCTGCTGTTCCTCATGACCGGGTCGGTCGTCATCCCCGTCAAGGCGCTGGTCACCAACGCGCTGTCGATCGTGGCCTCCCTGGGCGTGCTGGTGTGGGCCTTCCAGGACGGCCACCTGGAGGGGCTGCTCGGGTTCACGTCGACCGGCGGCATCGAGACGTACGTGCTCGCGCTCGTCATCGCGTTCGCGTTCGGGTTGGCGATGGACTACGAGGTGTTCCTGCTCTCGCGGGTCAAGGAGCTGCACGACGAGGGCCTGCCGACGGACGAGGCGGTCCGGCTCGGGCTCCAGCGGTCGGGACGGATCATCACGTCGGCGGCGGCGATCATCATCGTCGTGTTCTCCGGCTTCGTCGCGGGCGACCTGGTCGTCATCAAGCAGGTCGGGTTCGCGCTGGCGTTCGCCGTGCTGGTCGACGCGACGGTCGTGCGCCTGTTCCTCGTGCCGGCGACGATGACCATCCTCGACCGTGCGAACTGGTGGGCGCCCCGGCCGCTGCGCCGCCTGTACCAGCGGTTCGCGATCCTCCACTGAGCCCGGCGGACCGTCCCGACGTGCCCGCGTCGCCGCCGCCCGGCGCGCCGCCTGCACGACGCCCCGCGCGCCTTCGGACGCGCCCGGCGGCTGCCGCGCTGGTGGTGCTCGTCGTGGGACTCGTCGTCTCGAGGGGCGACGGCCTCGCCCCGGACCTGGCCGGCGGCGCGCTGTACGCGGCGCTCGTGCAGCTGCTGGTCCTCGTGGTGGCGCCGTCGGCGCGCACGGAGGTCGCCGCCGCGACGGCCCTGGGCACGTGCCTCGCCGTGGAGCTCGCCCAGCTCACGCCCGTGCCCGCGGCCGTCGTGGCGGCGTGGCCTCCGGCCGCGTACGTCCTGGGCTCGACGTTCGTCGCGACCGACCTGCTCGCGTACGCCGCAGGGGTCGCTGCCGTGACGGCCGGGGACGTCCTGCTGCGTCCACGTCCCCGCGCGGCAGGCGGCTGACCCCGGCCGGCCGACGGGCGCCGGGTGCCGCGGTGGACCACCCTGGACGAGGTGCAGACGGCCTGGACGAGGTGCGGACGCGCTGGCGTGCGGGGAGGTGCACGGGCGGGTGGAGTGGTTCGACGCCGAGGGGTACACCGTCGCGCGGGACGTGGTGCAGCGCGGCGTCGCGGCGGTCTACGTCGTGGCGTTCGTGGCGGTGCTGCGCCAGTTCCGCCCGCTGCTGGGCGAGCACGGCCTGCTGCCCGTGCCGGCGTTCACCGCACGTGTCCCGTTCCGTGCGGCCCCCAGCCTGTTCCACCGGTGGTACACGGACCGGCTCGTCGCCGGCGTGGGGTGGGTCGGGGTCGTCGTCGCCCTGACGCTCGTGGCGGGGCTGCCGCAGCAGGGTCCGCCGTGGCTGCCGCTGCTCGCGTTCGGGATCCTGTGGGTGCTGTACCTGTCGGTCGTCAACGTCGGGCAGGTGTTCTACGGCTTCGGCTGGGAGTCGCTGCTGCTCGAGGCCGGGTTCCTCGTGGCGTTCCTCGGCTCCGACGAGGTCGCGCCGCCCGTGCCGGTGCTGGTGCTGCTGTGGTGGCTGGTCCTGCGGCTCGAGCTCGGCGCCGGGCTCATCAAGCTCCGCGGTGACCCGGCCTGGCGGGACCTGACCGCGCTGTACCACCACCACGAGACGCAGCCGATGCCGGGGCCGCTCAGCCGCCTGTTCCACCTGCTGCCACGCCCGGTGCACCGCCTCGAGGTGATCGCCAACCACGTCACGCAGCTCGTCGTGCCGTTCGGTCTGCTCGTGCCCGGGCCCGTGGCGTCGACGGCCGCAGGGATCATGGTGGTCACGCAGCTGTGGCTCGTGCTCTCGGGCAACTTCGCGTGGCTCAACTGGCTCACGATCGTGCTGGCGTGCTCCGCGATCGACGACGACGCCTGGGCGTGGCTGCTCGGGCTCGTCGGCCTGGACCGGGCTGCGGGCGTGCCGACGGGCGCCCCACCGCTCTGGTACGTCGTCGTCGTGCTGGCCGTGGGTGCGGTGTGCCTGTGGCTGAGCCGTCACCCGCTGCGCAACCTGCTCTCGCGCCACCAGGCGATGAACGCGTCGTTCAACCCCCTGCACCTGGTCAACGCCTACGGGGCGTTCGGCACGGTGACCCGCCGGCGCACCGAGGTCGTCGTCGAGGGGACGCTGGACGCCGACCCGGCCACGGCCAGGTGGCGGGAGTACGAGTTCCGCGGCAAGCCGACCGACCTGCGGCGCCTGCCCCGCCAGTACGCGCCCTACCACCTGCGCCTGGACTGGGGCATGTGGTTCCTGGCGCTCGGCTCGTCCTCGCAGCTGCGCTGGTTCGTGCCGTTCCTGGGTCGGCTGCTCGAGGCCGACGGGCCGACCCTGCGGCTGCTGGCGCGCGACCCGTTCGACGGCGCGGCACCGCGGTGGGTGCGTGCGCGCCTGTACCGCTACCGGTTCACGACGCCCGCCGAGCGGCGCACGACCGGGCAGCGGTGGGTGCGCCAGGACGAGGGGCTGCTGACCGGCGCGACGGACCGTGACCGGATCGCCCGCATGCGGTGACCGTGCCGCCGTCACGCGACGAGCGACTGGCCCCCGTCGACGAACACCTCGGTGCCGGTGACGTGGCTCGCGCCGTCCGACACGAGGAAGGCGATCACGTCCGCGACCTGCGCCGAGGACCCCGACTCCTCGCCCGTGAGGGGGATCTGCCCCTGCGGGTACTCGGCCGGCACCCCGAGGTCCTGCGTGCCGCGGACCTCGGTGTTGTCCATGATGTCGGTGTCGATGGCGCCGGGGCACACGGTGTTGACCCGCACCCCGCGCGGCCCGAGCTCGACGGCCGCCATGCGCGCGAACGCGACCTGTCCCGCCTTGCTCGTCGAGTACGCGGACGCGCCGGCCGTGGTGAAGGTCCGGGTGCCGTTCATCGACGACACGACGACGACCGCACCCCCCTGCCGCACGAGGAGCGGCACCGCGTAGCGCACGGTGAGGAACGTGCCGGTGAGGTTGGTGGCGAGCGTGGCCTGCCACTCCTGCGGCTCGAGCTCCTCGAGCGGCGCCCACACCCCGTTCACCCCGGCGTTGGCCACGACCACGTCGAGGCGCCCGAGCTCACGCTCCACGCGCGCGTAGACCTCGCGCACCGCGGCGGCGTCCCCGACGTCCGCGGCCACGGGGAGCGCCGTGCCGCCCGCACGGCGGATCTCCGCGGCGACGTCGTCCGCGCTGTCCTGGCTGTGACCGAGCGCGACCACCGCGGCGCCGTCCCGCGCCAGGCGCACCGCCGTCGCCCGGCCGATCCCCGACCCTGCGCCGGTGACCAGCGCGACCTTGCCCTGCAGCGTCATCCCGTTGCCTCCCGTAGCCGAGGACGTCGACGCTAGCCAGGCTGGGGGCGGACCGCCCGGCGAACGGGCCGGGGTCAGGGACGCGCCGTCCCCGGCGGGCCGTAGCCGACGTTCTCGACGTCCACCCGGAAGCCCAGCGCGTCGTAGACGCGACGGGCGTGCACGTTGTCGGCGTACATGCTCAGGGACACCCAGGGCGCACCGGCGGACAGCGCACGGCGCGTGGCTGCCGCGGCGAGCGCGGCGCCGATGCCGCGGCCGCGCGCCGCGGGGACGACGCCCAGTCCGTGCAGGTGGACCGTCGGGGCCGTCGGACCGGGCCGCGTCGCAGCGGCGAGCACGCCGACGAGGCCGTGACCGTCACGCACGCCCCACCACGCCTCGTCGGCGGCGGCGCCCGGTCGCGCGTGCGTGCCGGGGTTCGCGAGCTCGAGGCAGACGCCGATCGCGTCACCGTCACGCACCGGGTCCAGGGCGACCACGGCGTCCTCGCCCGGCTGCTCCCTGGGCGCGACGTCGGCCGTGAACCGGTCCCAGGCGGTGCGCCTCTCCACGCCGGCTGACGCGAGGGCGTCGTCGGGCAGCCGCACGGCGCGGGGCACCGTGGCCCACCGCAGGCCCGGCCCGTGCCCGACGAGCACGTCGGGCACGAGCCGCTCGAGCTGGTCGACGTCCCCCAGGGCCCACAGGAGGCCACCGGACGAGGAGGCCATGACCACCACGGCCGCCTCGTCGGCGGTGGCCCGCACCGACGCTGCGGCCCACCGGTCCAGGCCCTCGAAGACGTCGCGCCGGGTCCGCAGTGCAGCAGGAAGCTGCCGCGTCAGGGGTCCTGCGCCCACCGCGACCCCCGGTCAGCCCTGCGCTGCGGAGCTCGCCGGCTTCGGCTTGGCGTCGACACCCGTGTCGCGGCGCTGCTCCGGCGAGATCGGGGCGGGCGCACCGGTCAGCGGGTCGTAGCCGCCGCCGGACTTGGGGAACGCGATGACCTCGCGGATCGAGTCCGAGCGCGTCAGGAGGGTGACGATGCGGTCCCAGCCGAACGCGATGCCGCCGTGCGGCGGCGCGCCGAACGCGAAGGCGTCGAGCAGGAAGCCGAACTTCTCCTGGGCCTCCTCCTGCCCGATGCCCATGACCTCGAACACGCGCTGCTGGACGTCGCGGCGGTGGATACGGATCGATCCGCCACCGATCTCGTTGCCGTTGCAGACGATGTCGTACGCGTACGCCAGCGCCGCGCCCGGGTCCTCCTCGAAGCGGTCGATCCACTCGGGCGTCGGCGACGTGAAGGCGTGGTGCACGGCGGTCCACGCGCCGCCGCCGACGGCGACGTCGTCATCCTCGCCGGTCGGCTTGAACAGCGGGGCGTCGACGACCCAGACGAACGACCACGCGTCCTCGTCGATCAGCCCGCCGCGGCGACCGATCTCGAGGCGTGCTGCGCCGAGCAGCGCCCGCGCCTCGGTCTGCTTGCCGGCGGCGAAGAAGACCGCGTCACCGGGCTTCGCACCCACGGCGGCCGCGAGGCCCGCGCGCTCGGCGTCGGTGATGTTCTTGGCGACCGGGCCGCCGAGCTCGCCGTCCTCGCCGACGGTCACGTACGCCAGGCCCTTGGCGCCGCGCTGCTTGGCCCACTCCTGCCACGCGTCGAAACCGCGGCGCGGCGTGCTCGCGCCGCCGGGCTGCACGACTGCCCCGACGTACGGCGCCTGGAACACCCGGAACGGGGTGTCGGCGAAGTACTCGGTGAGGTCCGTCAGCTCGAGGCCGAACCGCAGGTCCGGCTTGTCGGTGCCGTACCGGCGCATGGCGTCGGCGTACGTCATGCGCGGGATCGGGGTCGGGATCGTGTACCCGATGAGCTCCCACAGCGACGTCAGGACGGCCTCGGCGAGCTCGATGACGTCGTCCTGGTCGACGAAGCTGGCCTCGACGTCCAGCTGCGTGAACTCGGGCTGCCGGTCGGCGCGGAAGTCCTCGTCGCGGTAGCAGCGGGCGATCTGGTAGTACTTCTCGAGCCCGCCGACCATGAGCAGCTGCTTGAAGAGCTGCGGGGACTGCGGCAGCGCGTACCAGCTGCCGGGTGCCAGGCGGGCCGGGACGACGAAGTCGCGCGCACCCTCGGGCGTGGACCGCGTCAGGGTCGGGGTCTCGACCTCGACGAAGCCGCGCTCGTCGAGCACCGTGCGCGCGGCGCGGTTGACCTGCGCGCGCAGCCGCATCGCGTGCGCCGGCGCCGGACGGCGCAGGTCGAGGTAGCGGTAGCGCAGCCGCGCCTCCTCGCCCACGGGCTCGTCGACGGACGCCGAGACCTGGAACGGCAGCGGTGCGGACTCGTTGAGCACGACCACCTCGTGCGCGACGACCTCGACCTCACCGGTCGCGAGGTTCGGGTTCTCGTTGCCCGCCGGGCGGCGGCCGACCTCGCCGGTCACCTGCAGGACGTACTCGGCGCGCAGGCCGTGCGCGACGGACTCGTCGCGGATGACGACCTGGGCGATGCCCGAGGCGTCCCGCAGGTCGACGAACGCGACCCCGCCGTGATCGCGACGCCGGTCCACCCAGCCCGTGAGGGTGACGGTGGTGCCGATGTCCTCGGCACGCAGCGAGCCGGCGGTGTGGGTGCGCAGCACGGAAGGTCCTTCAGGTCGGGGATCCGCGCCCGGTCGGGCGTCCCCCCGATCATAGGTGCGGGCGCGCCTACGGCCCACGCCGGTCCCCCGGCGCACCGCACCCGTCGTGCGCCGCGCCGCGGGCCCCGAGCGTCGTGGTCTCAGAAGAGGCTGGGCTGCAGCTGCGCCGCGACCGCGTGGGTGGCTGCCTCGCCGGGGCCCCATCGCACGCCGCCGTCGTCCGTCGACGCCCTGGCCAGTCCGTGCTTCGCCAGCAGCGGCCGGACGCGGGCCTCCAGCCACCCGCGGTAGTCCGCGTGCGCGTACGACCCGCCGCGGTACACGCGGCCGTACCCGGCGACGAGGTCCGGTCGCTCGCGCCCGAGCCACGCGAGGAACCACTCGCGCGCACCGGGGCGCAGGTGCAGGGCCATGACCGTCGCACGCTGCGCGCCGGCGTCCGCGATCGCGCCCAGCAGCCCGTCGAGGTGGTCGGTCGAGTCCGTGAGCCACGGCAGCACGGGCGCGACCATGACGTGCACGGGCAGCCCGACGTCCCGGATCGCGCGGACCAGGGACAGCCGTGCCCGTGCGTTCGGCGTCCCGGGTTCGAGCTGCTGCTGGAGGTCGTCGTCCAGGACCGCGATCGACACCGCGAGCGACACGGGCACGTCGTGCGACGCCGCGGCCAGCAGCGGCAGGTCCCGCCGCAGCAGCGTGCCCTTGGTGAGCACGGACAGCGGCGTCCCCGACCCCGCGAGCGCCTCGATGATCCCCGGCATGAGCGTGTAGCGCCCCTCGGGCCGCTGGTAGGGGTCCGTGTTGGTGCCGAGCGCCACGTGCTCGCGCGCCCACGACCGGCGGGCGACCTCGGCGCGCAGCACCTCCGCGACGTTGGTCTTCACCACGATCTGCGTGTCGAAGTCCTTGCCTGCGTCCAGGTCGAGGTAGCGGTGCGTGCCGCGGGCGAAGCAGTTGTGCGCGATGACACCGTTGGCCACGAAGTCCCCCGTACCTGTGGTGATGTCGAGCAGCGGCACCGGTGCGCCCAAGGGTTCGATCTCGACGACGCGGAGGTCTGCGGTGCTCTCGACGGCCCGCCCGACGACCTGCAGCGTGCGTGTGATGGCCGGTTGCACCGCGGCGAAGAACTGACGGACCACGGGACGACCGCCACGGAGCCGGACCTGCTGGACACCGATCGGGTCGGGGCCCTCACGCACCGTCTCGACATCGAGAGAGGCGAACGCTGCCTCGACCGCAGCCAGGTACGTCTCGTCCTCGTTGCTGATCCGCACGACGCCGCCCGAGCAGCCCCCTTCCGCGTCGAACGCGCCGGAGAGGAATCCCGCGTGCCACGCGCAGGGCGGGTCGTCCGGGAGCTCGATGAGATCGAGGATCCGCTCGACGTTGGCGGCGCGTGACGTGAAGATCGCGTCGAGAGCACGTCGCGTGGGCGTCGCCGCAGTGAACGGACGTCGGTGGGTCGCCACCCCGAAGTGCTCCAGGTAGTCGCGGGACCTGTCGAGAGCCTCGACGTCGGCGAGCGCCAGCCGGAACGTCGTGACGTCGTCCGCCGCGCCGGGCCTTCGGCGGTACGTACGCCGGAGCATCGTCCCGTCGCCCCGGATCATGCCCGCGAGGTACCCGCGGCGGTAGTCGTCATGCGACTCCCGCGGGTCCCACGCGCCGTCGACGATGCCGCGGCCGAAGCCCATCAGGGAGTCGTTCCCCGTCAGGTAGGGCCGCTGCAGGGCGCCGTGAAGGGGCCCGGTGACATGCTTCCAGCCACGCTCGGTGAGGAAGCGGTGCTCACCGCTGGCGATGATCTCGGTCCCGTCCGCCAGGCGGACGCGGTAGGCCGGCTTGACCGACTCGATGCGGCCGAGCACCTCGGTGGCCACGTACCGGCGAGAGCGACCGACGAGACGCGTCCCGACGATCTGGTCACCGACACGGAGGTCAGCGAGCGCCCGCTGACGCCCGTCCGCCATGAGGATCGACGTGCTCGGGTCGAGGCAGTAGGTGCACGCGTGCAGGCAGCCGCGCATGGGGTTGACCGTCCACCGGAAGGGCACGGCCGACGCGTCGGGGACACGGTTGAGCGCGGTGCGTGAGAGCACCTCGTGAAAGGTGACCCCGGCGAAGTCCGGGGTGCGCACGCTGCGGACCAGGCCCGGCAGGGTGCGCAGGTCGAGCCCGGGCAGGGCGTCGCCCTCCCCCGCGTCGATCTTCTGCCCGTCCCAGCGCACCGCACGATTCGAACACGTGTTCGAACGATGGTCAAGGGGGTGGGCCGATCGCGACGCGCACGGCCGTGACGCTCGGGGACGCGGGTACCGAGGAGAAGCCGAAACGCACGGGCGGCTCGACGCGGCGCAGCCCGCCGAGGTCCTTGTCGCCCCACCGGGCGGCGAGGCCGACGACGGCGTGCTGGTCCCGCGCCGCGTAGACCTCCCACGAGCCGTCCGCCCCACGGCCACGCGTGCGGACGCCCGGGACCAGCGTCCGGGCGACGGCGTCGACCAGACCGGCGCTCGCCCGTGCGCCGACGACCGCGGCGGGCACGAGGCCGAGGAGCGCGCCGACCCGGGTCCGGCGGCCGAGCACGAGGCGCGCGTGCAGCGGACCGGCCACGACGCTCCAGGTCCGGGTCGCGGCGTCGGCGACCACGCGCACGTCCACGACGTGCACCGTGTCGAACGTGTACAGGCGGGTGACGAGGTCCACGACGTCGTCACGGCCGGCCAGCAGGGTGCGGGTCCCGTCGGCCCTCTCCACCATGACGTCGGTGAACCCGCCCAGCGGTGAGCGGCGCCACCGACCGACCACGAGGCGCGTCCCCTGCGCCGTCCCGACGCCCGCGATGTGGCCGTCGAGGACCACGGTGGGCACGCGCGGCGCTGCAGGGGTCACGGCGCCACGCTAGGCACGCCCGCCGCGGAGCGCACGACCAGCGGGCCGCCCGACGCGTGCGCCGCGGGCGGCCCGCGCCGGTCAGCCCGCCGCGACGACCCGCGGCAGCAGGTCCTCGGCCGGGGGGCTCCACGTCGCGGCGTCGGCCGCCGTCTGCTCCCCCGAGCGGATGTCCTTGACCTCGTCCTGCGCGGGAGCGCCGTCGTCGGTCTCGTCGCCCACGAACCACACGAACGGGATGCCGCGACGGTCGGCGTGCTTGATCTGCTTGCCGAACTTGGCGGCGCTGGGTGCGACCTCCGTGGGGATCCCCCGCGCGCGCAGGGCCGCGGCGACGGCGTCGGACCGCGAGCGCCGCTCCTCGGACGTCACCGCGACCAGCACGGCGGTGGGCACCGACCGGGTCGCGCGCACCAGGCCCGCCGACAGCAGGCGCGAGACGAGCCGGGACACGCCGATCGACAGCCCGACGCCCGGGTAGGTCTGGCTGCCGTCGGACGCGAGGGTGTCGTACCGCCCACCCGAGCAGATGGACCCGAGGTCCTCGTGACCGACGAGCACCGTCTCGTAGACCGAGCCCGTGTAGTAGTCGAGCCCGCGTGCGATCTTCAGGTCGGCCACCAGGACGCCGGGCGCCCGCTCGGCTGCGGCGCTCACGAGCGCACCGAGCTCGCCGAGGCCCTCCTCGAGCAGCTCGGTCGACGCGCCGTGGCGCTCGGCGAGCTCGCGCACGCGGTCGACGACGGACGCGTCCTCGCCCCGCACGGCCGCGAGCTCGAGGCACGCGGCGGCCTGCTCCGGCGTGGCGCCGGCCTCGCCGACCAGGAGCCCGGCGACCCCGTCAGGGCCGATCTTGTCGAGCTTGTCGATGCCCCGCAGCACGGCCTCGACGTCGTCCAGGCCGAGGCCGCGGTAGAAGCCCTCCGCGACCTTGCGGTTGTTGACGAGGATGCGCACGGGCGGGACGCCGAGGTCCCGCAGGGCGCCCAGCGCGTCGGCCATGACCAGCGGCAGCTCGACCTCGTAGTGGTACGGCAGCGCGCCGGCGCCGACGACGTCGATGTCGGCCTGGACGAACTCGCGGAACCGGCCGTCCTGGGGGCGCTCGCCGCGCCAGACCTTCTGGATCTGGTAGCGCCGGAACGGGAAGGCGAGGTGCCCCGCGTTCTCCAGCACGTACCGCGCGAACGGCACCGTGAGGTCGAAGTGCAGCCCGAGCTGGCCGGCGCGGTCCGCGTCACCTGCCTGCGGGTCCTCCTGCAGCCGGCGCAGGACGTAGACCTCCTTCGAGGTCTCCCCCTTGCGCAGGAGCTGGTCGAGCGGCTCGACGGCACGCGTCTCGATCCCCGCGAACCCGTGCAGCTCGAAGGTGCGGCGCAGGACGTCGAGCACGTGCTGCTCGACGATGCGCCCGTCGGGCAGCCACTCGGGGAATCCGGACAGGGGTGTGGGACGCGCCATGGTGTCGATGATCCCAGACCGGGGCGGACGTCCTGCACGCCTTCCACGCCCGGGCGCCGCGGAGGCGGCCCGCGCTCAGCGGGCGCGGGGCAGGTACGGGTTCGTCGCCAGCTCGGTGGCGACGTCCGTCGCGGGACCGTGGCCGGGCAGCACGCGCGACGCCGGCGGCAGGGTCGCGACGACGTCACGCAGCGTCTGCGCCATCGCTGCGGGGTCTCCACCCGGCAGGTCGGTGCGCCCGATCCCGCCCGCGAACAGCACGTCGCCGGACAGCACGACCGGGTCGGGGTCGCCCCCGTCGAACAGGTACAGCGTGGAGCCCTCGGTGTGCCCCGGCGCGTGCCGCGCGAGGACCCGGACGCCGCCGAGGTCCAGCTCGACGTCGGGCGTGCGTCCGACGCCGGCGGTGCCGAACGGCTCGACGCGCTCCGGGGCGCGCCACGACCCGAGGTCGACGCCGGCGGCCCGCAGCGCCTGCGCGAGGGGGCCGGACGGGTCGTGCCGCGGGTCCAGGACACCGAGCGTGCCGAACGGGTCGTCGAGCCGGTAGGCGTCACCCGCGTGCAGCAGCACCGGCACGTCCAGGTCCCTCGACAGGCCCGGGGCGTCCCAGGTGTGATCGGCGTGGCCGTGCGTGACGAGCACGGCGCGAGGCGTCAGCCCACGCGCCGCGACCAGAGCCCTGACCTGCACACCTGCACCGGCTCCGGGGTCCACGACGACGCACGCGCCGTCCTGCGCGACGAGCACGGAGCACCGGGCGGCGAAGACGGGCGCGACGACCGTGAGAACCTCCATGCACCGCACGCTAGACGAGCGCGCGCACCGGTGCGCGCGCCGCGTGCCGCGCCACGCGGCGCGCGCCCGTGCCGTACGTGCGCGACGACGCCCCCGCCTTGCCTAGACTGTCCGGGGTCCGGCACGTGTCCGCCGGTCGCAGGCCTGACGGCGGCGGTGCTCAGCACGACGGAGCCGCACGCCCGGGCACGACGAGACGAGGAGAGCGGTGTCTTCGAAGCGCGAGCGCGAGTACGAGCGCCGTCGGTACGAGAAGCTGCACGAACGTCAGCTCCAGGCGCAGCGCGCGCGGCAGAGGCGCACGCGCGTCGTGGCCGGCGGCGTCGTCGCGGTGCTCGCGCTGGGACTGTGCGCGGTCGCGGTCGTGAACCTGTCACGTGACGGGGAGCCGTCAGCGGCCTCCCCGACCGACGGCTCCGCGCCGGCCCCGGCGCCGCTGGCCACGTACCCGCCGCGCACCGGCAACGGCGGCGTGGTCCCGGACGCGGCGCTGGCCGAGGACCGGACGTGGAGCGGCACCATCTCGACGTCCGCGGGCGACGTGGGCATCGAGCTCGACGGGCAGGCCGCCCCGCAGGCGGTCGCGAACTTCGTGACTCTCGCAGCCGAGGGGTACTTCGACGACACGATCTGCCACCGGCTCGTGCCCGAGGGCATCTACGTGCTGCAGTGCGGTGACCCCACCGCCACCGGCACCGGCGGCCCGGGGTACTCGTGGGGCCCGGTCGAGAACGCGCCGGCCGACGACGTCTACCCCGCCGGCACCATCGCCATGGCCCGCATCGGCGGCGACGCCGAGTCGATGGGCTCCCAGTTCTTCCTCGTCTACGAGGACTCGCAGATCCCGTCAGACGCGGCGGGCGGTTACACCGTGTTCGGCCACATCACGTCCGGTCTGGACGTCGTGAAGGCCATCGCTGACGCGGGGACCCAGGACGGCAACGAACGTCCGGTCACCGACGTCACCATCGAGGGAGTGGAGATCCAGTGACCGAGCACCCGACGACGTCGTCCCCGGACGACGCCGAGCAGGCTCCCCCCCTCGCGGGCGACCCGGCGGACACGTCCGCCGGCGTCACCGACGCGCCCGCACCCGAGGCGGCGGCTGACGTCGCCGACGTCGCACCGCCCGCCGAGGACGCCGCGCACGAGTCCGACGCCTCGCCCGCGGAGGTCCCCACGGACGCTGCGGCCCAGGGCGCGGAGACCGACGACGCAACCGTCACGGACGTCGCACCGACGCAGGACGCGGCGCAGGCGCCGGCCGCGGACGCCACCGAGGCACCCGCGCCGGAGACGGCCCAGGCGCCCGCACCGGACGCACCCGAGGCACCCGCACCGGAGACGCCCGAGGCACCCGCAGCCGAGGTCGCGGACACGCCGTCGTCGGACGACGCCCCCAGCGCCGCTGCGTCTGCCGGCTCGCCGGCGCCCGCGACGCCCGCACCGCGCCCGTCGCCGTCGGCGATGCGTCCGCTCCCCCGTCCGGTGCCGCGACCGTCCGCGGTGACGACGTCCCCGACCGGACCCGTCGTGCCGGTCCCGACCCCGGACGAGGAGGCCGCCGCCGCGCACGCCGCGACCTTCGGGCGCGTCGACGAGGACGGCACCGTGCACGTCGTCGAGGCCGCGGGCGAGCGCGTCGTGGGGCAGTTCCCCGGCGCGAGCGCCCCGGAGGCGCTCGCGCTGTACGTGCGGCGCTTCCTGGACCTGCAGGCGAAGGTCGCGCTGTTCGACGCGCGGCTGTCCGCGACGGACCTGTCGGTCAAGGAGATCGACCAGACGCTCACGCGCCTCACCGAGGAGCTCGCCGAGCCCGCCGCGGTCGGCGACCTGGACGCGCTGCGTGCGCGGCTGGAGGGGCTGCGGGCCCGTGCCGCCGAGCGTCGCGCGCAGGCGGACGCCGAGCGTGCCGCGGCCCGCGAGGCCGCCGTCGCCGCGCGCACGCAGATCGTCGAGCAGGCCGAGAAGATCGCGGCGACCGACCCGTCCCGCATCCAGTGGCGTCCGGCCGGTGAGCAGCTGCGCACGCTGCTGGACCAGTGGAAGGACGCCCAGCGGTCCGGTCCGCGCATCGACCGCCCCACGGAGGAGTCGCTCTGGAAGCGGTTCAGCCACGCGCGCACGACGTTCGACCGCGAGCGTCGGCACTTCTTCGCCGAGCTCGAGTCGCGCAACTCCGAGGCCAAGGCCGTCAAGGAGCAGCTCGTCGCCGACGCCGAGAGGCTCGCGACGAGCACCGACTGGGGTGCCACGTCCGCGGCGTTCCGCGACCTCATGACGCGCTGGAAGGCGGCCGGGCGGGCGAACCGCCAGGTCGACGACGCCCTCTGGGCCCGGTTCCGGGCCGCGCAGGACGCGTTCTTCGCAGCCCGCGACGCCGCGAACCAGGCCATCGACGAGGAGTTCCGCGCGAACCTCGAGGTCAAGGAGGCGCTGCTCGTCGAGGCGGAGGCGCTGCTGCCGATCCGTGACCTGGGCGCCGCCAAGGCCGCGCTGCGCTCCCTGCAGGACCGGTGGGACGCCGCGGGCAAGGTGCCGCGCGCCGACGTGCAGCGCGTCGAGGGCCGGATGCGCGCCGTCGAGAGCGCGGTGCGCGACGCCGACTCGGCGCAGTGGCGTCGCAGCAACCCCGAGACGCGTGCGCGCGCCGAGGGCGCGGCCGCCCAGCTCGAGCAGGCCATCGCCGGGCTCGAGGCCGACCTCGCAGCCGCGCAGGCGGCCGGGGACCAGCGCCGGGTGAAGGAGGCGCAGGCGGCGCTCGACGCACGTCGCGCCTGGCTCGAGCAGGTGCAGCGGGCCGCTCAGGACGCGCGCGGCTGACGCCGGGACCCGTCCGTCCACAGGATGCCCGTCCGCTCCCCGCAGGGGGATGCGGGCGGGCATCCTGGCGTCCATGACGCTCTGCGACCCGGGCCCGGCCCCGGCGGCCCTGCACCGGCTGCGTCCACGCGTCGGCGCACCGGGACCGGACGTCGTCCGGCGTGACGACGTCCCGCCCTGGGCGTGGACCGGTCTTCACCTCGACGGCGCCCTCGTGCACCTGTGGCGGGACACGTCACGCGTCACCGGCACACCCGAGAGCCCGACGCTGCGTGCGTGCGCCTTCGCGCCGCTCGTCCCCCGGCGCGGTGCGGTCGGGCGCCTCGCGGCCGCGTGGGTCCACGCCGGCGGGAGCCCACCCGACCGTGTGACGGTGCTCGTGCGCTCCGGTGCGCGCCGCCCCGGGCCGCATCCGGACCGCGTGTCCGCGGAGGCGGACCTCACCGACGACGACCTGCAGACCGTCGGCGGCGTGCTCGTCACCACCGTGGCTCGCACGGGGGTGGACGTCGCCCGCTGGCTGCCCGCTCACACGGCCGTGCCGGTGCTGCGCGCGCTCGTCACGCACGGGCTGGACCCCGACGGCACGCTGCGTCGTCTCGAGGCGCACGCGGGGGGCCGCGGTCTGCGCGCGGCGCGTGCGACGCTCCGCCAGGTGTGAACCGCCCCCGCCGGGTCGCAGCAGACGCCCGGGACTGATCAGGCTCGGATCGCGGGCTCCTCGGCGCCCCGTGACCCGGTGACCCGGTAGACGTCGAACACGCCCTCGACCTTGCGGACCGCGCTGAGCACCGACGTCAGGTGCGAGGGTTCGGCCATCTCGAACACGAAGCGCGACAGCGCCACCCGGTCCCGCGACGTGGAGACCGACGCCGACAGGATGTTCACGTGGTGGTCCGACAGGACGCGCGTCACGTCCGAGAGCAGACGACTGCGGTCGAGCGCCTCCACCTGGATCTGCACCAGGAACAGCTGCGAGCTGGTGTGCGTCCACTCCACCTCGACGATCCGCTCGGGCTGACGGCGCAGTGCGTCGACGTTGAGGCAGTCCGTGCGGTGCACCGAGACGCCCGCGCCACGCGTGACGAACCCGATGATGTCGTCGCCCGGAACAGGGGTGCAGCACTTCGCGAGCTTCACCCACACGTCGGCCACGCCCTTGACGACGACACCCGGGTCGCCGGTCCGCACGCGGCGCCCCGTGGCCCCCGGGCGCGCAGCCTCGGCGAGGTCCTCCTCCTGGGCCGGCTCTCCCCCCAGCGAGTGCACCAGGCGCTGCACGACGGACGCGGCCGAGGCCTGGCCCTCCCCGACAGCCGCGTACAGGGCCGACACGTCCGCGAAGCGCATCTCGTTCGCCAGCGCGACGAGCGCCTCGTGCGACATCAGGCGCTGGATCGGCAGGTTCTGCTTGCGCATCGCCTTGGCGATCGCGTCCTTGCCGTGCTCGATCGCCTCCTCGCGGCGCTCCTTGGTGAACCACTGGCGGATCTTGTTGCGCGCGCGGGGGCTCTTGACGAACGCGAGCCAGTCACGGCTGGGCCCCGCCGTCTCGGACTTCGACGTGAAGACCTCGACGACGTCACCGTTCTCGAGCGTCGAGTCCAGGGGCACGAGCCGGCCGTTGACGCGCGCGCCCATGGTCCGGTGCCCGACCTCGGTGTGCACCGCGTAGGCGAAGTCCACGGGCGTGGAGCCCGCCGGGAGCGCCTGCACGTCGCCCTTGGGGGTGAACACGTAGACCTCGGCGCCCGCGATCTCGTCACGCAGCAGGTCGAGGAACTCGGCGGGGTCGGCGGTCTCGCGCTGCCAGTCGACGAGCTGGCGCAGCCAGGTCATGTCGTTGCCGGCGGCGTCCTGCGGCCCGTTGCTCTTGGTCGTCTCCTTGTACTTCCAGTGCGCCGCGACCCCGTACTCCGCGCGGCGGTGCATGTCGTGCGTCCGGATCTGGATCTCGACGGGCTTGCCGCCCGGACCGATCACCGTCGTGTGCAGCGACTGGTAGAGGTTGAACTTCGGCATCGCGATGTAGTCCTTGAACCGGCCGGGGACCGGGTTCCACCGCGCATGCAGCGCACCGAGCGCCGCGTAGCAGTCGCGCACCGTGTCGACCAGGACGCGCACGCCCACGAGGTCGTAGATGTCCGTGAAGTCACGGCCGCGCACGATCATCTTCTGGTAGATCGAGTAGTAGTGCTTGGGCCGGCCGGTGACGGTCGCCTTGATCTTGGCGGTCCGCAGGTCGGCACCGACCTGGTCACTCACCGTGGCCAGGTACTCCTCGCGTGCCGGTGCCCGCTCGGCCACGAGGTGGACGATCTCGTCGTAGACCTTGGGGTAGAGGGTCGCGAACGACAGGTCCTCGAGCTCCCACTTGATGGTGTTCATGCCGAGCCGGTGCGCCAGGGGCGCGTAGATCTCGAGCGTCTCGCGCGCCTTCTTCTCCGCCGAGGCGGCCGAGACGAACTTCCACGTGCGGGCGTTGTGCAGGCGGTCGGCCAGCTTGATGACGAGGACCCGGATGTCGCGGGACATCGCGACGACCATCTTGCGGACGGTCTCGGACTGCGCCGCGTCGCCGTAGGCGACCTTGTCGAGCTTGGTGACGCCGTCGACGAGCATCGCGACCTCGGGACCGAAGTCGCTGCGCAGCTGGTCGAGCGAGTACTCGGTGTCCTCGACCGTGTCGTGCAGCAGCGCCGCGACGATCGTGGACGGTGTCATGCCGAGCTCGGCGAGGATCGTCGCGACCGCGACCGGGTGGGTGATGTACGGGTCGCCGCTCTTGCGGAGCTGACCACGGTGGGCGTGCTCCGCGACGACGTAGGCCTGCTCGATCACCGACAGGTCGGCCTTGGGGTGGTTGGTGCGCACCGCCTGCAGCACCGGCTCGAGCGCCGGGTAGGCCGGTGAGGAGCGACCCGAGAGCCGCGCGAGGCGTGCCCGGACGCGGCCCGTGGATCCCGTCGGGTGCTCGTTCTCGTGCGATCCGTTGGCACCGGCGCCGGAGGTCTGCGCCTCGGCGGGCGCGGGCGTGACGGGCACGGGTGACGTCACCGCGTCCGTCCCTGCTCCGAGCTTGTCCGCCATCGGCGCGCATCCCCTCCCGTCGTCCGGACGAGTCTACGACCGCGTCCCGTCCGGTCCGACATCGGCACGTCTCACCACGACCCGGTGGGCCACCTGCGACGCTCCGACGTCAGGGCAGCGTCAGCAGGGCGTCGACGTACCGGCCCGGCAGCATCGCGCGCCCGCCGAGGCCCTCGAGCTCGACGAGGAAGCTGAGCCCGACCACGGTCGCCCCGCAGCTCTCGAGCAGCTCCACGGTGGCCGCGGCGGTCCCGCCGGTCGCCAGCACGTCGTCGATCACCAGGACCCGCGCGCCGTCGGGGACGGTGAACGGCTGCACCTCGACGGCCGCCGACCCGTACTCCAGCGCGTAGGACCGGGACGCGACGGGCCCGGGCAGCTTCCCGGCCTTGCGCACAGGCACCACGCCCGCGCCGAGCGCGACCGCGACGGGCGCCGCGAGCAGGAAGCCCCGCGCCTCCATACCGGCGACCAGGTCGACGGGGCCGTGCGCGTGGTCGGCGAGTGCCGCCACCACCTGCGCGAACGCGTCACCGTCCGCGAGCAGCGGCGTGATGTCCCGGAACTGGATCCCCGGCCCGGGGTAGTCGGGCACGGTGCGCATCAGGCCGTCGACGAGGCGTGCCACCGCGGTGGGGTCGCCCGACGGGCCGGGCACTGCGCCCGGCCCGCCCGTACGCCCGTTCATCGGCCCTTGCGCTTCGGCTGGGCCGCCGTGCCCAGGTGGCTCCCGGGCCGCAGCGCGGCCGCGGCGCGGGGCGCCGCAGCGACGGTCTCGCCGTCGGCACCGGTCACGCCCGCACGTGCCGCCAGCACCTTCGCGGTGTGCTCGCGGATGCGCGGCTCGCGCTCCCGGAGCGTCACCTCCAGCGGCGTCGCGAGGAACACCGACGAGAAGGTCCCGACGAACATGCCGACGAACAGCGCCAGGGCGATGTCGCGCAGGGTCCCCGCGCCCAGGATGAACGCGCCGACGACGAGGATCGACGCGACGGGCAGCAGGGCCACCACGGACGTGTTGATCGAGCGGACGAGCGTCTGGTTGACCGCGAGGTTCGCCCGCTCGGCGTACGTGAACCGCGTCTGGTCCAGCACGTCGGCGGTGTTCTCGCGCACCTTGTCGAAGACGACGACCGTGTCGTAGATCGAGTACCCGAGGATCGTGAGGAACCCGATCACGGTCGCCGGGGTGACCTCCCACCCGACCGCGGCGTACACCCCGACGGTGAGGATCAGGTCGTGGAACAGCGCGAGCATCGCGGCCGCGGCCATCCGCCAGTTGCGGAAGTACACGGTCATGACGACGGAGACGAACAGCAGGAAGACGACGAGGCCCGTGACCGCCTTCTCGGAGACGTCCTGGCCCCAGGTCGGGCCGATGAACGTGCTGGTGACCTGGTCCCCGTCGACGTCGAAGGCCGCGATGAGGCCGTTGGTGACCTCCGTGACCTCGTCGCTCGTGAGCTCCGCGGTCTGGATGCGCAGCGACGAGCCGCCGACCGTCGTGACGCGCGGCGCCTCCTCCGGCGCGACCGCCAGCACCGTGTCGGTCGCGAGCTGCTGGTCGGCCGTGTCGATCCCGGACACGACGAACTCCGAGCCCCCGCGGAACTCGATGCCGGGGTTCAGCCCCGGCACGATCAGCAGGACGCCGGAGATGGCGACGAGGACCGCCGAGATCAGGTACCAGGTGCGCCGGCGTCCGACGATGTCGTACGAGCGGCGCCCCGTGTAGAGGTCGTTGCCCCACTGGGCGAATCCCGTGGCCATCAGCGGTCGCTCCCCTCGGGACGGCCGGTGGTGGGCTCGTCGTCAGTGGTCGTGGGTGGGTCCTGCGGTGGTGCGGAGGCCGTGCCGGCCGCACGCGCGGCAGCGCGCCGCTCGGCGATGGTCAGCCCGGGCGCACCGACGGCGACCGGCTCGCGCGAGGCCGCGGAACCTGCGCGCTGCTCGACACCCTGCTTGACGCGACCGCGTCCGGCGTAGCGCGCCACGTCGACGCCGAGCCGGCGCGGGTCGAGACCCGAGGCCGGGTGCCCCTCGGCGAAGAAGCGGGTCCGGCCGAGCAGCACCATGAGCGGGTGCGTGAACATGAAGACCACGATGATGTCGACGAGCGTCGTGAGTCCCAGCGTGAAGGCGAAGCCGCGAACACCGCCGACGGCCAGCAGGTAGAGCACGATCGCCGCGGTGAAGTTGACCGCGTCGGACGCCAGGATCGTGCGGCGCGCACGCTCCCAGCCCTTGTCGATGGCCGCGCCCAACGACCTGCCGTCGCGCAGCTCGTCACGGATCCGTTCGAAGTACACGATGAACGAGTCCGCGGTGATGCCGATCGCGACGATGATGCCCGCGACACCTGGCAGGGACAGGCGGTAGCCCTGGACCCACGACAGCAGGGCGATGACCCCGTACGTGATGACCGCCGCGACGAGCAGCGAGGCGACCGTGACCAGCCCGAGCGTGCGGTACTGGAACAGCGAGTAGACGACGACCAGCAGCAGGCCGAACACACCGGCGAGCAGGCCCTTCTGGAGCTGCTCCGACCCGAGGGTCGCCGAGATCTGCTGGACGCTCTGCTCCTCGAAGCTGATCGGGAGCGAGCCGAAGTTCAGCTGGTTCGCGAGGGTCGCCGCCGTCTCACGCGTGAACGAGCCGGAGATCTGTGCCTGGCCGTTGGGGATGACCTCGTCGACCGAGGGCGCCGAGATCACGAGCGCGTCGAGAACGACCGCGAACTGGTTCAGCGGCGCGCCCTGGCTCGCCAGGCGGGTGGTCACCTCGGTGAACTTCGGCGTCCCCGCGCCGGTGAACTCCAGGTTGACGACCCACTGGCCCGTCGACGCACCCGAGGACGTCGTACCCGTGCCGGAGGTGGCGCTCTTGATGTCGGCACCGGGGATCTCGACGGGGCCGAGGATGAACTTCGCCGTGCCCTCGACGTCGCACGCGACGACGGCCTTGTCCGGGTCCCCCGGCACGCCACCCGTCCGGTTCTCCGGCAGCGTGCAGTCCAGCGCCTCGAACTCCTTCTGCACGGCAGGTGTCACGTAGTACTCGATGTCGCTGGGGCTGTCCGGCGCCGCCTTGGTCGGCTGGTCCGACGGCGCGGCGTCGTCCGCAGCCGCGTCGTCCGCGGCGGGGTCGGCGGTCGGTGCCGCGGCGCCCATCACCAGGACGGGGCGGAACTCCATCTGGGCCGACGTGCGGACCAGGTCGAGCGTCTCCTCGCTGGGTCGGCCCGGCAGGCCGACGACGATCTTGTTCCCACCCTGGCTCGTGATCTCGGCCTCGGCGACACCGGAGGCGTCGACGCGCTGCCGGATGACCGCGATCGCCTGGTTGATCGTCTCGGGCGTGACGTCGCCCTGCGCCTCGGGCACGGGCTCGAGGATGATCTGCGTCCCGCCCTCGAGGTCGAGCGCGAGGTTCGGCGTGAGGGAGGCGTCACCCCAGCGGGTACCGGCGAAGATCGACGCGAACAGCGCGACGATCAGCACCGCGAGGGTGACGAGCGTGCGGACCGGCCGTTCACGGCGGCGGGGAGGAGGAGCCAACGGAGTTCTTCTCTCGTGCGCGCACCGGTCGCCGGGACGACCGGTGGGGTCGGGGCCCGGGCGTCATCGCCCGGGCCAGGGAGTCACTTGCTGTCGCGGTCGCTGTCCCCGTCTGCGGGCGCCGGCGGCTCCGGCGGCAGGGAGGACAGGTCGTCGGGCACGTCCACCACGGGCGTGTTCTCGACCACGGCGGGCGCGTCGTCCGCCCCGTCGTCGACGACGACGGGCTCGGACCTGCGGGCGATCGCCGCGCGCAGCCACCGGGTCGAGCTGCCGGGCGTCGACTCGAGCGTCACCACGTCACCGTCGATCGCGGTCACGGTGCCGAAGAGGCCGGAGCCCGTCATCACCTCGTCGCCGACCGCGAGGTTGTTGCGGAAGTCCGCAGCCTCGCGCTGCTGCTTGCGCGAGCGGCTCGACATGAACCACAGCGCGCCGAAGGCGAGCAGCATGATGATGAGGAAGGAGATGTCAGGCATGGGGTCGTGGTGCTCCGTAATCGAGTCGGACGTCCGCCGCAGTCTAGGCGCCGCGGCCCGCCCCTCCAACGCCCGTCCGTGCCCGAGGGTTCCCGCGGCACGCAGCCGCGCCCCGTCGACGCCGCGTCGACGCCGCGTCGACGCCCCCGGTGGTCAGCCGAACAGCGTGTCGGAGGGCGTCGGCACCGGCAGGCCGAGGTGCTCCCACGCGGGCGGCAGCGCGACCCGCCCGCGCGAGGTGCGCCCGATGAGGCCCTCGCGGACCAGGAACGGCTCGGCGACCGTCTCCACGGTCTCGGGCTCCTCCCCCACGGCGACCGCGAGCGTCGTCAGACCCACGGGACCACCGCCGAAGCGGCGGCACAGCGCGTCGAGGACCGACCGGTCGAGCCGGTCCAGGCCCCGCTCGTCGACCTCGTACACCTCGAGGGCCGACCGCGCGGCGGCGAGCGAGAGCATGCCGTCGCCGCGGACCTGCGCCCAGTCCCGGACACGACGCAGCAGGCGGTTGGCGATGCGGGGCGTCCCGCGCGAGCGCGACGCGATCTCGGCCGCCGCCGTGGCGTCCAGCGGCACACCGAGGAGCCCGGCGGACCTGACCAGGACCCGCTCGAGCTCGTCGTCCGCGTAGAAGTCGAGGTGGCCGGTGAAGCCGAACCGGTCGCGCAGCGGCGCAGGCAGCAGCCCGGCCCGGGTCGTCGCGCCGACGACGGTGAACGGCGGCAGCGACAGCGGGATCGCGCTCGCGCCCGCCCCCTTGCCGACGATGACGTCGACCCGGAAGTCCTCCATCGCCACGTAGAGCAGCTCCTCGGCAGGGCGGGCGAGGCGGTGGATCTCGTCGATGAAGAGCACCTCACCCTCCTCCAGGGAGGACAGGACCGCGGCGAGGTCGCCCGCGTGCTGGATGGCCGGGCCGCTCGTGACCCGCAGCGAGGCACCGAGCTCGGCCGCGATGATCATCGCGAGCGTCGTCTTGCCCAGGCCCGGCGGGCCCGACAGCAGCACGTGGTCCGGCGCGCGTCCCCGCCCCATCGCCGCCTCCAGGACCAGCGAGAGCTGGTCCCGCACGACGCGCTGCCCGACGAACTCCTCCAGGCGCCGGGGGCGCAGCGCGGCCTCCGCGGCGCGCTCCGGCTCGTCCGCGGCAGGCCGCACCAACGACTCGGCGCCGTACGGCTCGCCCTCGTCGTCGCCCACGCCCACCTCGATGCGCGGCGCTCCCGCGTCACGCACGCGCGCTCCCCAGCGAGCGCAGAGCCGCGCGCAGGACGCCCGGGACCTCCTCGGCACCGACCGGCGCCGGCGAGCCGTCGAGCACCGAGCCGACCGCGTCCTGCGCCGCGCGCAGCGGCCAGCCCAGTCCCACGAGCGCCTCGACGACCTGCTCGCGGTGGTCCGCCGACGACGCCGCGGCGGCAGCACCCGCCGTGGGCGCCGGTGCGCCCAGTCGCTCCCCCAGCTCGAGCACGATGCGCTGGGCGCCCTTGCGCCCGATGCCGGGCACCCGCATGAGGGCCGCGAGGTCCTCGTGCGCGACGGCGCGACGCAGCCCGTCGGGCGTGTGGACGGCCAGCATGGCCAGGGCGAGACGCGGGCCGACGCCCGAGACGGTCTGCACGGTCTCGAACACGTCGCGCTCGTCGTCGTCGGCGAAGCCGAAGAGCGTCAGCGCGTCCTCCCGCACGACGAGCGACGTGAACAGCCGGCCGGGCTGCCCGACGCGCAGACCCGCGAGCGTGGCCGGGGTCGCCTGCACGAGCAGGCCCACGCCCCCGACCTCCACGACGGCGGCGTCCAGCCGCACCGCCAGCACCGTGCCGTGTACCGACGCGATCACCGCGCACTCCTCCCGTCGACGACGGCCACACTGTGCCACACCAGGCGAACACGTGTACGAACGACACGCGTCACGCGCGTCGCCGCGCCGCCTGCTCGGCCGCGGCCCACTGCCGCTGCGCGGTCGTCAGCCCACCCGGCTCCCGCTGGGGCGCACCGAGCGTCCCGGCGGGCCGCCACAGGTGGCAGATCGCCAGGGCGAGGGCGTCCGCGGCGTCCGCCGGCCGCGGCACCTCGGACAGGCCGAGCAGCCGCGCGACCATGGTCTGGACCTGCGCCTTGTCGGCGCGTCCCGATCCGGTGACCGCCGCCTTGACCTCGCTCGGGGTGTGCAGCGCGACCGGGATCCGTCGCCGCGCGGCCGCCACCATGGCCAGGCCGGCGACCTGGGCCGTGCCCATCACCGTGCTGACGTTGTGCTGGGCGAAGACGCGCTCCACCGCGACGGTGTCGGGCGCGTGCTCCTCGAGGCACTCCTCGAGCGCGCGCTCGATGAGCAGCAGACGCTGGTCGACGTCGAGCGCGGGGTCCGAGCGGGCGACCGACACGTGGACCAGGCGCGCGCGCCGCCCGGGCAGGGCGTCGACGACGCCCAGGCCGCAGCGGGTCAGGCCGGGGTCCACTCCGAGCACGCGCACCGGGTCATCGTCGCAGCAGCCCGGCACGCGAGGGGCCCCGCCACACCGGTGGCGGGGCCCGTCGGCACGCGCGGGCGCGTGCGGTACGTCACTCGGCGTCGAGCTCGGCCATGACCTCGTCGGACGCGTCGAAGTTCGCGAAGACGTTCTGCACGTCGTCGGAGTCCTCGAGCGCGTCGATGAGCCGCAGCACCTTGCGCGCGCCGTCGGCGTCGACCTCGACCTGCGTCGAGGGCCACCACACGACGTCGGCCGAGTCGTAGTCGATGCCGGCCGCCTGCAGCGCCGAACGCACCGGGACCAGGTCCGTGGCGGCGCTGATGACCTCGAACGACTCGCCGAGGTCGTTGACCTCCTCGCCGCCCGCGTCGAGCACCGCCTCCATGACGGCCTCCTCGTCCGTGCCCTCCTTGGGCACCATGACGACACCGCGGCGGCTGAAGATGTACGCGACCGATCCCGGGTCGGCCATCTGGCCGCCGTTGCGCGTGAACGCGACGCGCACGTCGGACGCCGCCCGGTTGCGGTTGTCGGTCAGGCACTCGACCAGCACGGCGACGCCGCCGGGGCCGTACCCCTCGTACGTGATCGACTGGTAGTCGGCGCCGCCGGCCTCCTGGCCCGACCCGCGCTTGACGGCCCGGTCGATGTTGTCGTTCGGGACGGACGACTTCTTGGCCTTCTGGATGGCGTCGAAGAGCGTCGGGTTGCCCGCGGGGTCACCACCGCCCGTGCGGGCGGCCACCTCCACGTTCTTCACGAGCTTGGCGAAGAGCTTGCCGCGCTTCGCGTCGATGACGGCCTTCTTGTGCTTGGTGGTGGCCCACTTGGAGTGACCCGACATGACTCGTTACCCCTTCGTCTCCGCTGGTCCGCCCGCGTCGCTCCCCGCCGCACCGTCCCGAGGACGGGTCGGGGTCGCCGCGACGTCAGAGGCTGTCGCGGACGATCTGCACGAACAGTCGGTGCACCCGCGGGTCCCCGGTCACCTCGGGATGGAACGAGGTCACGAGCGCCGGGCCCTGGCGTACCGCGACGATCCTACCGGCGGCGGGGCCGTCCGCGACGCGGCCCACGACCGTGGCCGCCGGGCCGACCTCCTCGACCCAGGGCGCCCGGATGAACACGGCGTGGACGGGCTCCTGGGCGCTGTCGTCGATGCCGTCGATCACGAGGTCCGTCTCGAACGAGTCGACCTGGCGGCCGAAGGCGTTGCGGCGCACCGTGATGTCGACCCCGCCGAGCGTGCGCTGACCCTCGATCCCGCCGATGATCCGGTCGGCCAGGAGGATCATGCCCGCGCACGAGCCGTAGGCCGGCATGCCTGCCCGCAACCGCTCACGCACCGGCTGATCGAGCTCGAACGCGCGCAGCAGCTTGTCGATGGTGGTCGACTCCCCGCCGGGGATCACGAGCGCGTCGACGGCGTCGAGCTCGGCCGGACGGCGCACGCCCACCGCGTCGACACCGAGCGAGGTCAGGACGGCGACGTGCTCACGCACGTCGCCCTGCAGTGCCAGGACACCGATGGTGGGACTCACGGTCGCCGATCCTAGGCGGCGACGGCCGGCAGACCGCGACACTTCCGGCGTGAGGCGGTCGGGACGTGTCACTCGCGCGCGAGGCCGAGGTGCCGGATCGCGCCGTCCCACACCAGGACGTCGCGGACGAGCCCGGCCAGTCCGGCCGGGAAGACCTCGATCTCGACGCGCTCCAGCTCCTCGAGGTCCCACCACCGCAGCTCGTCGATGACGTCCCGCTCGACGTCGGTCCAGCCGTCGCGGGTCAGCGCGAGATCGGTGCTGCGCACGCGGGCCAGGAACAGCTCCTCGTGCTGGCGGCACGTGCGGGCCGCGAAGTCGAACAGCGCCGAGCGCGTGTAGACGGGCCCGACCAGCTCACCGGCGTCGAGCAGGATGCCGGTCTCCTCCCGGACCTCGCGCACGGCGGCGGACCGCCCGTCCTCGCCGGCGTCGATGCCGCCGCCCACGGTGAACCACCACGACCGGTCCGGGGCGTCCACGTCGTGCCCACGCACGAGGAGCACCCGGTCGTCCTCGTCGAGCAGGATGACGCGCGCCGCGTCGCGGGTCAGCACGCCGTCGGGCCCCGGCTGCCACTCCGGCCCCAGGACGAGAGCGGGGCCGCCGCCGTCGGCGCCTGCGCGCTCGACGGGGGCGGCCCCGGTGCCCTGCGGGTCCGGCTGCGGGTCGGGCGTGGTCACCAGCCCCGCTCGGCGAGGCGGTGCGGGACGGGCACGTCCTCGACGTTGATGCCGACCATGGCCTCGCCGAGGCCCCGCGAGACCTTCGCGATGACGTCCGGGTCGTCGTAGAACGTCGTGGCCTTGACGATCGCGGCCGCGCGCTCGGCGGGGTTGCCCGACTTGAAGATGCCGGAGCCGACGAACACGCCCTCGGCGCCGAGCTGCATCATCATCGCGGCGTCCGCGGGGGTCGCGATGCCGCCGGCGGTGAACAGCACGACGGGCAGCTTGCCGGCCGTCGCGACCTCCTTGACCAGCTCGTACGGCGCCTGCAGCTCCTTGGCGGCCAGGTACAGCTCGTCCTCGGGCAGCGACGTCAGGCGGCGGATCTCGTCGCGCAGCGTGCGCATGTGGGTCGTCGCGTTCGAGACGTCGCCCGTGCCGGCCTCACCCTTCGAGCGGATCATCGCCGCACCCTCGGTGATGCGGCGCAGCGCCTCCCCCAGGTTGGTCGCACCGCAGACGAACGGCACCGTGAACGCCCACTTGTCGATGTGGTGCGCGAAGTCGGCCGGCGTCAGCACCTCGGACTCGTCGACGTAGTCGACACCCAGGGACTGCAGCACCTGCGCCTCGACGAAGTGCCCGATGCGGGCCTTCGCCATCACGGGGATGGACACCGTGGAGATGATCCCGTCGATCAGGTCCGGGTCGCTCATGCGCGCGACGCCGCCCTGGGCACGGATGTCGGCGGGCACCCGCTCGAGCGCCATGACGGCGACCGCACCGGCGTCCTCGGCGATCTTCGCCTGCTCCGGGGTGACGACGTCCATGATGACGCCGCCCTTGAGCATCTCGGCCATGCCGCGCTTGACCCGCGCGGTTCCGACCTCGCCGGCAGCGCCGGGCTGGGGGTTCTCGGTCACGTCAGACCTCTTCGATCCGTGGTTTCGGGACGCCCGGCGCCTGCGGGGTCGTCCGCTGCAGGCGGGACCGACCGCGCCGACCGCCGTGGTCGGGGCTCCCTCATCCTAGGTCGTGGGTGCCGGGACGCGGCTGGGGTGCCCGTCACGCGGACGCCTGGTGCGTGACGTCCCCTCAGGCGTCGACGCCCGCCGTGCCCGGACGGGCCCGGCGCGAGCCCTCCCCCGGCCGCGGGAGCCCCTGCGGCCAGGCGTCGTCGAGCTCGAGCGTGCGCGGCTCCGGTGCGTGGCCGGCCAGGCGCAGGAGCCGCACGATCGCGCCACGGCGGACCCGCTGGGTCTGCGCGACCGCCTCGTTGTGGAACCGCCGCGCGAGCTGGACCCGGTACCACGCGGCCGCGAGCTCCTCGAGCAGCCCAGCACCCAACGGGTCCTCCGCCAGCGCCGCGACCTCGTCGGGGTCGTCGAGGATCTCCCGCAGCGCCGCCGTCAGGTCGCTCTCCACCTGTTCGCGGTCCACGGCGCCGGGGTCCGGCGCCGTGGAGTCCAGCTGCTCGCGCAGGTCCGCGGGCAGCAGCCCGGCGGGCACGTCACCCGCGCGACCGAACGTCAACGACTGCCAGACGGCCTCGCCGACCACGAGCGAGCTCGCCGGGTCCAGCAGGCCGCTCGTGGCGAGCTCGGCGGCCACGGAGGCGCGCCGCACGAGCTGGGCGTCGACGACCGCGCGCGACGCGCCGACCTTGCGGTGCAGCCGGTCCAGGCGGCTCGCGCGGACCCACACGAGCCACAGCAGCAGCGCCACCACACCGACGACGACGAGCACGTAGGTACCGTCCGACCACCCGCTCACGCCCGACCCCTCCGGAGCTCGATCAACCGGGCGCCGCGCAGCGACGACGGGTCCTCCCCGACGGGCGCGTCACCGCCCGCGACGGCCATCTCGTAGACGGCCAGCACCTGGTCGGTGACGGCCGACCAGTCGTAGCGGCGCACGACGCGCGAGGCGTGCGCGCTGACGCGGGCACGCAGCTGCGGGTCACCCAGGACGCGGACCAGCGTCGCACCGAGGTCGGCTGCGTCGCCGTTGCGGAACAGGACACCGGCCTCGCCGTGCTCGAGCACGCGCGAGAAGGCCCCGAGGTCGCTCGCGACCACGGTCGTCCCCGCGCTCATCGCCTCCACGAGGACGATGCCGAAGCTCTCGCCGCCGGTCTGCGGCGCGCAGTACACGTCCACCGACGCGAGGAGCCTGGCCTTGTCCTCCTCGCTCACGCCGCCGAGGAACTCGACGGCCCCGGCGCGGGGGCCGAGCACGTCGCGCGCCTGCTCCTGCCCCGTCTCGCCGCTGCCCGCCACCAGGACCCGCGCCCCCGGGTAGGCCTCGAGCACGGTCCCCACGGCGCGCAGCAGGACGGCCAGTCCCTTGCGCGGCTCGTCGAGCCGTCCGAGGAACGCGATCGTGGGCGCCTGCGGCGTGCCCGTCCAGCGCGAGTCGGTCCCCGCGCCGGCGAACGTGTCGACCCACACGCCGTTCGGGATCACGACCGCGTCGCCGCCCAGGTGCTCGACGAGCGTGCGTCGCGCGTCCTCGGACACGGCGATCCGCAGCGAGATCTTCTCCAGCGACTGCCGGACCAGCGGGTACGCCATCTGCAGCGGACGAGACCGCACCAGCGACGTGTGGAACGTCGCGACGACGGGACCGTCCGCGATCCACAGCGCGAGCATCCCGAGGCTCGGCGTGACCGGCTCGTGCAGGTGCAGCACGTCGAACTGCCCGGCGGCGAGCCAGCGCCGCACGCGACCGGCCGTGACGGGCCCGAAGGTCATGCGCGCGACCGAGCCGTTGTAGTGCACCGGCACCGCCCGGCCGGCCGCGACGAGGTAGGGCGGCACGGGTGTGTCGTCGGCCGCCGGAGCGAGCACGGACACCTCGTGGCCGCGCTCGATGAGCGACTCGGCGAGGTCCCGGACGTGGAACTGCACACCGCCCGGCACGTCGAACGAGTACGGGCACACGATGCCGACGCGCAGCGGACGTCCCCCGGTCACGACGCGCTCCCGACGTCCAGGACGTCGCCGCCCGACGCGGCCCGGTCGGGGTCCTCGGCACCGGGAGCGGTGGCCTCGGCGCGCCGCGCGGCGTCCCGCGCCGGGTCCAGGTCGGCGACGAACACGCGCTGCAGCATGTGCCAGTCCTGCGGGTGGGCGTGGATCTCACCGGCGAGGACGTCGACCCACCCCTGTGTCATCGCGGCGACGCGTGCGCCACGCGGGAGGTCGGCGTCGGCCGCGACGGGCGCGTGGAACCGGATCACGATCCCCCACGGCCCACCGGCCGCGCGACGCCGCTCGCTGCGCAGCCGCTCGTAGTAGATCGAGGCGGGGACCAGCGTCGCACCGGTCGTCGCCGCGAGCGCCGCGGGACCCGCGGCGACGCGGGCACGGTGCCCGAACAGGTCGACCTCGAGCCCCTTGGCCGTCAGGTCCCGGTCCGCCAGGAGCGGCAGCAGGCCCGGGCCGGTGCGCGCGACGCGCACGAGCCGGCGGAAGACGTCGCCCGACCCGCTCAGGGGGATGATCCGCAGGCCGATGCTCTCGCGGAAGGCGGTGAACTCCTGGTACAGCTCCTCGGGCCGCAGCCGCTCCGCGACCGTGGTGACCGGGGCCACGTGGCTGGTGGCCCAGGCACCGGCCATGTCCCAGTTGCCCATGTGGCCGAGTGCGAGGACGACCTGGCGACCCGCGTCGAGGTCCGGGAGCAGGTGCTCCATGCCCTCGACGCGCACGCGCGCCGCGAGCTGCCCGGCGCTCAGACCGCGCAGCGTGAAGGCCTCGCCGAAGTACCGCAGGTAGGAGCGCATGCCGGACCGGGACAGCCGCCGCAGCGCGCGCGCGTCGAGCTCGGGGCGCACGCGCGCGAGGTTGGCCTCGAGCCGGCGCACGCCGTCCCCGTGCCGCCACCAGGCGACGTCGGCAGCGGTCGTCGTCGCGGCGCGCACGAGCCACCCGGGCAGCCGGTGACCGACGCGCCAGGCCAGGTGGTAGGCGCGCGCGACGTCGAGGCTCACGGCGCCGCCTGCCGGACCTGATGCCGCACGGTTGCCATGCGCTGCACGACGGTGACGGCCGAGGCGACGGTCAGCAGCGCGAGCACGACCGTCATGACGGTGTCGGGGAGCCCGGCGCCGACCAGGACGGTGGCGGTCAGGACGGCGAAGAGCCGGTCCGCGCGCTCGGCGATCCCGACGGTGGCCGTCATGCCGAGACCCTCGGCGCGCGCGCGGGCGTAGGGCACGATCGAGCCGAGCACGAGGCACGCCAGTGCGAGCACGGCGTTGGGGCGGGAGGCCCCCGCGCCGGTGTACCAGAGCACGAGACCGGCGAAGATCGCGCCGTCGCCGAACCGGTCGAGCGTGGAGTCGAGGAACGCCCCCCACGGCCCGCTGCGGCCCGAGCGCCGCGCCATGACGCCGTCGATCGAGTCGGTGAGGGTGAAGACCGCGATGAGCAGCCCGCCGAGCAACAGGTGCCCGGTCGGGAACGCCCACAGCGCGGTGACCACGACGACGAGCGTCCCGGTGATCGTCACGGCGTCCGGGGAGACCCCGGCCCGCAGGAGCGCGTCGGCGAGCGGTGTCCACAGCCGCGTCATCACGCCGCGCAGTCGGCTCAGCACGGGTCGGTCGTCCCTTCGGTGGCGGGCCAGGCGGCGGCGAGCGCCGCCCGGGTGTCGCCGAGCAACGCCGGCAGCGCCCGGGTGCGCGCGACGATCGGCAGGAAGTTGGCGTCGCCGCCCCAGCGTGGCACGACGTGCTGGTGCAGGTGCGCCTGGATGCCCGCACCGGCGACCTGGCCCTGGTTCATGCCGAGGTTGAAGCCGTCGGGCGCCATGACGTCGCGCACGACGCGCATGGCCGTGCGGGTGAGCGACGCGACCTCCGCCACCTCGTCGTCCGTGAGGTCGGTGTAGTCGGCGACGTGCCGGTACGGGCACACGAGCAGGTGCCCGGAGTTGTACGGGTACAGGTTCATGACGACGAACGCGACCTCGCCGCGACGCACGACCAGACCCTGCTCGTCGTCCAGCGTGGGGATGCGGCAGAACGGGCAGCCGTCACCCGGCGCGTCGTCGGCGGGCTTGTCCTGCCCGCCGATGTACACCATGCGGTGCGGCGTCCAGAGCCGGTCGAGCCCGTCCGGCGTGCCGGCGAAGGCACCGGCGGGCTCGACCTGCGGGTCGTCGGGCAGGTCCACGGATCAGACCTGGACCCGGTCGCGGACGGCCGACACGATCCGCTCGACGGCCTCGTCGACGGGCACCCCGTTGTCCTGCCGGCCGTCGCGGTAGCGGAACGACACGGCACCGGCCTCGGCGTCCTCGCCGCCCGCGATGAGCACGAACGGGATCTTCTGGGTCGAGGCGTTGCGGATCTTCTTGCCGAAGCGGTCGTCGGAGCGGTCGACCTCGGCCCGGATCCCCTGGTCCCGCAGCCGCTGGACGACCTCGTCGAGGTACGGCTCGAAGGGCTCCGCGACGGGGACGGCCAGCACCTGCACGGGTGCGAGCCACGCCGGGAACGCGCCGGCGTAGTGCTCGGTGAGCACCGCGAAGAAGCGCTCGATCGAGCCGAAGAGCGCGCGGTGGATCATCACGGGGCGCTGGCGGGTGCCGTCGGGCGCGGTGTACTCGAGCTCGAAGCGCTCGGGCAGATTGAAGTCGAGCTGGATAGTCGACATCTGCCAGGTGCGGCCGATCGCGTCCTTGGCCTGCACGGAGATCTTGGGGCCGTAGAACGCGGCGCCGCCCGGGTCAGGCACGAGGTCGAGGCCCGAGGCCTCGGCGACCTCGCGCAGGGTCTCGGTGGCCTCCTCCCAGACCTCCTCCGAGCCCACGGACTTCTCCGGGTTGCGGGTCGACAGCTCGAGGTAGAAGTCGTCGAGGCCGTAGTCCTTGAGCAGGTCGAGGACGAAGGTGAGCAGGCTGGTGAGCTCGTCCTTCATCTGGTCGCGGGTGCAGTAGATGTGGGCGTCGTCCTGGGTGAAGCCACGCGCGCGGGTCATGCCGTGCACGACCCCGGACTTCTCGTACCGGTAGACGGTGCCGAACTCGAACAGCCGCAGCGGCAGCTCACGGTACGACCGGCCGCGCGACGCGAAGATGAGGTTGTGCATCGGGCAGTTCATCGGCTTGAGGTAGTAGTTCTGCCCCTCGCGCCGGATCGTGCCGTCCTCGTGGTACTCCGCGTCGAGCTGCATGGGCGGGTACATGCCGTCGGCGTACCAGTCCAGGTGCCCGGAGATCTGGAAGAGCTGCTCCTTGGTGATGTGCGGCGAGTTGACGAACGAGTACCCGGCCTGCACGTGCCGGCGCCGCGAGTACTCCTCCATCTCCATGCGGATGATGCCGCCCTTGGGGTGGAACACCGCCAGGCCGGAGCCGATCTCCTCGGGGAAGGAGAACAGGTCCAGCTCGTTGCCGAGCTTGCGGTGGTCGCGACGCTCGGCCTCGGCGATGCGCTCGAGGTACGCCTTGAGCTCGTCCTTCGTGGGCCACGCGGTGCCGTACACGCGCTGCAGCTGCGGGTTCTTCTCCGAGCCGCGCCAGTAGGCGGCAGCCGACCGGGTGAGCTGGAAGCCGTTGCCGATGAGGCGGGTGCTCGGCAGGTGCGGGCCGCGGCACAGGTCCTGCCACACGACGGCCTCGGACTCCCGCCCGGCGCCACGCACGTTCTGGTAGATCGACAGCCCACCCAGCCCGACCTCGACCGACGCGCCGTCGGTGCTGCCGGCGTCGCCCTTGAGGCCGATGAGCTCGAGCTTGTAGGGCTCGGCCGCGAGCTCCTCGCGGGCCTGCGCCTCGGTGACGTCCCACCGCCGGAAGGTCTGCCCCTCCTTGACGATGCGGCCCATGACCTTCTCGATCGCCTTGAGGTCCTCCGGGGTGAACGGGGTCTCGACGTCGAAGTCGTAGTAGAAGCCGTCGGTGATCGGCGGGCCGATGCCGAGGCGCGCCGCGGGGTTGACCTCCTGCACGGCCTGCGCGAGGACGTGCGCGGCCGAGTGCCGCAGCACCGCCAGGCCGTCCGGGGAGTCGATGGTGACGGCCTCGACGGTCGCACCGGCGGGCAGCGGCAGCGCGAGGTCCTTCAGCTCGCCGTCGACGCGCACGACGACGACGTCGCGGCGGTCGGCGAACAGCTCCGTGCCCGTCGTGCCCTGCGCGACCGGGGTCTCGACGCCGTCGACGGTCAGGGTGATCTGCTCGGGCACGCTTCGCCAGCTCCTCGGGTCTGCCCGCTCCGCGTGTCGCGGCGGGTCGGCGGTCGCCGACACGGGCCAGGTCGATGCTACCGACCACCGCGTCCCCGGCCGCACCGTCGCGCCCGGCACGGCAGGCCGGATCAGCCGGACGTGGGCGCGCCCGGCAGGTCGTGCGGCACGTGCGCGTTGAGCTCGGCGAGCCAGGCGGCCACCGACGCGTCGGACGGCATCCGCCAGTCACCGCGCGGCGACATCGTGCCGCCCGCGCTGACCTTGGGCCCGTTGGGCAGCGCCGAGCGCTTGAACTGGCTGGCGAAGAACCGCCGCAGGAACACCTCGAGCCAGCGGCGGACCGTCGGCAGGTCGTACGCGGGGCGACGGTCGTCGGGCCAGGCCGGGGGCCAGGCGCCCGCCTGCGCGTCGTGCCACGCGTGCCACGCGAGGAACGCGATCTTGCTGGGGCGCAGGCCGTACCGCAGCAGCTGGAAGAGCGCGAAGTCGTGCAGCGCGTACGGACCGATGGTGTCCTCGGTGGACTGGATCCGCTCGCCCTCGCGGGTCGGCACGAGCTCCGGGGAGATCTCCTGGTCCAGGACCCGGAGCAGCACGGTGTTGGTGGCGTCGTCGAAGTGCCGCTGCGACACGACCCACCGGATGAGGTGCTGGATCAGCGTCTTGGGCACGCCCGCGTTGACCGCGTAGTGCGACATCTGGTCGCCGACCCCGTACGTGCACCACCCCAGCGCGAGCTCCGACAGGTCGCCCGTGCCCAGGACGATGCCCCCGCGCTGGTTGGCCGCGCGGAACAGGTAGTCGGTGCGCAGCCCGGCCTGGACGTTCTCGAACGTGACGTCGTAGACCTCCTCGCCCGCGCCCGCGGGGTGCCCCAGGTCCGCCAGCATCTGGCGCGCCGCGGGGCGGATGTCGAGGGTCTCGGCGGTCGTGCCGAGCGACTCCATCAGCGCCAGCGCGCTCGCCTTGGTGCTCTCGCCCGTCGCGAAGCCCGGCATGGTGAACGCGAGGATGTCGCTGCGCGGCCGGCCGAGGCGGTCCATCGCGTTCGCGGCGACGATCAGCGCGTGCGTGGAGTCCAGGCCGCCGGACACCCCGATGACCACCTTCGCGTCACCGATCGCGCGCAGCCGCTGCTCCAGGCCGCTGACCTGGATGTTGTAGGCCTCGTAGCAGTCCAGCGCCAGGCGCTGCGGGTCGTCGGGGACGAAGGGGAACCGGTCGACGGCACGCCGCAGCCCCACGTCGCCCGTCGGCGGCTCGAGCGTGAAGGTGACCGTCCGGTGCGACGCCCCGGCGGGCGGCATCCCCAGTCCGCGGCGGTTGTCGTCGAACGTGCCCGTGCGCAGGCGCTCCTGCCGCACGCGGTCGAGGTCGACGTCGCCCACCGTCAGGACGGTGCCGTCGACGAACCGCTCGCCCTCGGCGATCAGCTCCCCGAGCTCGTACAGCAGCGTCTGCCCGTCCCACGACAGGTCGGTCGTCGACTCCCCCTCGCCCGCGGCGGCATAGACGTAGGCGGCCAGGCACCGGGAGGACGCCGAGCGCACCAGCAGCCGCCGGTCCTCGGCGCGTCCGACGGTGATCGGGCTGGACGACAGGTTGACCAGGACGGTCGCGCCCGCCAGCGCGGCGGTCGCACTCGGCGGCACGGGCACCCAGAGGTCCTCGCAGACCTCGACGTGCATGACCAGGCCGGGCACGTCGGTCGCGGCGAACAGCAGGTCAGGCCCGATGGGCGCGTCCTGGCCCGCGATGGTGACCGTGCCACGCACGTCGTCACCGGGCGCGAACCAGCGCCGCTCGTAGAACTCCCGGTACGTCGGCACGTAGGACTTGGGGGCGACGCCCAGGACGCGTCCGCGGTGCACGACGACCGCCGTGTTCAGGACGCGGTTGCCGTGCGCGAGAGGCGCTCCGACGACGATCACGGGGCGCAGGTCCCGGGACGCCTCGACGACCTGCACCAGCGCCGCCTGCACGGCGTCGAGCAGCACGTCCTGCAGGAACAGGTCGTCGATGGCGTACCCGGACAGGCACAGCTCGGGCAGGACGGCGACCGCCACCGCGTCGTCATGGCAGGCGCGGGCGGCGGCGATGACGGCGGCGGCGTTGCGCGCCGGGTCCGCGACGGTCACCGGCACGGAGCACGCGGCGACCCGGGCGAACCCGTGGGAGTAGGCCGAGAGGAAGTCCACAGCGCGAGTCTGGCACGGTGGCGACGACACCACCTGCGACGACGAACGCCCCCGGCATGAGCCGGGGGCGTTCGGAGCGGGTGGGCGATACTGGGTTCGAACCAGTGACCTCCTCGGTGTGAACGAGGCGCTCTACCACTGAGCCAATCGCCCGCTGCGCGCGCCACCCGGGGGCGGCACGGGAGACGATGCTAGCGGACGCCGGGCCGATCTCCGAACCGACCTGCCGACGCGCGCTGCCGGGCCCGCCGGCGGCCCCCCGCGGGCGCGATGGCGCGGGCGAACGGGGGGCGAATTGTCGGGTTCTGCACCCGCCAGGGCGATGCGCAACGTTTTCCACCCGAACTGAAAGGGTCCGGGCGGGTGAACTGTGGTCCCGCATCGGTCCAATAGGACATCCGTCCTGCCATGATGTGACTTCACGGGCCGGCCGGGCCTCATCATGCGACAGGAGAACCCGATGGCGGATTCGTCGTACGACGTCATCGAGGTCGTGGCCATGCAGCTCATCGGGTCCGATGCCAGCGTCATCCCGGTATCCGCAGAGATGTGCTTCCGCACCACCGACCCGTACACGGTGCGCGCCGTCTTCACCGGCGCCCACACGATGTCGACGTGGCTCCTCGGCCGCGAGCTGCTCGCGCAGGGCGTCCAGGCGGTCGCGGACGCGCCCGCCGGCACCGGCGACGTGCAGGTGTGGCGCGATGACGACCCGGACTACACCCTCGTGTCGCTCTCGGGCGTCGAGGGCAGCGCGCTCCTGGCCGCGCCGACGGAGCCGCTGCTGCGGTTCCTCGCCGCGACCGAGTCCCTCGTCCCCATCGGGGCCGAGTCGGACAAGATGGAGGGCGAGATCACCGCGCTCATCGCGGCCCTCCTCACGGCCTGACACGCGGCACCCTCACCGTTACCCACCAGCCGGTCCCGCCACGCGGGGCCGGCTGTCGTGCGTCCGGGCGTCCGATCCGACGCCCGGTGCCACCCGAGGCGCACTCAGGCCATGAGACGCGCCCAGGGACCCCTCAGTGGGTCCGCAGGGCTCAGCTGGGGTTCCGCGGCCCTGCCGCCCCCTGCCCTGCGCCCGAGGACCCTGCACGGGACCTCGTGCTCCCTGACGCCGCGCGACCAGCGGAGACGTCGCGCGCGACCTGCGCAAGGACCGTCGGAACCCCCGTGAGAGCGCCCCACGCCACGCCCGGACGGGGCCGGTTGGACTATCGCCGATGTTGTCGTCTAGAGTCTTCGACGCACCAGGAACGCCGGTGAAACGGCGGTCTTGACGCGCGGACGTGGCTCAGTGGTAGAGCATCACCTTGCCAAGGTGAGGGTCGCGGGTTCGAATCCCGTCGTCCGCTCGGAGGCTCTCCTCTTCGGCTCCCAGCCGTGGTGGACTGCGGTCTCACAGCGGTGGAGTGGCCGAGAGGCGAGGCAGCGGCCTGCAAAGCCGTATACACGGGTTCGAATCCCGTCTCCACCTCGTATGCACTCCCCCATGGGCGATTGGCGCAGCGGTAGCGCGCTTCCCTGACACGGAAGAGGTCACTGGT
>NZ_JADGMY010000018.1:0-12080 GCF_015234515.1 Cellulomonas sp.
GAGCGCATCACGATCCCGCTGAAGAACCAGGACGGCCAGTACGTCGCCGACGAGCGCACCCTCGACGAGCTCGAGGGCGAGGGGCGCGTCGTCTTCCGCTACCAGGGCGTCAACCCCAACGGGTCGCGACGGGACATCGCGGGCATCAGCAACGCCGCCGGCAACGTCGTGGGACTCATGCCGCACCCCGAGCACGCGGTCGAGGCCGGCTTCGGGCCGGACGGCGCCAAGGGCCCGCGGTCCGGCACCGACGGCCTGCGGTTCTTCACCTCGGTCCTGCAGGCGCTCGTCGGCTGACGCGCATGACGACTCCGACGCAGCTGGACGTGCGCGTCGAGCACGTCGCCTGGGACGACGGGGACGCGGCCGTGCTGCGGACCGCGCAGCAGGCGGAGCTGCGCGCGCGCTACGGCGACGACGACATCGGCCACGCCATGACCGGTGCCGAGATCCTCGCGATGGTGCTCCTGCGCGTGGACGGCGTGCCGGTCGCCTGCGGTGCGCTGCGTGACGCATCCGGCGAGCTCGGGCCCGGCACGGGGGAGCTCAAGCGCATGTACGTGCGCCCCGACGCCCGCGGCCGCGGTCTGTCGCGGCGGGTCCTGGCCGCGCTCGAGGACGCCGCCGCCGAGCGCGCGCTCGACCGCCTCGTGCTGGAGACCGGCGTGCTGCAGCCCGAGGCCATCGGCCTGTACCTGGCCGCCGGGTACCGGCCGATCGAGAACTACGGCGAGTACGTGGGGGTCGTGGACTCCCGGTGCTTCGCGAAGCAGCTGCGCACCGCCGCGGTCCCGCCCTCCACCACCCCGCCACGCGCCGGTGCCCCAGGCCACCTGCCCGCGGGCCTCGGGGTCGAGCGGGTCGCCTGGGACCACCCCCACGCCTCCGCGCTGCGCCGGGCCATGGTCGACGAGCTCACGCCCCTGTACCCCGAGCACGCGCTCGACGGGCCCGACGCGCTCGAGCGGCTCGACGCGGAGCACGGCGGCAGCGCCGTCACCACGTTCCTCGTCCGCGACGACGCGGGGCCCGTCGCCTGCGCGACGCACCGGCGCGCGCCGGCCTGGGGTGGTGACGCGGCCGAGCTCGAGCGGCTGTACGTCGCACCCCGGGCGCGCGGACGCGGGCTGGCGCGGCAGCTCGTGGCACTCGTCGAGGACGACGCCCGTCGGCACGGCGCGGCGCGCGTGGTCCTCGACACCGGCATCCGCCAGCCCGAGGCGATCGCGCTGTACCGCGCGCTGGGCTACCGGCCGGTCGCGCCGCCGCCGGGGTCGTGGGCCGCGCTCCCGGTCTCCCTGTGGTTCGCGCGCGACGTCTGAGGTCCGGCCGGCGGAGGGACGAGGATGACGATCCGCATCGGCACGTCGGGCTGGTCGTACGACCACTGGGACGGGGTCCTGTACCGCCCGGGCCTGCCGGCCCGTGAGCGGCTCGCGCGGTACGTCGAGGCGTTCGACACGGTCGAGCTCAACGCGAGCTTCTACCGCTGGCCGCGCGAGGCGGCGTTCGCGTCGTGGCGTGAGCGGCTGCCCGAGGGCTTCACGATGTCGGTCAAGGCGCCGCGCGGCCTGACGCACGCGCGGCGGCTGTACGGGCCGGAGGTGTGGTCCGAGCGGATCGTGCGGTCCTGGCACGAGCTGCGGGGACGCCGGGAGGCGCTGCTCGTGCAGCTGCGGCCCGACGCCGAGCGGGACGACGCCCGGCTCGACTGGTTCCTGGGCACGCTGCCGGACTGGGTGCAGGTCGCGGTCGAGCTGCGGCACCCGTCGTGGCAGACCGACGCCGTCTTCGACCTGCTCGCGCGGCGCGGCGCGGCGTACTGCGTGGTGTCCGGAGCGGGCATCCCGTGCGTCCTGCGGGCGACGTCGCGCCTCGTGTACGTGCGCCTGCACGGCCCGGACCACCAGCACCTGTACGCCGGGTCGTACTCCGACGACGACCTGCGCTGGTGGGCCGACCGCATCGGCGAGTGGTCGGCCGGCGGGCACGACGTCGTCGCGTACTTCAACAACGACGGCGGCGGCCACGCGGTCCGCAACGCGTGGACGCTGCGGTCCCTGCTGGGTGCGTGAGGCTCACAGACCGGCGACGACGTTGACGAGCAGCGCGACGAGGAACGTCCCGAACAGGTAGGCCAGCAGCGCGTGCAGCAGCAGCAGCCGTCGGGTCCCGGAGTCGGTGACGTTCGGGTCGGACGTCGCGAAGCTCATGGCGACCGTGAGGGCGACGTACGCGAAGTCCGAGTACTGCGGTGGCGCGGACTGGTTGAAGTCGATGCCGCCGACCGGCTCGGTGTACCAGGACCACGCGTACCGCACGGCGAAGAGGGTGTTCAGCGCGAGCCACGACGCGACGACGGCGGCGAACGCCGCGGTGAGCGCCACGTCCCGGGCCGGGCCCGACTGCTGCCCCAGCACGACGACGATGCTCACCAGGCTCGTGCCGCACGCTGCGAGGACCATTCCCTCCGCGACGACGCGCGTCGGCTCCTCGCGGGTCGCGTGGGCCCGCGTCTGGTCGGCGTCGAGCCCCCACAGGAAGAACCAGCTGGACGCCGCGTACCCCGTCGCGGTGACGGCCCAGCCCGCGAGCAGCGCCGTCAGGACGGTCACGTGCGGCACGCCCTGCCGCACGAGGACGCCCGCGACGACCCCCACCGCCAGCGCGATCGTCAGGCGGGTCGCCGGGGAGACGTCCCCGAGTGCGATGTCCCGGTCCACCCGACCCATGAAACCGCCCGCGTGGTGCTCGTGCGACCGCCCGCCGGTCCACGGTGCGGGAAGGGGGCTGGTCGGTACCCCTCCCGGCGGCTAGGGTGTGGCGCATGTTCTCGGTCCGGGTGTGTTGTCGCTGATCTAGCGACCTCGCGCGCCTGCGGCTCGGCCCCGGCTGCGCACCCCGTCCGACTCGAGGACATCCCCCGTGGCACAGCCCCTTCTCGCGCCCGCCCGCCCAGCCGGCACCCGCCGTCCGTCGGCCGCCCGTCCTGACGCCCCGCGCGTCGAGGTCGCCACGGACGCCCCGCGCCGCGGTGTCGTCGAGTTCCTGCTCGACGCCGACGCGCTCGACGCCACGAGCGTCGCGCTCGCCGCGGCCCGCGCCGACGTCGTGCGCATCGTCCACTCGGCGGCCCTGCCGACCGTGGCGGCCGTCGGCGCCCTCGTCAGCGTCCTGGAGGACGAGGTCCGGGCCGTCGGCCGTGACCGCCACGAGGTCCGGCTCGTCCTCGAGGTCGAGGCCGTCGTCGCCGCCGACGAGGCCGACGCCACCAGGCGCCGCACGGCGGTCGCGTACGCCGAGGCCTTCGCGGGGCTGACGTGGGCGCCGTCGTCGACGTGGCTCGTCGCACCGCTCGACCGGATCGCCGCCGACGCGGCCGCGTTGGCCGCTCGCACGGGGGTCGACACGGTCGCGCTCGCGCTGGTCGGCGCGTCGCGCCGCCACGCGGCTGTGCTCGGCGCCTGACGGCACCGCCGCCCCCGGTCGCCGCCCCGCGTGCGGGACGTCGTGCCCGTACCTAGCGTGGCCGGACGGGCGCCCCTGGGCGCTGCCGACGGACGGAGGACGAGATGACGACCACGCCGCACGCGCCGGACGGACCTTCGCAGCCCGGTACCGCGCAGGTCACCGCGACGGACGGGCGGCCGACGCCCGACGAGCCCACGCACGACGAGGCCGTCGCGAAGGTACGCGAGCTGCTGGGTGAGCACCACCTGGCGATGCTCACGACGCTCGACGCGTCAGGTGCGCTGGTCAGCCGGCCGATGGGCGTGCAGGACGTCGAGTTCGACGGCGACCTGTGGTTCTTCACGACGCTCGACTCGCACAAGGTCGCCGAGATCCGCGCCGGATCGCCCGCGAACGCGGCGTTCGCGGGGTCGTCGTCGTGGGTGTCGGTGTCCGGGACGGCGGAGGTCGTGCAGGACCAGGCGAAGATCGAGGAGCTGTGGAACCCCGTCGCGGGGGCGTGGTACCCCGACGGCCCGACGACGCCGCAGCTGTGCCTGGTGCGGCTGCGCGCGCAGAGCGTCGAGTACTGGGACAGCCCGGGCGGGCGGCTCGCGACCGTGATCAGCCTGGTGAAGGCCAAGGCCACCGGCCGCGCGTACGACGGCGGGGAGAACGCGACCGTCGAGCTGTGACGACGGACGCCCCCGCACCGGACCGGTGCGGGGGCGTCCGTCGGACGGGCCGGGTCAGATCAGGCGCTTCGGCGGCGACGCCTTGGCGGTCTCGGCCGGGTCGGCCACGACGACGTCACCGAGGACCTCGTCGATGCGCGTGAGCACCTCGGCGGGGAGCTCGACGCCCGCGGCCTTCGCGTTGTCGTGGACCTGCTCCGGGCGCGACGCGCCGATGATGGCGGCCGACACGTTGTCGTTGGCCAGCACCCACGCGATCGCGAGCTGCGCCATCGTCAGGCCGAGCTCGTCGGCGACCGGACGCAGGCCCTGGACCCGCTCGAGGACGTCGTCGCGCAGGAACGACTTGATCATGTTCGCCCCGCCCTTCTCGTCCGTCGCGCGCGAGCCCTCGGGCAGCGGGGCGCCCGGCTTGTACTTGCCGGTCAGGACGCCCTGCGCGATGGGGGACCAGACGATCTGCGAGACGCCGAGCTCGCGCGACGTGGGCACGACCTCCGGCTCGATGACGCGCCACAGCATCGAGTACTGCGGCTGGTTGGAGATGAGCTGCACGCCCAGGTCCTTGGCGAGCGCGTGCCCGGCGCGGATCTGGTCCGCGGTCCACTCGCTGACGCCGATGTAGAGGGCCTTGCCCTGGCGGACGACGTCGGCGAACGCCTGCATCGTCTCCTCGAGCGGCGTCTCGTGGTCGTACCGGTGCGCCTGGTACAGGTCGACGTAGTCGGTGCGCAGGCGCTTGAGCGAGCCGTCGATGGACTCGCGGATGTGCTTGCGGGACAGGCCGGTGTCGTTGGGGCCCTTCGGCCCGGTGGGCCAGAAGACCTTGGTGAGGATCTCGAGCGACTCGCGCCGCTCGCCGGCGAGCGCGTCGCCCAGGACCGACTCGGCCACGGTGTTCGCGTACACGTCCGCGGTGTCGAACGTCGTGATGCCGACGTCCAGCGCCGCGCGCACGCATGCCGTCGCGGTGTCGTTCTCGACCTGGGACCCGTGGGTCAGCCAGTTGCCGTAGGTGAGCTCGGAGATCTTGAGGCCGGAGTTGCCGAGGAAGCGGAAGTCCATCTCCCCAGCGTCTCACCCGGTCGGGGGCCCTGCTCGAGCACCACCGGGCCCGCGTGGATCCTCCCGGTTCGTCCCTCTGGTGGACGGGGGTGCCCCTCGCACAGGTCCCTGCGCTACCGTCCCCGCCATGCGATCTCGACGACGTCTCGCAGTGGTCCCCTTCGTGCTCCTCGCGCTCGGCGCGTGCTCCGACGGCACGACGCCGGAGCCGCAGGACGACGCCCCGGACATGGGCGCGCCGACCATCGAGGGCAGAGGCGACACCGAGCTGCCGACGCCGGACGAGCAGCAGGCGGTGCTCGAGGACTCGGGTGACGCGGCCTCGGCCGTCACGGCCCTGCTCGCCGCCGGTGCGTCGGAGTCCGGCCAGGTCACCGGCGCGCAGGCGGGGTCGCACCTGCTGCGTGTCGTGTGCACGTCCTCCGACGGTGCGCCCGTGACCGTCACCGTGACGGCGGGCGACAGCGAGCTGACGTCCTACCAGGCGGCCTGCGTCCCGGTGTTCCAGGGCGGCGCCACGATGGCCGACAGCGACGCGTTCGAGGTGCCCGCCGGTGACGTCGACATCAGCGTCACGGCTGCCGCGGAGTCCAGCGTCGCGGTCGGGCTCGTCCCCGTCGGCTGACGCGTCCGACGCCGCGGCAGCCGGGCCCGCCGCGTCAGCCGCCCAGCGTCGCCAGGGCCCGCTCGAGGTCCTCGCGCAGGTCCGCGACGTCCTCGAGGCCGACCGAGAGCCGCACCGTCGCCTCACCGATGCCGACGGCGGCGCGCCCGGCGGCGCCGAGCCTGCGGTGCGTCGTCGTCGCGGGGTGCGTGACGATCGACTTGGCGTCGCCCAGGTTGTTCGAGATGTCGACGACCCGCAGGGTGTCGAGCACGCCGAACGTCGCCTTCTTCGCGACCTCGGGCGTCGCGCCGTCGGCGACCGCGAGGTCGAACGTCACGACCGTGCCGCCGCCGGTCTGCTGCGCACGCGCCAGGGCGTGCTGCGGGTGGGACTCCAGGAACGGGTACCGCACGCGCGCGACGCCCGGGTGCTCCTCGAGCCACCGCGCGAGCGTCAGTGCCGACGCCGCCTGGTGCCGCACGCGCACGCTCAGCGTCTCCAGGCCCTTGAGCAGCACCCACGCGTTGAACGGCGACAGCGACGGCCCGGTGTTGCGCAGCAGCGTCTGCACGGGCCCCCGCACGTAGTCGGACGAGCCGAGGATCGCCCCGCCGAGGACCCGGCCCTGACCGTCGATGTGCTTGGTCGCCGAGTACACGACCACGTCGGCGCCGTGGTCGAGCGGGCGGGAGAACACGGGAGTGGCGAACACGTTGTCGACGACCACGGTGGCGCCGGCGGCGTGCGCGAGGCGGCTGACGTGCGCGATGTCGACGAGGTCCTGCATCGGGTTGGACGGCGTCTCGAAGAAGACGACGTCCGCGGGCGTGGCGAGCGCCTGCTCCCACTGCTCGGGCACGTGCCCGTCGACGTAGTCGGTGCGCACGCCCCACTTCGCGAGGATCTCGTCGAAGATGACCACCGAGGAGCCGAAGAGCGCCCGGGCGGCGACCACCCGTGAGCCCGAGCGCACCAGCGCGGCCAGCGACGTGAAGACCGCCGACATGCCCGTCGCGGTCGCGTAGCAGGCCTCCGCACCCTCGAGCAGGCGCAGCCGCTCCTCGAACGTCGAGACCGTCGGGTTGCCGTAGCGCGAGTACAGGAAGCGGTCGACCTCACCGGCGAAGCCCGCCTCGGCCTGGGCGGCCGTCGGGTAGCTGTACCCCTGCGTGAGGAACACCGCCTCGGACATCTCGCCGAACTCGCTGCGCACGAGCCCGCCGCGCACCGCGAGGGTGTCGGGGCGCAGGGTGGTGCGGTCGGTGCGGTGGTCGTCCCAGTCCCCGGGCCCCGGGGGCGGCGTGCTCACGGCTGGACCCACGGCAGGCCGTCGGCCCGCCAGCCGGTGTGGCCGCGGTGGCCGTCCGGCCCGGTCGCCCCCTCGAAGCCGTCGAGGACGTTGTACGCCGGGCCGTAGCCCGCGGCCGTCGCGGCCTGGGCCGCGCCGATGGACCGCTGGCCGGACCGGCACAGGAAGACGACGGGCCGCCCGTCGCCCGGCGTGACGCCCGCCGCCGCGACCTGCTCGACGAACCGCGGGTTCGGCTGCCCCGACGGGTACGACACCCACTCCACGAGCGCCGCCTGACGCCCCAGCTCGCGCAGGTCCGGCACGCCCACGTACCGCCACTCGGCGTCGGTGCGGACGTCGACGAGCACGGCGTCGTCACGCTCGGCGAGCAGGTCCCAGGCCTCGGTCGGCGTGATGTCCCCGGCGTAACCGGGGGCGGGGCGCGGCTGCACGCTCATGGTCCTCCCATCGTCTCTGGCGGTAGCACCCTCGGCCACGGTCTCCCGTGCGGGTTGCTGCGGCGTCGTCGAGCCAGATCTCTCGGCCGCTCTGGATGGTCGGGCGAGATGCTACGCCACGTCCGTCGGCGCCCGGCAGGTCGTCTCAGATCGGGTGCGGCCGTGCGCGTGGTCCTGGGCGCGTGCCAGGGTGGTGGGCGATGGACGCCCCCGACGACCTCCTGCTGCGCCCCGTGACACCGGACGACGTGCCTGCCCTGACGCGTCTCCTGCACGACGCGTACGCCGAGCTCGCGGCGCAGGGGCTGAACTTCACGGGCGCGTCGCAGGACGAGGTGACGACCGCGAGCCGGAGCCTGGGGGTCGGCGCGTCGTGGGTGCTGGCCGAGCCGACGGGGCGTCTCGTGGGGACGGTCGCGGCGTCGAGCCCCCCGGGCCGGGGGATCAAGGCGCTGACGGACCTCGCGCTGGAGCCGGACCGTGTCTGGCTCAACCAGCTCGCCGTGCACCCGGACGTGCGACGTCGCGGGCTCGCGACCCTGCTGTGGCGGACCGTGCGGGAGTGGTCGCTCGAGCACGGCATGCGCTCGGTGGGCCTCGACACCGCCGTGCCCGCAGTCGCGCTGCGCGACCTGTACCGGCGGTGGGGCTTCGTCGAGGCGGACACCGTGCAGTGGCCGGGCAAGACGTACCGCAGCGTCGTCATGGTGCACGACCTGACGCGCGCGGGCGCCCGCGGCCGCGCCGTCGCCGGCGGCCGGCGCGTTGCCGGACGTGAGGTCTCGGATGCTGGACGGGACGCGCGTCGGCGTTGACACGCGCGCCCGGTCGCGTCGATCCTCGACGCAGGTCATGAGCGCCAGCGTCAAGCCCCGGCTCGCTGGCCGGCAACCCTCCTCCGCGGTGGGGTGCCCCGGGTGACGACCTGGCCGCGCGCCGTTCGGTGCCGGCAAGCGCGGGGCCCCTCGGGTCCCCGGACCGTTCCCGGAGGGGTACCCATGACCACCATCACCGAGCTGCTCTCGTGTGCCGACGAGGTCTCGGGCACCGCGACCTCGACCCCGGCGTCGCGCCCCGCCGGCGAGCCGCTGCTGCCCGTCGTCGGCGCGTCGACGACCGTGCCCCTCGTCGACGGCACGAGCCGCGCCTACGCCAACCTCGACTGCGCGGCGAGCGCCCCCGCGCTCGAGGCCGTCACGGCACGCATCACCGAGGTCCTCCCGCTCTACGCGTCGGTGCACCGCGGCGCCGGGTACCTCTCGCAGGTCTCCACCGCGCTGTACGAGACCTCGCGGGAGTCGATCGCGCGCTTCGTGGGGGCGCGTCCGGACGACGTCGCGATCATCACGCGCAACACCACCGACTCGCTCAACCTGCTCGCGGGCGTCGTGCCTCCCGGCGGGGCGGTGCTCGTCCTCGACGTCGAGCACCACGCCAACCTGCTGCCCTGGGTGCAGCGCAGCGGTGGCGGTCACGCGGGGACGGGTCGCGTCGCGACCGTGCTGCCGCTGCAGCCGACGGTCGCGGCGACGCTCGACGCGCTGCGGACCGAGCTCGCGGTCCGGCCCTACGCGCTCCTGACCCTCACGGGGGCGTCGAACGTCACGGGGGAGTCGCTGCCGCTCGACCGCGTGGTCGAGATCGCGCACGCCGCGGGTGCGCGCGTCGCGGTCGACGGGGCCCAGGTCGTGCCGCACCGCGGCTTCTCGCTCGCGGGTTCGGACGTCGACTACGTCGCGTTCTCCGGGCACAAGACGTACGCACCGTTCGGCGCGGGTGCGCTGGTGGGACGCCGGGACTGGCTCGACACGGGCACGCCGTACCTCGCAGGGGGAGGTGCGGTGCGCGACGTGCGGACCGACCGGACGGTCTGGCACCCGGCACCGGCACGCCACGAGGCGGGATCGCCGAACGTGCTGGGGGCCATCGCGCTGGCCCAGGCGTGCGACACCCTCGCGGCGCTGCCGGCCGGTGCGCTCGAGGCGCACGAGCAGGCGCTGCGCACGCGACTGGTCGCCGGTCTGGAGTCGCTCGACGGCGTGCGCGTCGCGCGGATCTGGCCGGACTCGGCCGAGCCTGTCGGGGTCGTGACGTTCACCGTCGGTGACCTCAACCCGGGCCTCGTCGCGGCGTACCTGTCGGCCGAGCACGGCATCGGCGTGCGCGACGGCCGGTTCTGCGCGCACCCGCTGCTGGCGCACCTCGGGGCGTCGAACGGGGCCGTGCGGGCGTCCGTCGGCGTGGGGACGACGACCGAGCACGTCGACCGGCTCGTCGACGCGCTGCGCGAGCTGCTGCGTCGCGGGGCGCGCGCCGAGTACGAGGTCGTCGACGGCTGCTGGTCCGTCGTCGACGACACCCGGCCCCTCATCGAGGTCGAGGGCCTGCACCACCTGGCGGCCACCGCAGCCGCCGCCTGCGGCCCGGCCCTGGACGACTGACCCCCCGCTGCTCCCCGCTGCTCCCCCCTCCCTCCCCCCGGCGAACTCGTCGTTCGGCGGCTTCTCCTGGCTCGGACGCCGCCGAACCGGAAGTTCGGCAGCGGGGAGTCTCAGCAGGTGGGCGGGCGGCGAAGGCGGGGTGCTCTCGATCGAGCATGGGTGCGTGCTGCACGAACTCACGCTCGAGGGTCACGGTGTCCGGCTCGTCCCGCTCGCGGTCGAGCACGCGGAGGCGTTGGCGCGATTCGTGGACGACCGCGTGTGGGCGGGCATGACGTCGCCGACACCCCGGGGTGCGGATGACCTGCGCGCCGTCGTCGAGGCGGCGCTGACGACGCCCGCGCGGTACGCGTTCGCGGTGCTCGTCGACGGCCAGGTGGTCGGCTCGACGTCGTTCTACGACGTGGACCTGCGGATGGGTCGCCTCGAAGTTGGGCACACGTTCTACGACCCGCGCGTCTGGGGCACGCACGTGAACCCGGCGTGCAAGCGGGTGCTGATGTCGCAGGCCTTCGAGACGTGGGGCGTCGCGCGCGTCGCCTACCGGGTGGAGGCCCGCAACGCACGGTCGATCGCGGCCGTCACGAAGCTCGGCGCGCGTCCCGAGGGGCGGCTGCGCGGGCACCGGGTCGCGGCGGACGGCACACGGCAGGACTCGCTGTACTTCTCCATCCTCGCCGACGAGTGGCCGGACGTCCGGTCCCGGCTCGACGCCCGCCTCGCGGGGCGGGGCGTCGCCGACGAGCGCACGTCGGTGCTGCTGATCGGGGGTCGGTCGGGGGTCGGCAAGTCGACCGTGGCGTCGGCCGTCCATGACTTGCTCGCCGCGCGGGACGTGCCGCACGCCGTCGTCGAGGGGGACACGCTCGACCTGGCCCATCCCGCGCCGTGGGAGCACGGCGTCGCCGCGGCCAACCTCGCGGACGTGTGGCGCCGGTACCGGGCGCTGGGGCACCGGCGACTGGTCTACACCAACACGGTGTCGGTCCTGGAGGCCGAGGCACTCGCGGCCGCGGTGGGGGACCGGCCGCACGTGACGTCGGTGCTGCTCACGGCGTCGGACGGTGTCGCGCGGGAGCGTCTGCGGCGGCGCGAGCAGGGTGAGTCGTACGACGCGCACGTGGCCCGCTCGGACGCGGCGGCCGGTCGGCTCGCGGCCGCGGCGGGGGACGCCGTGCACCGGGTGGCCACCGACGGCCGCACCCCGGCGGAGATCGCCGCGGAGGTCGTGGCGCTCGCGGGGTGGTGACGCAGGTCAGTCGTCGACCACCAGGCCGACGTGGTGCGCCAGCAGGGGCGCCAGGTCCAGCAGCTGGTCGCGCGTGACCTTCGCGCCGCCCAGCCCGCCGACGCCTTCGAGGACGCGCAGCCGCGCGCCGCGCAGGTCGCACTCGGCGAGGCGGGCCTGCGTCGTGTCGAGGCGGCGCACGTCGCAGTCGACGACGACGAGCCGCTTGACGTGCGCGTGGCTCAGGTCGAGGTCGCCGAGCGTGACGTTCTCCAGCCGCAGCTCCTCGACCGTCGACTCGCGCAGGTCGAGATAGTCGATCTTGCCGCCGGTCACGGTCACGCGCGTCCACGTCGAGGCGAATGCGGTGAACGCGCCGACGCGCACGTCGGTGAGCGTCGCGTCGCGCCACGTCGACGACGGCGCCCGCAGCGCACCCGCGCGCACCGTGGTCCAGGACGTGTCGAGGACGCGCGCGCCGTCGAGCACCGTCCCGTCGAGGTCGCAGTCGTCCACCTCGCACTCCAGGATGCGTGCGCGCGACGCGTCCCGACCGCTCAGGTCGAGCCCCGCGAACCGCATGGCGTCGAGGTCGGCGTCGGGCTCCAGGTCGTACGCGTCGCCGGTCAGCATCCCCCGAGCCTCCCACGCCCACCGACGCCCTCCGAGCCCGCTTCCGCGCTGAGAGTGCAATCCAGTCGCGCCGGGGGTGCGCTGGATTGCACTCTCACCGCGAGAGGGTGATCCAGTTGCGGGTGGGGGTGCGCTGGATTGCACTCTCACCGCGAGGGGGTGATCCAGTTGCGGGTGGGGGTGCGCTGGATTGCACTCTCACCGCGAGGGGG
>NZ_JADGMY010000018.1:12180-24502 GCF_015234515.1 Cellulomonas sp.
TGATCCAGTTGCGGGTGGGGGTGCGCTGGATTGCACTCTCGCGCTCTGGGGTGGGCGGTCAGGGGTGGGGCGTGCGGACCTTGCCCGCGAGGTGGAGGCGGCCCGTGCGGGGGTGCCAGACCGTGAACTCGTGCCCGCCGTCGGCCGGGGCGACGCGGACGTCGGGCGTCGCGGGCAGCAGGACGGGCGCCGCGAACTCCACCGACCACGTGAACGCGTCACCGCGCGCCGCGCCCACGTCGGCCAGCGCGCGCGACGCGGTGTACATGCCGTGCGCGATCGCTCGCTTGAAGCCCAGCGCACGCGCGGTCAGCGGGGACAGGTGGATCGGGTTGCGGTCGCCGGACACCGCGGCATAGCGGCGGCCCACGTCGGCGGGCAGCTCCCAGCGGCCCGTGCGCACGGGGGGCGTGAAGGCGGGACGCTCGGAGTCGTCCCGCGGGGCGTCGGGCAGGCGCACGCCCTTGGCGAGGTACGTCGAGACGCCGCGCCACGCGACGTCGCCGCCGGACGCGACCTCGGTGACCAGGTCGACCTGCGTGCCCGACCGGTGCGGGCGTAGGTCCTGCGCCCACGCGCGCACGGCGAGCCGCTCGCCCAGCGCCAGGACGCGGCGCTGCTCCACGCGGTTGGCGAGGTGCACCATGCCGAGCAGCGGCAGCGGGAAGTCGGGGCGCACCATCAGGGCCATCGCCACGGGGAACGCCAGGACGTGCACGTACCCGGCGGGGAGCGCGTCCGTCGCGGGCTCGTGCAGCAGGTGCTGGTAGGCCGTGAGGTGGTCCGCGTCGGCGCGGACGTCGTCGACGACGTACGTCACGTCGGGGAGCGTCCGCGTCCCGGGCCGGGCCCCGCCCGTGACGCCCAGACGTGCGGAGGCGACCAGGCCGCGCCCGTACAGCCCGCCGAGCGCGGGGACGCGCGGTAGCGCGACCTGCGTGGCCGGGGCGGGCGACGTCACCGGCCCACCATGTTCTGCCCGCACACGCGCAGCGTGCGCCCGACGACCCCGCCCGCCGCGGGCGACGCGAGGAACGCGATGGCCTCGGCGACGTCGACGGGCTGCCCGCCCTGCTGCAGCGAGTTCAGCCGGCGCGCGACCTGCCGCGTCACCGCGGGGATGCGTGCCGTCATCTCCGTCTCGATGAAGCCCGGCGCCACCGCGTTGGCGGTGCCGCCGAACGGCGCGAGCAGCGGCGCGGTCGCCCGCACCATGCCGATGACCCCGCCCTTGGACGCCGCGTAGTTGGTCTGCCCGCGGTTGCCCGCGATGCCGGACGTCGACGCGAGTGACACGATCCGCGGCGCGTCGACGAAGTCCCCGGACGTCAGCAGCGCCTCGTTGATGCGGAGCTGCGAGGCGATGTTGACGGCCAGCACGGACGCCCACTTGTCGTCGCTCATGTTGGCGAGCAGCTTGTCGCGCGTGATGCCCGCGTTGTGGACGACGATGTCGAGGCGGCCGTGGCGGGCCCTGGCGTGCTCCAGGATCCGGTCGCCCGCGTCGGGGGCGGTGACGTCGAGCTGCAGCGCCGTGCCGCGCACGCGGTTGGCGACCTGCGCGAGCTGCTCGCCTGCGGCGGGCACGTCGACGGCCACGACCGTCGCGCCGTCGCGCGCGAGGACGTCGGCGATGGACGCACCGATGCCGCGCGCGGCACCCGTGACGACGGCGACCTTGCCGGCCAGCGGCTTCTCCCAGTCGGTCGGCAGCTCACCGGCGTCGGAGTCGACCTCGAGCAGCTGGCCGTCGACGAACGCGGAGCGCGCCGACAGGAAGAACCGCAGCGCCGCGACGACGCTCGGCGCGGTGACCGGCACGTCCTGCGCGACGACGACGCCGTTGCCCGTCGCACCGTTGCGCAGCTCCTTGGCCAGGGACCGCAGGAACCCGTCGACGCCCTGCCGGGCCGCGGCGACGGCGGGTGCGTCCGAGTCGAGCGCCGGGCGGGACACCGTCACGACGCGCGCGCCGCGGCGCAGACCCTTGAGGGTCGACGCGGCCGCGAGCACGGGTGCCGTCAGGTCGTCCGGGTGCTCGACGCCCGTCAGGACGAGGACGACCGCGGCGTACCGCACGTCGGGGGACGGGTGCCGGTGCACCTCGAGGTCCCAGCCGTCGAGGACGGCCGGTGCGTCGCCCGTCGGCGTGGCGCCGCCCGCGGGGGACGACAGCAGCGACGCGAGGGCGTCGGCGTCGGGTCCCGAGCCCAGCACGAGCGCGGGCCCGTCCAGCAGCGGCTGCCCCGGGCGGTGGCGGCGCAGCACGGCGGGCCGGGGCAGGCCGAGCTGCTTGGCGAGCTTCTGGGTGAGCCCGCTGTTGACGAGCTCGAGGTAACGGTCGGACATCGCGACTCCTGCATCGTCGGTGCGGGTCTGAACGGCTGGGTCGGGAGGGGGAGTGACTGGATTGCTCTCTCACGCCCCTGGGGTGGGGGTGGGCCGAGGGGTCGGGAGGGGGCGGTGACTGGATTGCACTCTCACGCCCCTGGGGGTGGGGGTGGGCCGAGGGGTCGGGAGGGGGCGGTGACTGGATTGCTCTCTCACGCCTTTGGTGGGTGAGAGAGCGGTCCAGCGTCGCGTCAGGCGGCTTCGAGGAGGGCTGTCAGGCCCAGGCCGCCGGCGGCGCAGATGGAGACGAGGGCGCGGACGGGGGAGTCGTCCCCGGCGGCGACCTGCGCCGCGCGCCGGGTGTGGAGCTCCTTGGCGATCGTCGCGATGATCCGGCCCCCTGTCGCGGCGAACGGGTGCCCGGCGGCCAGCGACGACCCGTGGACGTTGAGCCGCGCGGGGTCGACCGTGCCGAAAGCGCCGGGCAGGCCCAGGCGCCCGCGGCCGAACTCCTCGGACTCCCACGCGGCGAGCGTCGTCAGCACGGTCGACGCGAACGCCTCGTGGATCTCGACGTAGTCGAGGTCCGCCAGGCTCAGGCCGTGGCGGGCCAGCAGGCGGGGGACTGCGAAGACCGGTGCCATGAGCAGCCCGTCGACCCCGTGCACGAAGTCGACGGCGCCGGCCTCGGCGTCGAGGACCGCGGCGAGCGGCGTCAGGTCGTGCTCGGCGGCCCACTGGGCGGAGCCGAGCAGCACGGTCGACGCGCCGTCGGTCAGCGAGGTGGAGTTGCCGGCCGTCATCGTGGCGGGGGCGTCCAGGCCCAGGCCGAACGTCGGCTTGAGCTTCGCGAGCTTCTCCAGCGAGGTGTCCGCGCGCAGGTTCGCGTCGCGCGTCAGGCCGCGGTACGGCGTGACGAGGTCGTCGAAGAACCCGGCGTCGTACGCGGCGGCGAGGCGCTGGTGGCTGCGCAGCGCGACCTCGTCCTGCGCCTCGCGCGTGATGCCCCACTGCGCGGTGGTCAGCGCCTGGTGCTCACCCATCGACAGGTGCGTGCGCGGCTCCGACGTGCGCGGCGTGGCCGGCGCCAGGTCCTTGGGGCGCAGGCGCGCGATCGCCTTGAGCCGCTGCTGCGGGGTCGTGGCGTGGGACAGGTCGAGCAGCACGCGGCGCAGCCGGTCGCTGACCGCGATGGGGGCGTCGGACGTCGTGTCGACGCCGCCGGCGATCGCGGACTCGAGCTGCCCGAGGCGGATCTTGTTGGACAGCGACACCACCGTCTCCAGGCCCGTGGCGCAGGCCTGCTGCACGTCGTACGCGGGCGTGGTGGCGGCGAGGGCCGAGCCGAGCACGGCCTCACGCGTGAGGTTGAAGTCGCGGCTGTGCTTGAGCACGGCGCCGGCGGCGACCTCGCCGATGGACTCGCCCTGCAGGCCGTACCGGGCGACGAGCCCGTCGAGCGCCGCGGTCAGCATGTCCTGGTTGCTCGCCTGGGCGTACTTGCCCCCGGCGCGGGCGAACGGGATCCGGTTGCCGCCGAGGACGTACGCGCGGCGGGGAGCCGGGTCCTGGGCTGCGGGCGGCGTGGACGGGGAGGTGCTCGGCTTGCGGGTGGCCATGTGGCGCTCCCTCTCGCATCGGCGTCGATGACGGGCGGACCCCGGGCCCTCGGTGTCGAGGGACGATGGTCCCGGAATGATGTCCGGAACTGACAGTACCTGATACCTTCGGTTTCGTGAGCCCCGTCACTCCGGGAGCGTCGACGACGACCTCCTCGAACCGAGCACGCGACGACGCGCCCGACCCGCGCGTGGTCCCGTCCCTCGCGCCGCCCGCCCCCGGGCGGGTTCCGGCGGACGACGACCTGCCCGTCGACGGCCGGTCCACCCGCTGGGCCGACCACCGCGAGGCGCGGCGCGCGGAGCTCGTCCGGGTCGCCCGCCGGACGGTCCACCATCGCGGCCCCGACGTCTCGATGGAGGAGATCGCCGCCGCCGCGGGCACCTCGAAGTCGATCGTCTACCGGTACTTCGTCGACAAGACCGCCCTGCAGATCGCGGTGGCCGAGCTCGTCGTCCGGCAGATCCGGGACGCCCTCGAGGAGGTGCTGCGCCACGCGTCGACGCCGCGCGAGGCGTCCCGCGCCATGGTCGCGGTCTACCTGGAGATGATCGAGGCGTCGCCGCACGTCTACGCCTTCGTCACCCGTGACGGCTCGGTCGAGTCCGGAGGGCCGGTCGGGCACTTCCTCGACGCCGTGACCGCGCTCGTCGCCGCACCCTTCGCGCGCGCCCTCACCGAGGAGCGCCCGGCCGACGACGCGCCTGCGGGCCCGGCGGCCGGGGCCGCGCCGGGGACCACCGCGAGCGCCGCGGCGCTCGCGGACACCTGGGCGGCCGGTGCCGTCGGGTTCGTCCGCGGCGCCGGCGAGTGGTGGCTGGCCCATCGCGACGAGCCCGGCACCCCCGACCGCGCCGCGCTGACCGCGCAGGTCGCCGCGTGGCTGTGGGCCGGGCCCGTCGGCCTCCTCGCGCGCGAGCACCGCACGCCGAGCAGCACCACCACCCCCATCAGCCCCACCCCGACCACCACCGCACCCGCCCACCCGGCGGACCGGCAGCCCACCGGCGGCGACGAGGCCGCCCGCACCCCCTGGGAGCAGCGATGACGACGACGACAGACCGCCCCGCCACCGGCGCCACGGTTCCGGCCACGTCCCCCCGCGTGGACGTCGCCGCGCTCGAGGAGCTGCTGCTGGGCACGTACGCGCAGCTGCGGCGCGAGTCGCGCGCCGTCGTCGGGGACCCGGCGTTCCAGAAGATCGAGGGCCTGCCGATGGCCGAGCACCGCGAGCGCGTGCTCGACCAGCTGCGGCGCCTCGAGGCGGAGCACGACGTGCTGCGGTCCTTCCCGGCGCACCTCGGCGGGGCCGACGACCACGGCGGCTCGCTCGCGAGGTTCGAGGAGCTCGTCGCCGGGGACCCGTCGCTGCAGATCAAGGCCGGCGTGCAGTGGGGGCTGTTCGCGTCCGCGATCCTGCACCTGGGCACGGCGCACCACCACGACACGTTCCTGTCCGACGCCATGCACCTGAAGGTGCCGGGTGCGTTCGCGATGACCGAGGCGGGCCACGGGTCGGACGTCGCGTCGATCGGCACGACGGCCGAGTACGACGCCGCCACGCAGGAGTTCGTCATCCACACGCCGTTCCGCGCCGCGTGGAAGGACTACCTGGGCAACGCGGCCGTGCACGGCACCGCGGCGGTGGTCTTCGCGCAGCTGGTCACGGCCGATCCGGGCGGCCCGCGCGTCAACCACGGCGTGCACGCCTTCTACGTCCCGATCCGCGACCCCCAGACCCGGGAGTTCCTGCCCGGCATCGGCGGGGAGGACGACGGCGTCAAGGGCGGCCTGAACGGCATCGACAACGGACGGCTGCACTTCACGCACGTCCGCGTGCCGCGTACCAACCTGCTCAACCGGTACGGCGACGTCGCGCCGGACGGCACCTACTCCTCGCCCATCAAGAGCCCGGGCCGCCGGTTCTTCACGATGCTCGGGACGCTCGTGCAGGGCCGGGTCTCGCTCGACGGCGCCGCGGCCAACGCCAGCAAGATCGCGCTGGCCATCGCGGTGACCTACGCCAACCAGCGCCGCCAGTTCGCGGGCGGGACCGCTGACGAGGTCGTCCTGCTCGACTACGGGCAGCACCAGCGCCGCCTGCTGCCGCTGCTCGCCGACGCGTACGCGACGTCGTTCGCGCACGAGGAGCTGCTCGCCGCGTTCGACGAGGTCTTCTCGGGCAGGGGTGACACCCCGGAGAACCGGGAGGACCTCGAGACGCTCGCGGCCGCGCTGAAGCCGACGTCGTCGTGGAACGCGCTGCGGACGCTGCAGGAGTGCCGCGAGGCGTGCGGTGGCGCCGGGTACATGGCGGAGAACCGGCTGACCGGCCTGCACGCCGACCTCGACGTGTACGCGACGTTCGAGGGCGACAACACGGTGCTCTACCAGCTGGTCGCCAAGCGGCTGCTCGGCGACTACGCCAAGTCCCTCGCCGCGATGCAGACGGACCGCGGCGACCTCGCGCGGTTCGTCGTCGACCGAGTCACGGACGCGGCCCTGCACCGGACACCGCTCGTGCGGGCCGTCCAGACGCTGGGCGACCGGGGTGACACGCGACGGTCCGTCGGGCAGCTGCGCGACACGCAGACCCAGCGTGACCTGCTGACCGACCGCGTCGAGACGATGGTCGCCCACGTCGCGCAGGCGCTGGCCCCGGCCCGCAAGATGAGCCCCGAGAAGGCCGCGGAGCTGTTCAACGCCCACCAGCACGAGCTCATCGAGGCGGCGCGCGCGCACGCCGAGCGGGTGCAGTGGGAGGCGTTCACGCGCGCGCTCGAGCGCGTCGAGGACCCGGGGACCCAGCAGGTCCTGACGTGGGTGCGCGACCTGTTCGGGCTGGTGCTGGTCGAGCGCAACCTCGCGTGGTACCTGGTGAACGGGCGGCTCTCGGCCGGGCGCGCACGCGCCGTGACGTCGTACATCGAGCGGCTGCTCGTGCGCCTGCGCCCGCACGCGCAGGACCTCGTCGACGCGTTCGGCTACGGCCCGGAGCACCTGCGCGCGCCCATCGCCTCCGGCCAGGAGCGGCAGCGCCAGGACGAGGCGCGGGCGTACTACCGCGCGCAGCGGGCGTCGGGTGACGCACCGGTCCCGGAGAAGCACCTGACGCGCTGACGCGGCCGGTCGAAGGTCGGCTCCGGACCTGACTCCGGAGGTCCGACGACATGAGAATCGCATGAGGTTCTTCTCATCGTTCGGGGGGCACTGCGGCCGTCGGTCTTGCCGCGCCGTGCGTCGCACGCTCGGGCCGACCTTGTGGGACGTGTTCCCACGGTCCTGCGGCGGGCCGGGCGGGGAGCCGGCGCCCGGCCCGGGAGCCGTCTCGCGATGCGGACGGCATCTGGCGGCTGATCTCGCCTGACCCCTTGGGTGTGGACCGGCCCGACCGCTGCAGGGGGCGGTCGCGAGGCGCGGTGACGGTGATGTCGGCGTGCGCAGGGGGTTCGCATGTCCGCACGTCCACGCAGGTCCGTCCTGCGCTCGTTCACCGCGACGGTCCTCGCTCCGGTGGTGCTGGTCACCGGCGTGGTGCTCGCGCCACCGCTCGCGGCGGCTGCTCCGGCGCCCGAGGCGCCCGTCGCGCAGGACGGCGCCGCGCCGGTCGAGCGGCCGCTGCCGCGCAACGCGGTCCGCGAGGGTGACCCCGCCGACGTCCCGGTCGAGCCGCCGCCCGTCCCAGTGTCCGAGCAGGCACCCGTCAACCCGCCGCTGCTGCCCGGCCTCGCGCGCCCCGTGGCGTCGCGCTTCAGCGGCCAGGCGCCGACGTCCGCTGCCACGGCAGCCGAGGTCCTGGCGGACGGCGGCGCGCGGGACCTCGTCGTGCGGCCCGGGTACCTCCTGGGTGACACCTCCCTCGTCGTGTACTTCGACGCCGACGTCGCGGACGGCGACCCCACGTCGTGGGCTCGCTGGCGCGCGACCGTCACCGACGTCGAGGCCGGCACGCAGCAGGTGTCCGCCGACCTGGGCCGCGAGGACCTGTCGCGCTGCGACGCGCCGCGGAAGTTCTGCCGCAGCTTCGGTGCGGCCGACGGCTGGACGCTCGACCCAGCCCGGCAGTACACGGTGACGGTCTCCCTGCTGGCCGACGACGGCACGACGCTCGACTCGCCGCCGTCGGCGCCCGCGAACCCGCGGACCACCGTCACGCCGCCGGAGCTCCCGGCCGCGCAGGCCGCGGGGTGCGCCTGCGCCAACGTGCTGGGCCGCACGGTCGACGGCCAGGAGCTGCGCGGCGCGCTCGTCAACACGGGTACCGGTGCGTTCAACCGCACCGAGCGCGACCTGACGATGACGTCGTACGGCATCCCGTTCGAGGCCGTGCGCTTCTACTCGTCGGCCAACACCGGCACGGGCATGTTCGGCGCCGGGTGGACGTGGACGTACGACGCCCGGGTGATCGTCCCGCAGGCCGGGGCGACCGCGGTGCGGGTGCGCGCCGAGGACGGCTCCGAGGTCGTCTACCAGCGCACCGCCGACGGCTACCAGCGGCCCGCCGGCGTGCGCGCCGTGCTGGCCGACCGCGCCGGCGGCGGCTGGGTGCTGACCCCGCCGGACCAGCGGCGCCTGACGTTCGACGCCGAGGGCCGGCTGCTGTCGGTGACCGACGCCCGCGGCCACGGGATCACGCTCGCGTACGGGTCGAACGGCCTGCTGTCCTCGATCACGGACGCGGCGGGCCGCGTCGTGCGGGTCGAGATGCGCCAGGACGTCCGCGCGATCAGCAAGCTCACGCTGCCCGACGGTCGCAGCGTCCAGTTCGACTACCAGGACGGCCGCCTGCTCAAGGTGCAGGACGCGCGGAACTACACCTGGCAGTACCACTATGACTCCGCGGGGCGCCTGGACCACGTGCAGGACGCGCGGGGCAAGCGCGACGTCGCCAACGAGTACGCGGACGGGCGCGTCGTGCGGCAGACGGACGCCTCGGGTGCGGTGACGACGTTCGCGTGGGACGCCGCCTCCGAGGTCGCGACCACGACCGACCCCGACGGCGTCGTCTCACGTGACGGGTACCGCAAGAACGTCCTGCTGTGGTCGCGCAACGGCAACGGCGACACCGTGACGTACCGCTACGACGAGAAGCTCAACGAGTCCCTCGTCGTCGACCCCGAGGGCAACCAGTCCGGCGCGCTGCACGACGCCGCCGGCAACCCCGTCGAGCGTCAGGCCCCGGCGCCGTTCGACTGGAAGGAGCGCAACGCCTTCGACGCGGGCAACAACCTGCGCACGCACACGGACGGGCGCGGCAACACGTGGACGTACACGTACGACGAGCAGAACGGGATCACCGGCCAGAAGGACCCCGAGCAGGAGGAGGGGTACAGGTACACGTACGAGGGCCGTGGCCTGCTCGCGACGCGCACCGACCCGCGCGGCAAGGTCACGCGGTACGAGTACGACGCGGCGGGCAACCGCACCGCGGAGGTCACGCCCACGGGGCGGCGCACCGAGTTCACGTACGACCAGACCGGCCGGCTCGTGTCGGTCGTCGACCCGCGGGGCACGGTCGCGGGCGCGAACAAGGACCAGTTCCGCACCCGCTACGAGTACGACCAGCAGGACCGGCTGACCGAGCGTCGTGACCCGGGCAAGGACGCGCCGGTCAAGACGACGTACGACGAGATCGGCAACGTCGTGGTCGTCACCGACCAGCTCGCCAACTCCTACCGCTACACGTACGACGACGCGTCGCGGCTGGTCACCCTCAAGGACCCGATCGGCAACGTCACCGAGTACACGTACACCGCCGCCGGGCGGACGGCGTCCGTCACCGACGGCGAGGGCAACCGGACCACGTGGACGTACGACGGGCAGGGGCGCGTCGCCACCGAGCGGCTGCCGCTGGGCAACGCGGCGCAGCGGTCCGGCGAGTCCGACGCCGACGTCGAGAAGCGGCGTGCCGCGTACACCACGACCTTCCGCTACGACTTCCGCGGCAACCTCGTGCGGGCCGAGCGCCCGGACGCCCAGGGCCGCCTCGTGCAGGTCGACTCGCGCTTCGACGAGCTGGGCCGCCCGGTCGAGCAGATCGACGAGCTCGGCGCGACGACGCAGATGTCGTACGACGCCGCCGGGAACGTCACGGGCATGAAGGACGAGGACGGCGACACCCTCGGCATGACGTACGACGGCGCCAACCGCCGCACGGGCGGCACGGGCGTGGAGTCCCCGGCGAAGATCGAGTACGACCAGGTCGGCAACCCGACGCGCCAGGTCACCGCGTCCGGCGGGGTCATCACGTGGGAGTACGACGACGACGGCCGCCCCGTGGCCATCACCGAGCCGCGCGGGCACCTCGAGGGTGCGGACCCGGCCGCGTTCACCACGAGGTACACCTACGACCAGGCGGGCAACCCCGTCGAGGTGCGGGACCCGCTGGGCAACATCACGCGCTCGTCCTACGACGCGGTCGGCCGCCTGACCAGCGCGACCGACGCTGCCGGCTCGGTCGTGCAGTACCGCTACGACGCGGCCGACCGGCTGCTCACGGTCCGCGGCCCCGACGCCACGGGCGACCAGCAGGTGCTGACGTACACCTACGACGCCAACGGCCAGATCAAGGGGCGTCGTGACCCGCTGGGGCACGAGACGAAGCTCGAGTACGACCGCGCCGGACGCACGGTCGCGTCGACCGACGCCATCGGACGGCGCAGGGAGTACGTGTACGACGCGAACTCGAACCTCACGCAGCTCGTCACGGCGCGCGTCGTCGAGGGCGACCCACGGCTCGACCCGAACCGCGAGGCGCGCACGGTCGCGATGCAGTACGACACGCTCGACCGGCTCGTGAGCCGCAAGCTCGGCACCGAGGGTGAGCTCTTCACGTTCGGGTACGACGCGAAGAACCGCCTCGTCTCGATGGCCGACCCGCGCGGCGTGCGGGAGCACGGGTTCGACACGACCGGGCGTCTGGCCGAGGTGACGCGCACCGACGTCGGCGGCGCGGTCGAGAAGTTCACCTACGGGTATGACGACCAGGACAACCTCACCGAGCGCACGTACCCGGACGGCACCAAGGTCACGGCGTCGTACGACGTCGCGGACCGGCTGACGTCGCTCACGGCGGCGGGTGCGGGTCGCTCGGCGACGTACGGCTTCGGGTGGGACGTGGCGGACCAGCTCACGTCCATCACGTTCCCGGAGTCGACCGGCCTGACGGAGGCGCGCGAGTACGACGCCGCCGGGCGCATGACGCGCGTCGCGACGACCCGCGCAGGGGGCGAGGTCGTCTCGGCGCACGACGTGGTGCGCGACGCCGTCGGCAACCCGACGCTCATCACGCAGACCCGCAACGCCGGGGGACCGGAGGTCGTCGAGGCGACGTCGTACGCGTACGACAAGGCGCACCGCCTGACGTCCGCCTGCTACGGCGCCCAGAGCTGCGCACCGGGGGCGCCGGCCGCCGAGCGGTACGACTACGGCTACGACCTGGTCGGCAACCGCACGTCGCACGCGGTCACCACCGCGACGGGCAAGGCCACGACGACGGCGACGTACGACGCGGGCGACCAGCTCACCCGCGAGCAGACGACCGTCACCGGGACGCTCTCGGGAATCCCGGACGTGGAGGCCGGGACGCGGGAGTTCACCTACGACGCCGAGGGCAACCTGACGTCCGACGGTGAGGAGACGTACGAGTACCACCTGGACCGCACGCTCGCCTCGGCGACATCGGACGGGGCGTCCACGACGTACGCGTACGACGCGGCGGGGATGCGGTTGTCGTCCACGAGCACGGACGAGGCCGGGGCGACCGGGTCGACGGCGTGGGCGTGGGACGTCAACGGCGGGCTGCCGACGATCGCGACGGAGACGCGGACCGGCACGGACGGGGAGGGCACGACGTCGTTCCTGTACGCGCCGGACGGGTCACCGCTGGGTCTGGCCGAGGGCGGGGAGCAGTTCTCGCACTACGTGCGGGACTGGCTGGGCGGGACGTCGGCCGTGGTGTCGGCGGGCGGTGCGGCCCAGTGGGCCTACGACTACGACCCGTTCGGTGGAGCACGCGGCACCGACCTGGAGGCCGGTGGCCGCCAGCTCGCCGAGGACGCGCCGGGCAACCCGATGCAGTTCACCGGTGGGTACCGCGACGACACGCAGTCGGGCCGGTACCACCTGCGGGCGCGCAACTACGACACGGGGACGGGTCGGTTCGACTCGGTGGACCCGGTGGTGGGTTCGGGGCAGGTGACGGCGGTGTCGTCGTACGCGTACGCGTCGAACCGTCCGACGGCGATGACGGATCCCACGGGCAGGGAGCCGCGCCCGCATCATCTCAGCGGGCCGCCGCCGCCGACGGCGACCGATCCGTACGTGACGCAGCGTGCGGCGGCGAAGAAGGCGGTGGCCGAGGCGGAGGCGT
>NZ_JADGMY010000019.1 GCF_015234515.1 Cellulomonas sp.
GACACCGTCTCGGCGGTCGCGTCGCGCCACGGCACCACCGTCGCCGCCGTCGTGGCCGCCAACGGCCTGGACGCACGCGCGACCATCCGCGCAGGCCAGAGGCTCACCGTGCCGGGGGCCGCCGCGGCGACGCCGACGAAGCAGCTGGTGGGCAACACGTTCGCCGGCCGCACCTACTCCTCGGACGTCGTCGGTGCCGCGAACCAGAACAAGGCGACCCTGCTGGCGTCCGGCGTGCCGTCCCGCCGCGACATGCAGGCGAAGGTCGCGGCGACCGCGCGGGCGATGGGCGTGGACGCCGCGCTGGCGCAGGCCGTGGCCCACCAGGAGTCGGGCTTCGACCAGACGGCGGTCTCGCCGGCGAACGCGATCGGCACGATGCAGGTGATCCCCTCGTCGGGCGAGTGGGCGTCGCAGCTCGTCGGCCGGCAGCTCGACCTGCTCTCGCCGGACGACAACGTCGTCGCGGGCGTCGCGATCCTGCGCTCGCTGGTGCGGACCTCCCCCGACCTCCCGACCGCGATCGCGTCGTACTACCAGGGCGCCTCGTCGGTGAAGCGCAACGGCATGTACGACGACACCCGTCGCTACGTCGCCAACGTCCAGACCCTCATGACGCGCTTCCGCTGACGCGCGCGGCTCCCCGGATCTCACGCCCGTCGACCGTAGACTGCCGCGCGTGGGAGCCACCGTCACAGATCCGCTCGTCGGCCGCCTGGTCGACGGCCGGTACGAGGTCGTCTCGCGCATCGCACGCGGCGGGATGGCGACGGTGTACCTGGCCGTCGACCGTCGCCTGGACCGTGAGGTCGCGCTCAAGGTCATGCACCCGCACCTCGCCGAGGGCGCGTCCGGGAACGCCTTCGTCGCACGCTTCCGCCGCGAGGCGCGCAGCGCGGCCCGGCTGACGCACCCCGGGCTCGTCGGGGTCTTCGACCAGGGCGTCGACGGCGAGACCAGCTACCTGACGATGGAGTACGTCGACGGGACCAACCTGCGCCGCCAGATCGCCGAGCAGGGCGCCCTGCGCGTCGGTGAGGCCCTGCGGGTCACCGAGAGCGTCCTCGACGCACTGGCGGCCGCCCACCGTGCGGGGCTCGTGCACCGCGACGTCAAGCCGGAGAACGTCCTCATCGCGTCCGACGACCGGGTGCGGGTCGCGGACTTCGGACTCGCGCGCGCGGTCACCGAGGTCACCTCGACGACGACGGGCACGGTGCTCGGCACGGTCGCGTACCTGGCGCCCGAGCTCGTGCAGCGCGGCGCCAGCGACGCCCGCACCGACGTGTACGCCGTCGGTGTCATGCTCTTCGAGATGCTGACGGGTCGGCAGCCGTTCACCGGTGAGACCGCGATCCAGGTGGCCTTCCAGCACGTGAGCTCCGAGATCCCGGCCCCGTCGACGACCATCGACTGGTTGCCCTCGGAGATCGACGAGCTCGTGGGCGCGCTGGCCGCCCACAGCCCGGAGGACCGCCCGGTCGACGCCGCCTCCGCGCTGCTGCTCGTCCGACGCACGCGCCTCGCGCTCGACGGCGTCACGCTCGACCGACGCGCCGACGTCGCCCCGACGCTCGCCCTGCCGTCCGCCACCGATCCGTCCGGGACGGACCTGCCCGTCGAGCCCGACGCCGACGACCTGGGTACGGACGACCCGGCACTCACCGCACGCGTCCCCGTCGGTGACCACGCGCGCGGAGGCACGGTCGCGCTGCCGATCGGTCTCGGCGTGGTCGAGGCGCCCCCGGGTGAGGCACCTCGACCGCCGCGCCGACGCTGGCCCCTGGTCGTCGCCCTCGTGGCGGTGCTCGCGCTGCTGGGCGGCGGCACGTGGTGGTTCCTCGACGTGGGTCCCGGTGCGTACACGAACGTGCCGGACGTCGTCGACGCACTCGAGGAGGACGCCGTCGACGCCCTCGCCGACGCCGGGCTGGGGACCACGAGGGCCGAGGCCTTCCACGACCAGGTCCCGGCAGGCTCGGTCGTGTCGACCGACCCCGGCCCCGGGGAGCCCGTGCGCAAGGACGGGACGGTCACCTACACCGTCTCGAAGGGCCCCGACCTGGTGACGGTCCCCGACGGGGTCGTGGGGGCGATGCAGGCCGACGCCGACAAGGCCCTCCAGGACGCCGACCTCGTGGTCGCGTACGGTCCGCCGGAACACCACGACGAGGCGCCGAAGGGGCAGGTGCTGCGCGCCACGCTCCCCGACGGCTCCGCGGCCGAGGCCGGCGGCACCACGAAGCGCGGGACCACGGTGACGCTCGTGCTGTCCGACGGCCCTGCACCTGTCACGGTCACGTCCGTCGTCGGCATCACCGTCGAGGAGGCGCAGGACCAGCTGGCCCAGGACGCGCTCACCGTCGAGCCCACCGAGGCGTTCCACGACACCGTTCCCGCCGGGCACATCATCGACCAGACCCCGCCGGCGGGCGAGACCGCGCACCGCACCGACGTGGTCACGGTGACCGTGTCGAAGGGTCCGGAACCGGTCGCCGTCCCGAACGTCGTCCAGGTCGACTTCGAAACGGCCAAGAAGCAGCTCGAGGAGCTCGGTTTCAAGGTGGATCGCAAGAACTCGTGGGGCGGCCTCATCGGACGCGTGGTCGACCAAAGCGTCGACGGCGGCCAGACGGCGCCCAAGGGTGCGACCATCACGCTCACAGTCGTCTGACCACTGGACGTCGGCGGGGACGCCCACGCGGACTGCTGCAGCACGCCGGAGCCCCGGTCCGCAGACGCGGCCCGGGGCTCCGATGCGCATCCCGTCAGGCGCGGCGCAGCAGCTCCACGACCTGGAAGGCCATCTCGAGCGACTGCTGGTGGTTCAGACGCGGGTCGACCAGCGTCTCGTACCGGCGCGCCAGCCCGTCGTCGTCGATCTCCTCGGTGCCGCCGAGGACCTCGGTGACGTCGTCGCCCGTGAGCTCCACGTGCAGCCCTCCGGGCACGGTGCCCAGCGCGCGGTGCACCTCGAAGAACCCGGCGACCTCGTCCATCACGTCCGTGAACCGACGGGTCTTGTACCCGCTGGCGGACGTGATGCCGTTGCCGTGCATCGGGTCGCACACCCACGTCACCGGCCGACCGTCGGCCGTGACCTTCTCGACGAGCGCGGGCAGGAGGTCGCGGACCTTGCCGGCGCCCATGCGCGTGACGAAGGTCAGTCGGCCCGGCTCCCCCGTCGGGTTCAGCCGGTCCATCAGGGCGATCGCGTCGTCGCCCGTCGTGGTGGGGCCGAGCTTGACGCCGAGCGGGTTCTGCACGCGGGAGAAGAAGTCGACGTGCGCGGAGTCGAGCTGACGCGTCCGCTCGCCGATCCACAGGAAGTGGGCCGAGCAGTCGTACGGCAGGCCCGACCGCGAGTCGATCCGGGTGAGGGGACGCTCGTAGTCCAGCAGCAGCCCCTCGTGCGCGGAGTAGAAGTCCACCGCACGCAGCGCGTCGACGTCCGCACCGCACGCCGCCATGAAGCGGATCGCGCGGTCGATCTCCGCCGCGAGCTGCTCGTAGCGCGAGTAGGCCGGGTTCGCGGTGAAGCCCCGGTTCCACTCGTGCACGCGCAGCAGCGAGGCGAACCCGCCGGTCGTGAACGCCCGGATGAGGTTCAGCGTCGACGCGGACGTGTGGTACGCCTCGAGCAACCGGTCCGGGTCCGGCGTCCGCGCGTCGGCGGTGAACTCGAAGCCGTTGATGATGTCACCGCGGAACGCCGGGAGCGTGACGCCGTCACGGGTCTCGACGTCCGAGGACCGCGGCTTCGCGTACTGGCCGGCCATCCGGCCCATCTTCACGACGGGCAGGCTCGCGCCGTAGGTGAGCACGACCGCCATCTGCAGGATGGTCTTGATCTTGTTGCGGATGTTGTCGGCCGTCGCCTCGGCGAACGTCTCGGCGCAGTCCCCGCCCTGCAGGACGAACGCCTCGCCCCGCGACGCCGCCGCGAGCTGCGCGCGCAGCGCGTCCGCCTCACCGGCGAAGACGAGCGGTGGCAGGCTCGCGAGCCGGTCGCGCACCCGCCGGACCGCGCCGGCGTCGGGCCACTGCGGCTGCTGACCGACGGGCAGCGTCTCCCAGACGTCGAGCCCTGCGAGGACCTGCGGGTCCGGCTCGACGCTCATGAGTGGCTCGCCGGGACGAGGGGCTGCCCGATGTCCGACAGCAGCTCGCCGAACCACTCCTGCGAGACGTCGAACGCCTTGCCGCCCGCGATGCGCGGGAACTCGATCGCGCGCAGCCGGTCGCCCTGCTCCTCGTCGTGACCGATGACACCGGACTCGGCGCGCAGAGCGCACTCGACGGCCAGGTCGGTCATCGACTTGATGAGCCGCAGGTCCTCGGCGTTCGCCGCGGCGGCGCGCGAGTAGTAGCCCGACTTCTGGACCATGACCTTCTCGGCGCCGAGCTTCTCGGCGAACTGCTTGGCGAACCACTGGCCCGGGTTGATGGTGTCGAGCTTGACGTGGCCGAACGGGTCCCGCTCCGGGGGCGTGCCCGCTGCCTCGAGCTGCTCGACGATCTCGTGCATGCCGGCACCCTCCGAGAGGAAGATGTTGACGTTGCCGAGCTCGTCCATGACGCCCTTGAGGCGCGTCGCCTCGGCGTCGATGTCCAGCGCGAGCTCGGGCAGGAACACCGCGTGGATGTCCCACCGCTCGCGCGACAGGCCGATCCCCGGGACCCACTCCTGCGTGTCGAGCCACTTGCGGTACTCGGCGGCGGCCGCGGCCGTCAGCCACCCGCAGTGCCGGCCCATGACCTCGTGCACGATCAGCATCCGCGGGCCCGAGCGGTGCTCGCCGATGATGTGGCGCGCGAACCCGGCGGCCTCCTCGGCAGCGGTCCACGCGCCGAGGGACTGGCGGATCGGCACGACGTCGTTGTCGATCGTCTTGGGCAGGCCGACGACGGTGAGCTCGTAGCCGTTGTCGTGCAGGTACGCCGCGAGGTCGGCCGCGGTCGTGTTCGTGTCGTCACCGCCGATCGTGTGCAGCACGTCGACGCCGTCCGCCTTGAGCTGCTCGGCCGCGACGTGCAGCGGGTCCTGGCCCTCGGCCACCAGACCGCGCTTGACGCAGTCCTTCGCGTTGGTGAGCTTGACCCGGGAGTTGCCGATCGGCGAGCCGCCGAACCGGTGCAGCACGCCCGCCTTGGCACGGACCTCGGGCGTGATCGTCACGCTGTCGCCCCGCAGCAGGCCGTGGTAGCCGTGCTGGTACGCGATGATCTCGATCTCGGGAGCGATCTCCGTGTAGCGCTCGATCAGCCCACCGACGGCGGAGGACAGGCAGGGAGCGAAACCGCCGGCGGTCAGAAGGGCGACGCGACGGACCGACATGGGACACACCTCTCGTTGGCACAGCACGGACGGCGCGGGTGCAGGACGTACCCGACCGGCCCAGGGTGGTGCTCGCGCGCGGGGCACGACCGGGACCGAGGTCCGGGTCGAGCCGGCGCGCGTGGGACGACGGGCACGCGCCCACCGGGCACGCGCACAGGCCCGGCACACGTCCGGGTCGGGATCATCCTACTGACGGCGGAGCCTCGTCCTGCGGCGGGACCGGAACCTGGACATCGGGCACCGGCCTGCCTCCGGGCGCGGCGGGCATCTGGCCCGTGCCGTCGTCGGGCTGCTGGTGGCCCGTCGCGATGCGCGCCTTCTGCGTGGCGGCGTACACGTCGACGTACTCCTGGCCCGACAGGCTCATGATCGCGTACATGATCTCGTCCGTCACCGAGCGCAGGATGAAGCGGTCGTTCTCCATCCCGCGGTAGCGCGAGAAGTCCAGCGGCTCGCCGATGACCACGCCGATGCGCATGACCTTGGGGATGCGGCGCCCGAGCGGCTGCGCCACGTCGGTGCCGACCATGGCGACGGGGACCACGGGCGCCCCGGACTCGAGCGCGAGCCGTGCCACGCCCGTCTTGCCGCGGTAGAGCCGGCCGTCGGGGCTGCGGGTGCCCTCCGGGTAGATCCCGAACAGCCCGCCCTCCGCGAGCCTGCGCAGACCCGTCCGCAGAGCGGCCTCACCCGCCTTGCCGCCGCCACGGTCGACGGGGATGGTGCCGACGCCGCGCATGAAGCCGGCCGTCACCCGGCCTTTGAGACCGGCCCCCGTGAAGTACTCCTGCTTGCCGATGAAGACGATCTCGCGGTCGAGCACGAGCGGCAGGAAGAAGGAGTCGATGACGGCCAGGTGGTTGCTCGCGAGGATCGCCCCGCCCTCGGCGGGGACGTGCTCCGCACCACGCACCCACGGCCGGTAGACCACGCGCAGCAGGGGCCCGACGAACACCCGCTTCATCAACCAGTAGAACAACGTGTCTCCTCGCTCGACGTCCGCCGCGCCGCCGTCGCCCGCGGCGCCGGACGGTCCCACGGACCTGCCACCGACCACGACGGGTCGGTACGTCGGGTCCGACTCTAGAGTGCTCCCATGGACGCACGTCCCGACGACGACGCCGATGCCGACGACTTCACCGGCGCGCAGCAGCCGCCCGGGCCGTCCGCGCGCCCCGACGAGGACGGCACGACACCCTCCCGCCCGGCCGTCCCACCGCCGCCCGGGGAGGACGAGGTCTGGGCCTCGATCGTCGAGCGGCTCTCCGACGTCGACGGGGGAACCGATCCCGCCGTCCGGCAGATCCTGTCCGAGCTCCAGGACGAGGACGACCACCTTCCGGGCGTGTCGCCCGCACCGGTCGCACCGGCGGTGGGCCGGGACTGGGACGGCACCACGCAGTACGACGCCGCAGAGGCCGAGGTCGACGACCTCGAGCACTTCGTCCCCCAGGACCCCGGCCCCGTGACGAGCAGCGATCCTCTGCTGACCCTCGCCTGGGGTGCCGCGGCCGGCGTCCCGCTCTTCCTGCTCGTGGTCGTCACCGTGTGGCGCGACGCCCCGACGCTCCTCGTCCGGGCGGCCGCGGTGCTGTTCGTCGTCGCGGTCGGCGTCCTGGTGTGGCGGATGCCACAGCATCGGGAGCCGTCGGACGGCGACGGCGCCGTCGTCTGACGACGACCGGCCGACGGAACGGGTCCGTCAGATCCGCGCCAGGTCCGCCGCGCCGACCATGCCGGCGTCGTTGCCCATGTCGGCGACGACGATCGCCGCCTCGGGGCGGTGACCCCGCCCCGACAGCTGCTCGTCGAACGCCTTGCGCGCCGGCACGAGCACCAGGTCGCCCGCTGCACTGACCCCGCCGCCGATGACGAAGACCTCGGGGTCGAGGAGCGCTGCGACGCTCGCGGCACCCTCGCCCACCCAGCGCCCCACCTCGGCCAGCAGCTCGACCGCGAGGGGGTCGCCGTCCTGGGCCGCGCGCGTGACGAGCGGCCCCGTGATCGCCTCCGGGCGGCCACCCGCGAGCGCCACCAAGCCGGAGGCACGGGCGGGCTGGGTGATCGCGGCGGCCTGCGCGTCACGCACGAGGGCCGAGCCGGACACGTACTGCTCCCAGCAGCCCTCGTGCCCGCAGCCGCAGTAGTGCCCGCCGGGGACGACGCGCATGTGACCGATCTCGGCGGCGACGCCCCAGGCGCCGCGCGTCAGACGGCCGCCGCTGACGATCGCCCCGCCGAGGCCCGTGCCGAGCGTCAGCATCACCATGTCCTCGACGTCCCGTCCGACACCGAACCGGAACTCCGCCCAGCCGGCGGCGTTCGCGTCGTTCTCGACGACGATCCGCACGCCGGGGTCGGCGATGAGCGCGGCGACGTTGTCGCGCAGCGGGTACTCGCGCCAGGCGATGTTCGGCGCGAAGAGCACGCGTGCGCGGTCCGAGGCCACGAACCCCGCGGCGGCGAGCCCCAGCTCGCGCACCTCGTAGGACGCGCTGAGCTCGCGGTAGACGTCCGCGATCGCGGCGTCGATGCTCGCGACGTCGTCGGGATCGGTGTCCCGTCGGGTCTGCGCGAGGATCGCGCCGTCGTCGTCCACGACGCCGGCCGCGATCTTGGTCCCGCCGATGTCGACACCGATGGCATGCATGTCCTGGTCCGCTCCTGCCCTCGCCGCCCCGCGTCCGTCGCGCAGCGCCTCCACGCTAGCGGCACGGCCGACGCTGCGGGAGCGCGTCCACCGGCGCCGGTCGCGCCGCGTCGGCCCCGCAGACGGCCCGGTGCGCCGGTGGCCTGCGACTCCACCCGAACGGCGCCCCCTGACCAGGGACCGACGTCCCGTATCCTCATGGCACCTTCGCCCCCCTGCCACTGGAGTCAGCATGGACGAGTCCCACAGCCCTCTCCTCGTCGAGGTCGATCCCTCCGAGAACCTCAACGACCTGCTCGCCTCCCGCGTCCGCAGCACACCGGACCGCGTCCTCGTCGAGCGTCACGTCGACGGGCAGTGGCTGCCGATGACTGCCCGGGAGTACGACACGGCGATCGTCGACGTCGCACGTGGACTCGTCGCGAAGGGCGTGCAGCCCGGAGACCGCGTCGGCATCATGTCCCGCACCCGGTACGAGTGGTCGCTCCTGGACTGGGCGACGTGGGCCGTCGGGGCCGTCCCGGTGCCGCTCTACGAGACCTCGTCGGCCGAGCAGGTCGCGTGGATCCTCACCGACGCCGACGTCAGCCTGCTGTTCGTCGAGACGCCCGCGCACGCGGACGTCGTCGCCGAGGTGCGCGACCAGGTGCCGACGCTGCGCGACGTCCTGGTCATCGACGCGGGGGCCGTCGACGACCTCGTGACCGCCGGCGCCGACGTCGACGAGGCGGAGGTGGCACGGCGCAGGGGGCTCGCCGCGCGCGACGACCTCGCCACCGTCATCTACACGTCGGGCACCACGGGGCGGCCGAAGGGCGTCGAGCTGACGCACGGCAACTTCTCGGCCCTGACGATCAACGCCGTCGAGAAGCTCGACGTCGTGGTCTCCACGCCCGGCGCGAGGACGATGCTCTTCATGCCGCTGGCCCACGTGTTCGCGCGCTTCGTGCACGTGCTGACCATCCCCGCCGGCTCGGTCCTGGGCCACTGGCCGGACACCAAGACGCTCATCGAGGGCATCGGGACGTTCCGCCCGACGTACATCCTGTCCGTGCCGCGCGTCTTCGAGAAGGTCTACAACTCCGCCGAGCAGAAGGCCGCCGCAGGCGGCAAGGGCGCGATCTTCCAGCGGGCCGCGAAGACCTCGATCGTCTACTCACGCGCGCTGGACACCCCGCGCGGGCCGAGCCCGTGGCTGCGTCTGCAGCACAAGGTCGCCGACGTCCTGGTGCTCTCCAAGCTGCGCAAGGTGCTCGGTGGCCAGGTCGAGTGGGCCATCTCGGGTGGCGCACCCCTGGGCGAGCGGCTGGGGCACTTCTACCGCGGCGTCGGTCTCAAGGTGCTCGAGGGGTACGGGCTGACGGAGACGACGGCCCCGGCCACGGTCAACCTGCCCGAGAAGACCAAGATCGGGACGGTCGGCCCCGCGCTGCCCGGCACGTCCCTGCGCCTCGCCGCGGACGGCGAGATCGAGATCAAGGGCATCCAGGTGTTCCGCGGGTACCACGACAACCCGGAGGCCACGGCGGAGTCGATGCGGGACGGCTGGTTCCGCACCGGTGACCTCGGCACCATCGACGAGGACGGCTTCCTGCGCATCACCGGCCGCAAGAAGGAGATCATCGTCACCGCGGGCGGCAAGAACGTCGCGCCGAGCGTGCTCGAGGACCGGTTGCGCGGCCACCCGCTGGTGAGCCAGGTCGTCGTCGTCGGGGACCAGCGCCCCTTCATCGGAGCCCTGGTCACGCTGGACCCCGAGGGCGTCCCGGGGTGGCTCACGGCGCACGGCAAGCCCCCGATGTCGATCGAGGAGGCGGCGAAGGACCCCGACGTGCTCGCGTCGCTCGACAAGGCCGTCGAGCGCACGAACAAGGCGGTCTCGCGCGCCGAGTCCATCCGCCGCTACCGGATCCTGGACCGCGACCTGACGATCGCCGACGGATACCTCACGCCGAAGTTGAGCGTGCGGCGGTCCGAGGTGCTCAAGGACTTCGCGGCCGAGGTCGACGCGCTGTACGCCGAGGGCGAGCGCTGACCCGGCCCGCTGACGGCACGACCCGCGCACCCGGTGACCGCCGGTGGCGCGGGTCGTGCCGTCAGTGGCGACGCAACCGCTCCACGAGGGTCGCCGACGGCACCGCCCAGGCACCCGCACGCTCGACGTCGTCGACGACCTCCCGGTCGGACGTCGCCACCACGAGCACCCGGCCCGGCGGCTCTGCCGCGACGAGCTGCCGCAGCAGGTCGTCGGCCGTCTCCCCCGCCGTGAACAGCACCCGCACTCCGCGCACCGGTGGCGCTGCACGGTGCCCGGCCTGGCCGTCGAAGCAGCAGGTGACCTCGGCCCCCGTCTGCGCGGCCAGCGCCGCCATGCCGTCGACGAGCAGACGGCGCTGGTCGGCGAGCGTCGTGTGCGGCCAGCCCGTCTTCGACACGTTGTAGCCGTCCACCAGGAGATGAGCACGCGGCAGCCGCAGCAGGTCGTCGAGCAGCGCCGGGTCCTCGACCGACCGCCCGCGCGAGGTCGGCCGCTCGCGCGGTCCGTCGACGCCGGGCGCCACCAGGTCCGCCGGCAGGTCGCGCACGGGTGGCAGAGCGAGCTCGGCGCGCAGCCCGGATGCGGCGTCCACCACCGTGTCGAGCAGCAACCGGAGCCGGGACTCGGCCAGCCGGTGCCCGGTCCGCACCTCCTCACGCGCGGACGACCGCTCCGCGGCGGCCGCCCGCAGGTCGGCGGCCGCCTGTGCGCGCTCGTCCACCGCCGCCTGGAGGTCGGCGGCCGCCCGACGCGCGTCGAGCTCCGCCGCCGCCGCCAGCGCGCGGGCCTCGCTGCGGGCACGGTCGGCGTCCGAGCGCAGCCGCCGCAGCTCGCGCTGCAGAGCGGCGAGCTCGTCACGCGCGGCGCGCTCGTCCTCACGGGCGACGCCGAGTGCCGTGCGCAACCGCTCGACCTCGCGCTCGAGGACCGCGAGCCGCCGCGTGTCCACCTCCTCGACCGCCACGGGCGCCGACGTCGGGAGCAGGTCCTGCCAGGGCAGACCCTGCAACCACGCCCCGACCGCGGCGTCGGTACCGGTGGCGGCCCCGGGGACCGGGCGTCCCGCCCCGGACCCGGCCGCGGGTCCGTCGGTCGAGGACGAGGGCTCGCTGCCGGCGGCAGCGGGTGCCGGGTCGTGCGCCTGCAGCCAGACGCGCGCGACGCGGGCACGGAAGGCGCTGTCCTCGCGCAGGGCCGACCACAGCGGCGCCGCGCCGGCGGTCGCACGTCGGCGCGGCGCGAACCGTCGGACCGCGAGCAGCGACTGCGGGACGTCGGCCGGTTCGGTGTCACCGAGCACGTCGGCGGCGAGGCGCACGAGCGCCGAGCGCAACGCGGCCGGGACGTCCGACGGATCCGGCTCGGACGCCGCGACGTGCTCCTGACCTGCCATGGCGCCAGCCTAGGTGCCGGCCCGCGTCCACGCGCAGGCGCGGTGGCACGGCCCTGTCGGATGCGCCGGGTACCGTCCGGGACATGCCCGCCGTCCGTCGCCTGCGTCCCTCCGAGGGGGCCGCGGTACCGGGGGCGACGCCGGTGCAGATGGGGCTCGACGAGCTCGGGACGCCGCTGCGCGACGTCACGTTCGTGGTGGTCGACCTCGAGACGACCGGTGGTCGGGCAGCCGAGGACGCGATCACGGAGATCGGTGCCGTCAAGGTCCGCGGCGGCGAGGTCCTGGGTGAGTTCCAGACGCTCGTCGACCCCGGGGGGCCCGTGCCCCCGTTCATCCAGGTCCTCACCGGGATCACGACCTCGATGCTGATCGGTGCGCCGACGATCGCGCAGGTGCTGCCCGGCTTCCTCGAGTTCGCCCGCGGGGCGGTGCTCGTCGCGCACAACGCCCCCTTCGACGTCGGCTTCCTGCGCGCCGCAGCGGCCCGCTGCGAGCGCCCCTGGCCCGGCTTCCAGGTCGTCGACACGGTCCGGCTCGCGCGGCGCGTCGTGCTGCGCGACGAGGCTCCCAACCACAAGCTGTCGACCCTGGCGGCGCTGTTCGGGGCGGCCGAGACGCCGAACCACCGGGCCCTGGCCGACGCGCGCGCGACCGTCGACGTCCTGCACGCGCTGCTGGGCAGGCTCGCGCCGCTGGGGGTCACGCACCTGGAGGACCTCGCCACCGCGGCGGACCCCGTGCCCGCCGACGTCCGGCGCAGGAGCACGCTGGCGGACGGTCTGCCGGACTCCCCCGGCGTCTACCTGTTCCGCGGCCCCCGCGAGGAGGTCCTGTACGTCGGGGTGTCCACGACGTCGTTGCGGCGACGCGTCCGCAGCTACTTCACGTCCGCCGAGAAGCGCGCGCGCATGACGGAGATGGTCCGCCTCGCCGTGCGGGTGGACCCCGTCGTGTGCGCGTCGCCCCTCGAGGCCCGCGTCCGCGAGCTGCGCCTCATCGCGGAGCACGCGCCGCGCTACAACCGACGCTCGCGCGCGCCCGAGCGCATGCCGTGGGTGCGTCTGACCGACGAGCCGTTCCCGCGGCTGTCCGTCGTGCGCGACGTGCGCGCGGGCACCGCGCACATCGGACCGTTCGCCTCGCGCGCGCTCGCGCAGCAGGCCGTCGACGCGCTGCACGCGACGTTCGCCGTCCGCCAGTGCACCGGGCGCCTGCCGGCCGTCCCCGCAGCGGGCGCCCACGCGTGCGTCCTCGCCGAGGTCGGACGCTGCGGCGCCCCGTGCGTGGGTGGGCAGGACGTGGCGGCGTACGCCCCGGTCGCCGACGCCGTGCGGCAGGCCATGACGGGCGACCCCCGTGACGTCGCCGAGGCCCACGCCGTGCGCATCCGTACGCTCGCGACGCAGGAGCGCTTCGAGGACGCGGCCGTGGTGCGCGACCGGCTCACCGCGTTCGTGCGGGGCGCCGGGCGTGCCCAGCGTCACGCCCGCGCCGCCGCCTGCCGTGAGCTCGTCGCGGCACGTCGGACCGAGGATGGTGGCTGGGAGCTGGTCCTGGTGCGCCACGGCCGGCTCGCGGGCACCGCCGTCGTCGACCGGCGCACGGACCCCATGCCCGTCGTGGCGAGCCTGCAGGCCGGTGGCGAGCACGTCACCGCCCCCGTCCCGCCGGCGACGGCGGCGCACCCCGAGGAGACCGACCTGGTCCTCGCGTGGCTCGAGCAGCCCGGCGTCCGACTCGTCGCGGTCGACGGCGAGTGGTCCTCACCCGCCCGCTCGGCCCAGGCCGTGCGGGACGCGGCCGCCGCGGTCACGCTCGACCTCGTGGCGCCGCGCGCACCACTGGTCGACGACGCGCCGACGACCGCCGCCGTCGAGCCGCAGCGCACGGCATGATGGCTGCATGCTCACTGCCATCGTCCTGATCGACTGCGATGCTGCCCGCATCCCGGAGGTCGCCGCCGCGGCCGCGGAGATCGAGGGGGTCAGCGAGGTCTACTCGGTCACCGGTGAGGTCGACCTGATCGCCCTCGTGCGCGTGCGGGAGCACGAGCGGCTCGCCGACGTCATCGCCGACAAGGTCAGCAAGCTCGAGGGCGTGCTGCGGACACAGACGTACATCGCGTTCCGCGCGTACTCCCGCCACGACCTCGAGGAGGCGTTCGACCTCGGTCTCGAGGACTGAGGCGGACGAGGACCGACGCGTCGACGGTCGGGACGGGCGACCCGGCCCGCCGCGCGGGACGTGCCCGGCGGAACACGGCGGCTCAGGCCGCGGCCGCCGTCCGCCAGCGCTCGAGGACGGCAGCCGCGGCACCGTCGTCGAGCGACCGCTCCGCGTGGGCGACGCCCGCCAGGATCCGCTCGACCAGGGTCCCCTCGGCCGTGCCTGGCAGCGTCCCGTCCGCCGCGAGGGCGGCGCCGGCGTTGAGCACCACGGTGTCGCGCACCGGTCCGGGAGCCCCTGCCACGAGGGCGCGGACGACCTCGGCGTTCTGCCGCGCCGCTCCACCACGGAGCTGCTCGACGGTCACGGGGCGCACGCCCACGCTCGACCACTCGACGACCTGCTCGCGTACCTCGCCGCCGCGAACCTCCCAGAAGCGCGTCGCACCCGTGGCGGCGACCTCGTCGAGACCGTCGGCCTCACCCCGGAAGACCAGGGCCGACCGACCGCGCGCGGCGAGCACGCCCGCCATGAGACCGGCCATCCGTGCGTCCGCCACACCGATCGCGCTCGACTGCGGCTGCGCCGGGTTCGTGAGCGGCCCCAGGAAGTTGAACGCCGTGGGGATCCCCAGGTCGCGGCGCGTGACACCCGCGTGACGCATCGAGGGGTGGAAGGCACCCGCGAAGCAGAACGTGATCCCGACCTCGGCCGCGAGCGAGGCGACGCGCTCGATCGGCAGGTCGAGGCGGATGCCGAGCTCCTCGAGCACGTCCGCCGTCCCGGTCGACGACGACGCGGCACGGTTGCCGTGCTTGACGACCGTCAGACCCGCGCCCGCGACGACGAGTGACGCCATCGTCGAGATGTTGACGGTGTGCAGGCGGTCACCGCCCGTGCCCACGATGTCGACGGACCTGCCGGGCACGACGAACCGGTGGGCGTGCTCGAGCATCATGTCCGCCAGGCCCGCGAGCTCGTCGACCGTCTCCCCCTTGGCGCGCAGCGCCACGAGGAAGCCCGCCACCTGGGACGGCGACGCCTCGCCGCTCATGATCCGGTCCATCGCCCACGACGCGCGAGCGCTGTCGAGGTGCTCGCCGCGGACGAGCGACATCAGCAGGTCGGGCCAGGTGGTCGGACCCGTCATCCGCGAGCCGTCAGCGTGTGCACGAGCTCGGTCACGGCGGCGTGCACGACGACCGGGTCGAGCGGGCGGCTGACCACGGCGTCGGCGTTGGACCACGACGCGAGCCACGCGTCCTGCGGGCGGCCCGTCAGGACGAGCACGGGCGGGCACTCGTAGACCTCGTCCTTGAGCTGACGGCACAGGCCGAGGCCGCCGACCTTGTCGGCCTCGCCGTCGAGGACGAGGACGTCCGCCCCGCGGGCGTCCGCGACGGCGATCACGGCGTCGGCGGTCGCGACCTCGATCCACTCGATGTCCGGCTCGCCGCGCCCGAGACGCCGACCCACGGCCAGGCGCACCTGGTCGCGCGCGTCCACGTCGTCGCTGTACAGCAGGATGCGCGGCGCGCGGGCCGCCGGGTTCGCGGTGCTCATGGTGCCCCTCACTCGTCGTCGACGTGCAAGGGGCATCTTGGCACGTCGACGCGTTCCGAGGGCGCTCCTCCCACTTTCCGGAGCGCGCCGCGCGCCTGCCGGGGCGGTGGAAGGTGACGGTGTGACATATCCCCGGCCCGCCGCGTGGGTCGAACGACCCATGCGGCGCTCCCGTCAGCCATAATGGCCGAGTGTCGACCGCAACGGCTGCCTCGCGCCCTGTCCCCCACGTGACCGTCAACCGACCGAACCCAGTGTCGGTCGGGACGATCGTGTGGCTCGCCAGCGAGCTCATGTTCTTCGCCGGGCTCTTCGCGATGTACTTCACGGTGCGCGCGGCCGTGCCCGAGGAGTGGGCGCTGCAGGCCGACAAGCTCAACCTGCAGTTCGCCTTCGCGAACACGACGATCCTGGTGCTGTCGTCCGTGACGTGCCAGATGGGCGTGTGGGCCGCCGAGCGGCTGCAGCCGGTCCGCACCGGCTCCCTGGTCCAGTTCTGGCGCTGGGGCATGAACGAGTGGATCACGCTCACGTACGTCATGGGCGCGATCTTCATCGGCGGGCAGATCTTCGAGTACGCCGAGCTGGTCGAGCACGGGCTGACGATCTCGTCGTCGCCGTACGGCTCGGTCTTCTACCTGACGACCGGCTTCCACGGTCTGCACGTCGTCGGTGGCCTCATCGCCTTCCTCTTCCTGCTCGGTCGCTCGTTCGCGGCCAAGCGGTTCACCCACCACGAGGAGACGACCGCGATCGTCACCTCGTACTACTGGCACTTCGTCGACGTGGTCTGGATCGCGCTCTTCGCGGTCATCTACCTGGTCAAGTGACGTCATCCGGCTCGCTGCGCGAGCCGGCGCCAGACCCCACCCGCACACCCCCGACGCGAGACGAGGACCGATCCGTGAAGGCACTCGCAGCCCGCAGGCACGACCGGCGTGCGCCGGTCGTGCTGCTCCTGCTGGCGCTGCTGCTCACCGGCGCGCTGTACGCAGTGCTGGCCCCGACCTCCGCCGACGCCGCCCCCACGGCGGCGACCGCGGACCAGGTGGAGACCGGTGAGAAGCTGTTCCAGGCCAACTGCGCGACGTGCCACGGGCCGGACGCGACCGGACGCGAAGGCATCCCGTCGCTCGTCGGCGTCGGTGCCGCGGCCGTCGACTTCCAGGTCGGCACCGGGCGCATGCCCCTGCAGATGAACGGCCCGCAGGCACCGGCCAAGCCCGCCCAGTTCGACGAGGAGCAGATCGCTGCGCTCGCCGCCTACGTGGCCTCGCTCGGCGCCGGACCTGCCGTCCCCACTGCCGAGCAGGTCGACCCGGCCCTCGGCGACCCGGCGAGCGGCATGGCCCTGTTCCGCACCAACTGCGCGATGTGCCACAACGCCATCGGTGCCGGTGGTGCGCTGTCGGAGGGCAAGTGGGCCCCGAACCTGTGGGAGACGACGCCCACGCACGTGTACGAGGCGATGCTGACCGGGCCGCAGTCCATGCCGGTGTTCAACGACGCCAACCTGACGTCCGACGAGAAGCGGGACATCATCGCGTTCCTCGAGCTGCAGGGCGACGGCGCACCCGGCGGCATCACGCTCGGCAGCCTCGGACCGGTGAGCGAGGGCCTGTGGGCCTGGGTCGTCGGCATGGGGCTCCTCATCGGAGCAGCAGTCTGGATCGGAGCGAGGTCCTCGTGAGCATCACCCCCGACCACGGCCACGACGGTCACGAGCAGGGCGACACCGCCGGCTCGGACGTCGTCCTGCGCGAGGGCGAGGACGCCGTCGAGAAGTTCCCCAACCCGGGCTTCGGCCCGCACCGCCCTCGGCGTGCCGACGTCGACCCGGCAGCCAACAAGCGGGCGGAGCGGCAGGTCGTCGCACTCTTCGCCCTGTCGGTGGTCGGCACCATCGGCTTCATCGTCGCGTACTTCACGCTCCCCCCGGGTGACACGATCGCGTCGATGCGCACGTCGAACCTCGCGCTCGGCCTCGGTCTGGCGTTCGCCCTGCTCGGCATCGGCCTGGCGGCGGTCCACTGGGCCAAGTCGCTCATGAACGACCACGAGAAGGCCGAGGACCGTCACGCGCAGCGCAGCACGGACCAGACCCGCGCCGAGGCGGTCCAGGTCCTGCGGGACGGGGCGCAGGACTCGGGCATCGGGCGACGCGGCGTGCTCAAGGGCGCGCTCGTGTCCTCGCTCGCGCTCTTCCCGCTCACCATCGTGCTGCCGCTGATCGGCGAGGTGGGCGAGGACTGGAACGTCTCGAAGTTCAAGCGCACGATGTGGGCGAAGAACAAGAAGCTCACGATCGACCCCACCGGCCGGCCCATCAAGGCGGCGGACGTCACCATCGGGTCGGTCGTGCACGTGATCCCCGAGGGGCTCGACGAGACCGACGCACCGCTGGACGAGAAGGCCAAGGCCGTGGTGCTCCTGGTCCGCATGGACCCCCGGGACATCAAGTCCGAGCAGGGTGAGGGCTGGTCGTACGACGGCATCGTCGCCTTCTCGAAGATCTGCACCCACGTGGGATGCCCGGTGGCCCTCTACGAGCAGCAGACGCACCACCTGCTGTGCCCCTGCCACCAGAGCACGTTCGACGTCGCTGACAGCGCCAAGGTCGTGTTCGGTCCCGCCAAGCGGCCGCTTCCCCAGCTGCCGATCACCGTCGACGACGAGGGCTATCTGGTCGCCCAGAGCGACTTCCACGAGCCCATCGGTCCGAGCTTCTGGGAGCGGCTGCGATGAGCACCACGACCGCACCGAGCGGCGGCAGCAAGGCCGCCGCGGCGACCGCCGACTACCTCGACCAGCGCACCGGCATCGGGACCGCGGTCAAGGAGTTCGCACGCAAGATCTTCCCCGACCACTGGTCGTTCCTGCTGGGTGAGATCGCGCTGTACAGCTTCATCACGCTGATCCTCTCCGGCGTGTTCCTCACCATGTTCTTCGTCCCGAGCATGACCGAGGTCCACTACGAGGGGCCGTGGCCGGCACTGAACGGCGTCGAGATGTCCGAGGCCTTCGCCTCGACCCTGCGCCTGTCGTTCGAGGTCCGCGGCGGTCTGCTGATGCGGCAGATCCACCACTGGGCCGCGCTGATCTTCATGGCCGCGATCGTCACGCACATGATGCGCGTGTTCTTCACCGGTGCGTTCCGCAAGCCGCGCGAGCTCAACTGGGTCGTCGGGTTCGTCCTCATGATCCTCGGCCTCGCGGCGGGCTTCACCGGCTACTCGCTGCCGGACGACGTCCTGTCGGGCAACGGCCTGCGCATCACCGACGGCGTGGTCCGCTCCATCCCGATCCTGGGCAGCTACCTGTCGTACTTCATCTTCGGCGGCGAGTTCCCGGGCCACGACGTCATCCCACGCCTGTTCACGTTGCACATCCTCGTCGTGCCCGGGCTCATCCTGGCGCTGGTGGCCCTGCACCTCTTCTTCGTGGTGCTGCACAAGCACACGCAGTACCCGGGCTCGGGCCGCACCAACGCGAACGTCGTGGGCTACCCGCTGTTCCCGATCTACGTCGCGAAGGCCGGCGGCTACTTCTTCGTGGTGTTCGGCGTCATCGCACTCATGGGCGCGACGATGTCGATCAACCCGGTCTGGAACTACGGGCCGTACGACCCCTCCCCCGTGTCGGCGGGCGCGCAACCCGACTGGTACATGCTCTTCCTCGAGGGATCGCTGCGTCTCATGCCGGGGCAGATGGAGTACGTGCTGTTCGGTCCGGACGGCTACACGCTGTCACTCAACGTGCTGATCCCGGCCGTCGTGATCCCCGGTGTGCTGTTCACGCTGCTGGCGGCCTACCCGTTCGTCGAGGCGTTCGCCACCGGTGACAAGCGGGAGCACCACGTGCTGGACCGGCCGCGCAACCGGCCCTTCCGCACGGCCTTCGGCGTGTCGGTCCTCGTCGCCTTCTTCATCCTGGTGCTGGCCGGCTCGAACGACCTCCTCGCGACGCACTTCGACCTGTCGATCAACGACATCACGTGGGTCTTCCGGTTCCTGTTCTTCCTGGCCCCCTGGGCGGCGTTCGTCATCACGAAGCGCATCTGCCTCGGTCTGCAGCGCAAGGACCGCGAGCTCGTCCTCCACGGGCACGAGACGGGTCAGATCGTCCGGTTCGCGTCCGGCGAGTACATCGAGGTGCACAAGCCCCTCGACCCTCACGAGCGCTGGCTGCGCGTCGAGCACGACGCGATCCGGCCGATCGAGATCGAGCCCGCGGAGGACTCGCGCGGCGTCCGCCGCAAGGGCTACCGCCTGGACCGCATGCGCCAGCGTCTCTCGCAGCTGTTCTACGAGGACCGCGTGGAGCCCGTGACGCCCGCCGAGCTGGCGGCGTCCCACTCCCACGGTGAGCACGACGCGCTCGGCTCGGACCAGGAGAAGGCGCCCGCGCAGCTCATCGCCGAGGGTGCTCCGACGGGCGGCGGCACACGCCTGCGCCCGGAGGATGAGACCGGCCCCGAGACGCGGAACACCTGATCCTGGGCCAGAGTTGACCTGACAGACGACCGTTCGCGGTGTCCGGCCGGATGCGCCGGGCACCGCGACGGCGTTTCCGGGCGGGTGCTCGCACCCGCCACCCGACGCAGGAGAGGTACGAGATGGCTGACTACACCCTCCCGGATCTGCCGTACGACTACGCGGCGCTCGAGCCGCACATCTCCGGCAGGATCATGGAGCTGCACCACGACAAGCACCACGCCGCGTACGTCACGGGCGCCAACACGGCGCTCGAGAAGCTCGCTGCAGCGCGCGAGACCGGCGACTTCGCCGCGGTGAACCTGCACGAGAAGAACCTCGCGTTCAACCTCGGCGGGCACGTCAACCACTCGGTCTTCTGGGAGAACCTCTCCCCCGACGGCGGCGACAAGCCCACGGGTGAGCTCGCGGCCGCGATCGACGAGTACTTCGGGTCGTTCGACGGGTTCCAGAAGCACTTCGCCGCGAACGCTGCGGGCATCCAGGGCTCCGGCTGGTCGATCCTGGGCTGGGACTCGGTGGGCCAGAAGCTCGCGATCTTCCAGCTGTACGACCAGCAGAGCAACTACCCCTTGGGCCTCGTGCCGATCGTCGTGCTCGACATGTGGGAGCACGCCTTCTACCTCGACTATGTCAACGTCAAGGCGGACTACATCAAGGCCTGGTGGAACATCGTCAACTGGGCGGACGCCTCGGAGCGCTTCACGCGAGCGCGCACCCAGACGGCCGGGCTCATCGTCGCGTCGGCCTGACGACGCGCAGGCCGCTCCTGCGGCCGCACCGCAGCCGCTCGTCCCCTCGGGGCGGGCGGCTGCGGCGTTCCTCCCGGGTCGAGTCGCTCGCACACGACGACGGCCCGTCACCTGCTGGTGACGGGCCGTCGTCGTGCGTGCGGGTGCCGCGTCAGTGCGCGTGCTGCCCGCGGGAGAACTCGAACATCCAGCCGACCAGCCCGATGACACCGAGCACCGCGGCGGGCACCATGAGCCACCAACCGACGGCCAGGGACAGGAACGCGACCGACGCGCCGAGCGCGACGACGAGCGGCCACCAGCTCCACGGGCTGAACGTGCCCTGGTTGCCGGCACCCTGCTCGATCTCGCCGAGCTCGTCGTCCTCGGGACGTGCGTCGATCCGACGCGCGAGGAGCGCGAAGTAGCCGCCGATCATGCCCACCAGGCCGCCGACGAGCGGGATGCTGACGGTACCGACCGCCTCGCCGTCGCTCCACAGGCCGTAGATCAGGCCCACCGGGACGAAGAAGAGGATGCCGTAGAGGAAGAGCTTCGCCTCGATCTTCATCGGTCGTCCCCCTCGCGCCGCTCGCGCACGTCCTCGACGTCGGACTCGACCACGTTCGCCGAGGACTCGCTCTCCTCGCCGGTCCCCCGGGCGACGCGCTCCTCCGCGAGCTCCCGCTCACCGGTCTGCTGCGGGGCCCAGTCCAGCGGTCCCGGGTCGTCGGGCGCGACGTGGTCCATCGCAGCGACCTCCGGGTGGTGGAGGTCGAACGCCGGACGCTCGGAACGGATCCGCGGCAGGGACGTGAAGTTGTGGCGCGGCGGGGGGCAGCTCGTCGCCCACTCCAGCGACCCGCCGTAGCCCCACGGGTCGTCGACCGTGACCTTGGGTGCGTTGCGCCAGGTGACGTAGACGTTCCAGAGGAACGGCAGCGTGGACGCGGCAAGGATCGCGGATCCCACGGTCGAGACCTGGTTCATCCACGTGAAGCCGTCCGCCGGGGAGTAGTCGGCGTACCGACGCGGCATCCCGACCACACCGAGCCAGTGCTGGATGAGGAACGTCATGTGGAAGCCCACGAACAGCAGCCAGAAGTGGATCTTGCCGAGTCGCTCGTCGAGCATGCGACCGGTGAACTTGGGCCACCAGAAGTAGAAGCCGGCGAACATCGCGAACACGACGGTGCCGAACACCACGTAGTGGAAGTGCGCGACCACGAAGTACGTGTCGGAGAGGTGGAAGTCCAGCGCGGGGCTCGACAGGATGACGCCGGTCAGACCACCGAAGAGGAAGGTCACGAGGAAGCCGATGGCCCAGAGCATCGGCGTCTCGAACGTCAGCTTCCCCCGCCACATCGTGCCGATCCAGTTGAAGAACTTCACACCGGTCGGTACGGCGATGAGCATCGTCATGAAGGCGAAGAACGGCAGCAGCACCGCACCGGTGGCGTACATGTGGTGCGCCCACACGGTGACCGACAGCGCCGCGATCGCGATCGTCGCGTAGATCAGGCCCTTGTAGCCGAAGACCGGCTTGCGGCTGAACACGGGCAGGATCTCGGTGACGATGCCGAAGAACGGCAGCGCGATGATGTAGACCTCGGGATGCCCGAAGAACCAGAACAGGTGCTGCCACAGCAGCGCGCCACCGTTGTCCGGGTTGAAGACCTGGGCCCCGAGGCGCCGGTCGGCACCGAGGGCGAACAGCGCGGCGGCCAGCGGCGGGAACGCCATGAGCACCAGCAGCGACGTCACCATGATGTTCCAGGTGAAGATCGGCATGCGGAACATCGTCATGCCGGGCGCACGCATCGTGACGACCGTGGTGATGAAGTTGACCGCACCCAGGATGGTCCCGAAGCCGGTGAGCGCCAGGCCGAAGACCCAGAGATCTCCCCCGAGCCCTGGTGAGTACATCTGGTTCGACAACGGTGCGTACGCGAACCAGCCGAACGACGCCGCGCCCTGCGGCGTGAGGAAGCCGGCGGCCGCGATGAGCCCGCCGAACAGGTACAGCCAGTACGCGAACATGTTCAGCCGCGGGAAGGCGACGTCCGGCGCGCCGATCTGCAGCGGCATGATGATGTTGGCGAAGCCCGCGAACAGTGGCGTGGCGAACAGCAGCAGCATGATCGTGCCGTGCATCGTGAA
>NZ_JADGMY010000020.1 GCF_015234515.1 Cellulomonas sp.
CCCCGCCCTTTCACGGCGGTAGCACGGGTTCGAATCCCGTTGGGGGTACGAGCAGGACAGCAGCACAGCAAGAAGGCTTTAAGGTGGTCACGGCCACCACGAGGCCCCGTAGCGCAGTTGGTTAGCGCGCCGCCCTGTCACGGCGGAGGTCGCGGGTTCAAGTCCCGTCGGGGTCGCTACGAGGGGCCGGCCGAGAGGCCGGCTCACTCGTTGCGAGGCTCTGTAGCTCAGTTGGTAGAGCGTTCGACTGAAAATCGAAAGGTCACCGGATCGACGCCGGTCGGAGCCACCTCCAGACGGCCCCGCGGGACGCCCCTCGGGGCCGTCGCCATGTCCGGACCCCTGCGGCCCCGTCCTCCGGGAGCCGGCCGCCGTCGTGACGGCCGGGCCGCGCATCCCGCCCGGTCCCGCCGCGCATCCGACCCGGTCACGCGTCCGACTCGGGCCCATCGTCCCGGCCGCGGCGCGCATGAGCGCGCCTACGGTGGGAGCACCGCTCCGACCGAACGAGGACCTTCCCGTGACCACGACGACCGACCGCACCCGCCCTCGCATCCTCGACCGCCTCACCGACCCTCTCGCCGAGCGCGCCCGGGACCGGTTCGAGCGCGCGGAGGACAAGGTGCGCGCCGCGGTCCAGCACGAGCTGGACGCCGTCGGCGCGAGCCTGCGCACGCGTGCCGTGCGCATCCGGCCCTCCGCGATCGCCTTCGCCGCAGCCGCGCTGCTCACCGTCCTCGCCATCGCCCTCTTCACGACCGCGGCCGTGGTGGCCGTCGCGCAGGTGCTCCCGCTGTGGCTGTCGGCCCTGCTCGTCGGCATCGCCCTCGTCGCCCTCGCGACCGGCGTCGCGGCCTGGGGCCGCGCCCAGCTGCCCACGGGCAACCCGGTCATCCCCGTGCCTCCGAGCACGCACCCGGCCGAGGAGCTCGTGCACCCCTGGGTCGACTGATCCCCCTCGCTCAGCGACGACCGGACGCGCCGCGCGCCGCGTCGCGTCGCGCGGAGGCTGCCGGACCTGCAGACTGAGGGTCCGGCTTCAACCGTCCCCGCAGGTGAGGAAGGTCCGCGAATGGTCACGCACTCCGGTTGGGCGAGCGACACGCGTTCCGACGCGCCCGACGACCCCCGGTCGCTCGGACGTCTGGTCGGCGACCTGAGCGAGCAGGCCACTCGGCTCGTGCGCGCCGAGATCGCCCTCGCCAAGGCCGAGCTCACGTCCAAGGCGCAGCAGATGGGCATCGGTGCCGGGCTGCTCGTCGGGGCCGCGGTGCTCGCGCTCTACACGCTCGCGGCCTTCATCGCGACGGCCATCATCGGGCTGTCCAACGCGGTACCTGCCTGGCTCGCCGCACTGATCGTGTCGGTGGTGCTGCTGATCGTCACGGCGGTGCTCGGCCTGCTGGGTGTCAAGCACGTCAAGAAGGGTGCGCCGCCGGTCCCGGAGCGCGCGATGGAGAACCTGCAGGAGGACGTGGACACCGTGAAGAAGGGGCTGCACCGGTGAGCGACAAGGACACGACCCCGCCGCCGGCGATCGCGGCCCTCGAGGCCGACGTGACGCTGGCGCGCGAGCAGCTCGCGGCCACGGTCGACGCACTGGTCGACGAGGTCGACCCGCGGCGGCAGGCCGATCGCCTCAAGGAGAAGGGGCGCAGGCTCGTCTTCGACGCCACCGACGCCTCGGCACTGCCCGAGGACCGCGCCCGGGCACGCAAGGTGCTCGCGGTCGCTGGTGCCGTCGTCGCCCTGGTGGTCGTCGGAATCGTCCGACGGGCGACCAGGAGCTGACACCGAGCCCCACGGGCAGCGCCGCGCGGGGTCGCCCGGGTGGCCGTTGCCCGGAGGACGACGAAGGCCGCCGTCAGCCGCCCCGCTGTGCGGGTGCGCCTGACGGCGGCCTTCGTCGTGCACGGTGCCCGAGGTCGGCCCGTCCCCCGAGGCGGACCGACCGTGCCCGGCCGTCGGACTCGCGCGCACTCCCCCGCGGTGCGCGCTGCGCCCTGATGGTCGCCCCCGTGGCCGCTGTGACCCCGGGGCGGCACGTGACTAGGACTGCGGGTTCGACCGCGGCTGGGGGACGCCGTTGAGCAGCTCACGGACCTCGGACTCGCGGTAGCGGCGGTGTCCGCCGAGCGTGCGGATCGAGGAGAGCTTGCCGGACTTGGCCCAACGCGTGACGGTCTTGGGGTCGACCCGGAAGAGGGTCGCGACCTCGGACGGCGTCAGGAGAGCCTCTGCCTCTGACGAGTGCGTGGTGGACATTGCGTACCTCCCTGGTGTAGCCGCCCGGTGTCCGCTTCTCGATCACGGGTGCGGCACGGAGCGACACGGCTTGGTACTGAATCTGACACATCGGGCACTCCGGGACACCTTCGGCCGGCCCCACCTGCCACGCAAGGGGCGTCGCGACCGTCACCACGTCCCTGGGGCGCCGTCGATGTACCCACCCTAAACCCCCGCGAAACGGGACACATCTCCCCGGACGCCTGACGGGCGGTCGCCCGATCAGGTGATGTGCATCTCATGGGAGAAATCACCCACTCTCGGGCGGTCTCGGACAGCGTGCCGCTGACCAGCATGAACGCGCGAAGTCGAAGCGCCTCGACGCTGCGACGTGGGTGAACACGTGGACCATGGGCGCGCTCCCGCACTCAGCGGCGCGCCATTTGTGATGTAGATCACAGCAAATCGGGGCCCGTACGGGGCGCTCCGGACATCGCCGCGTCAGCCGGGAGCCGAAGCGGCGCCACATCAGTCACGCGGCACCTGTCAACGGTCATATCGGTACAGCACAGTCGGGGACGTGTCCGAGCCCACCCGCCGCAGGTGGTCGGAATGGATCGCGAGCATGTACCGTTGCCACACGAAGAGACTCAACAGCACCCCGGGGCCGCACGTGTCAGCACGGAGCCGCCCCGCTTCCACGTTAGAGGGGGTCGATGCCATGGGGCGCGGCCGTCAGAAGGCAAAGCAGACGAAGGTGGCTCGGGAGCTGAAGTACTTCAGCCCGGACACCAACTACAGGGCCCTCGAGCAGGAGCTCTCGTCGCGTAGCCGCAACGATGTCGTCACGGACAGCCGCCGCAGCGCGGTGAGCACGGACGACGACGACCCTCCCGGCTGGGGATGGCCTGGCGACGACGACCGGTGACGGCGCGGGCGTCGGTGCCGACCCGAGCGCTCGCCTGAACCGTCGAGTCCCGGTCGTCGGACACCGACCTGCGATGTGATCGTGGCCCGAGCAGACCTGTCTGCTCGGGCCGCGGCGCGTCGTCAGCCGACGCGGTAGGTCCCGTGCAGGCGCACGGCGCCGCCCTGGACGCCCTTGGTGCCCGCGACGACGCCGGTCGCGGTCGCGTCGTCGTCACGCCCGTCACGCACGGTCCCGAGCACCCACGCCGGCATGCCGCGCTCCACAGCCGCCCGCTGCACGTCGTCGGCGACCTCGGGAGCCACGACGGCGACCATGCCCACCCCGAGGTTCAGGGTGTTCTCCAGGTCGCCCCACGGGACGGCCCCGAGGCCCTGCACGAGGCTGAACACGGGGGGCAGCACCCAGGAGGCCCGGTCGACGTCCGCGACCAGCCCTGGGGGCAGCACGCGCGCGACGTTGGCCGCCAGGCCACCACCCGTGACGTGGCTGAAGACGTGGACACGGTCAGGGCCGAACTGCTCGACGAGCGCGAGGCAGTCCGCGGCGTACACCCGGGTGGGCTCCAGGAGCTCCTCACCGAGCGTGCGTCCCAGCTCGTCGACGTGCCGCTCCAGGCCCCAGCCGGCCACCTGCACCACGCGGCGCACCAGCGAGTACCCGTTGGAGTGCAGCCCGGACGAGCCGAGACCCACGAGGACGTCGCCTGCGCGCACCCGCTCCGGGCCGAGCAGCTGGTCCGCCTCGACGACACCTGTCGCAGCGCCGGCCACGTCGTACTCGTCCGGCCCCAGCAGACCGGGGTGCTCGGCGGTCTCCCCACCGACCAGCGCGGTACCCGCGGCCGAGCAGGCGGCTGCGATCCCCCGCACCACGTCGGCGATGCGCTCCGGCACCACCTTCCCGCAGGCGATGTAGTCGGTCATGAACAGGGGACGCGCCCCGACGACGACGATGTCGTCGACGACCATCCCGACCAGGTCGAACCCGATGGTGTCGTGCACGTCCATCGCCTGCGCGATCGCGACCTTGGTGCCCACGCCGTCCGTGGACGTCGCGAGCAGGGGCCGCCGGTAGTGCGTGAGCGCCGACGCGTCGTACAGGCCGGCGAAGCCGCCGACCCCGCCGAGGACCAGGGGCCCGTGCGTCGCCCGCACGGCGTCCTTCATGAGCTCGACGGCCCGGTCACCGGCCTCGGTGTCGACACCCGCGGACGCGTAGGTGACGGGCTGCGGGGCGCTCACGGGTGCTCGAGCGCGGTCGCGCCACCGGTCGCCGGGACGATGCTGAGCAGGCCGTCCTCCGGCTGCCCGAGGGGCAGCTCGTTCTGCTCGAGCAGGTGCTTGCCCAGCTGCTCCGACGGCGGCAGCTCGATCGGGTAGTGGCCGCTGAAGCACGCGGTGCACAGCTGCGACGCAGGCTGCTCTGTGGCGGTGATCATGCCCTCCTCGGACAGGTAGCCCAGCGAGTCGGCGCCCAGGGACCGGGCGATCTCCTCGACCCCCAGGCCGTTGGCGATGAGCTCGGCGCGCGACGCGAAGTCGATGCCGTAGAAGCACGGCCACTTCACGGGTGGCGCGGTGATGCGGATGTGAACCTCGGCCGCCCCGGACTCCCGCAGCATGCGGACGAGGGCGCGCTGCGTGTTGCCGCGGACGATCGTGTCGTCGACGACCACGAGCCGCTTGCCGCGGATGACGTCCTTGAGCGGGTTGAGCTTGAGGCGGATCCCGAGCTGACGCAGCGTCTGGGACGGCTGGATGAACGTGCGTCCCACGTACGCGTTCTTCGTCAGGCCCTGGCCGAACGGGATGCCGGACTTGGCGGCGTAGCCCACCGCGGCCGGCGTGCCGGACTCCGGGACGGGGATGACGAGGTCCGCCTCGACGGGGTGCTCGACGGCCAGGCGGCGGCCCATCTCGACACGCGCCGCGTGCACCGACCGGCCGTTGATGGTGGTGTCCGGACGTGCGAGGTAGACGTACTCGAAGACGCAGCCCGCGCGGTCGATCGGCGCGAAGCGCGTCGACCGCAGCCCGTCGGAGTCGATCGCGATGAACTCGCCGGGCTCGACCTCGCGCACGTACGACGCACCCACGATGTCCAGCGCGGAGGTCTCCGAGGCGACCACCCAGCCGCGCTCGAGGCGGCCCAGCACCAGCGGCCGTACGCCCTGCGGGTCGCGCGCCGCGTACAGCGTGCGCTCGTCCATGAAGACCAGGCAGAAGGCGCCGCGCAGGCGCGGCAGCACCTCGAGCGCGGTCGCCTCGAGCGTGTGGTCCGGGTCGCCCGCGAGGAGCGCGGTGATGAGCGCGGTGTCGGTGGTGTTGCCACGCGCGAGCTCGCCGCGGCGCTGGTTGCCGTAGCGCTCGGCGACGAGGTCGACGAGCTCGGCGGAGTTGGTCAGGTTGCCGTTGTGCCCGAGGGCGACGGTGCCGGCGGCGGTCGCGCCGAGCGTCGGCTGCGCGTTCTCCCACGTCGACCCGCCGGTCGTGGAGTAGCGCGTGTGCCCGATGGCGATGTGCCCCTGCAGGGCGTTCAGCGCCGTCTCGTCGAAGACCTGGGAGACCAGCCCCATGTCCTTGTAGACGAGCAGCTGCGAGCCGTTCGACGTCGCGATGCCCGCGGACTCCTGCCCGCGGTGCTGCAACGCGTAGAGGCCGAAGTAGGTGAGCTTCGCCACCTCTTCGCCGGGAGCCCAGACGCCGAAGACCCCGCAGGCATCCTGCGGGCCTTTCTCGCCGGGTAGAAGGTCGTGGTTGAGACGTCCGTCTGCGCGGGGGGCCACGGCTCCATGGTGGCACACCGGTGCGTGGCCTCGCGCCACACGTCCACCAGGTGCGACTGCGCAGGTCGGGCGGGGTCGCGCGGACGTCAGTCCTGGGGGGCGGGCCGCCGGCGGCGCGTGCTGCGCCGGTCGGCCAGCACCGCGAGCCCACCGCCGACGAACGCGCCGACGACACCGATCGCCACGGCCAGCACCCAGCGCACGCCGTTCTGCCCACCGAGGAAGGGCAGCACGCCACCGTCGCCGGACGTCACGCGGCCGTCATCCCCGCTCAGGAGCGCCACGACCAGCCCGACCACCATGCCGACGAGGGCGCCCGCGACCATGAACGCCCCGTACCGCGGTGCGCGGCGCACCGTCGCCGGGACCGCGACGCGCGCCAGCTCGGCCTCGTCCGGCGTCGCGGCGGCGGTCTCGTCGGGACGGGCGTCGTCGGCGGGGCGGGGGGCGTCGGCGGGGTCGTCGGGCACCTGACGATCCTAGGTCAGCGCGCCCGCGCGGCCTGCAGCGGCAGGACGTGCGACAGGTCGGCACGCTCACCCGACGCGTGCACGCGGCCTGTCGCGACCGCGGCGTCCCACGTCAGGTCCCCGGCTGCCAGCGCGAGCCACGTGGCGGGGTCCGTCTCGACGACGTTCGGCGGGGTGCCGCGCGTGTGCCGGGGACCCTCGACGGCCTGCACGGCGCCGTCGGGCGGCACCCGCACCTCGACCGCGTTCCCGCGGGCGACGTCGGCGAGCTCCTCGAGCGTGAACCGCACGGCGCTGCGCCGCACGGCCGTCGGAGCGCCCTCGGGGTCGGCACGCCACGCCTGCAGCGCGGCGCGTCCGTCGGCTGGATCGGTTCGACGACGCGGTGGCACACGACCATCCTCCCCCACGGCGGCCCGCCCGCCTCCTCAGCCGTCCTCGCGCAACCAGGCGAGCACCGCCCGCACCCGGCGGTGGTCGTCGGCCCCGACCGGCAGGTCGAGCTTGGTGAAGATGCTGCTGATGTGCGTGGCGACGGCCTGCTCGCTGACGACCAGCGTGCGAGCTCGCGGACGCCACTCTGCGCACCGTGCGCGCCGCCATGCATCAGACGGCCTCAACCCGCGGGAACGTGAGAGGGCGATCCAGCACGTGCTGGATCGCCCTCTCACGGCAGGGGTCTCGTGGGTCAGACGACGCCGAGCGCCAGCATCGCGTCCGCGACCTTGGTGAAGCCGGTGATGTTCGCACCCAGGACGTAGTTGCCCGGGTCGCCGTACTCCTCGGCCGTCTCGGCGCAGTTGTCGTGGATGCGCGCCATGATGCCGGCGAGCCGCTCCTCGGTGTGCTCGAACGACCAGGCGTCGCGGGACGCGTTCTGCTGCATCTCGAGCGCGGACGTCGCGACGCCGCCCGCGTTGGCGGCCTTGCCGGGCGCGTAGAGGACGCCGGCGGACTGCAGCAGGGCGACAGCCTCGGGCGTCAGCGGCATGTTTGCACCCTCCGCGAGCGCGAGCAGACCCGACTCGACGAGGCGCTTCGCGTCGGTCTCGTCGAGCTCGTTCTGCGTGGCGCACGGCAGCGCGACCTGGGCGTCGACCTGCCACACGCGGGCCGACGGGACGTAGTGGGCGCCGCCGCCGCGACGCGTCGCGTACTCCGCCACGGGCAGCCGCTCGACCTCCCGGACCTGCCGCAGGACCTCGAGGTCGATGCCCGCCTCGTCGACGACGTACCCGAGCGAGTCGGAGCACGCGACGACGTGCCCGCCGAGCGCCTGCGCCTTCTCGATCGCGTGGATCGCGACGTTCCCGGAGCCGGACACCGCGACGCGCATGCCGTCGAACGACAGGCCACGGGTCGCGAGCATGCGCTCGGCGAACAGGACGGTGCCGTAGCCGGTCGCCTCGGTGCGCACCAGCGAGCCGCCCCACGTCACGCCCTTGCCGGTGATGACACCCGACTCGTAGCGGTTGGTGATGCGCTTGTACTGGCCGAAGAGCCAGCCGATCTCGCGTCCGCCCACGCCGATGTCGCCGGCGGGCACGTCGGTGTACTCGCCGATGTGGCGGTACAGCTCCGTCATGAACGACTGGCAGAACCGCATGACCTCACCGGCGGAACGGCCGCGCGGGTCGAAGTCGGACCCGCCCTTGCCGCCACCGATGGGCATGCCGGTCAGGGAGTTCTTGAACACCTGCTCGAAGCCCAGGAACTTGACGATCCCGAGGTACACCGAGGGGTGGAACCGCAGGCCGCCCTTGTACGGGCCGAGCGCCGAGTTGAACTCGACGCGGAACCCGCGGTTGATGCGCACCTGCCCGTGGTCGTCGACCCACGGCACACGGAAGATGATCTGCCGCTCGGGCTCGCACAGGCGCTCCAGCACCGCCGCGTCGACGTACTGGGGGTTCCGCTCGAGCACGGGGCCCAGGCTCTCGAACACCTCGGTGACGGCCTGGTGGAACTCGCGCTCACCGGGGTTGCGGGCGAGCACCTGTTCGAGGACACGCTCCAGCTGGACCTGCATGGGTCGGCTCCGCTCTGCTCAGCGAGGACGGGGGGGAAACTGCTTCGAGGGTAGGCCTGCCCTACGAATCGGAGGGGGGACGTCCGACCCGTGGTCAGCGCGCGCGACCCGCGGGCGCACGACGAGGCCGCGAGCACCCCCCGTCCGGGGTGCTCGCGGCCTCGTCCCCGCGGTGCGGCGCGGCACCGCTCAGGTGCGGCGTGTCACCACGTCCTCACCAGGCGGCGTTGCGCGCGAGCTCCAGCGCCATCTCCTGCCACCAGGCGCCGGCCGACGGGCCGCCGTTGCAGGCGCCGTCCGACTCACCGGGCAGCTTGATCCACAGCAGGGCGTCCAGGCCGCTGCCGTCGTCGACCGTGGTGGGACGCTCACCGAGCGCCCGTCCCCGGGGGTTGCACCACTCGGACCCGGCCGGACCGTTGCCGTTGCGGGAGGTGTCGATGACGAACGTCCTGCCGCCGGTCAGGCGCGAGATCTCCTGGCCGTAGGCCTTGGTCTCGGCCGTCGTGCGGTAGTTCGACACGTTGAGGGAGAAGCCGACGGCGTCGGTGAAGCCGATCCGGTTGAGGCGGTTCGCGGCCTCGCTCACCGACAGCCACGCGGAGTGGCCGGCGTCGATGTAGACGCGTGCGCCCTGGGCGGTCAGCGACTTCGCGGCGTACTGCAGGAAGCCGACACGGTCGCCCTGGCCGGCGCAGTCGCCGAGCTGCGCGAGCGCGTCGGGCTCGAGCACGACCCAGGGGTTGCCCTGGATGCCGGCGGCGACGGTGTCGATCCAGCGCGCGTACTCGGACTCGCCGACCCCACCGCCCGAGTGCGAGCCGCAGTCACGGCCCGGGATGGCGTACACGACGAGCAGCGCGGTCGCCCCGGCGGCCTGCGCGGCGCCCGTGATGTCCCGCACCTCCTGCTGCGCGTGCGACGCGTCGTTCCAGTTGCCCACCCAGTAGGCCTGCGGCGTGAGCGCGATCTTCTCGAGCAGCGCCTTGTCGTTGCCGCCCGCCGCCTGCCACGCGCGGTACGCCTGGTTGGTCGTGTCGACGTGGAAGCCGCCGGACGGGACGGGCGTGGGCGACTCGGTCGGCTCCTCCGTGGGCTCCTCGGTCGGCTCCTCCGTGGGCTCCTCGGTCGGCTCCTCCGTGGGCTCCTCCGTGGGCTCCTCCGTGGGCTCCTCCGTGGGCTCCTCCGTGGGCTCCTCCGTGGGGCCGCCGACCTCACCGGTGCACAGGGTGCCGTTCAGCGTGAACGACGTCGGGGCGCCGTTGCTGCCGTTCCACGAGCCGTTGAAGCCGACCTGGACGGAGGCGTTCGTGCCGACGGAGCCGTTCCACGGCATGTTGGTGACGGTGACCTGGGAGCCGGACGTCGAGTGGACGCCGTTCCACAGCTGCTGGATCGCCTGGCCGTCGGGGAACGCCCAGCGCAGGTCCCAGGACGACACCGGGTCACCCAGGTTGGTGACGGTCACGCTGGCACCGAAGCCGCCGGGCCACTGGCTGCTCACGGCGTAGTCGACGCGGCAGCCCGCGGCGGCCTGGGCCATGGTCGAGGTCAGCGCGGTGACTCCTGCGGCCACGACCGCGCCTGCGGCGACGGCCGCGACGACCTTGCGCCGGGTGGCTGGACCCACCGTTGTGCGGGGGGACATGGACTCTCCTCGGGTCGGGGTCGGCCTGCGGCGCGTCGGGGCGCACGGCGCCGGCCGACGCGCCCGGGGACGCGTCGACGTCGACGCCGTCCCCGAACGACTCCTCGATCACACCCGCTCCCACCCCGCCCTGGCGAGCACCGCGGCGTTCCCTAATCGATTTGTCACGCCCGGGGCGCGACGAGGCCGCGGACACTCCCGGCGTCCGGGGGTGTCCGCGGCCTCGTCCTGCGCGTGCCGTCGCCGGCACGTCGCGGGGTCAGGCGCTGCGCGTCACCACTTGGCGTTGCGCGCGAGCTCCAGTGCCATCGCCTGCCACCAGGCGCCGGCCGCCGGGCCGCCGTTGCACGTGCCGTCCGACTCCCCGGGACGCTTGACCCACAGGAGCGCGTCGAGCCCGCTGCCGTCGTTCACCTTGGTGGGACGGTCACCCAGCGCACGTCCGCTCGGGTTGCACCACTCGCTGCCCGTCGCACCGTTGCCGTTGCGCGAGGTGTCGATGACGAACTTCTTGCCGCCGGTCAGCTGGGAGATCTGCTGCCCGTAGGCCTTGGCCTCCGCCGTGGTCCGGTAGTTCGAGACGTTGAGCGAGAAGCCGACCGCGTCGCTGAACCCGACGCGGTTGAGGCGGTTCGCCGCCTCGGAGGCCGAGAGCCACGCCGAGTTGCCGGCGTCGATGTAGACGCGGGCGCCCTTGGCGGTCAGCGACTTGGCCGCGTACTGCAGGAAGCCGACACGGTCGCCCTGGCCTTCGCAGTCACCGAGCTGCGCGAGCGCGTCGGGCTCGAGGATCACCCACGGGTTGCCCTGGATGCCGGCAGCCACGGTGTCGACCCAGCGCGCGTACTCGGACGTCGAGACCCCGCCGCCCGAGTAGTTGCCGCAGTCCCGGCCCGGGATCGCGTAGACGACGATCTGCGCCGTCTTGCCGGCGGCGCGGGCACGGCCCGTGTAGTCACGCACCTGCTCCGCCGTCGCCGACGCGGTCGCCCAGTCGCCGATCCACAGCGCCTGCGGCGTCTGCGCGATCTTCGCCAGGAGCGCCTTGTCGTTGCCCGACGCGGCCTGCCACGCGGCGTACGCCGCCGTGTTGGGGTCGACGTAGAAGTCACCGCTGGGCTGCGGGTTCTGGGTCGGCTGCTGGGTGGGCTGCTGCGTCGGCTGCTGGGTGGGCTGCTGGGTGGGCTGCTGCGTCGGCTGCTGCGTGGGCTGCTGGGTCGGGCCGGTGACCGAGCCCGTGCACGTCGTGCCGTTGAGGGTGAACGACGTCGGCGCGCCGTTGCTGCCGCTCCAGGAGCCGTTGAACCCGACCTGGATGGCGCCGTTGGTGCCGACCGAGCCGTTCCACGGCGAGTTGGTGACCGTGATCTGCGAGCCGCTCGACGACACCTGGCCGTTCCACAGCGACTGGATGCTCTGGCCGTTCGGGAACGTCCAGCGCAGGTTCCACGACGACAGCGGGTCGCCGAGGTTGGTGACGGTGACCGAGGCGCCGAAGCCGCCGGGCCACTGGTTGGTGACGGTGTAGTCCGCGCGGCAGCCTGCGGCAGCGCTCGCCGCGGTGGACGTGAGAGCGGTGACGCCGACGGCGACGACCGCGCTTGCGGCGAGCGCCGCGACGATCTTGCGTCCGACGGCGGGGGCCGCCTTCGTACGGGGGGGCATGGACTCTCCTCGGATCGGGTCGGCCATCGGCGCGCCGGCGCGACGGACGTCGGGCCGGCGCGCCCGGGGGAACGTGTCGCCTGCGACACCTCTCCCGAACGACCTGCTGATCACACCTGAGCACGGCGCACGCTGGCGAGCGCAGGGGTCGTCCCTAATCGTTTTGCCGCGCGAGAAAACCCCGTCGAAGCGCTTGCGACTGGAACCGGTCCCAGTCGGACCGTCAGGGACGGGGAGAGCCCGCCCCGCGCACCCGCTGGTGGTACTCCTTCGTCACACGCTTCCACCGGGCCCGCTCCTCGGCAGCGAGACGCGCGTCCGCACGGCGGGCCGCGTACGCCGCCTCGCGCGCCAGCTTGCGCCAGCTCGCCAGGCGCCGCTCGGCCAGCTCCCCGCTCTCGACGGCGGCCCGCACGGCGCACCCCGGTTCGCTCACGTGGGCGCAGTCGGAGAACCGGCAGCGCGCCGCCAGCGCGGCGACGTCCGCGAACGTCGTGTCGAGAGCCTCGGGCGCGGCGACCAGACCGACACCCCGCACCCCCGGGGTGTCCACGAGCACCGCACCGTCGGCGAGCGGGACCAGCTGGCGGTGCGTCGTCGTGTGCCGCCCGCGGCCGTCGGACCGCAGACCGTGCGTCGCCATGACCTCGCGCCCCGCCAGCGCGTTGACGAGGCTCGACTTGCCCGCGCCCGACGGACCGACCGCGACCAGGGCGACCCCCGGCGCCAGGAGGGCGCACACCGCCTCCAGCCCGGTCCCGTCGACGACGCTCACGGCGTGCACGTCGACACCGATCGCGACCCGCGCCACCTCTGCGGCCATGCCCTCGGGGTCGGGGACCAGGTCCGCCTTGGTGAGCACGACGACGGGCCGCGCGCCCGAGCGCCACGCGAGCGTCAGCAGCCGCTCGACGCGCCCGAGGTCGGGCTCGGGGTCGAGGTGCTCGACGACCAGCACGACGTCGACGTTCGCGGCCACCGCCTGCTCGAGCGACGTGCGTCCCGCCGAGTCCCGCACGACCGCGGTGCGTCGCGGCTGCAGCGCGGTCGCGTGCCACGCCCCGGTCCGGTCCACCTGCACGACGTCACCGACGGTCGGCGGCACGCGCGTGCCGTCCGGCAGCGGCAGCAGGCCGTCGCGCGGCAGGTCCGCGCGGTGCGCGGCGGCTCCCAGGTCGTCGTCCGGGACGACCACGAGCGCACCGCGGTCCGCGCGCACGACGCGGGCGCGCAGCGGCGTCCCGTCGTCGACGGGGGGTGGTGCGGTGGGTTCGGTCACGTCTCGACGGTAGGTCGGGGCCACCCGCGGACGCGACGGATTTCCGCCGCACCTGCCCGACGCCCACCCGCGCGTCAGCCCGCGGCGTACTCCGGCCCGCCGGACACCCCGAGCGCCTCCTCGAGCGACCCGATCCCCTCCGCGTGCAGGTGCCCGGTCAGCTCACGCCCGACCCAGCGCAGGTGCCAGCCCTCGGGGGCGTACCCCGTCACCGCGGTGTTCTGCTCGGTGTAGCGCACCACGAACCCGAACTCCCAGGCACGCTCGGCGAGCCACGCGCCCTCGGCCGTCCGGGTGAAGCAGGTCTGCAGGTTGCACGACGGCTGGGACCCCGAGTCGACGTCGACGGCGAGCCCCGTCTGGTGCTCCGAGAACCCGGGGCGCGCGGAGTAGCGCTCGGCGTGCGCGAACCCACGCCGCGCCTCGACGGCGGCGCGTGCGCCCGCCTGCTCCGTGTACGACCGGTACCCGCTGCGCACGACGAGGCGCGCGCCGTCGACGCCGGCCGCCTCGACCATCGCGCGCAGGTCCGGCTCGACGGCGGCGCGCACCCGCGCCCCGTCCACGTCGACCAGGTCCGCGGGCTCGTAGCCCGTGGCGATCGGGTGCTGCTTGTTGACGATCACCCACGGGCTCGCCGGGTCGCTCGTGGAGTGCTGCGCGAGGTCGAACACCGGCTCGGGCGGCTGCGTGGTGGGCGGCGCCACCGTCGGGACCACGATCGCCTGCTCCCAGGGCACCTCCTCGGACAACCCCTCGATGCGCGACCCGTCGTCCCCCCACAGGACCGACCACAGACCCGAGGCGACCACGACGATGCCGCCCACGACTGCGATCATCAGGACAGCGAGCGCGACGCTGCGCCACGGCCGAGAGCTCATGGACGCGATCGTAGGGCGAACCGGGATGAACCGGTCATGCGACGACGAACGTCACTCGCCGGTGCGGCACGGAGACCTCGTCCAGCCGCACGGTGAGCGACTTCCCGAGCGGCAGCGCACCACCCGACGTCACGGGTGCCACCACGGCGGGGTCCCGCAGCAGCAGCGCACCGCGGGTCCGTCCGTCGCGCGGCTCGTCCGCGTCGACCACGACACCGGTGAACGTCTCACCGACGTGCGGCTCGAGCACGACGGCCTCGACCAGGTCGACGGCACCGCGGTCGAACGCCGCGACGCGTCGCCCGGTGCTCGTCATGGTGCCCGGCAGCCCGGGCAGCGCGTCGTGCACCCACGCCGGGACCTCGCAGCCGGCGACCGCCGCCAGGCACACCTCGGTGCCGTACCGGTCGACCAGCCGGCGCAGCGGCGCGGTGACGTGCGCGTAGGGCGAGCGGATCGCGGCGTGCTCGGCGTCGTCACCCGTGGGCGCCGGCGCGTCCTCGCCACCGAAGGCGCGGTAGCCGGCACCACGGAACAGGGTGGTCGCCTCGCGGAGGAACGCCGCGTGCGCGCCGAGGTGCGAGTCGAGGCGCGCGAGCAGGTCCGGGTACGGGAGCGCGTCGGGCCAGTCGATGCCCAGCGCTGCGGCCGTGCGGCGCAGGCGGGCCACGTCGCGACGGTCCGCGGGCGGGAGGGTGCGCACGACCCCCACCCCGGCGTCGAGCATGAGCCGTGCGGCGACGATGCCCGTGAGCAGGGAGATCTGCGCGTTCCAGCCCTCGACGGGCAGCGTCGCGCGGAACCGCAGGTCGAACGCGCCGCCGTCGGACCGCACGACCTCCTGCTCCGGGACGTCGAGGGACGCACCGCCGCGCTCGCGCTCCGCCGCCTGGCGCAGGGTGCCGACGTCGGCGAGGCCGCGCAGCAGGTCGTCGGCGGTGCCGGCGTCCAGCCGCTCCTGCACCTGCGCGTAGGTCAGCTGCGCACGGCTGCGGACGAGGGCGCGCTCGACGTGCACGTCGACCGGCTCGCCGTCCGCGTCGAGGTCGATCGACCAGAGCACGGCCGGGCGCACCTGGTCGGCGAGCAGGCTGGCGGCACCCTCCGACAGCACGGTCGGGTGCAGCGGCACCCGCCCGTCGGGGCTGTAGCACGTCATGCCGCGGCGGTGGGTCTCGCCGTCCAGCGCCCCGCCGGGCACCACGAAGGCGGCGACGTCGGCGATCGCGTACCGCACGCGCCACCCGTTGCCGCGGCGCTCGACGTGGACCGCCTGGTCGAGGTCGGTCGACCCCGCGGGATCGATCGTCACGAACGGCACGTCGGTGCGGTCCGCGCGCGCACCGGGCGCGTGCGGTGCATCGGGCGCCCGCTGCGCGGCGCTCTCGGCCTCCGCGAGCGCGTCGGCGGGGTACGCGAGGGGCAGCTCCACCTCGGCGCGCAGGGCGTCGAGGCCGGCGGCCACGGCACGTGACGTGGCGTCGTCGGACGGGGCGGGGAGACGGACGGGGCGGCCTGGCACGGGACGACTGTAGGGGGCCGGTGCGCACTGCTCGACCTCGGCGCCAGGGCGAGTCGTCTCACCCAGCAAGAAAGCCGACTGTTCTTATCCCCTTTTGTTCGCCGCGCGCCTAGCCTGCCGAGAGACGCAGAGACGACCCCGGGCGGCCGCCCGGCCCGCGACGGAGAGGCACACGCGTGAGAACCACCGACACGCCCACCGGCCGCCGATGTCCGGGCCCGCATCACGGTCACGCGCCCGCCCGACCGGCGCCCGCGTACCGACCGGAGCGCCAGCTGCCCACCCGCCCGGCGGGTCCGGCACGCGCTCCCCCGACCCTCCGCACGCACCGCCCAGGAGAACCGCCATGACCCGACCCGACCCCGCCCGCATCACCGCCCTCGTGGGCAACCCGCGCATCGGCTCGCGCACCCTCGGTGCCGCCGCGTCCCTCGCCGCGACGCTCGCCGACCACCTCGGCGCGGCCCACCCCACGCTCGTCGACCTCGCGACCCTGGCGCCCGCGCTGCACGTGCAGCCCCGCTCCGCCGACCTCGACGCCGCCCTCGCGGCGGTCGCCGGCGCCGACGTCCTCGTCGTCGCCACGCCGGTCCACAAGGCCTCGTTCACCGGGCTGCTGAAGTCGTTCCTCGACCTCTACGGCCCGGACGGTCTTGCCGGCGTGACGGCGGTGCCGCTCGTCGTCTCGGCGTCCCCCGCGCACGCGCTGGTCGGGGAGGTGCACCTGCGGCCCGTGCTCGTCGAGCTGGGTGCCACCGTCCCGACGCGCACGCTCAGCGTGCTCGACGCCGAGCTCGTCGACCTCGGCCCCGTCGTCGACCGGTGGTGGCAGCGGGCCGAACGCCCGCTGCGGCGCGCCGTCGGCTCGTCCCTCCACGCCGGGGACCTGCTGGAGGTGGCCCGATGAGCACCAGCACCCACGACCTGCGCCACCTCGAGCGCGCCCTGGCCGACCACGACGAGCCCGCGCTGTCGGCCGACGAGTACAAGCAGGTGTTCCGACGCCACGCCGCCGGGGTCGCGGTCGTCGCGCTGCGTGACGGGGAGCGGCTCGTCGGGTTCACCGCCACGTCGGTGATCTCCGTGTCGGCGGTGCCGCCGCTGCTGGCGTTCTCGCTCGCGTCGGGCTCGTCGTCGTGGCCCGCGCTGTCGCGTGCGGCCACGGTCGCGGTCTCGTTCCTCGCCGCGGGCCAGGAAGAGGTGTCGACGCGGTTCGCGACGTCCGGGATCGACCGGTTCGCGGCCGGCGGCTGGACCGCGCTGCCGACCGGCGAGCCCGTGATCGACGGCGCACAGGCCTGGCTCCGCGGCAGCATCGTGCAGCGCACCCCGGTGGGTGACAGCTACCTGGTCTCGGTGCGCGCGCTCGCGCACGGCGTGTCCGACGTCGACCCGCTGGTCTACCGCGACCGCGTCTACCACCGCCTGGCCGCCCCGGCCCCCTGACGCCGAGGTGACTGGATTGCCCTCTCACCACACAAGAGGAGTCGCGAGAGTGCAATCCAGTCACCCACCCGCCCCCACCCCCAGGCGCGAGAGGGCAATCCAGTCACCACCCGCCCCCACCCCAGGCGCGAGAGTGCGATCCCGTCACCCTCCGCCACCCTCCCCCGGGCGCGAGAGTGCGATCCAGCTCTACTGCGGGTGTCAGCCGAACAGGCGCGGGAGCGTCGACTCCCACACCTCGCGCGCCTCGTCCAGCGGGAGGGTGAACAGCCCGCGCACCTCGACCGCCGGGGCGTGCGTGTGGTCGGCCTCGTCGGCGGGCGTGCCGGCGCCGGGGGTGCAGGTCTCGGCCGTCTCGCCCAGGCGCAGCGTCGGGACGCCGCGCGCGGTGCACAGGTCCTGCAGCCGCACCTCCTCCGAGCGCGGGACCGCGACGATCGCGCGGGCCTGCGACTCGGAGAACAGGGCCTCGAACGGCGTCAGGCCGTCCCGCTCGCACAGCGCGTCCAGGCTCACCTGGACGCCGACGCCGTAGCGCAGGCTCGACTCGACGAGCGCGAGCGCGAGCCCGCCCTCGGAGAGGTCGTGCGCGGCGTCCACGAGCTCGTCCCGTGCGGCCGCGACGAGGACCTGTGCGAGGCGGCGCTCGGCGTCGAGGTCGACCTGCGGCGGCACGCCACCCAGGTGGGAGTGCGCGACGTCGGCCCACGCGGACCCGTCGAGCTCGGCGCGGGTCGTCCCCAGCAGGTAGACGGCCTGGCCGGGCGCGGTCCAGCCCGACGGCACGGCGTCCGCCACGTCGTCGAGGACGCCGAGCACGCCGACGACGGGCGTCGGGTGGATCGCCGAGTCGATCTGGCCGGGCTCCCCCGTGCCGTTGTAGAGCGACACGTTGCCGCCGGTCACGGGCACCTCGAGCGTCTGGCACGCGTCGGCCAGCCCGCGGATGGCCTCGACCAGCTGCCACATGGTGTCGGGGTGCTCGGGGCTGCCGAAGTTGAGGCAGTCGGTCACGGCCAGGGGCCGCGCGCCCACCGTCGCGACGTTGCGGTACGCCTCCGCGAGCGCGAGCTGCGCGCCCGTGTACGGGTCGAGCTTGGTGTAGCGCCCGTTCGCGTCGGTCGCCAGGGCGACGCCCAGGCCCGTCGTCTCGTCGACGCGCACGACGCCGGAGTCGTCGGGCTGCGCGAGGGCCGTGTTGCCCTGCACGAAGCGGTCGTACTGGTCGGTGACCCACGCGGGTGAGGCGAGGTTGGGCGACGCGAGCAGCTGCAGCAGCGTGGCGCGCAGGTCGTCGCCGCCCGCGGGGCGCGCGTAGCGTGCGGCCCCCTCGGGCGTGCTGACCGAGTCCGCGACCAGCCCGTCCTGCCAGGCCGGCCGCGCGTACGGGCGGTCGTACACCGGGCCGTCGTGCGCGACCGTCTTCGGGTCCACGTCGACGATGCGCTGGCCGAAGTGGTCGATGGTCAGGCGCCCGGTGCCGGTGACCTCGCCGATGACGGCGGTCTCGACGTCCCACTTCCCCGTGATCGCGAGGAACGCCTCAAGCTTCTCGGGGGTGACGACGGCCATCATCCGCTCCTGCGACTCCGACATGAGGATCTCGCCGGCCGTCAGCGTGGGGTCGCGCAGCAGGACGTTCTCCAGGTCGACGTGCATGCCGCCGTCCCCGTTGGACGCGAGCTCGCTCGTGGCGCAGGAGATGCCGGCGGCGCCCAGGTCCTGGATGCCCTCGACGACGCGCGCGGCGTACAGCTCGAGGCAGCACTCGATGAGCACCTTCTCCATGAACGGGTCGCCGACCTGCACGCTGGGGCGCTTCGACGGCTTGGTGTCGTCGAAGGTCTCGGACGCGAGGATCGACGCGCCGCCGATGCCGTCGCCACCGGTGCGGGCACCGAACAGCACGACCTTGTTGCCGACGCCCGACGCGTTGGCCAGGTGGATGTCCTCGTGCCGCAGCACGCCCAGGCACAGCGCGTTGACCAGCGGGTTGCCCTGGTAGGACGCGTCGAACACGAGCTCGCCGCCGATGTTCGGCAGCCCGAGGGAGTTGCCGTACCCGCCGACGCCCGCGACGACGCCGTGCACGACGCGCGCGGTGTCGGGGTGCGCGGGGTCGCCGAACCGCAGCTGGTCCATGACGGCCACCGGGCGCGCGCCCATCGAGATGATGTCGCGCACGATGCCGCCGACGCCCGTCGCGGCGCCCTGGTAGGGCTCGACGTACGACGGGTGGTTGTGCGACTCGACCTTGAACGTCACGGCCCAGCCGTCACCGATGTCGACGACGCCCGCGTTCTCCCCGATGCCGACCAGCAGGTGCTCACGCATCGCCGGCGTGGTCTTCTCGCCGAACTGGCGCAGGTGCGTCTTCGAGGACTTGTACGAGCAGTGCTCGGACCACATCACCGAGTACATGGCGAGCTCGGCGGCCGTGGGACGGCGGTCGAGGATGTCGCGGATGCGCTGGTACTCGTCGGCCTTGAGGCCGAGCTCGGCGTAGGGCTGGTCGAGGTCGGGCGTGGCCGCTGCGTGCTCGACGGTGTCGGACGCGTGCGGGGCGGACGGGACGTCGGGGCGCGCAGGTGCGGTGGTCATCGGTTCCCTCGATGGAGGCCGGGTCCTGAAGGGGGCGCTCGCCCGCGCAGGTTCCCGCGCCGCAGGTCGGCAGACGCCCCAGGGTACCGGCGCACGGGCGTCGGCCGGGGCGGGTGTCCACCACCCGTCCGGCGGTGGGCCGCCCGGGTGAAGACGGGCGGCGCCCTCCCCCGGTCGGCCGCTCGGCGACGCCCGCGGGAGTGGGACCGGCAGGACTCTCATGCCCTTCTCACCCGCTTTGTCCCAAGTGCCCGATAACCTCCGACGTGCCAGGTCAGCGGGGTGGCGACGTCGCCGGACCCCGGCCGCCGTCATGTCCACCGCCCGGAAGTCGAGGTCCGATGTCCGCCCGCCGCGCCGCTGTGCTCACCTCCGCCACCACCGCGCTCACCGCGCTGGTGCTCGTCGGGGCCGCGACCGCCGCGAGCGCGGGGTCGGACGCGCCGACGCCGTACCGGGTGACGGGGACGGGGCTCGAGCTCCCCGCGGGTGCGACGCTGCAGGTCCACGGGCACGTCAACCTCGTCTACACCTCGGCGCTCGGCACGGTCTCGCGCAACGTGCACATCGAGGGTCCCGGGACGCCCTATGGAGACCTCGCCGGAGCCTCCACGCTCACGTGGGACCGCGCCGGTATCCCGCCGGACGCGTGCATCACGTGGGTGCAGGTCGGCG
>NZ_JADGMY010000021.1:0-156119 GCF_015234515.1 Cellulomonas sp.
ACCGCAGGTCACGGGCCTGCACTAGGTGGGTGGCTAACGGGACTTGAACCCGCGACCCCCTGGACCACAACCAGGTGCTCTACCTAGCTGAGCTATAGCCACCGTGGCACGGACCGCCGTATCCCGAGGGATGCGACGGTGCTGCACCTGGTCCGACGCGAGCGCCGGGCCGACGATGAGTGTAGCCGGTGCCGCGCCGGCCTTCGTCACGCATTCGCGCCCTGGCGCACCCGAGAGTGTGCGAGACGCGTCACAGCCGTGCGACGACGGCGTCCGCGAACCGCTCGGCCGACCCGGGGGCGTGCTCGAAGAACAGCGACGGCTCCGCCAGCTCGACCTCCAGGACGACCGGCCGTCCCTCGTCGTCCGGGATGAGGTCGACGCGCGTGTACAGCAGGGGCGCGCGGTCGGGGAACACCTTGCCGAGCTCCGCGACGACGAGGTCGCCGACCGCACGCTCCTGCTCGCTCACGTCGCGCGCGGCCAGCACGCGCTCGCGGAAGAGCACGCCTTCCTTCTCCCCCGCCCGGTACGGCCCCTCCAGCAGCGGCTCCTTGCGCACGGAGTGGCTGAACTCGCCGTCGACGTACACCAGCGCGCTCTCGCCCTGCGTGTCGACCCGGGTGAGGTACCGCTGCAGCATGACCCGCCGACCGACCGCCAGCAGGTTCTTGGCGTGCGTGATGGCCAGGGAGCGGGACGGCGTCTGGCCCGCGTCGTAGCGGCCGGTGTCGCGCGAGCCCGCGCTGACCGTCGGCTTGATGACGAAGTCCCCGAAGGCGGGGAAGCGCGTGTGGATCGCGCGCGCGTCGAGGTTGCGCTCGGGGTCGAGCCAGATCGTGGGGACGATCGGGATGCCCCGCTGCTCGAGGTCGCGCAGGTAGGTCTTGTCGATGTTCCAGGCCACGACGTCGGCAGGGTTGAGCAGCTGCGACGTGCGCTCGACGCGTCGGGTCCAGTCGGCGAACTGGGTGGGCCGGTCCGTGTAGTCCCAGGTCGAGCGGATGAGGACGTGCGGGTAGGCCGACCAGTCCACCGTCGGGTCGTCCCAGACGACGACGTCCGTGGGGACGCCGCGCTCGGCCAGCGCGGCGCGCAGCGGGACGTCGTCCGGGTCGAGCTGCGGCAGCTGGGCGCACGTGGCGAGGGCAAGGCGTGCGGTGGGTTCGCTCACGCCTCGCACTGTACCCACGCCGTGTGACGGGCACGCTCCGCGCAGGTGACGGGCGGGCGACGCGTCGCCCCCGCGCGGGGGGCCGCAGCGGCCGCGGGTCGACCGCTGCCGCGTCAGGCGGGTCCGGGGTCGGCGGTGGTGAGACGGTGCAGCGCCCGCACGACGGTGCCGGCCGAGGCCGTTCCCACGGGGTGACCCGCGCCGTCCAGCACGTCCACGACGCCGCCGTCCGGGGTGTCGACGGCGGCGGCGAGGGCCGTGACGACGTCACCGAGCTCCGCACCGAGCCGCACCGTCCGCCCGGGCGTGGGCGCGGACGTCGTGCCGTCGCCGCGCGGCGGGTCGTCGAGGTCGGCGCGCTCGAGCCTGCCCAGAGCCAGCAGGCGGGCCGTCCTGCCGCGACCCACCAGGTCCGCCACGGCCGCGGACGCGGGCCGCGCGACGATCTCGAGCGGGGGCGCCAGCTGCTCGACGCGCGCGCCCCGGCTCAGGACGACGACGCGGTCGGCCATGCGCACGGCCTCGTCAATGTCGTGCGTCACCATCATCACCGTCGTGCCCAGGTCGCGCTGCAACCGGATGAACTCCTGCTGCAGGCGGGCGCGGCCCACCGGGTCGACGGCCCCGAACGGCTCGTCCATGAGCAGCACGGGCGGGTCCGTCGCGAGGGCCCGCGCCACGCCGACGCGCTGCCGCTCCCCTCCCGACAGCTCGTGCGGCCACCGGCGCGCGTACCTCGCGGGCTCGAGCCCCACCAGCGTGAGCAGCTCGGCGACGCGCTCGCGCGTGCGCCGGCGGTCCCACCCCAGCAGCGCCGGCACGGTCGCCACGTTCTGCTCGACCGTGCGGTGCGGGAAGAGCCCGACGTTCTGGATGACGTACCCGATGCGGCGGCGCAGCGCGACGGGGTCGACGTCGGTGACGTCCTCGTCACCCAGCACGATGCGGCCCGCGGTCGGCTCGACGAGGCGGTTGGCCATCCGCAGCGTCGTCGACTTGCCGCACCCGGAGGGACCGACGAGGACGAGCAGCTCGCGCTCACGCACGGCGAGCGACAGGTCGTCGACCGCGACCGACCCCGCGTACTCCTTGCGCACGGACTCGAACCGGATGGCGACCGCGAGGTCGTCGGCACCTCCGGAGGTCGCCTGCCCGGCCACGGTCCCGTCGGGTCGCGGTACGGAGGTCGTCACGGTCAGCGACGCTAGCGGGCGCCACCGACACCCGCCCGGCGGGCCGTCCCGCGCGCGGCTGTCGGTGCCCGTCAGTAGGTTCGAGCGCATGCCGTCCGGACCGGTCCTCGCGGCCGCCGCCAACCCGTGGTTCTCGTGGGACTACCTCGAGCGCAACGGTGCCGACGTGCTGCGCCACACCCAGCAGCACGCGTCGCTGACGGTCCAGGCCGTGGTGATCGCGTTGGTCGTGGCCCTCCCGCTCGCGGCGCTCGCCCACGTCCGGCCGCGGCTCGCCGGCCCGGTGCTGGCCTCGACGGGGGTGCTCTACACGATCCCGTCGCTGGCGCTGTTCGCCGTCCTGGCGCCCGTCACCGGGATCGGCCGCACCACCGTGCTCATCGGGCTCGTCGTGTACGCGCTGCTCGTGCTCGTGCGCAACGTGCTCGTCGGGCTGCAGGGCGTCGACCCCGCGGTGCTCGACGCGGCGCGCGGCATGGGCTACGGACGGCTGCGCCTCCTGCTCGGGGTCGAGCTGCCGCAGGCGGTCCCCGCGATGGTGACGGGCCTGCGCCTGGCGACGGTCAGCACGGTCGCGCTGGTCACGGTGGGTGTCGTCGTCGGGTACGGCGGGCTCGGCCAGCTGATGTTCCGTGGCTTCCGCAGCGGCTACCACGCCGAGATCATGACGGCCACGGTGCTGTGCCTCCTCCTCGCGCTCGTGGCGGACCTCGCGCTCACGCTGCTCGGCCGGGCCCTGACGCCCTGGCGCCGCACCTCGCGGACCACGGACGCGCCGCACGGCACCCCGCAGGAGGCGCCGTGGACGTCCTGACCGAGGCGCTCCGCTGGCTGAACGACCCCCTGAACTGGTCGGGCAGGCAGGGCATCCTCGCGCTGACCCGCACGCACCTCGAGGTCTCGGCCGTCGCCGTCGCGATCGCGCTCCTCGTGGCGCTGCCGACCGGGCTCTGGCTCGGTCACCGCGGGCGCGGGGCGACCGTCGGAGTCGTCGTCGCCAACACCACACGCGCGCTGCCGACGCTCGCGCTACTCACCCTGCTCGCCGCGACCGGCTGGTTCGGGAGCACGGCCACCGCCCTGGCGTGCGCCGTCTTCGCGGTCCCGCCGATCCTCGCGAACGCCGTGACGGGTGTCGGCGGCGTCGACCCCGACGCGCGCGACGCCGCGCGCGGGCTGGGGATGTCCGGCACGCGCGTGCTGTGGTCGGTCGAGGTGCCGCTCGCCGTGCCGCTCGTCGCCGCCGGCATCCGCACGGGCGCGGTCCAGGTGCTCGCGACGGTCCCGCTCGCCGCGCTGGTCGGGGGCACGAGCCTGGGCACCATCGTGGTGAGCGGCTTCGCGACCCAGCGCTACGGCAAGGCCCTGGCCGGAGGATTCCTCGTGGCCGCGCTGTGCCTGCTGGTCGAAGGGCTCCTCGCGCTCCTGCAACGCGCCGTGACGCCGGCCGGGCTCCGGCACCGCGCCCGCGACGCGGACGGGGACGGGCGCACCGGCGGGCAGCGCCCGCGGCTCCCGGTTGCCCTCGGCGCCCGCCGCGGTTCGAATGAGACCGCGCAGTCTCCGTGACCGCCCTACTCCTCGCCGCGCGCGGCGGACCGGCCGCCGCACCCGACCTCATGCCGCACCTCTGACAGGAGACCCCCGATGCGCACCAGCTCGCGCAGCCGCACGATCGGCGTCCTGGCCGCCGCCGTCCTCGCCCTCGGCGCCTGCGGGACACCCGGATCAGGCGGCGGGCAGGCCGAGCCCGACCCGACGAGCGCGGCCGGAGGCCCACCGGCGTGCGAGCCCGTCGCGGGCGAGACGCTCGTCGTGCTCGAGGACGACAAGGGCCTGCAGAACGCCGACAACGTCATCCCGGCCGTCAACGCCCAGGTCGCGGCCGACCACCCGGAGGTGGTCGAGCTGCTCGACGCCGTCTCGGCCGCTCTCGACACGGACCGGCTCATCGAGCTCAACCGGTCCGTCGACGTCGAGCGGCGCACACCGGCCGAGGTGGCTGCGCAGTTCGTGGAGGACGAGTCCCTGCAGGCGTCCGACCCGTCGCTCGGGACGGGCACGAGCCTGACCGTCGGTGCCGCCAACTTCTCCGAGAGCATCACCCTGGCGGAGATCTACGCGCAGGTGCTGCGCAGCGCTGGCTTCGAGACGCAGGCCCAGACCGTGGGTGCACGCGAAACGTACCTGCCCGCGCTGCAGTCCGGCGACGTCGCCGTCGTCCCGGAGTACGCCGCGACCCTGGCCACCTACCTCAACGCCCAGGTCAACGGTGCCGACGCGGCGCCCGTCGCGTCGAGCGACGTCGACGAGACGGTGGCAGCGCTGACCCCCCTCGCCGAGCAGAGCGGCGTCGTGATGGGTGCCGCCTCGGCCGCACAGGACCAGAACGCGTTCGCCGTCACCGCCGAGTTCGCGGCGGCGCACGACCTGACCACGCTGTCGGACCTGGCCGCAGCGTGCGGCGGCGTCGTGCTCGCGGGCCCGCCCGAGTGCCCGGAGCGGCCGTTCTGCCAGGTCGGGCTCGAGGAGACGTACGGACTGACGGTCGGGGAGTTCAAGTCCTACGACTTCGCTCTGATCGGTCAGGCCGTCCGGCAGGGCGACGCGGCCGTGGGCCTGGTCACGTCGTCCGACGGCTCACTGGCCCCACGCGACTGAGGAGCGCACGGGCGGCGGGAGCCGCGCTCAGCGGCCCGCCGCCTCCAGCAGCCGCAGCCACACCTCGCTGAGCGTCGGGTACGACGGCACCGCGTGCCACAGGCGGGAGAGCGGGACCTCCCCCACGACGGCGATGGTCGCGGCGTGCAGCATGTCCGCGACGTCCGGGCCCACGAAGGTCGCCCCGACGACGACGTCACGCCGGGTGTCGACGACGAGCTGTGCGCGACCCTCGTACCCGACGGCCGTGACCGTCGCGGCGGCGAGGTCGCCCAGCTCGTACGTGAGCACCTCGACGTCCAGGCCCGCACGCTCCGCCTGCTCCTGCGTGCGGCCGACCCACGCGACCTGCGGGCGCGTGAACACCACCTGCGGAACGGCGGCCGTGTCGGCCGTCGCTCGGTACCGCGACCAGGGCCCCGCGGCGGCCTCGGCCTGCCGGGACGGCCCTGCGACGGCATCGTCGGCGTCCGCCGGACGCGGGTCGAACCGGGCCGCGATCACGTCACCGACCACCCGGGCGTCGTACTTGCCCTGGTGCGTCGTCGCGGTGCGGCCGGTCACGTCACCGGCCGCGAACAGCCACCCGCCGTCGACCCCGGCGACCTGGAGGCGGTCGTCGACGTCGAGCGCACGGCCAGGGCGCAGACCCAGGGTCTCGAGCCCGAGGTCGTCGGTCGCCGGCCGTCGCCCGGTCGCGACGAGCACCTCGTCCGCCGTCAGTCGCTCGGGTGCCCCCGCGTCGCTCCCAGCACCGTCACCAGGCCGGTGCTCGACCCCCAGGTGCACCCCGGCGTCGTCGCGGACGGCCGACGTCACCGTCGCGCCCAGCACGACGCGCACGCCCCGGCCGGCAAGTGCCCGCGCCACGGCCTCCCCCGCGAACGGCTCCGCCCCCGCGAGCAGGCGTCCGCCGCGCACCAGCACCGTCACGTCGCTGCCCAGGTCCGCGAAGGCGGTCGCCAGCTCGGTGGCCACGACACCGCCCCCGACCACGGCGAGGCGTGCGGGGACCCGGTGCGCCGACGTCGCCTCACGGCTCGTCCACGGCCGCACGTCCGCGAACACCTCGGGAACCACCGGCAGCGAGCCGGTGGCGACGACGACGGCACAGCGTGCCGCCACGACGCGCTCCGTGCCGTCCGCGCCGTCGACGACCAGGGTGCGTGGTCCGGTGAAGCGGGCGTGACCGCGCAGCAGCGTCAGACCGGCGCCCTCGACCCACGCGACCTGCCCCGCGTCGTCCCAGTGGGCAGCGACCTCGTCGCGCCGTGCGAGCACGGCCGCGGGGTCGAGCCGGCCGGTGACCGCGGCGTCCGCCCCGGGCACCGCCTGCGCGGCCGCCAGCGCGTCTCCCGGTCGGAGCAGCGCCTTCGACGGCATGCAGGCCCAGTACGAGCACTCCCCCCCGACCAGCGCGGGCTCGACCACGGCCACGCTCAGCCCGGTGCGCGAGGCACGGTCCGCGACGTTCTCCCCCACCGCGCCGGCACCCAGGACCACCACGTCGTAGCGGTCCGTCTCCTCAGCCATGACTCCTCCGTCCACCCGGGTCGGTTCATCGTGGCGTGACGCGCGGCAGCACGCCCGCCGAGGAGCCTGCCACGGTGTGGGGAGAGAACGACGAAGCCCCGTCAGGACGGACCTGACGGGGCTTCGTGCGGGGTACGCCCCCCGGGACTCGAACCCGGAACCCGCTGATTAAGAGTCAGCTGCTCTGCCAGTTGAGCTAGAGGCGCGCGGCTCGAAGAGATTAGCAGGACCGCGGGGCCGGGTGCGAACCGGATGACCCCTCAGGCGCCCTCTGTGACGACGCTCACGCGTCCGGACGCTGCTCCTGGCTCGAGGGGTGCCACCACGGGTCGTCCGGCAGACCCTCCTTCTCGAGGAGCTCGGCGGAGGTCTCGCCCGTCGGGGCCATCAGGTCGACCAGCAACGTCAGCGGCACGTGCTCCGCCAGCAGCTCCTGCGCGTGCCGGGCCGCGTCCACGCCCAGGACCACGACGGTGTCGTCGGCCGCAGCCGGCACCGGCTCCGGGCCGCTCGCTCCCGCGTCGGGCACGCTGCGCTGCTGCATGGTCGACCTCGTCTCGTGGAACCGTGGATCTCGTCCCCCGTGCTGCACCGGAAGATACGCTCCGTTGCTGAGATCGACGAGGGGCGAGCTCGGGCACGTCGGACAGACGTGTCGCGGATCACAGGTAGAGGCCGGTGCCCTCGCCCCCGGCCCGCGGGTCCGCAACTCCGTGCACATCCTTCTCACGCAGCAGCAGGTACGTGCGACCGGACAGCTCGACCTCGGCCCTGTCCTCAGGGTCGAAGAGGACCCGGTCGCCGACCGCCACCTGCCGCACGTGCTCCCCCGCGGCGACGACGTTCGCCCACGCCAGACGCTTGCCCATCGCGGCCGTGGCCGGGATCAGGATCCCGCCGCCCGTGCGACGCTCGGCGGCGTCGTCGTCCAGCTCGACGAGGAGCCGGTCGTTGAGCATGCGCAGGGGCAGGTCCCGGGCGGTGTCGGTCCGGGGTGTCTCGCTCGATGCACTCACGTCGCCGACGGTACCCCCCGGCGATCTAGGCTGGCGCAGGTCGTCCCCCGTCCCCGACCCGCAGGAGTGAACCCGTGCCTCGCCTCACCGTCGGAGACCCGGCGCCCGACCTCACGCTCCCCAGCACGACCGGTGACCGGGTCTCCCTGAAGGACCTGCGCGGCCGCTCGGTCGTCGTGTACTTCTACCCCGCGGCGGGCACCCCCGGGTGCACGAAGCAGGCGTGCGACTTCCGCGACTCGCTGGCCCCGCTCACGGCCGCCGGCTACGCGGTCGTCGGCGTCTCACCCGACCCGCTCGACAAGCTGACGGCGTTCGCGGAGCACGAGGGCCTGACGTTCCCCCTGCTCTCCGACCCCGACCACGAGACCCTCGAGGCCTGGGGTGCGTGGGGCGAGAAGACGAACTACGGGCGCACGTACACCGGCGTGATCCGCTCCACAGTGGTCGTCGACCCGCAGGGGACGGTCGCGCTCGCGCAGTACAACGTCCGGGCGACGGGCCACGTGGCCAAGCTGCGCCGCGACCTCGGCATCGACTGAGGGAGGCCCCGGGCGAGGCGCGCGTGCCAGACTCGGGGCGCACGCGGGAGTGGTGAAACGGCAGCCACGCCAGGTTTAGGTCCTGGTGCCCGCAAGGGCGTGCGGGTTCGACTCCCGCCTCCCGCACCACGGGGCCGGGGCGCACGCGCCCCGGCCCCGCTGTCGTGCGTTCCTCAGCGGAAGGGCAGCGTGAGCACCGAGTCGCCCACGCCGACCGACGTCGACGAGCTGCCGATCGCGTTCCACAGCGCGACCCGCACGGTCCCGCCCCTCAGGTCACCGAGGGCGCCCGTGGCCCTGTCCAGACCCGCGAGGTGCGTGTACCGCTCGGCACCCGGCACGGGATCCGTCGCGAAGTACCGGTACACCTCGACGCGGTCCCACGTGCCGTCACCCGTCAGGTCGTACTGCACCGAGACCCGTGTGCCGTTGCCGACGCGGTTCCCGGCGTCCAGAGCGATGTCGAACGCGGTCGCCCCGCCGGTCGTCCTCGCCGTCAGCCCGGTGGCCTGCATGACGACCGCATCCGGCGGCTCGCTCGCCGTGTCGATCCCGCGGGAGGGCGCCAGCTGGATCGTCCCCGGGCTGCCGGGAGCCGGTACGAGCCTGCCGTTCCCACCGAAGGCGAGCACGAGTCCGTCGGTCGGCTTCGGGGTCACCGTGGGGGTCGGGGTCCCCGTGGGCTTCGGGGTCGCGGTGGGCGTCGCCGTCGGCTTCGGGGTCACCGTCGGCTTGGGCGTCGCGGTCGCCGTGGGCTTGGGGGTCGCCGTGCGAGTGGGCGTCGCCGTGGGCTTCGGCGTCACCGTCGGCGTCGGCTCACCCGGTCCGCCGACGGCACCGCCGCCGGACCACGAGAAGGCACCGGCTGTCACCGTGCGGCCGGCGGGGACCTCGAGACGCGTCCCGTCGCCGAACGTCACCGTGCGTGCCCGCGACGTCACGTTGGCCGCCACGTAGGTGCGTCGACCGTCCTTGACGAACACCGCGGACAGCGGGCTCGACCCGCGCACCGTGGTGTCGAGGTTGCCCAGTGCCGCGAGGTTGGCCACCCAGTGGAACGTGTGCGCGCGCGACTCGCCCTCCTCGACGGGGTAGCCGGGGTCCGCGCGGAGCTGCCGGAGCGCCTCCTCGCCGTCACCGAGCGCGAGGTAGCTCCACAGGATGTCCTGCCACACGGTCGGCCTGCCGCCGTTCGTGTCGACGAGCTCGGCGTAGTTGGACACGACGTCGTCCGGCCGGATGCCCAGGTAGAGGTGCGACCCGGTGATGGGCAGCGTGTTGATGCCCTGGATCATCTCGGCCTCGCCGGAGAACCACGTCGAGTACGTCCCGCCGTCGCCCCACACCATCCCCAGCGTCGTGTGGCCGAAGCCCTCCGGGATCGCGCCGGCCTGGTCGAACCAGTACTCCTGGATCGTCGCGGCCTGCGTCGCGTACAGGTAGGCGCCGGCGTCCCGGACCGCCGTGTCACCGGTCGCCTCGCCCCACTGCACGAGGGCCCCGGCGAAGTTCTGCCCCTCGGAGCTCGACTCCTGGTTGTTGCCCGCAGCGAACGCGCCGTGCCCGGAGGCCCAGTCGTGACCGGCGTAGATGTCGAAGTCACGCAGGTACGGGAAGCGGGTCTCCGCCCGGTCGTACCCGTTGGCGTCGCGGATCAGCAGGTCCACCATGCCGCCGTACTGCTCGTCGGACGCCCACTGCGGGTCGAACCGGGCGAGCGTCGCGGCGGCCGCGATGAAGTAGCCGTAGTGGAAGTGGTGGTCGTTGAGCTCGGTGTCCGAGCCGTAGGAGGCCGGGTAGCCGATGAGGGTGCCCCAGCGCTCGTCGTAGGCGAACACCTGCTCGCTCTTGCCCGGCGTCGCCGTGAACCACTCGGTGAGCGTGTCCCGGACCAGACCCAGCGTCGTGTCGCGGATCTCGGTCTCCCCCAGCTGGTCGGCGATCTCGACGATCCGGGTGGCGCGGCCCAGCGCCTTGCCGGTCCAGTAGGTGTCGGCCCGCAGGATCGGCAGCGGGTCGGCCGCGACCTCCGCCAGGAGCCGGTCGAGCGTCGCGCGGTCGCTGCCGGACGACGTGGCGACCGCGGGGATCTCCGGCAGGATGCCGGTGAACGGGGTCGTCGTGGTGAACGAGGTCGTGTCCGCGTACGCCGTCATCTTGCCGCGCGGGCTCGGGTACGGGGTGTCGAGCTCGTCCCCGTCCACGGCGGTCAGGTAGCGCTGCTGGTGCGGGTACAGCGCGACCACCGCGCCGTCGGCGTAGCCCTCGAGCGTCGTGGTCCCGATCTCGTAGGTCGTGCGCACGACCGCGCGAGCCGCGTCGTAGGTGTAGTCGGCGACGGTGCTGGTGACCTCGGCGAACGCTGAGTCGGCGACGGCGTCGAGCGCGGCTGCCCGGTCGGTGTCCGTGGCGTCCGCGGCCGTCGCGAGGGCCGTGACCGCGAGGTATCCCCGGCCGGCGAGCGAGGACCGCATCGTCGACCCCGAGACCTGCCACGAGGAGCCCGTGGGCGCGAACGCGGCGTAGTCGTGCCCGTTCGCGGTGAACCCGAGCGTCGCGCCGTCCCGCGCCCAGACGCGCACGTCGTGCGCGGAGGTCAGCAGGGCGTCACCGCCCTGGAGGTGGTACCAGGAGGTGGGCAGCCCGTGCCCGATCGTCGCGCGCAGGCTGCGCGTCCCGTCCGACCACGACGGTGTCACCGTCCAGTCGGTCCAGCCCGCGACCTGCACGGTCGGTGCGTCGAGCCCCGCGACGCCCACCACCACGTCCTGCTCGAACCCGAAGTGGAACTCGCCGATCCCACCGGGCGTGCCCGACAGGGTCGCCTCGCGCGGGGCCGACAGCCCGAGGCCCCCGGGCGTGGGCTGGTAGGACGCCGGGTGCGCGTGCAGCGGCTCGCTCATGCGGCAGTCGAGCCGCTTGTACAGCAGGGACGACCACCAGTCGTTCGTGGGCAGCGGACCCGTCGGTGCGTCCGCGGTGAGCGCGGCGCGGGGGTCGGCCTCGACCGAGTCGCAGCCCTCCGGCGTCGGGCCGACGGGTGCCGCGGCGTAGCCACCCGCACCGACGTCCACGACGCCCTCGGCGGCCGCGGAACGGTCCGTCGGGACGACGACGAGGGCGGTGGCGATCCCGAGCGCGAGGGCCGTGCACGCCGCCACCCGAGATCGTGACCACGGTGCGCTCACCGTGCTCCGGGCATGGTGGATCTGGGACCCCCGTGGGGTCCGGAACTGTGTTGACATGGTGTGATGCCCCCAGGCGACCGGCTCGCGCGTCGCGCGCGCGAGTGCCGCCCTGTGAGAACGGTGCACTGCGCCGTTGCTGTGCACCGCGACGCTCCCCGCACGGCCCCCGTTGGCCGTGCTGCGATGAGTGCGGTCTGTGATCACCACGCTAACAGTTCGTTGACACGCGTCAACTGGAAGCGGCGGAGGCCCCTGTCCGGGTCCTCCGCCGCGTGTGGAGCCTGCTCAGACCTGCGCCTGGCGCTCCGCGAGCTTGGCCCGGACCTCGTCCATGTCGAGCTCCTTGACGGCCGTGACGACCTGCTCGAGCGACGGCGCCGGCAGCGCGCCTGCCTGGTTGTACACCAGGACGCCGTCCCGGAACGCCATGAGCGTCGGGATCGAGCTGATCTGGAGCTCCGCGGCCAGCTGCTGCTCGGCCTCCGTGTCGATCTTCGCGTGCACGATCTCGGGGTGCAGCTCGCTCGACGCCTCGAAGACGGGGCCGAACATGCGGCACGGCGGGCACCACGACGCCCAGAAGTCCACCAGGACGATCTCGTTGTCCTTGATGGTGTCGGCGATCGTGTCGGCGGTCAGCGTGGTGGTAGCCATAGGTGTCTCTCCATCCTGCGGGGTTCGATGGCTACAGCGCCCCGCCCTGCAGGGCTATTCCCTCTCCCGCCCGGCCGCGAGGCGATGCGGCCCACCGGCCACGGACGGGGTAGAACTGCACGGTGACCGCCTCAGCCGAGTTCCCCCCTGGCCCCGAGCGACCCGCCGGCTGGCTGTCGGCCGACCAGATGGCGACAGCCCGCAGCCAGCTGCCGATCCTGTACGTCGACGCGATCCCCGTCCGCGTCGACGAGTCCGGCGACGTCGTCGCCGTCGGCCTGCTGCTGCGCGTGACGCGCGAGGGCGTCATGTCCCGCGCACTCGTGTCGGGCCGCGTCATGTACCACGAGCGGATCCGCGACGCGCTGCTGCGGCACATCGAGAAGGACCTCGGACCGGTGGCGCTGCCCCAGGTCCCCGCGTCGCCGCAGCCGTTCACCGTGGCCGAGTACTTCCCGACACCGGGCGTCACGCCCTACCACGACCCTCGCCAGCACGCGGTGTCCCTCGCCTACGTCGTGCCCGTCACGGGCGACTGCCGGCCCCAGCAGGACGCGCTCGACCTCGCCTGGCTCACGCCCGAGGAGGCGTGCACCGAGGCCGTGCAGGTCGAGATGAACGGCGGCCAGGGCCTGCTGCTGCGCCAGGCGATGGCGTGGGTGGGCCGCCTGCCCTGACGGACCGCCCTCGGGTCAGCCGCCCAGCTCGAGCCGGGGCCAGTCCGCGAGGTCGGTGCGCAGCTGCCGGTCGTGCGTCGCGACGACCACCGCCGCGGACGTCGCCCGCAGCGCGGTCGTCAGGTCGTCGACCAGCCCGACCGACAGGTGGTTGGTCGGCTCGTCGAGCACCAGGACGTGCGGCGCAGCGAGCAGCGCGCACGCCAGGTCGAAGCGACGACGCTGCCCGATCGACAGCTCACGCAGCGGGCGGTCCAGGTCCGTCTCGGTGAGCAGGCCCAGAGCGGCCACGGGGACCAGCGCGTCGGGGTCCAGCGCGCCGGCGTCGAGCAGGTCGAGCGCGTGACGTGCGTACGCGTCGAAGGCCGTGGGTGACGAACGACCGGGCGGCGTGGCGTGCTCGCCCGGCCCCTCCTGCGCCAGCACCCCCCACCGCACGCCGGCCGCCGCCGTCCGGGTCCCCCGGTCCAGCCCGACGCTGCCCACCAGCGCGGCCAGCAGCGTCGACTTGCCCGCGCCGTTGGGACCAGTGACGAGGAGGCGACCCGCGGGCATGACCGCGACACGGCGGCCCGGCATGTCCAGACGTCCGGCGACGCGCGGTCCGCGCACCTCGAGCAGCGGCCCGCCCGCGTACGCGGGCGGCACCGACGGCAGGTCCGGGAAGCGCAGCGCCGGGGGCGGCACGGGCACGTCGACCGCCTGCGCCTCGAGCCGCTCGATCAGCCGGTCCGCAGCCTTGACGTGCTGCCTGGCCCGCGTCGCGCGGCGGTGCGCCTGCGACCCCTTCGGCGGCCGCCACTCGTCGGACAACCCCTCGTAGGAGGCGTCGAGCCGCTCGGCCAGCACGCGGGCGCGCTTGCGCTCGGCCCGGTAGCGGGCACGCCAGCGCCGCAGCATCTGGTCGCGTGCGAAGCGGTAGTCCGCGTAGCGCGCCGCGCCGTACAGCACGGGCCGCCCGTCCATCGACGGGTCCATGTCAAGGATCGCCGTCATCACGTCGTCGAGCAGCCGCCGGTCGTGCGTGACGATGACGACGCCCCCGACCCACCCCCGCAGCTGCGCGGTGAGGTGCGCGACACCGTCCGCGTCGAGGTGGTTGGTGGGCTCGTCGAGCAGCAGCAGGTCGGCACGCTCGGCGAGTCGGCACGCCAGGCGCACCCGGTACCTCTCACCCACGCTCAGCTCGCGCAGTCGTCGCCCGCGGTCCCGGGGCGCCTGCAGGCGCGAGAGACCCTCGTCGACGCGCCGGTCCACGTCCCACGCCGCGAGGTGCTCGTAGCGGGCGATCGACGCCGACAGCGCCGCGACGTCGCCCGCGTCGTGGTCGAACCCGTCGATGACGGTCTGCAGCTCCGCCGAGGCAGCCCGTGCGGCCGCTGCGGTCGAGTCGATCACCGTGCCGATCGTGTCGTCGTCCCCGAAGGCCAGGTCCTGCTCGACGACCGCGAGCGTGCCGTGCCGGCGCACCGCCCCCTCCTGCGGGTGGAGCCGGCCCGCCAGCACGCCCAGGAGCGTCGTCTTGCCGGCCCCGTTCTCCCCCACCAGCCCGATGCGGTCACCCGGCGCCACGGTGAGGTCGAGCCGGTCCAGCACGCGCCTGCCCGGGTAGCCGAACGACACGCCCTCGGCGACGAGCTGCACGTCCCCGGGTCGGGACGCGGTGGGTGCGGTCATGCCCGCAGTGCCGCCACGAGGTGCGGCACGAGCGCCCGGAACGCCTGCCCGCGGTGGCTGATCGCGTTCTTCTCCTCCGGGGTGAGCTCCGCGCACGTGCGGGTCTCACCCAGGGGCACGAGCACGGGGTCGTAGCCGAAGCCGTGCTGGCCGCGCGGCGCTGCCGCCAGCGTGCCCTCGAGCGTCCCGACCTCGACGTGCTCGGTGCCCTCGGGCGTCACGAGTGCCGCTGCGCACACGAACCGTGCCCCGCGGTGCGCGGGCGGGACGTCGGCGAGCTGCGCGAGCAGCAGGGCGAGGTTGGCGGCGTCGTCCCCGTGGCGGCCCGCCCAGCGCGCCGAGAAGATCCCCGGCGCCCCACCGAGCACGTCCACGCTCAGACCCGAGTCGTCGGCGACCGCGGGCAGTCCGGTCGCGGCCGCGAGCGCGCGGGCCTTGATCAGGGCGTTCTCCGCGAACGTCACGCCGTCCTCGACCGGCTCGGGCGCGTGCACGTCGCGCGCCCCGATCACGGCGCCGGGGTCGAGCTCCGGCAGCGCGGGCGCGAGGATCGCGCGCAGCTCGCCGACCTTGTGCGCGTTGTGCGTCGCCAGGACGAGGCGCGCGCCCGGCGGGACCTCGACGGCCCGGGGCGCGTCGGGTGCCGTCACGAGACGGGGGCCGCGCCCGCGGCCCGCGTCGCCGAGCCGTCGCCCGCGGGGGCGGCCAGCACGGCGGCCTGCAGCGCCGCGAGCTGCGCGGTGCCCGCCACGGCGAGGTCGAGCAGCGCGTCGAGCTCCGCGCGGGCGAACGGCGCCTGCTCGGCGGTGCCCTGCACCTCGACGAACGTGCCGGCGCCCGTCGTCACCACGTTCATGTCCGTCTCGGCGCGGACGTCCTCCACGTACGGCAGGTCCAGGACCGGGACACCGTCGACGATGCCGACGCTCACGGCCGCCACGGAGTCGCGCAGCACCTGCCGCCCCGGCTTCACCAGACGCTTCTCGGTGGCCCACGCCACGGCGTCCGCGAGCGCGACGTACGCGCCGGTGATGGCGGCCGTGCGCGTGCCGCCGTCGGCCTGCAGCACGTCGCAGTCGAGCACGATCGTGTTCTCGCCCAGCGCGCTGACGTCGATCACCGCGCGCAGCGAGCGACCGACCAGCCGGGAGATCTCGTGCGTGCGGCCACCGACCTTGCCGCGCACCGACTCGCGGTCCGAGCGGCTGTTCGTGGCCCGCGGCAGCATCGCGTACTCGGCCGTCACCCAGCCCTCGCCCGATCCCTTGCGCCAGCGCGGCACGCCCTCGGTGAACGACGCCACGCACAGCACCTTGGTGCCGCCGAACTCCACGAGCACCGAGCCCTCCCCCGCGTCGAGGAACCGGCGCGTGATCGTCACGGGTCGCAGCTCGTCCGGCCGCCGCCCGTCGACCCGCACGACAGCCCCGGCGCTCGCGCCGCCTCCCGCAACCGTCCCGACACCTGCACTCGACCCACCGGCACTCACCATGCCCACGACCCTACGGTCCCCGACCGCTACCCTCCGAACCGGCCCACCGCCGCCCGTCCCCGAGCGCGGCACTCACGTGCCGAGCGCGGGTCAAACGAGTACCGCGTTCGGCGGGGAGGTGCCGCGTTCGGCGGGGAGGTGCCGCGTTCGGCGGGGAGGTGCCGCGTTCGCCGGAGCACCTCCGGACGGCGGCCGGTGGTCAGCGCACGCCCGCCGCGCGAAGACGCGCGATCATCGGACCGCCCGCCCACGCGTCCTGCCAGGTCCAGCGCGCGACACGCAGACCGGCGGCCCGGAGCCTGTCCTCACGCAGCTTCTCCTCCCAGAGCACGTCCGCCGCGCCGGAGCCGTACTTGGTGCGTCCGTCGAACTCCCCGACCACGCCGTGCACGGGCCACCAGAAGTCGACGCGCCCGACGAACCCGTGCCGGTCCCGCACCTCGTGCTGGAGAACGGGCGCACCCAGACCCCACTCGGCCATGCGGACCCGGCTCAACGACTCGCCCGGTGACTCCGACCGCCCGTCGACGAGCGCAGCGGTGCGGCGCGCCGCCCGGACGCCACGGCCCCGCCCTGCGCGCTCGACCTCGGCATGCAGCTCCTCGACGGTCGCCAGGCCGTGGCGCACAGCGGCGTCACCGGCCGCCACTCCCGCCACGACCCCGCCGGCCCGGGCGAGGTCGACGACGGTCCGCGCCGGGGACGTGACCGTGATCCCGTCGACGACCGTGACGTCGACACGGCCCGCGACGGCATGCCGGACGACGTCGCCGTGCGACCGGCCACCACCGGCGGGCTCCCGCACGACGTGCACGCCGCTGTCGTGACGGCCGACGACCGGTAGCCCCAGCACGGCAGCGGCCGACCAGTGCGAGAACACCGGTGGCCGGCTCGCGACGGCGAGGACGGCCTGGACCTGGACGACGTGCCGCGCGTCGTCGTCCAGCTCTCGCAACTCCTCGGCGCCGACGTACGTGCCGCGCCGCACGCGCACGAGACGACCGGCCCGCGCCATGCGCTGCACCGTCTCGGGCTCGACGCCGCTCGACCGTTCGCGCCCGTGGACGTGGACGAGCACCGGCACGGGCGGAGACGCAACCGGCTGGCCTTGGGCCACATCACGCCTGCTGCCGAGGACCGGGACACGCCCGCCCCGGGGAACCGGAGCACTCCCGCCGACGAGGGCCGCAGCGCGCTCAGCACCTCCCCGAGCGGACGCCCCGCCCGTCGACACCGCGGATCGCCGACCGGTCGCTGCCCTGTCCATCGCTGCGCCGTCCATGGCCCGCACCGTCGCACGACGGCCGCCCCGCCGGTGAGCGCCATCCACAGCCCTCATCGAGCGCGGTACTCGACCGTCGAACGCGGTGCTCGTATGTAGCGCGCTCGACCGCCGGGTACCGCGCTCGGCGGGAGGGCCGGGCGGATCGGGTCGGTCAGAGCGAGTACGTCGCGCCCGGGGCCGCGAGGGTCACCGGGCCGTCGTACACGGCGCGGGCCTCCGCCAGGGCGATCTCGGGGTCGTTCCACGCGGGGACGTGCGTCAGGACGAGGGCGCGGGAGCCGCCGCGGGCCGCCGCCTCGCCCGCACGACGGCCGGTCAGGTGGATGCCGCGGACGTGGTCGTCGCGCCCCTCGACGAACGCGGCCTCGGCCAGCAGGACGTCGGCACCGGTGGCCAGGTCGTCGAGGCCCGCGCACGCATCGGTGTCGCCGGTGTAGGCGAGCGTGACGCGGCGTGCCGGGTCGGCCTCCGACGGCCCGCTCACGCGGATGCCGAACGCCGGCACCGGATGCTCGACGGGCACCGGCTCGAGGGTCAGCGGGCCGACGTGCACCTGCTCGCCTGCGCGCCACGTGCGGACGTCGAACTGCTCGCCGGTGTGGGCGGCGAGGTCGTCACCGGACATGTGCCCCAGCCGCTCGAGCGTGCCCTCGGGCCCGTGGACCGCGACACGCGGGAGCGGACCGGCCGGTCGGTAGCGCCGGTACACCCCGAGGACGGCCATGTCGGCGACGTGGTCGGCGTGCAGGTGGGACAGCGCGACGACGTCGAGCGCCGCGGGGTCACCCCAGCGCTGCAGCGCCCCCAGCGCGCCGTTGCCCAGGTCCAGCAGGGCCGACCACGTGCGCCCCTCGGCGTCCTCGGCCTGCACCAGGTACGACGACGCGGCCGACCTCGGTCCCGGGAAGGACCCCGCACACCCCAGCACGACCAGCCTCATCGCAGCGCCCCCCTCGGCTCGACCGCTTCGACCTCCGGACCGAGGAAGCGCCGCGCGAGCGTCGCGAACGACCCGGGGTCACCCGTCGCGAGGAACCGGTGCGTCGCCGGGCCCGCCGCCGGGTCGCGCTCGAGGCCGTGCGCCACGAGGGTCCGGTAGACGTCCTTGGCGGTCTCCTCGGCGCTCGACACGAGCGTGACCTGGTCCCCCATCACGTAGGAGATGACGCCCGTCAGCAGCGGGTAGTGCGTGCAGCCCAGGACGAGCGTGTCGACGCCCGCCGCACGGACCGGGTCGAGGTACTCGTGCGCCGTCGCGAGCGCGTCCGGCCCCGAGGTCACCCCTGCCTCGACGAGCTCCACGAAGCGCGGGCAGGCGCGCGACGTCAGGTCCACGCCCGCGACCGCGAACGCGTCGTCGTAGGCCCGCGAGTCGATCGTCGCCCGCGTGCCGATGACGCCGATGCGTCCGTTGCGCGTCGCCGCGACCGCACGACGTGCCGCCGGCAGGACGACCTCGACGACCGGCAGGCCGCGGCGCAGCGTGTACCGCTCGCGGGCGTCGCGCAGCACCGCGGCGGACGCGCTGTTGCACGCGATGACGAGCATCTTGACCCCGGCGTCGACGAGGTCGTCCATGATCTCGAGAGAGTGCGCCCGCACCGCTGCCAGCGGCTTGGGTCCGTAAGGGCTGTTGAGGGTGTCGCCGATGTACAGGGTGGACTCGTGCGGCAGCTGGTCGAGGATCGACCGCGCCACGGTCAGGCCCCCGACACCGGAGTCGAAGATGCCGATGGGGGCGTCGCTCACCCGACCGAGACTAGCCGCCGGACCGCCCACGTCCGCCGCCGCCGCCGCCGGGTGCGGCGAGCATCACAGCCAGCAGCGACTCCTGGAGCCAGGACAGCGCGCCGTAGACCGACGCCAGGTAGGCCCGCACGTCGTCCTCTGGCTCGGTCGCCGGAGCGTCGTACAGGGCCTCCGAGTCGGCGTCCGTCCGCAGCTCGAGGCGCTCCCCCAGCACGAGCCGCAGGTCCGTGAGGGTCGCGGCGACGTCGTCGGCTGCCTGGGGGGAGACGACCAGCGCGTGCTCGGGCCACCCGGGCTCGCCGTGCACGAGGGACGTCCACAGGGACCGCAGCCGCGCCACCTTGCGCGCCCGCAGGTCGTCCTCGGTGAGGCGACGGAACTCGCCGGCCACCTCCGGGTCGTCGCGCGACGCGTCGGGCAGCAGGCGACGCACGGCCGGGTCCTGCGGCGGCGCCAGGGGCGCGGTGCGCAGCGACCAGCCCTCCGGCGCACCGGGGTGGGCCGGCGACCCGGTGCCCGGTTGCGGGCCGTCCTCGAACCGGCCGGCGCCCAGCAGCTCGGCGACGTCGGCGACGACGGACGCCACGACGGCCCGCTCCCCGGCGTCGAGCCGCGCGACGTACTGGCCCTTCTGGCGTCGGAACGCCCGCATCACTGCCCGCCCCGCTGCATGGTCGCCCACAGCCCGTACGAGTGCATGGCCTGCACGTCGACCTCCATCGCCTCGCGGTTGCCGCTCGAGACGACGGCGCGCCCCTCCTCGTGCACCTGGCGCATGAGCCGGTCGGCCTTCTCACGCGGGTACCCGAAGTGGGTCTGGAACACGTAGGTGACGTACGACATGAGGTTCACGGGGTCGTTCCAGACGATCGTCACCCACGCGTCTGCCGTCGACGTCGCCTCGTCCACCTGGGGACGCGTGTCGGGAGCGGTCGTCGCGGGCACGACGACAACTGTAGGCGGCGCCGCACGAGGCGTCGGCTGCCGGAGCGGGGCCCGGGCGTCTACGTTGGCGCCATGACGGACACGAGTGCTCCCGCGTCGACCCCGACCGTCCCCGCCGTCGCCGCGGTCGGTTCCGGCAGCACCGCGCTGCTCACCGACCGGTACGAGCTGACGATGCTGCAGGCGGCCCTCGCCGACGGCACCGCGCACCGCCGCTGCGTCTTCGAGGTGTTCACACGGCGGTTGCCGGCGGGACGCCGCTACGGGGTGCTCGCCGGGACGGGACGGGTGCTCGAGCAGCTCGCGTCGTTCCGGTTCGGGAACCCGGAGCTCGACTGGCTGGCCGACGAGCGCGTCGTCGACGACGCGACGCTGGCGTTCCTCGCCGACTACCGCTTCGCCGGGGACGTCGTGGGGTACGCCGAGGGCGAGATCTTCTTCCCGCAGTCACCGGTGCTCGTCGTCGAGGGCACGTTCGCGCAGGCGGTGCTCATCGAGACCCTCGTCCTGTCGGTCCTGAACTACGACTCGGCGGTCGCGTCGGCGGCATCGCGCATGACGAGCGCGGCCGTGGACCGCCCGTGCCTCGAGATGGGCGCGCGACGTGCGCACGAGGACGCCGCGGTCGCGGCCGCGCGCGCAGCGGTGGTCGCCGGCTTCGCCGGCACGTCGAACCTCGAGGCGGGCCGGCGGTACGGGCTGCCCACCATCGGCACGGCGGCGCACGCGTTCACGCTGCTGCACGACGACGAGGAGGAGGCGTTCGCGTCGCAGGTCCGCTCGCAGGGCGTCGGGACGACGCTCCTCGTCGACACGTACGACGTCCGCCGCGGGGTCGAGCGGGCGCTCGCCGCGGCGGGCACGGAGCTCGGTGCCGTCCGGCTGGACTCCGGCGACCTGGGCGTCCTCGCGCAGGAGGTGCGCGCGCAGCTCGACGCCGCGGGGGCACGCGACACGCAGATCGTCGTCACGAGCGACCTCGACGAGCACGCGATCGCGTCGCTCGCGGTCGCCCCGGTCGACTCCTACGGCGTGGGCACCTCGCTGGTCACCGGCTCGGGCGCACCGACGTGCGGGATGGTCTACAAGCTGGTCGCACGCGAGGGGGCGTCGGGCCAGCTGGAGCCGGTCGCGAAGGCCTCGCGCTCCAAGACCAGCCTCGGAGGACGCAAGTCGGCCGCCCGACGCCTGGACCGGGACCGGCGCGCCGTCGAGGAGGTGCTGGTCGTCGGGCCCGACGAGCTGGTGGCCGGGTGGACGGAGCAGCAGCGGCGCGAGCCGGACCCGTCCCTGCGTCCGTTGCACGTGCCGCTCGTCGTGGACGGTGAGGTGCTGCCCGGGCTGACCGCCGCCGAGGGCGTGCGGGCCGCCGCGGCGCGGCACGCGGCGTCCCGTGACGAGCTGCCCCGAGGCGCGCGTCGCCTGTCGGCCGACGAGGCCGCCGTCGAGACGGTGGAGATGCGCCTGGGCTGACTGCGTCGCGGGCGGGCTTTACCGCCCGCCGCACGGGTGCGGGGACGGCACAGGCCGGGACGCGCGTGGCGTCCCGGCCTGTGCCGTGCGGCGCGACGGCCGGCGGAGGGGGTGCCGGCCGTCGCTGCTGCGCTAGATCCTCGATCGACCGCGGCCCACGAGGCCGAGGATGAGGCTGACGACCAGCACGATGACGCCGATCCAGATGAGGAACTGGCCGATGTTGGTCGCGACGCCAAGGATGACGAGGACGACACCGACAAGGATGAGGATGAGCCAGGACGGCATGTGAACACCTCTTTCGTGCGAATGCCGGCGGCACGACGCCGCCAGGCTCCGGGTTCGGCGCCGGGGGAACCCGGGCCGGGTTTGTCACGGGATGAGCCTGGCAGCGGTGCCCCGCTTCGGCACGCTGAACGCTCGACTTGCGCGAGCGTCCAGCACTGGTATGTGGTCACGCGTCCAGGGCGCTGACCTGCGAACTCACACGATTCTCATCGTCCGCATGGTGAGACGGCCGGTGCGCCGACACCGGGGGCAGGCTCAGCGCTTGCCGACGAACCACCCGCGGAGCATCGCGATCCGCGCCTCGAGCTGGTCCGGCGCCGCCACGGCCACCTCCGGCCCGCCGCAGCGCCGCCGCAGCTCCGCGTGGACGGTCGCGTGCGGCTGACCGCTGCGGCGCGCCCACGCGCCGACCAGCTGCGCGAGCTCCTTGCGCAGCTCCGCCTGCTTGCGGTGGTCCATCACCTCGGGCTCGGGCTGCGCGCGGGCGCGGCGCGCGCCCTGCTGGTCCGCCTGCCGCTGCCGCAGCAGCGTCGTCACCTGGTCCGCGTCGAGCAGCCCGGGCAGTCCCAGGAAGTCCAGCTCCTCGTCCGAGCCCACCTCCGCCCCGGTGCCGAACTCGCCGCCGTCGAACAGCACGCGGTCGAACGACGCCTGCGCCTCGAGCGCCTCGAAGGTCCCCGCGACGCCGTCCGAGCCGACGGCGTCCTCGCTGCTCTGCTCGCGCTCGGCGAGTGCCAGCAGGTCGGCCTCCGGGTCCAGCGACCCGTCGGTCGGCTTGTCGAGCGCGTGGTCGCGCTCGATCTCCAGCGTCGCCGCCAGCTCGAGCAGCTGCGGCACGCTGGGCAGGAACACGGACGCCGTCTCGCCGCGCCGTCGCGCCCGGACGAACCGCCCGACGGCCTGGGCGAAGAACAGGGGCGTCGCCGTGCTCGTGGCGTACACGCCGACGGCCAGCCGTGGCACGTCGACACCCTCGGACACCATGCGCACCGCGACCAGCCAGCGGGCGTCCCCCTGCGCGAACTCCTCGATCCGGTCGCTGGCGCCGTCGTCGTCGGACAGCACGACGACCGGCGACTGCCCCGTGAGCCGCGCCAGGTGCCCGGCGTACGCCCGGGCGTCGGTCTGGTCGGTCGCGATGATCATGGCCCCCGCGTCGGGCACGGCGCGCCGGACCTCGGTGAGGCGCGTGTCGGCGGCGGCCAGCACCGACGGGATCCACTCGCCGTTGGGGTCGAGCGCGGTGCGCCAGGCCTGCGACGTCATGTCCTTGGTCAGCGGCTCGCCCAGGCGCGCCGAGATCTCGTCGCCCGCCTTGGTGCGCCACCGCATCGACCCGGAGTACGACAGGAAGATGACGGGCCGCACGACGTGGTCGCGCAGGGCGTCGCCGTACGAGTACGTGTAGTCGGCCACCGAGCGTCGGATGCCGTGCGCGTCAGGCGCGTAGGTCACGAACGGGATGGGCGCGGTGTCGGAGCGGAACGGCGTCCCGGTCAGCGCGAGCCGGCGCGTCGCGCCCTCGAACGCCTCGCGGACCGCGTCGCCCCACGACAGCGCGTCGCCGCCGTGGTGCACCTCGTCGAGGATGACGAGCGTGCGCTCCGCGGTCGTGCGGGCGGCGTGCAGCGCCGGCTTGCTCGCGACCTGCGCGTAGGTGACGGCGACGCCGTCGTAGCCGGCACCGTGCCGACCCTGCGCGTTGCTGAAGCGCGGGTCGAGCCGGATGCCGACACGCGCGGCGGCATCGGCCCACTGCTTCTTGAGGTGCTCGGTCGGGGCGACGACCGTGACGCGCCGCACGGCGCGCGACTCCAGGAGCTCGGTGGCGATCCGCAGCGCGAAGGTCGTCTTGCCCGCGCCCGGCGTCGCGACGGCGAGGAAGTCGCGCGGCGAGCGCTCGCGGTAGAGGTCGATGGCCTGCGCCTGCCACGCCCGCAGGCTCCCCGCGGCTCCCCACGGCGCACGCGCGGGGAACGCCGGCGGCAGCTGCTGCGCTGCCGACGTCGAGGGGTGCTGGGGGGTGCTGACAGGGGCTGCGGACCGACGGGCCGCGCTCACGCTCCGCCCGCGTCGGAGCCGGAACCCTTGCCGCGGCCGAAGCCGAAGAACCCGCGTCCGCCGCCGCCCCCACCGCCGGAGCCGCCGTCGCCGTCCTGCGGCTCGCGCAGGCCGTCGTAGACCTCCTTGCAGATGGGGCACACGGGGAACTTGTTGGGGTCGCGGCCCGGCACCCAGACCTTGCCGCAGAGCGCGATGACCGGCTTGCCGGTCATCGCGGACTCCATGATCTTCTCCTTGCGCACGTAGTGCGCGAAGCGCTCGTGATCGCCGGGCTCGACCTGCTCGTCGGTCTCGGTGCGCTCGAGGAGGGAGGTGCCGCCCTGCGGGCCGAACGGGTCGTCGGGTCCTGTCGGCGGGGTCGGCTCACTCATGGCGCCCATCGTACGACGGGGGTGGGACAGCCCGGCAGCGCCCGGGCCGCCGGACGGCGTGCCGTCAGCCGGCGAGGAAGGTCGCCACCGAGGGGTCTCCGGGCAGGGCCGGCCGGTCGGTCGGCCGGGCCCAGTAGGCCCACCAGCCCCAGCCGTGACCCACCCGCTGCCACTCCCCGCCCGGGTGCCGGCCGAAGGACGTGCGCAGGTGCTCCCACTGCCGGTCGTCGCGCTCCACCACGTGGTAGCCGGCGCCGTACCCGACGCAGTGCCAGCCGTAGCGGCCGGCACGCTCGAGGACCCGCATCTCGTTGAACGCCGTCAGCGGTGCGAGCACCGCGCTGTCGCGCCCGCGCTCGTCAGGGGCGGGCTCGGTCGCAGGCATGAAGCGCTGCTGGGCGGCCTGCCGTGACATGCCCAGCACGCCACCCAGGTCGTTCCACGTGCAGCCGGCGGCGCGAGCCGACCCGACCGCGTCCCGGAGCATCGCGTCGGTCGCGTCGGAGGCGTCGCGCACGAGTGACACGAGGTCGAGGTAGGCGCGGGGGTCCTGCTCGAGCCGGGCAGCCAGGTCCGGCTCGGCGGCGTCGAGGGCGGCGGTGAGGTGGTCCCGGAGCGTGCGCTGCGTCATGTGTCAATCCTAGCTTGACAGCCCCCCCCGTGTCAAGAATTTCTTGACGCATCCGCGGCGCACGTGCGACTGCTCCTCCTGCTGCCGCTCGTGGCGAGCCTCCTGACACTGCACCTGGTCGCCACCCGGTCCGCGGTGTCGCAGGTGTCCACGGCGGACGACGCCCGGCTGCGGCGCGCCGGCGCCCGTCGTGTGCTCGCCGCCGCCCAGCTCGTCGTCGGCAGCACGCTCGCGGGTGTCCTGCTCGTCACAGGCACCGCGCTGCGCAACGCGTCGACGTCGGGGTACGACGCGGGCGAGGGGTGGGTCGCGTCGACCGACCCCGTCGTCCACGCGCTCGGCGTCGCCGGCCTCGTCGCCGCACCGGTGGTGCTCGTCGCGACGCTGGTCGTCACCGGCGTCGCCCTCACGCGGGCCTCGCAGGTCGCCGGTGTCGTCGTCACCCGACGGCGCAGCGGCACGGTCGTCGCCGACGACGCCGCACCGGCGCACGTCACGGCACGTCACGCCGCGACCGCGTACGTACGCACCGCGCGCGCGGCCGGTCTGACGCCCGAGGAGACCCTCGACCTCGTCCGCGGCGCCCTGCTCACCTGACGGCACCGCCGAGCGCGAGGAGGGCGTCGAGCGCGCAGGTGACGACCCGAGCGCGGGTCATACGACACCCGCGCTCGACGCGGTTCCCCCGCGCTCGGCGGGTGTGGCGTGGGGCGGGCTGGCGTGGGCGCGTCGAGCCGGTCAGAGGCGCTGCCAGGCCGGCTTCGCCGCGTAGGTCTCGCGGTAGTGGTCGGCGAGCTCGAGGCGGCCGGCCGCGTCGTCGTCGACCAGCACCGTGACGTGCGGGTGCAGCTGGAGGACCGTCGCGGGCCACCGGGCGCTGACCGGGCCCTCCACGAGCTGCTGCACGGCCCGCGCCTTGCGGGTCCCGGTGGCCAGCAGGACCAGGTGACGGGCCGTGGCGATCGTGGCGAGGCCCTGCGTGAGGCAGTGTGTCGGGACCGCGTCGACGTCCCCGTCGAAGAAGCGCGCGTTGTCCTGGCGGGTCCGCCGCGCGAGCGTCTTGATCCGTGTGCGCGAGCCCAGCGACGAGCCGGGCTCGTTGAACGCGACGTGCCCGTCGGTGCCGATGCCGAGCAGCTGCAGGTCGACCCCACCCGCCCTGGCGATCGCCGCCTCGTACGCCGCGCACGCGGCCGGCAGGTCGTCGGCCAGCCCGTCTGGGCCCTTGACGGCCTCGGGCGGCAGGTCGACACGCGACACGAGCTCCGCGTCGATGACGTTGCGGTAGCGCTGCGGGTGGTCGGCCGGGAGGCCGACGTACTCGTCCAGGAGGAAGGCCCGGGCGCGCGCGAACGACAGGCCCCGCTCCGCGTGCCGGCGCGCCAGCTCGTCGTACACCGCCAGCGGGCTCGAGCCCGTCGCCAGCCCCAGCACGGCGTCCGGGCGCGCCGCGAGCAGCCGCTCGACGGCGTCCGCGGCCAGACGCGCCAGCTCGGGAGCGGGTGCGATGACGACCTCCATCAGACGACCTCCCCTCGTCCCACCAGTGCGGCGCCCACCGCGCCGACGGGTACGTCCCGCGGTGCCAGGTGCACCCGCTCCGCCAGGCGCAGCGACGCCAGGAACGGCGACGCCGCCGTCTCGCGCGCCAGCTCTGCTCGCACCGCCTCCAGCAAGGGCTCCCCCACACCGCTCACCCCTCCGCCCAGGACCACGCGGTCGACGTCGCACGTCAGCACCAGGATGCGCACGGCGCCGGCGACCGCCCAGGCGAACCGGTCGCGGACCGCCATGGCGCGCGCATCCCCCGCGGCCGCGTCCGCGAAGAGCACGAGGGGCGCCGGCCTGCCGTCGGGCGACGGCCACGCCGCCTGCAGCGCTCGACCCGACGCGTACTGCTCGACGCACCCGCGCTGACCGCACGCGCACGGCAGGCCGTCGGGCACCAGCGTGAGGTGCCCGACCTCGCCGGCCGCCCGGCGTGCGCCGCGACGCAGCGTGCCGTCGAGCAGCAGGCCGGCCGCGACTCCCGTGCCCAGCGCGAGGAACGCGAGGTCGCGCGGCGTGGGCACCGCGTCGACCGTGTGGGCGGCGCCCAGGACGGCGGCGTTGAGGTCGTTCTCCACCCGCACCGGCACGCCGTCGCCCAGCGCGGCGGCGATAGCGTCCGCCATCCGGAACGGATGCTCGACGCCCACGTTGACGGCGTGCTCCACCGATCCCGTCGCGGGATCCACGACCCCCGGGACACCGACGCCGACGCCGCTCAGCGCGTCGAGGGGCAGGCCGTGGTCCGCGGCGAGCGCGCGCACGCACGTGCGCACGGCGGCGACGAGCCCGTCGGGCCCGCGCACGGTGGGGATCCGGTGCGTGCCGGCCACGGCGCCGTCCGCGGCGAGCAGCGCCGCGAGCACCTTGGTCCCGCCGACGTCGACCCCGACGGACCAGCCCGCCGGGCCGGGCCCGACGCGCGTGCCGGTCGTCGTGCTCGTGGTGCCGGTGCGCGTGGGCACGACGGGATTCCCCCCCGGGATCGTGGCGTCCATGACCTCAGCCCTTGACCGCCCCGGACACCAGTCCGCCGGTCATCCGCCCCTGCACGATGAGGAAGAACACGACGACCGGGATCGCGACGAGCACGGATCCGGCCATGAGCGCGCCCCAGTCGGTCGCCTTGGTGGCCTGCTGGAACGTGCGCAGCCACACGGGCAGCGTCATGGACTCGGGCCTGGTCATGATGATGAGCGCCATCATGAACTCGTTCCAGGCCTGCAGGAACGCGAACACGCCGGTCGACACCAGACCCGGTGCCAGCAGGGGGAACGTCACCTTCCAGAACGCCCGCGGCCGCGAGCAGCCGTCGATCATGGCGGCCTCCTCGAGCTCGACGGGCACGCCGTTGACGAAGCCGCGCAGGGTCCAGATGGTGAAGGGCAGGACACCCGCGAGATAGACCATGCCGAGCGCGATGACGGTGTTGAGCAGCTGCCAGGAGTCGACGAGCTGGAAGACCGAGATCATCATCGCCTCGCCCGGCACCATCTGGATCACCAGGATCGACAGCACGAACGCCTTGCGCCCGCGGAACCGGAACCGCGTGAGCGCCAGCGACGCGAAGAACGCCAGCACCATCGACGCGACGAGCACGAGGAAGGTGACCTGCAGCGAGTTGCCCAGGGCCGGGACGAACGGCGAGCGCACCTGACCGAACATCGCGGTGTCGTAGTTGCGCCACGTGAGCTCGTCGGGCCACAGGTGCAGCTCCGGCCCGGAGACGAGGTTGGTCGGCAGCAACGAGGTGTTGACCATCCAGTACACCGGGAAGGCGAACGCCGCGGCGAGCAGCGCCGCCACCGCTCCCCAACCGAACGAGGCGGCGGTGCGGCGGGCGGGGCGGCGGCGGGTCACGACCCCGGGCCGCAGGGCGGGGACGGGCGCGCCGGCCGCGGCGGCACCGAGGGGTGCGAGGCTCACAGCTGCTCCTCCTTGACGGTCGCCCGCACGTAGTACGCGGAGATCGCGAGCATGATCACGGTGAAGATGACGGCGATGGCGCTGGCGGCGCCGTAGTGCCCCTGGGCCATCCCCATCTCGTAGATGTAGACGCCGAGGGTGCTCGTCTCGGACTTGATGCCGCCGATCCCCTGGAGCACGAAGATCTGCGTGAACACCTTCAGGTCCCAGATCATCGACAGCACGATGAGCACCACGTAGATCGTCCGCACGTACGGCACCTGCACGCGGAAGAACCGCTGCCGCGCGCTCGCCCCGTCGAGCTGCGCGGCCTCGAGCACCTCGCCGGGCACCTGCGTGAACCCGGCGTAGAGCGTGAACGCCACGAACGGGATCGCACCCCACACGATGACGAGGGCGGCGACCGCGAAGAAGGACACCGGGTCGATCAGCCACAGGTGCCCCATCCAGTCGTCGCCCGTGAGCGACGTGAGCAGGTGGTTGGCCACGCCGTACTGGCTGTCGAAGATCCAGCCCCACACGAGCATCGCGGCCAGCGGGGGCATGGCCCACGCCAGCAGCAGCCCGAGCGAGAGCACCAGCCGCATGACGCGGCCGAGCTTGGTGAGCAGCAGCGCGACCAGCGTGCCGACGGTGATCGTCAGCACGACGCAGACGAGCATGAAGACGAAGCTGCGCGCGGTGACGGTCCAGAAGCGGGCGTCGGTGAGGGTCGCGACGTAGTTGTCGAGGCCGACGAACGGCGCCGGCACGCCGAGCAGCTGGGCGCGCTCGTACTCGTGCAGCGAGAGCCACAGCATCCGCACGAGCGGGTAGCCGGTGATGACGACGAGCGCGGCGAGGCTGGGCGCCAGCAGCAACCACGGCAGCAGCCGGGTCGCGGTGGGCACGCGCCTCGTCCGAGGGGCCGGCGCAGCGTCGGGCGGCGCGGTCTGGAGCATGGTCGAGCTCATGGTGTCCCTCCGGGTGGACCCGGCCGGGGCCCGCGTACGCCGCTGGCCCCGGCCGGTGGCGCCGCGTCAGCCGTTGAGGATGGACTCGATCTGCGCGTCCAGCTGCTGCGCGATCGTCTCGACGTCACCACCCTGCGCGATCTGCACGAGCGCGTCCTGGATGACCTTCTGCGCCTCGACGTCGCCCCACTTCGGCGTCGCGGGCGTGAGCTCGGCGTTGGCCGCCGCGGCGGCCGACGCCTGCGTGAACTCGTCGTCCGGCAGCGCCGCCGCGAGCGACTTGCGGGCCGGGATCATCGAGTTCTCCGCGAGGATCGTCTGGTACTCCTCCGAGAGCAGGATGGTCAGGGCCTTCTTGGCCAGGTCCACGTCGCCCGACTTCGTGGCGACCGCGACGTTCGAGCCGCCGGCGAAGACCTTGGCCGTCGTCCCGGCCTCGGTGCCGGGCAGCGGGAAGGCCTGCAGGTCGGCACCGAACGTGTCGGGGCAGCCGGGGGCCTCGGCGTCCGCGGGTGCCTGGATGGACCAGCGGATCCAGTTCGGCGCCGACAGGAAGGTCGTCTGACCGGCGCAGAAGGGCACCTGGAGCTCGGCCTCGTCGCCGTCCTTGGGGGCGTTCGACGCGTTGACCATGAGGTCCTGCACCTGCGTCAGGCCCTTGATGCCGCCCGGGGAGGAGAAGCCCGCCTCCCAGGTGCCGTCCTCGTCCGGCTCGGCGATGAAGCCGCCGTTCTCCCACACGAACGGCAGGGCGTTGTACCAGTCCTGCCCGGGGAACCACAGGCCGGAGCGGTCGGCGGTCTTCAGCGACTTGGCGGTTGCGACGTACTCGTCGAGCGTCGTCGGGACGGGCGTGCCGCCCAGGACCTGCTCGCTGTAGAACACGATGCGCGAGCCGGCGTAGTAGGGCGCGGCGTAGAAGGTGTCCTCCCACGTGCCGGCCTTGACGAAGCCGGGCAGCAGGTCGTCCCCGCCGAGGTCCTCCGCGATGTCGTCGAGCGGTGCGAAGTACCCCGCCGACGTGAAGGTGGCGGCCTGGGTGTTGCCGACCTCGACGACGTCGGGCGAGTCGGACGACGACAGCGCCGTGGTGAGCTTGTCGACCAGCCCGGTCCAGGACTGCTCCTCGATCGTGAGCGTCGAGCCGGGGTTCTCCTTCTCGAACGTCGTCGTCAGGTACTCCCGGGCCTCGTCGGGGGTGTCGGTGCCGACGAGCCAGACGCGGATCTCGGTGCCCTGCGACCCGCCGGACGCGGTGCCCGTACCGGCGTCGCCGCCGTCGGAGCACGCCGTGAGCGTGAGTGCCGCCGCTATGCCGACGGCGCCGAAACGTAGGATCTTCACGTGGGGGTTCCTCCCGTGTGCGAGGCGATCGTCGTCACGACGACGCCGGTGGGTGGTGCTGCCGATCTGCTGGACGGCCGGCTCGTCGTCGTCACGTGACGACGGGCCGGCCCCGGTCGCTCCGGACCGTCACGTGATCCCGAGCTGCCCGGACAGGACGAGCACGGCGGCGCCTGCGAGCGCCGCGTCCTCGTCGAGAGCCGCCATCCGCACCCGCAGGCCCTGCCCGATGACGGGCATCGTCCTGTCACGGAGGGTGGTGGTCGTGGCCTCGCGCAGCGGTCCGTCGAGCAGCTCCGGCGGGCCGGAGAGCAGGACCTCGGCGAGGTCGAGCGCACTGACGACGGGTGCCAGGGCGCGGCCCAGCATCCGTCCGACCGACGCCAGCGCGGCGTCGGCGTCCTGGGGTGCGAGACCGATGCGGTGGCGCAGCGCGGGGGCGCTGAGCACGGTCTCGAGGCAGCCCGTGCGTCCGCAGGCGCACGGCAGCGGGGTCTGGTCGGCGGTCTGCGCGTCGACGACCGTGACGTGCCCGATCTCTCCGGCGGCGTGGCCGCGCCCGCGCACGAGGGCGCCGTCGACGAGCATGCCGGCGCCCACCCCCTGGCCCACGGTGACGACCATCGCGTCGGACGCGGCGCCGCCGTAGGTGTACTCCCCGAGGGCACGCGTGTTGGCGTCGTTGGCGACGTGCACGGGGTGGCCGAGGGCGGCCGACAGGCGCGCGGCGAGCGGCACGTCGTACCACCCGCGGTTGGGCGCCTCGACGACGCGCCCCGCGGCGTCGATGACACCGGGTGACGAGATGCCGACACCGACGACGGGCCGGGTGGCGTCGGCCAGGAGCCGGCGGCACAGCTCCTCGACGAGCGTCACGGCATCGGGCCCGGTCGCACCACCGCTGGGCACGTGCTCGCGGGTGACCACCTGGCCGTCCAGGGTCATGACGGCGCCGTGGACGGTCGCGTCGTCGGTGAGGTCGACGACGACGACGTGGTGGTCCGACGAGCGCAGGCCGACGAGGGTCGCGGGCTTGCCCACCCTGCTCTCGGCGCGCACCCCGAGGTCCGCGACGAGTCCCTCGGCGAGCAGGGCCGCGACCAGGTCGGACACCGTCACGCGGGTCAGGCCGGTGCTGCGCGCGATGTCCGCGCGGGACGAGGGTCCGTCGTGGAACAGGTGCCCGAGGACGAGCGACCGGTTGTGGGCCCGGGCGTGCTCGGGGAGCACCTTCGTGGTCGGGCGCAGCTGGTGCCGGACCGGGCCCGCGGTGCGGGCGGTGAGCGGCTGCGACGACCTCGACATGTTTGTTAGTAGACCTTCCTTACAAATCCACGTCAACGGCCCGACGTGACCGTGATCACATCGTGACCGGCGCGTCACACGTCCGTACGAGGCACGTCACCCACCGGTGACGTGCGCCGCGGGCGGCACCTCAGGACCGGTCGCGCGACGCGTCCAGCCACCCCCGCGCGCCCGCGTGCCGCACGGAGGCGGTCGCCCGACGCACCCCCTCGGCCAGGGCGTCCGACGGCCCCTCGCCCTTGGCGAGCGCCGCGGCCATCGCGCCGTGCAGCACGTCGCCGGCACCCAGGGTGTCCACGACGGCACCGCGCGGGACGGCAGGAGGGCGCAGGACGGACCTCGTGACGACCCCGTCGGGCCGCGCGTGGCGGACCCGGACCGGTCCGGCGCCCGCGCTGCGCGCGACGAACGACGGCCCGTACGCCGCGACGGCGTCGAGCAGCGCGTCCACGGCCTCGTCGTCGAGCGCGCCGCCGGGCCCCCGAGCGTCGCGCGGCTCCGGCACCGGCAGCCGGAAGTCGCCCGACAGGACGGCGAGGTCGACCACCGTGAGCAGGTCGGCGGTCGTCGGCTTCCAGCTGCCGCCGTCGAGGAGGACCGGGACACCCGCCGCGCGGGCGGCGCGCGCGAGCGCGATCGCAGCCCCGGGGTGGTGCCCGTCGACGAGCAGCGCACGGGCGTCCGTCAGCAGGTCCACCGCGGGCGCGGGCAGCCGGGGCGTGCGAGCGCCGTTCACCGACACCACGGCGCGCTGGCCCGTCGCGCGCGTCACGAGCACGGTCGACACGGGCAGGACGTCGGGTGCGTCGGGTGCGAGGTCGACGACGGCGACCCCCGCGGCGGCCAGGCCGGCGCGCGCGACGTCGGCCAACGGACCGGTGCCCAGGACGGTGACGAGCGTGGTCGGCACGCCGAGGCCGACAGCCACGGCCGCCGCGTTGGCGGCCGGACCGCCGAAGGTCACGTCGAGGCCGTCGGCGACGACCTTCTCGTCGGCGGCGGGCAGGCGGTCGACCGTCTGCGTGACGTCGAGGGTCGTCAGGCCGCAGCAGACGAGCGGAGCGGGCATGCGCGCATCCTCGCAGCCCCGCCTCCCCGCGCACGCGACCTCGGCCGACGCCCCGCCATGTGATCGTTCACAGCGAAGCGTTTCATCCTGGTTCGGGGGCTTCACCCGAAACGCTTGCCGTGCTTGGGTGGCGCGCAAGCGCTTCACCTACGAGAGGCAGACATGTCCCGCAGACCACCGGCGGCCCGACGCTCGTTCCGCGTCCTGCTCGCCGCCGCCCTCGCGCTCGCCCTGGGCGGCACCCTCGGCCTCGCCACGGCCCTGAGCGCCACCGCCGCGAGCGTCGACACGAACGCCTGGTACGTCCTCGTCAACCGCCAGAGCGGCAAGGTGATGGACGTCAGGGACACCTCCACGGCCGACGGCGCCGTCATCCAGCAGTGGCCGCGCAACGACGGCAGCTGGCAGCAGTGGCAGTTCGTGGACTCCGGCTCCGGGTACTACCGGCTGAGGTCCCGGCACTCGGGCAAGGTCCTCGACCTGTGGGAGTGGTCGACGGCCGACGGCGGCCAGTTCCGCCAGTACACCGACCTCAACGGCACCAACCAGCAGTTCAGGCTCTCCGACTCGGCGAGCGGCGCGTACGTCCGGCTGCTCAACCGGCACTCCGGGAAGGCCGTCACGGTCACCGACCGCTCCACCGCCGACGGCGCGACGGTCACCCAGCTCACCGACAACAACCAGTACAACCAGCAGTGGCAGCTCGTGCGGGTCGGGTCGGGCGGCGGCACGCCCACGACCTCCCCCACGACCTCCCCCACGACTCCCCCGCCCACGGGCAACGTGTCGTGGCCGTCGGCCACCGGGCAGCAGCAGGTGTCCTCGACCATCAAGGTCACCGGCACGCTCGACGGCCGGCTCGTGCGGTACTACGGCATCTCCTCGGGCGGGCAGGACGAGGGCCAGCCCGCGATGTTCGAGCTGGCGGACGGCGCGACCATCAAGAACGTCATCATCGGCACCGGCGCCGGTGACGGCATCCACTGCAAGGGCACCTGCACCGTGCAGAACGTCTGGTGGGAGGACGTCGGCGAGGACGCCGCGACCTTCAAGGGCTCGTCGTCCTCGCAGACCATGACGGTCGACGGCGGCGGCGCCCGCTCCGCGTCGGACAAGGTGTTCCAGCACAACGGCCCAGGCACCTTCGTCATCAAGAACTTCCAGGTCTCCGACTTCGGCAAGCTCTACCGGTCGTGCGGCAACTGCTCCACGCAGCACGCCCGGACGGTGCAGGTCTCCAACATCCAGGTCACCGCGCCCGGCAAGGCGCTCGTCGGGATCAACCCGAACCTCGGGGACCGCGCGACGATCTCCGGCGTGACGATCCTCAACGACTCGTCGCGCAAGATCGTCATCTGCGAGGAGTACCGGGGCGTCACGTCCGGGGAGCCGACCAAGGTCGGGTCGGGCCCGAGCAGCGCGTGCGGCTACAGCACGTCGAGCATCACCTACCGATGACGCGTCAGCGGTCCGCGAGGACCCGCGGCCGTGCCCGGTCGACGAGCCACCAGCCCGTCGCACCGAGCACGGCCGCGGCCGTCAGCACGGCCGGCCACGCGCCCAGCACGTCGGCTGCGACGTGCGACAGGACGAACGCGCCGAGGCCCACGGCCGCCACGGCGAGCGGACGCCACCAGCCGACCCGCGGCACGGCCAGCACCAGGCACGCCACGACGGTGACGAGCAGGAGCACGCCGCCGAGCCACCGCACGCCCGTGCCCTGCGCGAGCGCGAACGCGGCGACGAGACCCACCGCGGCGACGAGGGCGACGGGCAGACGAGGCATGCCGCACACGGTATCCGTCCCCGCCGCCGGACGTCCCGTGCGGGGACCGCCCCGGCGGCCCTACGGTGGACGGGGGAACCCGCCGGGCCCCGCTCGTCGAGACCAGGAGAGCCCACGTGCCCACGCCGCCCATCGACCCGACGACCACGAGCGCCTGGCAGGCCCTCTCCGAGCACGAGAGCACGCTGCGCCCCGACCTGCGCGGCTGGTTCGCCGACGACCCGGACCGTGCGCAGCGCCTGACGCTGCAGGTCGCGGACCTGACGGTCGACCTGTCGAAGAACCTCGTCACGGACGAGACCCTGGGGCTGCTGGCGCGCCTCGCCGACGAGGTGCACCTCACCGACCGCTTCGAGGCGATGCTGCGCGGTGATCACATCAACGTCACCGAGGACCGCGCGGTGCTGCACACCGCGCTGCGCCGTCCCGCCGACGCCGAGCCGCCGCTCGTGGTCGACGGTCAGCACGTCGACGACGACGTGCAGGCCGTGCTGGGCGAGGTCGCCGAGTTCGCCGAGAAGGTGCGCTCGGGCGAGTGGACGGGTGTCACCGGCGAGGCCGTGCGCACGGTCGTCAACATCGGCATCGGCGGGTCCGACCTCGGCCCGGTCATGGTGTACGAGGCGCTCGAGCCGTACGTCGCCCCCGAGCTCGAGGTGCGGTTCGTCTCCAACATCGACCCGACCGACCTCGCGCAGAAGACCCAGGACCTCGACCCGACGACGACGCTGTTCATCGTCGCGTCCAAGACGTTCACGACCCTCGAGACCCTCACCAACGCGCGCCTCGCACGGCAGTGGCTGTGGGACGCGCTGGTCGCCGGCGGGCACATCGCCGACACCGACGAGGCCCGTCGCGGCGCCGTCGCGCAGCACTTCGTCGCGGTGTCGACCGCGCTGGACAAGGTCGCCGACTTCGGCATCGACCCCGCCAACGCGTTCGGCTTCTGGGACTGGGTCGGCGGGCGCTACTCGGTGGACTCCGCGATCGGCACGTCCCTGGCGATCGCGATCGGCCCCGACGCGTTCGGTGAGCTGCTCGACGGCTTCCACGCGGTCGACGAGCACGCGCGCACCACGCCCGTCGCGCAGAACGTGCCCTTCCTCATGGGGCTGCTCAACATCTGGTACGTCAACTTCCTCGGTGCGCACACCCACGCGGTGCTGCCGTACGCCCAGCTGCTCCACCGCTTCCCCGCGTACCTGCAGCAGCTGACCATGGAGTCGAACGGCAAGTCGGTGCACTGGGACGGCACGCCCGTCACGACGCAGACCGGCGAGGTGTACTGGGGCGAGCCCGGCACGAACGGCCAGCACGCGTTCTACCAGCTCATCCACCAGGGCACGCGGCTGATCCCGGCGGACTTCATCGCCATGGCGAACCCCGCCTACCCGCTGCGCGACGGCGACACGGACGTGCACGCGCTGTTCCTCGCCAACTTCTTCGCCCAGACCAAGGCGCTCGCGTTCGGCAAGACCGCCGACGAGGTCCGCGCCGAGGGCACGCCCGAGGAGATCGTCCCCGCGCGCGTCTTCTCGGGGAACCGGCCGACCACGTCGATCCTCGCGCCCGCGCTCACCCCGTCGGTCGTGGGGCAGCTCATCGCGCTGTACGAGCACATCACGTTCGCGCAGGGCGTGGTGTGGGGCATCGACTCGTTCGACCAGTGGGGCGTCGAGCTGGGCAAGAAGCTCGCGATGGAGATCGCGCCGGCCGTGCAGGGCGACGCCGCGGCCCTCGCCGCGCAGGACCCCTCGACCCGCGCGCTCATCGAGAAGTACCTCGAGCTGCGGGGCTGACACCCGACGACGACCCGCGGACCGGGTGGCCCACCGGCGACGGTGAGCCGACCGGTCCGCGGGTCGCGGTGCGTCCGGGCGGTCAGCGGGCCGTGCAGGTGACCGCCCCGGGGGTCGGGCTACCGGTGCCCTGGAAGCCGAGCTCGGTCGACGCGCCGGCGCCGAGCGTGCCGTTCCACGCCGCCGGCGTGAACGTCACCGGGCCCGCGCCGGACACGGTGCTGCTCCACGCGTGCGCGACCTGACCGCCGGGCAGGTCGACCCGCACCGTCCAGCCGGTGAGGAGCGTAGGCCCGCTCGTGACCCGCACGCTCGCGACGAACCCACCCGGCCACTGGCTCGCGACCGTGTACGCGGCCGTGCACGACGCGCCGCCGGGCGAGACCGTGGGCGTGGAGGTCGGCGTCGGCGAGACGGTCGGCGTCGGCGAGGCGGTCGGCGTCGGCGAGGCGGTCGGCGTCGCGGACACCGCGGGCGTCGGGCTGACCGTCGGCGTCGCACCTCCGACGAGCGCGAGCGCCCGCTGTGCGGCGGGCAACCACGTCGCTGCCATGCGCGCGGTGCCCGCATCGTTCGGGTGCACACCGTCGGAGGTGTCCCGCGCGGGGTCCCAGCCCGTCGCGTGGTCGACGACGAGGACCGGCGACGCGGCCGTGGAGGTCGCCGTGGCCCAGGCGGGCACCGCGGCGTTGAACGACGACGTGCGCGCGGGACACTGCGCGCACGTCGGCGGCGCGACGGGGATGATCTGCGCGACCACGACGACCACGTGCGGGTCGACCGCGCGCAGCTGCCGCACGAGCGTCGTCCACGCGTCGAGGATCTGGGCGTTGCTGCGGTTGCTCCACACGTCGTTCGTCGCGAAGTGCATGAGGACGACCTGGGGGCGCGTCGCCGCGAACCACGCCGCCGCCTCACCGGACGCCGCGACGTGGGTGACCAGGGCGCCGCCGTGGCCCTCGTTGTCGCCGTCGTGGGCGATGCCGCAGCCTTGCGCCGGCAGCGTGCCGACCATGTCGACCTGGTGTCCCGCGGCAGTCAGGTCACGGTGCAGCAGCGCGCGCCAGCAGCCGGGCGACCCGGTGATCGAGTCGCCGAGCGCCATGACGCGCACAGGGTCGGCGGCGACGGCGCCCGGTGCGGTGGCCAGTGCGCCGGCCAGGACGAGCAGGACGAGGCCGAGCAGCACCGCACCGGTGCGGCGCAGCGGATGGTGGGTCATGCGACCGGCTCCTTCGACGACGACGGGACCCGCGCACCGAGGGCTGCGGGCGGGCACCTCAGGGGCACCCGCGGTCGAGCGTGGTGTCCGCGACAGGCACGAGGGGACCGTCGAAGCGTTTCGTCGTGCAACCCGTCGCCTCACGCCGCGTGGCGGGCCGACGTCCGGGGACCAGCACGCCGAGGTCCTGGGACGGCGGTGCGCGGTGGCCGAGCCGCAGGGGCGGGTGGGGGTCGGACACCCCCTGTCCCCCGAGCGAGGGACCTGCAGGTGTCCGCCGGGCGGGGACCCGCCGGGCACCCCCCGCTTCCTAACCTCGAGGAACACGGCCACGAGGCCGTGCGCACCCGTGGAAGGACCGTCATGCACATCGTCGGACAGTTCGTCGTCGTCGTCGCCGTCTGGATGGCCGGGGGCCTCACCGTCACCTCCGTCCCCGGCCCGGGGGTGGTGCAGCTCATCGCCGGCGTCCTCGCCGCGGTGCTCGCCGTGGCCGCCTACAGGTGGGTCGTGCGACGCACCGAGCGTCGCGCACCCGCCGAGGTCGCGCTCAAGGGTGCCGGTCGCTCGCTGGCACGTGGCACCGGCGTCGGCGTGCTCATGTTCGTCGCCGTCATCGCCGTCATCGCGGCGTTCGGCGGGTACCGCATCGAGTCGTGGGGCTCGGTGACGGCGGCCGCCGGGCTGCTGGGGCTCGCGGCCGCAGCGTCCGCCACCGAGGAGGTGCTGTTCCGCGGCCTGATCCAGCGGCACCTCGAGTCCTGGGCGGGCACCTGGGTCGCGCTGGCCGTCACCGGGGCGCTGTTCGGTGCGATGCACCTGCTCAATCCCGCCGCGACGGCCTGGGGCGCGTTCGCCATCGCGGTCGAGGCCGGTCTCATGCTCGGCGCGGCGTTCGTCGCGACACGCTCGCTGTGGCTGCCCATCGGGATCCACATGGGCTGGAACTTCGCCGCGTCGGGCATCTTCGGCACCGTGGTGAGCGGCAACCTCGACGCCCGGGGCCTGCTCGAGGGCGTGACCTCGGGGCCGGTGCTCCTCGCCGGCGGCGCGTTCGGCCCGGAGGCAAGCCTCGTGGCGGTCCTCTCCGGAGCGGCGCTCACCGTCGTCCTCATGGTGGTGGCGTACCGGCGTGGGCACGTGGTGCCGATGCGCCGGGCGGCGCGTCGACGCACGGAGGACGCGGCTCCTGTCGCTACCTTGTCGGCGTGAACGCGCGCCTGCAGGACGTGTGGCGCCGCCTGGCCGCCACGGGCCGGGAGCTCCCCCCTGCCCTGCTGCTCCTCGGTGCGTCGTACGTCCCGGCGCTCGATGCGCAGGGCACCCGGCTCGGGGAGCTCCCGGACCGGGCGCTCGACGGCTGGGGCGCGGTGGTCATCGCGCTGCAGTGCCTGCCACTGGCGGTCCGCCGCCGGTGGCCGGTCGCGTGCCTCGCGCTGGTCTCCGTCGGGTTCGCGCTCGACCAGCTCCGCGGCTACCACACGTTCGCCGGCGCCGCGCTGGCGATCGCGCTGATCAGCGGGGGCGCACACGTCGAACGCCACCGGCGCGCGACCGTGGTCGGTCTCACGGTGGCGTACGTCGCGCTGGCAGTCGCGCTCGACGCGCGTGGAGGCACGGAGGAAGCAGTCGGCTACGTGACGTTCTACCTGCTCGTGTCGGCCGCGTGGGCCGCGGGTGCGTGGCTGCGACACACCCGGTCCGTCGAGGCCGGGCGGCGGCAGCAGGTCGCCGAGCGCACCCGCACCGCCGAGCGCACCCGGCTGGCACGCGAGCTGCACGACGTCGTCACCCACCACGTGACGGCCATGGTCGTGCAGACCGAGGCCGCCCGGTACCGGACGTCCGACCCCGAGGGCCTCGACCGCACCCTCGAGGCCGTCGCCGACACCGGGCGCAAGGCGGTCGCGGACCTGCGGCACCTCCTCGACGTCCTCGACCCCGGCCACGGCCCGGACCAGCGCACACCGGCCGTCGGTGACGTCCTCGACCTCGTCGAACGCACCCGCCGTGCCGGGCAGCCGGTCGAGTACGTCGAGGAGGGGGTGCCGTCACCCACGCCGAGCGGCGCCGAGCTCACCGTCTACCGGGTGGTCCAGGAGGCGCTGACCAACGCGCTCAAGCACGCGCACGGCAGCGCCACGGCGGTCCGCGTCCGGCACGACCACGAGGAGATCAGCGTGCACGTGAGCACCGAGGGTCCGGCCACCACCCCGCCCGCACCCGGGTCGGGCCGAGGGCTGGTCGGCCTGCGCGAGCGGGTCGCGATGCTCGGCGGCGAGCTGCGCGCCGAGCCGCGCCCCGACGGGTTCGACGTGCACGCCCGCATCCCGGTCGACGGTGCGTCATGACGACCCGCGTGCTCGTGTGCGACGACCAGGCGCTCATCCGCACCGGTTTCACCACGATCATCGACGCCCAGCCCGACCTCGAGGTCGTCGGCGAGTGCGGCGACGGGCGGACCGCCGTCGCGCTGGCCGCCCGACTGCGCCCGGACGTCGTCGTCATGGACGTCCGGATGCCCGTCCTCGACGGCATCGAGGCAACCCGGCTGCTCGCCGGTGCGGGCGCCGCCGACCCGGTCAAGGTGCTCGTCGTCACGACGTTCGACCTCGACGAGTACGTCTACGAGGCGTTGCGCGCCGGCGCGAGCGGCTTCCTCCTCAAGGATGCTCCCCCGGCCCGCCTGCTCGACGGCATCCGCGCGGTCGCCGCCGGGGACGCGCTCCTCGCCCCCGAGGTGACCCGCCGCCTCGTCGGCCGCTACGCCAGCCGCGTGGCCCCACCCCCCGTCGACCCCGACGCGTCCCCGCTCACCCCTCGCGAGCTCGACGTGCTGCGCCTCGTCGCCGACGGCCTGTCGAACGCCGAGATCGCCGCCACCCTCGTCCTCAGCCACGAGACCGTGAAGACCTACGTCTCGCGCATCCTCACCAAGCTCGACCTGCGCGACCGCGTGCAGGCGGTGGTGTGGGCGTACCGGACGGGGGTGGTGGGCTGACGACGTCGGTGAGGACTCCCACCGAGTCCCGGTCCGCCACGCGGCGCTGCGTCTCGTCGTGCGACCCGTCGGCTCGCGCGGCGTGGCAGGCTGACGTCCGGGACCAGCACGCAGGAGTCCCGGGACGGAGGTGCGCGGTGGCCGAGCCGCAGGGTCGGGTGCGGGTCGACGCCTGGACGTGGTCCGTCCGCCTCTTCCCCACCAGGTCGGCCGCCGGTGCGGCGTGCCGCGCGGGGCACGTGCGCGTCAACGGTGAGCGCGCCAAGCCGGCGACCCAGGTGGTCCCCGGAGACGAGGTGCAGGTGCGCGGCGGTGCGCGCGAGCGGCTGGTCGTCGTGCAGCGCCTGCTCGTCAAGCGCGTCTCGGCCGAGGTCGCGCAGGCGTCCTACCTCGATCGCTCCCCCGTCCCGCCGCCGCGCACGCAGGTCGCGGTCGCCGGGCAGCGGGACCGCGGTGCGGGCCGTCCGACCAAGCGTGACCGGCGCGCGATCGAGCAGCTGCGCGGGCACTGAGCGGGTCAGCGACCGATCGCGGCCATCCACTCGCCGACGCCGGTCTGCTCCAGCAGGTAGTCGACGCGCGGGCTGAGCGCGACCAGACGCAGCGGGAGCCCGCGCTCGGCGGCGTCGCGCGCCAGGCGCACCAGCACCGACAGGCCGCTCGAGTCGAGGAACGTCACGGCACCCGCATCGACCTCCACGGCCCGCACCTGCGGGTCGTCGAGCGCCTCCCACAGCGCGGGCGTGTCGCGCTCGCGCACCACGAGGTCGACCGCGCCGCCGAGCACGACCCGCAGCACCGCGGCGTCGCGGAGCACGACGAGGCGACCGCTCGCGGGGCCCAGGAACGCGTCCATCGGCGCAGTGTGCCGCGCGCGCCGTCCCCGCGCACCCCGACGCGTGCACGATCCGCGCACGACCGCGGGACGGCCCGGGCCCCGCCCGCGCGGGTGCATCCTGGTGCCGTGACCGCTGCCCCGACCGGTGACGCGCACGTCGTGGTCGCCTGCGCGCCCGGGCTCGACGTGCGCGGCGCGCTCGCGCGCCTGCGGCGCGGTGCCGGCGACCCGACGTGGTCGTGGTCGCACGACGCCGTGTGGCACGCGGCGCGGCGCGGTGACGACGTCGCGACGCTGCGCGTGGCGCCCGTGCCCGGCGGTGTGCGCGCCGACGCGTGGGGGCCGGGCGCGCAGGCCCTGCTCCGTGACGCGCCCGGCCTGCTCGGCGTGCTCGACGACCCCACGGGCTTCGCGGCCCACCTGCACCCCGTCGTGGCGCGCGCGCACCGCACCCACGCGGGCCTGCGCCTGGGACGCGGGGGCGACGTGTGGTCGGCGGTCGTGACCGCGGTGCTCGAGCAGCGGGTGGTCGGCCTCGACGCCAAGGCGTCGTGGCGGCGTCTCGTGCTCCGGCACGGCACGCCGGCGCCCGGTCCGGCACCCGAGGGGCTGCGCGTCGCGCCGCCGCCGCGGGTCTGGGGCGCGTTGCCGGTGTGGGAGTGGCGCAGCGCGGGTGTCGACGCCCAGCGCTCGGACACCGTGCGCCGGGCCGCGGCCGTCGCGCACGCGCTCCGGGCCGACCTCCCGCCCGCCGAGCTCGCGCGCCGGCTGCGCACCGTGCGGGGCATCGGGCCGTGGACGACGGCCGAGGTGACCGCGCGGGCCCTGGGCGACCCCGACGCCGTGCAGGTCGGCGACGCCCACCTGCCGCACCTCGTCGGGTGGGCACTGACCGGCCGACGCGCCGACGACGCGGGCATGCTCCACCTGCTCGCGCCGTGGCAGGGGCACCGCCAGCGCGTGCTCGTGCTCCTTGAGGTGACGCACCGCGGGCAGCTGCCCACGTACGGCCCGCGGGCTCCGCGCGCGCTGCCCCTGCGCTGAGGCCGCGGCCACGTCGTGGACCGACGTGCCCGCCCCCCGCCGCGAGGCGATACTGGCGGCGGACACCGTCACGACGCAGGAGGACTCATGGCACACGACCACATCACGGACACCACCGACGCCGCCCCGGAGGCTCCCTCGCGTGCCGCGACCGGCGTGCTGTGCCTGCTGCTGTTCGTGGGGTCGTTCGTGCTGCTGACCCTGGGCTTCGACGGCGACTCGACGACGGGGCCGTGGCTCGTGTCCGCCGGGATCGTGGCGTTCTCCCTGGCGTTCGCCGTCCCGACGACGATCCTGCCGGCACTCGAGGAGCGCGGCCGCCGGTGACGGCACGCGCCCTGCCGACGAGCCTCGTGCTCGTGCGCCACGGCGAGAGCGTCGGCAACGTCGCGGCGACCCGCGCCGAGCGCGAGGCCGCGCTGGTCGTCGACGTGGCGACCCGCGACGCCGACACCCCGCTGTCGCCGCGCGGCGAGGACCAGGCCCGGGCGCTCGGTGCCTGGCTCGCACAGCTGCCGCCGTCCGATCGCCCCGAGGTCGTGTGGTGCTCGCCCTACGTCCGGGCACGGCAGACCGGAGGGATCGCCCTGGAGGCCGCCGGGCTCGACCTGCCAGTGCACCTCGACGAGCGCTTGCGCGACCGCGAGCTCGGGATCCTCGACCGGCTGACGTGGCGCGGCGTCCAGGAGCGGTACCCCCAGGAGGCCGAGCGCCGCCGCCACCTCGGCAAGATGTACCACCGCCCGCCCGGCGGCGAGTCGTGGGCGGACGTCGCGCTGCGGCTGCGCGCGGCGCTCGACGACGTGCAGCGCCGCGAGGCCGGGCGTCGGGTCCTCGTCGTCTCGCACGACGCGGTCGTCATGCTGCTGCGCTACGTGCTGGAGGAGCTCACCGAGGACGAGCTCATGACGATCGTGCGCGAGCGCAGCGTCCGCAACGCGTCGGTCACGCGCCTCGACCGCGTCGACGACGCGTGGCTGCCGGCCGTGTTCGACGACGTGTCCCACCTCGCCGAGCTCGACGCACCGATCACCGAGCACGAGGGGACGGGTGACACCGGTGGCTGACGACCAGCCGCGCACCGCGGTGCTCAGCCCCGCGCTGCTGCGCGAGCACCCGCTGCCCGAGCCGACGGGCGGCAAGGACGCGCGCGGCGGCGTGCTCGTGCTCGGGGGGGCGCGCTCGACGCCCGGTGCCGTCCTGCTCGCCGGCCTCGCGGCCCTGCGCGTGGGTGCCGGACGCCTGACACTGGGCGTGGCCGCCTCCGTCGCCGGACCGCTCGCGGTCGCGACGCCCGAGGCGGGTGTGGTCGGGCTGCCGGAGGACGCCGACGGCTCCGTCACGGGGCCCGGCGACGGGCTGGGTGCCGAGCTCGAGCGTGCCGACGTCGTCGTGGTGGGCCCCGGGCTGGACGCGCCCGCGGGGACGCTGGCCCTGCTGCGCGCCGTCGTCGCGGGGGTGACGCGCACGACGCCGCTGGTGCTCGACGCGTTCGCCCTCGGTGTGCTGCGCGACGCTCCCGACGTGCGCGAGGCGCTGCGCGGGCGGGCGGTGCTCACCCCCAACACGACCGAGGCCGGCCACCTGCTGGACGACGACGCGCACACCGGCGACGAGGGGCACGACGACGCCGAGGTCCCGCTCGCCGCGCGGATCGCCGACGAGTTCGGCGTGGTCGTCGTGTGCGCGGGCGTCGTGGCCGAGCCGCACGGACGGCGCTGGCGGTCGTCGACCGGGTACTCGGGCCTCGGGACGTCCGGCAGCGGCGACGTGCTGGCCGGCGCGGTCGGCGGGCTGCTCGCGCGTGGCGCGAGCCCCGCACGGGCGGCGTGCTTCGGCGTCGAGGTGCACGGTGTGGCCGGTGACCGGCTCGCCGCGGCGGTCGGCCCGCACGGCTACCTCGCGCGCGAGCTGCTCACCGAGCTGCCGCGCGTGCTCGTCGAGCTGCGCGCCCGCTGAGCGGCGGACCGGGCGCCCGACCTACGGACGTACGCACCCGGGAGCGCCGCGTGCCGCACACTTGTCCGGTGGACACACCGCGCATGAACGTCGAGTCGTTCAACCTTGACCACCGGACCGTCGTCGCGCCGTACATCCGGCTCGCGGACCTCAAGGAGCTCCCGCACGGGGACGTCATCTCCAAGTTCGACGTGCGGTTCACGCAGCCGAACGTCGGGCACCTCGAGATGGACGCCGTGCACTCCCTGGAGCACCTGTTCGCCGAGCACTCGCGCAACCACTCGGACCGCGTCCTGGACTTCTCCCCCATGGGCTGCCAGACGGGCTTCTACCTCATGCTCGAGGGCCGCTGGACGACGGAGCAGGTCGCGGACCTCGTGGCCGCCACCCTGACCGACATCCTCGGCGCGGACGAGGTGCCGGCGGCCAACGAGGTGCAGTGCGGCTGGGGCGCGAACCACACCCTCGCCGGTGCGCAGGACGTCGCACGCACGTTCCTCGCGGCCCGCGACGAGTGGGGCTCGGTGACCGCGTGAGCCTCCCCGGCGAGCTGTCCGCCGCCCCCGGCGTGCGCGTCGACGCCGTCGTCGTCACGGCGATGGGTGTCGAGGCGTCACCGTTCCTCGACCGGGCGTCCGCGGTCGGTGACGAGATCGAGGTGGCGGGTGCGCGACGCCGCGTGCTCGAGATGGGCGGTGCGCGCGTCCTGCTCGTGACCTGCGGCATCGGCATCGTCAACGCCGCCTCCGCCGCGACGCTCGCGCTGCACGGGTCGGGCGCGCGCATCGTGCTGAGCGCGGGCTCGGCCGGCGGCATGGGGCTCGACGTGCGGGTCGGCGACGTGGTCGTCGGCGCGACGACCGTCCACGGCGCGGCCGACGCGCGGGTCTTCGGGTACGCGCTGGGCCAGGTGCCCGGCATGCCCGAGCGGTTCGACGCCGACCCCGCCCTGCTGGCGGCGGCGGCGGCCGTCGACGCCGGCGGGCTGACCGTGCACACCGGCACGATCGTGTCGAGCGACGTGTTCGTCGACGCCGAGCGGGTCGTGGGCCTGCGTGAGTCGTTCCCCGACGCGCTGGCGTGCGACATGGAGTCGACCGCACTGGCGCACACGGCGCACCTGGCGGGTGTGCCGTTCCTCTCCGTGCGCGGCATCTCCGACCTGTGCGGACCGATCGCGGGCGTCGACTTCAACGCGCACGTCGACGACGCCGCCGAGCGCTCGGCGACCGTGGTCCTGGGCCTGCTCGACGCCGCCCTCGCGGCCGTCTGACCGCGCGGTCCGACGACCCGACGAGTTCGCGTCGTCGGACCGGTCTGCAGGGCTGGACGGAATTGCGTCGACCCTCCGTGGGTTGGCGTCACAGACTGTCGGGGCGCGCTCGCGCACCCCGACCCCCGTCCGGCCCGCACCAGACCCGTGCCCACCGCCCGTGGGCGACAACGACAGGCGATCACGTGACCGACCGCACCGCTCCCCCCACCGCCGTGGTGGACCCGGCCTCCGACGCCCCCGACGCGCCGGCGACCATGTCGGCGCGCGACCGGCTCGCCGTCACGCTCCTGCTGGTCTCCACGTTCGTCGTGATCCTCAACGAGACGATCATGGGCGTCGCGCTCCCGCGGCTCATGGACGACCTCGCGATCACCGCGAGCACCGCCCAGTGGCTGACCACGGCCTTCCTGCTGACGATGGCCGTCGTCATCCCCGTCACGGGCTTCTTCCTGCAGCGCACGACCACCCGCGGCGCATTCCTCACCGCCATGGGGCTGTTCTCGCTGGGCACCCTCGTGTGCGCGCTGTCCCCGGGGTTCGAGGTGCTGCTGGCCGGGCGCGTCGTGCAGGCCACCGGCACCGCCGTCATGCTGCCGCTCCTCATGACGACCGTGATGACCGTGACGCCTCCCGCATCGCGCGGACGGACGATGGGCAACATCTCCATCGTCATCTCCGTCGCACCGGCGCTGGGGCCGACGATCTCCGGGCTGATCCTGTCGGTGCTCGACTGGCGCTGGATGTTCGGCCTGGTCCTGCCGATCGCCCTCGGCGCGCTCGTGCTGGGCGCGCTGCGGCTGCCGGACGTCACCGAGCCCCGGCACGCGCGCGTCGACGTCGTGTCGGTGATGCTGTCCGCCGTCGCATTCGGCGGGCTCGTCTTCGGCATGTCCCGCATCGGTGAGGCGGCGAACGGCGGTCTCGAGACGGTCACGCTCGGCGCGCTGCTGGCGGGGGCCGCCGGCCTGACGCTCTTCGTCGCGCGGCAGGTCCGGCTGCAGCGCACCGACGACGCGCTGCTGGACCTGCGCACGTTCCGGTCCCGCACCTTCGCCGTGGGTGTGGCACTCATGGCCGTGATGATGATGGCGCTCTTCGGCGTCATCATCATGCTGCCGATCTACGCGCAGGACGTGCTGGGGGTCGACACCCTGCGCACGGGTCTGATGCTGCTGCCCGGCGGTCTGCTCATGGGCCTGCTGGCACCCGCCGTCGGGCGCGCGTACGACCGGGTCGGGCCACGCCCCCTGCTGGTCCCGGGCACCGTGCTGGTGAGCGCGGCCACCTGGGGCATGGCAATGCTGCTCGGCGCCGGCAGCTCGCCGTGGCTGCTGGTCGGCGCGCACCTGACGATGTCGGCCGGCCTGGCGCTCGTCTTCACGCCGTTGTTCACCTCGGCCCTCGGGTCGGTCTCCCCGGAGCAGTACTCGCACGGGTCCGCCGTCATCGGGACGGTCCAGCAGGTGGCCGGCGCCGCGGGGACTGCGGTGTTCGTCACGGTGCTGTCCGCCACCGCCGCGGGCCTGGCCGCGGGGGGTGCGTCCGAGGTGGTCGCGACCGCCGGCGGGGTGCGGGCGGCGTTCCTGGTCGGGGCCGTGCTCACGCTCCCGGCGATCGGCGCTGCGTTCGCCGTGCGCCCCGCCCCTGCGGGCGCCCCCGTCGCCGCGCACCACTGACGACTCGCGCGGCCGTCGGTCAGGAGCCTGCGGGCCTCTGACCGGCGGCCGCGAGCTGTGTGACCGCGTCGAGCACGACGGCGTGCAGCCGCGGGTCGTCGAGCGGGCGGAAGTGCCCGTCGAGGGGCAGCCGGACGTTCACGGCTCCCCGCAGCTCGCTGCCCCCCGGCACGTGGGGGTCGAACCGCGCGAACACCGACCAGATCCGCGCGTGCGTCGCGACCTCACGGGCCAGTGCCAGCACGTGCGGGTCCAGCGGCGACAGCGCGCGCACGGGCCGCGCGGGGAACCAGCGCGCGTACACCGACCCGGCGAACGGCGTGTTGACGGCGACGAGCCCCGCGACGTCCGGTCCCACCACGGGGTCGGCCAGCACCAGCTTGCCGATCAGCCCGCCCTTCGAGTGCGCGACCAGGACCACGCGCCCGAGCCCGAGCTCCTCGAGCCGCGCGACGGCGAGGCGCGCCGACTCCTCCAGCCCGCGCCGGTTGAGCCCGAGTGCGGGGATCGCGTGCACGGGGTGCCCCGCCGTGTGCAGCACCCGCGCCGGCCCGCTCATCACGGGCCACGTCTCGTAGATCCCCGGCAGCAGGACCACGGGCACCCGGTCGCCGGTCGCCAGCGCGTCGACGGGCGGCGGGCGGAGCGTCGCGCGCGCCTGGGCGCCGACGATCCAGGCGTAGTCGCGTGCCCAGGCCACGCCCTGCTCGACCCTGCGCGCCACCACACCCCTCACCCCACGTGCTCCCGGACCAGGTCGCTCACCTCGCGGGCGTGGTCGTACATCACGGCGTGCCCGGCACCGGGGACGGTGACGACGCGGCCCCGGGGTGCGGTGGTGGCCAGCAGCTCCGCCCAGTCGGCAGGCGCGACGTGGTCCTTCTCGCCGCGCACGAGCAGCACTGGCACGTCGACCTCCGGCAGCCGCTCCTCGATGCGGTGGCGCAGCATGGCACCCATCTCCCTGACGTACCAGCGCGGCCCGCACTCGGCGTAGGAGCGCAGCAGCACCCTCTGCAGCTCCAGGGAGTCGTGGACCGAGCTGCGCGCGAGCCGCAGCATCTGACGCGGCGCCGAGCGCCCACCCGCGTCGGTCGTCGGGCCGACGAGCACCAGGCCCGAGAACGTCCCGGGCGCGGACGCGACGACCTCGGTCACGACCTGCGCACCCATGGAGTGACCCAGCAGGGTTGGCCGCAGCAGTCCGACCCGCTCGGTCCACTGCGCGACGAGGTGCGCCAGGTCCTCGACCTCGAGGCGCTCGGCGGGGCGAGGCACCCGCGCGAAGCCCGGCAGGTCGAGCATGTGGACCGTGCCGGTGTGCGCGAGGTGCTGCGCGAGGTGCTCGAAGCAGGCGGACGACGCCCCGAGGCCGTGCACGAGCACGACCTCCCGGCCGTTCTCGGCGCGCGGGTCGGGCGAGCGATCGGCGACCGTCCAGGCGCGCAGCGTGAAGCCGTCGATCCGGTGGTCGTGAACCGTCGTCCCCTCGGGCGTGCGTGGACCTCGGACCGGCAGCGGCATGACCCTCCCCGTCGCGCGCGACCCCGGTGGGCGCGCCACCGGATCGTCGCACGTGACGCGCCGGCCCGCGCGGGGTGCACCCTCGGGTGCGCCCCGCGGCCGCCGCACGCGGTCAGGCCGCCGGGAGCTCCAGCACGGCTCGCGCACCGCCCGCCGGCGCGGCGTCGAGGTGCACGTCACCGCCGAGCTCGCGCGCGACCTCACGGGCGATCGCCAGTCCGAGCCCGGCCCCGCCCGTGTCGCGCTCGCGTGCCTCGTCCAACCGCACGAACCGCTCGAACACGCGCTCGCGGTCGGCGGTGGCCACGCCACGCCCGTCGTCGTCGACGACCACCCGCGCACGCGCCGCACCCTCGCCGCCCCCGGCCTCCACCCGGACCTCGACGGTCGAGCGCGCGTGCCGCACGGCGTTCGCGACCAGGTTGCGCACGACGCGGCCGACCGCCTCGGGGGTTCCGGTGCCCGTCGCCTCGCCGCTGACGGCGACACGCACCCCGCGCGCCGTGGCGTCGGGCGCGACGGCAGCCACGGCGTCCGCGACGACCGCCGCGAGGTCCACCGGACCCGCAGCCACGTCCCAGGAGCCCACGCGCGCGAGCACCAGCAGGTCGTCGACGAGCGTCTGCATGCGGGCGACCTGCGGTGCGAGGTCGGCGACGAGGTCCGCGACGGGGTAGGCGTCAGGGTGGGCCGCGGCGACCTCGACCGCGGCCCGGGTGGCGGCGACGGGCGAGCGCAGCTCGTGCGCGGCGTCCGCGACGAAGGTGCGCTGGCGCGCGGCGGCGACCTCCAGCCGGTCGAGCATCGCGTTGAGCGTGCGCGCGAGCGCGCCCAGCTCGTCGTCGGCCACCGGCACCGGCAACGACCCCGGGCCGCCTGCGCGCGCGACCTCGGCGGCGGCCGCACGCAGCTGCTCGACGGGTGCGAGCGCCCGGCCCAGGACGGTCCAGAGCACGATGCCGAACCCGGCGGTGAGCACCGGGACGACGAGCAGCAGCGCGATCCGCAGCGCACGCAGCACGGCCTGCACGTCGGTGGCGGGGACGGTCGTCACGAGCGTCGCGGGCGCGTCGCGGTAGGTGACGGCGCGGACCGCAGCCCGCGCGACGTCGTCGTAGGCGCTCGCGTCGGTGCCCAGCACCAGCGGCTCGTCCCCGGCACGTGCGCGCCAGTCCGCGAGCGTCGTGGCGTCCACCACCGGCAGCGTGCGGGTCGCGGTCGCCGACGTCGCCAGCACTCCCCCGTCCGCGTCGAGCAGCTGCGCCACCTCGCCGGGCTGGACCACGGGCAGGGCGTCGGGGACCCGGTCGTCGGCGACCAGCGCCGCGAGCGTCGCCGAGCGGTCGCGGACGACGTCGTCGAGGGCGGCGGTCCGTGCGGTGCCCAGCGCGGCGGACAGCGCCAGCGCGCCGGCGACGAGCACGACCGCGACCGCGAGGGTCGCGACGAGCGTGAGGCGCGCGCGCAGCGACAGGCCGCGCGCCGGCCGTGGCACGGCGTGGTGCGGCCCACTCACGCGTCGCCCACCCGGTACCCCGCGCCGCGCACCGTGGTGACGGCGTCGCGCCCCAGCTTGCGGCGCAGGTAGCCGACGTACACCTCGACGACGTTGGGGTCCTCACCACCGGTGTCGAAGACGTGGTCCAGCAGCTCGATCTTGCCGACGACCCGCCCGGCGTGACGCAGCAGGTACTCCAGGAGCGCGGTCTCCCGCACCGTCAGGTCGACCGGCCGGCCGGCACGCGTGACCGCGCGGGACGACGGGTCGAGCGTCAGGTCGCCGACCTGCAGGACGGCGGGGCGCGGGGCGACGGGGCGGCGCACGAGCGCCCGCAGCCGGGCGACGAGCACGACGAACGAGAACGGCTTGGTGAGGTAGTCGTCGGCGCCGACGTCGAGCCCGTCCGCGACGTCGTGCTCGCCGTCCTTCGCGGACAGCATGAGCACGGGCGTCCACACGTCCCGCGCCCGCAGCGCGGTGACGACGTCGTACCCGTTGCGCCGCGGCAGCATCACGTCGACGACCAGCACGTCGTACTCGCCGTCGACCGCCATGGCCAGGCCCGTGTCGCCGTCGTGCGCGGCGTCGACCGCGAACCCCTCGGCCGTCAGCCCGCGGCGCAGGGCGCGCACGAGCCCGACCTCGTCGTCGACCACGAGCACGCGCACCCCGGCAGCATCCCACCCGTCGCGCCACGGCACGCGGCCCGCGGTCGCCCGCGCTCTCAGGGTCCGCTCAGGCCGCGGGGTGCACGGTGGAGCCATGGACACCACCCCCGTCTCCCCCGCCAGGTCGCGGATCCGCGCCGCCTGGGCCGTCCCCGCCGCCGCCGTGGTGGCAGTCGCCGCGGCGTTCGCGGCTCCTCCGTTGCTCGCGTCGGCGGGCACGGCCACCCTGGAGGAGCTCACGCCCGAGGAGCTGCTGACCCGGGTGCTGGAGTCCGAGCCGCAGGCGCTGTCGGGGACGGTCGTGCACACGGCGCGCCTGGGGCTGCCCGACCTGTCGATGACCCAGGTCGCGGGTGCTGACCCGGTCAGCCTGCTCGGCGGCTCGACCACGCTGCGGGTGTGGTCCGACGGTGGGCAGCGCTCGCGCGTCTCGCTGCTGGGGACCGCCTCGGAGTACTCGGTCGTGGCGGACGGCACGCAGGCGTGGACGTACTCGTCGTCGGACGACGAGGTCGTGCACTACGCGCTCTCGCCGGCCGACGCCGCGCGCGCCGAGCAGATGAGGGCCACGGCCCAGCCGCCTGCCGACCTGCCGACCCCCGACGAGCTCGGACGCGACGCCCTCGAGCGCGCCCAGCGCGACGCGACCGTGAGCGTGGACGCGGCGACCACCGTCGCGGGCCGTGACGCGTACCAGGTGGTCGTGACCCCCCGGAGCAGCACCACGCTGGTCGGGCGCATCGTCGTGGCCGTCGACGCCCGGACGTGGTCCCCGCTGCGCGTGCAGGTGTGGGGCAGCGACGACGCCGCGACACCGGCGCTGGAGCTCGGCTTCACCGACGTGACCTTCGCGGCACCCGACGACGCGGTCCTCACCTTCTCCGCCCCCCCGGGGGCCAGCGTCCGGGAGGTCGTCCTGCCGCTGCCCGACGACGCGGCGCTCGCGGGGCTGGCACCGGACGACCTGCCGACGTCCCTTCCGGCGGACCCGGCCGACGCGCCGCTGCCGGAGGGCACGAAGGTCACCGGCTCCGGGTGGGACACGATCGTCGAGCTGACGGACGTCGACGTCGCGGCGCTCGTGGCCGGTGACCCGGGCGCCGTCTCCGGGCTGCCCCAGGTCGACAAGCAGCTCGGCTCGGCCGGTGCGCAGGAGCTGTACGAGGAGTTTGCACCCGAGGGTGACGGGCCGGCCGTGGATCTCGACACGGTGGCCCTCTACGACCAGCTGACCACGCCCGTCGAGGGCGGACGCGCGCTGTCCTCGACGCTCCTGTCGGTCCTGGTGCTCGACGACGGCCGGGTGCTCGTCGGCGCCGTCCCGGTGGACGCGCTGCGCGCGGCGGCCGGGGCGTGACCACGGTTCGGGGGGCGGCCACCACGGTGGCCGTCCCCGCACCGGCGCCCGCCGTGGCGCAGGCTGGTGCCGTGAGCGACGACGCGGTCCGCACGCACAGCCTGACCAAGCGGTTCCGCACGGGCCAGGTCGCGGTCGACGGCATCGACCTGGTCGTGCCACGGGGCGCCGTCTACGGGTTCCTCGGGCCCAACGGGTCGGGCAAGACCACCACGATCCGCATGCTGCTGGGGCTGGTGGCGCCGACCGCCGGGCAGGTGCACCTCCTGGGAGCACCCATGCCGCAGGCCGCGGCGCGGGTCCTGCCACGCGTGGGTGCCCTGGTCGAGGGCCCGGCGTTCCAGCCGTACCTCTCAGGGCGGGCGAACCTCGCACGCCTCGACGCGGTCGACGCGTCGACCGACCCGCGCACCGCCCGCGCGCGGGCCGACGCCGCGCTCGAGCGCGTGGGCCTCGGTGCCGCGGCGGACAAGCGCTACCGGCAGTACTCGCTGGGCATGAAGCAGCGACTCGGTCTCGCGGCCGCGCTCCTGCGACCACGGGACCTGCTGGTGCTCGACGAGCCGACCAACGGCCTGGACCCGCAGGGCACCCGCGAGGTCCGGCACCTCGTGCGCGAGCTCGCCGACGCCGGCACCACGGTGCTCGTGTCCTCGCACCTGCTCGCCGAGATCGAGCAGGTCTGCACGCACATCGGGATCATGGGCGGCGGACGGCTGCTGCTGCAGGGCACCCGTGACCACCTCACGGCCCGGCGCGGGTCCCGCGTCGTCGTGCGCACGCCCCAGCCGGACGCCGCCGCCGCCCTCGCAGAGCTGCGACGCCTGGGGCTCGCGGACGCGACCGTCGACCCCGCGGCCGCCGACGGGGGCGTGACGGTCTCCGCCGCGCTCGCCGACGAGGATCCGGGCGCCTCCCCGAGCACGCTGCCCGCCCCGCAGGACATCGCTGGTGCGCTCGTGCGCGCAGGCGTCGGGATCCTCACGTTCGACGTGCGGCGCCCGTCGCTCGAGCAGGTCTTCGTCGAGCTCACCGGGGAGGGATTCGATGTCGCTCGTTGACACCGGACAGGCGGCCGAGGTCCCCACCGACGCCCCCGTCCGTCACCGCGGCGCCACCGCCCGTCTCGTGCGGTCCGAGCTCGCGCTCGTCCTGGGACGACGGCGCAACATCGTGCTGCTCGTCGGCCTGGCCCTGGTGCCGCTGCTGCTCGGTACCGTCCTCTACCTCGCGCAGGACGCGGGCCTGGCAGGACAGGGGCCGCCGTTCGTCGCCCGCGTCACGGGCAACGGCCTGTTCCTGGTCGTCGCGTCACTCTTCCTGTGCACGCCGTTCCTGCTGCCGCTGACCATCGGGATCGCGTCGGGGGACGCGATCGCCGGCGAGGCGTCCACGGGCACGCTGCGCTACCTGCTGGTCGTGCCCGTCGGCCGCGGCCGGCTGCTGGCCGTCAAGGCACTGGGCGCCCTGACCTTCGCGGCTGCGGCCGTGCTCGGGATCGCGGTCGTCGGGCTGGTGACGGGCGCCGTGCTGTTCGGCGTCGCCGACCTGACCCTGCTGTCGGGGACGACCGTGCCGCTCGCCGACGGCGTGCTGCGCGTCGCGGGCGTCGTCGCGTACGTCGGCCTGTCGATGACGGGGCTGGTCGCCGTCGGGCTCTTCTTCTCGACGCTCACCGAGGTGCCGGTCGGCGCGATGGCGGCCACGGTCGTCGTGGCGGTCGTGTCGAGCGTGCTGGACCAGCTGCCGCAGGTCGCGGTCATCCACCCGGTGCTCCTCACGCACCACTGGTTCGACTTCGCGGAGATGCTGCGCGTCGTGCCGTCCGCGGACGTCCTGGCGCAGGGGCTGGCCGTGCAGGCCGGCTGGGTCGTGGTGTTCGGCGCCCTGGCGTGGGCGAGGTTCACGACGGCCGACGTCTCGTCCTGACCACCCGCCGCGGTGGTCCGCTCACACGATCCGCGGCGCGTCGGGGGCGAACCGGCGCTGCACGCGGCCGCCGAGCGCGAGACCGGCCAGCACCCCCAGGCTGATCGCGACCATCGAGATGCCCGTGGTGATGATCGTCGTGATCGCCTGGTCCGTCGAGCGCCCCAGCGCGGACGTCACCCCGACCAGGCCGAGGGCACCGGGCACCAGCACCCAGAACCCGGGCAGGAAGGTCACGAGGAACGGCGGCGCACCGCGCTGTGCCGCGGCGAGCATCGCCACGGGCGTCATCGCCAGCGCCCCGACGAACGACGACACCACGGCACCGAACAGGACGCCACCGACGACCTGGCCCGCGTACGCGACCAGCAGCACGAGCGTGATCCACGGCAGCGACCCGCGGTGCGCGGCGTTGTTCAGCACCACGCCGCCCGCGTACACCAGCACACCGACCCACGGCCCGACCCATCCCAGCGGCTGACCGGTGGTCTCGCTCCCGACCTCGGCGGCGGGCACCCCGACGAGCCCGGCGGCCGTCGTGATGCCCAGTGCCAGCAGCACGAGCTGCATGACGCCCGCCGCCAGCCGTGACGACCCCGCGATCATCTGACGCGTCGCCAGGTCGATGACACCCGTGGTCAGCAGCGCCCCCGGCAGGAACGTCACGAGGGGCGCGACCAGCGGTGCCAGCAGGCCCACCGGCCACCCCGTGCGGACCAGCAGCAGGACCGGCACGGCGACGACGAACGCGCACAGCGCCACGATCAGGCCCTCGTACACCGCGGGGACGCGCCGTGTGGCCATCGTGACCGCGGCCACCACGCCACCGAGCACGGCGGCGATGAGGACGTCGAGCCACCCGCCGCCCAGGACGAGCGAGAGGCCGGCCGCCACGGCCACGTAGCCGAGGGCCCGCCGCGCGGCCGACGACCTGGGCTCCGACAGCACGATCGTGGACAACGCCTCCAGGCCCTCGCGCGGACGCACGTCTCCTCGCGAGGCCGCGTCGGCGAGCTCGAGGACGTCGGCGACCTGGTCCAGGCGCAGCACCCGGCTCCCCGCCGCGCTCACGGCCGTCTTCACGGTGTCGTGCTGCGGCACGGAGACCATCAGTGCCGTCGGGAAGGTCACCACGGCGGCGTCGGGCAGGCCGTTGACCGCCGCGACGCGCTCCAGGGTCGAGTCGACCTGGACGATCGGCGAGCCCGTGTCGATCATCGCCTCGCCGAGGCGCACCAGGAACAGCACCGTGACGTCGGCGCGGGCGCTGAGCGCGTCGACGTCCTCGCCGTCGTCCGGCTCGCGGTCGTGCTGCCCCCCGACCACCTCCTCGTCGACCACCTGGCCGTCCTCGCCCGTGGCCCCGGGCGGCAGCACGAGCGTCGCGTCGGCTGCTCCCAGCGGCGGCAGCTCGAGCGTGGGGGCGTCGTCGCCGTCCGCCGCGCCCGTCGGCGCCCTCGTCGCCGTCCCCGTCCCCGTCGGCACCGCGGTGCGGCTCGCCACCGCGGTGCGGCTCGCCCGCCGCAGGCCCCAGGCGATCCCGACAGCGGCGAGCACGAGCACGAGCGCGGCGGCCAGGACCATGCCCCAGGGCAACGACGACTCCGTGACCGCCGGGCGGGAGGGCCAGGTCGGCACGACCGCACCGGACGTGGCCGTCGCCTGCGGCGTCGGCGTGGGGACGGTCGTCACGACGTCGGGCGTGGCCTCGAGCGTCGGTGCGGGTGAGACCGGCGGGGGCGGTGCGGGCGTGACGTCGACCGGCGGCGGCTCGGGCGCGTTCGTCGTGGCGTCGCGGGTCGGCTCGACCGGTACCGGGGCCGGAGCGGTCGTCGTGTCCGGCGCCGGGGGCGGCGTCGTCGCGGCGTCGGGGACCTCCTGGACCTCCTCGGCGTCCTGCGGGTCCACCTGGAGACCGACGAGCTGCGCACCGACGGAGAGCGGGGACGTGAGAGTCGTCACCTCCTGCTCCCGCCGCACCGGGTTCGTCGCACCGCGTCCTGGTTGCGCACCCGGTCTTCTCCCCTCGGCCACGTCCGCGGGGCTCGTCCCGCGGCCCCTCGTAGGCACGCTACCGACGCAGCGACGGCCGGGCACGGCAGGATGGGGGTGTGACCATCACCCCCGAACACACCCGCCGGCTGCGTTCCGCGCTGTTCGTCGACTTCGACAACGTCTACATCGGCCTGGCGCGCCTCGACCCGCAGGCGGCCGAGGCGTTCGCGACCGACCCCGCGCACTGGCTGTCCGAGCTCGGCCAGGGGTCCGACGTCGACGGCGACCTGACGCGCCGGTTCCTGGTGCGCGCGTGCTACCTGAACCCGTCGGTGTACTCGCGCTTCCGCCCCAACTTCACCCGCGCGGGGTTCACGGTCGTCGACTGCCCGTCCCTCACGCAGCAGGGCAAGTCCAGCGCCGACATCAACCTGGTGCTCGATGCGGTCGACGCGCTCGCGGCGACCACGCGCTACGACGAGTTCGTCATCGTCTCCGCCGACGCGGACTTCACGCCGCTGGCGCAGCGGTGCCGCGCGGACGACCGTCGCGTGACCATCATCACGGCGTCCCCCGCCGCGTCCGCGTACCGGTCGGTCGCCGACACCGTGATCGGGGCGGACGCACTCGCGGACCTCGTGACGCAGACCGCCTCGACGTTCGTGGCGGAGCCCACCCCGGAGCCCGTCCAGCCGGAGCCCGAGCCCGTCGTCGCGGAGCCCGGAGCCGCCGCACCGGAGGCTGCTCCCCCGGCGACGCGCACGGGGCGGTCGCGCCGAGCCACCCGGGCCGCGACCGCCGCGGCCCCCGTCGCGCCGGAGCCCGTCGCCGAGGAGGCACCGCCGGCCGCCCCGCGCACGACGCGGGCGCGCGTCACCGAGCGGGTCGTCGACGAGGCCGAGGCGCGCGCCCGTCGCGCTGTGCGCCGTGCGGTCCGGACCGCCGACGCACCGCTGCCGCTGGGAGCGGCGGCGCAGGTCGCGCAGACCGCCGACCCGACCCTCGCGTCGTCCCAGTGGGCGGGCACGGGCGGGTTCACGGCGTGGCTCGCGAAGGCGCTTCCCGACCTCGACGTCTCGACGCGCCCGCCGGGTCACGTGTGGGACCCCCAGCGTTTCGGTGAGGCGGACCTGCCGGGCGCGGTGGCCGACACGGCGCCGAACGAGCTGCAGCGCCAGGTCATCGCGGTGACCGACACGCCCGGCCTGAGCCAGGCGCAGTACCGCGTGGTGCTCAAGACGCTGGCCGCGGACGTCGCGGCGCACCCGTTCGACCGTGTGGCGACGTCACGTCGCGTGCACGAGGCGTGCCAGCAGTCGGGGGCGAAGGTCGGCCGCTCGACCGTCAACTTCGTGATCTCCGGTGTGCTGTACACGGGCCTGTCGCTCGACGCGAAGCCGACCCCGGAGCTCGTCGCGCGCGGCTGGGCCGACAACGTCATCGGCCTGTGCCGCGGCGCCCGCATGGAGCTGACGAACGGTGACGAGGCGGCCATCCGCGCGTGGGTGGGCGGCGGCCTGGTCAGCGCCGGCTGACGACCTGCGGACACGAGCCGGCCCGGCCGCCACGAGGGCGACCGGGCCGGGTGGTGGACGGGGAGGGTCAGGCTGCGTACGCGGTGCTGGGCGCGGTGGTCGCGAGCGCGGCCGGGCCGCGGTAGGTGCTCGAGCCCAGCCACAGGATCCACAGGAACACGACCGTCAGCAGGACGAGACCGACGGTGAAGCCGGCCTCGTGCCCGAACGACTTCGACAGGTCGTTCATGACGATGATCATGGCGACGATGTTGACGCCCGGGATCAGGAACAGCACGAGCCACCACACGGGACGACCGACGACCTCGAGCAGCACGATGAGGTTGTAGATCGGCACGAAGGCCGCCCAGGCGGGCTTGCCGGCCTTCGTGAAGACGCCCATGAGGCCGAGCGACGCGATGACGTAGCCGATGAGGCCGAGGACGAGGAACAGGACGGCGGCGCCGCCGGCAGCAGCGACGGCCTCGGCGTCGCTGATCGGGACCGCGAAGAGTGTGGACATGGCGCGCACAGTAGCGCTCCTGGGAGTTCCCTGTGTCCGAAATTCACGATTTCGTCGGGTCGTCCTCCGGCGTTCCGCCGGCCGGCCCACCGGGGAGCGGTTCGGCGAGGAAGTCGGCCACCAGGGCGCTGAGGCGCTGCGGCGCCTGGGTCGGGAGCATGTGCCCCGCGCGGGCCACGACGGCTGCGCGCGCGCCGGGTATCGACTCGACGATCAGGCGCGTGTGCTCGGGCCGGACGAGGTCGCGCTCGCCCGTCACCACCAGCGTCGGCGCGCGCACGTGGGACAGGTCCTCCGGCTCGATGCTGGGGTCGTGGACCATGAGCGCGAACCGCTCGGCGACGACCCGCAGCGGCGGCACCGCGCCCGCGAGCGCAGCCACGACGCGGTGCGTCGCCCGCAACCCGGCGAGCGACCGCGCCGTCATGCCCTCGGGGAAGAGGTTGGCCCCGACGGCGACCAGGCGTCGGACCCGATCGGGATGGCGGATCGCGAGCTCCAGGCCGATGTTGCCGCCGTCGGAGAAGCCGAGCAGGTCCGCGGCCGGCAGGCCGAGCAGCTCGAGGACGTGGGCGACGTCGTCGGCCATGGTGGCGATGCGCAGCGGACCCTCACCGCGCGCGCTGCGTCCGTGGGCGCGCGAGTCGATGCCGACGAGCATGCGCCCGACGCCCAGCGCGGGCACCATCTTGTCGAAGACGTGGTGGTCCTCGCCGTTGCCGTGCAGCATCACCAGCGGCGGCCCGGAGCCGCGCGTCACGACCCACAGCGGCCCGACGGGTCCACCGGGAGCCGGGAACCGGGGCGCGGTATCGCTCACAGGATGGACCCTAGGCCGCTCGTGGGCCGCCGCCACACGGAATGGCGCACGTGACAGGGAGGTTGGGGCGAGGGTGACCGCGATCTCCGTGCTCGACCTCGTGCCCGTCCGCTCCGACCAGACCACCGCCGACGCGATCAGCGCGACGCTCGCGCTCGCACGCGTCGCCGACGAGGTCGGCGCCCGCCGCTACTGGCTGGCCGAGCACCACAACATGCCGGCCGTCGCCGCCACGAACGCACCGCTGCTCATGTCGCTCGTCGCGGCGGCGACGACGCGGGTGCGTGTGGGCTCCGGCGGGGTGATGCTGCCGAACCACTCACCGCTGGTCGTCGCCGAGCAGGTAGCGCTCCTGGAGGCGGCGTACCCCGGCCGGGTGGACGTCGGCATCGGCCGCGCGCCCGGGTCCGACCCGGTGACCAGCCACCTGCTGCGGCGCGGGTCGACCGGTGACGGCGTCGACACGTTCGACGCCGACGTCGCCACGCTGGCCGCGCTCGTGCAGCCCGACGGCGTGCAGGTGCGCGTCGGGTCGTCCGCGTACCCGCTGCGCGCGACGCCCCGCGCGGTGTCCGCGCCCCAGCTGTGGCTGCTCGGGTCGTCGTCGTACTCCGCGCAGCTCGCCGGGCGCCTGGGGCTGCCGTACGTCTTCGCCCACCACTTCGCGGGGCAGGGGACCCACGAGGCCGTCGCGCTGTACCGCGACACGTTCGTCCCGTCCGAGACCCTCGCGGAGCCGCGGACGATCGCCGTGGCCAACGTCGCCGTCGCGGCCACCGCGCAGGAGGCGCGCCGCCTGGCGCTGCCTCAGGTGCGCTCGATGTGGCGGCTGCGCTCGGGGATGACGCTCGAGCCGCAGGAGCTCGTCGAGGATGCCGAGGCCGCTCCCCTGCCCTCGGCCGCCGACGCCCCGCTCGAGGCGATGACGTCGTCGTGGATCGTCGGCGACCCGGCGCAGGCGGCCGAGCAGGTGCGCGACCTGGCCCGACGCCTCGGCACCGACGAGATCATGGTCCAGCCCGTCGCGGGCGCCACCCGCGGCACGCCCGCGGACCGCGCCCCCGCGCGCGAGCAGACCCTCCGCCTCCTCGCCGAAGCCCTCGCCTGACCCGGCCGCCCACGCGCCGAGCGCTGTACTCCCCCGCCCAGCGCGGCACCAACGAGTACCGCGCTCGGCGGCGGAGTGCCGCGCTGGGCGAATCGGCCGGGTGCCGCGCTCAGTGAGCGAGGTCAGGTGCGTTCGAGGAGGGTGAGGACCTCGTGGTGCAGCGTGTGCGGGAACATGTCCAGGACCTGCGCCCGCACCGGGCGCAGCGACGGCATGTGCGCGAGGTCCCGTGCGAGCGAGCCCGCGTGGCACGACGAGTACAGGACGCGCGGGACGCCACTGGTCTCCAGCCACCTGCTCAGGGGCTCGCCCAGCCCTCGCCGCGGTGGGTTCACGACGACGAGGTCCGGGGCGTCACCCGCCGTGAGCGCGAACGACGTCGCATCGCCTGCGAGGAACCGCGTGCCGGGCAGACCGGCGTCGCGCGCGGTCGTCTGCGCGCTCGCGACCGCCTCGCCGCTGGTCTCGACGCCGACGACCTCGCGCCCCGGCCGCGCGAGGTGCAGCGCGAAGCCGCCCACCCCGCAGTAGAGGTCCCAGGCGGAGGTCACCTGCGCCTCGTCGGCCCACGCGACGGCCTGCCGGTAGAGCGCGGCGGCGACCTCGGTGTTGGTCTGGAAGAAGCTGCGCGGGCGCAGGTGCAGGTCGAGCCCGTTGACGCGCATGCGCAGCGTCTCGCGCTCGGTGAGCAGGATCTCGCGGTCCCCCTCGAGCACGGCCGCGTGCGCGGGCTGCACGTTGACCGACGCGACGACGAGGTGCGGCAGCGCCGCCCGGAGCGACGGCAGGTGCTTGCGGGTCCGCGCCAGCGCCTCGGTGCTGCGCAGGACGAACCGGATCATCAGCTCGCCGTCGGGCGATGCCGTGACGAGCAGGTGCTTCAGCTCGCCGGTCCGCGTCGGCACGTCGTACGGGGTGAGGCCGGCGCGCGTGACGAACTCCGCCAGCGGCGTGAAGGCCGCGCTCAGGGACGGCGGGTAGAGCGGGCAGCCCTGCAGGTCGACGCCGTGCCCGTGAGCGTCGAGGATGCCGAGCGTGGGCGCCTCGACGGTGCCCGCGACGACCATCTTCGCCTTGTTGCGGAAGCCCGCCTCGGCACTGGTGACGGTGGGAAGCCACGCGACGGAGGCCGGGTCGCCCAGCACGGTGCGGACGTGACGCTGCTGCGCGTCGACCTGCTCGGGGTACGGCTGCGGCAGGAGCGTGCACGAGCGGCACACGCCCGCGTCGAAGTACCCGCAGCGCACGGACCCAGGGTACGCACCGCGCGCGACAGGCCCGGTAGTTGAGAACTGGACAAACGTCTCATCACCGCCCGTATCGGCTTGTGGACGACCAGCGCCACGCTCTAGTGTCGCCACGGCTTGGGAGCGCTCCCGCACGCCCGCCGTCGGCGAGGGGTGCGGACGCCCCGCTCGTCGACGGCACCAGGGGGAACCACCGATGGACCGCACCACAGCGCCCGCACCGACGCGGTCGGAACTTGCCGAGGCCGGCCCCGCGCGGCGGGTCGCCCTCGTCACCGGCGCGACGTCCGGCATCGGTGCAGCGACGGCCCTCGAGCTCGCGTGGCGCGGTCTGCGCGTCGTCGTCCTCGGCCGCGACGAGGAGCGGGGCGCGGGCGTCGTCGGACGCATCCGGGCGTCCGGCGGCGAGGCGGCGCTCGTCACGGCCGACCTGTGCGACGACGACGCCCTCGCGTCGGCCCTCGATGCCGCAGCCGCCGTGTGGGGACGCCTCGACCACGCGTTCAACAACGCCGGGGTCGCCGGACCCGGGACCGTCGCGGACGCCGACGTCGAGGACTTCGACCGGGCGTTCGCCGTGAACACGCGCGCTGTGGCTGTGCATGCGCGCGGAGGTGCGCCACATGACGGCCACAGGCGGCGGCTCGATCGTCAACAACCTGTCCGTGCACTCCGTGCGCACGGTGTTCCATGGTGTGGCGCCGTACGCCGCGTCCAAGGCGGCGGCCCTGGCACTCACCCGCTGCGCCGCGGTCGAGCTGGCCGACCAGGGCATCCGCGTCAACGGCGTCGCGTCCGGCCCGGTGGACACCGGGACGTTCACGGGCCCCGGCATGGTGCCGCCCGGCGCGGACGCGTGGAGCACGCTGCTGCCCATGGGCCGCGCGGGCACCACGGGCGAGGTGGCGGACGCGGTCGCGTGGCTGTTCTCCGACGAGGCGAGGTACGTCACCGGCAACGTCATCGCCGTGGACGGCGGGTTCCTGGCGCGCTGAGCGAGCCAGGGCCGCTGTCCACAGGGGACGGACGCACGCCACCGCCCGGCGGCCGGAACTGTTAGCGTCGCGTCCGGTTTGTCCGTCTTTCATCCTCAGGGAGCCTCGTGCGCACTCTCCTCGCCGTCGTCGCGTCGACCGTCGGATGCCTGCTCCTGCTCCTCGGAGGGGCGATCGCCGCACTCGTCGGCCCGGACGACACCGCGACCCTGCCCGCCGGCCGGGTCCCCGCGGCCTCGGGCGTCGCCATCACTTCGTTCGACCTCTTCCCCGTGCGTGACCTGACCCTGCACGTCACCGCCACGTCGCAGGGCGGTCCGGTGTTCCTCGGCGCCGCGCACCCCGTCGACGCGCGCGACTACGTCACGGGCGTGGGCGCCTCGTGGGTCACGGGGGTGGACCGGTCCGGCACCCTCACGACGGACGTGATCGACGGCGAGCTGGACGCGCCCGAGGTCGACCCGACCACGGCCACCTTCTGGTCCGGGTCAGCGTCGGGTGACGGAGCGCAGTCGCTCGACGTCACGCTCACCGACGAGCCCGTGACGTTCGTCGTCGTGCCCCTCGGAGGGTCCGCGCCGACCACCCTGGCGTTCGGCGCCGTGGTCCCGGGCCTCTTCGTCCTCGCCCTCGGTGTCGCGGGGGCAGGCGCTCTGCTCGTCACAGCCGCGGTGCTCCTGCGGCGGCGGGGTCGTCGCCGCACCGCGCCGACGCCCGAGCCCGTGGCCGACGGGACCGACCCCGAGACCCTCACCGCCCCAGAACCTGAGCCGGCGGACGCCGCGCCTCGCACGGTGCGACGCCGTGCCGTCGTCCTCGGAGCCGGGCTGACCGTCGCGCTGACGGCCTGCGTGCCGCTGCCGTCCGCGGTGGAGCCGCCCGCGGAGCCCGTCAGGATCGCCGCCGACGCGGAGGAGCTCGACGCCGCCCTGGCGTCGTACGGGGAGCGCGAGAGCGCGGCGAGCGAGGTCGCGGCGCAGCTCGACCCGGGTGCCTGGGCCGACCCCGACACGGACGGTCTTCGCGCGCTCATGGAGTACCGCACCAAGCTCGACGCGGCGCGCAACCAGCCTTCCGCGCCGTACACGGTCACCTACTCCCCTCTCGACGCGGCCGTCCCCCAGTTCACGTCCTACCCCATGTGGTTCATGGCGCTCGTCGAGCCGACCACCGACGGCACCGCCTCCGACGTCCAGCTGCGGGTGTTCGAACGGGAACGTGCGGCGGCACCGTGGCGCTCCAGCTTCGCGCTCGAGGTCCCGGCCGATGCGGTCCAGCTGCCCGATCCGGGGCCCGCGAGCGCCGCCTCGCCCGACCAGCTGGCCACCGGCCTCGCCGCGGTCGAGCTGGTCCGCTCGCACCTGGAGACCGGCGCGGAAGTGGCGGTCGAGCTCGGCGAGCTGGGCACGTTCCGGGAGGAGATGCTGGGCGACGACCTCGACGGGCGCCTGCGGATCACCAACGCGCAGGTCAGGCACTTCGACGGACCGGAGGACCCGACGGCACCGGGTGGCCCCGTGCAGGTCGTGCCGGTCGAGGGTGGCGTGCTCGTCACCTCGGCCCTCAGCTACACCTTCAACCGCGCGATCGAGACGGGCTGGACCGTGAACCTCATCGACCCGGCGGTCGCGGCGGTGACCGGACAGCCCGGTGAGCGGCAGAACCTGCGCATGCTCGGGCTGGTCCAGACCGTCCTGCTCGTGCCGGACGGGGCTGCGCCGCGGGTGCTGTCGGCGGGGTGGTCCCTCCTGGCGCCGGGCGCCTGACCCGGCTCGGCCCTAGCCTCGAGGGGACGCCCCAGCCGAGGAGGACGCCGTGAGCTCTGTCCGCAACGGGAGCAGTGGGCCACGTGACGGGATCGCCCGCACGATCGGACGCGTGCTGCTCGGCGGGTTCCTCGCGTTCGCGGGCACCAGCCACCTGACCTTCGCGCGCGAGGAGTTCCAGGCCCAGGTCCCGTCCTGGGTGCCCGTCGACGCCGACCTCGTCGTCCTCGGGTCCGGTGTCGTCGAACTGACCCTCGGTGCGGCGCTGGTCGCTGCACCGCGGCGGTACCGCCCGTGGGTGGGCGCCGCCGCGGCGGCGTTCTTCGTCGCGGTCTTCCCCGGCAACGTCGCCCAGTACGTGGAGGGCAACGACGGCTTCGGGCTCGACACGGACGCCAAGCGCCTGGCGCGGCTGCCGTTCCAAGGGCTGCTCGTGCTCTGGGCGCTGTGGTCCACGGGCGCCTGGCGCGCGTGGCGGTCGTCGCGGTCTCAGCGGGTGAATCCCGTCACCGAGTCGCGCGGCGCCAGGCGGTAGAGCAGCACTGCGGGGTCGCGCGAGCCGTCTCGCCGACCCCCGGACCAGGGGCCGGGGGCGGGACCGCCCCCGCACCACGAGGGCACGGGGGCGGTCGGCACGCGGGTGGCGACGACGGTCAGCCGACGCGCACCAGCTGCCACTGCTGGTTGCTGCCGTTCCAGCCGTCGTACTGGACGACGTTGGCCCCGTCGGCTCCCGACCCTCCCTGCACCTCGAGCACCTTGCCCGAGTTGACGTTCCGCAGCGTCGCGTAGCCGTTGCTGATCGCGACGGACCACTGCTGGTTCGTCCCGTTGAGATCGGGCCACTGCACGACCTCCCCGCCGTTGGCGGTCGACCGGGCGTAGACGTCGAGCACCTTGCCCGACAGGCGCGACTTCACGCGGTAGTTGCCGTTGCCGGAGGCGACGAACTGCCACTGCTGCTGGTTGCCGTCGTTGCGCGACCACTGGACGATGTCCGCGCCGTCGGCGGTCGACAGGTTGTACACGTCGAGCGCCTTGCCGCTGCTGCGGTTGACGAGCACGTACCAGGCGTTGGTGTCGATCGACGTCGAGCCGCCGTTGTCGCCCCCGCCGTTGTTGTTGCCGGCGTTCAGCGCGTTGAGCGTCGCCGTGTAGGCGGCCTTCTTGTTGCCCGAGCCGTCGAACAGCAGCGGGTTCGCACCCCCGCGCCACGAGTCGGTGTCGCGGACGCCCCACACCGTGATGCCGGTGCACCGGGACACCGCGAGGCACGCCTCGACGACCTGGCGGTAGGCGTTGGCCTGGTTGGAGCCCTGCTCGATGTCGAGCTCGGTGATCTGCACGTCGACGCCCAGGTCGGCGAAGCGCTGCAGGTTGGCCCGGTAGTCGCTCGGGATCGTGGTGCCGAAGTGCGACTGGAACCCGACGCAGTCGATGGGCACGCCGCGCGCCTTGAAGTCCCGGACCATGGTGTAGACGCCGGTCGACTTCGCGTTGATCGAGTCGGTGTTGTAGTCGTTGTAGCAGAGCTTGGCGCCCGGGTCCGCGGCGCGGGCAGCGCGGAACGCGGCCTCGATCCAGTCGGTGCCGGTGCGTTGCAGGTTGGAGTCGCGCCGGCTGCCGCGGCCGTCGTCGGCGAACGCCTCGTTGACGACGTCCCAGCTGTGGATCTTGCCGCGGTAGTACGTCGCGACCCTGGTGACGTGGTTGATGGCCGCGTTGCGCAGCGACTGGCCGGACATGTTCTGCGCCCATCCCGGCTGCTGCGCGTGCCACAGCAGCGCGTGCCCGCGGACCTTCATGCCGCGGGAGATCGCGTGGTTCACGATCCGGTCGCCGTTGGAGTAGGTGAACTGGCCCTGGTTGGGCTCCGTCGCATCCCACTTCATCTCGTTCTCGGCGGTCACCGAGTTGAACTCCCGGTTGACGATCCCGAGGTAGGTCGAGTCGCTCATGCGTCCCGCCGCGATCGCGGCACCGAAGTAGCGGCCGCGCTCGGCGGCGGACTGGCCCAGCGTCGTGCCTGCCTGCGCGGGTGCCGCCAGTGCGAGCGCCGTCGTGGCGGCGAGGCCCGCGGTGGCCAGCAGGGCCGCTGCTCTCCTGGCCCAGCCCCTCCGGGCGATGGTGTGTGTGGTCACGTGTGCTCTCCTTCGAGGTGCGTGACGGCGCGCGGGAGCGTCCCGTCGGGTCGGGTGGTGAGGCCGGGCACCGGCGCGGCGTCTGGGCGCGGCCGGGCCCGCCGCCGTCGGGACCCGGTCGGGGACCCGACGGCGACGCGTCGGTGGTGCGTCAGGAGGTCAGGGCGTCGTGAGGTCGAAGCTGCGGACCGTCACGGCACCGCCCAGGGACGTCGTCGCGTGGTTGAAGATGCCGAAGCGGTAGCCCATGAAGAACTGCCACTCGTTGTTCAAGGTGAACGCCGGACCCAGGGTCCGGAACGTCGTGCCGTCGGTGCTGTAGGAGAAGGTCGCCTGGCGGCCCGAGCCGGGGCGGATGTCCGCCGACGTCCGCAGCCAGATCCGGCCCCCGCTGACGTCGGCGCTCGCCCGCTCACTGCCCGTGCTCGTCGTGCTCCAGGACGAGTTCATCGCCAGACCGTCCGTCATGACGACCCGCGTGGCACCGTTGCCCCCCTTGACCACGCCGATCCACGCCGACGACTGCCGCAGCATCGCGAGCCCGGCCCGGTCGCCGTTGGCCATCGCGGAGTAGTCGAGCTCGATCGTCGCCGTCGACGTCGGGCCCTGGATCCGGTGGGTGAGGGTGTTGCGGGCGGCGTACAGGTCGTTCGTCACGGTCGCCGTCTGCAGCCGCAGCCCGTTGCCGACCGAGAAGCGGCTGGTGTCGGGGTTGTGGTTCCACTCCCAGCGCGGACCCAGGCGGGTGCCGGTGAACGTGTCGCGGCCGGTCATGGGCTGCACGGTGCGGGTCGTGCTGATCGCGGGCCGCGGGTAGGTCGTCCCCCACCGGCCGTTGACGGTCTGCACGCTCGGCCAGCCGTCGTTCCAGGTGATGGGCGCCAGCGTCGGCATCCGCCCGCCCGGGTACGCGTCGGTGAACGCCATGTACCACCAGTCACCGTTCTGCGTCTGCACGATGCCGCCCTGGTGCGGGACGCCGCCGCCGCTGATCGGCCCGGGGAGGTCGAGCAGCACCTGACGCTGCTCGTACGGTCCGAACGGCGAGCGGGAGCGCAGGACGTACTGGCCGTTGGCGGGGCGCGTCAGCCAGATGTAGTAGTACCCGTCCTTCTTGTAGAAGCGCGCACCCTCGAGCGTCCCGATGCTGCTCGGCGTCTGGTAGACCTGCTGCGCCCGCACCTGCTGCGTGCCGTCGGCGTTCAGCTGCGCGACGCTGATCGTGCCGTTGCCGTAGGCGATGTACATCGTGTCGTCGTCGTCGATCAGCAGGCCGGCGTCGTAGTAGCAGCTGTTGATCCGCGCCTTCTTGGTCCACGTGCCGTCGACCGCCGACGCCGTGTACACGTATGTGCGGTTGAACTCCGTGCAGCCGTACCAGTAGTACGTCCGGTTGCTGGGCCGGTAGTTCAGCGTCGACGCCCAGATGCCCTTGACGTACCGGTGACCGCCGGTGAGGTCGTACTTCGCGTCGTCGAAGTCCAGGCGCGGCACCGAGTGGCCCGCGTACTCCCAGTTCACGAGGTCGTACGAGCGCAGGATGGGCGCACCCGGCGAGTAGTGCATGGTCGAGGCGGAGTAGTAGTACGCGTCCCCGACGCGGATGATGTCGCCGTCGGCGAAGTCCTGCCAGACGACCGGGTTGGTGAACGAGCCGGTGACCGGCGGCGTCGTGGTGGTCGGGGTCGGCGTCGGCGTCACGGGGCTCCCTACGGGCACGAGCTGCCACTGCTGGTTGGTTCCTCCCCAGGGGTTGTACTGGACGATCTCGGCGTTGTCGTCCCGCGACGCGTTCTGCACCTCCAGCGCCTTCCCGGAGTGCCGGCTGATCAGCGACACGTAGCCGTCCGCGGCGTCCTGCAGGCGCCACTGCTGGTTCGCGCCGTTGGTGTCGGACCACTGCACGACCCTGCCCCCGTCGGCCGTGGACCAGCCGCTGACGTCGAGCACCTTGCCCGAGTGCTGCGACCGGACGCGGTAGTACCCGTCCCCGGAGTCGACGAACCGCCACTGCTGGTTGGCGTTGGTGCTGCGGGTCCACTGCGTCAGGCGCGCACCGTCGGAGGTCGCGAAGTCGTAGACGTCGAGCGCCTTGCCGCTGTTGCGGTTGACCAGGACGTACGCGGTGCCCGGGTCGACGCTCGCGGCCGACGCAGCAGGTGCGCCGACGGTCGCCACCAGGCCGGCCGACGCGGCCACGACCCCGGCCGCCACGAGCGCTGACCAGCGGCGTGCGCGGTGCCGGACCTTCACGGGGGTCTCACGCATGGGTGCTCCTCGGTGCGCGGCGGGCAACACTGACCGCCTGGGTGTGATCGTTCACAACCGACCGTGAGCCAGCAGCTGTCGCTCGCTCGGGATGTGCGTCAGAGTGCCTGCACCACCCTCGTCGATCAAGACCCTGCGCGGCGTCGAAGCGTTTCACCGTCGACATCGCGGCAGGCCGGAGGTCGGCGCTGTCCTGCCTGCCGGCAGACAGCACCATCGGGCAGGGCCGGCGGCGCGTACCTGCTCGCCGCCGACCCTGCCCGTCGCGCCGCCCCCGGGCGCCCTGGGACCTATCCCGTCTCCCCAGGAGCCCCAGGAGCCCCAGGCGCCGCGGTCCTCGTGGTCGGTGCGGGTGAGGCGGGCGGCGGGTTGACGAGCACGACGTCGGCGCTCGCCTTCTCCTCGTCGGAACGGCGGTCCCACGTCGGACGTCGGAACGCGTAGAAGAGCAGCGGGGGCCCGCCGAGCACGATGACGACCACCGCCACGACGAGCGGGTACCCCGTCTCCGACAGGCCCGTGAAGCCGGACGGCCGGACGAACGCCAGCACGAAGGCGGCGACGCACGCCACCAGCCCGACGCCCGCGACGAAGTTCATCGCCGGCGTCCGGTACGTCCGCACGACGTCCGGCTTGGTGCGCCGCAGCCGGATCGCCGCGGCGAACATCAGGATGTACATCACGAGGTACAGCGCGGCCGCCATGTCGACGAGCGCGATGAACGCCGTGTTCCCGTTCGGCACCAGGACGAAGAGCAGCGCGAGCAGCGTCACGATCAGACCCTGCACGGCGAGGATGCCGACCTGGACCCCCGCCTTGTTGCGGCGCTGCAGAGCGGGCGGCAGCAGACCGGTGCGCGCGGCCGCGAGCAGACCGCGCGACGGGCCGGCGATCCACGTGACCACCGAGGCGAAGGCGCCCAGCGCGATGAGCAACGAGATCGCCGCGGTCCCCCAGTCCATGCCCCAGTGGTCGAAGAACGCCTGGAACGCCAGGTTGATCCCGTTGGTCAGACCGAGCTCGCTCTTCGGCACCGCGAGGCTGATCGCGATGGTGGGCAGGATCAGCACCAGCAGGATCAGCACCGTCGAGATCGCGATGGCCCGCGGGAACCCCTTGCCGGGGTTCTTCAGGTCGTTGGCGTGCACCGCGTTGACCTCCATGCCCGCGTACGCCAGGACGTTCGAGACGATCAGCACGATCGAGGCGAGGCCCGTCCAGGGCGGGATGACGGCCGACGCCTCGAGCGGCGTGTCCGACCGCTCCCCGGTGGCGAGCCAGATCACGCCGAAGATGACGAGCAGGGCGGCCGGGAGCAGCGTCCCGAGGATCCCGCTCCACGACCCGACCTTGGCGAACAGGTTGCCACCGGCGAGCGTGATGGCCGTCGACCCCCAGTACAGGACCAGGATGACGACCGCGGTGTAGAACCCGTTGTTCGAGAGCCCCTGGTCACCGACGACGAACGACAGGCTCGCCGCGATGAACGCGATCTGCGTGGGGTACCAGACGACGTTCTGGATCCACTGCAGCCAGATCGCCACGAACCCCAACCGGTCCCCGAATGCCTCACGCACCCAGGTGAACACCCCGCCCTTCCACCCGGTCGCGAGCTCGGCCGCGACGAGCGCTGTCGGCAGGAGGAACACGATCGCCGGGATGATGAAGAGGGTCACGGAACCCAGCCCGTAGAGCGACATCGCGGGCAACGACCGCAACGACGCCACCACGACGACGGTGAGCATCGCGAGCTGGCTGACCGACATGGCGACGGTCGCGCTCGCCGCCGGCGCCCCGATCGCGGGCCCGGAGTGGCCCGGAGGGTTGCGTGCCTCCGGCGTTCCGTACGGGTGCGGCTTGACGTGGTCGGCCGACGGCGCGTGCGTGCCGTCCGCCCGGACGTGGGTCGCCGCCTTGCGTGACCCTGGTGTGCTGCTCTGCGTGGACATGGCTCTCCCCCTGCCGGACCTGCTGGACTGTGCGGACCGCGTGGTCAGTGGTGGAATCCGGAGCGGCTGCCCTCGACGGGCATCGGGCCGGTGAGGGCGTCGAGGTAGGCGACCTCCTCGCGCAGGTCGACGAGGAACGCCGACGCCAGGTCGTGGCTGAAGCCGTTGCGCACGACGATGCGCTGCACCGTCAGGTCGGTGAGGTCGTCGGGCATCGGGTAGGCAGGAACGAGCCACCCCTTGGTCCGCAGCCTGTCCGACAGGTGGTACAGGTTCCAGTTCTTCGTGTAACCCTCGCGCAGGCTCCAGGCGAAGACCGGGATGTCCGAACCGTCGTTCCACAGGTCGAACGCCGGCATCTTCGCGATCTCCCCCGAGAGGTACAGCGCCACGTCATGCGACGTCTTCTGCACGGCGGTGTAACCGGCGCGACCGAGACGGATGAACAGGTAGTACTGCAGCAGCACCTGCGCACCGGGCCGTGAGAAGTTGAGCGCGAACGTGGGCATGTCACCGCCCAGGTAGGACACACGGAACACGAGGTCCTCCGGCAGGGACTCCAGGTCCCGCCACACGACCCACCCGAGCCCCGGGTAGACGAGCCCGTACTTGTGACCCGACGTGTTGATCGACGCGACGCGCGCCACACGGAAGTCCCACTCGAGGTCCGGCTGCACGAACGGCGCGATCATGGCGCCCGACGCGCCGTCGACGTGGATCGGCACGTCGTTGCCGGTGGCCTCCTGGATCCGGTCGAGCGCCTCGGAGATCTGCTTCACCGGCTCGTACATCCCCGTGTACGTGACGCCCATGATCGCGACGACGCCGATCGTGTTCTCGTCGACGTACTTCTCGAGCTCGAACCCGTCGAGCACCTTGTGCTCCAGCGAGATCGGGACGTAGCGCGCCTCGACCTCGAAGTAGTTGCAGAACTTCTCCCAGCACACCTGCACGGCGCTCGACAGCACGAGGTTCGGCCGGTCCGCGGCCTTGCCCGCGGCACGGCGGGCATGCTGCCAGCGCCGCTTGAGCGCCAGGCCGCCGAGCATCGCGGCCTCCGACGAGCCGATGGTCGACGTGCCGATGGTGTGCTCGGGGTCGGGCGCGTTCCACAGGTCCGCGAGCATCGTCCAGCACCGCGTCTCGACGGCCGCCGTCTGCGGGTACTCGTCCTTGTCGATCATGTTCTTGTCGGCGGCCTCGATGTAGAGGCGTGACGCGTACTCGTCCATCCACGTGCCGACGAACGTCGCGAGGTTGAGCCGAGCGTTTCCGTCCAGCATCGCCTCGTCGTGCACGATCTGGTATGCGGTCGCCGGCAGCGCCTCGTCGTCCGGCAGGCGGAACTTGGGCAACGACGTCGCCTCGCCCGGCCGGGCGAAGACCGGGTTGAGCTCGACGGTGTCGGGCTCCTCCTCGTGACGTGCGGCTCGACGCGTGTTCGTGACCATGGTGCCCCCCTGGCTACCTCAGTTGTCCCGGCTTCGCCAGGACGTCGCTGCCACGCTACGCCCGGGTGTGATCTTGCACACGCTGGGAGCGGGTGAGGGCGTGACGGGTGGACGCGCGGCCCGAGACCGTGAAGACGTACGTGTCGCGCATCCTCACCAAGCTGGACCTGCGCGACCGCGTGCAGGCCGTGGTGTGGGCGTACCGCACGAGGCTCGTGGGCTGAGGGACGACGCCGGCCGGCGCGTGCGGGAGGCTGGGACGGTGACCGACACGCCTGGGCCGCCCCTCACCCGCTACGCGAGCATCGTCGCGACCAACCTCGCGACGCCGTGGCCGTACCACCTGGTGCACCTGGCGACCGGCCCGGACGACGTGCGCGCGCCCGCCGACCTGTACCCGGCGTTCCACACGTCCTTCGACTGGCACTCCTGCGTGCACATGCACTGGCTGGGTGTCGAGGTGCTGCGCGCGGGCCACGAGGACGCGACGCTGCGTGCCCGCATCGACGCGAACCTCACGGCCGGCCGGATCGCGGGCGAGGTCGCGTACCTGCGGGCACACCCCGCCTTCGAGCGGCCCTACGGGTGGGCCTGGGCGGCGCGTCTCGCGGCCTCGTGCCGGGCCGCAGCCGACGCCGGGGACCAGGACGCGGCGCGCTGGGTGGACGCGACCGCGCCTCTCGCGGACACCGTGCTGGACCTCGCCGACCCGTGGCTCGCCCGCGTGGAGCACCCGGTCCGGCACGGCGTCCACAGCAACACCGCGTTCGGGCTCGCGCTGCTGCTCACGGCCGCCGACGACCTGGGCCGTACCGCGTCGGCCGGTGCCCTGCGCTCGCACGCGCGCCGGTTGTTCGGAACGGACCGGGACTGGCCCGCGCGCTGGGAGCGCAGCGGCCACGACTTCCTGTCCCCCGGCCTGGCCGAGGCGGACCTCATGGCGCGCGTGCTGCCGGCCGAGGAGCTGCGGCCCTGGTTCGCGGGGTTCCTCCCCCGGCCGGACGACCTGGTGTCACCCGCGCGCGTCGTCGACCCGACCGACGGGCACGCCGTGCACCTCGACGGCCTCAACCTCTCGCGCGCAGGGGCACTCTTCCGGCTCGCGCACGCGCTCGACGACCCGACGCTGCGCGACGCCGGGGACCGCCTGCTCACCGTGGGGCTCGCCGCGCTGGAGAACGAGGACTTCGTGGCGACGCACTGGCTCGCGTCGTTCGCGTGGGACGCGACGGCGAGCCGCTGAGGCACCGGCGCACCTGCTCACCGGCAGGGACCTGACCTGGTCGTCGGTCACCTGGACGTGGCGACCGCCACCACCGCCCGGTGACGGTCGACCCACGCACCGACGTCGCCACGCGCGAGCGCCACGGCCAGCAGGTCCGGGAACGCGTCCGGCGTGCACGCGAACGCCGGCACGCCCAGCGCGGCGAGGTCGGCCGCCGTCTCGCGGTCGTACGCCGGCGCGCCGGAGTCGCTGAGGGCGAGCAGCACGACGACCTGCACGCCCGACGCCTGCATCGACGCCACGCGGCGCAGCAGGCCCTCGCGGGCACCGCCCTCGTACAGGTCGCTGATGAGGACGAACAGGGTGTCGGCCGGTCGGGTGACCAGGCCCTGGCAGTAGGTGACCGCCCGGTTGATGTCGGTGCCCCCACCGAGCTGGGTGCCGAACAGCAGGTCGACCGGGTCCGAGATCCGGTCGGTGAGGTCCACGACGCTGGTGTCGAACACGACGAGCGACGTGCGCAGCGCACGCATCGAGGCCAGGACGGCACCGAACACGGCCGAGTAGACCACCGACTCCGCCATCGAGCCCGACTGGTCGACCGCGAGGACGACGTCCCGCGCGACCGTGCTCGTCGAGCGTGACCTGCCCACGAGCCGGTGCGGCACGATCGTCCGGTGCTCCGGCAGCCAGTGGCGCAGGTTCGCGCGGATCGTGGCGTGCCAGTCGATGTCCCGTGGGCGGGGGCGGTGCGTGCGCTCCCCGCGCAGCGCGCCGGTGACGGCCGAGCGGGTCGCCGTCGCGATGCGACGCTCGATCTCGGCGACCACCTGGGCGACGACGTGCCGGGCGGTGGCGCGGGTCGTCTCCGGCATCTGCCGCTGCAGCGACACGAGGGTCGAGACCAGCCCGACGTCGGGCTGGACGGCGGCGAGCAGCTCGGGCTCCAGGAGCAGCCGTCGCAGACCCAGGCGGTCGACCGCGTCCCGCTGCATGACCTCGACCACGCTCGACGGGAAGTAGGTGCGGATGTCGCCCAGCCAGCGCGCCACCCTCGGTGCGGACCCGCCGAGCCCGGCGCTGCGCCCGGCTCCGGAGCCGCTGCCCTCCCCGGGAGGCCCGTCGTAGAGCGCCGCGAGTGCGGCGTCCATGGCCCGCTGCTCGTCGGTCAGCTGAAGTCCTGCGTCCGGGGTCCCCGCCTCTCCGAGCAGCAGCCGCCAGCGGCGCAGCCGCTCGTCGTCCCCGACGGTCGCCTCGGGCTGCGTGCCGGGAACGGCAGTCTCCGGCAGAGGTGGTCTCGGTCCACTCATGTCGCAGCTCCCAGCAGGCGCAGTACGGTCGCGAGCGGTGCACGCACCAGCTCCGGGTCGAGCTCGACGTCGTCGGAGGCGGCGGCCGCCCCGGCCGTCCCGAGCTGGGCGACGGCCGTGCCGACGGCGCGCCGCTCCCCGGCGGGAAGCGCACCGAAGGTGCGCCGCAGCAGCGGCAGGACGTCCGTGAAGTCGTCGTCCCGCAGGGCGCCCACCCACGCGTCGAGCACGCCCAGGAGGCGACGGTCACCGGCGAGCAGCAGCCCGCCGCCGTCGAGGAACCCCTCGGCCCACGCGGCGGTGGTGCGCGCCGGTGTGCCGCGCGACAGCGCGCGCGAGAACCTGCCCGCCGCCTCGTCGGGATCGAGGTGCCCCGCGTCGAGCAGGAGCCGCGTGGCGCGCCCGGACAGCACCCCGGACACGTCGGTACGGTCCGCGAGCGCGGACACGGTCCGCCACCACAGCTCACTCCCCGAGGGGTCGTCCCGCAGCCGGACCGCGTCGTGCGCGGCGTCGACGTCGGCCCGCAGGACCCGCGCCGCGTCGTCGTCGATCCCGGTCACGGCGCCGGGCAGCGCCGCGCACGCCCGGACCACCAGCGCGTCCGCGACGCGTGCCAGCGCCTCGACGCGCGTCCCGCGCACGTCGCTGTACCGGTGGGCCCGCACCAGCGGGGGCACGGCACGCAGCACGTGGGCGACGTCCCCGTCCTGGGCGGCGCGCGCGTCCAGCACCGGCAGCAGCCCGTCGAGCGCGTCCGGCAGGTCCGCGACGAGGGCGCGCTCGACGAGAGCGGTCACCCCCGGCAGGTCCGAGCCGGCGGCGTCCGCCACGACGCGCGCCGCGGCGGCCGCGGGCACGGTCGCACCCCACGGTGACGCCTCGACCAGCGCGACCGTCAGCTCGGGCCGCCACAGCAGCGTCCACGTCTCGCGGAACGTGCCGGTCGCGCGGGTGCGGGACGTCTCGGTCGTCCCCCAGTCGACACCGACCAGCGCGAGCCGGTGCAGCAGGCGTGACCGCGCGAGGTCGGTGTCCTTGCGCAGGTCGAGCTCCAGCGTCCGGGGCGCGGCCTCGAACGGCAGCCGCAGCCGACGCGCGGTCGCCCGCAGGTCCGCCTCGAGCGGCACGGTCGGCACGTCGTCGGGGACGGTGCCGAGCCGCTCCCCCACGACGAGGTGCGCGGTGACGTGCGCGAGCAGCGCGTCGTCGCCCTCGCACAGGACCGCCCGTGTCGCCTCGGTGACCTCCGCCAGCCCGGGGTGCGGCCGGCCGCGCACGGCGGCGAGGACCTGCGCGAGCCGCGTCGCCTCGATGACGTGCGCCGACGAGACCGGCAGGTCACGGCGCCTCAGGACGCCCGCGACCTCGACGAGCCACCGGGCGACGACCCGGTCGGTGCACGTGAACAGGTGCTGGTACCAGCCCGGGGACGCGACGCCCGCGCCGTAGCCGGAGTGCAGCGCCAGCCGCGACGTCGTCCACGGGGACCACGTGAGGCTCACCTTGCGGCGGGGCAGGCCGCGCAGGAGGCGCGCGTCGGGGGCCGCGGCGGGCAGCCTGCCGCGCAGCACGGGCGCATGCCAGGCGCCGCACACGACGGCGACACGCTCGTGCCCCTCCCGCAGCGCGGCACGGATCTGCTGCCGCATGTGCGCCTCGCGCCGCGCCTCACGCAGCAGGTGGGCCGGGGCGTCGGACGAGCCGTCGTCGGGCAGTGCGGGCTCGTGCTCCCGCAACGCGGCCATGGCGTCGGTGACGACGTCGAACGGCGCCGCGTCGGCCGCGCGGGACTCCACGACGTCCTCCCACCAGCGCTCGGGGTCCTCGTACCCGGCGGCGTGCGCGAGCGCGGCGACGGGGTCGGTGCGCAGCTCCTGCGGCTGGTCACCGTCGCCGTCACCGTCCTCGTCCGACGCCTCGTCGGCGAGCTGGACCGCTGCGGGCAGGTCGATGAAGCGCGCCGGGACGCCCCGCGCCGCGGCCCACGTCAGGGCCTGCCACTCGGGTGAGAACACCGCGAAGGGCCACCAGGCGGCGCGCCGCGGCTCGTCGGCCGTCACCGCGAGAAGGGCGACCGGGGGTTCCATGCCGTCGCGTCCGACGAACACGGTCAACGGGTCGGCGTCGGCGGGACCCTCGATGAGGACGACCGTCGGCGACCACGCGTCCAGGGCGGCGCGGACGGCCCGCGCCGATCCGGGTCCGTGGTGGCGGACGCCGAGCACCCGCACCCGCGGCTCGCCGACGTCCTGCGGCACGACGTGCGGCAACACCTGCGTCGCGGCGTCCGCGGCGTCGTCCGGTGCCGCAGCCGCTGCGCCGCCCGCGACGGCCGGTGCCACCGCGGTGCTCGTCATCCGGTGACCTCGCGGCACGCACCGTAGAACTCGTGCCAGCCGTCGCGCTCCCGGGCGACGGACTCGAGGTACTCGACCCACACGGCGGTGTCCGCGACGGGGTCCTTCACGACGGCGCCGAGAATCCCCGCGGCGACGTCGGCGGGGCGCAGGACGCCGTCCCCGAAGTGCGCGGCGAGCGCGAGCCCGTGCGCGACGACGGAGATCGCCTCGGCGGTGGACAGCGTGCCGGACGGCTTCTTGAGCGCCTGCCGGCCGTCGAGCGTGCTGCCCGAGCGCAGCTCGCGGAACACGGTGACGACGCGGCGGATCTCCTCGGCCGCCGGGGGCGCGTCGGGGAGCTCGAGGGACGCCCCGAGCTGCGCGACCCGCCGGGTGACGATGTCGACCTCCTCGTCCGCCGTCGCCGGTAGCGGCAGGACGACGGTGTTGAACCGGCGACGCAGCGCGGAGGACAGCTCGTTGACGCCGCGGTCCTGGTCGTTGGCCGTCGCGATGACGTTGAAGCCCCGCGCCGCCTGCACCTCCGTGCCGAGCTCGGGCACCGGCAGCGTCTTCTCGGACAGCACCGTGATGAGCGCGTCCTGGACGTCCGAGGGGATGCGGGTGAGCTCCTCGACCCGGGCGATCCCCGCCTCGCGCATCGCCGTCATCACGGGCGACGCCACCAGGGCGGCCGCGGTGGGCCCCTCGGCGAGCAGGCGGGCGTAGTTCCAGCCGTACCGGATCGCGTCCTCGGAGGTGCCGGACGTGCCCTGGACGACGAGCGTCGACCGGCCGCTCACCGCGGCCGCCAGGTGCTCGCTGACCCACGTCTTGGCGGTGCCGGGCACCCCGAGCAGCAGCAGCGCCCGGTCGGTCGCCAGCGTGGCGACCGCGACCTCGACGACGCGACGCGGCCCGACGTACTTGGGTGTGATCACCGTGCCGTCCGGCAGCGTGCCACCGAGCAGGTACGTCACCACGGCCCAGGGCGACATCTGCCAGGCCGGGGGCCGCGGGCGGTCGTCCGAGGCGGCGAGCGCCGCGATCTCGTGCGCGAACGCCTGCTCGGCGTGGGGTCGCAGCAGGGTGTCGACGTCGGTCATGCCAGCTCCTCGAGGATCGCGCGGCGGGTCATCAGGGTGTCGGCGACCGCGTGCAGGACCTGCGCGGTGCCGGGGGCGGTGCAGCGGTCGGCGACGGCCCGTACCTGCTGCTCGGTGCCGGCGTCGTGGGGCAGACCGGCGGCGAGGACCGGCTCGGCACTGCGCACCTCCCAGTCGGACAGCGGCGGGTCGGGGACGATCTGCCGCAGCACGACGTCGGCGACCGCGCCGGGCCACGGCGTCGGGAGCGCGGCAGCGAGGCGGAGCATGTGCCGGGCGCTGTCACGGGTCACGGGCTCGCGGCGCGGCAGGGCGGCGGCGAACGCCGCGGCGCGTGCCGCCTCGGGCAGGACGGCCAGCAGCTCGACCGCGTGCGGGTGCACCGCGAGGAGCGCCTGCGCCCACGTGGCGTCGCGCGTGCGCCGGGCGGCGTCGCGCCACCCGGCGTGCAGCTGCGCGGCGAGCTGGTCGGTCACGTCCATCCGCACGAGGTCCGCCGCATCGCGTCCCAGGTGTGCCGTCCACGCCGACGGCGGCGTGGCCGCGACGAGCGCGCGCAGCAGCCGGGCGCGCCGGCCACCGGCCCCCGTCCGCACGTCCTGGAACGGCGCCGCGGGGTCGTCCTCGGGGAGCGTGACGACCAGGACGCGGCGCAGGCGCTGCCGATCGACCGCCACGCACGCCAGGGCGCGTCCGGCGCAGTCGCGCGCGAACCGGGAGCCTGGCAGGTCGACGAGCGCCTGCGCCGCGGCCTCGCGCACGGTCACCGCTCGGTCGGTCAGGCACCGGGCCAACCGTTCCTCGTCGTCGGGACGCACGTCGCCATGGATCGCGGCGACGTCGGCGGTCCGCGCGGCGACCGGCCGCCGGGACCACTGCGGGTCGTCCACGGCCGCACGCGCGGCGTCGGCGCCGGGCGGTCCGTCCGGCGCGTCCAGCACGGCGGTCGCGACGCCGGCGGGCATCTGCGACGCGAGCCAGCGCCCACGCGCACCCAGGACCGCCGCGACGAGCGCCCGGTGCTCATGCCCCGCGGGACGTCTCACCCACCCCAGGACCTCGGGCAGCAGCGCGGGCGGCACGACGTACCCGCGCTCGGCCGCGGTCCGCAGCCAGTGCACCGTCAGCTGGTCCCCGACGACGTCGCCGCGGGTCACCAGCGCCGCCAGACGCGTGCGAGCCGCCCCACGGGCCACGCGCGACATCTCGGGCTCCGCAGGGGCCGGCAGCTCGGTCGCGTGCCGCGGCTGCACGGTGCCGGCACGGCGTGCGACCACGTCGAGCGCCGCTACGTCGAGCAGACCGGCGGGCCCCGTCGTGCGCGGTGCCTCTTCCACCGCCTGGCGCACCACCGCGGGCAACCCGTCCCCGAAGGACGCGTCCGGTGCCGCGCGCCGTAGGCCGAGCAGCGCGGCCGTCACCATGTCCTGCCGGCTCACAGCTGCACCAGCTCCCCGTCGCACCACGCCGCCACCGGCCGGACCCCGGCGACGGTCCGGTCCGCGACCACGGTCACGGGGTGTCCGCCGCTGAGCGCGACCAGTCGCCACGGGTCGTCCCGGAACACCACGGGCAGCGTGTCTCCGGCCGCGTCGGCGAGGACCCACCGCGCCGAGCCTCCGTCACCGTGCCGCAGCGGGGTCACGTCACCGAGCACCACGGGCATGGCCGTCGCCCACGGGTCCACCGCGAGCAGCGCCGACCACGCGTCGGCCACCTGTGCCAGCGTCGTCCCGTGGACCTCGCGCAGCGGGGCCGGTTCGCCGTGGCGCTCCCCCACGGACACGCGGCTCGGGTCACCGGGGTGCACGTGCAGGTCGGCGTCGACGACCGCGCCGACCGGGAGCGGCACGTCCAGCGGCTGACCCGACGGTCCGAACAGCATGACGACCGCGTCCCGCCCCGTGGTCGTCCCGCGGACGTGGACGCGGCGAGCCGCGAGCCGGTCGCGCACCGTGTCGTGCTGCGCCAGCACCTGCCACTGGTCACGCAGGCCCGGGGCGGCGAGGACGTCCTGCTGACGCTCGGGCTCCCCGACGCGCCGCCGCACGACGGCCGCGGTCGCCTCGTCCAACGTATCGAGCCGCGCGTACGCGCGGACCAGCAGGTGCAGCAGCGCGAGCTCGTCGAGCAGGCGCGCGGGCCAGCCCTCACCGCTCGCCGCTGCGGTCGCGAGGCTCCGGACCGCGGCGGCCAGGCCGGGCGCCTGCGCGTCGACGAGCCGCGCGGCGACCTGCTCGTACGGGCCGTACCCCGCCCGGTCGGCCCCGGTGAGCCCCTGCTCGACCTGGTCGTGCAGCCACCGCTCCAGGTCGGCGACGCCGTCGGCCACGCGTGCCCGGCGCCTCTCGGCGCGCCGGGCGGCCGCCTCCGGGTCCGGCGCGGCCGTGCTCGGGCGCTCCGTCCGGGCGGCCCGCTCGGCTCGCGACGCCAACCACTCCCGCGCGTGCTCCGCCGGCTCGGCGACGTCGGGTACCTGGCCGCCGGCCCAGAGCAGGAGGAGCGCGAGCGCGTGCTTGCAGGGGAACTTGCGGCTGGGACAGCTGCAGCGGAACGCGGGGCCCGCGAGGTCGACGACCGTCGCGTAGGGCGTCTTCCCCGAGCCCTGGCACAGGCCCCACACCGCCGCGGGCGCGGTGGACGCCCCCGCGTCGGACCAGGTCCGCGGCACGGCGAGCTTGCGCCCCGCGGCGACGGACGACGCGTCGGGCGCCAGCGCCACCACCTGCTCCGCCGACCATCTCTCCGACACGGACGGCGACGCTAGCGCCTCGCACCGACACGCGGGGCAGGTTCCGTCCTGATCCACCCGTCCGCGCGGAGCACGCCGGGCGGCCGTCCGGCTGGGGGTGTCGCGCGGCGTGCCGCTACGAGAAAGCCAACCCGAGCGCGGCCACGATCCCGAGGACGGCGACACCGAAAGCCAGCGCCAGAACGGCAACACGCACCCACGCCTCGGTGGCCGCCAGCGGATCGACCTCCTCCGGTGCTCCCTGTGGCTGGACCCCCTCGCCCTCAGGGGCCCACACCTTGCCGGTGGCCAGGTCGTGCACCTTCTGCTTCGCCCGGTGCTGCGCGCCGCCCACGAGCGTGCCGTCCCGGACGTCGAGCAGCGCCCAGGCCGCACTTGCGGTGCCGAGGTAGAAGACACGCCCCGACGAGCCGAGCACCGAACGGCGCGTCACCATCTCGGCCCCCACCTGGGTGGGCCGCACGTGCAGGACGTGGGTCACCGGGCGGCCCTCCTGGGAGTGCAGGGCCTCGCGCGCACAGGCGCGCGCCAGAGGAGACACACCCGTGCTGTCCACCGTTGTCACGGCCACCATCTCGGCCCGCGCGGCGTCGACGCGCGCCGTCGCGACCGCGAGGACCGCTTGCGCCGGTGCGACTGCCGCCTGTCGCCGGGCGACGTCAGCGGTGAGCCGGTCGAGGTGCTCCCTGAGCAGCTGGATCCGGTCGGCGGTGGCCTCCTTGCCTCCGACAGCGTCCGCCCAGGCCGACTGCGCTGCTGTGACGGCTCCCCGCCGGTCGCCCAGCTCTGCGGCGACGGGCGCGACGAGCTGGCTGAGGACGAGCGTCTCCTCGGCGAGGACCGCCACCGCCGCGGCGAGGCGGTGCAGCGCGGCCACGGTCGGCCCGGCAAGATGGGCGACGTCGAACCCATCGAGGGTGGCCCGGTTGCGGGCACCGGCGAGAGACCCCACGGCTCCTGCAGTGAGCGTCGCGAGCAGCGCCGCGTCAGCGCTCACATCGACGGCACTCACGCTGAAGTCCGTCGCGGTCAGCTGCACCAGCTCGACTGCGGCGCCGAGGGCAGAGCCTGCGGGCGCCGGCGCCTCACCCGTGCCTGCTGGCGCCGGCGCCTCGCCCGTGTCCGGGTTCAAGCGAGCTCTGCCACCCGAGTCGCTGACGTCGTTCTCCCGCGATCGCAGTTGCTCCTCGTGAGCGGCGTACCGGTCGACGGCTTCGCGCAGTGCGGTCGTCGCCGCGCGCACAGCGTCGGTCACCCGGGCCTGATCTTTCGAACGCTCGGTGAGCGAGGCGAGGATGAGTGTCGCCTGCACGTCTGTGGTCAACAGGTTCGCGTCCGTGGTGACGAGCACGTGCCAGGGAGTGCCCTGAGACTTCGTCGCGGCACTGGCCGCAGCGGCGATGCCGCCAGCGATCTCCGCGACGACCTGGTGCGCGAGCCACGGACCGAGCCCACCGGCCTTCTCGCCGACGGTCACCTCTCCGGTGGGGCCGTTTGCCACGCCCGGCGCCAGTGCGCTCAAGGCGGCCGTCCTCGCCGTGGTCAGCTTCGCGCGCGCCTCGAGCACCGCGAGCTGTGCCGCCAGTTCCTTCGCCCGGTCGTCCCCCGACGTCGCGTGACTCGTCGTCTCCGCCATGTCTTCCGCCTCACTTCCCGACCCAGGAGCGGCAAGGCGTTCTGCGACGCCCGCAGACGTCACGGCCCCTTGTCCGATCGTGGACCCGTGCGCCGCCCGCACACCAGAGCTTCCATGGAAGCCGGGGCGGTTCACTCACGCGGATCGCACCGCGCTTGCTCGCATTCAGCACCCCCCCATATCGGGCATGCGCTGCGCGTCGGCGGCCTCGACGATGCGAATCACAGCGCACGCTCGGTCAGGAGCCGACGAACGTCTGAGCAGTGCGTGTGCATCCCCAAGGTCCGGTACTCCAGTGGCATCCGTCGACACACGCCGTCCCCGCTCACAGCACGGTATCGCCGCTGACGCACGCGGGCTGGTTGATGTCTCGACGGTACGAGCGGCAGGACACTCGAGCGCCTGCAACCTTCCGTTGCGCCGTCACCTCCGCGGTGGTCGCCGGGCGGCCGAGCACCTGCCGGTACCGCAGGTCCACGACGCGGTCGACGTGCGCCGGGAGTACACGATGTCGTAGACCGCCGGGGGGCGGCCGTTCGAGCCGGATACGGGCGACGCCCGGGCTCACCCGGCTCACCCCGGAGACCGACGCCGCCCGGGGCTGTCGGCCTGACGGCGCCGCCCGCCGTCAGACGTGCGCGGGGCCGTCGAGCCCGTGTCCCGACGGCGCCGTCCCGAGCCGCGCCAGCGCACCCCGGGCCGCGACGACACCCGTGCTGAACGACGCCTGCAGCAGGTAGCCGCCGGTCGGCGCCTCCCAGTCGAGCATCTCCCCGGCGACGAACGTGCCCGGCAGGGCGCGCAGCATCAGCGCCTCGTCAACCTGGGACCACGCGATGCCGCCAGCGGTCGAGATCGCCTTCTCGATCGGCATGGTGGCCGTCACCACGACCGGCACGGCCTTGATCCGCTCCGCCATCCCGGACGACGGCAGGGTGCCCGCGTCGGCCTCGCGCAGCAGCCCGATCGCGGCAGGGTCCAGTCCGACCGTGCGGCGCAGCCAGGACGAACCCGAGTCCTTGGGGCGGCGGCGCCCGAGCCGTTCGTCGAGCTGGGCGACGGTCAGGTCCGGCCGCAGGTCGATCTCGACGACGCACCGACCGTCCGTGTCGAGCGCCTCGCGGATCGCGGCGCCGATGGCGTAGACCGGGCCACCCTCGAGGCCGGTGCGGGTGAGCATCGCGTCCCCGCGGCCCCGTGCCGGGCGCCCGCGGACGGTGAGCGCGACGTTCTTCAGCGGCGTGCCGGCGAACCGCTGCGCGAACACCTCCGTCCATCCCACCCGGACGCCGACGTTGGCCGCTCGCAGCGGCGTGACCGCGATCCCGCGGTCCGTGAACGGCCCGGCCCAGCCGCCGTCGGCGCCCAGCCGCGGCCAGGACGCGCCACCGAGGGCGAACACCGTCACATCACCGCCGACCTCGATAGTCGTGCCATCAGCGCCGGTGAACAGCGACGCACCGTCGTCGGACCATCCGTCCCACCGTTGCCGCTTCTCGATCCGCACCCCGAGGTCGGTCAGGCGTGCGAGCCACGCGCGCATAAGGGGCGTCGCCCGGAACGAGCGTGGGAAGACCCGCCCGCTCGTCCCGACGACCGTCGGCTCTCCCAGCCCTGCGCACCATGTGCGCAGGTCCTCCGGGCCGAACACGTCGAGCATCGGCCGCAGCCGGGGCGCCGACTCGCCGTACCGCTCGGCGAACGCGTCCCGCCCCTCGGTGTGCGTGATGTTCAGACCGCCGTGGCCGGCCAGCAGGAACTTGCGTCCCACCGACGGCATGCGGTCGTGCACGGTGACGTCCACGCCGGTACGGGCCAGCACCTCGGCGGCGATGAGCCCCGCCGGCCCGCCGCCGACGACGGTCGCGGTGCTCATCGGCGGGAACGTCCGCGCGCGTGGTGTGTCGGCACCGGGCGAACCTAGCCGACCGGCGGACGACAGCCGTCACCCCGGTGCGCACGGCGAGGGGCATCCCACCGGTCACAGGGGCTCGACGGGATCGACGGGATCGACGAGGACGATGTCGGCAGTCGACCTTCTCCGCCTCGCTGCGGCGGGTCGAGCGCCTCGGTGCACATCCTCCCAGCGGCGCCTCCCGGCACCACAGGTCAAGGCGTCGCCTCTCCGTGCAGCAGACCCCTCCGAGGGCACTCGCCGGAGTGCTGGCGGACGTCACCGACACCCGTGCCGTGGACAGCACTGAGGCCCGCCCCAAGCGGGACGGGCCTCGGTGCAATCTACGAAGAGTGCCTTCGCAATCTACGAAGACCTCGACGTGGAGGTGGCGGGAATCGAACCCGCGTCCGATGACGTGGGACCAGGGCTTCTCCGGGTGCAGTCCGCAGTAGATTTTCTCAGCCCCCACGATCACGCGGACAAGACGTGGACGGGCTCAGTCGGCTAAGAGTCCCGCCCGCCCCACCGACGAGGACGGACAGCAGTGGCTCTCTAGATGACGCCGGGAACTAGACCGAGAGCATGTCTAGGCCGACGGACTTCGAGGCTCGCTCAGGCGGCGAGGGCGAAGTCGGTGCGATTGGAATCGGCACCTATAAGTTTGCACGGAGCGTTTACGAGATAACCGTGCATCCTCGACCCGCTTCACCTGGCTCGACGATCACCGTCGAAACCGATCACCCCCATGGGTGTATGCACTTGTCAAGCTGACCGTCCGCCCTGGCGGGGCGGAGGTAGGTCCAGCGTACTGCACAACGCGACGCCGGTCTCGAGGATTCCCCGCCCCACGACCCGGGACGCCGCCGGTCGCCGCCCGTGGGGGCGACGGCCGTGGCGATGAGCGTCGACAGGCGTCGGGGTGGGTCAGAGCCCCAGGGGGGCGGACGCCGGCGAGGTCGGTCCGTCGGTGCTGCCGTTGTCCTCGCGGTCCGGGCGCGAGCGCCGGTCACGGTCCTGTGAGCCGTCGCCGTCGCGACCGCGGTCGCGACCGCGATCCTGCTGCTGCGAGTCCTGCTCGTCCGAGCCGGAACGGTCCTCGTCGGAGCCGCTGTCGTCGTCCGGCCGAGCGCCGCGCTCGGTCTCGTCGCCCGGGCGCGCGCCGTCGTGCTCGTGGTGCAGGTCGGGCCGGCCGTCGCCGTCGCGCGTCCACCCGTGGTCCCCGTCCTCCGGGAACCCGCGCATGTCGCCGCGGTCGCCTCCGGGGAATCCCTGCGAGCTCTCGGCGAAGCGAGGGGCGTGGTCGTGCTGGACGGCCGCGACGACACCGCCGCCGGCGAGCAGTCCGACGACGAGTGCGCCGCCCGCGATCGCAGCGGTGACGCCCGTGCCGAACGCGCGTGCGGGCTTCGCCGCGACGCCCACCGGCTCGCCCGGGGCCTGCAGCGGGTTGCCCGGCGAGGCGGGGGTGCTCGACGCCGGCGCCGCAGCGCCCTGCGGAGCGGGTGCCGGCCCCTGCGAGGGGGTGGCGCTCATCGGCTGGGTCTCCTTGGTGTTGTCGTCCATGTACTCCTCCCGGACGCCTCGGTGGTGCGTGATGGGGACAAGCACACCCCCCGCAGGTGGGACGACGTTGTGGTGAGGCTGGGACGGACCTGTGAGTCGCTCCGACACGGACGGGAGCGCGCCACGACCGGGGCCGCCGCAGGTCTGGGCTCGTCAAGTCGCGCCGCCAGGAAGCCCACCGGCAGGTCCAGCCGCAGCCCGACCCTCAGCTGCCCTCCGGCCGGACAGCGACGTCGTCGACGACCTGCCCGCCTCGTCCACCTCCACCTGCGCGATGTCGTCAGCGACCCGTGCGCGGTCAGCCCAACGACGGGAAACGCACTCGGCTGGCTAGGTACTCGTCGCTCGGCACGAGCCGCGTCAGGAGCTGCTGGACCGTGCCACCTCGCCAGAGTGCGTTCGCGGACGAGGTCACCTCCGCGGTGATGGCCGGACGTCCGAGCATCTGCCGGTACCACAGGTCCACGACACCGTTGACGTGCTCCGAGGAGTAGACGATGTCGTAGACCGCTTTGGTCCGACCGTTCGTGCGGATCATGCTGACACCGGTGTTCACGTTGCCGTCACCGATCGCGACCGACCGATTGGCACGGACCTGGTAGACCTCCTCCGTCGCCTCGCTCTCAGGTTCGTCTCGTCGAGGACCAGCGCCGCCGCCTCCAGCGGCTCAGCCGCCGGCGCGCACCCGGAAGGCGTCCGGGATCTCCATGGTCACGAACCCACGGCTCCCCGACGTGCGGAACCAGTACAGCCCCCGGAACGGCTCGACGTCGGGCGTGGTCTCCACCCGCACGAGTCCGGACGCGCACGCACCGTCCTCGGGCGCGACGAACTCGATGTGGCCGCCACTCGAATAGAGCTTCAGACCGTGCTCGGCGAGGATCGCGTCGGCACCGGGGTAGGCGAAGTCCTCGACGAGCGGCGAGCCGCGCAAACGAGATCCTTCGGATCAGTCACCCACGATCCAGAAGTAACCTCCTCGTCTCGATATGACGTGAGCCATTTCTTGGAGGCGGCAGACATCGTCCTCCAGCTCGGGCTGCTCGCGCAGCAGGTGCGCAAGCTCTTCGACGAGGCGCCGAAGCTGGAACGGGTTGAACATGGTGTCGCTGTGCGGGTCCAGGTCACCCAGCAATCCACCGCGCCCGCCGGCGATGTCGGCAATCTTGTTGAGTTCACGGTCGAGTTTGACATCCTCGTAGATCTGCCGGTGCAGAAGGTCCTGGAATTTCAGATTCCGACTCACGGCGCCACCCCCGGCGGAACCACCGGATGAATCGAGACAATAAAGCCCCACTTGTCCTGCGCCACGACGTACCAGTCCATGTCAAACCCTCCGAAATCTGCGCCGAGCCCTCCGACCGATTGGCCGTCCGGCGACTGCACGCGACGTTCAAAGTTGCCATGCTCGTTCTTGAGACATGGACGCTTGTTTGCGTGATCGACGAGCGCCTGGTAGTCCGTCCCCTGGCAGAAGACGCTCTTGTCACGGGGGATGATCAGGTCCCGGTTCGCAGCGGTGGCAGTGTGCAGATTCTCGACCTTGTCGATGCTGTGGTCATCGAGATACGCGGGAAGGCACGGGTCCAGGTCGTTGTGGACGTGTACGGACGCATCACCCACCGCGACGAAGTAGGTGTGGAGATCTGCGACCGTGAGGTTGAACACCGCGACCTCACCGCGCCCGCGAGAGACGAACTCGACAACGGGTTCGGCATTCAACCCGCCGCACGCTGCACGCCATCCGCGTCGTCAGACGCTCGCCCGAGAGCGACGCCACGGAAAGACTTATCCGTACTCGTTCATGGTCAACTCGATGGTTCGGTCACCCGATGCGTCACCGCACGGACCGATAAAGACGTCGCGCCAGATGATGTCGGGGCCGAAACCTCCTCGGTCCGCCCGAAGTGTGACCTCTGCGTCGCCCTGGCGGAGGATCAGCTCTCCGTCGTCGACCGTCTCCCACTCGATATCGCCGGACATCGTGCGGAAGGCTTCGGGGTCACACCCCTCGCCCGAGCCGTAGGGAATCGCCTCGACGACGCCGACACCACCGTCCTCAAGACGCACCGCCTCGCCGTTGTCACCCTCCCAGAGCTCTCCGATCGGCACCGCGGGCGCGTCCTGCTCCACGCATCCCGCGGTGACCAGGCACAGCGAGGCCGCAGCGCCCCACGCGACAACCGAACGCAGCACTGCTCCTCCAAGGATCTCCGACGGCCTGCCCATGCTTCACACCATTCTTCGATGGACGACGACCGAGGCGGTCGTCGAACGTCTCGCCGGCGGCGTCCGGACGGACGCTATCGGCTCCCCGCCTGCGACCGCAGCGATTTCCGTGCGCGGGAGGCGGTGCACGTGGCGGTGTGGTGCCGCACGATGGCCTCATGGACCTGCCCGTGATGCCGCCCGTCGCGCCGATGCTCGCGAAGTCGGTCAAGGAGATCCCCGCCACCGGGCACGTGGAGCCCAAGTGGGACGGGTTCCGCACGATCGTGTTCCGGGACGGCGACGACGTCGAGCTGGGCAGCCGCAACGAGAAGCCCATGACCCGGTACTTCCCCGAGCTCGTCGAGTCGCTGAAGGCGAACCTGCCGCAGCGGTGCGTCATGGACGGCGAGATCGTGGTGGTGACGGGTGACCGGCTCGACTTCGATGCTCTGCAGCAGCGCATCCACCCCGCGGCCAGCCGCGTGAAGCTCCTCGCGGGGCAGACGCCCGCGTCGTTCGTGGCGTTCGACCTGCTCGCCCTGGGTGGCGACGACCTCACGGCCCGCCCGTTCTCCGAGCGCCGCGCCCTGCTCGTCCAGGCGCTCGCCGACGCCCGGCCCCCGGTGCACGTCACGCGCGCGACGTCCGACATGGCCGAGGCGCAGCAGTGGTTCATGCAGTTCGAGGGCGCCGGGCTCGACGGCGTGGTCGCCAAGCCGCTGGACGCCCCGTACCAGCCGGACAAGCGGGCGATGTTCAAGATCAAGCACGAGCGCACGGCCGACTGCGTCGTCGCCGGTTTCCGGTGGCACAAGTCCGGTGACGTGGTCGGCTCGCTGCTGCTGGGGCTGTGGAACGACGAGGGGCACCTGCAGCACGTCGGCGTCAGCGCGTCGTTCACCATGGCGCGACGCCGCGAGTTGCTCGACGAGCTCTCCCCCTACCGGGACGTCGATCTCGCCGACCACCCGTGGGGCGCCTGGGCGGACCAGCAGGCGCACGCCGACCGGCGCATGCCCGGCGCGGTCAGCCGGTGGAACGCCACCAAGGACCTGTCGTTCGTGCCGCTGCGCCCCGAGCTGGTCGTGGAGGTCGCGTACGACCACATGGAGGGCGACCGCTTCCGGCACACGGCGCAGTTCCGGCGCTGGCGGACCGACCGCGACCCGCGGACCTGCACGTACGAGCAGCTCGAGGAGCCCGTGGGGTACGACCTGGCCGACGTGCTCGGCGGCTGACCGCCGTCAGAGGGCGACGAGCAGCACCGTCGTGACCAGCAGCGTCGCGACGACCTCCCCGGCCCCGAGGACGGCGGGGCGCACCCGTGGCCACCGCCACGGCACGATCGCAGCACGCGCGGCGAGCAACGCCCCGACGACACCCAGCAGCGGGTGCACGAATGCGAACAGCGCCGCGACCATGGCGTGGTACGCCACCGACACCTGCCGCACCCGGGGGTCGTCCCGCTCCCGGATCAGCGACTTCACGTAGGGCACGGTGCCGAGGAAGTACGCCCCGAGCACGCCGGTCGCGGTCCAGACCGCCGCCGGCCGCGGGTCGCCCGCCCCCAGCGCCGCCGCGACGGGCGTGAGCAGGGCCGCAGCCACGACCGTGACGGTGTCGTTCAGCCACGACCGGTCCGCCCGGCGCAGCGACGCCACGAGCGAGATCGTCAGCAGCGGCGCGAACACGGGAGCCCACACCAGCAGGCGCGGCGCGACCCCGAGCAGCGCCCCGAGCAGCACGAGCCCGGCCGCGCCGTACGCGAGCACCGGTGCCCGGTAGCGGGCCTTGCGCCCCGACCGCAGCCACAGGCCCGCCGCGTGGTACGCGAGGTACCCGACCAGCCACGCGACCAGCAGCAGGACGTGGCGCCACGACCACCCGCAGAGCACTCCCCCGACGACGGGGGGCACGATCAGCATCGCCCACGCGCCGTGCTGCCGCGGGACCCAGCCGGGTCCAGGACGTCGACGGCGGGCCCTCGCGGCGGGCGGCGCCGCGGCGAGGGACGGGGTGCTCACCCCGGCAGGCTAGGGCGGGACGGGTCCGCGCGACGTGGGCCGGAGGTCCCCTGCCCGTCAGTCGGCGAGGCCGATCGCGTACCCGACGAAGAACAGGGCCGCGAACACCACGACGAGGCCGATGATCACGTACGCCATCCAGTTGGCGCCGCGGGAGCCCGTGCGTGGCTGGCGGTCCGAGGCGCCCGACGTCGACGACTCCCCGGGCGGCGTGTCCCCCGGTGCCACGCCGCCGCCGCTCTCGAGCCCGGGCGTGGTCGCCGGGTCCGGGTCAGGGCTCGTCGGTTGACTCATGCAGGTGCCTCCTGTCGGGTGGTGCGTTCCACCGTGCGCGCCCGGGCGCGTCGCGGCAACCGCTGGCTACCCCGCGGCGGTCTCCTCAGCGCCCGCGCACCGTGAGGAGCTTGGCGTCGAGGGCGATCTGCGTGTCGAGCGTCACGTAGCCGCGGTCCTCGAACAGCACGGTCACCCGCTCGGCCTCCACCACGGTGACGGAGCCGTCGCCGAACTCCTGGTGGTGCACCCGCTGGCCCGGTCGCACGCGCTGCGCGGAGACCGCAAGCGACGTGCCCGCGTCGCAGGTGTCGCACAGCCCGCACGGGTCGCGGCGCTCCTCGCCGAGCAGCTCCAGCAGGAGCCGACGGCGGCAGTCCGTGGTGTCCGTGTACGTGCGCACGAGGTCCACGCGTGACGCCTCGAGACGCGTCCGCCTCTCACGGGCCTCGTGCACGTCCGCGAGCACCTGCCGGGCGTCGGCGTCGTCCGCGAGCCGCAGGGTGCCCCCGTCGTCGCGCACCGCGCCGACGTGCTGCAGCGTGCCCAGCGCGCGGGCGACGGTCCGACGCCCCAGCCCGGTGGCCTCGGCGAGCGTCGCCTGGTCGCCCGGCGTCGTCGCGAGCGCGTCCAGGACGCGCAGCAGCGTGGCGGGCCGGGGGCCGCCGCCGGAGCGCTGGTACCGCGCCAGCGCGTGGTCCTCCGCCCTGACCACCACGACCGCTCGCGCGGGGTCCTCGTCGCGGCCGGCGCGGCCGACCTCCTGGTAGTACTGGTCGAGCGTCGTCGGCGGACCGGCGTGCAGGACGAGCCGCACGTCGGGGCGGTCGATGCCCATGCCGAACGCGGACGTGGCGACCACCAGGTCGTCCTCGCCGGACAGGAAGCGGTCCTGGGTGGCCGCGCGCTCCGCGGCCGGCAGCCCTGCGTGATAGACGGACGCGGGGCGCACCTCCGTGAGCCGCGCCGCGAGCTCCTCGCAGTGCGCCCGGGTCCGCGCGTACACGATGACCGCACCGGGCTCCTCGGCGGCGAGCTGGCACACCACCGCGTCCCGCTCGTCCTGGGACGCCGCGGGCCGCGCACCCAGCCAGATGTTGGGCCGGTCCGCGTCGTGCACCAGCACGCGCGGGTCGCGCATGCCCAGGCGCGCGACGATCTCCTCACGCACGTGCGTCGACGCGGTCGCCGTCAGCGCGAGCAGCCGCGGGGCGCCGAGACGCTGGACCGCGGACCCGACCAGGAGGTAGTCCGGGCGGAAGTCGTGACCCCACTCGGCGACGCAGTGCGCCTCGTCCACGACGACCAGGCCGACGTCGGCGCCGGTCAGCGCGTCGAGCACGACACTGCGCTGGAGCTGCTCGGGCCCGAGCAGCAGCACGTCGAGGCCACCGGACCCGGCCGCCTCCAGTGCGTCGCGCTGCTCGCGCGCCGTCCGGGCGGAGCTCACCGAGGCGACGCGCAGCCCGGCCTCCTCCAGGGCACGCTCCTGGTCCCGCTGCAGCGCGATCAGGGGTGAGACGACGACGGTGAGCCGCGCGGCCAGCAGGGTCGCGATCGCGTACACCGCCGTCTTGCCCGCGCCCGTGCGGGCGACGAGCACCGTGTCGTGCGCCGGCAGCCCCGCGAGCGCGTCGCGCTGCGCCTGGCGGAGCGCGGAGCCCTCGCCCAGCACGCGCTGCACCGCCTCGTCGAGCCTCGTCCCGGTCGTGCTGTCCGTCGTCGTCGTCACGCCACCGTCCTCACGGTCGATCCCCGGGTGGAGGTCTACCCGCTGCAGGCCCCGAGCGCGCGTCGAACGGGCCGCACCGGCCGACGCGCGAGGTGCGGTCTGCGGCCGTAACGTCTGGACGACACGTCCGACGCCCGACCTGAGGCCCGGGAGGACCTGATGGCATCGACGCAGCGCCCGCACGACGTGGTGGTCGTGGGATCCGGCTTCGGTGGCCTCTTCGCGACCCGGGCGCTGGCCCGCGTGCCCGGCGTGCGCGTCACGGTCGTCAGCGGCGTGAACCACCACCTCTTCCAGCCGCTGCTGTACCAGGTGGCCACGGGCATCCTGTCGGCGGGTGAGGTCGCTCCCGCGACGCGTGACGTGCTGCGCTTCCAGCGCAACGCGAGGGTGATCCTCGGTGTCGTCGAGGACGTCGACCTCGAGGCGCGCGAGGTCGTGCACCGCTCACCGATGGGCGTCAGCCGCACCCGCTACGACTCGCTCGTGGTGGCCGCCGGTGCCGGCCAGTCGTACTTCGGCAACGACCAGTTCGCCGAGCACGCGCCGGGGCTCAAGAGCCTCGACGACGCGATGGAGATCCGCGCGCGGATCTTCGGCGCGTTCGAGCTGGCCGAGATCACCGACGACCCCGAGGTCGTCGACCGGCTCCTGACGTTCGTCGTCGTCGGCGCCGGTCCGACGGGCGTCGAGATGGCCGGGCAGGTCGCCGAGCTCGCGCACCGCGTGCTGCCCGGCGAGTTCCGGCGGATCGATCCCACACGGGCCCGCATCCTGCTCGTCGACCCGGTGCCGCAGGTGCTGCCCGGCTACCCGGACGAGCTGTCGGCCGCGGCGACGCGCGAGCTCGAGCACGTCGGGGTGGAGGTCTGGACGGGGTGGAAGGTCGTCGACGTCGACGAGGTGTCGGTCAGCGTCGAGGACGACGGCGGGCAGCGGCGCGTCATCCCGTCGGCGTGCAAGGTGTGGGCCGCCGGTGTCGCGGGGGCGCCCGTGGGACGCGTGCTCGCGGAGCGCGCGGGCGTCGAGCCGACCCGCTCGGGGCAGGTGCCCGTCGAGGACGACTGCACGCTGCCGGGGCACCCTGAGGTGTTCGTCATCGGCGACCTCATGCGCCACGGCAAGCTCCCCGGCGTCGCCCAGGTCGCGATCCAGAGCGGGCAGCACGCCGCCGACCAGATCCGGCGGCGGCTGGCGGGCGAACCCACCGGTCAGGAGTTCGTGTACCGCGACAAGGGCAGCATGGCCACCGTCTCGCGGTTCTTCGCCGTGGCGCAGATCGGTTCGGTCCGCACGTCCGGCTTCGTGGCCTGGGGGCTGTGGCTGGGTGTCCACCTGGTGTACCTGGTGGGGTTCAAGAACCGGGTCACGACGCTGCTGCACTGGGCCGTGTCGTTCGTCGGCCGGGGCCGCTCCGAGCGGGCCTCGACGTGGCAGCAGGTGGTGGCCCGCAACACCCTGCGGCGCACGGGCGAGAGCGCCCTCGGGTCACGCGCGGACGGCCACTGACACCTGCTCGACGCGGGGGCCGCACGACCAGCGCCCCACCGCCGGCACGTCACCAGCCGCCGCCGCCCCCGCCACCGACGCCACCGCCCGAGAAGCCCCCACCCCCGCTGAACCCGGAGTCCCCGGACGAGCCGGGCGTCGGTGCGGAGATGGCCGCCGTCGTGATCGACTCGAACCGGTCGAGAGCCCCGACGAAGCCTGCGCCCCAGAAGCCGTCGGCCCCGGGCGGGTACGCGCCGACGTACCAGATCGGAGTCGCGACGGCGACACCCTGTGCCGCGAGCTCGGCGAACACGCGGGACCACCGGTCGGCGAGGCCGAAGACGATCGCGTACGGCAGGTAGCGGCTGAAGACGTCCTGCCCCTCCTCGAACCGGATCTGGTCGGCCTCCGCCGTGGCGAGGTAGCGGCGGAACCCGAGCGCCTGCGCGAGCACCGCGGTGCCGTCCGGCGTGCGGGCGGGGGCCGATCCGCTGAGGACGAGGACCAGCACACCCACGAGCAGCAGCGCGATCCCCACCAGTGCGAGCCCGGGAACCACCTCGATGGCCATGGCGACGATGGCGCCGAACAGCCCGATCACGGCGAGGAGGACGCCGGCCACGATCCACGCCGCGCGCACGCTCTTCGGGTTCGCCCGGAACCACCCGACGCTCGTGACGTGGTCGTAGAGCATGCTCTGCACCTTGGCGAGCGAGGAGGCGAACGTCGTCTTGAGCTCCGACAGCGTGATCTCGTCGCTCTTCTCGAAGAGGTCGCTGAGCAGCCACGCCTCGAACGGCAGCAGCCCCTCGGTCCCCGGCCGCAGGCGCACGAGCGTCCAGTCCTTCGGCTTCTTGCGCGGGTCCTCGCGGGGCACCTCCTCGATGCGGAGCCACCCACGGACGGCGAGGTCGATGATCGTCGCGGTCACGTCGACCGGGTCGGCCTTCTCGTCGACGAGCGTGCCGATCTCCCCCGGGCGAGCACCCTCGGGTGGCTGGAACTGCACGGCCACGGGTGCGCGGTGGTCCCGGTACCCGGTGGCGGGCCGCATGCCGTCGGCGGGCCGCAGGCCGGGCGTGAGGCCGAGGTACGCGCGGTCCCGGCCGGTCCGTCGCACGCGGGCGATCGCGAGACCCCCGCCGAGCAGGACCACAGCAGCTGCAGCAGCCCCGCCGAGGTTCCCCGGGCGCAGCGGCAGCACCGGGTCGGGCTTGTCGCGCAGGATCGGCTGCACGCCCGGGAAGGTCCCCCCGGCCCAGCCGGTGACGGTCGTGAACTGGTCCCCGACCGTGACGACGTCCTGCGTGAAGGTCGCGGACGTGCCCGTCGTCGTGGCGTCGTCGCACGGCGTCGTCGACCCCTCGGGCCCGACGAAGCACGCGGCTCCCTGCACCGGGGCCGGCCCCGTGACCGTCACCGACAGGTCCGACAGCGGGACCTCCCACCCGGGCCCGATCACGTTCCAGTACAGCTCGTCACCGGAGTGCTGGGCGTTGGCGGGGTTGATCCAGCCGTCCACGGTCATCTCGACGCGGTACGTCTGCACGCCCGACACGTCGTCGACGTCCTCGTCGCCGATCCGCAGGATCACCGCGGAGGTCTCGTCCTCGCGGTGCAGGTCCGCCGGGGCGCCCGTGGAGCTCGTGACCCGCACGTCGCCGTAGTCGAAGAACCGGTCCTGCTCGTCGTCGTACGACACGCGCGTGGGGAAGGTGAGGTACGGGCCGTGGCCGGGGTCGTCACCGAAGTCGAAGTCGAGGTCGATGACGAGGTCCACCGTGCCGTCGGGCGCGGCGTCGGCCGTCACGTCGTAGCGCGTGATCTCCCGACCGCTGGTCAGGTCCGCGCGCTGCGAGCCCGCGAAGGCCACCGGCGGGGCCAGCAGGATCGCGCCGAGCGCGAGCAGGACGACGAGCGTCAGGACGGCGAGGCGACGCACCGCGCGCGACAGCGCGGGGTCAGTGGGTGCGGGTCGGTCCGAGGCGAAGGGCGCGGGGCTCACCGGTCGCGGCGCTCCCGCATCGCGCGCTGCGACTCCAGGTTGTCCTGCCGCTCCCGCAGGGCCTGCCGCTTGTCCCACTCCCGCTTGCCGACCGCCAGGGCGATCTCGACCTTCGCGCGCCCGTCGAGGAAGTACAGCGCGAGCGGCACGATCGTGTGCCCCTTCTCGCGCGTCTTCGCCTCGAGCCGCTCGATCTCCTCACGGTGCAGGAGCATCTTGCGCTTGCGGCGCGGCGCGTGGTTGGTCCACGTGCCCTGCGAGTACTCGGGGATGTGCACGCCGTGCAGCCACGCCTCGCCGCCGTCGATCTCACCCCAGCCGTCGATGAGGGACGCGCGACCCGCACGCAACGCCTTGACCTCGGTGCCCGTGAGCACGAGCCCGGCCTCGAGGACGTCCTGGATCAGGTAGTCGTGCCGGGCCTTGCGGTTGGCGGCGACCATCGTGCGGCCGTCGGCCTTCGCCTTCGCCACGACACGGCCCTCCGTTCCTGGTGCTGGACCGGCGGCTGCAGGCCGCCGGGACGATCGCCCGTCAGGGGCGCGGCCCGACGGACGTCGGACCGGGGTCGAGCCTACCGGCGTGGCACCACGAGCCCCAGGCGATTGCGGTGCACGGCCCGGCGCGGACTCAGAGCCCGAGGTACGGGCGCGGGTTCACGGTGCTGCCGTTGACGTACACCTCGAAGTGCAGGTGGCACGCCGCCGACGTCCCGGTGTTGCCGGCGTACCCGAGCAGCTGGCCGGCACGCACGCGGGCACCACCTCCCACCGCGAACGACGACATGTGGTTGTAGCTCGACATGAGCGACGACCCGTTGACCCAGCCGTGGTCGACCATCACCTGACCGCCGTACCCGCTGCGGTGACGTGCCCACTGCACGGTGCCCTCGCGGCCGGCGTACACCGGCTCGCCGCAGCGGTCCCGCAGGTCGATGCCCGCGTGCAGCCGCCAGTAGCCGAGGACCGGGTGCAGCCGGTTGCCGTACTCCGAGGTCACGACGATGGGGTTGTGGGCCGTGGGGTTGGCGAACAGCGCACCGGGGCGCACACCGCCGGGCTGCGCGCTCCCGCCTCCCCCGCCGCCGCCACCGCCTCCGCCGCTGCCCCCGGCGTTCGCGGCGGCCTGCCGCGCCTCCTCCTCCTTCTGCCGCTGGACGCGCTGCTGCTCGATGATCGCCGCGAGCTCGCGCCCGACCTGGGCACGCTCCGCGTCGTTCGCCGCGACCTGCGCCTGTGCCTCCGACTTGCGCGACTCGATGTCGGCCTTGCGCTGCTGCTGCTCGGCGACGAGCCGCTCCACCTCGGCCTTGGCCGTCTCGGCCTCCGCCTGCGCCTGGCGGGCCTCCTCGAGCTTCTCGTCGGCCGCGAGCTTGAGCTCGTCGACCTTCGCCCGGACCGCGGTCTGACGGGCCTGCGCGTTCTTGTTCTTCGCCGCCAGGGCGGTCAGCTCGTCGAGCACCTGCGTCTGGGTGCGCAGCGCGGTCGACACCAGCCCGTACTTCTCGACGAAGTCCTGCGAGCTCTCGGCGTCGAGCATCACGCTCATGCCGGAGACGTCGCGCCCGCCCTTGTACGCCTCGCGGGCCATCTGGCCGATGGCCGAGCGGATCTCCTGCTCGCGCGTGTCGTCGAGCGCGATCTGCTCGGTGATCGCCGCCTCCTCGTCGCGCGCGGCCTGGAGCCTCGCGGCCAGGATCTCGGCCTCGCGCTGCGCCGCCTGCGCGGCGGCGACGGCCGCGTCGAGCCGCGCCTGCGCGGCGGGCAGCTGCGCCTCCACCTCGGCGAGCCTCGTGAGGGCCGCCGCGAGCTCGCCACTGAGCTCCTCGATCGCCTCGGCGAGGTCGGCCGCCCGCTGGTCGGCGGCCGCGGCACGCTGCTCCGTCGCCGCGCGGCGGTTCGACAGGTCGTCGGCCACGGCGGGCGCGGAGCCGGCGAGGAGGGCCGGCACCGCCACGCAGATCGCGGACAGCACCGCGACGAGCGCCTGCAGCGGTCGCCGCGGGGCGACGGTGGAGGGCGTGCGGTCGGCTCGACGCATGGTCATACCTTCGTGTATCGGCTCAGGGTGACCAGGGATGAGATCGCCGCCAGGACGAATGCCACGATCACGAGCAAGGGGGCGATCGCGAGCACGTCGGCGGTCCCCACGTACGGGATCCACGTCACGGACTGCCCGAGCCAGTCCGTCACCAGGTACTCGACCCCCAGCCAGAGCCCGCCGATCGCCATCGCGGCGCCCAGCGTCGCCGCGATGGCGCCCTCCAGCATGAAGGGCAGCTGGATGAACAGCGTCGAGGCGCCGACGAGCCGCATGATGCCGGTCTCGCGCTTGCGGCTCAGCGCCGACAGCCGGATGGTCGTCGTGATGAGCAGGACCGCGGCGAGCAGCATGATCGCCGCCAGGCCGCCGGCGGCCCAGGTGGCGCGGTCGAGCACCAGGAACAGGTTGTCGAACAGCCGGCGCTGGTCCTCCACGGACTCGACTCCCGGACGCCCCGAGACCACGTCGGCCACGACCTGGTACTGCTCGGGGTCGGTGAGCTTGATGCGCAGGGACGCGTTCATGTCGTCCGCGGTGGCGGCGGACGCCCAGAACTGGTCGCCGAACTGCCGCTGGAACGCCTCGAAGGCCTGCTCCTTGGACTCCGGGTAGATCTCCTCGACGAACTCGGCGACCTGCGGTGCATCGAGGGCCGCGAGGATGTCGTCACGCTGCTCCTGCGTCACCTCCCCGGCCGCGCACGTCGGTGCCGCGGAGTTCGACGGGCAGAGGAAGACCGAGACCTCGACCTTGTCGTACCAGTCGTCCTTCATCTTGTCGATCTGCGCCTGCAGCAGTGCGGCGGCGCCGAGGAACGTCAGGCAGACGAACGTGACGAGGACGACCGAGATCGTCATCGACAGGTTGCGGCGCAGGCCGATGCCGATCTCGGAGAGGATGAACTGGGCGCGCATCTGCCGGCCCCCTCAGCGGTCCGAGCCGTAGACGCCGCGCGACTGGTCGCGCACCATCTCGCCCGTGCTCAGCTCGATGACGCGCTTGCGCATCTGGTCGACGATCTCGTCGTCGTGGGTCGCCATGACCACGGTGGTGCCGGTGCGGTTGATGCGGTCGAGCAGGCGCATGATCCCCAGGGACGTCGTCGGGTCGAGGTTTCCGGTCGGTTCGTCTGCGAGCAGGATCGACGGCCGGTTGACGAACGCGCGGGCGATGGCCACGCGCTGCTGCTCACCGCCGGACAGCTCGTGCGGACGGCGCTTCTCCTTGCCCGCCAGGCCGACCATCTCGAGCACGTCGGGCACGGTCGTCAGGATGTGGTGGCGCGGCTTGCCGATCACCTGCAGGGCGAACGCGACGTTCTCGAAGACCGACTTGGTGGGCAGCAGCCGGAAGTCCTGGAACACGGCGCCGATCTGCCGCCGCAGGTGCGGGACCTTCCAGCTCGACAGCGAGCCGAGCTCCTTGCCCGCGACGTACACCCGGCCCGCGGACGCGCGCTCCTCACGCATGACGAGCCGCAGGAAGGTCGACTTGCCGGATCCGGAGGCCCCGACGAGGAAGACGAACTCGCCGCGTTCGACGTCGAGCGACACCCGGTCCAGCGCAGGCCTGGCGCCACGCGCGTAGACCTTCGTCACGTTCTCGAACCGGATCACAGCCGACCTCGCCTCGTCATGCCCCGGGGCACCCCCGTGGTCGCCCGCAGGCCGCGGGACTCATCGAGGGTAGGAACGTCCTCACGCGCTCGAGGGCAGGACACGCCGCCGTGCCCCCTGTGAATCGACGGACCGGCAGCGCGGTGTCCGGGTCGTCCCGGTCCGTCCCGCCGGCCCGTCCGGCGGTGGCCCCGGCGGGCCGTGCGACGTCAGTCGTCGATGCCCTGCTGGGCGCGCCGCCAGCGCACGCCGGCCTCGATGAAGTCGTCGATCTCACCGTCGAACACGGCCGACGGGTTGCCCACCTCGTGCTCGGTGCGCAGGTCCTTGACCATCTGGTACGGCTGCAGGACGTAGGAGCGCATCTGGTCGCCCCAGCTGGCCTTCACGTCGCCGGCCATCTCCTTCTTGGTGGCCCGCTCCTCCTCCTGGCGCTGCAGGAGCAGCCGGGACTGCAGGACGCGCAGCGCGGCGGCACGGTTCTGGATCTGCGACTTCTCGTTCTGCATCGACACGACGATGCCGGTGGGGATGTGCGTCATCCGGACCGCGGAGTCGGTGGTGTTGACGGACTGCCCGCCGGGGCCGGACGACCGGAACACGTCGACCTTGATCTCGGACTCGGGGATGTCGACCGAGTCGGTCTGCTCGATCAGTGGGATGACCTCGACCGCCGCGAAGGACGTCTGTCGCCGGCCCTGGTTGTCGAAGGGCGAGATGCGCACCAGCCGGTGCGTCCCGGCCTCGACCGAGAGGTGGCCGAACGCGTAGGGCGTCTTGACCTCGAAGGTCGCGCTCTTGAGGCCCGCCTCCTCGGCGTAGGACGTGTCGAGCACCGTCGTGGGGTACCCGTGCCGCTCGGCCCAGCGCAGGTACATGCGCAGGAGCATCTCGGCGAAGTCCGCGGCGTCGACGCCCCCGGCGCCGGCGCGGATCGTCACGACGGCGTCGCGCTGGTCGTACGGGCCCGCCAGCAGGGTGCGGATCTCGAGCTCACGCAGGTCCTTGCGGATGCCGACGAGCTCGGCCTCCGCCTCGGCCAGCGTGTCCTCGTCGTTCTCCTCGGCCGCCATCTCGACGAGCGTCTCGAGGTCGTCGATGCGCGAGCGGAGCCGGTTGACGCGCTCCAGCTCGGACTGCGCGGCGGACAGCGCGCTCGTCACCTTCTGACCCTCGTCGGGGTCGTCCCACAGGTTCGGCACCGAGGCCTGGTCGGAGAGCAGCGCGATCTTCGCCTCGAGGGCGGTCGGGTCGCTCACCGTCTCGATCGACTCCAGCGTGGTGCGCAGCTGGCGGAGCTCGGCGGGAAAGTCGGTGGTGGCCACGACCGACCAGGCTACCCGGTCCGCACCCCACCTCCCCCTCAGTCGGGCACGGCGCGCGACACCAGCACCGGGCACGCCGCACGCGCGACCAGCCACTGGCTCACGGAGCCCATGACCAGGCCCGCGAGCCCGCCGCGTCCCCGCGTGCCGACCACGAGCAGGTCCGCCTTCTCGGCGTGCCGCGCCAGGACGTGCGCGGCCGGCCCCTCCTCCACCCGCTGCTCGACGTCGACCTGCGGGTACCGCTCCCGCAGCCGTGCCACCGCGGCCTCCAGCGCCTCCTCGGCGCGTTGCGACGCGAGGTCCGACGTCGAGCGGTCGGGGTTCTCGCGGAGCCACGCGGCCAGGGACCGGCTGTTCGCCGGTGCCTGCCAGCAGGCCACGGCGCGCAGCCGCGCCCCGGCGCCCGTGGCGTACAGACCGGCCGCGTCCACCGCACCGAGCGAGTGCCGCGAGCCGTCGACCCCGACCACCACGAGGCCGGTCGACGCCCGGTCGACCTGCGTCCGGGGCACGATGACGACGGGGCACGGGGCGTGCTGCACGGTGCCCAGCGCGACGGAGCCCAGGAGCACGCCGGACAGGCGCGCCGAGCCCTGCCGCCCCAGGACGACCAGCCGTGCACCGGCGGCCCGCCGGACGAGCGCCCGCGCGGGTGGCCCGTCGTCGAGCACACCGGCGACCTGGATCTCCGGCACCGCGGAGCGGGCCACCTCGGCCCCCTCCTCCGCGACCTCCTGCGCGCCGGCACGCACGTACGCGGACGCCGCACTCAGCGGCGGGCTGTCCAGGTGCCCGGCGATCCCCCAGACGTGGACCACCTCCAGCGGGGCACCGAGGCGTCCTGCCGACCCTGCCGCCCACCGGACGGCCGCCACCGACTCCGGCGACCCGTCGTACCCCACGACCACGTGCCCGTCCATCGCGTCCTCCTCGACGCTCGGTGACACCCCGATCGTGCCGCCGCGCACCGAGGACGACAACCGGGGCCCTCCCCCGACGTGCGGCACGCGCCCGGCACCGAGACCCCCGCGAGGCGGGCGACGTCAGGACGCGCGGGCGCTGGCGTCGACGACGAGCTCGATCCCCTCGCTCCACGGCGCCAGCACCCAGGTGACCAGCGGCGGGCGCGTCACCGCCCCCAGCCGGACGACGGCGGAGCGCCCGTCCGGCGTCGTGGCCTCGAGCACGCGGACACCGTCCCAGCGCGCCGCCGGCTCGGGGTGGTCGCGCACGTACTCCTCGACCGCCGCCCGGACCGTCGCGTCCGTGAGCGGCACACCACCCGAGGCGCGCGCGCCGTCCGGACCGAAGTACGTGCTGCTCACCTGGTCCGCGGCCGACAGTGCCGCGAGGTCGGCCAGCGCCAGCAGCCGCTTGCGGTCGAGGTGCACCCCGGTGGCGGCCGTGATGACCAGCACCAGCAGGATCGCGACCACGCCGAACCCGAGGGACAGAATCATCACCTGCCCCTCGTCACGCCCCCGGCCCTCGTCATGCGCCCGGGCATCGCCCCGCGCCGCGCGCCGGTGCCCGGCCGGCACGCGCCTCACCGCGCGACCCGGTAGGTGTCGACCGGTGCCACACGCTCCGCGGTCACCGGCACCTCGAGCGGGACGACGTCACGCACGAACGTCGGCACGAACGGCAGCGGGACCCGCACCTGCACGGTCGCGGCGACCTCGGCGCCGGGCGTCAGGCACGGGTCGGCCGAGCAGCGCACGTCGAGCGCACCGGCCGGGTCGTCGTCGAAGCCCTGGTCCGCGAGCGCGATGCCCACAGCCGTCACCGCCCGCACCGCGCCCTGCTCCGCGTCGTCGGCGGCGACGTACACGCGCGCCGCCTCACGCGCGGCACCCTCGGCGGCGAACGTCGCGGCCTGGATCCGCCCCAGCACGAGCACGAGGTAGACGATCGGGACGAGGAGCACGAGCGAGATGCCGAGGAACTCGACCAGCGCGCTGCCCCCGTCACCGTCACCGCGTGCCCGCGCGGCAGCCCACGGGCGAGCCACGCGACGCACCGCCCTCCTCACGGCCACTCCACCGGTGCGTGCCCGTCGAGCTCCATCACGCCGCCGGGGCCGAGCAGGCCGACCACGGGCAGCGGCACCCGCACGGTCACCTCGACGACGGCGAGTCCCGCTGCGTCGACGCGCCGTGCCGTCACGTCCTGCGCGTACCGCTCGGCGAGCGACGCGCGCAGCAGGTCGGCCGTGCGCTGCGCGCCGTCGGTCGGCGTACGCCCCACCTGGGCGGCGTACCGCGCTCCCTCGGCTGCCGCGTCGACGCACGTGTTGCGGACGTGCTGGACGAGCGCGAGCTGCAGCACGGACGCGAACAGCACGACCACGAGTCCCCCGACGAGGGTGAAGTCGACGATCGCGGAGCCGCGGTCCCCGGCGCACGCCCGCGCGCGCGTCGTCAGGTCCCGGGTTGCGGGCTGACGTCCGAGATGGCGTCGACGAAGAGCCGCTGCAGCGCGTCGCCCGCCACGAACCAGAGCACCGAGACCAGGCCGGCCGTCATCAGGGTGACGAGCACCCAGCCGGGGACGTCCCCGCGCTCCGGGTCGTCCTGCGTCGCTGCTGCCGTCCGCTGCAGGACCGCGCACCACGTCCGAGCCAAGAACCTCATCGTCGACCTCCGTCGTCGTCCGGAGCGCGCCGGGCGGCGCCTCCGCATGTGTCGCGGCCGGGGTCACAGCCCCACCCGCAGGACCACCGCGCTGGGGAAGACGGCGAACAGGACGGTCACCGGGAGGATGAGGAACACCACCGGGACCATCATGAGCACCTCCTTGCGCCCACCCGTCTGCATGAGGGCGCGGCGTCCCTCCTCACGCACGTCCTGAGCCTGGGCGCGCAGCACGTCGGCGAGCGGCGAACCGCGCTCCACGGCCACGGCGACGCCCTCGGCGAACCGCGCGAGCGCGGGCAGACCCGTCCGGTCCGCGAGCCCGTGCAGCGCCTCGGTCAGCGGTGCACCGGCACGCGCGTCGGCCAGCGTGCGCGCGAGCTCGTCGGCGAGCTCGCCCTGGGTCTGGCGCACGACGCGCTCGAGCGCGCCCGTGGCTCCCTCGCCTGCGCTCACCGCGAGCGCCAGCAGCTCGGTGACCGTCGGCATCTGGGCGAGCAGGTGCGCCTCGCGCCGCGCGACCTGCCGCCCCAGCCACCAGTCGGGCGCGAGCGCGCCGACGAACCCGACGACGAGGACGAGGGCGACGAGCGGCACGAGCGCCCCGCCGCGGGTCGCGGCGAGCATGACGGCGAGGAGCAGCCCGAGGGCCAGCCCGACCACACCGCACACCACCTGCTGCGCGCGGAACTGCTCGACCGTCTCGGAGCGGGCGGCGCGCGCGAGCCGCTGACGCACCTCGGCTGCAGGTGAGCCGATGCGCGCGACGAGCCGCACGCCGTCGGCGAGGAAGGGAGCGACGAGCCGTTCGACCGTGCCCCAGGGCCCGCCGCCAGTCTCCACGCGCAGCAGCGACGACGTGCCGCGCGTGCGCAGGTACGGCCCCACGCGCTGCTCGAGCGTGATGCGGCGCGCCCGCAGCCGCAGCAGGACGAGAGCGAGCCCGCACCCGCCGAGGAGCCCGACGAGCGCGCCGAGCAGGCCGGGGCTCACCGCAGGACCCGCGGGTCGTCGGGCAGGCGCGCGACGCGCAGCATGACGCGGTACGCGACGACCGTGCACGCCGCACCCGCGAGCAGGACGACGGCACCCGCCGTCGAGTCGTACGCGCCGATCGCCTCGGGGCGCGTCGACAGCATCGCCAGCACGACCCAGGGCGCGGCGACCGCCAGTCGCGCTGCGTAGACGGTCCACCCCTGGCGCGCCTCGATCTCGCCGCGGGTCCGCAGGTCGTCGCGCAGGAACGAGGACAGCGTGCGCAGCAGCCGGCCGAGGTCGGTACCGCCGACGTCGCGCGTGAGCCGCAGCGCCTCGATGATGCGGTCGGCGACCGGGTCGGCGAGCCGGTCCTTCAGGACGTCGAGGCTGTCGGTGAACCGACCGGTCGCGCGGTAGTCCTCGGCGAACGCCCGGAAGGGCGGCCGCAGCTCGGCCGGTCCGCGGTCGCCGAGCTGGGCGACGGCCTCGGGCAGGGAGAGCCCGGCGCGCACGCCGGACGCGAGGTGGTCGACCACGTCGGGCCAGAGCTCCCGGGTCGCGGCGAGCCGGCGTCGCGCGCGCCCGCGGACGAGCGTCCACGGCGCCATGGCGGCGAACACGCCGAAGCACAGGCTGACGGCGGCCACCGGGACGACGAGGAACGACACCGCTGCCACGACCAGCCCCACGAGCCCGCTCACGGCCACCAGGCCACCGGGCGTCACCCCCGTGACCTCGGCCTGCGTGAGGACGTCGTGCACTCGCGCCGACCAGCCGTCGCGCCGACCGTCGGGGGCAGGTGCCACCGGCCACCACGACCACCACAGGCAGGCGAGCCCGGCCCCGAGCAGGAGCCCCGCGACGACGCCCACGCCTCAGCCCTGCCGCAGCATGGCGACGACGTCGATGCCGGCCCGGGCGAAGCGCTCCGCGTGCGGCGGGAAGCCGTCGCCGCGCACGAGCACGCCGCCGCGCGTCGTGAACAGGTCGGCGGTCTCGACGATCCCGGCCTCCACGCGTCCGGGCACGGCCACGATCTCGCGCGTGCGGCGCCGTCCGCGTGCGTCGAGCTCCAGGTGCACGACGAGGTCCACCGACGAGGCGACCGTGGGCACGACGAACCGGTCGGAGATGTTCTCGCCCGCGAGCAGCGGCAGCGTGCACAGCTTGACCAGCGCCTCGCGCGCCGAGCTCGCGTGGATCGTGCACATGGCCGGCACGCCGCTGTTCAGCGCGATGAGCAGGTCGAGCGCCTCCGCCTCACGCACCTCCCCGACCAGCAGCCGGTCGGGCCGCATGCGCAGCGCCTCCTTGACCAGGCGCCGCAGCGTGATCTCACCGGTGCCCTCGAGGTTCGCCTGGCGCGTCTGCATCGCGACCCAGTCGCGCACCGCCGGCCGCAGCTCGAAGACCTCCTCGCAGCTGATCACGCGCTCGCGCGGGGGTACCGCGCCGACCAGTGCGTTGAGCATGGTCGTCTTGCCCGCCTGCGTCGCCCCGGAGACGAGCACGTTGAGCCCGACGCGCACGCCCGCCTGCAGGAACGCCGCGGCCTGCGGGGTCAACGACCCGAGGCCGACCATGTCCTCCATGCTCGTCGCACGCACGACGTACTTGCGGATGTTCACCGACCAGTGCCGGCGCGTGACGTCGGGGATCACGGCGTGCAGGCGCTCGCCACCGGGCAGGGAGGCGTCCACGAACGGGCTGGACAGGTCCAACCGACGTCCCGAGACCTTGAGCATCTGCTCGACGAGGTCCCGGACCTGCGCGTCGGTGAGGATCGTCGTGGTCAGCTCCGGCTCACCGCGGCGGGCCACGAAGACCTGCGACGGGGAGTTGATCCAGATCTCCTCGACCTCGTCGTCGTCGAGGTAGCGCTGCAGCGGCCCCAGCCCGGCCACGGCGTCGACCACGGCCTTGTGCGCGGCGGCGGTGTCCCCCAGCTGCGGGACCGAGCCGATCAGGGAGCGCTCGTCGTAGTCCGCCATGGCGGCGTGCACCAGGGCCACCACACCGGCGCGGTCGCGCACGGGATCGACGCCCCGCCGCCGGATGAGCTCACGGACCTCGCTCTCGAGGATCGCCACGCCGTCCACGCCCACCTCCGCTCCCCTGACCGCCGGACGCCGATGTCGGGTTCGTCCGTTTCGGGAGTGACGGTAGGGCATCGGCAGCGCCTGCGTGGAGCTTCGTCCACAGGACAGAACGGACGGGTGACACCTTCCACCCGACGCGCGCTCAGGCGTCGACGCGCAGCGGGACCTCCCCCGACGACGTCACGCCGTAGCCCACGTTCTGCTCGGCGCTCAGCGTCGCCCCACCGTCGGGCCCGACCCGCACCGTCGCGGTCCACCGGAACGGCGTGGTGACGGCACGCAGCGTCACCCGGTACTCGCCGGGGCCGGGACGGTCGGCCGACGCCAGCGTGAGCAGGTCGCGCGGCGGCCCGCCGTGCTCGCTGGGCGGCGTGGTCGTCTGCTCCACCCACGTGCCGTGCCCCACCCGGAGCACGACGTCGTCGCCGGGGGTGCGCACGAGCACGGCGTCCTCGTCGGCCCCCACGTCGATACGCAGCCCGCGCACCGGCCCCAGCGCCCGCTCCAGGACGAGCTCACGCCCCACGAGCGCGGGCACGCCGTCGCCCACGGGCTGCGCGGGCGCGGGGTGAGCGAGGCCCGCGAGCCGGCGCGTGAGCGCCCCGTGCGCAGCGGGGTCGGGTGCCAGCGCCTCGGGCGACAGCTGCGGCAGCAGGTCCCACACCCGGTCGAGGACACCCTGCATGTCCATGTTCCCGGAGGTCATCGCGACGACCAGGTCGTGCTCAGGGACGACCACGCAGAACTGGCCGAACGCACCGTCGCCGCGGAAGGCGCCGTGGCGGCAGCGCCACAGCTGGTAGCCGTAGCCCTGGTGCCACTCCGGCGGTCCGTCGTCGTGGGGCCGGGGCGCCGCGGGTCCGTCGTCACCCGGGTCCGACGCCGCCGGCGCACCGTCGGCCGTCGCCTCGGCGACCCACCCCTCGGGCAGCAGGCGGACGCCCTCCCAGACGCCGTCCTGCGCGAGCAGCACGCCCAGGGCCGCGATGTCACGCGTGCGCACCGCGAGCCCGAACCCGCCCATGTCCACGCCGCGCGGGCACTGCTCCCACGTCGCACCCGTGATCCCCAACGGGGCGAACAGGCGGGGCTCCAGGTAGTCGACCAGCCGCTGCCCGGTGAGTCGCGTGAGGATGGCGGACAGCATGTACGTCGCGGCCGTGTTGTAGACGAACCAGGTGCCGGGCTCGTGCTCGACCGGCAGCGCGAGGAATGCGCGCACGAAGTCCTCGTGCTCGAAGGTGCGATCACTCGTGTCCTCGTGGTGCCCGGTGCGCATCGTGAGCAGGTCCCGCACCCGCATCGCGGCGAGGTGCGCGGACGGCTCGGCGGGCGCCTCGTCGGGGAAGAACGACAGCACCGGGTCGTCGAAGCTCAGCAGACCCTCCTGCCGCGCGAGCCCCAGGGCGATCGCGGTGAACGTCTTCGACAGCGAGTACAGGTCGTGCGGGAGGTCCGGGCGGTACGGGTCCCACCACCCCTCGGCGACGACGGCGCCCCTGCGCACGACCATGAGCGAGTGCGTCTCGTCGTGGGCGTCGAGGGCGTCGACGAGGGCGAGCAGCGCGGCGGACGGGACGCCGACCTCCTCGGGCGTGCGACGCGGCAGGTCAGGGCTGGCGGGGCGACGGTGCTCCATCCCCGGATCATCGCCGATGCAGGTGTGACCGCCAGGGTCCATCGTCCCCGCGCGTCCCCGGACCCGGCCGTGCGGCGGGTCCCGCGGCGCGTGCCCGCTGCGCCAGTAGGTTGGGAGCGTGAACACGCCTCCCCCCACAGGTGACCAGCACGTGCTCCGGCACGCCGACCAGGTCGCCGTCGTCGCCTCCGTCGCCGCGAGCCTGCGCGAGTACCGCGTCGGTGACCGTGACGTCGTCCTGCCCTTCGCGGTCGACTCGATCGCGCCCGCGTTCTCCGGTGCGGTGTTGGCCCCCTGGCCCAACCGGCTGCGCGACGCGACCTACCGCTTCCGCGGCGTCACCTACGAGGTGCCGCTGACGGAGCACGAGCGCCTCACGGCGCTGCACGGCCTGGTGTCGTACGAGCGGTTCGCGGCCGTCGCCGTCGCGGACGACTCCGTGACGCTGCGCCACGACCTCGTGCCCGTCCCCGGGTACCCCTGGCCCCTGCGCCTCGACGTCACGTACGCGCTCGCGGACGACGGCCTGACCGTCACCGTGGAGGCGACCAACCTCGGGACGGACGTGGCCCCGTACGGCGTCGGGTTCCACCCGTGGCTCTCCCCCGGGCCCGGCCCCGTCGACGCGTGCACGCTGGAGCTCGACGCCGCGCGACGCGTCACCGTGGACGAGCGCCTGCTGCCCACCGGCACGCAGGCCGTCACCGGCAGCTTCGACCTGCGCGGCGGCCGTCCGCTCGCGGGCGTGACCCTGGACGACGCGTGGGTCGACGTGACGCCCGACCAGGACGGCCTGACGTGGGCGCGGCTCACGGGAGCGGACGGCCGCACGGTCGCCGTGTGGGCCGACGCCACGCTGCCGGCGTGGCAGGTGTGCACGGGTGACGGGATCGCGGGCATCGAACGCCGCGGCGTGGCCGTCGAGCCCATGACGTGCGTCGCGGACGCCTTCCGCACGGGCGACCGCCTGGTCGAGATCGCGCCGGGCGCGTCCCACCGGGTGCGCTGGGGCATGGGCCTGCGCTGAGACCACCGACCGGCGGGCCCGCAGCGCGGGTCCGCCGGTCCGTCAGCCGTAGAACTCGCCGTCCGCCTTGACGCCCTTGGTGTACTCCCAGTGCCAGGGCTCGTAGGGCCCCGACCCGCCCCTGACCGCCCAGTTCGGCTGCTCCCAGCCGAAGGTCGGGCCGTTGTCGTTGAGCCACGTCCACCGGGCACCCGACGTCTCGATGGAGCAGAAGTCCATCGCCAGGCCCCAGCCGTGGTTGCTCTTGCCCGGGGTGGCGGCCAGGCCGCCCTTCTGCGCCTTGACGGACCGTTGCTGCGCGAGCGTCCGGTACCCCGAGACCACGCAGAGGTCGGTGCCGAAGCGCGCGACGTGCGCCTCGTTGAGCTCGGCCAGGGCGACGGCTGCGTCGGCGCGCATCTGGGTGCGGCCGTCCCACAGCGTGCACAGGTCCTTGGTCGCCAGCAGGCCGTTCTCACCTGCGGCGCGCACGGAGCCGTCACACCCGGGGAGTGCGGAACGCTCGGCGTCGCGGGAGACCTCCGCGAGTGCGCGCAGTCGCGACGCCCCGTCGGCGGAGACCAGCGGCGTCGGCGGCAGGTCGGACAGCGGGATCGCGGTGAGCGCGGTGACCGTCGAGGGCAGGCTCGGGTCGGGCTCCGGGACCCCGGCGACGATCTCGCCGTCGGCCAGGCCCTGGGAGATCGGGACCACCACCGTCACGGCCACGAGTGCGGCCAGCACACCACCACGACCGAGCACCCGGGTGGACCGCCGGCGCTGCGCCTCGACCGCGACCGGCGGGCGCAGGCCCTCGGTGACGGGGGTGCCGGCGACGGGGACAGGGACGTCAGCGCCGGGGTGCGAACGCCGGTCCCGGCGCGCACGTGTCGTCGGCTCCGCTCGGTGGGATCCCACGACACCTCCGTCTCAGCTCGTCCCGCGTGACATCGGCCCCCCGATGCGGTCACGGAACCATAACGGCCTCAGCCGTGGACTCCAAGACCCGAACAGGTCAGGGGCAGGTGGTAAGGCGTGCTCTCGACGCGACACGCCGAGCGACACGCCGCCTGTCCACACTTCCTCCACGTGGCGGCCCACAACGCGGGGCCGCGCACAACCGTTCGGGATGCGCCCTGCACCCTCCCGGTCACCGCAGCTGGCCCCGTTGCATCGCGTCCCGCACCTCACCCACGAGCTCCTCGAGGATGTCCTCGAGGAAGACCACACCGGTGGTCCGGCCGTCCTCGTCGACGCGGGCGAGGTGCGAACCGGACCGCTGCATCGCCTCGAGCGCGGTCTCGACCTCGTCCTGCGGCCGGACCACCGCGAGCGTGCGCACGCGCCACGAGGGCACCGGAAGGGCGCGCGACGCGTCGTCGGCGTAGAGGACGTCCTTGATGTGCAGGTAGCCCGTCGGCCGGCCGTCGCCGTCGACGACGACGAACCGGCTGAACCCGGTCCGCGCCACGAGGTGCTCGATGTCGTCCGGCGTGCTCGCGCCGTCGACCGTCACGAGGTCACCGACCGCGACCATGACCTCCGCCGCCGTGCGGTCCGAGAACTCGATCGCACCCGCGAGCAGGCCCTGCTCGTCGGCCAGGAGGCCCTCGGCCTGCGAGCGCTCCACGATCGACTGCACCTCCTCGGCCGTGAACGCCGAGGCGACCTCGTCCTGCGGCTCGACGCGGAACGCCCGCAGCACGTGGTTCGCGAGCCAGTTCAGCGCGACGATCACCGGCCGCAGGACACGCGCGACCCACACGAGGGGCGGCCCGAACAGCAGCACGGCACGGTCGGGCCCCGCCACGGCGAGGTTCTTGGGCACCATCTCGCCCAGGACGACGTGCAGGTAGACCACGACCAGCAGCGCGACGACGAAGGCGATCGGGTGCGTGAACGCGTCGGGGACCCCCAGCGCGTGCAGCGGCGTCTCGATGAGGTGCGCGATCGCCGGCTCGGCGACCAGCCCGAGGCTCGTCGAGCACACCGTGATCCCGAGCTGGGCGGCCGCGAGCATGAGCGACACGTGCTCCATGGCCCACAGCACGGTGACCGCACGACGGTCGCCCGCCTCGGCCAGCGGCTCGACGGACGACCGGCGGGCGGACATGAGCGCGAACTCCGCGCCGACGAAGAACGCGTTGGCGGCGAGCAGGACGACGGCCAGGACGAGGGCGACGGTGCTGTCCATCACTCCTCACCTCCCTCGTCGTGCAGCTCGCTGACGCGCACGCGCTCGACCCGGCGGCCGTCCATCCGCTCGACGCGCAGGAGGACACGGCCCTCGACGACCTCGTCGCCGTCCACCGGCACGCGACCGAGCCGCGCCATGAGCAGACCCCCGAGGGTCTCCCACGGGCCGTCGTCGGGGACGCGCAGCGCGGTCGCCTCGTGCAGCTCGTCGGGGCGGACCACACCGGGCAGCACCCACGAGCCGTCCGCCTGCCGGGCGAGCTGCCCGCGCGAGCGGTCGTGCTCGTCGGCCACCTCCCCCACGAGCTCCTCGACGACGTCCTCGAGCGTGACGGCACCCGAGGTGCCGCCGTACTCGTCGACGACGACCGCCATCTGCAGGCCCTGCGCCCGCAGGTCGACGAGGAGCGGGCCGAGACCGACCGTCTCGGGGACGCGCGGGGCGTCCACCATCAGGGCGGCGGCGGGCACGTCGGCACGACGCTCGTACGGCACGGCCATGGCCTTGCGCAGGTGGACGAACCCCACGACGTCGTCGACGGAGTCGCCGATCACGGGGAACCGCGAGTGACCCGTCTGGCGTGCCAGCGCCATGACGTCGGCCGCGGAGTCGTCACGACGCACGACGACCAGGCGGGTGCGGTCGGTCATCACGTCGACGGCCGTGAGGGTGGAGAAGTCGATCGAGTTGGTCAGCAGCGTCGCGGTGGCCTGGTCGAGCGTGCCCTGAGCGGCGGAGCGGCGCACGAGGGACGCCAGCTCGGCCGGCGAGCGCGCGCCGGAGAGCTCCTCGCGCGGCTCGACGCCGACCCGCCGCAGCAGCGAGTTGGCGGTGCCGTTGGTCACCGAGATCACGGGCCGCAGCGCCGTGGTGAACCCGAGCTGCAGCGGGGCGACGAGCCGTGCGGTGCCCAGCGGGCGGGCGATCGCGAAGTTCTTGGGCACCAGCTCGCCGAAGAGCATGGAGAAGCCGTTGACCAGCACGAGCGCGAGCACCGCCGCGATCGCCCCCGCCAGCGCGCGGTTGGCGCCCGACGCGTCGAGCGGCACGCCCAGCAGGCGGACGACGGCGGGCTGGGTCGTGTAGCCCAGCAGCACGGTGGTGACGGTGATCCCGACCTGCGCGCCCGACAGCTGGGTGGACAGCCGGCGCAGCGCGCGCAGCACCGAGCCGCCACGGGCGTCGTCCGGGGCGGTCTGCCGCTCGACGAGACCGGGGTCGAGCGTGACCAGGGCGAACTCGGCGGCGACGAAGACCGCCGTGCCTGCCGTGAGCAGCACGCCCAGACCGACGAGCAGCCAGTCGGTCAGCACGTGGGCACCCTGACCGGGACCCGGGCGGCACGGTGTGCCTCCGGTGCAGCGGAGGAGGACGGGGGTGGGCCGGCGGTCTCGCGTCCTGGGAGGACGGGCCCTGCTCCGAGGCGCGCACGCGCGGTGCGGCGGGAGCGGGACGGGACGCGATGCCGGCAGCGACTTGAGCTGCTCATGGTGGGCACATCCTACGGACAGACCGCCGACGTGCCGAGTCCTCACCGGGACTGCTGACGGGTCCGTGTGCCACGCTGACCCCATGGTCACCACCGTGTCGCGCCCGGGTGTCACCACCGTCCTCGTCGTGGAGGACGAGCCCGCCATCGCCCAGGCCATCGTGCACCGGCTCACAGCCGAGGGCTGGGCGGTCGAGGCCGTCGGCGACGGTCACGCGGGCGTCGCCGCCGCGAGCCGCCTGCAGCCGGACGTCGTGGTGCTGGACGTCATGCTGCCGGGGATCGACGGCCTGGAGGTCTGCCGTCAGATCCAGGCCGAACGCCCTGTGCCCGTCCTCATGCTGACCGCGCGGGACGACGAGACGGACATGCTCGTCGGCCTCGGCGTCGGCGCCGACGACTACATGACCAAGCCGTTCTCGATGCGCGAGCTCGTGGCCCGCACGAAGGTGCTGCTGCGCCGCACCGAGCGCGCGGCACGCGCCGCCGAGCTGGCCACCGTCCAGCAGCCCGAGCCGCCCCTGGTGGTCGGCGACGTGACGATCGACAGCGCGCAGCGACGCGTCCAGCGGGCGGGTACCGAGGTGCACCTGACGCCGACGGAGTTCGACCTGCTGCTGACGCTCGCGTCGTCCCCGCGCACCGTCCTGACCCGCGAGCGGCTGCTCGCCGACGTGTGGGACTGGGTCGACGCGAGCGGCACGCGCACCGTCGACTCCCACATCAAGGCGCTGCGCCGCAAGCTCGGGCCGGACCTGATCCGCACGGTCCACGGGGTCGGCTACGCGTACGAGCCGGCCGGGGACGCACCGGACGAGGCGGACGAGGCGGACGAGGGCCTGTGACCTCTCCTCAGGAACCGCACGCCCGGCACGCACGCGGCGACGCCGACCGCTGGCGCCTGCCGGACGTACGGCCGCTCGACCCCCTGCGCAGCATCAAGATGAAGCTGGGGGTCCTGGTCGCCGCGACGGTCACGCTCGCCGCGTTCGTGATCTGGGTGGGCTACGGGCAGGCGCTGGGGCCGAGCCGCACGCTGCCGCTCGCCATCGCGCTGTCCCTCATCGCCACCCAGATCCTCGCGCGCGGCATGACGTCCCCGCTGCGCGAGATGACGGAGGCCGCGCGTGCGATGGCCGGCGGCGACTACAGCCGGCGGGTGCGCTCGACCAGCCGCGACGAGGTCGGTCAGCTCGCCGAGGCGTTCAACACGATGGCCGACGACCTCCAGCAGCTCGACACGTTCCGCCGCGAGCTCGTCGCGAACGTCTCGCACGAGCTGCGGACGCCCGTGACGGCGCTGCAGGCCCAGCTGGAGAACATGGTCGACGGTGTCAGCGAGCCCGACCCCGCGACCCTCGCGGTCGCGCTCGCGCAGACCGAGCGGCTCTCGCGCCTGGTGTCCTCGCTGCTCGACCTGTCACGCGTCGAGGCGGGCGCGATGGCGCTGCGGATCGAGGAGGTGCACGTCGGTGACCTGCTGCGGCAGGCCGCCGACGAGGCGACGCTGGTCGGTGCCGACAAGCGGCTGCGGTTCACGGTCGACGTCGAACCGGCCGACCTCACGGTGCCGGCCGACCCGGAGCGGCTGCACCAGGTGATCGCGAACCTCCTGCAGAACGCCGCACGGCACTCACCCGCGGACGACGAGGTGCGCGTCGTCGCCCGCCGCGACGGGGCCGACGTGCGGATCGACGTCGTGGACCACGGCCCGGGCATCGCCCGCGACCAGCGCGCGCACGTGTTCGAGCGCTTCGTGCGCGGCAACACGCCCGCGCTCACCGGCCAGGGCTCCACAGGGGGCACCGGGCTCGGTCTGGCGATCGTCCGGTGGGCCGTCGAGCTGCACGGCGGGTCGGTCGTCGTCGCGGACTCCGCGTCGGGCTGCACGATGCGGGTGCGGCTGCCCGCCGCACGGCCCCCGGGGTGACGGCTCACCCGCGGTGGCGTCCCACGCCGCTGGCCTGCCGCGGACCCGGCCTTGAGCCGCGTCCCAGACCCGCTTTAGCGGCTGTTGACCCCCGCACGCGGACGGGGTGAAGAGGCTGCACAGATCACGACCGACGCGGCTGCGCAAGGGGCCTGGGGCCTCCCGCAGCACGTAGTGTTGTCATCAACAGAACTGGCGATGGCGCGGTCCGTGAGCCGCGCACCGGAAGTGGGCGATCCCAGCGTGACGCAGAACGCGCAGTCAGACTCCACCCGTGCCGACTTCGGTGCGAACGAGTGGCTGGTCGACGAGCTGTACGAGCAGTACCAGAAGGACCGCAACGCGGTGGACCCCGCCTGGTGGGACTTCTTCGAGGGCTACAAGCCCGAGACGACGGGTGCTGCGACCAACGGTGACGTCGCCAGGTCCGCACCGCCGGGGCCAGCGGCCCCTCCAGCCGCGCCGACCGCCCCTGCGCCCTCGGGCAGCGCACCCGCGCCGGACGCCGCGCCCCGGGCCGACACGGCCGCGGCACCGGTCGTCGAGGTGACGCCCTCGCCGGTGGCCACCGCCCAGCCCGCCACCGCGCCGTACGCCGAGGTCGCGACGCGTCGCACCGACGCACCCGACGTCCTGCCGGTCGACGACGTGCAGAAGCTGCGCGGGCCCGCTGCACGCGTCGTCACCAACATGGAGTCGTCGCTCGAGGTGCCGACCGCCACGTCGGTGCGCGCCGTGCCGGCCAAGCTCATGGTCGACAACCGCATCGTCGTGAACAACCACCTGGCCCGCGGTCGTGGCGGCAAGGTGTCCTTCACGCACCTCATCGGCTTCGCGCTGGTCGAGGCGGTGCGCGAGATGCCCGCCATGAACTCCTCGTACACGCTCGTGGACGGCAAGCCGGGCGTGCTCGCGCCCGCCCACGTCAACCTCGGCCTGGCGATCGACCTGGCCAAGCCCGACGGCACCCGCCAGCTCCTCGTGCCGTCGATCAAGAAGGCGGACACGCTCGACTTCGCGCAGTTCTGGAACGCGTACGAGGACGTCGTGCGCCGCGCCCGCAACAACAAGCTGACGGTCGAGGACTTCGCCGGGACGACGATCTCGCTGACCAACCCCGGCACGATCGGCACGGTCCACTCCGTGCCGCGCCTCATGCAGAGTCAGGGCACGATCGTCGGCGTCGGCGCGATGGACTACCCGGCCGAGTTCGCGGGGACGTCGGACGAGCAGCTCAACCGCATGGGCGTCTCGAAGGTCCTGACGGTCACCTCGACGTACGACCACCGGATCATCCAGGGCGCGCAGTCGGGTGACTTCCTGCGCATCCTCGCGCGCAAGCTCATGGGCGAGGACGGGTTCTACGACCGCGTCTTCGCCTCGCTGCGCGTCCCGTACGAGCCCGTGCGCTGGGTCCGTGACGCGAACCACGACCCGGACGCCGAGGCGATCAAGCCCGCGCGCATCGCCGAGCTCATCCACGCGTACCGCTCGCGCGGGCACCTCATGGCCGAGACCGACCCGCTGGCCTACCGCCAGCGCAAGCACCCGGACCTCGACGTGCAGAACCACGGCCTGACGCTGTGGGACCTGGACCGCACGTTCCCGACCGGGGGCTTCACCGGCAAGACCCGCGCGACCCTGCGTGAGGTCCTCGGGCTGCTGCGCGACTCGTACTGCCGCACGGTGGGCGCCGAGTACATGCACCTGCAGGACCCGCGCCAGCGCCGCTGGCTGCAGGAGCGCCTCGAGTCCGGGTACGCCCGCACCCCGCGTGAGGACCAGCTCCGGATCCTGCGTCGCCTCAACGCGGCCGAGGCGTTCGAGACCTTCCTGCAGACCAAGTTCGTCGGCCAGAAGCGGTTCTCGCTCGAGGGTGGCGAGTCCCTCATCCCGCTGCTCGACGCGATCCTGTCGAAGGCCGCCAACGGCGGTCTCGACGAGGTCGGCATCGGCATGGCGCACCGCGGCCGCCTCAACGTCCTGGCGAACATCGCCGGCAAGTCGTACGGGCAGATCTTCAGCGAGTTCGAGGGCAACCAGGACCCGAAGTCGGTCCAGGGCTCGGGCGACGTCAAGTACCACCTCGGCACGGAGGGCGTCTTCACGGCGGAGTCCGGTGCGACGACCGACGTGTACCTCGCGGCGAACCCGTCGCACCTCGAGGCCGTCGACCCGGTCCTCGAGGGCATCGTCCGTGCCAAGCAGGACCTCATCGACCTCGGCGGCGACGGGTTCTCCGTGCTGCCGATCCTCATCCACGGCGACGCCGCGTTCGCGGGCCAGGGCGTCGTGTTCGAGACGCTGAACCTGTCCCAGCTGCGCGGCTACCGCACGGGCGGCACGATCCACGTGATCGTCAACAACCAGGTCGGGTTCACCACGGGCCCGTCGTCGTCGCGCTCGTCGCACTACGCGACGGACGTGGCCAAGGGCCTGCAGGTCCCGATCTTCCACGTCAACGGGGACGACCCCGAGGCCGTGGTCCGCGTCGCCGAGCTCGCGTTCGAGTACCGCGAGCAGTTCGACCGCGACGTCATCATCGACCTGGTCTGCTACCGCCGCCGCGGCCACAACGAGGGTGACGACCCCTCGATGACGCAGCCGCTGATGTACAACCTCATCGAGGCCAAGCGGTCGGTGCGCAAGATCTACACCGAGACGCTCGTGGCCCGCGGCGACATCACGATCGAGGAGGCCGAGCAGGCCCTGCGCGACTACCAGTCGCAGCTCGAGCGGGTGTTCAGCGAGACGCGCGAGGACGGCTGGACGCTCCCGCCGGCCGACGTCGACACGGTGGCGGGTCTGGAGCGCCCGGAGTCGCAGCAGGAGGACGCCGGCGTCATGGTCGGCTGGCAGACCGCCGTGCCCGCGTCGGTCCTGCACCGCATCGGCCAGGCCCACGTCAGCCCGCCCGAGGGCTTCACGGTCCACCCGAAGCTCGCCCAGCTCCTGGAGAAGCGCGAGCGGATGAGCCGCGAGGGCGGCATCGACTGGGGCTACGGGGAGATCCTCGCGTTCGGCTCGCTCCTCATCGAGGGCACGCCCGTCCGGCTCGCCGGGCAGGACTCACGCCGCGGCACGTTCGTCCAGCGCCACGCCGTGCTCCACGACCGCGAGACCGGCGCCGAGTGGACCCCGCTGCTCTACCTCTCGGGCGACCAGGCGAAGTTCTGGGCCTACGACTCCTCCCTCTCGGAGTACGCCGCGCTCGGCTTCGAGTACGGCTACTCGGTGGAGCGGCCGGACGCGCTGGTGCTGTGGGAGGCCCAGTTCGGCGACTTCGTCAACGGCGCGCAGACCGTCATCGACGAGTTCATCTCCTCCGCGCAGCAGAAGTGGGCGCAGCGCTCGTCGGTCGTGCTGCTCCTGCCGCACGGCTACGAGGGCCAGGGACCGGACCACTCGTCGGCCCGGATCGAGCGGTTCCTGCAGCTGGCGGCCGAGGACAACATGACGATCGCGCAGCCGTCGACGCCCGCGTCGCACTTCCACCTGCTGCGTCGTCAGGCGTACCAGCGCCCGCGCCGTCCGCTCGTGGTGTTCACCCCGAAGTCGATGCTGCGCCTCAAGGCCGCGACGTCCGACGTGCAGGACTTCACGTCCGGCACGTTCCGCACGGTGGTCGGCGACGACCTGGCCGCCGCCAAGGCGGACCAGGTGACGCGTGTGCTGCTGTGCTCGGGCAAGGTCTACTGGGACCTGCTCGCGCACCGGGTGTCCTCCGGGGACCAGCAGACCGCGATCGTGCGGTTCGAGCAGCTCTACCCGCTCGAGCCCGACGCGATCGCCGAGGTGCTCGCACCGTACGGCGACGCGGAGCTGGTGTGGGTGCAGGACGAGCCGCGCAACCAGGGGCCGTGGACCTTCATGTCCACGCACCTGCCGCAGATCGTCGGGCGCGACGTGCAGGTCGTCTCCCGCCCCGAGTCGGCCTCCCCGGCGGCCGGCTCGGCCAAGAAGCACGCGGCCGAGCAGAAGGCCCTGGTCGAGGCCTCGTTCGAGCGCTGAGCCACCGCGACGGGCCGGCCGACTCCCGCGAGGGAGACCGGCCGGCCCGTCGTCGTCGGTGCCGGGTCCTGCGCGCGGCCGTCCCGCGCGGTCAGGACGCCCGTTCGTCCTGCTCGTCGCCCGTCTCGTCCACGTCGCCGCGCGGTCTGCAGGTGAACCGGCGACGATAGGCCATCGGTGTCGTCCCGAGCGTGCGGGCGAAGTGGTGGCGCAGCAGCGCGGCCGTGCCGAAGCCGCAGCGCCTGGCCACCTCGTCGACGGGGACGTCGGTGCGTTCGAGCAGCTCCTGGGCCCGGGCGACGCGCTGCCGTGCGACCCACGCGGCCGGGGTGGCACCCGTCTCGGCCCGGAACCTGCGGGCGAACGTGCGCTCCGACATCAGTGCGCGTGCGGCCAGGCTCGGGACGCCGAGCTCCTCGTCGAGGTGCTCCAGCATCCAGGTGAGCAGCGGCGCGAGGGTGTCGGCCACCGGGGGCAGGGGCGTGTCCACGTACTGTGCCTGTCCCCCGTCGCGCTGGGGCGGCACGACCATCCGCCGGGCGACGCTGGTGGCGGCCGCAGCGCCGAGCTCCCGACGGACGAGGTGCAGGCACGCGTCGATGCCCGCAGCCGTCCCGGCCCCGGTGATCACACGGCCGTCCTCGACGAACAGCACGTCGGGGTCGACGGTCGCCGCCGGGAACCGGGCGGCGAGCGCTGCGGCGTGCATCCAGTGCGTCGTGCAGCGACGCCCGTCGAGCAGGCCCGCCTCCCCCAGCGCGAACGCGCCGCTGCAGATCGACAGGATCCAGGCGCCGCGCGCGTGCGCGTCCCGCAACGCCTCCAGGACCTCCGCCGGCACGGCCGCCGCGGGCATGCCGTAGGCCGGCACGACCACGAGATCGACGTCCCGTGTCGCCTCCAGACCGTGCTCGACGACGATGGAGAAGCCGCCCTTCGTCGGCATGACGGCACCGGCGGTCGGGCCGCAGACGCGGAAGTCGAAGCTGGGGCCACCGGTGTCGGAGCGGTCGATGCCGAAGACCTCGCACGCGGTCCCGAGCTCGAAGGCAGCGACGTGCGGCAGGGCCAGGACGGCCACGGTCCGGAGCATGCCCCACCGTCGCACGCCCTTGGCGGAATTTCAACGTGCATCGTCGCTTCTGCCACTCGTGGCGCGATGTGCATGAGCGGAGGATTTCTGCCATGGACATCTTCTGGCTCGTCCTCACCCTCCTGGCCACCGCCGCCGTCCTCGGGGGCCTCGCCCGAGCCGTCCGTGACGACGGTCTCGGTCACCGGGAACCGCCGCGCTCCCACCCGCACGACAACGACGGCACGCCCGTCATGCACGTCTTCTCCCGTTGATCCCCCGCGCGCCTCCCGTCGCACCACGACACGGCCGCCATCCGGGGCCGGAACGGCGCTGTTACGCTCCCGCCGCCTGAGAGACTGTCGCCCAGCAGGCTCCGGACGGCCCGGCGCTGCGGGCATGGGCAGGGGTGATGTGCGTGGGCGAGCAGCCGCTGCGCCTCGCGGTGGTCGGGGACGAGCTGGTCGCCGGCACCGGCGACCCCAAGGGCCTCGGGTGGGTGGGGCGCGTCGCCGCGCGGACCCCGACCCCGGAGCCGCTGACGGTCCTCACGCTCGCCGTCCCGGGTGAGACGAGCACCGACCTGGGAGCCAGGTGGGACGCCGAGGTGTCACGCCGCCTGTCACCGCACGCCGACAACCGGCTCGTGGTGGCGCTCGGACGCGCGGACATCGCCGCCGGGCTGTCGCTCGCGCGCAGCCGCCTCAACCTCGCCAACGTGCTGGACGTCGCCGACCAGCGCCGCATCCCCGCGTTCGTCGTGGGGCCTCCTCCGGGCGCACCCCACGACGGCGACCGGCTGGCCGAGCTGTCCGCCGCGCTCGGCGACGTCGCCGCGCGGCGCCGCGTGCCCTTCGTGGACATGTACTCGCCGCTCGCGGCGCACGACCAGTGGCTCGCCGACATGGCGACGTCGCCGCAGCACCTCCCGGGCCAGGCCGGTTACGGCCTCATGGCGTGGCTCGTCCTGCACACGGGCTGGCGCACGTGGCTCGGCCTGCCCGATGACGTCTGAGCCGGCACCCGAACCACCGCCGGTCGACGTCACGGCCACGCACGTGGCCGCCACGGTCCTGGGCCCGCAGGCCGTCCTCGAGGTCTGCGCGCGCGCCGCGCTGATCCTGCTGGGCGGCGCGCTCGTGCTGTACGTCGGCTACCTGGCGCTCGAGCGACCGACGGCCCACGACACCGTCGACGCCGAGAGCGCCGCGATCATCGTCGCCCTCATGTACGGCGTGCACCTGGCCGCGCTGTTCGCGCTCGGCTGGCCCGGTGGGATGGTGACCGCCCACCTCATGCGCCGGCACACGTCCGAGCGTCGGCACGTCGCCGCGTTCGGAGTGACCGGAGCGGTGCTGGGCGCCGCGGTGCTGCTCACGATCGGCTCCGCCGGGCCCGCGAGCGTGTGGGCCGTCGTCGGAGGGGTGTCCGCGGGCGGTGCGCGCGCGTGGACCGGTCACGCGCGCCACCGCCGGGCGGCCCGCCGGTCGACGCACCCCGCGGCGACCTGACGCGACCGGCCCGGAAGGCGCGACCGCGTCAGCGCAGGGTCGCGCGCATCGTCCGCAGCGCGGTGTCGAGCACGGTGCGCAGCGTCTCGACCGTGAGCTCGTCGACACCTGCCGCGGCGTCCGCCCGGCGCAGGTCGGCACGCACCTCGTCGCCGAACCGCCGCACGATCGCGTCGGCCTCGACCCGGCGCCGGTGCGACGCCGTGCGCTGCGGGTCCGGCTCCCCCGCCACCGGGTGGGCACCGTCACGGGCACGCTGCGCCGCGGACGTCAGATCCGCCCGCAGGCCGCGCATCGCCGCCTGCACGTCCTGACGCACCTGGGACGCCTGTGCGCGCACCGTCTCGGCGATCGACGCCTCGAGATGGGCCAGGTCGCCCCGGCGCGCGTCGAGCTCGGCGCGCCCGGCGTCCGTCAGCGTGTACGTCGCCTTGCGCCCGTCGTCGGACCGGCGCACCAGACCCTCCTCCTCCAGCCGTGCCAGGCGCGGGTAGACCGTGCCGGCGCTGGGCCGGTAGGTGCCACCGAAGCGGTCGCTGAGCGCGGTGATGAGCTCGTAGCCGTGCCGGGGCCCGTCCTCCAGCAGCGCCAGGAGGTACAGCCGCAGCTGGCCGTGCGCGAAGACCTGGGCCATCAGCGGGACCCGTCGACGGGGGCGTCGGCGACGTCACCGGCGGCCGTGCCGTACCGCACCGCCTCGCCCGGCACCGCCTCGTCGGGCACCGCGTCGGCGACGGGGGCCCGCAGCACGGTGACGTGACCCGTGACGGTCGTCGCCGACAGGAAGGCGCCGCCCTCGCCGGCCTCGAGGTCGACCGTGCGGTGGCCCGGTCCGGTGCCCTTGTGCTCCCGGCCGTCGATGACGAGCCGCCCGGACACGGACTGCGCACGCACCTGCAGGCCCGCGCCGTCCGGGATCCGCACGGTCAGGTCACCCGACACGGTCGTGACCGTGAGCGAGGAGGTGCCGGCACCGACGTCGAGCGAGACGGCCCCGGACACGGAGTTCCCCTGCACGAGCGTGAGGTCCCCCGACGCCGCGAGCTCACCCGAGACGGTGTTGAATCGCAGGTCGCCGTCGAGGCGGCGCACGACCATCTCCCCGGAGACCGAGTTGGTCGACAGCCTGCCGTGCACGTCGTCGACGACGACGGAGCCCGAGACGGTCGAGACCGACACGTCCTGCCGCAGGCCCGCGACCAGACCGTCGGCGCTGACGGTCGCGACCTTGGCGAGGACGCTGCGCGGCACGGCGAGGTGCACGTCGGCACGGTCCTTGTCCTGGAAGTTGCGGAACTTCTCGACGAAGCCCTCCCAGCCACCGAGCGTGAAGCTGTAGCCCACGCGCAGTTCCCCGTCGGAGAGCGTCACCTCGAGAGGGCGCCCGTCGACGCGGTGCACCTCGAGCCGGGCACCGTGCGCCTCGGGGTCGTCGTGCGCGACCACGTCGACCCGTCCGCCGACCAGCCCGACGCGCAGTGCGCGCACGTCGTCGATCTCGATGACCTGCGGGCCGGCGACGACCCAGGATTCCGTGGACATCCGTACCTCCAACGCGATATGTCGTGTGATAAAGACACGCTATATCGCGTCTCGACGCCGCGCAAGAGTGCACAGCACGACGGCCGGCGACCCGTGAGGGTCACCGGCCGCCGGCCGTCCGCGGGCGCGCGTCAGGACACGACGCCGGCACCACGCAGCTCGACCGTCAGGTCGTGCGGGTTCGACGCGACCGCCAGCGCCTCCTCGTACGTCACGACCCCGTCGTGGACGAGTGCGTAGAGGTGCTGGTCGAACGTCTGCATCTTGTAGAAGTCGCCGTCCTTGATCAGGTCCAGCAGCGGCGGGTTGTCCTGCGGCTCGATGATCGCCTCGGCCGTGCGGCCTGTGTTGACCATGACCTCGATCGCCGCCTGCCGTCCGTTGCCGTCGGCCTTGCGCACCAGACGCTGCGAGACGATGCCGCGCAGCGACTGTGCGAGCGCGATGCGGACCTGCTTCTGCTCGTGCGGCGGGAAGAAGTCGACGATGCGGTTGATGGTCTCGGCGGCGTCGATCGTGTGGAGCGTCGACAGCACGAGGTGGCCGGTCTCGGCGGCCGACAGCGCCGCACGCACCGTCTCGACGTCGCGCATCTCGCCGACGAGGATGACGTCGGGGTCCTGCCGCATGGCCGCCCGCAGCGCGACCGTGAAGTCCGCCGTGTCCTGGCGCACCTCGCGCTGCGAGACGATGGCCTTCTTGTCCGAGTGCAGGATCTCGATCGGGTCCTCGATCGTGACGATGTTGACCTCGCGGTAGGAGTTGATGAGGTCGACCATCGACGCCAGCGTCGTGGTCTTGCCGGACCCCGTCGGGCCCGTCACCAGCACCAGGCCGCGCGGCTCGAGCGCGAGCTCGCCGACGACCTCGGGCAGCCCCAGCTCCCCGAGCGACTGCGCTCCCACCGCGACCCGGCGGAAGACCATGCCGTACGTCCCGCGCGCCTGGTAGGCGTTGACGCGGAACCGCCCGACGCCGGACAGCGAGTACGCGAAGTCCGCCTCCTTGGTGTCCCGGAACTTCTCCACCAGGTCGTCGGGGAGGACCTCCTCGAGCATCCGCTCGGTGTCCAGCGGCCGCAGCTCCGGCGCCTGCAGCTTGCGCAGGCGGCCGTCGACCCGCACGCGCGGTGCGGACCCGACCTTGCAGTGCAGGTCGGAGCCCCCGGTGCTGGCCAGGGCGTGCAGGAACGGGATCACGGACTGGGGCTGCTGACTCACGTCAGGGGTATCGGGATGCGGACGCCCGCACTTGAGCCACGACGGGGGGCGCGCGCGGCCCGCGCGATGTGGGACGATGGAGCGATATCCCCGGCGTGCGCGGCTACTGCGCGCGCGCCGCGAACCAAGGAGAACCAGCGATGAGCAAGCGTGGCCGCAAGCGTCGCTCCCGCAAGGGGAACGCCGCCAACCACGGCAAGCGTCCCAACGCCTGAGCGTTCGACGCCCTGACGTGCCGACGGGCCCGGAGCATCGCTCCGGGCCCGTCGCCGTCCCACCCGACCTCTCGAGGCCGTGCGGTTCAGACCTCCGGTGCCGTCCCTGTGCGCAACCGCAGCACCGTCAGCTGCTCGTGGATCCGCATCCGCAGCGCGGCAGGCGCCTCCTCCTTGCAGCAGCGCCGGACGAGCTGCTTGAGGACCACCTCGATGTGCTCCTCCTCGAGGCACGGCGCGCACTCCTCGAGGTGAGCCTCGACACGCTGCTGGTCGAGCGCACCGAGCTCGGAGTCGACGTACTCCCAGAGCCGCTCGACCGCCTCGTCGCACCCGCACGGGACGCCCTCCACCGGGCGGGGCCCGGCGGCCGACCCGCTCGCGGCGTCCTCGGTCGCGCTCACCGCGCACCGTCCGGGACCGTCGGTGAGGCACCGGCCAGCCCTCGCTCGCGCGCGTAGTCGGACAGCAGGTCGCGCAGCTGTGCGCGCCCCCGGTGCAGGCGGGACATCACCGTCCCGATCGGCGTGCCCATGATCTCGGCGATCTCCTTGTACGCGAAGCCCTCGACGTCCGCGAGGTACACCGCGATGCGGAAGTCCTCGGGAATCTGCTGCAGTGCGTCCTTCACGTCGGAGTCCGGCAGGTGGTCCAGCGCCTCCGCCTCGGCGGAGCGCAGCCCGCGCGACGTGTGGGACTCCGCACGGGCGAGCTGCCAGTCCTCGATCTCCTCGGACCGGGACTGCTGCGGCTCGCGCTGCTTCTTGCGGTACGTGTTGATGTACGTGTTCGTGAGGATCCGGTAGAGCCACGCCTTGAGGTTGGTGCCCGGACGGTACTGGTGGAACGCCGCGAACGCCTTGGTGAAGGCCTCCTGGACGAGGTCCTCCGCGTCGGCCGGGTTGCGCGTCATCCGCAGGGCAGCGCCGTACAGCTGGTCGAGGTAGACCAGCGCCTCCGCCTCGAACCGGTCGGTGCGGGCGGCGTCGTCCTCGCCGGCAGGGGCACGCGTCGTGCCCTGGTCGTCGTCGACGCCCTCGGGTAGCTCACTCATCGCCCACGAGCCTAGTGCTCCGGGGACCATGGGACCCGACCGGGCGGCGGGCTCACCCCACGGCGCGACGGCCGGCAGCGGTCCGGGCGCGGGACGGGTCTCGAGGGCACAGCTCATGACCGGCCCAACACCGCGCCACCACGTGCGCATTCCCGTGGGTGCGCGCCAGGGGTCCGACGACACTAGCGTGGGAGCACCGCCGAACCGCGGTCGATCCCTTCAGGAGGAACCCGTGCTGCTGCGTCGCCTCGCCCGTCCCATGTTCGCGTCGTGGTTCGTCAGCCAGGGGCTCGACGCGCTGCGGCATCCCGGCGCCCACGCGCAGGTCGTGCGCGACGGGCTGGACTCGGTGCGCTCCCGCGTGCCCGCCGCGGCGCGGTCGTCAGCGCCCGCGCCGCTGGCGAAGGCCCTCGACGGCGGTCTGAGCGACAAGCAGCTCGCGACCGCGGCGCAGGCGCACGGTGCCGCCATGCTGGTCGCCGGCACGATGCTCGCCGTCGGCCGAGCGCCCCGCACGGCTGCGCTCGCGCTCGCGGGCCTGACCGTGCCGCTGGTGCTGGTGAACCTCCCGATCGGCGGGCGGGGGGTCCTGACGGCCGCGGAGAAGAAGGCGCGCAAGGAGCGACTCGTGCGCGCGCTGTCCTTCGCCGGCGGCGCCGTCCTCGCGGGGGTCGACCTCGAGGGCCGGCCCGGGGTGACGTGGCGCGTGCAGCACGCCCGCACCGACCGCGCCGCGCTGCGCGCCGCACGCGCGACCGAGGCTGCCAAGCACGTGGACGGCTGACGCCCGCCACGCACCGACGCCGCTAGCCTGGCCGCATGACGAGCTCGCACACCGACCTGTGGTCCGCGCCCGTGGCCCAGGCACCCCTCGACGCCACGGTCGCCGTGCCCGGCTCGAAGTCGCTGAGCAACCGCTACCTCGCCCTGGCCGCCCTGGCCGAGGGGCCGAGCACGCTGCGCTCGCTGCTCGTCTCGCGCGACACGCGGCTCATGGCGGCGGCGCTCGAGACGCTGGGCGTGCAGGTGGACCTCGGCGGTGACGCCGTGCGCGTCACCCCTGCCCAGCTGCGCGGGCACGTCACGATCGACTGCGGCCTGGCCGGGACCGTCATGCGCTTCCTGCCCGCGATCGCGGCGCTCGCCGACGGCCCGGTGCACTTCAAGGGCGACGTCGAGGCGCTCGTGCGACCCATGGGTCCGCTGCTGCAGGCGCTGCGCGCGCTGGACGTGCGCGTGGACGAGGAGGGTGAGCCCGGCCACCTGCCGTTCACGGTCCACGGCCGCGGCGCGGTGGGCGGTGGCCACGTCGACATCGACGCGTCGGGGTCGAGCCAGTTCGTCTCCGGCCTGCTGCTCGCGGGAGCGCGCTTCGAGCGCGGGCTCACGGTGCGTCACACGGGCCCCACCCTGCCGAGCCTGCCGCACATCGAGATGACCGTCGCCGTGCTGCGTGCCGCGGGCGTCGTCGTCGACGACTCGCGTCCCGAGATCTGGCGCGTCGAGCCCGGCCCCGTCGCGGGACGTGACGTGCACGTCGAGCCGGACCTGTCGAACGCCGCGCCGTTCCTGTGCGCCGCGATGGTCGCCGGCGGGTCCGTGCGCGTCCCCGGGTGGCCGGCGAGCACCACCCAGCCCGGTGGGCTGCTGCCGGACATCCTCACGCGCATGGGTGCGTCGGTCACGCTCGACGGGGAGGTGCTGACCGTCACCGGCACCGGTGAGGTGCGCGGTGTCGACCTCGACCTGCGGGCCGCCGGCGAGCTCGCACCGACGATCGCCGCGCTCGCGACGCACGCGGACTCCCCCACGCGGCTGCGGGGCATCGCGCACCTGCGGGGGCACGAGACCGACCGGCTGGCCGCGCTCGCGGCGGAGATCACCCGGCTGGGTGGCCAGGCCGAGCAGACGTCCGACGGCCTGGTCATCACGCCGCGGCCGCTGCACGGCGGCGTGTGGCGCACGTACGCCGACCACCGCATGGCGACCGCGGGCGCCCTCGTGGGGCTGCGCGTGCCCGGCGTCGAGGTCGAGGACGTCGCCACCACCGCCAAGACCCTGCCGGGCTTCGTGGACCTGTGGACCGGCATGCTCGCGGCGTCCGCCGGCCACGTCGTGCGTGACGGGCTGACCGCGGGACCGACCGCCTGATGGCCGAGCGGCGCTACGACGAGCGGGACGTGCGGATCCGTCCCGGTCGAGGTTCGCGCCCCCGCACCAAGCGACGGCCCGAGCACGCCGACGCGCGCACGGCCATGGTCGTGGCCGTCGACCGCGGCCGGTACACCGTCCTCCTCGACCCGGGCGGCCCCGACGAGACCCGGATCCTCGCCATGAAGGCGCGCGAGCTCGGCCGCGACCGCGTCGTGCCGGGTGACCGCGTCGACGTCGTGGGCGACACCACCGGTGCGGAGGGCTCGCTCGCGCGCATCGTGCGGATCGGTGAGCGCCGCACCGTGCTGCGCCGCACGGCCGACGACACCGACCCGGTCGAGCGCATCATCGTCGCCAACGCCGACCGGCTCGTCGTCGTCACCGCGCTGGCCGACCCCGAGCCGCGCACGCGGATGATCGACCGGTGCGTGGCAGCGGCGTACGACGCGGGCATGGAGGTGCTGCTGGCCCTCACCAAGGGTGACCTGGCGGACCCCGCCGAGCTGATCGCGATGTACGCACCGATCGGCGTCGACGTCGTCGTGACGAGCCGTGGCGTCGACCCCGTGACGGGTGAGCGCACGATCGTCGGGCTCGACAGGCTGCGCGACGTGCTGACGGGCGACGTGTCCGTGCTGGTCGGCCACTCGGGCGTCGGCAAGTCCACGCTCGTCAACGCCCTCGTGCCGGACGCGCGGCGCGCCGTGGGAGTCGTCAACGACGTGACGGGCCGCGGGCGTCACACGTCGTCCTCCGCGATCGCGCTCGAGGTCCACGGCACGGACGCCCCGACGTGGGTCATCGACACCCCGGGCGTGCGCTCGTTCGGGCTCGCGCACGTCGACCCGAGCCACCTGCTGGGGGCGTTCCCCGACCTCGACGAGGTGGCGCGCGAGTGCCCCCGCGGGTGCACGCACCTGGCCGACTCCCCCGACTGCATGCTCGACGAGTGGGTGGCGGACGCGCCGGACGACGTCGTCCGCGCGGCACGCGCCGCGCGGCTCGACTCGTTCCGCCGGCTGCTGGTCAGCCGCCTCGGCGTCGAGGACGAGAGCGACGGGGACGGCGCGCGCGGCCGGTGATGTGCCCCGCGTTTCGGTAGGTTGACGCCGCGGACCGCCCGCCGACGACGGCGGACGGGTACCGCACCCGTAGTAGAGGAGCCCCATGGCCTACGACGACGACCTCCGGCTGGCGCACGTCGTCGCCGACACGGTCGACTCGCTGACGATGTCGCGCTTCAAGGCGCAGGACCTCCAGGTCGAGACCAAGCCGGACCTGACGCCGGTCACCGACGCGGACCGTGCCGCCGAGGACCTGGTCCGCTCGCAGCTGGGCCGCGCGCGACCACGCGACGCGGTCCACGGCGAGGAGCGCTCGGACACCGGGCACGGCCCGCGCCGCTGGGTCGTCGACCCCATCGACGGCACGAAGAACTTCGTCCGCGGGGTCCCCGTGTGGGCGACGCTGCTCGCGCTGATGGACGGCGACGAGGTCGTGCTGGGCGTGGTCAGCGCACCGGCGCTCGGGCGGCGCTGGTGGGCGGCGAAGGGCACGGGCGCGTTCACCGGCAAGTCCCTCGCGGCCGCGACGCGGCTGCGCGTCTCGGGCGTGGAGCGCCTCGAGGACGCGTCGCTGTCGTACTCCGACCTGGGCGAGTGGGAGGAGCACGGGCGCCTGGACCCGTTCCTCGACCTCAGCCGTCGCGTGTGGCGCACCCGCGCGTACGGCGACTTCTGGTCCTACGTGCTCGTCGCCGAGGGCGCGGTCGACGTGGCCGCCGAGCCGGAGCTCGAGCTGTACGACATGGCCGCGCTGGTCCCCGTCGTCACCGAGGCCGGCGGACGCTTCACGTCGCTGAAGGGCGTGGACGGCCCGCACGGCGGCAACGCGGTGGTCACCAACGGCCTGCTGCACGACGAGGTGCTGGCCGTCCTCGACGGCCGATGAGCTCGCGCGAGGACGCCTCCACGGGTCGGCACGCAGCGCACGCGGAGTCGTTCACCCACAACGCCGACGCGTACGCGGCCGTCCGGCCGGGCTACCCGCCCGCAGCGGTGGACCTGCTGGTGCCGTCGGACGCCCACGACGTCCTGGACCTGGCCGCCGGCACGGGCAAGCTCACCGAGCCGCTCGTCGCACGCGGGCTGCGTGTCGTGGCCGTCGAGCCCGCCGAGGGCATGCGCGAGCAGCTCGTCGCCCGCCTCCCCCAGGTGGAGGTGCTCGACGGGACCGCGGAGCGGATCCCCCTGCCCGACGCGTCCGTCGACGCGGTCACGGTCGCCCAGGCGTGGCACTGGTTCGACGAGCCCGTGGCCGCCGCCGAGGTCGCGCGCGTCCTGCGCCCGGGCGGCACGCTCGGGATCGTCTGGAACGACCGCGACGAGGACGTGCCGTGGGTCGGCGCGTACGGCGCGCTGCTGCACGAGGTCGCCGGACCCCAGCTCGCGCGGGGCACCCATCCCACGCTCGGCGACGCGTTCACCGACGTCCTGCGCACCGACGTGCGGTGGGAGCACGTCCTGACGCCGGAGGAGCTCGTGCGCCTGGCGGGCACCCGCTCGTACGCGCTGGTCCTGCCGGCCGACGAGCGGGAGGCGCTGCTGGAGCGCGTCCGCACGCTCGTCACGACGCACCCGGACATCGCGGGGCGCGACCGCGTCCCGGTCCCGTACGTCACGCGCGTGTACTCGGCTCGCCGCCGCTGACGGGCAGGGCGCTCAGGGCAGGTCCAGCACCCCGGGCAGCTCGTCCAGGGAGTGGATGACCGTGACGTCCGCTGCAGCGACGTCGGCGTCGGTCACGACGACACGGCGCGGGCCCGGGCGGTCGAGCCACACACCGAGCAGCCCGGCGTGACGCGCCGCGACCGGGTCGACGTCGAGCTCGTCGCCGACGTACGCGGTGCGTCCGGGCGCGGTGCCCAGCCGTCGGCATGCCTCGAGGAACACGCGCGGGTCGGGCTTGCCGTAACCGAGCGTGTCCACGCCGACCAGGACCTCGAGCCGGTCCCCCAGCCCGGCACGGACGAGCTTGGTCGTCTGGTAGGCGCTCCTCGCGTTCGTCAGCGCCCCCACGCGGACGCCCGCATCGAGGAGCCGCACCAGGACGGCGTCCGCGTCGTCGTGCGCGGCCCACCCCGACGCGAACGCGTCGTCGAACAGGGCGTCCCACTCGTCGTACGCGTCGTCATCGAGCGCCGGACCGCCGAACGCCGCGTGCAGCTCGTTCGCGCGCGTCATCCGCTGCTCGCGGAACGTCCGCTCGCCGCGCGTGTACGCGCGGTAGTGGCCGCCGGGGTCGGCGCGCCACAACGCCAGCGCCGCGTCGACGTCCGCACCCGGCGCGTACCGCTCGAGGACGGCCGCGAGCGCGACACGGAACGCCGCGCGCGTCTCGACGAGCGTGTCGTCGATGTCGAACAGGACGCCGTCGACCGCGGTCACAGGGTCGTGCGCAGCGCGGCGATCCGCGCCAGGGTTGCGTCCTTGCCGAGGATCTCCATGGACTCGAACAGCGGCGGCGACACCCGGCGGCCCGTCAGTGCGACGCGCAGCGGCGTGTACGCGAACCGCGGCTTGATGCCCAGGCCGCCCTCCTCCGCCGGCGCCACGAGCGCGGCGCCGAGCACGGTCTGCGTCGCGTCGGTCGTGAAGCCGTCGGCGGGGATCTCGGCGAGCACCTGCGCCGCGCGGTCGAGCACGTCCGCGGACTCGGCGCGCAGCGCACCGCGGGCGTCCTCGGCGACCTCGAGCGCGTCGTCGGCGACGAAGAGGAAGCCGAGCATGCCCACGGCCTCGCCGAGCAGCGTCATGCGCTCCTGGACCAGCGGCGCGCCCGCGTCCAGAAGGGCCCGGTGCTCGGCCGACAGGTCGGCGTAGGAGTCCGCCGGGACCAGGCCCGCGGCGTGGAGGTACGGCACCAGGCGGTTCCGGAAGTCCTCGGGGGCCAGCAGCCGCACGTGGGCGCCGTTGATCGCCTCGGCCTTCTTGAGGTCGAAGCGCGCCGGGTTCGGGTTGACGTCGGCGACGTCGAACGCCGCCACCATCTCCTCGAGCGTGAACACGTCGCGGTCGGGCGCGATCGACCAGCCCAGCAGCGCCAGGTAGTTCAGCAGCCCCTCGGGCGTGAACCCGCGCTCCCGGTGCAGGAACAGGTTGGACTCGGGGTCGCGCTTCGAGAGCTTCTTGTTGCCCTCCCCCATGACGTACGGCAGGTGGCCGAACTGCGGCACGACGGTGGCGACGCCCAGGTCCAGCAGCGCGCGGTAGAGCACGACCTGACGCGGCGTGGAGGACAGCAGGTCCTCGCCGCGCAGGACGTGCGTGATGCCCATGAGCGCGTCGTCGACCGGGTTGACCAGCGTGTACAGCGGGTGGCCGTTGCCGCGCACGATGACGTAGTCGGGCACCGACCCGGCCTTGAACGTGATCTCGCCGCGGACGACGTCGACGAACGAGACGTCCTCGTCGGGCATCCGCATCCGGATGACGGCCTCGCGCCCCTCGGCCCGGTAGGCCGCCTTCTGCTCGTCGCTGAGGTCCCGGTCGTAGCCGTCGTAGCCGAGCTTCGGGTCGCGGCCGGCGGCGCGGTGCCGGGCCTCGACCTCCTCGGCGGTCGAGAAGGACTCGTACGCGTACCCGCCGTCGACCAGCCGCGCGACGACGTCCCGGTACAGGTCGTAGCGCTGCGACTGCCGGTACGGCTCGTGCGGGCCCCCGACCTCGACGCCCTCGTCCCAGTCCATGCCCAGCCAGCGCAGCGCGTCGAGCAGCTGCAGGTACGACTCCTGCGAGTCGCGCGCCGGGTCCGTGTCCTCGATGCGGAAGACGAACGTGCCGCCGACGTGCCGGGCGTACGCCCAGTTGAACAGCGCGGTGCGGATGAGGCCGACGTGGGGCGTACCCGTCGGGGACGGGCAGAAGCGGACACGCACGGGGCTGCTGGCGGACACGGAACACCTCGGTGATGGCAGGAGCGGGATCCCCTGCAGCCTACCGAGCGGCCGGAACCCCGACGTGCCGCGGGTCGTTGGAGGGGACATGCACGGCACCGCCGCAGGACCGCTGATCGACCCGACGTCTCGACCCGCAGCGGCGGCACCGCCGGACGGCGACGCGTCGGCCGGCACGTCCCAGGCCGTGGGCGACGTCGTGCGACGGCGGGCCGCCGAGCTGGTCGCAGCCGACATGGACCCTGGCAGCGTCGCCGGGCACGTGCGTGACGCGCAGCGTGAGATGGCGCGCTTCCGGATGGGCTACGAGTTCGGCATCGAGGAGATGCTGACGAAGATCCGCATCCTGCGCTCGGAGTTCCGCCAGACGCACGACCACAACCCGATCGAGCACGTCACCTCCCGGCTGAAGTCGATGGACTCGATCCTCGACAAGGCCGTGCGCTACGGCTGCGCCACCGACGTGCCGACGATCCGCGAGCGCATCCGGGACATCGCCGGCATCCGCATCACGTGCAGCTTCGAGTCGGACGCGTACTGGGTCGCCGACATGCTGTCGCAGCAGCCGGACGTCGAGATCGTGCAGCGCAAGGACTACATCGCCGCCCCCAAGGCCAACGGGTACCGCTCGCTGCACCTCATCGTGCGCATCCCGGTGTTCCTGTCCGACCGGACCGAGCACGTGTTCGTCGAGGTGCAGATCCGCACCATCGCGATGGACTTCTGGGCGAGCGTCGAGCACAAGCTGTCCTACAAGTACCGCGGCGACGTGCCCGGCCACCTGGCGACCGAGCTCCTGGACGCCGCGCACACCGCAGCCGAGCTCGACGCACGCATGGGGCGGCTGCGCGACGAGGTGCGTGACCTGGGGACGGAGGGCGCCCCTGGCGCACCTCGCGACGCCGAGACGACACCGGCCTGACGAGGACCGCGCTGCGGCGCGCTCAGCGGGCCGGGACGGCGTCACCGTCGTGCACCCCCGCCGCCCAGACGTCACCCGGCACGTCGCCCGGCAGCAGGGGGTTGCCGTGCCCCTGGAACCGGTCGTCCCGGCCCGCGCGCCGGGCGGCCTGGTAGTCGGCCAGCGCGCCGAACGCCCAGCGGGACAGCAGCAGGATCGCGACGAGGTTGACGGTCGCCATCAGCGCCATGGCGATGTCCGCGACGGCCCACACGGTCGTCAGCGCGAGCAGCGAGCCGATGCCGATGGCGGCCAGGACCAGGGTGCGCAGCGCCGTCAGGGCGCGTCCCCGGATGCCCAGGTAGGTCAGGTTGGTCTCCGCGTAGGAGTAGTTGCCGAGCACCGAGCTGAACGCGAACGAGAACACGAGCACCGTCATCGGCAGGATCGTCCACGACCCGAGCTCGTGCTCGATCGCGGCCGACGTCAGCGCCGCACCCGCGTTCGGGCCGGTCTCCCCCGGCACGTACACCTCGGGCCCGGCCGACAGGACGATGAACGCCGTCGCCGAGCAGACGAGCATCGTGTCGACGAACACCCCGAACGACTGCACCAGGCCCTGCTTCACGGGGTGCGACACGGTGGCGGTCGCCGCGGTGTTCGGCGCCGAGCCCATGCCCGCCTCGTTGGAGAACAGGCCGCGCTTGGTGCCGTTGAGCACCGCCGCCAGGATGCCCCCGGCCGTGCCGGCCAGCGCGCTGTCCAGTCCGAACGCGCCGCGCAGGATCTGCCCCACCACGTCCGGGAGGGCCGAGATGTTGAGCGCCACGATGACGATCGCGAGCAGCAGGTACGCGGCGGCCATGAGCGGCACGACGACCTCGGCGACGCGGGCGACGCGGCGCACCCCACCGAACAGCACCGGGGCGGCGATGACCATGAGCCCGACGGCGGTCCACGCGACGGGGACCTCGTGGCTGGAGGACAACGTGTCGGCGATGGTGTTGGCCTGCACCATGTTGAAGGCGAACCCGAACGTGACCACGAGCAGCACGGCGAACACCGCGCCCCACCGGTAGGAGCCCAGGCCGCGCTGGATGTAGTACGCGGGGCCGCCTCGGTAGGAGCCGTCCTCCTGGCGCACCTTGAACACCTGGGCGAGCGTCGCCTCGATGAGCGCGGTGGCCATGCCGACCGCGGCCACGACCCACATCCAGAACACCGCGCCGGGTCCGCCGAGCGTCAGCGCGACCGCCACACCGGCGATGTTGCCCGTTCCCACGCGCGACGCCAGACCGACGGCGAACGCCTGGAAGGACGAGATGCCGCCCTCCGCGCCGGAGCGCGACGACACGAGCTGCGCGACCATCGTCGGGAACAGCCGCACCTGGACGAAGCCCGTGCGCAGCGTGAACCACAGGCCCACGCCGACGAGGGCGTAGACCAGCCAGTAGGAGTACAGCGCGTTCGTCAGCCAGTCGATCCCCACCTGCAGGTCCATGGCGCGCCCCCGTCGTCGGTCCCGTGGAGCCGACGCTAGACGGGGCGCTCCCGTGGGGCTAGGGCTACGGGGTCCGGCGCAGCACCGGGTTGCGCAGCACGCCGATCTCCTCGACCTCGACCTCCACGACGTCGCGGTGCTCGAGGCGGCCGACGCCCGCGGGCGTGCCGGTGAGGATCACGTCACCGGGCAGCAGCGTGAACACCTCGGAGACGTACGAGACGAGGTACGCCACGTCGAACACCATCTGCGACGTGCGACCGTCCTGCCGGCTCTCGCCGTTGACGCGGGCGGTCACCGCGAGGTCGTCGACGTCCAGGCCGGGCACGATCCACGGGCCCAGCGGGCAGGAGGTGTCGAAGCCCTTGGCGCGCGTCCACTGGTCGTCGGAGCGCTGGATGTCGCGCGCCGTGACGTCGTTGGCGACGGTGTACCCGAACACGTGGTGGAGTGCACGCTCCGGCGGCACGTCCTTGGTGACCTTGCCGATGACGACGGCCAGCTCGGCCTCGTGCTCGACGTGCTCGGTCCAGTCCGGCAGCACGATCGGGTCGTCGGGGCCGATCACGGAGGTGTTGGGCTTGAGGAACAGCAGCGGCGACGTGGGGACGTCGTTGCCGTGCTCGGCCGCGTGGGCGGCGTAGTTGCGGCCGACCCCGATGATCTTGGACCGCGGGATGACGGGCGCGAGCAGGCGCACGCCGTCGTCGTCGAGGCGGACCCGCTCGCCCGTGGGCTGCACCGGCGTGTAGATGGGGTCGCCGCTGATGACGACGAGCTCCTCGTGGCCGGGCTCGCCCTCGACGAGCGCGTAGCGGGGGTCGGAACCGTTGGTGAACCTGGCGATGCGCACGGGCCCAGCCTAAGTCCGCCCCGGGCGCCTCAGGCGCGGGCGAGGACCTCGCCGTGCGGGACCATGAACCAGCCGTCCGGCGAGGTCCCCCACTCGCGCCACGCGTCGGCCAGCAGCTCGAGCGCCACCTCGTCGGCGAGGTGGTGGCCCATCGCCTGCACGGCGAAGTTCGACGCGACGCACCGGTCGGCCCACAGGCTCGCCCACCACGTCCGGTCCTCGGGTGTCGCGTAGCACCAGACGCCCGCACCGGGCGCGACGCCCGCCGGGTCGAAACCGGCCTGCCGCACCCAGGAGAGCAGGCGCCGGCCGGCGTCCGCCTCCGCGCCGTTGGCCTGCGTGACCTCGTGGTACAGCGCCTGCCACTCGTCGAGGCCGGGGTGCGCGGGGTACCACGTCATGCCCGCGTAGTCGGCGTCGCGCACCGCGACGACACCGCCGGGGCGCGTCACGCGTCGCATCTCGCGCAGCGCGGCCACGGGGTCGGTGAGGTGCTGCAGCACCTGGTGCGCGTGCACGACGTCGAACGTGTCGTCCTCGAACTCCAGCGCGTACGCGTCACCGACCTCGAAGCGCACGTTCGCCGCGCCCTTCTCGGCCGCGTGCTCGGTGGCGACGGCCAGCACGGCGGCGGACCGGTCGACACCCACGACGTCACCCGGGGCGACGCGGGACGCGAGGTCCACCGTGACGGTGCCCGGGCCGCAGCCCACGTCGAGCAGCCGCTGGCCCGGCGCCAGCGCCGGCAGCAGGTAGCCGGCGGAGTTCTCCGCCGTGCGCCACCTGTGCGAGCGCAGCACGCTCTCGTGGTGGCCGTGCGTGTAGACGTCGTGGGTCCGCGTGGTCACAGAGCACTGTAGGCGCGCGCCCGGCCACCGGACCAAGGTCCGGGACGGATGAGGTCACATGCTGAGAACTGGTGCGCCCTGCACCGCGTGCGCCACCCGGGGCGGACCTCGGCACACCCGTCTAGCATGCCCAGGGTGCGACGCATCGTGGGGGTGGACACCGCCCGTGGACTCGCCGTGCTCGGCATGGTGACCGCGCACGTCGGCCTGGCCGACCCCGAGCGCACCTTCCCGCCCGGCGGCTGGGCGCAGCTCACCGACGGCAGGCCGTCCGCGCTGTTCGTCCTCCTGGCGGGCGTGGGCCTCGCGCTGCTGTCCGGCGGCGACACCCCGGTGCTGGGCACGCGCCTGGTCCAGGCCCGGCTGCGGATCCTCGTGCGTGCCGTGCTGCTCGTGGTTCTCGGGACGGGCCTGGTGCTCCTCGAGACGCCCGTCGTCGTGATCCTCGTCGTCTACGCCGCGCTCTTCGCGGCCGGCACGGCGGTGCTGCGGTGGCCGCGCTGGGCGCTCGTCGTCACGGCCACCGTCGTCGCGCTGCTCGGGCCCGTGCTGCGCCAGCAGCTCGCCGTGCACGTCGAGGTCGACGACGCCCGCCCGCTGGACCTGCTGACGGTGCTGCTCGGCCAGTACTACCCGGCGATCGTGTGGATCGCGTACGTGCTGGTCGGGCTCGCGGTGGGCCGCAGCGACCTGCGCGCCGGGCGCACCCACGCGGCGCTGGCCGCCTGGGGTGCGGGGCTGGTGGTCCTCGGTCACGGGGGCGCGTGGGCGGCGCGGCTCCTGCTGGGGAGCGTCACCGAGCTGACGACGGCCGAGCCGCACTCGTCGACGTTCTTCGAGGTCGCCGGCAACACCGGCACGTGCCTGCTGGTGCTCGCCGTCTGCCTCGCCGTCGGCGTGCGGTGGCCGCGCGCGCTGGCGCCCGTGTCGGCGACGGGCGCGCTCGCCCTGACCGCCTACACCGGGCAGCTCCTGGCCATCGCCGTGCTGGGCGACGACGTGGTGTGGCAGGCGACCGCCACCAGCTGGCTGGCTTTCCTGCTGGTCACCGTCGGGTTCTGCTGGCTGTGGCACGCCACCGTGGGACGCGGCCCGCTGGAGACCGTGCTGCACGCGGTGTCGGTGCGCGCCGCGGACGTCGCACCGGACACGCTGCCCCCGCGCACCGAGCCGGGGCATCGACCGGCCCCGGCACGTGCGCCCGACGCCCCGCGCACCGACCCCGTCGACCAGCGCTGACCGCGCGAGGCGCGGCTCAGAGCGGATCGAGGATCCGCTGCAGGAACCGCCGCGTGCGCTCGTGGTGCGGGTCGGCCAGCACGTCGTCGGGCCGCCCCTCCTCGACGACGACGCCGTCGTCCATGAACACGACGTGGTCGGCGACCTGCCGCGCGAACCGGATCTCGTGCGTCACGACGACCATCGTCCAGCCCTCCGCCGCCAGGTCGCGCATGACGGCGAGCACCTCCCCCACGGTCTCGGGGTCCAGCGCCGACGTCGGCTCGTCGAACAGCAGGAGCCGCGGGCGCAGCGCCAGGGCGCGCGCGATGCCCACGCGCTGCTGCTGACCGCCCGACAGCTCGTGCGGGTACGCGTCGGCCTTGTCGGCGAGCCCGACCTTCGCGAGCAGCGCCGTCGCCTCGGCCACCACCTCACCGGCCGGGCGTCGCTGGGCGAACAGCGGCCCCTCCGTGACGTTCTGCAGCGCCGTGCGGTGCGGGAAGAGCTGGTGGGACTGGAACACCATGCCGGAGGTCGCGCGCAGGCGCCGCAGCTCGGCACGCGTGGGGCGACGCGCGAGGTCGATCTCGACGTCGTCGACGCGCACGGTGCCCGCCTCCGGCACCTCGAGCGAGTTGAGGCAGCGCAGCAGCGTCGTCTTGCCGGACCCGGACGGTCCGATGAGCACGGTCACGCTGCCGCGGTCGACCGTCAGGCCGATGCCGCGCAGCACGTGCAGGTCACCGAAGGACTTCTCCAGGCCCCGGACCTCGACCAGCGGCCGGGCGTCGGGTGGCGTCGTCGCGTCGCTCGTCATGTCGTCTCCCACGTCAGTGCGCCACGAACCGGTCGAGGCGGCGCTCGAGGCGCGACTGCCCGGTCGACAGCACCAGGCAGATGAGCCAGTAGATGACCGCCGCCAGCGAGTACAGGGTCATGAACTCGTACGTCGGCGCCGCGATCTCCTGCGCCTTGCGCAGCAGCTCGGTGACCATGATCGTCGAGGCGAGCGACGTGTCCTTGACCAGCGAGATGAAGGTGTTGGACAGCGGCGGCACCGCGACGCGCAGCGCCTGCGGCAGCACGACGCGCTGCAGCGTCAGCCGGTGGTCCAGGCCGATCGTCGCGGCGGCCTCCCACTGCCCGCGGGGCACCGACAGGATCGCGGCGCGGATCGTCTCGGCTGCGTACCCGCCCACGTTCAGCGAGAACGCGACGACCGCCGACGGGAACGGGTCGATGACCAGCCCGAGCGACGGCAGCGCGTAGAAGATGATGAACAGCTGCACGAGCAGCGGCGTACCGCGGATCAGCGAGATGTAGACGCGCGCCGCACCGGACACGAGGCGGTGCCGCGACAGCCGCGCGAGGGCGACGACGAGCGCGAGCACGAGCCCGATGACGAACGAGATCAGCGTCAGCGGGATGGTGCCGCGGATCGCGCCCGACAGCAGCGGGCCGATCGACGAGACGACGAGGTCCCAGGTGTCCCCCGTCATGCGTCACCTCGGCTCGTCGCACGCCCTCGCGTCCCGCCCGGCTCACTGGGTGACGTCGTCACCGAACCACTTCTCCGAGATCTGCGTGAGCGTGCCGTCGGCGCGCAGCGAGGCCAGGGCGTCGTCGATGCGGGCCGTGAGGTCCGCGCCCTTGCGCAGCGCGAACGCCTGCTCGACGGTGTCGCCGGTCTCGAAGGCGATCTTCACCGAGGTGTCCCCGGACTGCTTGAGGTAGTCGAGCACCGCGAGGTCGTCGTTGAACGTCACGTCGATGCGCCCCTGCTTGAGCAGCGCGACCGCCTGCGTCAGCCCCTCGACGGACTCCACCGTCGCGCCCGCGTCGGTGGCGACCTGCGACCAGTTCGACGTCGCGGACTGCGCGGCGGTCAGCCCCGAGACGTCGGCGAGCGACGTCACGGCGTCGTTGTCGGCGGCCACCAGCGCGACGCCCGTCGACACGGTGTACGGCTCGCTGAGGTCGTACTTCTCGGCGCGCTCGTCGTTGACGGTGACCTGGTTGGCGATGACGTCGTACCGCTCCGACTCGAGCCCCGCGAAGATCGAGTCCCAGGTGGTCTCCGAGAACTCGACGTCGAGGCCCAGCTCGTCCGCGACGGCCGTGACGACCTCGACGTCGTAGCCGGTCAGCTCGCCGTCGGCGTCGTGGAAGCTGAACGGCGAGTACGTGCCCTCGGTTCCGACGCGCAGCACGCCCGACTCGGAGGTCGCGCCCCCCTGGGGCGCCTCGTCGCCGGACGAGCAGGCGGCCAGCGCACCGACGGCGAGGATCACGGGGAGCACGAGCAGGCGGTGGGACGTGCGGAGCATGGCTGGGCCTTTCGGGGCGCGGGGGCAGCGGTCTCTCGCGGCCGGGCACGAGGCCCGGGAGGGGTCAGGAAAGACGAGAGCACCACGGGACGGGGGTACGTGCCACCGGAGCGACGGCTCGCGTCGCGCGGGGCCGGAGCAGTCCGGCGGGTCGAGGCGTGTCAGCGACAGCAGCGACAGGAATGACGACGACACGTGGCGGCGCAGGTGGCACGCGGGGTCGTGGTCATGCGGCAGACCCTACACCGGCGCCCGAGCGGACTCGGCGTGCCCTCGTCACGGCCAGACGAGGCCGTGCGACCACCCCGCGGCGTCGCGCCGGTACACCAGGCGGACGTGTGCGCGGTCCGCGCTGCCCTGCCAGAACTCCACGACCTCGGGGACCACGAGCCACGCCTGCCAGGTCGGCAGGACGAAGCCCGGGTCGGCGTCGATCCGCTCGCGCGCCTGGGCCATGGCGTGCCGCAGGTGCGCGACCGACGGCAGGGGCTCCCCCGGTCGCACGCCCGCCGCAGCGGCACGCGACGCGGGCGACCGCGCGAGGTAGTCGTCGGCGGAGACCTCGTCCCCGAGGTACCGCGCGGCACCGGACACCCGCACCTGCCGCACCACCGGCTGCCACCAGAAGCTGAGCGCCGCCTGCGGATTCACCGCCAGGTCCCCCGCCTTCGTGCTGCGCGCGTCGGTCGCGAAGGCGAAGCCGTCGGCGCCGAGGTCCTTGAGGACGAGCACGCGGGCCGAGGGGCGGCCGTCGGCGTCCGCGGTCGCGAGGGTCGCGGCGTGCGGCTCGGGGACGCCGCGCTCGACGGCGGTGGCGAACCACGTCGCGAACAGCTCGAGCGGGTCGTCCGGGGCCGCGTCGGGGTCGAAGGCGGGCGCGTCGCCGGACAGGGCAGGCAGGGACCGCAGCAGCTCGCGCACGAGCGCCACCCTGCCGGGCGGACGCGGCGGGGGCAACCGCCGGCGACCTACCCTGGACGTGTGCCTCCCGTCCCGTCCGCCGCCCCGACCCTGACCGTGCTCGACGCGGCCACGTGGTCGGCGCGCGCCGCCGCGCACGCCGAGCGCGCCGACGCGCTCACCGCCGGTCACCGGGCGCGACGGTCCCGGCACGAGAAGCACGCGATCGAGGACTTCCTGTTCGAGTACTACCCGGCGACGCCTGCCCAGCTGCGCCGGTGGCACCCGGGGGCCAGGGTCGCGCTAGCCGCCGGCCCGGACGGTCCCGCCCCGCACGCGGCGTGGCGCTGGTACCGCACCGCCGACGACGGCACGGTGACGCTCGATGTCGCGGCGTTCCTCGACGCGCGCGGTGACACCGTACGGTTCGTCGCCGGGCTGCTCGCGGCGACCGCGTCCCGCCCCGCGGCGACCGGGTGCTTCGGGCTGCACGAGTGGGCGATGGTCTACCGCGAGGGCGACGACGCGCACCGCCACCCCCTGCCCCTGCGGCTCGGCGGCGCCGGGACCGACGCGGTCGTCGAGGCGCACCGCATCCGCTGCACGCACTTCGACGCGTTCCGGTTCTTCACGCCGGAGGCGGTCGGGCGCAACACGCTGTCCCCGACGCGCGAGACGCAGACCGCGATGGAGCAGCCGGGGTGCCTGCACGCCAACATGGACCTCTACAAGTGGGCCCTCAAGCTGGGTCCGCTGGTGCCGGGTGACCTGCTGCTCGACTGCTTCGAGCTCGCGCGGGAGATCCGGACGACCGACATGCAGGCCAGCCCGTACGACGTGACGTCCTACGGGCTGGAGCCGGTCGCGATCGAGACCGTCGAGGGCAAGGCCGAGTACGTCCGTCGGCAACGCGACTACGCGGACCGCTCGACGACCCTCCGCCACCGGCTCCTGACCCACGTCGCCCTCCAGCCCTGACGACGAACTCGACGTTCGGCGGCTTCTGACCACGTCGACCCCCAGCCCTGACGACGAGCTCGACGTTCGGCGGCTTCTGACCACGTCGACCCCCAGCCCTGACGACGAACTCGTCGTTTGGCGGCTTCTGACCTTTCATAAGCCGCCAAAGGACGAGTTCGGCGGGTGGGGGTGGGTCAGTGGGGGCGGGGCAGTGGGGGTGGTCAGTGGGGGTGGTCAGTGGGGTCGGTCAGGAGGTGGAGGGCGACGATTCTCGGGGTCTGGATCGGGGATCTGGTCGGGGTCGGGGATGGGCTCGCGGGTGACGGGTCGGCCACGACGGTGACCTCGTGGGGGCCGGCGGCGACCGGGACGTCCAGGACGCGGGTGCCCGGTGCCGGGTCGGTGACCTCGACGACGCCGACGACCGTGCCGTCCACGACGACGCGAGCACGCCCGGGCTCGGCCAGGTACGTGACCCTCAGCACCGCGCCGCGACCCTCGGGGTCGGCCAGCAGGTAGGAGAACCGGTCGCGCGACGCGCGCCAGTGCCGACCGTCGACGGCACCCGTCCACGTGTCGGAGCCGGCGAAGTGGTGGTCGGTCTCGGGCTGCTGCTCGCCGCACGCCACGGCGTCGACGGTGCGGGCGGCGAGGCCGAGCTGCTCGTCGTCCAGGGCCGCGAGCTCGACACGTCGGCGTCCGAGGTCGGCGGCGTCGCGGACCGCCGGGAAGTAGAGGGTGTACCGGGCCTCGTGCAGCGTGCGCAGGGGCTCGAGCACCAACGGCGCGTCGGTGCCGCGGTCGAGGACGAACGCGCCGTCGTCGGCCGGTCGCAGCGCCCCGGCGAGGTCGTCGTCCGACCCGACGAGGATCGGCGCGTCGGCCAGCGGGCGCAGCGGTCCGTGCGCGACGTGCCCCATGCGGGCGCCGTCGGCCCGCAGGCCCACGAGGTCGTCGTCGTCGCCACGCGCGGCGAGCGTGACCGGACCCCAGCGCAGCGCGACCCAGCCGTCGTCGCCGGGCAGCCGCTCGGCCGCGGGGCCCGCGACGAGGCTCCAGGTGACCGTCTCGCCCCCTTGCCACGTGCGGCGCACCGTCACGTAGCCGTCCCGCTCGGACGCGGGCGTCACGGCCGCTCCGTCGACGGACAGCACGACGTCCTCGCGTGCCCACGCCGGGCGTCGGACGTGCACCGCGAGCTCGGTCGGCGCGTCGACGTCGACCGTCAGCGCGACCTCGGTGGCCGGCAGCGCCGCGGGGTACGACGACGCGAGCCGCACGCGCACGCCGCGCCCGGCCCAGTCGAGCGTCGACGGGACGGGCAGGTTCACCAGCAGGTCGTCGCCGGCGCGGGCGTACGCGAGCTCACCGAGCCGCGCGTACGTCTCCAGGGCCGTGCCCACGCAGCACCACATGCACTCGTCGCGCGTGGAGTACACGCGGTAGTGGCCCGGCCGGGCGGGCGTGAAGTACACGAACCCGCCGTCGGGGTGCTGCGCGGAGAGCACGTGGTCGACGAGCTGCCGCTCCGCCGCGTCGAGCAGCCCGGTGTCCCCGGTCAGGGCGTACAGGCGCCGCTCGACCTCCAGCATGTTGGCGGTGTTGCACGACTCGGGGCCCTCACGGTGCAGGACGTGGGCCTGCGCGTCGGGCGTGAGGTGCTCGGAGACCGAGTTGCCGCCGAACGCGAGCGTGCGCCGGTCCAGCACGTGGCGGACGAACGTCGCCGCGGCCTCGGTCTCGCCGATCCCCGGCCAGCCGACGACCTTCGCGATCTGCGTGTTGGCGTGCAGGCCGTCGAGCGCGTCACGTCCTTCGCGCAGCGGCGCGAGCAGCGACTCGTCCGCGAACCGCCGGGCCAGCGCGGCGTACCGCGCGTTCCCCGTGAGCTCGGCGAGGTCGCCGTACGCCTCGCACATGCCACCGAACTCGGTGCGCAGCATGCGGGCGAACGCCTCGTCGTCGAGCCGGTCCGACAGCGCGACGCCCCAGTCCCCCAGCCGCACGGCGGCGCCCAGCGCCCGGGCCGCGACGTCGGTGGGCGCGTACCGGGCGGCGTCGATGAGCCCCGCGTACGTCTTGTGGACGTTGTACCAGGGCACCCACGCGCCACCCAGGTCGAACGTGCCCGCCTCGGCACCGCCCGACGCGACCGACTCCCACAGCGCGACGCCGCCCGGCACACCCCCGACGTACCCGGTGCCCAGCGCGTCCTGGCACTCGACGAGGCCGTCGACCAGCGCCCGGGCCATCGTCGCCGCGCGCTCCTCCCCGGTCGCGGCCCACTGCAGCGACGCCGCCGACAGGGCGTGTCCGCCGATGTGCCCGTCCAGCCCGATCGACTCCCAGCTGCCGTACGGCTCGGCTCGGGGCGGCAACCCCGCCTCGCGACGGAACGGTGCCAGGAGCCGCTCGGGCCGCAGCCCCAGCAGGTACTCCCGCGCGGTGCGCTGCGCGGCGGCCATCGGACCGTCGAGCAGCCGCACGGCTGACAGGTCGAACAGCGTGACGACGGACGACGACGGGGTGGCGACGGTGCTCACGGGCGCCAGCCTGGCAGCCGACGGCGCGTTCGTCACCCTGTTGACAGAGATCGATCTCCGACCAACCCTGTGGACCCCTCACCGTGGCACCATGCGTCCATGAGCCGGTCCGCGCGCCCCACGCTGCTCGACGTCGCGCGCGCCGCGGGCGTGTCCCGCGCGACCGCCTCACGCGCCCTGGCCGGGCTGCCCAGCGTCGACGCCGAGCTCGCTCGCCGCGTGCGTGCCGCGGCCGCCGAGCTCGACTACCGCACCAACACCGCGGCACGCGCGCTGCGCAGCGGCGCGACCGGGTCCGTCGCTCTGGTGGCGCCCAGCAGCGAGCTGGAGGGTCAGGGCGGCCCGTTCGTCGGGGCCCCGCTGCGCGGCGCGACCGCCGAGCTCTTCGCGCGGTCGGTGCAGCCCGTGCTCCTGCTCGACGACGGCCGCGACCGGGCGCCGCTGCTGCGGTACCTGGCGTCCGGGCACGTCGACGCCGCGGTCGTCGTGCTGCAGCGCGAGTCCGAGCCGCTGTTCGCCGAGCTCGGCGGGCTGCCCCTGCCCGTCGTGTTCGTCGGACGCCCTCGCGCGAGCATGGACGACGCCCTGACCTCGGTCGACAGCGACAACTACGGTGGGGGCCGCCTCGCCGCGCGGACGCTGCTGGAGGCGGGCCGGCGCCGGGTCGCGACGATCGCCGGGCCCGCGGGCTACGCGCCGGCGGACGAGCGCACGCGCGGCTTCCGGGACGAGCTCGCGGCGTGGGGCCTGACCCCCGGACCCGTCGTGCACGGGTCGTTCTCGATGTCGTCGGGCGCGTCCGCCGCCGCGTCGGTGCTGCGCCGGGACCCCACGGTCGACGGCCTGTTCGCCGGTTCGGACCTCATGGCGCTCGGCGCACTGCGCGTGCTGGAGGCCGGTGGGCGGCGCGTGCCGGACGACGTCTCGGTGGTCGGGTTCGACGACACCGTCGTCGCCGCGACGTGCGACCCGCCGCTGACGTCCGTGCGCCAGCCGCTGCGCGAGCTGGGGGCGCGTGCCGCCGAGCTCGTGCTGGACGTGCTGGCCGACCCGCACGTCGAGCCGCAGCACGTCCTGCTCCCCACCGCGCTCACGGCGCGCGAGTCCGTCTGACCTCCTGGCCTCTGCCCGGGTCACCGGGTAGCGTGCGAGAGATCGATCTCTCATCGACGCGAGATCCCCACGGAAGGCTCCACGTGAAGCAGGCTCTGGTGGTCCGGGGCGGCTGGGACGGGCACGCGCCCGTCGCCGCGACGGACATGTTCATCCCCCATCTCGAGGCGACGGGGCACACCGTCCGCATCGTCGACACCCCTGAGGTGTACGCCGAGGACGCGATGGCGGACGTCGACCTGGTCGTGCAGTGCTACACGATGGGCGAGGCGTCCGGCGCGGCCGTCGCCGGGCTGCGCAGGGCCGTCGCGGCCGGCACGGGGCTGGTCGGGTGGCACGGCGGCATCGCCGACTCGTTCCGCAACAGCTCCGACTACCTGCAGCTGATCGGCGGCCAGTTCACCACCCATCCCTCCAAGCACCCCGACGAGTGCCACGGCGACCAGTCCGACAACTACCTGCCCTACACGGTCGACATGCTGCCCGCCGCGGCCGACCACCCCGTCACCGCCGGGATCGAGTCCTTCGAGCTGACCACCGAGCAGTACTGGGTGCTCACCGACGACCTCAACGACGTCCTGGCCACCACGACGCACCCCGCGCCGCCCTGGCACCCGTGGCACCGCACGATCACCTGCCCGGCCGTCTGGACGCGCCAGTGGGGCGACGGCCGGATCTGCGTCGTGACCCCCGGGCACAGCGTCGACGTGCTCGAGCACCCCAGCGTCCGCACGATGATCGAGAGGAGCATGGTGTGGGCCAGCCGCTGAGGGTCGGCGTCGTCGGCTGCGGCGTCATCTCGAACGCCTACCTGACGACCGCCGCGACCACCCCCGACCTCGAGATCGTCGCGGTCGCCGACCTGGACCGCGCGCGCGCCGACGCGACGGCGCTGCAGCACGGCGTCCGCGCGCTCGACCTGCCGGACCTGCTCGCGCACGACGACGTCGAGTGGGTGCTCGACCTGACGACGCCCGCCGCGCACGAGGAGGTCGCGCTGGCGGCGGTCGCGCACGGCCGGTCCGTCTACAACGAGAAGCCGTTCTGCGCGACGGTCGCCTCCGCCCGGCACGTGCTGGACGCTGCCGCCACGGCCGGCGTCGCGCTCGGCGGCGCGCCGGACACGGTCCTGGGCACCGGCGTGCAGACCGCGCGGGCGGCGGTCGAGTCCGGCGCGATCGGCCGTCCCGTCGCCGCCACCGCCACCATGGCGTGCGGCGGCCACGAGGCCTGGCACCCGCAGCCGGACTTCTACTACGCCCCCGGTGGCGGCCCGCTGCTCGACATGGGCCCGTACTACCTGACGACGCTCGTGCACCTGCTCGGACCGGTCACGGCGGTCCAGGGCGTCGCGACCCAGCCGCGCACGCACCGCACGATCGGCCAGGGACCGCGCGCGGGCGAGCTCGTGCCCGTCGGCGTCGCGACGCACGTCACCGCGCTGGTCGAGCACGCGTCCGGGGCGGTGACGACGCTCGTCATGAGCTTCGACGCGCCCGCCTCGATGGCGCGGCCCATCGAGGTGCACGGCGAGGAGGGCTCGCTGCTGGTCCCCGACCCCAACCGGTTCGAGGGCGACGTGCTCGTCCACGCACGCGGCGGCGAGTGGCAGACGCTGCCGCCGTCCGCCGGGTACGCGAACGCCGGGCGCGGGGCCGGACTCGTCGACGCCGCCCGCAGCGCGGACCGCCGCACGACCCGCGCGTCGGCCGACGTCGCGCTGCACGTGCTCGACACCATGGAGACGGTGCTGCGCGCGGCGGACGCGGGCACCCGGCTGGCCGTCACCAGCACGTGCGACGTCCCGCCGCTCGTCCCGCTCGCCGACCTCACCACCCCCGGGAGGCCCGACATGGCCCGCACCGCGTCCGCCCCGCTCACCCGGACCGCCTCGTGACCGCGCCGCGGCTCGGCGTCGGCATGGTGGGCCACGCGTTCATGGGCCTCGCCCACTCGCACGCCTGGCAGACGGCGCCCCGGTTCTTCGACCTGCCGCTGCGCCCCGACCTGACGGTCGTCGCCGGGCGCGACGCGCAGCGCACGGCCGCCGCAGCGGAGCGCCTGGGTTGGCGCTCGTCGACGACCGACTGGCGCGAGCTGCTCGACCGCGACGACGTCGACCTGGTCGACATCTGCACACCGGGCGACACCCACGCCGAGATCGCGATCGCCGCGCTGCAGGCGGGCAAGCACGTGCTGTGCGAGAAGCCGCTCGCCAACTCGGTCGCCGAGGCGGAGGCGATGGTCGCCGCCGCGCAGGCGGCGCCCGACCAGGTCGCGATGGTGGGCTACTCCTACCGCCGGGTCCCGGCGATCGCGCTGGCACGCCGGCTCGTCGCGGAAGGTCGCATCGGCACCGTGCGACACGCCCGCGGCCTGTACCTGCAGGACTGGCTGTCGGACCCGGCGACGCCGCTGTCGTGGCGGCTGGACAAGGACAAGGCCGGGTCGGGATCGCTCGGGGACATCGGCGCGCACGTCATCGACCTCGTGCAGCACATCACCGGCGAGCGCCTCACGGGCGTCTCGGCGCAGCTCGCGACGTTCGTCGAGGAGCGGCCCGTGGCGGCCGCGTTCGGCGGGCTGTCGGGCGTCGGGGACGCCGGCGGCGCGACCGGCCCGGTGACGGTCGACGACGCCGCGGTGTTCACGTCACGGCTGTCCGGCGGCGGGCTCGCCCTGTTCGAGGCGACGCGCTTCGCGCTCGGGCGGCGCAACGCGATCCGCGTCGAGATCAACGGCACCGAGGGCTCGCTCGCGTTCGACTTCGAGGACATGAACGTCCTGCACGTGTACGACGCGCACGACCCGGCGGGCCTGCAGGGCTTCCGCCGCGTCTACGTCACCGAGCCCGAGCACCCGTACACCGGCAGCTGGTGGCCCACCGGCCACGGCCTGGGCTACGAGCACGCGTTCACCCACCAGGTCGTCGACCTCGTCGAGGCGGTCGCGGCGGGCACCCACCCGGCACCGACCTTCGCCGACGGCCTGCAGGTGCAGCGCGTGCTCGACGCGGTCGAGCGGTCAGCGGCGGACGACTCGCGGTGGACGCCCGTCGGGGGCTGACACACCCACGCAGTGCGCGCGGTGTCGGCACGGCCGGGCTCAGCGCCCGGCTGGCGCCCCCGCGCGCACGTCGTCCACACCCCGGTTCGCCAGGCCGTCAGCCCGCTCGTTGCCCGGGTCGCCTGCGTGGCCCTTCACCCAGACCCACGTCACGTGATGACGCTCGACCTCGGCCTCGAGCGCCTGCCACAGCTCCTTGTTCTTCACGGGCTTCTTCTCCCCCGTGACCCAGCCGTTGCGCTTCCAGTTGGGCAGCCACTTGGTGAGCCCGTTCATGACGTACGTCGAGTCGACGTGCAGCGTCACCCGGCAGGGACGACGCAGCGCCCGCAGCCCCTCGATGACCGCCGTGAGCTCCATGCGGTTGTTGGTGGTGGCGGCCTCGCCGCCCCACAGCTCCTTCTCCTGGTCGCCGAAGCGCATCCAGGCGCCCCACCCGCCCACGCCGGGGTTGCCCTTGCAGGCACCGTCGGTCCACATCTCCACCACGGCTGCGTCGTCCGTCTCGCTCACGCGCACACGGTACTTCGGTCCGTCACCGACCCGGCGCCTGGGGAGCGGCGGGGGCGACGCTCACGCGGGGGTGTCAGGGCTTCTTGGGGGTCTTGTCGAGCACCTGCTCGCGGACCACCCGGCGCAGCACCTTGCCTACCTGCGAGCGCGGCAGGTCCGTGAGCACGACCAGGCGCCGCGGCAGCGCGTACCGCGCGAGGCGCGTCTCGCACCACTCGCGCACCGCGGCGAGGTCGATGCCGGCGCCTGACCCGTCCTCGTGCAGCACGACGGCGGCCACGACGTGCTCGCCCATGTCGCCGGCGGGCTCGCCGACCACGGCGACGTCGAAGACGCCCGGCATGCCGCGCAGGTGGTCCTCGACCTGCGAGGGATACACCTTGAAGCCGCCGGTGACGATCATCTCCTTCATCCGGTCGACGAGGACGACCATGCCGTCGTCGTCCACGCGGACCACGTCACCGGTGCGGAGCCAGCCGCCCTCGAGCAGCTGGTGGGCCGTCTCCTCCGGCCGCTTCCAGTAGCCCTGGAAGACCTGCGGACCGGAGATGAGCAGCTCGCCCTGCTCGCCCGTCGCGACGTCGCGCGTGGGGTCCTCCTGGTCGACGACGCGGATGTGGGTCGACGGGAACGGCAGGCCGAGGGAGCCGGGCCGCCGGTCGGGGCTCAGCGGGTTGCCGAGCGCGACGGGCGACGTCTCGGTCATCCCGTAACCCTCGGAGACGATGCCGCCGGTGACGCGCTCCCAGCGCTCGGCCGTCGCGCGGGGCAGCGCCATCGCACCGCTGATCGCGTACTCGAACGACGTGAGGTCGGCGCCGGCCTCCTCCGCCGCGGCGGCCAGGCGGTCGAGCATGGGCGGCACGGCCGGGATGAAGGTGCCGGGCCGGCGGCGCTGCGCGGCGAGCACGCGCGCCGGGTCGAAGGACGGCAGCACGACGAGCGTGGCGGCGATCCGCACGGAGTACGTGAGGCACAGCGTCAGGCCGAAGGCGTGGAAGAACGGCAGGACCCCGTAGACGACCTCGGTGCCGGTCTCGTGCTGGGTCCACGTCTGTCCCTGCAGCGCGTTGGCCACGAGGTTGCGGTGGCTCAGCACGGCGGCCTTAGGGGTGCCGGTGGTGCCCCCGGTGTACTGCAGGAGGGCGACGTCCGACGCGTCGGGCGCGTCGGAGGGCAGCAGCGGCTCGGCGGCGTCCAGCAGCCGGTGCCAGTGCGGGATGTCGGCGGGCACAGGCCCGCGCATCGCCGCACGCGTCTTGCGCGCCGTGGCGACGGGCAGCCGCAGCGCCCAGCGCGAGGTGCGGGGCAGGTCGGCCGAGAGGTCGACCGCCACGACGTGGCGCAGGTCGGTGCGGTCCTTAGCCTCCAGCACGCGCGGGACCGCCTGCTCCCAGACGATCGCGACGGTGGCCCCGGAGTCGGTGAGCTGGTGCGCGAGCTCGTCGGAGGTGTACGTGGGGTTGTGCTCCACCACGACCCCACCGAGCCGCAGGACGGACCAGAACGCGACGACGTGGGAGGTGCAGTTCGGCATCACCAGCGCGACGCGGTCACCGGCACGCACGCCGAGGTCGTGCAGCACGCGCGTGCCGCGCTCCACGCGGGCGCCCAGCTCGCGGTAGGTGGTGGCCTGACCCAGGAAGTCGACGGCGACATGGTCCGGGTGGTCGCACACGGCGCGGTCGAGCGTGGCGGTGAGCGGCTCGTCGGGGATCTCGATGTCGCGCGGAACCCCCTGCGGCCAGGCAGCGGGGAGGTCGGCGGGGACTGCTGGGAGCATCACTACGCCAGCGTAACCTACGTGACCGTAGGTTACTGGTCCGTACGTCCCAGGACGGCGAGGATCACGTCGCCACGTACGCTGCCGAGGGCCGACCGCCCGGGCGGCCGACCCCCGGGCGCGACCAGCGCACGACGTGAGGAGGCGGCATGCCCCACCCCGACCACGGCGACGCGACGGCCACCGCCGAACGCTCCCCCGCCCTGCGCGACCTGCGGGCGCGCCTGGCGACCCTCGACGTGCCGGACATCGTGCACGAGCTCGGCCGGCTCGGTGCCACCGACCGTGCCGTGGCCTTCCGGCTGCTGTCCAAGGGCCGCGCCGTCGAGGTCTTCGAGGACCTCGACCCGGCGCTGCAGGGCGAGCTCGTCACCTCCCTGCACGGGCACGCCGCCGCGATCTTCGCCGCCCTCGACCCGGACGACCGCGCCGCGCTGCTGGACGAGGTCCCCGCCGGCGTCGCACGGCGCCTCCTGGCGGGCCTGGCGCCCGACGACCACGCGGCGACGACCGCCCTGCTGGGCTACCCCGAGGACAGCGCGGGCCGCCGCATGTCCCCCGAGGTGGTGGCCGTGCCGGTCGGCACCACCGTCGGCGACACGATCGCCCAGGTGCGCGCGGCCGGCGACGACGCCGAGACGGTCTACGTCGTCCCCGTGGTCGCCGACGGGCGGCGCGTGCGGGGCGTCGTGTCGCTGCGCCGGCTGGTCCTCACCGACCCCGCCACGCCCGTCGACGCGGTGATGTCGCCCGCCACCACGGTGCGCGCGACCGACGACGCGGAGGACGCCGCGAACGTCGTGCGCGACGGCGGCTTCGTGGGCGTGCCCGTGGTCGACGAGGAGGACCGCCTGGTCGGGGTGCTCACGGTGGACGACGCCATGCGCGTGCTCGAGGCCGAGGACGACGAGGACTCCGCCCGCACCGGTGGCACCGAGCCGCTGCGCCGCCCCTACCTGTCGGTCTCCGTGCTGGGCCTGGTGCGCTCGCGCGTCGTGTGGCTGCTCATGCTCATCGTCGCCGCCTCGTTGACCGTCGGCGTGCAGTCCTACTTCGAGGACGAGCTGGCGCAGGTCGTGGCGCTGGCGCTGTTCGTGCCCCTGCTCATCGGGACCGGCGGCAACGCCGGGTCGCAGGCGGCGACCACGGTCGTGCGTGCGAGCGCCGTCGGCGACGTGCGGACGGGCGACGTGGCGCGGGTCGTCGGCCGCGAGATGCTCACGGGCCTGCTGCTGGGCCTGACGCTCGCAGCCGTGGGTGTGGGTCCCGCGATGCTCGTGGCCGGCCCGGCGATCGGCCTCGTGCTCGCGCTCACGGTGGTCGCGGTGTGCACGCTCGCCACCACGGTCGGCTCGAGCGTCCCGCTGCTGGCCAAGCGGGTCGGCGTCGACCCGGCGATCGTGTCGGCGCCGTTCATCTCGACCTTCGTGGACACCACGGGCCTGATCGTCTACTTCACCATCGCCAAGGCGGTTCTCGGGATCTGACGGCGGCGGCGGTGCGATGATCGCCGCGTGCCCGACATCGCCACCGGACCGATCGTCCCTCCCGAGATCCCCAGCGGGATACCCGGTGAGGAGGTGCCCGTACCGGCGGCGGTGGAGCGGATCGCCGCAGGCGCCCCCGTCGAGGCCGTGTGGGTCAACCAGCTCGGCGGCGTGACGTTCCGCGTCGGGCGCGACAGGTACGTCAAGTGGGCACCCGCCGACGTCACCGAGATCGACCTGCTGGCCGAGGCGGAGCGCCTGGCGTGGGCCGTCCGGTTCACGCCCGTGCCCCACGTCCTCGACCTCGGCGCCGATGACGACGGGACCTGGTTGGTCACCGCAGCCCTCGACGCCCGCAGCGCCGTCGTGCCGCCGTGGTCCGGCCGACCGGCGGAGGCGGCGTCCGCGATCGGCGCCGGGCTGCGGTCCCTGCACGAGAGCCTCCCCGTCGGCGAGTGCCCCTTCGACTGGTCGGTGGATGCGCGCCTCGCGATCGCCCTGGAGCACCTCGACGCGGGTGACACCCCCGCCGCGTGGTCGCCCGAGCACCGGGGTCTGACGGTGCAGGAGGCACGTGCGCGGCTGGTCGACGTCCCGCCCGTCGACCTGCTCGTCGTGTGCCACGGCGACGCCTGCGCCCCCAACACGCTGATCGGCGACGACGGCCGTTGGGCCGCGCACGTCGACCTGGGGCGCCTGGGCGTCGCGGACCGCTGGGCCGACCTGGCGATCGCCGCGTGGAGCACGCGGTGGAACTACGGCCCCGGGTACGAGACCACCGTCTACGAGGCCTACGGCGTCGAGCCCGACGACGAGCGCATCGCGTACTACCGGCTGCTGTGGGACGCGACCTGACGCGTGCAGGGACGACGGCGTCCGAGGCCGGCCGCCGGGTGTCGCGGGGCCCGGCCGGCACCGGCCGGGCCACGGGCCGCGGAGCACCACGTGCGAGGATCGCCCCGTGCCCGACGCTGCGAACCTGACCGACCGCCTGCCTTCCGGGGACGCCGCGCACGACCCCGACGCGCTGTACGAGGTGTTCACGTCCTGGGCCGCGGACCAGGGCCTGTCGCTCTACCCGCACCAGGAGGAGGCGCTCCTCGAGCTCCTCACCGGGGCGCACGTGATCCTGTCGACGCCGACGGGGTCGGGGAAGTCGCTCGCGGGCGTCGCCGCGCACGCGGTGGCGCTGGCGCAGGGGCGCCGCTCCTACTACACCGCACCGATCAAGGCGCTGGTCAGCGAGAAGTTCTTCGCGCTCGTCGACGTGTTCGGGTCCGCCAACGTCGGGATGGTGACGGGCGACTCGGCGATCAACTCCGACGCCCCGATCGTCTGCTGCACGTCCGAGATCCTGGCCAACCAGGCGCTGCGCGAGGGCCCCGACGCCGACGTCGGCCTCGTCGTCATGGACGAGTTCCACTACTACGCGGACCCGCAGCGCGGGTGGGCGTGGCAGGTGCCGCTGCTCGAGCTGACGCGCACGCAGTTCCTGCTGATGTCGGCCACGCTCGGCGACGTGTCGTTCTTCGTCGAGGACCTCGCGCGCCGCACGGGCCGTGACGTGGCCGTCGTCGCGAACACCGAGCGGCCCGTGCCGCTGACGTTCACGTACTCGGTCGAGCCGCTGCACGAGCTGCTCGACGAGCTCGTCAGCACCCGCCGCGCACCGGTGTACGTCGTGCACTTCACGCAGAAGGAGGCGGTCGAGCGCGCGCAGTCGCTGCTCTCGACGCCCCTGGCCAGCCGCGAGCAGCGCGACGCGATCGCCGCGGAGCTGGGCGGGTTCCGGTTCGGCCCCGGGTTCGGCAAGACGCTCTCGCGCCTGCTGCGGCACGGCGTCGGCGTGCACCACGCGGGCATGCTGCCGAAGTACCGCCGCGTGGTCGAGCGCCTCACGCAGCGCGGGCTGCTGCCGGTCGTCTGCGGCACCGACACCCTGGGCGTCGGCATCAACGTGCCGATCCGCACGGTCGTCCTGACGAGCCTCGTCAAGTACGACGGGGTCCGCATGCGGCACCTGAGCGCGCGCGAGTTCCACCAGATCGCGGGCCGCGCCGGACGCGCCGGGTACGACACCGTCGGCGAGGTCGTCGTGCAGGCGCCCGACCACGTCATCGAGAACCGCAAGGCGCTCGCCAAGGCCGGCGACGACCCGAAGAAGCAGAAGAAGATCGTCCGCAAGCAGGCGCCGTCGGGCCACGTCAACTGGACGGACAAGACGTTCGAGCGCCTGCGGGACGCCCCGCCGGAGCCCCTCACGTCGAGCTTCCAGGTGTCGCACGCGATGGTGCTGCACGTCCTGCAGCGCGGCCGCGACGGCCGCGCGGACCCCGTGGCGGTCATGACGCACCTGCTCACCGACAACCACGAGCCCGCGAGCGCGCGCTCGCGCCACGTGCGGCGTGCCGTCGACGTGTACCGGTCCCTGCGCGCGGGCGGCGTCGTCGAGCGCCCGTGGGTCGACGACCCCTCGGCACCGGGCGGCCGACGCCGGACCGTGCAGCTGGTCGCCGACCTGCCGTTCAACTTCGCGCTCGACCAGGCCCTCTCGCCGTTCGCGTACGCGGCTCTCGACCTGCTCGACCCGCAGGACCCCGGGTACGCGCACGACGTCGTCTCGGTCATCGAGGCCACGCTCGACGACCCCCGCCAGGTGCTCGCGGCGCAGGAGAACAAGGCCCGCGGCGAGGCCGTGGCCCGCATGAAGTCCGAGGGGCTGGAGTACGACGAGCGCATGGCGCTGCTCGAGGGCGTCACGTACCCGCGTCCGCTGAGCGAGCTGCTCGAGGCCACGTTCGCGACGTACCGCCGCACCAACCCGTGGGTCGCGGACCTCACGCTGTCGCCCAAGTCCGTGGTGCGCGAGATGCACGAGCGCGCGGCGACGTTCGCCGAGTACGTCCAGCTGTACTCCCTGGACCGCACCGAGGGCGTCCTGCTGCGCTACCTCGCCGACGCGTACCGCGCCCTGCGCCGCACGGTCCCGGAGGACCGCCGTACCGAGGAGCTCGAGGAGCTCATCGCGTGGCTCGGCGACCTCGTGCGGCGCACCGACTCGAGCCTGCTCGACGAGTGGGAGCGGCTGTCCGACCCGACCTCGGCGCTCGAGGACGACGCCGACCCGGACGGCGAGGACACTCCGCCGCCGATCACCGCCGACCCGCGCGTGTTCCGCGCGCTCGTGCGCGGCGCGATGTTCCGTCGTGTCGAGCTGGTGGCGCGCGAGCGCTGGGGTGCGCTCGCGGCGCTGGGCGACGTGGACGCCGAGGACCAGCCGTGGGACGCCGACCGCTGGGCCGACGCCGTCGAGCCGTACTTCGACGCGCACGACGAGATCGGCACCGGCGCGGCCGCGCGCGGTCCCGCGCTGTTCCAGGTGACCGCGGGCACGGCAGCCGACGCGCACGGCCCCGCGGCCGGTACGTGGCACGTGCGGCAGATCCTCGACGACCCGGCGGGCGACCACGACTGGCGCATCGACGCCCTCGTCGACCTCGCGGCGTCCGACGAGGCCGGCGAGGTCCGCCTACGCATCCTCGACGTCGGCCCCCTCTGACCCTCCCTCTCCCCTCCCCTCCCCCCGCGAGAGTGCAATCCAGTCACCCCCCACAACCCGAGGCGTAACTCGATCGCACTCTCACGCCAGCGTTGGGGTAGGGCACGCACCCCTCGCCCCGCGAGAGTGCAATCCAGTCACCCCCCACAACCCGAGGCGTAACTCGATCGC
>NZ_JADGMY010000022.1 GCF_015234515.1 Cellulomonas sp.
TGGCAGAGCAGCGGACTTTTAATCCGCGGGTTGTGGGTTCGATCCCCACGGGGCCCACCGTCTCACCCGACGTTCGCGGGTCACTCCCTTCTGCGGCCGGACAGCGACATCGACACCGTCGGCCGGCATCGGCGATGCCGTGCCGTGCCGCAGGTGATGCTCACCGACGGTTGAGCTCACGCACGTGGATCAGACCGCGAAGGTTCAGCGCCCGCCGGTCGGCTGAGTTCTCGAGCGCGTCCACGACGACGGCGCCGCCCAGCCATCTGGCGTCGGCGTCGTCGACCAGCTGCTGGCACGCCAGCGCCTGACCGCCCGTCGACGCCCACTCGTCGACGAAGAGCACCCGGTCCCCCGTGCGCAGGACGGAGCGGCGGACGGCGAGGTCGAGGTGTCGACCCCGATAGTCGGGCGGAGTCCTTCGGACCAGCCTCACCTCGTCGTTCGAGGCGCGTTCTGGTTCCTTCCGCACCGCCGCGAACCCGATCCCCAGGTGGTGCGCCACGAGCGGTCCGAGCAGGAAGCCGTGCGACTCGGTTCCGAGGACGACGGTGGGCTCTGCGTCCTGGAACAGCCCGGCGAGTGCGGGACCGATCCCGACGAGGACCGAGCTGTCGCGCCACCAGGCGCTGTAGTCGACGTAGTACGTGCTCGGCTCGGGCCAGACCTCGGGATCTGATCGCCGGCGGAAGCCGGCGATCAGACGCGCCCGCACGTCGTTCACACGGCCAGCGTGCCAGCGATCCCGCCATCCGGTTGTGCGGGACCTCGGTCCCCATGAGCACCGCTGCCACGCCCTGGACCACCCGCCGCACCAACTCTGCGCCGTTTCTTGAGACGGGGCTGGTGGCCTACCGAAGATGGAGACACAGCCCCCTCCACGCCGCACGGAAAGGATGAACCGATGAGCACGACCACCTCACCCGTCAAGCACACCGTCGACGGTCGGAACCTCGCGATCGCACTCGGTGTCGTCCGCGACACCGTGCCGGCGCCGAAGCTGCCGCCCATGACGGCGCAGATCGTGCCCGGCTCGTCGCCGCTCGAGGCGTCGGGCTGGAGCACGGAGTACGAGTCGGCGCCGCAGAGCACGCGGCGGTAGCGGCGACACCCGTGGGACGCTGGCGCCGTGGAGGCGGCGGGCGGCCCGACCCGGGGTGAATTCGGCCCCTGGGTGCTGCCCGCCGTCACCGGGCTCTGCGCCCTGGTCCTCCTGGCGGCGCTGCTCGGCCCGGCACTGCTGCAGGAGCCGCTCTACGACAGCAGGCCCTCCGGGGTCCCCTGCGGCGAGCTGCCGACCCGGCAGCAGGTGCAGGCCGCCCTGGACGTCCACGCCGACGTGGTCCGGCGGATCGAGGCGGTCGGCGCCCAGGTCAGCGTGACGGCGTCGCAGCCGTGCTCCTCGCACCCCGACCGCGCCGAGGTCCTCGTCGTCTACCCCGGCGGCGACGACCGCGAGCACATCGAGGCGATCCTGGACGACCACGACCTCGGGGTGCCGGTCTCGCTGCGCAACACGTAGCCGCTCCCCGCGACGGACGGCCGGTCCCGCCGCCGCGCGACACCGCTCCCGCCGGCCCTCATCGGTCGTCCCGTGGGTGAATCAGTTCAACCGTTCCGTTCTCCTGACCGATATGGCGTAGTAGGCGCGGACAGCGCACACGACCCGGGCAAGGGGACCCCGATGAGCACCATCACCGCTCTCACAGCGAGCGACATCCAGCGCGACGGCGAGCGAGCGCTCGCACTGGCCCTCGGCCTCGTGAGGCGCACGCCGCCGCCGGTCCGCGTCCCGTCGCTGGCGCAGCGGATCGTCCCCGGGTGCTCGCCGCTGGAGGCGTCCGGCTGGGCCGAGTCCGCCGAGGCGGGGCCGGCCGCTCACCGGTAGCACCCGCGGCCAGGGCTACCGGATGGTGACGGTCGTCACGACTCGCGCTGCCCGCTGCTGCACCAGATCGGCCACCACCGCCGGGGGCGTGTGCTCGCGCGTCTCGACCCCGGTCGTGCACGGCGTCGGGACCCACGTGCCACAGGGGGTGGCGCCCTTCTGCGTCACCGTCCACAGCGGCTCGCCCGTCGCCGAGTGCACCGTGGTCGTCGCCTCGGCTCTGGCGCCGATGAACAGGAAGGCCGTCGTCACCGAGAGCGTCGTGGTGAGCGTGTTGCGGTCACGGTCGTAGGAGACCACGCTGCTCGCGCGGCTGCCGAACGGGCTCGTCACCCGCGCCTCGGCCGTCAGGTCGCCGGACGACGCCGCCAGCACCGACGGCGCCGCCACCGGTGCCGCCTGGGCTGTCGCGGCGCCACCCACCGTCATCAGCAGCGCCAGGCCCACCGCTGCCCCTGCTGTCGAGATCCTGGTCATCGCTCCCCCTCCGGTCGGCCGCCCCGCGTCGCTCGAGCCGCACGCTTCCACGCGGCACCGGTGCGGGTGAAGCCCCGGTCGGGCGCCCTGTTCGACCTCGCCGATCGGCCACCCGGGCACGAGAGGCCGCGCGGACCGGTGGCACGAGTCACGGGACCACGGCGCCGGGTCCGTGCCGAGCGGCGAGAGAATGGCGCCATGCCCTCCGCCCTCTTCTCGCCCCTGACCCTGCGCGGCACCACGTTCGCCCACCGTGTGTGGATGGCGCCGATGTGCCAGTACTCGGCGGCGGCCGACGGCCCGGACGCGGGCGCACCGAACGACTGGCACGTGCAGCACTACGGCGCGCGTGCGGCCGGCGGTGCCGCCCTCGTCATCGTCGAGGCGACCGCTGTGGTCGCCAAAGGGCGCATCACCCCGTTCGACCTGGGGATCTGGGACGACGCGCAGGTCGCGGCGCACCGGCGGGTCGTGGACCTGGTGCACGCGCAGGGCGCGCACGCGGGCCTCCAGCTCGCGCACGCGGGCCGCAAGGCGAGCACCGACGCACCGTGGAACGGCGGCGGCCCGGTGGGCGTCGACGCGGGCGGGTGGCCCGTCGTCGCGCCGAGCGCGGTGCCGTTCTCCGACGGGCACCCGACGCCGAGCGCGCTGACGACCGACCAGGTCGCGGGCGTCGTCGAGGCGTTCGCCGCCGCGGCCCGTCGCGCGGTCACCGCGGGGTACGACGTGGTGGAGGTGCACGCGGCGCACGGCTACCTGCTGCACCAGTTCTGCTCGCCGGACTCCAACGTGCGCGACGACGCGTACGGCGGGTCGTTCGAGAACCGCACGCGCCTGGTGCGCGAGGTGACGTCCGCGGTCCGCGCGGCGGTGCCGGACGACATGCCCGTGCTGGTGCGCGTCTCCGCGACCGACTGGGTCGAGCCCGCCGGGTGGACGGCCGACGACACCGTGCGGCTCGCGCGCGACCTGGCACCGCTCGGCGTCGACATGGTCCACGTGTCCACGGGCGGCAACCTGCCGCGCGTGGACATCCCCGGCGGGCCGGGCTACCAGGTGCCGTACGCCGCGCGCGTGCGTGCCGAGGCCGGCGTGCCGACGATCGCGGTGGGCGCCATCACCGACCCGGAGCAGGCCGAGCAGGTGGTCGCGGACGGGTCCGCCGACGCCGTCGCGCTCGCCCGGCCCCTGCTGGTCGACCCGTTCTGGCCCCACCGCGCGGCACGGGCCCTGGGCGTCGACCTCCCCCTCCCCCGCCAGTACGCCCGAGCCGGCTCCCTCCTCTGAGCTGTGGTCGCACCTGCGGCCGCCCACGCCCGCGCAGCACCACCGGTGTGACCACTTCCGGTCCACGGAGTCGCCGCGCGAGGATGGGGTCCCACCTCGTCGTGAAGGAACCACCGTGCCCAAGCCTCCGCTGCCCGCCGACGTCACCCAGCTGCTCGCCCGTCCCAACCCGGCGGTCATGGGGACCATCCACCCCGACGGGTACCCCGTCACCGTCGCCACCTGGTACCTGCTGGAGGACGACGGGCGCGTGCTCCTCAACCTCGACGCGGGCCGTGCGCGGCTGCGGCACCTGCGGGAGAACCCGCACGTCTCGCTGACCGCGCTGGCGGAGGACAACTGGTACACGCACGTGAGCGTGCAGGGGCGCGTGGTCGAGATCGTCGATGACGTCGACCTCGTCGACATCGACCGTCTCTCGACGCACTACGGCGGCAACCCGTACCCGGTGCGCGACCGGCCGCGCGTGAGCGTGCGCTTCGAGGTCGAGCACTGGCACGGGTGGGGTGCGGCGAAGCGGGACTGACGGCGCGCCGGGGTCAGACCGCCGCCGAGTACGCCCAGAACTCGTCGTCGCGCGTGAAGCCCTCGGCCACGTACAACGCCTGCGCGGCACGGTTGGTCGCGGCGGTCTCGAGGCTCACCGACACCGCCCCGGCGTCCCGTGCCGCGCCGAGCACGCCGCGCACCAGCGCACGCCCGGCCCCGGAGCCGCGGCCGGCCGGGTCGACGAACAGGTCGTTGAGGACCCACGCGCGGGCCAGGGACAGCGACGACCACGTCGGGTAGCACTGCGCGAAGCCCACGACCGCGCCGCCGACCTCGGCGACCAGGACGACGGAGTCGCCGTCGGCGAGTCGCGCGGCGAGGAACTCACGCGTCGTGGCCGGGTCCGCGGGTCGGCCGTAGAACTCCAGGTACCCGCGGAACAGGCGCGCGACGTCATCGAGGTCCGCGGCGGTCGAGGGACGGACGAAGTGCGTCATGCGGGCCATCCTGCCCAACCTCGCCGCGCCGCGCGGTCAGCCACAGCCCCGCGACCGCCGAGCCCACACCGCCCGCGACCAGGTCACCGACGGTGTCCGCGTAGCCGACGTAGATCTCCGGGTCGATGTAGGCGTTGCCGAGGTACTCCCCCAGCTCCCACGCGACGCTCAGCGTCAGCCCGAGGCCGACGGTCACGACGACGAGCCCGGTCCTCGCGGCCCGCGTCGTCACGGCCCGCGGGTCGACGACCGCACCCGTGCGACGCGCGAGCAGCAGGTACGCGACGGCCGCGATCAGGCCGGTGACGACCAGGTGCATGACGACGTCCAGCCACGCGACCGCCTGGTAGAGCTCCAGCGCGCCGCACCACGCCGCGGCGATCAGCCCGACCCCGTAGGCGGCGTCCAGCCAGCGCGGCGCCCCGGCGGCGGGCGGCACGATCAGCCCGGCGAGGACGAGCGCGAACAACGCCGTGTCGACGGGCCCGCGGAGGGCCAGCGCGACGAGCAGGCTGACCACCCCGACGACGCGCACCACGCCTCCCGGCCCGGCGACCAGGCGCCGCACCGCGGACGGGGCGGACCGGTCCGACATCCCGCACCTCCGCCTCGGGGCCGACACGCCCGGCCTGCGGCGACGGTACGTCCGGGCGGCACGCCCCGCACGGCGAGGGGTGCCCGTGACGGGCGGTCTGCCGAGGGCGAGCGACGCCGTCCGACCCGCTCCCGGCGAGGACCTCACAGCGCGACGCCGGGTCGTGAGCGCACACTGCAACCCCACGGGCACATCCGGCGAACCGCTGCGTAACGCCCGGCTCCTAGCGTCGGTCCCGGCCGCGACCGCGGTCGACCGACCGTCGTCCCGGGGGCCGAAGATGTCCTACGTCAAGCCGTCCGACCTCGTCACGTCGCTCGTCGACGCCGGCGAGGCGAAGATCTTCATGTCGACGCGCGACACGCTGCTGCGCGCGTACATGGCCGGGGCGCTGCTCACGCTGGCCGCCGCGTTCGCGGTGTCGATGACCGTCCAGACCGGGTCCGCGCTCATCGGCGCCCTGCTGTTCCCCGTCGGCTTCATCATGCTGTACCTGCTGGGGTACGACCTGCTCACCGGCGTGTTCGTGCTCGCGCCGCTGGCGTGGCTCGACAGGCGCCCGGGTGTGACCGGGCGGGGGGTGCTGCGCAACTGGGGCCTGGTGTTCGTCGGCAACTTCGGTGGCGCGTTCACCGTCGCGGTCCTCATGTCGATCGTGTTCACCTACGGCTTCTCCACCGAGCCCGACGCGGTGGGCGTCGCGCTCGGGCACATCGGCGAGGGTCGGACCCTGGGCTACGCGGAGCACGGTGCCGCGGGGATGCTGACGCTGTTCGTCCGCGGCGTGCTGTGCAACTGGATGGTCTCGACCGGTGTGGTCGGCGCGATGGTCGCCAAGGACGTCCCGGGCAAGGCGATCGCCATGTGGATGCCGATCATGCTGTTCTTCGCCATGGGGTTCGAGCACTCGGTCGTCAACATGTTCCTGTTCCCGACCGGCCTGATGCTCGGCGGGCAGTTCACGGTCATGGACTACCTGGTGTGGAACGAGATCCCCACCGTCCTCGGCAACCTCGTCGGCGGGCTGACGTTCACCGGCCTCGTCCTGTACGCCACGCACGGGCGGACCGGTGCCCGGCGCGGCACGGCGGCTCCGGCCGTCCCGCCGGCCACGGCGGACCGGCCGCTCGACGAGCCCCGCGAGCAGCTCGTCTGACACGGCGCGCCCGCCCGGCCGGTCAGCGCAGCGCGCACCCGTCCGGTCAGGGCGTTCCAGGCGTCCCGCGGAGGCGTCCTACCCTGGGGAGCGTGCCCTCGATCCTCGCCGTCTGCGTCGTGCACGCCCTGCGCCGCGACCCCGGCCCCGTGGGCGTGACGGCGATCGACAAGCGCGCCGTGGACGGCCCCGTCCGCGTGGGGCGCTACGGCCTGCGGGCCGACGTCCAGGCCGACCGCAAGTACCACGGTGGCGAGGACCAGGCGGTGTACGTCTACGGCCAGGACGACGCCGACCACTGGGCGCGCGAGCTGGGCCGCGACCTTCCCCCGGGGTGGTTCGGCGAGAACCTGCGCGTCGCAGGGCTGGACCCGAACGCGGCGAGGATCGGTGAGCGCTGGCGCGTCGGCGCCGACGTGGTGCTCGAGGTCACGGGGCCGCGAACACCCTGCGCGACGTTCGCGCGGTGGGTCGGTGGCGACGACGAGCGCGGGTGGGTGCGGCGGTTCCGGGACGAGGGTCGCGTCGGCGCGTACCTGCGGGTCGTGCAGCGCGGGTCGGTCGGGGCCGGCGACGAGGTGACGGTGGAGAGCGCCGCTCCGGCGGGCGCACCGACGGTGCGCGAGGTCCTGCTCGGGCGAGGCTAAACGTTCCGGATCGGGGCAAATCGCCCTCAAGGTGGTTGAATCTTCTCTGGTCCCGTCCTCGCGCGCTCGAGCGGTGCACCCGCGGCGCGTCGGGCGGGGCGCGACGACGACCGACCGACGTGGGGACGACGACATGAGCGAGCCGATACGGACCTCCGACCGACCGGTCCGGCAGTGGCGCGGCCTGACGATCCCCGACCCCGGCACGTACGAGCTCGACGCCGCCCACAAGCGCGTCGGTTTCGTCGCCCAGCACATGATGGTCAGCCCGGTGCGCGGCGAGTTCGCCCGCGCGGCCGCCACGGTCGTCGTCGGCGAGGACCCGCTGGACTCGTCGGTCACGGCCGTCATCGCGACCGAGAGCCTCACGACCCACCACGACGACCGCGACACCCACCTGCGCAGCCCCGACTTCCTCGACGTCGCGCAGTTCCCCGCCATGGAGTTCCGCAGCACCGGCGTCGCGTGGCGCGGCGAGCAGGACGCGATCCTGCAGTGGGCGCGGCTGCGCAACCACAACGCGGACCGGCGCCGCGTCTCCTCCGCCACCATCGAGCGCGCCGACCGCAACCGCATGAAGTTCGACGTCACGGGCGACCTGCGCATCAAGGACGTCACGCGGTCGGTGACCCTGCGCATGGACTTCGGCGGCGCGCGGCGCGACCCGTACGACCGGGACATCTTCGGGTTCCACGCCGTCACCGACATCGACCGCGAGGACTTCGGCCTGGTCTGGAACGTCGCGCTCGAGGCCGGTGGCTGGCTCGTCGGCAAGAAGGTCCGCATCGAGATCTCCGGCGAGGCCGTCCACCAGGTCTGAGGCGGCTTCCCCCGGCCGCGCCGGTCGCGTCACCCCCCGCGCGCGAGCGACGCCACGACCAGCACGCCCACGACGGCGACGACGCCCAGCAGCACCCCGAGCGCCGGACCCCGGGGAGCTCGACCTGGGCCCCGGGCTCGGGTCCGGCTGACCACCCCGCGGGCGTCGACGTCAGGTCAGCGCGATCGCGATGAGCAGCATCGTCACGAGGAACCCCGTCAGCAGGTTGAGCCACAGGAAGGTGCGCCAACCGTCGTTCGCGCGTTCGCAGTCGTCGTCGGTGACGCCGCGGAACCGCCACGTGCTCACCGCGTACGGGAGCGGCAGCAGGGCGGCCAGGACGCCGGGCCACGGCAGCGCGAGCAGCACGGCGGCGGCCGCGAGGTACGCGGCGGTCGCCGCCAGGACCGTCGGACGGGCACCGAGCACGGTCGCGATCGACGCCAGGCCGCCGGCGCGGTCCGCGCGGACGTCCTGCACCGCGCCGAAGGCGTGCGACGCCATGCCCCACAGCACGAACGCGACGAGCACGGGCCACACGGTGCGCGCTCCGAGGTCGGCGTCGGCGAGGACGAGCGCGTAGAGGAGCGGTCCGACGAAGTGCACGGCCGAGGAGAACGAGTCGAGGACCGGACGCTCCTTGAACCGCAGCCGCGGCGCCGAGTAGGCGACGACGTCGAGGAGCACCAGCAGCAGCACGACACCCGCGAGCGGCGACCCGAGCGCCAGCAGCCACACGACGAACGGCACGGTCGTGACGGCGCACGCCACGAGGATCCGGCGGTGCACGGCGCGGGCCCGGGACGGGTCGACGAGCCCGCCCTCGATGCCGCCCTTGCGCGGGTTGGCCAGGTCGGACGCGTAGTCGAACACGTCGTTGACGCCGTACATCAGCAGGTTGTACGGCACGAGGAAGAACACCGTCCCGACGACCAGCCGCACGTCGAGGCGACCGTCGGTGGCCATGAGCCACCCCGCGGCGAACGGGTAGGCGGTGTTGACCCAGGAGAACGGCCGGGAGGCCGCGAGCAGCTCGCGCATCAGCCCTCGGCCCCCGGTGGGGCGGCGTCCGGCCCGGCGGCCGGGTGCCCGTCCGGGCGCGACGACGTGCGCGGCGAGCGCCCGAGCACGGTCCACAGCACGGGGACGAGGACCGCCGCGGCGATCGCGTACGCGAAGTCCTCGAGCGGGGCGCCCCAGACGTGCACCCCGAGGATCTTGGCGGGGTCGAAGACGTACAGGCCGACGTCGATCATGATCGTGTCGAACACCGCGGTCAGGACGCACAGGTGCAGCGTCGCCCAGACCAGCGGCCACGCGCGCAGGCGGCGCAGCACGGGCCACGACACCGCGGCCAGCACGACGAGCACGAGCACGTTGAGCACGATGTTCGTCACGACGCCTCCCGCCCCGTGCGCCGCGGGGCGTCCCGTAGCGCGTCGCGTCCCGCCGCACGCTGCGCCGCCGACACGTCGAACCAGCGCCACGCGAGCAGGCCCGTGTAGCTCAGCAGCGCGAGGAAGAACGCCTCCTCGACGGGCAGGTCGGGCGCCAGCAGCAGGCCCGTCATGTGGGGCGAGTCCCCGCGCGCGAAGATCCCGAGCGCGAGCCCGGCGACGTCCCACAGCAGGAAGCCCACGACGCCGAGCCCGACGGTCCACGCCGAGCGCCGCGCGTCGTGCCAGAACGCGAGCCGGAACCGCCGGTCGAGCAGCGCGAGCCCACCCAGGGACAGCAGCAGCGCACCGAGGTACATCAACCCGGTCATGCACGCCCTGCCGTGACGTCGGACCACAGGCCGCGCGGCAGCCCGGAGGCGAGGTACCCGGGCCGCAGCGGCGCGGGCAGCGGACGCGACGACGTCTCGCCCAGCAGCCGCTTGGCCACCAGCTCGGCCCCGATGAGGACCATCGGCAGCCCGACGCCGGGGACGGTCCCGCCGCCCACGTGCAGCAGGTTCGGCACCCGGTGCGAGGCGACGCCCGGCCGGAACATCGCGGACTGGCGCAGGGTGTGCTCCATGCCGAGCGCGGTGCCGCGCCACGCGGACAGGTCGCGCGCGAAGTCGGCGGGGCCTACGACGCGTCGCACGACGACGCGTGCGCGCAGGTCAGGCACCCCCGCCCAGGCACCGATCTGGTCGAGGTAGCGGTCGGCGTGCGCGTCGAGCTCCCCCGGCCGGGTGCCGAGCGCGGGGTCGGCCGGGAAGGGCACGAGGACGAACAGGTTCTCGTGCCCCGGGGGCGCCGCGGTGGGGTCGGTCGCGGTCGTGCGTGAGACGTAGAGCGACGCGACGTCGGGGACGCGCAGCCCGGCGGCGGGCGTCGCGGGCCCCGGCCCGAGGATGTCCTCGAAGTTGCCCGGCCAGTCCTGCGTGAAGAACAGCGAGTGGTGCCGCAGCTCCGGCAGCGGGCCCCGGACGCCCGCCATGACCAGCAGCGCCGAGATGCCCGGACCGCTCCGCTCCCAGACGTGCTCGGGCAGGTCCGCGTGGTCGGGCCCGAGCAGCGCGGTCTCGGTGTGGTGCCGGTCGGCGCCCGACACGACGACGTCGGCAGGGACGAGCGTCCCGTCGGCGAGCCGGACGCCCCGTGCGACGCCGCGACGTCGCGGGTGCCGCCGGGTGCGGGGCGCGTCGTCGACCTCGACCGCGACGACGTCGGCGCCGGTGCGCACGACCACGCCCTCCTCGACCGCGGCCTTGGCGAGCTCCTCGACGAGCGTGTACATGCCGCCGCGGGGGTAGTAGACGCCGTCGCCGAGGTCGAGGTGACTCATCAGCGAGTACAGCGCGGGCACGCGGTACGGCGAGGAGCCGAGGAACACCGCGTGGTAGCCGAGGACCTGGCGCAGGACGGGGTGGCTGACCGTCCCGGCGATGCGCTCGGCGAGCGTCTGCGTCAGGAGCCGGGCCAGGGTCCCGGAGCGACGCAGCACGTCCGCCGAGAGCGCGCGGTCGGGGCGCTCGAACGTCGTGTAGAGGAAGTGGTCGAGCGCCGTCCGGTACGCCTCGCCGGCGTCGTCGACGTACCGCCGGATCGCCGCGCCGGCACCGGGCTCGAGCGCGTCGAACGTCGCGGCGTTGGCGTGCGGGTCGGCGACCACGTCGAACGGCTCGACGCCGGAGCCCGGCTCGGGGAACAGCCGGTACGCGGGGTCCAGGCGCCGCAGGTCCACGTGGTCGGCGACCCGCCGTCCGAGCAGCGCGAACGTGTGCTCGACGACCTCGGGCATGAACCACCACGACGGCCCGGTGTCGAACCGGAAGCCGTCGGCCTCCCACGTCCCCGTCCGCCCGCCGAGCTGCTCGTGCCGCTCCAGCAGCGTCACCCGGGCTCCGCCGCGGGCCAGCAGCGCCGCGGTCGCCAGGCCGCCGACGCCACCGCCGACCACGACGACCCGCACGCCACCGCTCACGGGGCCACCGCCCGCGAGCGCAGCAGCGGGGTGTCGCGGACCCGGTCCCTCGTCTCACCGGCCAGGACACCCGCCACGGCCCGCACGACGACGACGGCCTTGACCGGCCCGGGCACGCGGACGCGCCGCGTCCGCAGCGTCTCGACGGGTGTCGCGGCGAGGTCCCGCAGCAGCCGGTCGTAGAGCGCGGTGGTCGCGGCGACGGCGCACCGGGCACGCGTCGGCAGCAGCGGGAGGGCGGCACGCGCACGGTCCAGGTCGCCGCCGATCTCGTCGAGGACCGCGCGGACGTCGGCGTGCGTGAGGTGCTCGGGGTCGATACCCGGCAGGTACGCACGCCCCAGGTCGCCGCTGTCGGCGGCGAGGTCCCGCAGGAAGTTGATCTTCTGGAACGCGGCACCGAGCGCACGCGCGCCGTCGACGGCCGCGGGCACCGGCTCGACCCGCGGGCCACCGGGCCGCCGCTCGGCGTCGAGGAAGACGCGCAGGCACATGACGCCGACGACCTCCGCGGACCCGTAGACGTACCGTTCGTAGCTCTCGCGGTCGTGCGTGCGGACGGTCAGGTCGGCCCGCATCGAGGCGAAGAACGGGTCGATCTCGCCGTGGCCGATGCCGGTGCGTCGCGCGGCGCGCGCGAACGCGTGCACGACGACGTTGGTCGAGTAGCTGGTGCGCAGCGCCCGTGCGACCTGCGCCTCGAGCTCGTCGAGCTGGGCGCCCGCGTCGGGCCCGCGGTAGGTGTCGACCACCTCGTCCGCGAGGCGGACGAGGGCGTACACGGCCTGGATGTCGGCGCGGGTGCGTGCGCCGAGCAGGCGCGTGCCCAGGCCGAACGACGTCGAGTACGCCCGCAGCACGAGCGCGCTGGCCCGCATCGCGGTCGCGTCGTACAGGACCTGACCCGTGGTGGCCGTACGCATGTCGTGCGTCCTCATCTCGGTCGTGCCGGGCGGTCCGGGTGCCGTCAGCGCGCGCGTCCGGCGAGGTCGTCGACGACGCCCGCCAGGTACGTGGCCAACGGCTCCGGCAGGGTCGTGGCGAGCGTACGCGCGATGTCGGCGCTGCGGCGCGCCAGGGTGCGCACGGCCTCGACCGCACCGGTGTCGTGCAGGACGTCGACGACCGCGCGCGCGCCGGCCTCGTCGAGGTCCGGACGCCCCACGTGGGCCGCCAGGACCGTGGCCTGCCGGGTGTCCGCCCGTCCCCAGGCGACCCGCAGCAGCTCGGTCCGCTTGCCCTCGCGCAGGTCGGACAGGACGGGCTTGCCGGTGAGTGCGGGGTCCCCGACGGTCCCGAGCTCGTCGTCGACCAGCTGGTACGCGACGCCCAGCGCCGTCCCGACGCCCGCGAGCACGGCCCGCGCGGTACCGGGCGCACCGGCGAGGACCGCACCGGACTCGAGCGGGACGCGGAACGAGTAGACGGCGGTCTTGAGCTCGGCGACGAGGACGGCGTCGACGTCGGCCGGCGCGGCGAGGGCGCCGCGGACGTCGAGCAGCTCACCGCTCACGGTCGTGGCGACGCCGTCGGCGAACAGCCGCACGAGCTCGCCGACGGCCGCGGCCGGGACGTGGCCGGTGGCCAGCAGCCCGAAGGCCTGGGCCAGCGCCGCGTCCCCCGCGAGGAGCGCTGCCGCGCCGACCTGCTGGTCGACGGCGGACCGTGGCGCGCCGCTCGCTGCGAGCCGGGCACGCGTGCGGCCGGCGACGTTGGGGCGGCCGCGGCGGACCTCGTCGTGGTCGAGCACGTCGTCGTGCACGACCATCGCGGTGTGCAGCAGCTCGTGCGCGGCCGCCACGTGGGCCGCGGCGGACACGTCCGTACCGCCCAGGCCGAGGTAGGCGGCGGCGACGAGCCGCGGCCGCAGGAGCTTGCCGCCGGTCACCGCGTCGAGGTCCTGCCACAGGTCCGCGCACGCCGGGTCGAACGCGACGGCCCGGCGCCGCTGCTCCGCGACGAGGTCGCGCAGGATCCGCGCGGCCGCGTCGGTGACCTCCTCGACCCCGTGCGCGAGTGCGGCACCGGGTGCACGGTCGGGTACGGACAGCGCCGGGGGCGCCGGCGTGTCGGCGAGTGCGGGGACCGCGACGGTCCCGCCGGGCTGTCGGCGCTCGCTGATGTGACCCACGTCGCCCCCCTGGAGCCGTCGAAGATTACTCAGCGTACTGAGGATTCGGTTTCCGGCCACCGGAGAGCCCGGGGCGCCACACGGGGCGGGGTGCCGGGGCGCAGGACCCGACCTGGCCGATCCGGCGTCCAGTGCGATCGATATGCTCCCCGGCATGACATGGCTGGTGACGGGCGGTGCCGGGTACATCGGTGCGCACGTGGTGCGGGCGCTCCAGGAAGCGGCGGCGCACGACCAGCGGCTGCTCCCCGTCGTCCTCGACGACCTCTCCAGCGGTCACGCGGACTTCGTGCCGGGTGACGTGCCGTTCGTCCGCGCGTCGGTCGTCGACACCGCCGCGGTCCGCGCCGCGCTCGTCGAGCACGCGGTGACGGGGGTCGTCCACCTCGCGGGCTTCAAGTACGCGGGCGTCTCCGTGCAGCGCCCGCTGCACACGTACGAGCAGAACGTCACCGGCACCGCGCACCTGCTCGAGGCGATGGCGGAGGCCGGCGTCGACCAGGTGGTCTTCTCGTCGTCCGCCGCGGTCTACGGCACGCCCGACGTCGACGTCGTCACGGAGACCACCCCCCCGAACCCGGAGTCCCCCTACGGCGAGTCCAAGCTCGTGGGCGAGTGGCTGCTGCGGGACCAGGGCGTCGCGACGGGCCTGCGTCACACGTCCCTGCGGTACTTCAACGTGGTGGGCTCCGGCTCCCCGGACCTGTACGACTCGAGCCCGCACAACCTGTTCCCGCTGGTCCTCGACGCCCTGACCGCCGGGCGCACGCCGCGCGTCAACGGCGCGGACTACCCCACGCCGGACGGCACGTGCGTGCGCGACTACGTGCACGTCGCCGACCTGGCCGTGTCGCACGTCGCCGCGGCCCGCGCGCTCGCCGACGGCCGCACGCTCCAGCGGGTCTACAACCTGGGCTCGGGCGACGGCCTGTCGGTCGGCCAGGTCATGACCACCGTCGCGCAGGTCACCGGCATCGACTTCACGCCCGAGGTGGCGCCGCGCCGCCCCGGCGACCCCGCCCGCATCGTCGCGTCGGGCGAGGCCGCGGCACGTGACCTCGACTGGGCGATGCGCCACACCCCCGAGCAGATGGTCGCCAGCGCGTGGGAGGCTCGCCGCCGCGCCACGTGACGGGCACACCCGGCACGTCAGCGGGCGGCCGGCTCCAGCGCCTGCAGCCGGGGCAGCTCCGCGGCGAACCGCTCGAGCTCGCGCTCGTCGCCGGCGTACACGCCCGAGGCTCGCGGCCAGTGCACGACGACGTCGCCGAACCCCAGCGCGGCGGCGCGCTCGACGCCCTCGACCGCGAGCGCCGCCGAGCCGAGCGAGAACCGGGGAGCACCGTCGAGGCTCAGCCACCGTCCGACCGGGCGCCCGTCGGCGACCTCGTCGAACACGTCCACCATCCCGGCCAGCCCGCGCCACCACGCCTCCTGCGCGGCAGCGGCGTCCAGGCCGTCGCCGACACCCGTGCCCGGGCCGTAGGTCGCCCACCCCTGGCCGTACCGCGCGGCGAGCGCCATGGTGCGGGGACCGTTCGCGGCGACGACGAACGGCGGGCGGGGCCGGGCGAGCGTCCCGGGCACCATCCGGGCGCCGTGCGCCTCGTAGAACTCGCCGTCGTGGTCCGTGACCTGCTGCGTCAGCAGGGTGTCGAGCAGGCCGAGGAACTCGGCGAACCGCCGCGTGCGCTCCCCGCGCGTGGGCGCCGGTCCCAGCACCCCCGCGTCCCAGCCCTCACCGCCGGCACCCACGCCGAGGACGAACCGGCCCCCTGCCACGTCGTCCAGGCCCATGACGTCCTTGGCGAACGGCACGGGGTGCCGGAAGTTCGGCGAGGCGACCCACGTGCCCAGCCCGATGCGCTCGGTGACGGCGGCCGCCGCGGCCAGCAGCGGGACCGTCGCGAACCACGGCTCGTCGGCGAGGTCGCGCCACGCGAGGTGGTCGTAGGTCCACGCGTGGTCGAACCCCAGCTCCTCGGCCCGTCGCCACCGCGCACGCGCGCTCGACCACCGCTCCTGCGGGAGCAGCACCACCCCGACCCTCACCATGGCCGGTCACGCTACCCCTGACCCCCCGGCAGTCACAGCATCGCGATCCCGCGTGCTAGTGGACAGTGACAGCACGGCACGTGCACCCGTACCCTCGGCGCCATGGACCTGGAGGTCCGGCACCTGCGCACCCTGACCACGGTCGCCTCCCTCGGCAGCATCACGAAGGCGGCGGCGGCTCTGGGCATCGCGCAGCCGGCACTGAGCGCGCAGCTGTCCCGGATCGACCGAGCCCTGGGTGGCGCCTCGTTCGTCCGGGACCACCGCGGCGTGCGCCCGACGCCGCTGGGCATGCTGGTCCTCGACCGCGCCCGCACGCTGCTGCCGGCGATGGACGCGCTGCTGGAGGACGCCCGACGGCTGGCCGGCGGGGACACGAGGACGACGCTGCGCCTCGCCAGCACCGACTCGACCCTCGCGGCGGCCCTGGTCCACCGGCTGTCCCACGGCGGCGCCCCTCCCCCGACGCTGCGCTGCACCGCGGACAGCGCCCGAGCCGTCGCCGAGCTGGCGGCCGGCACGCACGACGCCGTCCTGGCAGGCATGTGCGGCGACGCGCTCCCGCCGGCGGCACCAGGGGTGCGGTGGCAGCTCGTCGGCACGGACGCCGTGCACGTCGTCGTCCGCGCCGACCACGCGTGCGGTGACGAGGCCGACCTGGCGGAGCTGGCCGACGAGCGCTGGGTCGTCGCCGTCGGGGACGGCTGCCTCACCGAGTGCTTCCTGCGGGCGTGCGCCCGGGTGGGGTTCGCTCCGCCGACGCCCAGCGAGTGCGACCGGGCGGCGGGACTCGACCTCGTCCGCACCGGAGGCGCCGTGGCGCTCGCGCACCCCCACGGCGCGCTGCCGGGCGAGCTGCGTGGCGTGCGCCTGCGCGGCACGCCGCTCAGCTGGTCGACCTGGCTCGCGGTGCACGGCGACACCCCGCCGGACCTGCGCGACCGCCTGGGTGCCGCGGCCCGCGACGCGCGGCACGACCAGCTCCGGGAGGCCGGCGCCGACGTGCCGCACGCGGCGCCGGACCCGGCACGCCAGGACCGGCCGGCGGTGTGACTGGGGAACGCTCTAGATTCTGACTGGAGTTGGTGCCTATCGTGACAACACGGTCACCGAACGAGAGGCCCCACCATGAGCACCTCCGCCACCTTCCGCCGCGCGGCCGCGGTCGGCGCCACCGCGCTGACGCTGCTGCTCGCACCGCTCACGACGGGGGGCGCCTCCGCCGCGACCCCGTCCTCCGACCTCCCTGCGGGGATGGTCGAGGCCCTCGAACGCGACCTGGGCGTCCCGCGCACCGACGCCACCCGACGCATGACCTTCCAGGCCGACGCCGCCACGAAGGTCCGCACGCTGACGCAGGCGCTGGGGTCCACGTACGCGGGCGCATGGGTCGACCCGGCGGCCGGCACCGTGCACGTCGCCACGACGACGCCGTCGAAGGTCCGCGGCCCCATGGCCACGGGCGTGACGACCGTCCCGGCCGAGCGCACGCTCGCCGAGCTCGAGTCCCTGGGCGCCCGGCTCGACGCGGCGGGCCTGCCCGCGGACGTCGCGACCTGGTACGTCGACGTGCCGACCAACCGGCTGGTCGTCGAGGCGGTCGGCAGCACCGCGGCCGCAGCCGAGCTCGTGGCCGCGGCCGGGGTCCCCGCCGACGCCGTCACGCTCGCGACCGCCGAGGCGCCGCAGACCTTCATCGACGTGATCGGCGGCAACGCGTACTACATCAACGCGCGGTCACGCTGCTCGGTCGGCTTCGCCGTCCAGGGCGGGTTCGTGACCGCGGGCCACTGCGGCACGGTGGGAGCGTCGACGACGTCGCCCTCCGGCACCTTCCGCGGATCCTCGTTCCCCGGCAACGACTACGCGTGGGTCCAGGTCGCGTCGGGCAACACCCCGCGGGGCCTGGTCAACAACTACTCGGGCGGCACGGTGCGCGTCACCGGCTCGCAGCAGGCCGCGGTCGGCGCGTACGTGTGCCGCTCCGGCAGCACGACGGGGTGGCGGTGCGGCACGGTGCAGGCCTACAACTCGACCGTCCGCTACTCGCAGGGCACCGTCACAGGCCTGATCCGCACGAACGTCTGCGCGGAGCCGGGCGACTCCGGCGGCTCGCTGGTCGCCGGCACGCAGGCGCAGGGCGTGACGTCCGGCGGCTCGGGCAACTGCCGCTACGGGGGCACCACGTACTTCCAGCCGGTCAACGAGATCCTGCAGGCCTACGGCCTGCGGCTCGTGACCGGCTGACCGACCCGCCCGTCACCGTCCGACGGGCGACCAGGCGGCGGGTGGCGCGGCTCAGGGGGCGTCGCGCCGCCCGCCGTTCCCTCACGGGTGCAGCCCCTGCTCCCCGCCGTGCGACGCCGGCTCGAGCTGGAACGTGCAGTGCTCGACGTCGAAGTGCCCCGACAGGCACGTGCGCAGGGCGTCGAGGACGCGCCCGGTGCCCGCTTGGTCGAGCTCGTCGTCCGCCACGACGACGTGGGCGGACAGCACCGGGACCCCGGAGGTGATCGTCCACGCGTGCAGGTCGTGGACGCCGACCACGCCCGGCACGCCGGCCATGTGCTCGCGCACGACGTCGAGGCCGACCCCCGCGGGCGTCCCCTCGAGCAGGACGGCGGCGACGTCACGCAGCAGCATGCCCGCCCGCGGCAGGATGAGGAGAGCGATCAGGACCGAGGCGATCCCGTCGGCGCGCGCGAACCCCGTCGCCAGCACGACGAGCGCCGCGGCCACGACGGCGACGGACCCGAGGGCGTCCCCCAGCACCTCCAGGTACGCGCCGCGGACGTTCAGCGACTCCTGACGTCCGCGGTGCAGCAGCACCAGCCCCACGGCGTTCGCCGACAGGCCGAGGAGGGCCACCGCGAGCATCAGCCCGGGCTCGACCTCACCCGGTCGCGCGATGCGACGGATGCCCTCCACCAGCACCAGGACGCCCACCGTGGCGACCACGAGCCCGTTGACCATCGCCGCGAGAATCTCGGCCCGCTGCCAGCCGAACGTCCGCCGTGCCGTCGAGGGCAGCCCGGCGAGCATGCTCGCCCCGAGCGCGACGGCCAGCCCCGCCGCGTCCGTGAGCATGTGACCCGCGTCGGCCAGCAGCGCGAACGAGCCCGACAGCAGGCCACCGACGACCTCGACCGCCATGACGACGAGCGTCAGGCCGAGCACCCACGCGATCCTGCCCCGGAACCGGACGTTCGCCGGCCCGTGGGACGCGTGACCGTGGTGGTGCGTCACGCCCAGCCCAGGGCGTGCAGCCGCTCGTCGTCGATGCCGAAGTGGTGGGCGATCTCGTGCACGACCGTGATCGCGACCTCCTCGACGACCTCGTCCCGGTCCTCGCAGATCGCGAGCGTCGGCAGCCGGTAGACGAAGATGCGGTCGGGCAGCGACCCCGCCGCCCAGAACTCGCCCCGCTCGGTCAGCGGCGTGCCCTCGTACAGCCCCAGCAGGTCGGGCTCGTCGTCGGGCGCGTCGTCCTCGACCAGCACGACGACGTTGTCCATCATCGCCGCGAGCTCCTCCGGGATCTCGTCCAGGGCATCGCGCACCGCGTCCTCGAACTCCTCGCGCGTCATCTCGACCACGCCCCCATCCTGCCCCCCGGCGGTGCCTCTGACCTGCGCAACCGATCCCGCTTTGGACTTCCGGCCGCCAGACCGTATGCTCATCACCGGTCTTCCGACGCCTCGACGTCCGGGGCGGACAACCCGCCCTCATCGTCTAGCGGCCTAGGACCCCGCCCTTTCACGGCGGTAGCACGGGTTCGAAT
>NZ_JADGMY010000023.1:0-142046 GCF_015234515.1 Cellulomonas sp.
ACGCTGGTGCTCGTCGACCCGGATCATGGCGAAAGGCTAGCCGCCCACGGGCCGGGAGGGGAGGAACCGCCATACCACCTCACCCGGATCGCTAAGGCCACCAGCTGCAAACCCACCATGTTCAAGTTGAGGCGCGCCAGCGTCGATGGTCCACAGATGATCCCCGACGCGACGCGACCCGAACCTCTTGATCCGCGTGACCGCAGCGATGGTCCACCTGCAGACCCGGACGGCCCTGTGCTCTGGCTGGAACTGGGAGCTACGCGTGAACGGGTCGAGTGGCTCGTGGAGCAGTGCGAACGCCTTACCGATGACGCGAGTGGAGCCAACGCCCAAGCGGAGTACTTAGCACGCCACGTGAGGGAACTGGAGACCAAGATGATGGGGTGGCGCGTCACCGCCATGAGCGCACTCGCGATGGCGGGCCTCCTTGGACTGTTGGCCTACGCAGGCGTCACAAACCCCTAGCGAGGCAGCACACACTCGGCCGCGGCACCGTCATGGCCAAGGCGACAAGACGCCAAGGAACCCCCACCGGGTGTCGCCAGATGGAGGGCGGGCGAGCGTGCAGGTCCCACGGCGTACCAATCAGGAGCGACACGTTCGGCCTCGCGACGGACTACGAACGCACAGGCACCTTGGTCCGGTAGGTTGCGATCATGACGGCGGCGCCCGCATTGCAGACTAAGGCAAGCACCAAGTTCGCGTACTTTACCTGGGCGGGCGATACGGCGAAATTAGCGAAACTCCTAAAGGCCGTGAGGAGTCTCCAGGATCGCGCGCTTGACGACATCGAACGTCGCCACGCCGAAACCAGAGATGAGCGTCGGAAGGAGTTCGCGAGCAAGCACAGCTATATTGCTGACGATAACCGGATGCGTGAAGCATTCGAATTGTCCGACGCCGAGTCCCTAGAGTTCTCACGTGAGAGCGTTCTGGTCAGTATGCAGGCAACTGAGAAGCAACTAGAACGAACGTTCTCCGGCGACCCAGACGAAGTCATGAAAGAGGTTGACGTTGCGGATGTCGTGGCGTTAACGATCTCGTTGGGCGGCACGTACGCAAGCAACTATTCACTCGAGGTTCGATTCAAGCGAAACCTTGGCTGCTGGGTAGCGGCTTCTGCGCCTGATAGCTCGTGGGTGGTCCTCGTTGAAGCGGAGTTGCGTCCAATTCTCGCGAGCGGTCGCCCTTGGTACTGGCGGTTGCGCGAGGGGTGGGGAGCCGGCTTGTTAGCAGTCCCGGTGGCTGTTTCGATTAATTTCGCAGTGTTCAATATCGGAGATGCCGCTAGGTGGGCCGGCGACCAGCGCGTCGCTGCATTGGTCATGGTTATAGGCTTATCGGTGATAATCGGCTATGGCCTGACGTCCCTGATACGTAAGGCGCTTCCCGCGTTCGAACTGACCGAACCTGGGAATTCCGCTAGGGGCGCCCGCGTTATAGGCGTCATCATTGCCGTGCTCGCCTGGGTGGGCGGTGTCGTCATTCCGCTGCTCCTGGACTAGGACCTCCGCAGCGCACTCGGCGCCGCAGGCGCCTCCTTCACTTGAAGTAGCAACGTAACTCGGGAGGCGACCAAAAGGGTTCGAGGGCAAGGGACGCAGCGCCCGCAGCCCGCTCTGCGGGCGAGGACGAACGGTCCCGCGGCAGCCGCTGAACGGGTGAACCCGTCCACGTACTCCTCGGCCACCACCCACCCCCGCCGCTCAGCCTCCGCGCGACAGTCGCGCAGCTGCCGCGTCACCCCAGCCTCGTCGCCGCTACGGTCCTGAGAGATCCGGGCGTACAGCGCCACCGCGCGCCTCGTCGTCATGGGGGCACACTAGCGACTAGTGGCCAAGGCCACGAAGGTTGTGCCTCTCGCGGTGATGGTCCACAGATCTGTCCGCGCGGAGGTGCTGGACCCCCGCCTGATGCGCCGGAGAGTCGGGACGTCGAGATGGCCGACCATCCCCGGAGCGCGCGGCGCGACCAGCTCAGCCGCGCATCGGTAGCCAGTCGAGGACGCGCTGGACGTGCTCGTCCCAGTACGCCCAGTCGTGCCCGCCCGGGTGCACGTGCGCGTCGACCGCGACACCGCGCGACGCCGCCCGCTCGACGAACGCGTGCTGCGTGTCGACGAGGTCGTCCTGCGCGCCGCACGTCGCGTACAGCGCGGGCACCGCCGCCGGGTCCGCCCGGTCCAGCAGCGCCAGCAGGTCGTCGTCCGTGCCGGCCGGGTCCGCGCCACCCCACACGTGGGGCATCAGCTCGTCCCGCAGGTACCGAGCACGGTCCCCGCCGACGACCAGCGCCCCGGACAGGCTGGCAGCCGCCGCGAACCGCCAGGGCTGGCGCAGCGCCCACTTGAACGCCCCGTACCCACCCATCGACAGGCCCGCGACGAACGTGTCCTCCCGCCGGTCGGACACGCGGAAGAAGTGCTGGACGGCCCGCGGGAGCTCCTCGGAGAGGAACGTCCAGTAGGCGCTGCCGTGGGCCTCGTCCGCATAGAACGACCGGCCCACGCGCGGCATCACCACCGCGATGCCCCGCTCGGCGACGTAGCGCTCGATCGACGTGCGCCGCAGCCAGATCGTCTCGTCGTCGCTCAGCCCGTGCAGCAGGTAGAGCACGGGCGGCGGCCCGGCCGTCTCCACCCCGCCCATGCCGATCTGGCCCCGGGCCGACTCGGGCAGCAGCACGGTCACGGCCGTGCTCACGCCGAGCGCCTCGGAGAAGAAGTGACAGGTCAACAGCGCCATCGCCGGTGGTCCTTCCGTGGGGGTCCCACTCGACGGTAGCCCGGCCGGCTCACCCGGGCCCCCCGCTCGCCCCCACCCCGCGAGCGCGGCAGTCCACCGCCGAGCGCGGTACTCGTTTCCCCCGCGCTCGGCGGGCGAGTACCGCGCTCGGTGGTGGGATCAGGCGCGGGGACCGCGCAGGGAGATCTGGATCGAGCCGCCGCCGGTCAGGTCGACGCGTGTGCAGTCGGCCATCGGGTCCTCGATGACGACGACGGGCCACTGGTGCTGCTCCCCGACGGCCTCGGCGGCGATGCGCTCCGCCGTGCCCAGGTCGACGCAGGCGTCCGCGATCTGCGAGCGCAGCGTGTCGCGGAGCTCGAACACCCACGGGTCCATGTCCTGGCTGTCGATGTCCACGGCCGAGTACGGCGTGACGGCGAGGGTCCGGGGCACCACGACGTACGGCGTGGCCGTCGACTCCGGGGTCGGCTCGACGGTCGCCGGGTCGCCGGTGCCCGGCTCGGGTGCGGCGGCCTCGTCGTAGGCCAGGGCGACGCTCGCGCAGGCCTCCTGCTGCTGGCCCTCCAGACGCTCGTCGGTCCGCACCGTCCAGTCGTCGAGACCCAGCCGGTCCAGCTCCGCCGACGCCCAGGCGAGCGCGCCCGCCTCGTCGAGGCACGTCGCGCGGGCTCCGTCGACCCAGTCCGCCATGCTCGAGTCGAGCTCGCGCAGCGCGAGCGCCCGGGGGTCCGTGTCGACGACCGTCGCGTCCTGCGGCATCTCGGCACGGGGTGCGACGTACAGCAGAGTCGGGTCGCCCTCGATGCGGAACGCCACCGGGTCGTCGATGGCGGGCAGCCCGCTGAGCTCCTGGTAGCGGTCGCAGTCCGCGAGCGCGTCGCCGGTGATCCACGGCCCGCCCGAGGTCTCCGCCTCCGGCGCACCCCACCGCGCCATGCAGGTCACGCCCTCGTGCCCACCACCGCCGACGTACCAGAGCTCACGGAACCCGGCGTAGGCCGCGCCGCCGCCGACCAGCACCGTCGCCAGCACGCCGGCCAGGACCCCACGCCGCACCGTCCTGCGTCGCACGGCCGTGGGTCGCTCCTCCGTCGTGACGTCCGTCATGATCGCCTCCCGCATCGCGTCGTCGGACGCCGGGAGCGCCGAGACGCCCCGAGCCGGGTCCGCCGCCCGCAGACGTCGCATCAGGTCCTCGTTCATCTCGCCTCCTCGGTTCCGGGACGGGCGTTCGCCCATCCACTCCTGACGTGTCCGGGGTGGACGTCGCGTTGCAGGACGATGCGCTGACCGGGTTCCTCCTGAGCCGCGAGGAGCGCCAGCAGGCGACGGCGGGCCCGGTGCAGCCGCACGCGGACGGTGGCACGCGGGACGCCCAGCACGAGCGCGATCTCGTCGCGCGCGAGCTCCTCCCAGGCGACCAGGCGCAGCAGCTCGCGGTCGTCGGGCGGCAGGGCGTCCATCGCGCGCAGCAGCGTCGGGTCGGCGGGCTCGTGCGGCGGGACGACCTCGACCACCTGCTCACGCAACCGGTCCGCGAGCGCGAGCCGTCGACGCTCGCCGCGGTAGTGGTTCGCCAGCACGCGACGCGCGACACCGAACAGCCACGGACGTGCGGCGTCGTCGTGCGGCACGTCGTCGAGCCGGCGCCACGCGACGACGAACGTCTCCGCGACGACGTCAGCGGCGTCCGACGGGTCGGCGACGCGGCGCACCGCGTACGCGAGCAGCGCGCCGTGCGTGCGGTCGAACAGGTCGGTGAACCGGGCGCGACGTGCGGCGTCGTCCGTCGGGGGTGACGGGCTCACGGGCCTCCCTCCGTGGGCAGGGATTGTGTCACCACCCACGTGTCCGGCAGGGACGCGTGCGTTACCGCCGACCGAGCAGGGTCCGTGCCGCCCCACCCCGCCCAGCGCGGTACTCGACCGCCGAAGGCGCGGACGCCCGGCGAGGCGTCGGTGGCCGGGGCACGGGTTGCTCCGCCGGTCGCGAGGCCGGTGGAAGAGATGGCGACCCTTCGGAGTTGAGCCGTCAACAGTTGCCGCGGAAACCACCGGGCGGGGGCAGGTCCCCCGCCCGGCTCACGGTGGCCACGGCAGGACGAGGACTCTCGAAGGAGCCGAGCACCATGGACGCAGACCGGATCGAGTTCGGCATCGACAGCTTCGGCGACCGTCCCCGCGACGACCGCGGGGAGGTCGTCTCGCACGCGCAGGCGATCCGCGCGACCGTGGCGGAGGCGGTCCTCGCCGACCAGGTCGGCATCGACGTGGTCGCCCTGGGCGAGCACCACCGCCCGGAGTACGCGATCTCCAGCCCCGAGACCGTGCTCGCGGGCATCGCGACCGCGACCGAGCGCATCCGGCTCGCGTCCGGCGTCACGGTGCTGTCCTCGGACGACCCCGTGCGGGTGTTCCAGCGCTTCGCCACCGTCGACGCGCTGTCGGACGGCCGGGCCGAGGTGATCCTCGGCCGGGGCTCGTTCACCGAGTCGTTCCCGCTGTTCGGGTACGACCTGAAGGACTACGAGGTCCTCTTCGAGGAGAAGATCCACCTGTTCCACCGGCTCCTCGACGAGACCCCGGTGACGTGGCAGGGCACCACGCGCGCCGCGCTGCACGACGCCGACGTCTACCCCAAGACCGAGTCCGGGCGCCTGAGCACGTGGGTGGGCGTCGGCGGGACGCCGCAGTCCGTGCTCCGGACCGCCCAGTACGGGTTCCGGCTCATGCTGGCCGTCATCGGCGGCGCACCCGACCGGTTCGCCCCGTACGTGGACCTGTACCGGCGCGCTCACCAGCAGCTCGGCACGACGCCCGAGCCGGTCGGCGTGCACTCCCCCGGCTTCGTCGCCGCCACCGACGAGGAGGCGCGCGAGCTGTTCTACCCGGGGTACCGGGAGACGCGCGACCGGATCGGCGCGCTGCGCGGCTGGCCGCCGCTGCAGCAGCGCGAGTTCGACGCCGAGGTGGCGCACGGCTCGCTGTACGTCGGCTCGGTCGAGACGGTCGCGGCGAAGATCGCGCACGCGATCCGGGTCCTCGACGTCGGCCGGTTCGACATGATCTACTCCGCCGCCGGCACGGTCTCGGCGTCCGCGCGGCTGCGGTCGGTCGAGCTGTACGGCACGCAGGTGATCCCACGCGTCCGTGAGCTGCTCGCCGAGCAGCCCGTCGCCGTGGGCGCGGCCCGGTGACCGCGGCGACCACGGTCGGGATCCTCGGTGCGGGCAAGCTCGGGACGGTCGTGGCGCGCCTGGCCGTCGCCGCCGGTTACCGCGTGCTCGTCGCCGGCTCGGGCGATCCCGCGCGGATCGCGCTGACCACCGAGGTGCTCACCCCGGGCGCGACCGCCGCCTGGCCGACCGAGGTCGCGCAGGCAGCGGACCTCGTGGTCCTGGCCCTGCCTCTCGGCAGGCTGCGCGAGCTCCCGGTGGACGCGCTGCGCGGCAGGCTCGTCGTGGACGCGATGAACCACTGGTGGGAGGTCGACGGACCGCGCGACACGGTCGTGCCGGCCGGTCTCTCGTCGAGCAAGCTGGTGCAGCGGTCCCTGCCCGGAGCGCGCGTCGTCAAGGCACTGAACCACATGGGCTACCACGACCTCGAGGACGAGGCGCGGCCCGCAGGTCGTCCCGGCCGCAAGGCGATCGCGATCGCGGGTGACGTGCCGCAGGACGTCGCGGCGGTGGCGGAGCTGGTCGACGCCCTCGGGTTCGACCCGGTGGTGATCGGCGACCTCGCGACGGGCGCGCGGCTCGAGCCCGGGACCCCCGCGTTCGGCTCCGACGTCGAGGCGGCCGAGCTCCGTAGGCTGACCGCCGGTGCCGCCGCGGTCCCGCTCACCGACCGACCCTGATCCTGGACCGACCCCAGGACCGCCCCCTCGAAGGGACAGACAGATGACGCGAGAGCTCGTGGACCGCACCGGCGCCCCTGTGACGGTCGCGCTCGAGCGCGCGGAACCGGTCAGCGCCTACACCGTGAGCGTGGCCGGCGAACGCGTCGGCAGAGCCGACTTCCTCGACGTCCCCGACGCCCACGAGCGCGTCTTCTTCCACACCGAGGTCGACGCCCGGTTCGAGGGACGTGGCCTGGCCGGTCTGCTGCTGCGCGAGGCGCTGGCGGACAGCGTGCGGGAGCACCTGACCGTCGTGCCCGTGTGCCCGCTCTTCGCGCGCCACCTGGAGAAGCACGGCGACGAGCACGTCGCCGAGGGCGGGGCGTTCCGCCGGCCGTCGCGTGCCGATCTCGCCCTCGTCAGGCGGGCCGCGCAGGGCGCGTGAGTGCGGCGGGCTGCCTCGGGGCCCCGGACGGGGCCCGGGCGCCGACGTTGCCGGGTCGCTACTCGCCGCCGCCGAAGAAGCCGCCGTCGAGGACCCGGCTGTAGCGCAGCCGCAGCGCGCGCTCGGTGCTCGCGGCGATCGTGGCGGCCACGAGCGCGATGTTCACCGCATCCGGCAGCCGGACGGGGCTGACCCACGCGCCGACGGTCTGCGCCACCGGCGGGATCTGGGTGAGCTGCTCGACGACCTGCGGGGCGCCCAGCAGGAGCGCGACGAGCAGCACCGCCGCCGACGCGAGCGCCAGCGAGCGGCTCAGCGCCGGGTGGGTGCGGTCGAGGCGGGCACGCCGCCCCTCGCCCGAGGCGGGGTCCGGCACGAGCTGCCGGGCCGACCCGTCGGGGCCGACGTGGTGGATGCGCCGCAGCCCGTACCCGCTGGCCGCTACCTCGATCGTGCCTCCCGGCACGGGGAACGACGCCGGGAGCGTCGCCGCGGCGTGGTGCAGACCGTCGAGGTAGAGGGCTGCCCGCACCTCGCCGTCCTCGTCACCGCCGTGGCGGACGTCGACGGACCAGGTGCGCGGTGCGCCGCCCACGTCCGTCAGGTGCAGGTGGAACAGGGAGCGGGTGAGCAGCTGCCAGGTGCGGTAGGGCGTCAGCGCGCGCCCGTCGCCGGGCTGCACCGTCGCGGTCTTGTGTGCCATGTCTCCTCCTCGATGCCGGTGTCGGGTGTGCGGGTGCCGCCGCGGCCACGAGGGCCGCGACGGCGACATCGCTGCGAGGTGTCGATCCGGGGTCTCATGTCGTCAGACCCCCACGACGTGGGTGAGCGCGAGCCAGACCGACACCGTGGTGACGGTCGTCCACAGCGCGACGGCCACGGCCTGCCAGAGCAGGACCCAACGACGAGGGCTTCCGCTGGCGACGAGGATCGCCGCGGTGAACTGCGTCGGGATCGCGAGCGGGCCGAGGATGCTCGCCCCGGGGACGCCGAAGCGGTTGAGCCACGTGACGACGCGTTGGCGCCCCTTCGACAGCGGCTGGGCGGGCTCCGGGTCGGCGAACCCGTCGACCGCGTGGACGTCCGGGGTGGCGGGGCCGCCGACGGTCGCCTTCACACGCGCCCGGTGGACGACGGCCGTGCGGGCCCGTGCGGTGAACGCCACCACGAGTGCGACGGACAGGAAGTTGCCGGTGGCGGCGGCGACGCCCGCGACGACGGGGTTCAGTCCGCCGACGAGCCCTACCATCGCGCCGAGCTCCCCCTCGACGAACGGGATGGCGCCGGCGAGCATGACGATGAAGGGCTGGAAGATCTCGGGCACCTGGGCCACGAGCTCCTGGAACCTGACGATGAGCTCCTGCAACGGGGTCATGATGTCGTCTCCTTGCGAGTCGTGGATCGAGCGGTTCTCGATCACGACCCGAGGAGACACCGTGTTCTCGGAACAGGGTCAAGGGGTCGGTGGCGACCCCGTCCCGTCGGCGTCCTCGCGGGCCGCCAGGACCTCCTGCGCGATCTGGAACCCGAGCAGGGCGGCGCGTGTCAGCACGTCACGCTGCGCCGGGTTGTACAGCTCCGTCACGGCCTCGATGAACGTCTCCTGCACGACGCGCCCGCTCGTCGCCAGGTGCCCCGCAGGATCGCTGAGCCACGGGTAGTCGACGAGGTTGCGCGCGATGCCCCGCGCGATCTGCTCGGCGAGGCGCTGGCGCGTCGCCTCGTCCGCGTCGGGGGGCAGCGCCTCGAGCTCCTTGCCGTCGTCGCCGACCTCGGCGTCCTCGGCGACCATGTCGCGCAGGTCGGCCATCGCGTCGGCGTCGTAGAGCTTGGAGTAGATGTGGATGATCGACCGGTCGACCTCCGTGAGGTGCTCCGCGACGGACGCGAACCCCGCAGGCACGTCGGGTGGCGCGGCGTTGCTCAGGATCGCGGCGATCTCGGCCCGCGCCTGCTGCAGCTGCTCGATCTTCGCGGCGAGGTCGGCGTCCACCTCCCGCAGCCTGTCCGCCGTGCCCGGGCTGTCGGCCACCCCGTCGACCTCGGAGAGCGGCACGCCCAGCTCGGCGAGACGCCGGATCCGCAGCAGGCGCACCAGGTGCGGCACGCCGTACTTCTTGTACCCGTTGTACCGACGGTCGGGCTCGTCGAGCAGGCCGAGCCGGTGGTAGTGCCGGATCGTGTTCACGGTGGTCCCCGCCAGGTGGGCGAGCTCGCTGGTGCTCCAGGCCATGGGGCGCTCCTCGTCTGCCGGCGGTGCCGGAGGGGACCCCGGTCGGCTGCCGGAGGGCACCCGTCGACGAAGCGTGTCACGGGCCGCTCGACACGCCCGGACCGGACACACCGGGCGTTTGACGCGCGTCACCCGAACGGCTGAGGTGGACGCGCCCCGCACCGCTGACCTGCACAGGAGTTCCCGCCTTGCCCCTGGCCGAGCGCCACCCCCTCACCCGCCGGGCGCACGCGACCCTCCGTCAGGCGTGCGCGACCGTCCGGGCCGCCCGGTGAAGGGCGCGCACCACGCCCTGTGCGGGGCGGCGGCGTGGGTGGCGGTGGCCTCGAACGCGCCGTACACGCTCGGCTGGTACCCCGTCTCGTCGCTCGGGATCGTCACGGGCGCGCTCGTGTGCGCGGGCGCCGCGCTGGCACCGGACGCCGACCACCACGACGCGACGATCGCGCACTCCCTGCCGCCGGTCTCCGAGTGGGTGTGCGACCTGGTCGGGCGCCTCGCGGGCGGGCACCGCAACGGCACGCACTCGGTGCTGGGGATCGCCGTGCTCACCGGGATCGCGTGGGCGGCCGGGCAGGTGACCGTCGCCACGGACGCGCTCGGGGACCTGGCGGTCGGGGCCGGGACCATGTCGCTGCTGCTGGTGGCGTTCGCGGCGCGTGCCCTGCGTCTCGCGCGGCGCCGGTTCGACGCGTGGGCGCTCGCACTGGCGCTGGCGGGGTTCATCACGGTGGCCGCACCCACGGAGTGGGACTGGCTGCCCGTCGCGGTCGGCCTGGGCGCGGCCGTGCACGTCGCGGGCGACATGCTGACGGGCGGCGGCGTCCCGCTGCTGTGGCCGTGGGAGCCCCGGCCCCCGCGCTGGTGGCGTCGGGCGCCCGTCCTCAACGACCTCTGGAGCAGCGGCGGCAACTTCGCGGTCCCGCTCCTGGGCACGACGGGCTCGTGGCGCGAACGCCTGCTGGTCGCGCCCTTGACCGCCTACGCGGCGTACGGGACGGGCGCCGCGCTCGTCGTCGGCTCCCTGACGGCGCTGGGCTACGACCCGGACCGGGTGATGGACCGGGTGTGGGACGCCGCGAACGTCCTGGTCGGGACGGCCACGGTGGTCGGCACGATCGCCATGACAGCCCCGCCCCCGACCTGACCCCGACCCCCCGACCTCGCCGCCCGACCTCGACGTTCGGCGGCCTCCCGACCACCCGAACCCCGCCGAACTCGTCCTTGGGCGGCTTCTGGCCGGTCAGTCGCCGCCGAAGGACGAGTTCGGCACCTGGAGATCGGTGGCCGTCAGAGGAACAGGCAGAACGGGTGGCCGTCCGGGGAGAAGAGGACGCGGACGTCGGTCTGAGGCTGGTCGTCCGCCAGCCGGGCGCCGCAGTCCAGTGCCCACGCGACGGCCGCGTCGAGGTCGCCGTCGGGGACGTGGACGTCGATGTGCTGCGTGGCGACCTGCTCACCGGGACGCGCTGGCCACACGGGTGGCCGGTACGCGCGCTCGTGCTCGAGGTTCAGGACGAAGCCGGGCCGCCCCGCCTCGGGTGCGACCTGCGCCCACCCACGGTCCGACGGGTCCGCCGGATCGGGCCGGTCGTCGGCGGTCACCCGGTAGCCGAGCAGACGCGCCCAGAACCGGGCGGCATCGTGCGGACGCGGCGTACCGATGCTCACCGAGGTGGCCACGAGCTGCGGCCGCTGGACGTCACCCATGTCACGACCGTGCCACACGACGGCATCACCTCACCCGTCGTCGGACCCGAGCGCCACCCTCCGCAGCAGGTCCAGCAGCGTCCGCTGCTCGTCACCGTCCAGCACCTCGAGCCGCGCGCGCACGCCCTCGTGGCGCTGCGCCGAGACCCGATCCAGCAGGTCGTGGCCTTCGTCGGTGAGCTCGACCAGAGTCGCGCGCCGGTCGCGCGGGTCGGGGACCCGCCGGATCCAGCCGTCGGCCTCGGCGTGGTCGACCTTGGACGTCACCGAGCGTGGCGCGACGTCGAGGACGGCGGCGAGCTCTCCCAGCCGCTGCGGCCGCCCGAGCCGGTCGAGCGTCCGCAGGAGCCGCAGCTGACCCGGCGTGATGTCCTGGCCGAGCCGATCGGCGGCGTCGCGGCGCACGGCGCGCAGGACGTCGTGCAGGAGCTCGAGCAGCTCCTCGGAGGGCTGGGGACGTCGGGCCGGCTCACGGGGCTCGCGCGGGCGGTCGCCGTGGCCCACCGTGGAGGGAGGAGGATCGGACCCGGGGCCGGACGGCGCAGCGTCGCGCGAGGCGTCGGTCACGTCGTCCGTCCGCTGCTCCACGCGTCCGAGGCTACCGGGGAATAACCCGGAGGTGAATATTGCTCATCGTGAGGTAACCTCAGCATGTTGCGCGGCTCGACCCGCGCCCTCCGACCCTCTGGAGGTCCCCTTGACCCACCCCGGACCCCTCCCCGCAGGTCGCGGGATGCGCGGCTTCGCCCAGGACCGCGACGTCGCCCGTCAGCGACTGGCCCCCGGCACCCTGCGCCGCATCCTCGCCTTCGCCCACCCGTACCGCGCCCAGCTCGCGGTGTTCCTCGTCCTCATCGCGCTCGGCGCCGCCGCCGGCGCGCTCACGCCCTGGCTGTTCCAGCGGCTCATCGACGACGGCATCTCGCGCGGTGACACCCGCACGGTCGTCACCATCGCCGTCATCGTCGCCGCCCTGGCGATCATCTCCGCCGGGCTCGGCGTCGCCGAGCGCTGGGTGTCCGCCCGCATCGGCGAGGGCCTCATCCACGACCTGCGCACCGCCGTGTTCGACCACGTGCAGCGCATGCCGCTCGCGTTCTTCAGCCGCGCCAAGACCGGCGCGCTCGTCCAGCGCCTCAACGGCGACGTGCTGGGCGCGCAGCAGGCGTTCACCGCCACGCTGTCCAACGTCGTCAGCAACTCGCTGACCATCGTCTTCGTGCTCGCCGCGATGCTGTCGATGTCGTGGCAGCTCACGCTGCTCTCGCTCGTGCTGGTCCCCGTGTTCGTCCTGCCCGCCCGCTGGTTCGGGCGCAAGATCGCCGGCATCACGCGCGAGTCCTACGAGCTGGGCGCCGAGGCGTCGCAGACCATGACCGAGCGGTTCAACGTCGCCGGCGCGCACCTCGTCAAGGTCTTCGGCGACCCGGCCCGCGAGTCCGCCGCGTACGCCGAGCAGACCGGCCGCGTGCGGGACATCGGCGTCAAGCGCGCCCTGTACTCGACGTGGTTCCGCATCGGCCTGACCACCGTCGCGGCGATCGCCACGGCCGTCGTCTACGGTGTCGGCGGCCTGCTCGCGATCCGCGGCGAGCTCACCGTCGGTGTCGTCGTCGCGCTCGCCGCGTACCTCGGCCGCCTCTACGGGCCGCTGACGGCCATGTCGAACGTGCAGGTCGACGTCATGACGGCCCTCGTGTCGTTCGAGCGCGTGCTCGAGGTCCTCGACCTGGAGCCGTCCGTCGCCGAGAAGCCCGACGCCAGCGACCTGCGCGTGGCCGTGGCCAAGAACGGCGCGACCCTCGAGCTCGACCACGTCGGCTTCCGCTACCCGTCGGCCGGCGAGGTGTCGCTGGCGTCGCTGGAGTCGGTGGCGACGCTGAGCCGCGACCCCGTCGCCGACACCCTGCACGACGTCACGTTCAGCGTGCCCGCCGGGTCGATGGTCGCGCTCGTCGGGCCCTCCGGGGCCGGCAAGACGACGATCTCCCAGCTCGTCACGCGCATGTACGACCCGACGCGCGGCGCCGTGCGCATCGCGGGGCAGGACCTGCGCGACGTCACCGCCGCGTCCCTGCGCGACACCGTGGGCATCGTCAGCCAGGAGGCGCACCTCTTCCACGACAGCATCGCGGGCAACCTGCGCTTCGCGCGCCCCGACGCCACCGACGACGACATCGAGCGCGCCCTGCGCGGCGCGCACGTGTGGGACCTGGTCGCGTCCCTGCCGGACGGCATCGACACCGTCGTCGGGGACCGCGGCTACCGCCTGTCCGGCGGCGAGCGCCAGCGCCTCGCCATCGCGCGGCTGCTGCTCAAGGCCCCCGACGTCGTCGTGCTCGACGAGGCCACGGCCCACCTGGACTCCGAGTCGGAGGCGGCCGTGCAGGCCGCGCTCGACGAGGCGCTCGTCGGGCGGACCTCGCTGGTCATCGCGCACCGGCTGTCGACCGTGCGCCAGGCCGACCTCATCGTGGTCGTCGAGGACGGACGCGTCGCCGACACCGGCACGCACACCGAGCTGCTCGCGCGCGGCGGGCTGTACGCGGACCTGTACCGCACGCAGTTCGCGCCCGCCCCCACCCCCGCCTGACCCACCCGCCCGCCCGCCCGCGAGAGAGCAATCCAGTCACACCCCACGGGGTCGCGAGAGAGCAATCCAGTCACACCCCACGGGGTCGTGAGAGAGCAATCCAGCTCACCGCTCCCCAGCAGTGAGCTGGATTGCTCCATCGCCACACCGGACAACTGGATTGCCCTCTCACGGGTCTGGGGAATGCGGGTCTGTGGGCGAGCTTGAGGCCGACGTACTGCGGGCACGCGGCGGGCTGTACGCGGACCTGTACCGCACGCAGCTCGCGCCCGCGACCGCGGCCCTCTGACGACGCGCGCGACCGCCGCGCGCGTCCTCAGGCCCGGACGTACCGTCGACAGATGGGGGCGACGAGGATCAGGGCGGGCACCGCTGCGTGCCTGCTGGGCGCGGTGACGCTGGTCGCCGGTGCGTGCACCACGGGCACGCCGGAGGAGACGATGTCGGCGAGCGCGCCGAGCGCGAGTCCCCCGGCCGCGAGCGGTACCAGCCCCGCGGCCGCGAGCCCGTCGCTGGAGACCCTGCAGCGCGACGTGCTGCCCCTGTTCGAGGAACGCTCGTTCGACGAGCCCGAGGCGGACCTGCCCGTCGGTTACAACCTGTTCCTGCCCGAGGGGTTCGACTCCGAGCAGTCGTACCCGATGGTGCTCTTCGTCTCCGACTCGACGCGCGTGGGTGACGCGGTGCCCGCCCCGTCCACGCAGTACGGCGCACTGATATGGGCGAGCCCGCAGGTGCAGGCCCAGCAGCCGCTGATCGTCGTCGTCCCGCAGTACCCGGACCTCGTCGTCGCCGACCTCGAGGGCCGCGGCACGACCGACTACGTCGACCTCACGGCGCGGCTCGTCCGGGCGGTGCAGGAGGACCTCCAGGTCGACAAGGAGCGCACCTACGCCACCGGGCAGGGACTGGGCGCCGCGACGGTCCTGCAGCTCGCGGCCCAGGAGCCGGAGCTGTTCGCCGCCGAGCTGCTGGTCGGCGGCCAGGGCGGCACCCCGGACGCCGGCGGGCTCGCCCAGCAGACCTTCGCGTCCGTCGCGACGGACGGCGACGACGCGGCGCAGGACCAGATCCGGTCGGCGCTGGACGCGGCCGACGAGACCTACGGGACGGCGTCGTGGGACGCGACCTGGCCGTCGGACCGTCTGGCCCAGGCCGCGACCGAGCTGCTCACCGGCGACGACGACGCGTACCTCGTGACGATCGAGGGCGCCCCGACCCCGACCGCCACGACCGGCGTCGACGCCCGGCCCGCGTTCCAGCAGGTCTACGAGATCGGGCCGCTGCGCGACTGGCTGCTCGCCCAGGACTGACCGGCGCCGCGCGCGAGCAGGCGAGGCGCGCCCACCCGGACGTCCACGCCGGGCGACCACGTGACGTGCGGCGGTCCGTCCGGCCGGGGCAGGCCGCAGACCTCCAGCAGGTCGGTGTCGAGGTGCTCGACGGTCGCGGTGTGCAGCGGCCAGGGGGCGTGCGCGACCGGCACCCGCCACAGCCGGCCCGCGCGGCGCCCGTACGCGTTCCAGCGGCCGGTGACCGACGTGAGCCACGGGTCCGGGGCCGTGCGCGCGCCGGGCACCAGACGCAGGTCGAGCGTCCCGCCGGCGCGGCCCCGCGCGCGGTAGCGCGTCGCCTCGCCGCCGTCCTCGACGCATCCCGAGGCCAGGCGGTACGGCACGCCGGCCGCCCGCAGGCCCGCGACGACGGCGGGCCGCGTGCACAGCAGCCGCAGGAACCACAGGCCGTCGGTGCCGCTCGCCGGGTGCTCCACGTAGGTACGCACGTTGACCTCGACGAAGCGGGACCACGCCGGTGGCGCGGGCAGCCCCGGCACCCGCGGGTCCCGCATGACGAACGGCGTGACCGCCACCCAGGCGGCGCCGTCGAGCACCTGCGGCACCAGGCCCGGGGGCAGGTGCGCGGCGACGGCCTCGGGCGGGTACGGCCAGTGCAGGAACGCCAGCGCGTCCCACCGCATGAGCGCGACGGGGACACGCACGGCCGCGTCCGGCAGCCGCCCGCTCATCGGGCGCCGCACCGCCGGACGTCGTCGTGCGCGACCGCTCCTGCGTCCACGGCACCACCCGCCCGTCGCTCACGACCGGTCGTCCGTCGCTCCCGAGCGACCGTCCCGGCCATCGTCGCGCGAGGCCGGACCACCGGCACGGCGAGCGGGGCACCGGGGCGATGCGCATGCGGGGGACGTGCTCAGTGGACGAGCTTGAGCCCCACCACGCAGGCGACGATCCCGAGGATCAGCAGGATCTTGACCAGGCTCGCGGTCTCGGCGCCGGTCGCCATCGCGAAGGCGACGGTCATCGACGCGCCGATGCCCACCCACACGGCGTACGACGTGCCGGTGGGCAGCTCACGCATCGCGTAGGCCAGGCCGCCCATGGAGACGAGCAGCGCGAGACCGAAGACGACGGTGGGCCCGAGCCGGGTGAAGCCCTCGGACCGGCCCAGCGCGGTGGCCCAGACGGCCTCGAACATCCCGGACACGACGAGCACGACCCAGGCGAGCGACGTTGCGGACACGGATGACCTCCGGTGGCTGCCGTCTTGTCGCTCTCCGGGTACGGCGCCCCTCGTCCGGGAGCCCGCGCTGACGTCGGGCCCGCCACCATGCTCGCACGCGCGCAGCGCACGCCGGGCGGACGGTGGCCGACGTCACCGCAGGCGGCTCAGCAGCTCCCGTCGACCTCGTACCCGCGGATCGCGTCGACCTTGGCGGCCGACGCCGAGGTGGTGTCGAACTCGTGGTCGAGCCACTCCCGGACCAGCGTCTTGGCGACCTCCAGGCCGATGACGCGCTGACCCAGGCACAGCACCTGCGCGTCGTTCGACAGCACCGAGCGCTGCACCGAGAACGTGTCGTGCGCGGTCACGGCACGCACGCCGGGCACCTTGTTGGCGGCGATCGCCATGCCCAGCCCCGTCCCGCACACGAGCAGCGCGCGGTCCGCGCCGCCCTCGGCGACCTTGCGTGCGGCCGCGACGGCGACGTGCGGGTACGCGGTGTCGTCACCGGCGTGCACGCCGACGTCCTCGACGACCTCCACGCGCGGGTCGGCCCGCAGCAGGTCGGCCAGGGCGTCCTTGTACGTCAGGCCGGCCTCGTCGGCACCGACCACGATCCTCGCGACGCTCATGACCTCTCCTCTCCCTCGGGTACGACGGTAGACCGGACCGCCGCGGCGATCGCCGCGAACGACACGGCACCGGGGTCGGGCGTGCCGACGCTGCGCTCGGCGAGCGGACGTGCGCGCCCCAGCCGCGGACGCAGGTCCGCGGTCGCCTGCGCCGCCGTGCGCGCCGCCTCCAGCGCGGTGTCCCACGCCGCCGCGGGCGCCTGCCCGGCAGCCGCCGCCTGCTCGAGCGCTGCCGCGAACGGCTCGGCCGCGTCGACCATGGTCTTGTCGCCCGGCTGGGCCCCGCCCAGCGCGACGACGGCGGCGACGCCCGCTCGAACCGCCGTGGCGGCCCGCGTCGAGGGGTCCCCGACAGGACGCGCGGCCAGGGCGTGCGCGACCGCTCCGATGCCCGCACCCCACAGCACGCCGGACGTGCCACCGGCCTGGTCGGCCCAGGCGCGGCCCGCGTCCCGCAGGCACGCGACCGCGCCGTGACCGGCGTCGGCTGCCGCGGCAGCGGCCGCAGCGGCGGCCGTGGACCCCCGCAGCATGCCGCGGCCGTGGTCGCCGTCGCCCGCGACGGCGTCGAGCCGTCCCAGCTCGGTCTCCAGGTCCGTCAGGACCGCGTGGACCTGGGCGAGGGCGGCCACGACGACGGGCGCCTCGGAGGCGTCGGTCGCGTCGACGACGCGCGCGGCGCTGCCGGTGGCGTCGCCGTCCGACGAGCCCGCCGACGTGGAGCCCGACGGCTGCGCCGCGTCGGCCGCCTTGGTGCCAGGCGCCTCCGTGACAGGCGCAGCGACCGCGCCCACCTGACCGCGCCGGTACGCCGGCGTGTGCGCCGGGGCGCACCACCACCGCTCGAGGTCGTCGTCGAGCCACACGAGCGTCAGCGAGCACCCCGACATGTCGAGGCTCGTGACGAGCTCACCGACGTCCGGCTGCACGGCCTGCAGCCCCGCGGCGTCGAGCAGCGGGCGCACGGCACGCCAGAGGACGAACAGCTCCTCGTACTTGGTGCGACCCAGCCCGTTGAGCACGACGCCCACGCGCGGACCCGCGTCGGCGGGCTTCTCGCTCAGGAGCCGCTCGACCAGCAGCCCCGCGAGCTCGGTCGCGGTGCACGCCGGCACCTCGCCGATGCCCGGCTCGCCGTGGATGCCGACGCCCAGCCCGACCGTCCCGTCGGGCACGGTGAACAGCGGCTCCTCGGCACCCGGCAGCGTGCAGCCGTCGAACGCGACGCCCAGCGTGCGGGTGCGGTCGTTGGCGTGCCTGGCGGCGGCGACGACCTCGTCGAACGACGCCCCCTCCGCAGCCGCGGCGCCGGCGACCTTGAACACGACGTGGTCCCCCGCGATGCCGCGGCGGCGGTGCACCTCCTCGACGGGCGCGGACGCGACGTCGTCGGTGACGACGAGGTACTCGCACGCGATGCCCCGCTCGCGCAGCGCGTCACGACCGAGCGTGAAGTTCATGACGTCGCCCGCGTAGTTGCCGGTCAGCAGCACGACGCCCGCGTCACCGGCGGCCGCGGCACCCACGGACACCACGTCGGCGGTCGACGGCGACGTGAACACGTTGCCCACCACCGCGCCGTGCGCGTACCCCGGGCCGACCACCCCGTAGAAGGCGGGGTAGTGCCCCGAGCCGCCGCCCACGACGACCGCGACCTGCGACCGCGGCGCCGGCACGGCCCGGACGACGCCGCCCGGCACGCGCCGCACCTGGTCCGCGTACAGGTCGACGAACCCCTCGACCGCGTCCTCGACGAACCGGGCCGGGTCGTCGGCCAGGGGCCTCACCACGCCGGCTCCTTCGCGAGCATCGTCGCGACCACCGAGTCGTCGGACGCGTCGAGGCCCGCGGCGGCCACGGTCCGGTACAGCTGCTCCGCGGCGGCGGCCACGGGCGTCGCGACCTTCAGCTGCCGGGCCAGGTCACCCACGATGCCCATGTCCTTGCCGATGACGTCGAGGCGCGAGCGCAGCGGCGGGGTCTCGCCGCGCAGCTGCGCGGCGATGCGTGGGCCGCGGTCGGCGAACATGAACGACGCGGCCGCGCCCTGCGACAGCACCTCGATGCACGCGTCGAGGTCCAGGCCCAGGCGGTGGGCGAGCGCGAGCGCCTCGGACGCCGCCGCGGTGTGGATGCCGCACAGCAGCTGGTTGACGGTCTTGAGCTGCTGACCTGCGCCGATGCCGCCGACGACCGTGAGGGACGACGACAGGGCGTCGAGCACCGGGCGGGCGGCGGCGAGCGCCTCGTCGTCCGCGCCGACCATGATGAGCAGGTCACCGGTGCCGGCGCGCACGGGGCCGCCGGAGACGGGCGCGTCGACGCAGCGGATGCCACGCGCCGCCAGGGCCTCGGCGACGGCACGCACGGCCGCCTCGCCGACGGTCGAGGTCACGACGACCACCGCACCCGTGGGCAGCGAGTCGGCGACGCCGCCGTCGCCGAGCACCAGCGCGTCGAGCTGGGCCCCGTCGCGCACTCCCACGACCACGACGTCCGTCCCGAGGCACGCCTCGACCACCGTGCCGACCCCCGTGGCACCGGCCTCGACCGCGAGCGCGACGCGCTCGGCGGCGATGTCGAACGCGACGACGTCGAAGATCCGCGCGAGCGCGGTCGCCATGGGCAGGCCCATGGCGCCGAGCCCCAGGACGGCGACGCGGGCGCTCATCGCGACACCGCCGCGGCGCGCAGGACGGCCTCCCGCGCCTCGCCGGTGGCCACCGCGAGCATCCGGCGGATGTACCGCGCGTTGCGCGCGGAGACCGACAGCCCGTCGCCGCCGTAGTGCTCGACGCAGAACGGTCCGGTGAACCCGACCTCGACGGCCGTGCGGATGGCCTTGCGGTAGCTGACCGAGCCCATCTCCATCGGGGCGGGCATGGCGACGTAGGTGCCCGCGGCGCGGTCCTCGTCGCGGAAGTAGTTCTTGACGTGCCAGTAGTTCGACACCGGCAGGCACGCCTCGACGGCGGCCTGGAAGTCCTCGATCGGCCGGTGCAGGCGCACGAGGTTGCCCAGGTCGGGGTTGAGGCCGACGTTGTCCTCGCCGATGTCGTGGACCAGCCGGACCGAGGACTCGGCGGTGCCGAGCAGGGTGTCCTCGTACATCTCGAGGGACAGCTCGACGCCGACCTCGGCCGCGTGCCGCCCCAGCTCGCGCAACCGCGTCACCGCGAGCGCCCAGGTGTCGGCGTCGGTCGCGTCGACCGGGCCCTCCTCGGTCCAGAACCAGAACGCCTCGCGCTGCGCGGGCAGCAGCGGGCGGTGCAGCCCGACGCTGACGATCTTCGTGCCGAGCGCGGCCGCCGCGTCGATCGTGCGGTGCGAGTAGGCGAGGTTGTCGTCGCCGGTCTCGGGGTCGATCACCGAGCGGCGGATCGCCGACAGCGCGACGGGGTCCAGCCCGACGGTGACCAGGGCGTCCCGGAGCTCCTCGATGCGCGCCGGCGTCAGGTCACCCGGTCGGATCCAGGAGTCCGTGAGGTCGACCTCGGTGAACCCCTCGAACGCCACCTCCGCGAGGTGGTCGACCCAGGTGTCCACCGGCGCGTCCTGGGACGCGGGGAACGGGAGCATCGCGGCCGCGATGGGCCACTGCTCGCTGGTGGGGTGACGGTCGGTGGTGCTCATGACGGGCCCTTCTTCGGTGGTCGGGACGGCGGTCGTCACTTGCCGAAGCCGGCGGTGAGGCCGGCGACGAGCTGGCGGCGTCCGATGACGTACAGCAGGAAGATCGGCAGGGCCGACAGGACGACGGCGGCCATGACGGCCGGGACGTTGATCGTCAGCTCGCCCTGGAACGCCCACAGCGCGAGCGGCAGCACACGCTGCTGCGGGCTCTGCGTCAGAACGAGCGGGAACAGGAAGCCGTTCCACACGTTGAGGCCGTCGTAGATGGCGACGGTCGCGATCGCGGGGCGGCTCAACGGCAGCACGAGCCGGGTGAGGACCTGCCACTCGCTCGCCCCGTCGACCCGCATCGACTCGAACAGCTCACGCGGGATGTCGCGCAGGAAGTTCACCAGGATGATCACGGTGATCGGCACGGCGAACGCGGCGGAGGGCAGCACGAGCGCCAGCAGCGTGTCGTACAGCCCCATCTTGGTGATCATGTAGAAGATCGGGACGATCGCGGCCTGCAGCGGGATGGCCAGCCCCAGCAGGAAGAGCGAGAACGTCCGGGTGACGAACCCGGACTGGTTGCGCGTGATCGTGTACGCGGCGAGCAGCGACACCACGATCGTGAGGGCCACGGAGCCGACGCTCACGACGACCGAGTTGACCAGGTAGCGGTCGAACCCCGCGTCGATCACCTGACGGTAGTTGTCCAGGGTCGGCACGGTCGGCAGACCGAGCGGGTGGTCGGTGAAGAAGTGCTGCTGGGTCCGCAGGCTGGTGACGAACACCCAGTACAAGGGCACCGCGACGACGGCGAACCACAGCAGCGAGCCGATCCCGCCGGGGATGTTGGGACGGCGCCGGTCGGCCCGCCGGCGCGGGGTCGTGGACGCCTCGGCGGTGGTGGCGGGGCGCAGTGCCTCGGTCGTGGACATCACAGACCCTCCTGCTGGCTCTGCATCTTGTTGAACCCGGACAGCCGCGTGAGCCCGAGCGAGAGGCACAGCCCGAAGACCGCGAGGATCGTCGCGATCGCGCTGGCGCGGCCCATCTCGGTGGCGTTGAAGCCGGTGAGGTACATGTGCAGCGGCAGCAGCCGCGTCGCGTAGCCGGGGCCACCGGCCGTGAGCACGAACACGAGGTCGAAGTACGTCAGCGACCCGACGAGCATGAGCGTCGAGGACGTGACGATCGTGTAGCGCAGCTGCGGCAGGGTGATCGAGAAGAACCGGCGCACGGTGCCGGCGCCGTCCAGCTGGGCGGCCTCGTACAGCGACCCGGGGATCTGGCGTGCCCCCGCCTGGTAGAGCAGCGTGTGCAGCGGCACGAAGTGCCAGGCGATGATGAGGATGACCGCGAGGAGCACCGTGTTGGGGTCGCCGAGCCACGCGTGCCGCAGGAAGCCGGGGCCGGAGGGGCCGGCGAGGCCGAAGTTCGGGTCCAGCAGGTTCTTGAAGACCAGGGCGACCGCGGACGACGACATCAGGAGCGCGACGAAGTAGACCAGGCCCATCCACGCGCGCCAGCGGCCGCGCGGCGCGAGGTACACGCCCAGCAGCAGGCTCAGCGGCGTCTGCACCGCCCACGTGCCGAGCATGACCTTCACGGTGATCCCCAGGGTGAGCCACGTGACGTGGTCGCCGAGGACGAACCGCCAGTTCTCCAGGCCGAGCCACGAGGGTGTGCCCAGACCGTTCCACGATGTCAGCGAGAGCGCCACCGCACCGATGAGCGGCACGATCGCGAAGCCACCGAAGAGCACGAGGGCGGGGGCCAGCAGCCACGCCGAGACGGGCTGTCGCTGCCGGCGGGCCGCCTGGACGGGGCCCGCCCCGCCCCCGGGGGCGGCGGTGCCGCCCCCGGGGAGGGTCGTCGCGGACGTGGTCACTTCGTGTCCAGCGTCGCGTTCATCGTCGTCACGAACTCCTCCGGCGTGGTCTCCAGGAGGAAGATGCGGTCGAGCTGCGTGGTCAGCTGCTCGGCCTGCGACGGGTTGATCGCCTGGTCCCACGACAGCTGGAAGTGGGGGGCCGCCTCGGTGAGGCCGACGACGAGGTCGGCGAAGGTGTCGTCCCGCTCGGCGATCTGGTCGCGCGCGGTGGCGACGCCCGGGACGGCCGACCGGTCGAGGATCTCGCCGATGTACTCGTCGTTCATGACCTGCTCGGCGAGGAACGCCAGCACGGTGGCCTTGTGCTCGTCGCTGGCCCCGGCGTTGACGGACCAGAAGTTGGACGGGTTGCCGACGAGGTTCGCCGGGTCGCCCGCTCCGCCGTCGTACGCGGGGAACGGCACGGCCTTGAGGTCGCCGGACTCGACGAACTCGGGCGCGGCGTTCTTCACGTTGGAGTAGGCCTGCGACAGCACGACCATCATCGCCGCGCGTCCGGTGTAGAGCAGCGCGTCGGCCGCGCCGGTCTCGTAGGCGATGGACGCGTAGTCGGGGACGAAGCCGCCGGCACGCACCAGCTCCTGGATCTCGGTGAGCGCCTGGGCGACGGCCGGGTCGGACCACGCGTCGGGCTCGTTCGCGATGACGGCGTCGAAGACGTCGGGTCCACCGATGCGGTCGACGAGGTAGCCGAGGTACGGCAGCTGCGGCCACTTCGACTGCCCGGCGAGGGACAGGGGCGCGATCCCCTCGGCCTTGAAGACGGGCACGAGGTCGAGGAGCTCGTCCCACGTGGTGGGCGGCTCCGCGCCGACCTGCCGGAAGACCGCGTCGTTGTAGAGCACCACGACGGGCTGGATGTTGTTGATCGCCGCGCCGTAGACCTTGCCGTCGAACGTCACCGTGTCGAGCACGGCCGGCAGGTAGCGGTCGGTGATCTCAGGGTCCTCGATGGGCTCGATGTACCCCTCGTCGACGTAGGTCTTGAGCGCGGCGCCGCCCCAGTTGAACAGCAGTGCCGGGCCCTGGCCCGCGCCGAGCGCGATCCGCAGCTTGTCCTGGTAGCCCTGGTTGCCGAACATCTGCAGCTCGATCGGCTGGTCGGGGTGCGCGGCGTTCCAGCGCTCGACCGCCGCCTCGTACGACGCGGACTGCCCACCCTCGAGCCCCCAGACGATGGCGGCCTCCCCGCTGCCGCCGGCCGAGGTGGGGTCGCTGTCAGCCCCGAGCTGAGGCGTCGCGCCGGAGCCGCAGGCGGCGAGCACGAGCGCCCCGCCGACGATCGCTGCGGTCGCGCGCAAGCGGCGCACAGTGGTCCATCTCATCGTTGAGCCTCCGGTTCTCGTCCTTGAAAACTTTTCGTAACTCTGGCGTGCACGTGCACCGTAGTTTTCGGCGGTGAGCAATGTCAACGCCCCAGATTTTGGGCTTTTCACCGTCAGGCACCGCCCAGATGGTCCCTTGAAGTTTTCGGTGGGATGCCGCTAGCGTCGCAGCAACATGAAGGGGGCCCCGATGCCTGGACCACACCGACGTCCGACGCTGACCGCCGTCGCCGAGCAGGCCGGCGTGTCCATCGCGACCGCGTCGAAGGTCCTCAACGGGCACAGCGAGGTCGCGCCCGCGACCCGCAGGCGCGTCGAGGAGGCCGTCGCCGACCTGGGCTACCGCAGCCCGGGCGCCCGCCGCGCGGACGCGCGCCGCACGGTCGAGTTCATGGTCGACAAGCTCGACAGCCCGTACGCGATGGAGGTGCTGCGCGGCGTCACGCTCGCCGCCGAGGAGGCCGACGTCGACGTCACCGTGTCGCGGGTGCGGCGCGGTGGGGGCGACCGGCCCGAGCCGCCGTCGAGCTGGACCCGCCGCCTCACGTCGGCGCACCGCACCGGCGCGATCGTCGTGACCGCCCAGGTCACCGAGACCACCTACGAGAACATCGCCCGCGCCAGGCTGCCCGTCGTCGTCATCGACCCGCTGGACCTGACGACCCCCGAGCTCGTCTCGATCGGCTCGACCAACTGGACCGGTGGCCGCACCGCCACCGAGCACCTGCTCGAGCTCGGCCACACGCGCATCGCGATGATCGGTGGCCCCGAGGCGTCCATCAGCGCCCTCGCACGCGTCGACGGCTTCCGGTCGGCCTGCCAGCGCGCCGGCGTGATCGTGGACCAGGCCCTCGTGCGGCACGTCGCCTTCGATCACGACGCGGCACGCGACGCCGCCCACGCGGTGCTGCAGCTCGACGACCCACCGACGGCCATGCTCGCCAGCAGCGACGCGCAGGCGCTCGGCGTCCTGGAGGCGGCGCGCCGGCTCGGCCTCGCGGTCCCCCGCGACCTGTCGGTCGTCGGCTACGACGACACCTACGTCGCGGCCTGGACCAACCCGCCGCTGACCTGCGTGCACCAGCCGTTGCAGGACATCGGCCGCGCCGCGCTGCGGACCGTGCTGGCCCTGGACGAGGGCCGCGTGCCCGACTCGCACCACATCGAGCTCGCCACGTCCCTCGTGGTCCGTGACTCGACCGCCCCGCCGTCGCCTCGGCCGGCCGCACTGGAAGGACACCGGTGAGCACCACCACCGCCCGCACCACCCCGCACGCCGCTCCGGCCCCGTGGCAGGACCAGCAGCTGCCCGTGACCGAGCGCGTCGAGCTGCTGCTCGCCGAGATGACGCTCGAGGAGAAGCTGGCACAGCTCGGCAGCCACTGGTTCGACCGCCGCGGCGCGGGTGAGGTCGTCGCCCCCATGCAGGACACGTTCGGCGCCCGCCGGCCGGACTTCGCGACGGCCGCCCGGCACGGTCTCGGCCACCTCACCCGGGTGCTCGGGACCGAGCCCGTCGCTGCCGCCGAGGGCCGCGAGAAGCTCGCCCGCACCCAGCGTGAGCTGATCGGCCGGCACCGCCTGCGGCTGCCCGCGATCGCGCACGAGGAGTGCCTCACCGGTGTGACGTCGTACGGCGCGACCGTGTACCCGACGCCGCTCGCGTGGGGTGCGTCGTTCGACCCCGACCTGGTCCACGAGGTCGGCACGGCGATCGGGCGGGACCTGCGCGCTCTCGGTGTCCACCAGGGGCTCGGCCCCGTGCTCGACGTGGTGCGGGACTACCGGTGGGGGCGCGTCGAGGAGACCATCGGCGAGGACCCCTACGCCGTGGCCACGATCGCCACCGCGTACGTGCGCGGCATGGAGGAGCAGGGTGTCGTCGCGACGCTCAAGCACTTCGTCGGGTACTCCGCGTCGCGCGCCGGCCGCAACCACGCGCCGGTGTCCGCCGGTCCGCGCGAGGTCGCCGACGTGCTGCTGCCGCCGTTCGAGATGGCGGTGCGTGAGGGCGGGGCACGGTCCGTCATGAACTCGTACTCCGACATCGACGGCGAGCCCGTCGCCGCGTCGTCCGCGCTGCTCACCGGTGTGCTGCGCGACCAGTGGGGCTTCGAGGGCACCGTCGTCTCGGACTACTGGGCGATCGCCTTCCTGGCGACCGCCCACGGTGTCGCGGCCGACGCCGCGCAGGCCGGCGCCCGGGCGCTGCGCGCGGGCCTCGACGTCGAGCTGCCCAACGCCATGTGCTTCGGCGAGCTCGCACCGCTCGTGCGCGACGGCCGGGTCGACGAGGCCGACGTCGACCGCGCCGTGCGGCGCGTCCTGCGGCAGAAGGCCGAGCTCGGGCTGCTCGACGCACCCGACGACGCACCGCGCACCGACGCGCCGGTCGACCTCGACAGCCCCGCCAACCGCGAGCTGGCCCGCCGCCTCGCCGAGGAGTCGATCGTGCTCCTCGCCAACCCCGGCGCCGTGCTGCCGCTCGCCGCCCGCAAGGTCGCCGTCGTCGGCCCCTCGGCTGCCGACCCCGGCGTGCTGCTCGGCTGCTACTCCTACCCCATCCACGTGCTGCCGCGGCACCCCGAGCTGGGCCTGGGCGTCGACGTGCCGTCGCTGCTCGACGCCCTACGGGCGGAGCTCGACGGCGCCGAGGTCGTGCACGAGCGCGGGTGCGACGTCGTCGGTGACGACCGCAGCGGCATCGACGCCGCCGTGAGAGCCGCGGCCGGCGCCGACGTCTGCGTCGTGACCGTGGGCGACCGGGCCGGCATGTTCGGCCGCGGCACCTCGGGCGAGGGCTGCGACGCGGCCGACCTGCGACTGCCGGGGATCCAGCACGACCTGGTCGAGGCGGTCCTGGCGACCGGCACGCCCGTCGTCCTCGTGGTCGTCTCCGGACGCCCGTACGCGCTCGGCGCCTACGTGGACCGCGCGGCGGCCGTCGTGCAGGCGTTCATGCCGGGCGAGGAGGGAGCGGCCGCGCTCGCCGGTGTCCTGAGCGGGCGCGTCACGCCCAGCGGCAAGCTGCCCGTGCAGGTGCCGCGCCTACCCGGCGGCGGGCCGCAGACGTACCTCGGCCCCGCCCTCACGCGCCGGCTGGACCGCATCAGCAACCTCGACCCGGGCCCGGCGTTCCCGTTCGGGCACGGGCTGTCGTACACCTCGTTCCGCTACCAGGACCTGACCGTCAGCACGGGCCCGGTGCCCACCGACGGCGAGTTCGAGGTCGCCGTCACCGTGAGGTGCACGGGCGAGCGGCCCGGCACGGAGGTCGTCCAGCTGTACCTGTCCGACCCCGTCGCGGACGTCGCTCGGCCCGTCAAGCAGCTCGCCGGGTACGTGCGTGTCGCGCTCGAGCCGGGCACCGCCCGCCGCGTCACGTTCACCGTCCCCGCGGACCTCACGTCGTACACCGGTCTGGACCTGGTGCGCGTCGTCGACCCCGGGACCATCGGGGTGCAGGTCGGCGGCTCCAGCGAGGGCGACGTCCTGCACGCGCAGGTCGAGCTCGTCGGTCCGGTCCGCCGGCCGGGCCGCGACCGGGCGCTGCGCAGCGCCGTGCGCGTCGAGGACGTCGCATGAGCGGCACCGTCCGCAACCCGGTGCTGCCCGGGTTCCACCCGGACCCGTCGGTCTGCCGCGTGGGCGACGACCACTGGCTGGTGACGTCCACGTTCGAATACTTCCCCGGCCTGCCGGTGCACCACAGCACCGACCTGGCGCGGTGGGAGCACGTCGGGCACGCGATCGACCGGCGCTCGCAGCTGGACCTCGACGGCGTCAAGGCGTCCGGCGGGCTGTTCGCCCCGACGATCCGTCACCACGACGGCACGTTCTGGATCACCTGCACGCTCATGCACGGGCGCACGCGCCGCGGGAACTTCGTGATCAGCGCGACCGACCCGTCGGGGCGCTGGAGCGACCCGACGTGGCTGCCGGACGCGGAGGGCATCGACCCGTCGCTGTTCTTCGACGACGACGGGTCCGCCTGGTACGTCGGCGCCCGGGCCACGCACGACCCGCACCCGCAGCACCCCGAGCAGACGGACATCTGGCTGCGCCGGTTCGACGTGCGCACGCGCACGCTCGTCGGCCCGGAGCACGTGCTGTGGCACGGCGCGCTGCGGGCGGCCCGCTGGGCCGAGGGGCCGCACCTGTACAAGGTCGACGGCCGGTACGTGCTGCTCGTCGCCGAGGGCGGCACGGAGCAGCACCACGCCGTGACGGTCGCGCGCGCGGAGCACGTCACGGGCCCGTACGTCGGCCACGTCGACAACCCGGTGCTGACGCACCGTCACCTGGGCGCCGACCACCCGGTCGTCGGCGTGGGGCACGCCGACCTCGTCGAGGCCGCGGACGGCACGTGGTGGGCATTCGCGCTCGGCATGCGCCCCGTGGACGGGCACCACCTGCTGGGCCGCGAGACGTTCCTGGTGCCCATGCGGTGGGAGGACGGCTGGCCCGTGCTCGCCCCCGGGGTGGGCCAGGTGCCGGCCGAGGTCACGCACCCCGCCGTGCCGGACGGGCAGACCGTGCGCTCGGCGGCCGACGCGCCGTTCGTCGAGACCTTCACCGACGGGCTGGCGGCCCGGTGGGACCGGCTGCGCACCGCGCCGGACCCGGCGGACACGTCGCAGCCCGGTCGGCTGCGGCTGCCGCTGCTGCCCGCGACACTGGCCGACCCGACGACGCCCGCGTTCGTCGGCCTGCGACAGCAGCACCACCGCGCCGTGCTCACGGCACGCGTCGAGGCGCCGGGGCTCGTCGGGCACGAGCAGGTGGGCGTCGCCGTGCGACAGAACGACCGGCACCACGCGGTCGCCGTGCTGCGTGGCAGCGGCGCCGAGCGCGTGGTCGAGGTCGTGCTCACGCAGGACGGCGTCGGCGAGCGCACGGGCCGGTTGCCGCTGCCCGGCGACGGCCCGGTCGAGCTGCGCCTGACGGCCGACCTGCTGACGTACACGGCGCACGCGCGGACGGACGACGGCGCCTGGCAGCACGTCGGCGACGTCGACGGCCGCGCGCTGAGCACCCAGACCGCGGGTGGGTTCACCGGGGTGTACCTGGGGCTGTACGCGACGAGCGACGGACACCCCAGCGACGCCGTCGCCGAGTTCGTGGAGGCCACCTACACGCCCGGGACGTGACGCTCCCGGGCGGCGTCTCGAGCGGGGGCGCGGTGCTGCACCCGGCCCTCAGGCCAGGCGCCCCAGGTGCAGCGCCGCGAGCGCGAGCGCCGCGACGGTCTCACCGTCGCGGATCTCGCCCGTGCGGACCATCGCGAGGACGTCGGCGAACGGGACGGTGCGCACCGCGGTGATGCCCTCGGCGGCCTGCTCCTGGGCGGTCCCGGCGGCGTCCGTGACCGGTGACAGGCCGCGGGCGACGAACACGTGCTCCACGGCGCGCGCGACACCGTTGAGCGCGTCGATCTCCCCCACGGGCGTCCACTCCCGGGCGGTCAGGCCGGTCTCCTCCGCCAGCTCGCGGCGCGCGGCGACCAGCGGGTCCTGGCCGTCGGTGCCACCGGCGGGGACCTCGACGGAGCCGGGCCCGGTGGTGTACCGGTCGGTCGTCACGAGCACCACCTCGTCGTCGTCCGTCAACGCGACGACGAAGACGGACGGGCGCAGCTCGACGACGCCGTAGACGGCGGGCCGCCCGTCGGGCGCGACGACGTCGTCCTCGCGCAGCGTGATCCAGGGGTTCTCGTACGCGACGCGCGAGGTCACGGTCTGCCAGGTCATGGGCCCACCGTAGGGCCGCGGTCAGCGCGCGAGCGCCCTCGCCGTGACCAGCACGACGACGTCCTCGACGAGCGCGGCGCGCACGTCGGGCCGCAGCGCGTCCGGCCCCTGGTCCGCGGCCCACTGCCGCCACGACGCCCCGGCGACGGAGCCGGCGAACGCGCCGACTCCCCCGGCGAGCGCCGCGACGACGACCGCAGGGAGGCGACGGCCGTCGACCACCGCGAGCGCGGCGGCACCTGTCGCACCGGCGACGAGCCGACCGGCGATCTGCGGCGCCACGAGCCGGCTCGGGGTGGCGGGCAGCTTGTCGACGACGCACTCACCCACGACCGCGAGGGTGGTGAGCCGGCGCACCGCACGCGCCGCCGGGCCTGTGCGGCCGAGCGTCGCGGCATGGACGGGGACGGCCAGGGCGACCGACGACCGGCCCCCCGCAGCGAGGCCGAGCACGGCAGAACGCGCGATCACACCCATAGGAGGTGTCTACCGGGGTGCGGTGGCACCGGCATCTCGAGCGGCCCGACGGGTGCCGTCACGGGCCGCGACTGCCGGACGCCCGTCCGGGTCGAGCGGGCGTTCGAGGTGCGGGACCCGCCCACCGGCACCAGACTCGCCAACCAGGTGGGCCGCTGTGGCCCCCACCGACGCACGACGAAGGAGCGACATGGGTATCGGTACCGGCATCGCACTCCTGGTGATCGGGGCGATCCTCTCGTTCGGCATCTCCGACCGGCTCGAGGGCATCGACCTGACGGTCATCGGCTACATCTGCATGGGCGCCGGTGTCCTGGGTCTGATCCTCGCGATCGCGCTCAACGCCCAGCGCACCAACACCACGCACCGCCAGGTGATCGAGCACCGCGAGGAGCCGCCGCTCCCCCCGACGGCCTGACGCCTCGCTCGCACGCGCTCGGCGCCCCGCACCGGACCACCGGCGCGGGGCGTCGTCGTGTCCGCCGCGGTGCCGACCGGCGTCCGCACCCCGGGCACGACCGGCACATGTCGGACGGGACGGACACAATGGGCGCCCGCGCGCAGAGCACCGCGCGCGGCGCCAGGGGGCGACGACGAAGGGGGACGCATGGACCAGGACGAGGCACGCAAGGCCAAGGCCCACGCACTGGAGGTGGCACGCACGCTCTCCGAGGCCGTGCTGCGGCCGTCCACGACGACGGCGGGTGTCGTCCCGCTGTCCGTGGGGCTCGCGCCGTGCCCCGACGGGAGCTACGGCATCGCGCTGCGCTACCGCCTCGGCCTGCCGGAGGTGCGCTCGATCGCCCGCCAGGTCGCCGCGCAGATCGGGGAGGTCGGCAAGGTCGTCGACCTGCGCCGCACGGGCCGCATCCGTCCCCTCACCGGTGGCTCCACCTCCGGGACGGACGTCGGCACGGAGGGCGCAGCGGTCCCGGGGCCGCGTCCCCCGGTGGTCACCGCCCAGGCGCTGGGTGAGACGGGCCGGGTGCGCCCGCTGCGGCCCGGCGTGTCCATCGCGCACGTCGACGTGTCCGCGGGCACGCTCGGCGCGTTCGTGCTGGTGGACGGCGTGCTGCACGCGCTGTCGAACTACCACGTGCTGGTCGGCTCCCCGGCGGGACGTCGCGGCGACGACATCCTGCAGCCCGGCCCGGCCGACGGCGGGCAGGCCCCCGCGGACCGGGTCGGCACGCTCGCCGGCTTCGTCCCGCTCGAGTCCGGCCGGACGGCGCGGGTCGATGCGGCGCTCGCCCTGCTGGACGACCAGGACGTCGACGCGACGTACCCGGTCGGCCGCGTCACCACGACGGCCCGGGCCCTGGGTGGCGAGCTCGTCGGCAAGGTCGGGCGCACGACGGCGGTCACGACGGGCCGTGTCACCGCGATCGAGCTGGACGACGTCGTCGTGGGCTACGGCGAGGAGCTCGGCAACCTGCGGTTCGACGACCAGGTGGAGATCGAGGGGACCAGCACCGCTCCGTTCTCCCGCGGCGGCGACTCCGGGTCGCTCGTCTACCGCGAGGACGGCGTGGCCCTGGGACTGCTCTTTGCCGGGTCGGAGGTCGGGGGGGACAATGGCCGTGGGCTGACGTACGTCAACCCCATCGATGCCGTCCTCGGGGCGCTCGACGCGACGCTGCTCGCCTGACGCGAGCACCGCGCGGGTCCCCGGTGACGCGGGAGGTGCGCAGTGGCCGATCTCGACGAGGCACGCAGAGCCAAGGACGAGCTGAAGACCGCCCTGGCGGGACGTGCCGGCGTGACCGCCATCGGGATCGCTCCCGACGACGACGGCTACGGCGTGCTCGTGCGGGTCCAGGACGACGCGGTCCGCGCCCGGCGCGCCGACGTCCCGACGAGCGTGCGGGGCGTGAACGTGCACGTGCGCACGTCGGGCCCCATCACCGCGCAGGCCTGACACCGCAGGCGCGCCGTCCTGCGGACACCTGCTGGCGCCGCGGAGGCGCCGGTCAGCGGTCCTTCAGCGCGGCCAAGGTCGCCGGCTGCCCCAGCCCGACCGCCGCGACCACGACGAGCGCCGCCGCGAGCCCGCCCGCAGCGCCACGCACCACCAGCGGCAGCACCACGACGCCCGGGACGTCGAGCACCACGACGCCGACACCCGCCGCGAGGGCGGCAGCCCACACGCAGCCCACGGCGACGACGAGGGCGCCCTCGGTCCACCGGATGAGCACCCCTCCGGCCCACGGCACGCCGACCGCGGCGTAGAGCGCCGCGCGTCCGCGCCGTGTCCACGTGACGACGCCCCACAGCAGGCCGACGACCACGCCCGCCGCCACGGGTGCCCAACGCGTCGGCCGGGCGTCGTACGTCGCCGCCGGGTCCTGCGCGAGCGCACCGGGCGGCAACCGGTCGGCAACGTGGATCGCGGACTCCCGGGTCTCTCCCAGCACCGCCGGCAACGCCGCACGCACGTCGTCGCGGTGCTGCGGCGCGACGCGCACCCAGCACTCGTCGACCTCACCGGTCGGCTCCTGCACCAGCAGGACCGCCGTCGACGCCGCATCCCCAAGCAGGGCGAGGTCGGCGACGGCGGCGACCTGCAGCACGCCGGTCGGCGCGCCCATGGCCGTCGCGCCTGTCGCCTCGAACTGCAGGCGCGTGCCCGCCTGCCACTGCCACCGCTCCGCGACGGCCTGGGACGCCACCACGTCGCGCGGCCCCCAGGCGTCGACCCCCAGGATGTCCAGCACGCCCGGCGTCGCGCGGACGACGGCCTGGGCGCTCTCCGGCCGCCCCACCAGGACCGCGGCCGCCGGCACCGTCGTCACACCCGCCGCGGCGCGCACGCCCGCCACGGAGGACAGCGCGTGGCAGCGGGCGGCGTCCACCGTGGCCCCGTCCTGGCCTCGCGCCACCAGCAGGTCGCCACCGGCGTCCAGGTACGCCGTCTCGGCGGCGACGATCTCGCCGGCGGTGCGGACGTCCACCACCAGCGACACCCCGACGACCAGGACGGTCACCGCGACGAGGATCGGGCCCAGCACGGACGACCTGATGTTCGCCACGCCCTCGCTCAACGACGCGGACGTGCGCCAACGCCCGGCGGACTGGTGCGGCGGCGCGGTCACGACGCCAGCACCTTCCCGTCCTCGATACGGACGGTGCGGGTGCACCGTGCGGCCACCTCGGGATCGTGGGTCACGACGACGACGCCGGTGCCGGACGCCCCCGCTGCTCCCTCGAGCAGCGCGTCGAGCACCACCATCGAGGTGGCGTGGTCGAGCTGCCCGGTCGGCTCGTCCGCCAGGACGAAGGGCCGGCCGCCCGCCAGCGCGCGCGCGATGACGACGCGCTGCAGCTCACCGCCGGACAGGACGCGCGCGGGATCGTCGGCACGCGCGGCCAGACCGACCTGCGCGAGGCGTTCACGGGCCTCGGCGTGCGCCGCGGGACGCGACACGCCCCGGGTCAGCGCGGCGAGAGCCACGTTGTCCAACGCCGAGCGCTCCGGCAGCGCGTTGGTCGTCTGGAGCACCCATGAGGTCACGTCCCGCAGGCGCGGGGCGGGGGGAGCCGCGTCCACGTACGCCGCGCCCACCGCGGGACGCACGAGCCCGCCCAGGACCGAGAGCATGGTCGACTTCCCCGAACCCGAGGGCCCGAGCACGGCGACGGACTCGCCGGCGTCCACGGTGAGGCTCGCGCCGGCGAGCACGTCGCGGTCGGTGCGGGGATAGCGGACGACGACCTGGTCGGCTACGAGGCGCACGGCCGGTCCGGCACGACCCGACCCGGGTTCGCCAGCACCTCGCCCAGCGGGAGGTCGGCGGGCAGCTGAGCGCTGCCGACGCCACCACCGAGCGGCGTGACGACAGTGGGCTCGGCCCCGAGCCCGGCGTAGACGCACACCGTGCCGTCGGCGCCGTTGACCAGCGCCGACGCGGGGACGAGCGCGACGCGCGACGCCTCCGCCGCGACGACCTGCGCGGTGCCCTCGGTCGCCGGAGCGAGGGCGGTGCGGACGGCCTGCGCGTCCTCGGGCGACGTGATCGCCCCCGAACCCGGCACGTACGGCACCTCGACGTCCCCGACGACGACGTGTGCCGCGCCCCCGAAGGCGCCGGCGCCGTCGACCCCGCCGGGCGGTTCGGTGACCTCGACGACGTCGGGGCGCGCCGGACCGCGCACGACAGGGACCCCCGGCCCGACGACGCCCCCCACGGCGACCAGCACCTCGGCGACGACGAGCGGCTCGGGGCCGATCCAGACGACGGACGCGGGGTCCATCTCGCGCACGCTGGGGCCACGGCCCCCGTCGCGGTTGAACGCCGCGACCGCGCGCGCGGTGCGCTCGCCGTACCGGCCGTCCGGCGCCGCCGTGAGATAGCCGAGGGTGGCGAGCATCTCCTGCAGCCGCCGGACGTCGGCGCCCACGTCGCCGGGACCCAGAGCGCGCCACAACGGCGCGCCGGACACCATCGCGCGCACCGGGCGGTCGTCGACCCGCAGCAGCTCGTCACCCGTGTCGTACGTGGACCCCGCAACCGGCGCGGCTGTGACCGTCCCGGTCACCGTGCCGGTGACCTCGCGTCCGGGGACGTCACCCACGGTGAGGCTGACGGTCGCACGCGCCCGGACGTCCTCGTGCGTGACGGGCACGACGACGGCGTCGACGTCTGCGGCAGACCGCGTGGGGTTCTCGGCGCGAGCGACCGCCCACCATCCCCCGAGGCCGAGGAGCGGCACGACGAGGAGACCTGTGAGGACCACCCAGGTCACCGCGGCGCCCGTGCGCGGCGCCCGCGCACGTCCGTCACCCGCCATCTCGCCCCCTTGCTCCTGACGGCGTCGGCCTGCCGTGACTGTTGTCACGGTGCTGGCGACGGTGCAGGTTAGTGGCGGTGCGCACGCTCCCGCAATGGTCTGCCGCAGGCTTGTCGAGGCGTGGGGCGACCGCTAGGTTCGCCCGTGACCACTCGCGGTCAGGGGGTTTCCGCGACGGTGCGGACGCCGCGGGTTGTCAGAAGGACTGACCGCACATGCGTATTCGCCATGTCCTCGCGTCGACGTCGGCTGCCGTCCTGCTCGGGACGACGGTGCTCGTCGGCACCGCTTCCGCCGGGTCGGCTGCCGGGTGCCGGGTGGCGGCGGGCACGGCTCGCGAGCTGAGCTCGTCCACGTACTCCGGCTCCTGACGATGGACCGAGTGGTCTCCCGCCGGCCGGTGGCCGTCGTCCTCGCGGCTACGGCGCTCCTGGCCGGGTGTTCCCCGGACGAGGGGTCGCCCGTGCCGGCCGACACGGACCCGGCAGCGGCCTTCGCGGCGGAGGCCCACGCTGCCGGCGCGGACGAGGCGCAGGTGGCGGCGCTCACTGACGGCGAGGTGACGTACGCCGAGTACGAGGCCGCGATGAACCGCTCGTTCGAGTGCATGCGGACGCAGGGCTTCCAGGTCGACGTCAAGGGGGCCCGTCCGTACAACGGGGTGACCATCCTCGAATTCGAGGTCGGCGGCACGAACAGCGCCACGAACCTGGACACCGAGGCGGGACGCGCCCTGCTCGAGGACTGCAACCGCCGGCACAGCAGCCAGGTGGAGTCGTTCTGGCAGGCGATGAGCCCGGATGCCGTCGCCTACAACGAGCGCAGGGACGCCGCCCTGTCCCCGCTGCTGCGCGAGTGCCTCGACCGCAACGACGTGGACCTGGCCGAGGACGCGTCGATGCACGACATGATCGCGGCCGCCACGGACTTGCTCGTCAGGACGGACGGAACCGACTGCGTCACCGAGATCGGCTACCCCACGTGGGACGGCTGAGAGGACGCGCCGCGGTGGCGCTCGCCGTGGCGCTGCTGGCGACCGGGTGCTCGACCGATGACGGGCCGACCCTGGAGTCGCTCGGCGCGTCGGACCTGGCAGGCCGCAACGGCGCCGGGTACGACGGCGCGTGCGCCTCTCTGCCGCAGCCCGAGCACGCCGTCACGGTGTCGTGCGCCGACGGCGGGTCCACGGCGGTCCTGTCCCTCACGCTCGAGCCGGCCGCGTACGCGGTCGTGCTCGTGTGCGGTGGCAGCGGCGACGTGACACTGGAGTCCTCGGCGTTCGAGACCGTCACGGTCCCGTGCGCCACCGGCGCGGACCCGGCCGTCGCCCCGGCGTTCGCCCTCGAGGACCGCACGTCGGCCGAGGTGCGCGTCACCGGGACCGGAACCTCCACCAAGGCCATGCTTCTCGTCGCGCAGCCCTGACGCCCTCCCGACGACAGAAGCGCCCACACCCTCGAACGGGTGCGGGCGCTTCTGCGCTGCGATGTCGCGGGTCAGCGGGTCAGCGGATGACGCAGGGCTGGCCGTTGAGGGTCGCGTCCGTCACCTGCTTCGGCGTGCCCGCGCCGATGAAGCCGAACGTCACGGCGTTGTGGTGCGCGATCGTGGGGTTCCACGCCGCGTTCTTCACGGTGACGGTCGAGCCCGACTGGGTCGCGACCGCGCTCCATGACTGCTGGACCTGCTCGCCGTTGGCGAACTTCCAGCTGACCTCCCAGCCGTTCACGGGCTCCATCGTCGCGTTGAACACGGTGACGTTGCCCTGGAACCCGCCGGGCCACGAGCTCGACGTGTCGACCTCGACCTCGCACACCGAGTCGTCCGGCACGGTCTGCGTCGGGGTCGGCGTCGGGGTGGGCGTCGGCGTCTGCGTCGGCGTGACCGACGGCGTCGGGGTCGGGGTCGGCGTCGGGGTGACCGTCGGCGTCGGCGTCGGCGTGACCGTCGGCGTCGGGGTCGGCGTCACGCCGCCGCCACCACCGAAGTCCACGTCCACGCAGTTGTAGAACGCCTCGGGGCTGTCCGTGCGCTCCCAGATGTTGAACAGGATGTGCTTGCCGCTCTTGTTCGACGGCAGCTTCACGTTCCACCAGTACTCGGGCCCGGCGACGCCGCCCTCGCGCAGCGGCGGGTCGAGGACGCGGTCGAACGGCGCGGCCTCGAGGTCGTCCCAGCCGATCGGCTCGTTCTGGTTCCAGCCGTCCTTCGTGATCCACGTCGTGAAGTACCCGGGGTGACGCGCGACCGCGGCGTACTCGAACGTCATCGTCTGACCGGGGGTGACCTTGGTGGTCGGCCACGCGGACGACGGCGTGTTGAAGGCGGCGAACTTGGAGTCCGGGCCGCAGAGCTTGCCGTCCGGGATGGTCTCGTGGCGGCCGTTGATGGTGCCGAGCAGGTCGCCGAACCAGTTGTAGAACCCGTAGCTGTTGTCGGCGAAGGCGTTCTGGCAGGCCGCGTTGGTCGGCCGCATGTTGCCGGCCTCGCCGGCGGCCTGGCCGCCTGCCAGGCCGTCCTGGTAGCAGACCCACGTGCGGGTGGGCGGGTTGGTGAGGCCGCCGTGCGCCTGCGCTGCGGTGGGGATGGCGATGAGGGCGGTCGCGACCAGCGCTGTGGCGGCGACACCGCCCAGCGTGCGGCGGGTGGATCTCGGTCGGGGCATGCGGGGGTTCCCTCTCGCGCGAGCGGCCGTCGGGCCGCAGGGGGCAGGGCACCAGCTGGTGCGGTGTGGCCCCAGGGTGGGGACCGCGCCAGGTCCGAACAACCCGGCTAAACGTTTCCAGCACCTGGGACGCCCCGCACGGGAGGCGGTCGCGGCGCCACGCGGACGAGTGATCTCACGGACCTCTCACTTCCCGCACTCGGCGGATCGGGGGTCGAGGCCCGATGATGGGCAGCGTGACGCGCAGGGGCACGACCGCCAAGGGTGCGCACCGAGGTGGTCTCTCGGCTGCGGACCTCGGTGGCGTGCGCGGACTCGCGGTCGCGGCGCACCGGTTCGACGCCTGCCGGCACGTCGAGGAGGTGGTCGCCGCGGCGGCCCAGACGGCGGTCGACGTCCTCGGCGCCGACGCGTGCGCGGTGGCCCGGATCACGCAGGAGACGTGCCGGGTCGTGCACCTCGAGCCGCCGAGCAACGACCCCCGCTGGCACCAGTTCCTCAGCACCACGTACCGCGCGGACGAGCGTCCCGCCCTGCGCGCGCTGCTGCGCAACCGCGAGAGCTGGGTCGCGCACGCGTTCGACGCCCAGGGCCGGTCCGTGCGCCCCGGCGACACGTCCGCGGGCGACCGCGTCGAGGTCGAGCTGCTGCGTGAGGTCGGGGCGGCCTCCGCGCTGACGTCGCCCGTCGTCGTCAACGACGCGGTGTGGGGCCAGATCACCGTGGTGCGCGACTTCGACGCCCCGCTGTTCCACGCCGACGACGTCGCGACGGCCGAGGTGCTCGCCGCGCTCGCCGCCGGTGCCATCGCGCGCGTCGACCTCGAGCAGCAGATGCGGCACATCATCGCGGACGACCCCCTCACGGGCCTGGCGAACCGGCGGACCGCCGACCAGGCCGCGGAGGTCGCGCTGGCGTCGGGCCGCGAGACGTGCGTCGTGATGTGCGACGTCGACGGCCTCAAGCGCGTCAACGACGAGCTGGGCCACGACGCCGGTGACGACCTGCTGCGCGCGGTCGCGGACGTCCTGCGCCGCGCGGCCGACGCCATCCCGGGCGCCACGGCGGCCCGCATCGGCGGCGACGAGTTCTGCCTGGTCACGACCGACCAGCCGCGGGAGGTCGTCGCGACGACGATGGCGACGACGGTCGCCAAGTTCCCGCTGCCGCACGGCGCCGCGATCTCCTACGGCATCGCGTCGACCGCCGTCATGGGGTCGGTGGAGGCCCGGCACCTGTTCCGCCGTGCCGACCAGGCCCAGTACCAGGCGAAGCGGCGCCGGGCCCGCGCCCGCGCGCGCACCACCCCGCCGATCGCCGACCCGCTGCAGGCCGTCGAGCGACTCACGGCGAGCGGTGCCGTCGCGATCGGTGCAGCCGCGCCCGCGGTCGTGCCGCGGCTGTGCGCGTTCGCCGCCGCGGCGACCGAGACGCTCGGTGGCGACTCGTGGGCGGTCCGCGAGCGCATGCCCGGGTCCGAGACGTTCACGACGGTCGCCCGCGGCGGCAGCCCGGCCGACGTCTCCGAGACGCGGCTGCTCACGGTCGAGCGCGACGAGTGGGTCGTGGAGATCGCCGTGGCCGCGGCGGCCTCGACGGGCCGTCAGGTGCAGACGGCCCTGAGCGCGCTGGTCGCGATCGCGGTCCTCGACGTCGGGACGCCCTGAGCACGTCCCGCCGAAGCGCGACCCCTCACGCCCTCGCGCGCCCTGACGCCGTCAGCCGTGCAGCGGCAGGACGAGCACCGCCGGGGCGTCGGCCACGACGCGCACCGGGACACCCCAGTCCTGGGCGGCCAGGTGGCAGGCCGGGTGCTCGATCGCCGGGTCGGCGTCGCAGCTCGCGGCGCGGGCGGTCACGTGCAGGACGCCCTCGCCGACGCTCGGGTCCAGCCGCAGCGTGCGGGTGAGCGCGACGTCGTCACCCGCACCGTCGAGGATCAGCCCGGGCGGCGTGGCCGACACCTGCAGCGACGTCGACGGGCCCCACCGGTCGTCGAGCTTCTGCCCGGCCGCCGGGTGGAACACGACCTCGAGCGCGACGTCGGCACCGATCTCGGTGACGGGCCGCTGCGTGCGGTGCGCACCGCCGTCGACCTGGGTGCCCGCGCCGGCCGGCAGCGGCACGCGGGTGAGCCGGTGCGCGGCGGACTCGACGACCAGCACGTGGTCGGCGTCGCCCGCCGGCAGGACGAGCCCGCTGGGCTCGGCGAGGTCCGTCGCGAGCGTCGAGACCGTGCCGCCGTCGTCCCCCGGGACCCAGCGGCGCAGCGCACCGTTGTAGGTGTCGGCGACGAGCACCGAGCCGTCAGGCAGCGCCGCGACGCCCAGCGGGTGCTGGAACAGGGCCTGGTCCGCTGCCCCGTCGCGGTGGCCGAAGTCGAAGAGGCCCGTCCCCGCGACGCTGTGCACGTGCGCGTCGGCCGGGTCGAGCCGACGCAGGGCCGAGGTCTCGGCGTCGGCCAGCCAGACCTGCCCGGCGGCGTCGACCGACAGCCCCGACGGCTGCGCGAACCACGACTGCTCCGGTCCACCGTCCACGAGGCCCTCGTTCATGGTCCCCGCGAGGTGGGTGACCGAGCCCTGCTCAGCGTCGAACGTCCACAGCGTGTGGTTGCCCGCCATGGCGACGACGAACGCGGCGAGCTGCGGCGACCACGCGACGTCCCAGGGCGAGGACAGCTTGACCTGCCGCGCCGGCCACCGGTCGCCGACGCCGGCCTCGACGGGGCTCGACGTGCCGCCCGCGGCCGGGGTGACGTTGTCCACGGCGCCGACCATGTACTGCTCGCCCGTGCCCGCGACGGTCGTGACGTGCCCGTCGGCCAGGCGCACACCGCGCAGCGCGTGGTTGACCGTGTCGGCGACGAGCACGTCGTACCCGAGGCGCTCGCGCAGGTCGTCCGGCACGAGGCACAGGCCGTTCGGCTCGCTGAACCGGGCCTCGTCCGGACCCCCGTCGACCAGCCCGCGCTCGCCCGACCCGATGCGCCGCACGAGCGTCTCGCCGTCGGCCGCCACCTCGGTGAGCGCGTGGTGCCCGGCGTCGGCGACGAGGAACGTGCCACCCGGCAGCTCGACCGCCTTGGCGGGGAACCGCAGGGTCGTCGGCTGCGGCGTCGGGGCGACGTACGGGCCGTCGCCGCGGTGCAGCGTGCCCTTGGCCTCATGCTCGGCGACGAGCTCGTTCACCAGCGTCTCGACCGCGTGCGCGTGCCCCTCGCCCGCCATCTGCGCGACGACGTACCCCTCGGGGTCGATGACGACGAGCGTCGGCCAGGCGCGCGCGGTGAACGCCTGCCACGTCACCAGGTCCGGGTCGTCGAGCACCGGGTGGTGCACCTCGTAGCGCTCGACGGCCGCAGCGAGCGCCACCGGGTCCGCCTCGTGGACGAACTTGGGCGAGTGCACGCCGACGATGACCAGGACGTCGCGGTGCCGCTCCTCGATCTCCCGCAGCTCGTCCAGGACGTGCAGGCAGTTGATGCAGCAGAAGGTCCAGAAGTCCAGGACGACGACCTTCCCGCGCAGGTCGGCGAGGGTCACGTCCTTGCCCCCGGTGTTGAGCCAGCCGCGTCCGACCAGCTCGGACGCGCGGACACGGGGCAGGCGCGGGGCGGCGGTAGACGTCACGCGGCACATTCTCTCCGACGCGCCGCATGCTCCCCCGCGCGGGCCACCAGCTGGGAACGTCTCGTCGAACGCGGTGGAAGGACGCCGAGCGCGGGTGTCGTTTCGCCCGCGCTCGGGTGCTGTCCCCCGCGCTCGGCGCAGGGTCCGCACAGGGGGACGCGCTGACGGCCGGGCACAGCCGAAGGGGTGGCTGTGCCCGGCCGTCGAGCCGTGCTACCCGTGGGTCGTGCCCCCACGGGGGTCGTGCACCGCCGGCGGGGGCCGACGGGTCAGGGGGTGCGTCAGGACGCCGTGCAGGTGGCCGTCAGCGACCCGGGCGTGCCCGAGGCGATGAAGCCGGCCGTGGTGCTGGCACCGGCACCGAGCTTGCCGTTCCATTCCGCGTTGGTCAGCGTGCCGCCGCTGTACGAGCCGCTCCACGCCTGCGTGATGGTCGCGCCGCCGACGGAGACCTTCCAGCCGTTGATCGCGCTGGAACCGGCCGTGACGACGACCTCACCCTGCCAGCCGCCGCCCCACGTGTTGGTGGCCTTCACCGTCGCGCTGCAGGCACCGTTGCCGGGCTGCGGGCCCGGGGTGGTCGGCGCCGGCGTCGTGGGCGCAGGCGTCGTGGGCGCAGGCGTCGTGGGCGCGGGAGTGGTCGGTGCAGGCGTCGTGGGCGCCGGCGTCGTCGGTCCCGGCGTCGGGGTGGGCGCCGTGCCGTTGATGTTGATGTCCGAGCAGATGTAGTACGGCTGGTCGAGGTGGCTGGCCTGCCAGATGGTGAACAGGACGGCGCGGCCCGAGCGGCCCGAGAGGTTCACGTCGGTCTCGTACAGGCCCGTGGTGCCGTAGCGGCCGGTCTCCTTGACGAGGTCGATGTCGTCCCACCCGAGCGCCTCGGTGGTCGGGTCGAACCCGGCCTTGGAGACGTAGATCCGCATGTAGTCGGCGCCGTGCTTGGCGCCGTCGGTGAGCGTCAGCTTGAACGACGAGGGGACCGTCTTCATGGTCCACGGGCCGGGGGTGTCGAGCGAGGCGTACAGGCCGTTCTGCGTCCTGCCGCCGGAGCAGAGCTGGCCGTTGGGGATCACGGCCTCGTGACGTCCGCCGACGTTCTCCCGGTACAGGCCGTTCCAGTTCCACATGGTGTTGGGGTTGGCCTGGAACGCCTGCCAGCACATGGGGTCACGCTGAGCCATGGCGGGGTCCTGGTGGGTGCCGCCCTCGCGCTCCCAGCAGCCGTAGTTGCGGGACGGCGGGTCGGTGACGGACCCGTGGGCGGACGCCGAGGTGGCGACGAGGCCGGTGGCCGCGAGCGCAAGCGGGATGGCGAGGGCGAGCCTGGCGAGGCGGCCCAGCCGACTGCTGGTGCGTGTGGACATGCAGGTCTCCTGGGGGTCGGTGACGAACGGCTCCCGTCCGCGCACGCCCGTCGGTCGCATCGATGCGATCGACGGGCGACGGTGAGCACGAAGGCGTGACCCACCGTGCGGCCTGGGCATCTGGCGCGCGAGGGTGCTAACCGTTTCAGCAGGGACGTCCGTCCCGGGCGCCGCCGTGACCGACGAACGCCCGGGTGACCCCCGCGACCCCCCTCAGCGGCGGTCGAGGACGTGGATCCGCGGGTGGTGGCCCTTGGCGTACACGCGGGTCACGGACCGCTGCTCCCACTGGTCCGACGCGGCCCGCAGGACGCGCTCCATCACCTTCACCTCGTGCGTCAGCACGACGAGCCGCGCACCCGGGGCGCTCACGGCGTGCGCTGCGCGCAGCAGACCGGCGTGCAGCCGCGGCGCGTCGGCGTGCGAGCCGTGCAGCGTGCCCCACGGCGGGTCGGCGAGCACGACGTCCGCGAGCCCGCCCAGCGGCTCGGTGACCGCGGCCCGCAGCGCGTCGGCGTCCGTCGCGTCCGCCCGCAGCAGCACGGGCCGCGGAGGGCGGGCGAGCAGCCGTGCGGCCTCGAGGTTGGCCCGGGCGGCGTCGAGCGCGGACGCGTCGAGGTCGACGCCGACCGCTGCGGCTGCGGGCGCCGCGAGCAGGCGCTCGACGAGCAGCGTGCCCGACCCCCCCATGAGGTTGAGCACGCGATCGTCGGCTCGCAGGCCCGCCAGCCGGGCGACGGCCGCGGCGATCGTCGCGTTCGCCGCGCCGGGGAAGTCCGCGACGCGCCACGTGCGCGCCGACAGCGGGCGCGGCCCCACGCGCACGAGCACGTCCCAGCCCGGGTCGACGTCGCCGGGCGCCGGTCCGCGGCGACTCCCGCGACCCGCGTCGTCCCGCGCCCCGGCGGTCCGCGTGCCGCGTCGCACCCGGATGACGAGGTCGCCCGCGTCGGGGTCGTGCTGCAGGCCCGTCGCCTCGTGCAGCATGCCGGCGAGCCGCGTGAACACCGCGGAGTCGGCACCGGCCGCCTCGAACCGGAACGTCGAGGAGCCGCCGACGCGCAACGAGGCGTACGCCGCGTCGACGATCCGGCCCATGTGCTCCGGGCTGGCGAACGACTTGGGCCGCGGCACGTCCAGGTGCACCACGACCCACGCGGCGACGGCGGTGCGCAGAGCGGTGACCGCGGCGAGCGGCCCGGGGAGCGTGAGCGTGAGCGCGTCGTCGCGGCCGGGCACGTCGCGCACGCCCCGGGCGTCCGGCAGCAGCTGCGCGACCTCGTCGGCGAGGACGTCGCGGAGGCCAGGGAGGTAGGTCAGCTCGACCGGCGTGGACGGGACGCGTGCGGGCGCCGACCGGCGCTGCCCGTCGCGGGCCCCCGCCCGACGGCCGGTCTGACGGTCGCGCCACGCCCTGCTCGACACGGCGCGGCGGTCACCACTGCCGCGGGCCGGACCGGGCCGGCCGCCCTGCGTGCTCAGGCCGTCACCGGGACCCGTGCACCGACGGCGCGCAGCACGAACGCCTCGGTCTGCTCGATCGCGTGCTCGCGGTCCGCGCCGTCGTCGGGCAGTCCCCGACCGGTGAGGCAGGCGTTGACGAGGGGGACCGTGGTGGCGAGGTCCTGCTGCGGGAACGCACCCGAGGCGATGCCGGCGTCGAGGATGCGGCGCAGGACCTGCTCCACGACACCCACGTGCTCGCGGATCCGCCGCTGGGCGCCGCGCGAGAGCACCGTGCGCAGCTCGGGGCCCGGGGCGACGTGGTAGACGCTCGTGAGCGAGGCCTGCGCGCGGACGTACGCGCGCAGCTGCTCGACCGGGTCGTCGATGTCGTCGAGCGACGCCTGGAGCCGGGCCGCGTACTCGTCCGTCTCGTGCGTGATGAATCCGAGGAGCAGCGACTCCTTGTCGGAGAAGTGGTTGTACACGGCGGTGCGCCCGACGCCCGCGGCGGCGGCGATGTCGGCGAGGGTGATCACATCGAAGCCCCGCTCGTTCATGAGCGTGGCCAGGGCGTCGAACAGACGGCGGCGGGTCTGCTCGCGGTGCTCGTGCAACGACGCCCCGATGATCTTTGGCATGCTGACATCTTTGCACAGGATGTCAGGAAACCCGGGCGCCCGGTCGCCCGCGGTGATGAGAAGTGTGACATTAATCACGGTGGGTTCGTCGCTTTCGCCTACAATACGACGACGGATCCTGTACGCCCTCACGACGGAAGTACGAACGCATGAGCCGACACGCCCACGCGGCGCAGGACGGGGCCTCAGCAGGCGTCGCCCGCGTCGCCAGCGTGCCCGGCCCCATCCCGGCCTCCCGGCCGGGCGACTGGCGCGCCGACGAGTCCGGGGCGTGGCCGACGGCGCTCGTGCGCGCAGCACACGAGCGCTTCGTCATCTCCGGGGACGACCCCGGCCGCCAGGTGCGGCCCATCGTGGCCGACTCGTGGCGGCGCAGCCGGCGCGTGGGCGTCGACCCCGAGCTGCCGACGCCGCCGGTCGACATCGGCGGCTCGGACCTGGCGGCGCTGCGCAGCTCGCACCCGCTGTCCGGCGCCGTGCCCATCGTCCGCCGGCTGCTGGTCGAGCCGCAGGCGGGGTGGGTCGCGGCCCTCAGCGACGAGGCCGGCCGGCTGCTGTGGGTCGACGGCGACCACGACCTGCGACGTCCGCTCGACGACGTCGGCTTCGTCGAGGGCGCCGCCTGGCGCGAGGACGCCGTCGGCACCAACGCGCTCGGCACGGCGCTCGCGACGCGGCGCCCGCTGCAGGTGATGGGCACCGAGCACTGGGCGCGTGTCGTGCACCCGTGGAACTGCGCTGCCGTGCCGGTCCACGACCCCCACGGGCGGCTGCTGGGGGTCCTCGACGTCACGGGCCGCGACGACGCCGCGTCGTGGATGGCCCTCGCGCTGGTCCGCGCGACCGTCGCCGCGATCGAGGCGACCATCACCTCCACGGTCGACAGCCCGCCCGCGGCACGGCTCTCCGTGCTCGGCACCCACGGCGGCACGCTGCACACACCGGCCGGCCGACGCCGCCTGACCTGCCGCCACGCCGAGATCCTCCTGCTCCTCGCGGAGCACCCGGCCGGGCTGCGCGGCGACGAGCTCGCGGTCCTGCTCTCGGAGTCCGAGCTGTCCGAGGTCACCGTCCGTGCCGAGATCTCCCGCCTGCGGCGGCTCGTCGGGCCGCTGCTGTCCGAGTCGCGGCCGTACCGGCTCACGGCGCCGCTGCAGACCGACGTCGACACCGTGCGCGGGGCGCTCGCCGTCGGTGACGTCGCCGGTGCGCTCAACGCGTACGCCGGGTCGGTGCTGCCGCGCTCGGCCGCCCCGGGGGTGGCCCGCGTGCGGGCGACCGTGCAGGACGAGGTCCGGGCCGCCGCGCTGGCATCCGGAGACCCGGAGCTCGTGGCCCGCTGGACCGCGAGCGACCAGGGTGCCGACGACTGGCAGGCGTGGCAGACCCTCGCGCGCGTCGCACCCATCGGATCGGCCGCCCACCTGCGCGCACACACGCGGCTCGCCCAGCTCGACCGCACCCTGCGCTGACCTCCGCGGCGGCCCGACGACCGATCCCGTCGTGCAACGGTCGTGCAACGGTCCGCGGACTACCGTCGGCACCGGTGGCATCGACGGCGACGCCTCTCGTGGGAGTCCGTCGCCCTGGGTGCCCGGTCGGGCGGCGCGCGGGAGGGGGCGCGTCGCCCGGCCACCGCTCCTCGTGCCGCACGGGCCACGCGCCCGGCGCCCGGTTCCCCCGCACGGTCACGCCCGCTAGCGTGGCGCCGTGGACACCGACCCCCGGCCTGCGCCCGCCATCGAGCCGGACGGCAAGGACTGGACGTGGGTCCTCGAGGCCCGCTGCCCCGAGTGCGGGTTCGCCGCCTCGGACGTCGACCCCCGGGGCATCGGTGGCACCGTGCGCGACCTCGTCCCCCGCTGGGTCGCGGCGCTGCACCGCCCCGACGTCCGCGAGCGCCCGGAGCCGCACGTGTGGTCGACGCTCGAGTACGGCGCCCACGTGCGGGACGTCATGCGCGTCTTCGACGAGCGCGTCCGGCTCATGGTCGAGCAGGACGACCCCCTGTTCGCCAACTGGGACCAGGACGCCACGGCCCTGACCGAGCGGTACGACCTGCAGGACCCCGCCGTCGTCGCCGACGAGCTGGCGCTCGCGGCCGCTGCGACCGCCGACCGCTTCGACGCCGTCGCGCCCGGGCAGTGGGACCGCACCGGGCGTCGCAGCAACGGCTCGGTGTTCACCGTCCGCACGCTCGGTCAGTACTTCCTGCACGACGTCGTCCACCACCTGCACGACATCCGGGGCTGACCTCCGGCGCACCCCGCGTGTCCACCCCTCGGACAGGTCCCCGGCGCGCCCTGCGCGGCGCGCCGGGGACCGGCGGACAGCGCCCGACCCCGAAACATGCGCGCAGCAAACGCTGTGTACGTTCCGGCCATGACCGGACCGTCGGCGGCCCCCGCCGCGCTCGACGGCAGCCACGTGCTGGCCGTCCCACGCGGCACCCCGCTCCTCCCGCTCGCCCGCGCCTGGTTCCCGACGGCCGCGTGGTCACGCGAGCCGGCGACGGCGGCGCAGGCCGCGGCCGCGCGTCCCATGACCGGCGCCCGGTTCCGGGGTATCGCGGTCGCCCCGCCGGACCCGGCGGGCGTGCTGAGCCTGGACGGCGTCGTGGAGGTCGTCGGGCCGTACGTCGTGGACGCGGCCGACGCGCGAGCGCTCGCCCTGCCCGCGCAGGACAGCGACCTGTACGGGCTGCCCGCCGCGCCCGTCGCCGGTGCGACGGTGTCGCCGGGCCTGGTCACGGGCTGGGCGACGGCCGTCGCGCGGCGCACCGGCGGCGGCATCCTGCCCGCCCCGCGGGACCGCGCGCTCGTCCCCGACCCGGCCGCGGTCGTCGACCTCACGCTGTGGTCCGCCGTGCCGCTGCGTCCCGACGACGCGCTCCCCCTGGTGCGGCCCGCCCTGTCCGGCAGCCGGCTGGCCCCGCCCGCGCCGCCCGCCGGTGGGGCCCCCGAGGGCTTCGCGCTGGTCGCGACGTACGAGTACGACGGCCAGGTCGAGGTGCGCTGCGCCCGCTCGCGCGAGGTGCCGGTCGTGCTGTCCACGCTGGACTGGCGCGAGCACGGGCCCTGGGGCTACCACGTGACGTGGCACCCGCCGGACCCGCTCGAGCTCGAGGTCCCGCAGCCCTCCCCGCTGCATGTCATCGCGCGCCAGCGCGTCGCACCGAGCATCGCGCGCGTCGTGGCGACCCTGTGGCGCACGGTCGGCGGCACGGTTGTCGACGCAGGCGGGTTCGTCGTCCCGCACGAGGAGGTCGACGCCCGGGCGCGGCCACGCTGAGCCTGCGCCGGCAGCACCCCGGGCTCCGAGCGGTCAGACGAACGGCTCCGAGCCGGCCGGCACCAGGTCGACCTCGACGCGCGGTGTCGCACCGCCGCCCTCCGTGAAGATGACCCCGCGCAACGGCGGCACGTCGTGGTAGTCCCGCCCCCAGCCGAGCACGACGTACCGGTCGTCGACGAGCTGGTCGTTGGTGGGGTCAGCGTCGAGCCAGCCGTGCCCCGGGAGCCACACCGACACCCAGGCGTGCGACGCGTCGGCGCCGCGCAGCTTGGGACGCCCCGGCAGCGGCCGCGTCTCGATGTACCCCGACGCGTACCGGGCGGGCACGCCGTGCAGCCGCAGCGCCGCGATCATGAGGTGCGCGAAGTCCTGGCACACGCCGGCACCCTGCGCGAGCAGCTGTGCCTGGGTCGTGTGCACCGTGGTCGACCCGGACCGGTACGTCAGCTCCGTGCGGATCCGGTGCACCAGGTCGGTCACGACGTCGGCCAGCGGACGCTCGTCGACGAACGACGGCGCCGCCCACCGGCGCACCTCGTCGACGAACGTGACGTGCGCCGACGGCAGCACCGCCTCCCGCAGGGCGACGACGCCCGCGGCGTCCGTCCGCAGGACCCCCAGGTCCGCGGCGGTGACACCCCGCGCCACGGCCCGCCAGCCCGTGTCCGGCAGGTCCGCGCGGGCCGGGGCCACCCGGCTGACCTCCAGCGTGGAGCGCGCCGTCACGACCAGCCGCGTGTGCGGCCGCGTCACCCCGAAGTAGGTCGTGGTGTTGCCGAACCAGTCGACGTGCCGGCCCGTGTCCGCCGGCTCGGGGTCGATCGTCAGGGACGCCGCCAGCACGCGCTGGTCGGGCAGGTCCCGCGGCGTCAGCGTCGTGCGCCCGTAGGAGTCGGTGACCGGCTGCGCGTACTCGTAGGTGGTGCGGTGCACCAGGTCGTAGGCCCGGCCGGTCATCGCGCACCCCCGTCGTCCGGCTCGCCGTAGCCGGACCCCCACAGGTCGTCGAGGGCCCGGCTGGGCGCGGGCCGCACGAAGTGCGCGCGCTCGATCTCGTCCGACGCCTCGCGCAGCCGCCACAGCATGGACTCCAGCGCGTCGGCGAGCCGCACGCGCCGCCCGTCGTCGGACACCTCGTTGCCGACGACGACCGTGTCGAGCTCGGCCACGAGGCCCGCGACGCCGTTCAGCAGGTGGTCGCGCTGCGCAGCGGAGCGCGGCGCCGGGACCGACTCCAGGTCGACCAGCAGCCGGTCCAGCGCGAATGCGAGGGAGCGCGGGTTGGTGCGGTCGTGGACGAGCAGGTCCAGGACGCTGGCGACGTCCGTGCGGGACTGGTGGCGGCGGCGGTAGGTGATCGCGGACTCGGTGGCCAGCAGTGCCGACTCCAGCAGCAGGTCCTCCACCTCGGCGGACCTGTGCTCGACCAGGGTCGCCCGCAGCAGGGCGACGAGGCGCTGCGCGCGCTCCAGGCGGCGGCCCGCGTCGAGCAGGTGCCAGCCGACGTCCCGCGTCAGCCCCTCCGCGGCGATGCCGGAGATCGCGAGCAGGCTCTCCAGGACCCGGTCGAGCGTCGGGCGCAGGCCGGCGGTCACCGAGCCCGGCGGCACCGGTCCGACGTCGAGGACGTCGCCGCTGTGCTGCCGCGCCCGGACCCGGGTGCGCTCGTCGCGCAGGGTGCGCTCGATGCGCGCGAGGGGCCCGAACGTGTCGGTGGACAGCTGGTCGCGCACCGTCGCGGCTGCGGACCCCAGGCGGCGGACGGCCCGCGCCACCGACCCCGGCGTCCGGTGGTCCAGCAGCATGTCGCGCAGGGCCGGCACGCGGGGGCCGACGTGCTCCACGTCGGACCGGGCGGCCGCCGCCTGACCGCCGTCGGGCAGGGCCCCGGGCGTCAGGGTCTGCAGCAGCACCGCGAGCGCCTGACCACCCGCGGTGTCGGGCGTCCGGTGGTAGTCGTCCCAGCGGTCGGCGACGGCCCGCAGCATGCGGACCCCGTCCTCGGCGCGCTCGGCGTACCGGCCCATCCAGTACAGGTTCTCGGCCGCGCGGGGCGAGATGCCGTAGGCGACGGTGCGTCCGACTCCCGCGTCGACGTCCTCCCGCAGCGCCCCGACGGCCGCCGTCGGCTGCGACGTGAGCACCCACACGTCCTTGGCGTGCGCGCCGGCGGCCGATGACGACACGACGTGGTCGTCGGCGACGCGCGCCAGGCCCCCGGCCATGACGGTGTAGGAGCCCGCGTGCGCGACGGCGAACGTCCGCATGACCGCGGCACGCGGCCCGAGGTCGGCGGGTCCGACGCCGGAGACGCCCGGCCGGTCCGTCGCCACCCCCACGGCGGCGTCCGGCGACTCGGCGCTCGGCCCCACGTGCTCCTGCCCGACCCACCGCCACGGTTCGGCCGCGATCCGCGCCGCGAGCTGCTCGCGCTCCGCGGCCGTCAGCCGCCACCCGAGCACCGTCGTGCTGCGGGGCCCGTGGACGACGGGCTTGAGCACGAGGTGGTCGAGACGCGCGAGGACGTGCCGCAGGGCCCGCTCCTCGCCGCACCACCACGTGGGCACGGACGCGAGCGTGAGGTCCTGGTCGAGCACAACCCGCGCGAGGCGCGGCAGGTAGCCGAGCAGCGCGGGGTTCTCCAGCACGGACGCCCCGAGCGGGTTGACGACGCTCACCGACCCCTGCCGGACGGCGTGGACCAGCCCGGGGACCCCCAGCCGTGACCCGGCGCGCAGGTCCAGCGGGTCGCACCACTCGCCGTCGACACGCCGCAGCACCACGTCCACGGGCTCGAGGCCGTCGATGCCCTGCAGGTACAGGCGCCCCGCGCGGACCACCAGGTCGCTGCCCTCGACGAGCGGCAGGCCGAGCATCGAGGCGAGGTACGCCTGGTCGAACGCCGTCTCGCTGCCCGGGCCGGGGGACAGCAGCACCGCGCGCGGGTCCTCGCCCGCGGTGGGCGGCGCGACCTCGCGCAGGGCCTTGCGCAGGGCGTGGAAGAACGGCCCGAGCCGCGCGATCGACGCCTGGCGGTACACGGGGGCCAGGACCTGCGCGGTGACGCGCCGATCCTCCATCGCGTACCCGGCGCCCGACGGCGCCTGCGTGCGGTCCGCGACGACGCACCAGCCGCCCGACGCGTCCCGCACGAGGTCGGTCGCCGTGAGGACGAGCTCGCGCCCGCCCGGCAGGCGCAGGCCGTCGACGGCCCGCAGGAACCCGGGGTGCGCCAGGACGGTCGTCGGCGGCAGGATCCGGTCGTCGAGCAGGCGGCGCGCGCCGTACAGGTCGTGCAGGACGGCGTCGAGCAGCTCGGCGCGCTGGACGAGCGCGGCGTCGAGGCGGGCCCACTCGGGCTCGTCGACGACGACGGGCTGCGGGTCGAGGCGCCACTGCTGGTCGCCGTCCGTGTGGTCGGCGCCGTACGTGACGCCGTGCTCGGCGAGCAGCTGCTCGGCCTGGCGCGCGGCGCGCACCAGGTCGTCGTCGGTCGGCACGGCCCCGGCCGGGAGCCACGTCCAGTCCGGCCGGTGCGCGATCGTCCCGTCGCCCAGCGGGCGCGGCGACGAGAGCAGGTCGGTCACCCCGGCAGTCTGACGCACCGGACCGTCACCGCGCCCCGGCTGACCAGCGGTGTCGGCCAGCGGCACCCGGGCCCGTCGCCCGTTCGCCACGCCCGTCACCCGTGACTCGTCACCCGGAACGGTCGTTTCGTGGCCCACCGTGGTGCACCGCACGCCCGCGCCGAGCAGGGACCAACGTCCCGGACCGGCACGGCCACGATGACGGCCAGGCGGGGGCAGCGCCGACCGACCGTCCTCCCCCCACCTGGAGTCCCCTGTGCGCCCGACGTCCCCTCACGCCTCCCCGCCACGTCCCCGAGCGGCGCGGCCCCACGCGCGCCGCGCCCTGACGACGCTGCTCGCCGCGGCGTTCCTGCTGGTCGGGCTGACGCCCGCGCAGGGCGAGCCCGTCGGTGACGCCCCGACCGCTGACGGCAGCTCGTTCTCGAGCCCGCTGCCGCTGCCGCTGGACGTCCTCGACGGGACCTTCGACGCCTCGAACGTCGGCCTCACCACGGTGGGTGGTGGCACGGGGACCGGTCCACCGCCGTACTACTCCAACGGCCGGTGGTACGAGTTCGTCGCGCCCGCCACCACCTCCGTGGTGATCACGCTCGGCAGCGCCTTCGACAACGCGCTCGAGGTCTGGACGGCGGACGGCCGGTTCGTCGGCACCGACGACGACGGTGCCGGTTACCCGAACGCGAGCCTGACCGTGGGCCTCACCGCGGGCACGGCCTACCGGTTCGCGTTCGCGGGGCTGGCCAGCGGATACACGGGCGCCGGCACAGTGACGATCCGCCCCGCCGCCGTCCCCTCGGCGCCGACCGACGTCGTGGTGACACCCGGCGACCGTCAGGTGGACGTCACGTGGACGGCACCGCAGTCGATCGTCGCGGGGTGGGACGTCTACTGCGCGGCGTCGGGTGCCGCGGCAGCGCTCTGCGGCACCACAGGCGCCGCCAGCACGTCGACGACGATCACGGGCCTGACCAACGGCACCGCGTACGACCTCACGATCGTCGGCCGGAACTCCCTCGGGGCAGGTCAGGGCAGCACGCCGGTGTCCGCCACCCCGCGCGCGACCACGGACGTGACGCTGTCGACCGTTCCCGTGTCCCTGGTGAGCGGTGAGCCGTTCGACGTCGTAGCGACGTTCACCCGCTCCGACGGCGTCCCGGTCACCGGCACGGCGACCTTCTCCATCGGCGACGCGACCCGCAGCGTCGCCGTCGAGGACGGGACCGCAGGGATCGTTGGCCTCGAGGCGCCCGCGGGCACCTGGCCCGTGTCGGTGAACCTGCCGGCGGCGGACGACCGCACCGCGGCCGCGGCGAGCGGGTCGCTCGTCGTCGACCGTGCGGCACAGACCGTCACCCTCGACCCCATCGGCTCCCTGACGTACGGCGACGTGCCGGTCACCGTGACGGGCACCGCCACCTCCGGCGGCGCGCTGACCTTCACCGGCACCGGCGCCTGCACCGTCGACGGGACGACCCTGACGGTCGTGGCCGCCGGCGACTGCACCGTCACCGCCGCCCAGGCCGGCACCACCGAGATCCACCCCGCGACCGCGGTGCGCACGGTGACCGTCGCGCAGCAGCCGCAGAGCATCTCCCTCGAGCTCCCGGCGCTGGTGTACGACGAGACGGCGCCGGTCGTCGTGTCGTCCTCGCTCGACCTGCCCGTGGACCTCACGGCGTCCGGCGCGTGCGTCCTGACCGACGGCGACCTCACCGCGACCGACGTGGGCCCGTGCACCGTGACCGCCACGCAGGCGGGGACGGACGACGTCGCCGCGGCCACGCCCGTCACGCTGACCACCGAGGTCGGGCGTCGTCCGCAGGTGGTCACGCTCGCGCCGATCGCCGACCTGCTGTTCGCTGTCGGCCCCGTCGCGCTCACCGCCTCGTCGTCGCTCGGCCTGCCGGTCACGCTCGTGGGCGAGGGCGCCTGCGTCGTCGTCGACGGCGCCCTGCGCACCATCGCGTCGGGCGAGTGCACGATCACGGCCGAGCAGGCCGGGGACGCGCACACGCTGCCGGCCACGGCCTCGACGACGATCCGCGTCATGGGGACCGGCACGTCGGCCTCGCTGCAGCTCGACGCCGGGCTCGGCGCACTGGCGGCCGGCGCGTCGGCCACCGTCCGGGTGGTCGGCATGCTCCCCGGGTCCGAGCTCGTCGTCACGGTCTACTCGACCCCGCGTGAGCTGGCCCGCGTGACGGTGGGCGCCGACGGCACCGCGAGCGCGACGGTCGTCCTGCCCACCGGTCTCGAGGCCGGCGACCACCGGCTCGTCGCCGCGGGCGTCGGGCTCGACGGCGTCGCCGTCTCCGCCGAGCTGACCTTCGCGGTCGACGCCGCCGGCCGGCTCGTGCGGATCGGCGACAGCGCGCTCGTCCGCGCGGCCGGCCTGGCCGCGACGGGGACGGACGGCACCCTGCCGGTCGCGACGCTCGCCGTCGTCTGGCTGCTGCTCGGTGCCGCGCTCGTCGCGTGGCGTCGTCGCGTCGCGTGATCATCACGCGGGGATGACGACAGCGGGTGCCGGGCGTCACGCCCGGCACCCGCTGTCGTTCGTCGTCAGGACGGCTGCACGACCACGGCGCCGTAGCCGAACAGCGCGGGCGTGACCTCGAGGACCACGTCGCCGGGGTCGGCCACCGCGAAGGCGACGTTGAAGTGGATGCTCGCGCCGGAGGGGACCGTGATGTCCGGGCCTGTCAGGGCGATCCCCTGGTCGGGGTCCCAGACCGCGGGGGCCGCGTGGCCGCCCGACGTCGCGCTGACCTGCAGCGTGTTGGGGCGGAAGTCCCCGTCGGTGCGGTTGGTGACGACGACCTGCATCCTGACGGGGACGCCCGCGTCGACGCCGGTCGCGTTGTCGCTGGGCGTGTACCTCTGCGGCGCGTTCACGGCGACCTCGAGGCCGTCGCCGTAGGAGTGCGGGTCTCCGTAGCGCACGACCGTTCCGGGCTGCTCGCGGATCTCGGTGGTGGTCCGGTCGGCGGCGCCCTCCCCGGCGCTGGCCGTGGGGGTGGAGGGCACGATGATCCGGAAGGCGACGAGCGCCGCGGCCACGGCGACGACGGCGAGCAGGGCGCCCGCGACGAGCACGGCGCGACTGCGTCCCTCGGGCTCGTCGGCGAGGGACGTGGCTGCCGGGGGCGGCGTCGCGATGGCCGAGATGCCGAACCCGACGGTCGGCACCCCGGAGCGGGGGGTGGGGACGGCGTTCAGCGTGCGAGGTCGGGCACCCCTGGCGTCCGGACGTTCGGTGGTCACGCGTCGTCTCCCTGGCTCGGCGGCGACGGCGCTGCCGGGCGGTCCGGCGCGCTGTCATGACGGGCCCTCCGGGCGAGTCGCGGCAGGCATGGCTGTGCATCCCGTGACGGTCGGAGGGGGCCGAGACGCTCCGCGTGCGTCGTCGACGGGCCGAAAGTAGCGCCCGGTATCTCCGAAACAACGCCTTAAACGCTTCGGCCGTCGGGACTCACATCACCCTCTCACCAGCCGCCGGGGATGGTGGGCGCCGCCGTGCTCGGTGAGGCCGTCTCCGCGCTCACAGGCACGCAGGGGCGGCACCGCTGCCGGTGCCGCCCCTGCGTGGTGCGCGCCTGCGCAGGCGCCGGGTGGAGGTCAGGCCGCGGTGAAGACCAGCGGCTCGTAGCCCGCGATCGACGGGATGAGCGTCACCGTGACGTCGGCCGGGTCCTGCACGACGAACGCGAGGTCGAACGCCGCGACGTCCCCGGGAGCCAGGGACAGGCCCGGGCCGGTGAGCTCGATGCGCGAGGCGGGGTCGAGGATCTGCGCGGCGTCCTCACCGTCGGACACGACGGTGACCTCGAGGGTGTTGGGGACGTAGTCGCGGCTGGTGCCGTTGACGATGTAGACGCGGACCTTCACGGGCTTGCCGTCGACACCCTCGACGCCGTCGGCGGACTGCGAGGGGACGAAGGCGGACGGCTTCCCGACCTCGACGACCAGGCCGTTGTCGTACGCGAACGACTCCTCGAAGGTCGTCTGCCCACCGGCGTAGGTGGTGACCTCGGCGGGCTCGGCGCTGCTGCCCGCGCTGGCGGTGGACGTGCAGCCCGCTGCGGCGAGCAGGGCTGCCGCGGCGACGGCCACGACGATCGTGCGGCGGCGGCGGACGGGTGTCGAGCTGGTCACAGGTGCTCCTCGGGTCGGCGCACCGGACGCAGCCGGGCCGACGCACGAGTACCCGCGCACCGGACGACGCGCGAAGCGCGACGCGACCACGACCCGGCGCGGCGGTGCGGGGGGCACGACACGTGCCGGCGTCGATCTCCCCCTGGGCCGTCGTCAACGTAGCATCGCGCGTCCGGCCGCCCGGGGGCCGCACGAGACGGCGCGAAAGTCTCGTGACCTGGCCCGACACAGTCGGGCCACCCTCTGTGACGCCGTCCCGCTGGGCCGGCCGGGTGACACGTCGCGGTCCCGTCGTCACAGGATCTTCACAGACCGTCCAGGTGATGGGACGAATCGGTCGCCTCGGTGGCCCGCTCAGCCGGTCACCTGGTCGACCAGCTCGACGAGCTGGGCCACGTCGGCGTCGCCGTCGAGGACCCGGAGCAGCCCCTGGGCCTGGGCGCGCAGGTCGGCGCCGCTCACGACGTCCGACCACGGCCCCCCGAGCAGACGGTCCGTCAGCAGCGCGACGACGAGGTCCTGCTGGAGGCGCGGTGACGCCTCGCGCAGTGACGTGTCGCCCCCGGACCCGGCCAGGCTCGCCGAGCGCTCGACCGCCTCGCCGCCGGCGTCGAGGTAGCGCACCGTCGCCGTGACGAACGGCTCCGCCGACCGACCCTCGCGGACCGCGACCTCGTACAGCGCGGTGGTCGCGTGGCCCGCGAAGACCTCGCCGCCGTCGATGGCGTCGTTGCGGAAGTCCGCGTCGGCGACCGCCCGGTTCTCGTACCCCAGCAGCCGGTAGCCGGAGACCCGGGCCGGGTCGAACTGGACCTGCGCCTTCGCGTCCTTCGCGGCCACGACGAGCGAGCCGGTGAGGCCGGTGGCGAACACCCGCTCGGCCTCGGCCTCGCCGTCGATGTAGACGTGCCACCCGTCGCCCTGGTCCGCCAGCTGCTCGAGCAGGTGGTCGTCGTAGGTCGTGATGCCCACGCCGACCGAGATGAGGTTGATCCCCGACTTCGCCTCGGTGCTGATGCGCGCCAGGATCCCGTCGGGGTCGGTCTCGCCGACGTTCGCGACCCCGTCGCTGATGAGCACCACGCGCGTCATCCGACCCTCGGTGCGCATCGACATGGCGACGTCGTAGCCGAGCGCGAGGCCGGCGGCCGCGTTCGTCGACTCCTGGGGCGTCAGCTCCTCGACGGCCGCCAGGACGCTCTCGCGCTCCGACACCCGGGTGGGCTCCAGGACCAGGTCGGCCTCGGTGGAGTAGCAGACCATGGCCACCCGGTCGGTGGGCCGCAGCGCGGACACCAGCGTGCGCAGCGCCGCCTTGGTCGTCCCCATCTTGCCGGCGTCGCCCATCGAGCCCGAGCAGTCGACGACGAGCGCGAGGTCCGCGTCGACGCGGGACGCGCTCGACGTCGGAGTGCTGCTGATGCCCACGCGCACGAGCCGGTGCTCGGGTCGGAACGGCAGCGTCGTGGCGTCGATGCTGACCCCCAGGCCACTCTCCGGGGTGCGGTAGTCCTGGTCGAAGTAGTTGACGAACTCCTCGGTGCGGACCTCGCGCGGGTCGACCGCCATGCCCTGGGAGACGGCGTCGCGGAACCGCGTGTACGAGCCGGTGTCGATGTCGAGCGCGAACGTCGACAGGGCGTCCTGCCCGGGGTCGGTCATCTCGAAGCCGGGTGCGGGCACCGAGGGTCCCGGCTCCGGGTCCGGGGGCACGGCCACGTCGTAGCCCGGCTCGGAGACGCCGCTCGCGTCCGAGTAGCCGTCGCCCGCGCTGCAGCCGCCCAGGGCCACCGCGACGACGAGCGCAGCGCCGGCCAGCCCGGTCGTCCTACCGTGGTTCGTCCTCATCGCTGCCCCGTCTCGTCGTCGCCCGTCGTGTGGGCGCCGACGCTAGGGCCGAGGCCCGTGGCGCGGGGTGGGAGTTGCCGGCTCGTGACGCGAACGATGGCCTTCCGTGTCCGGGAAGGCCCCCGCGTGGCCGCGCCGTGACCTGGCCTTGTGCGGTTCGAGACCTGGGCGGCGAGGGCGGCCGAGGTCTCGAGCCGGCCGTCCGAGGGTCCTGTGAGAGGTCCGCTCGAAGGATCACGTGCTGACTGCGCGGCTTCTCGCTGTCTGTCGGGCAGGAGGGTCGGGGTGTCGCCGGCGGCGCGGTCTCAGGACATCGGGTAGGCGACGTAGGCCAGCCGGCGGCTGTCCGAGGCCCAGCTCGGGACGTTGATCGTCCCCTGGCCCCCGAAGAGCACGACCAGGTCCCGCACGGTCCCCGGCGCGCCGTCGGCGTCGTAGGGCTCGAGGAGACGCAGGACGACGTCGAGGTCGGCCGGGTGCCCGAGCGTCCCCCGCGGGAAGCTGATGTAGGCGAGCCGGCTCCCGTCCGGGGAGACGTGCGGGAACCAGTTGACCCGCTCGTCGAACGTGAGCTGCTCGACCGACGAGCCGTCCGTGCGCATCCGGAACAGCTGCGCGTGGCCCGGCTCGGTCCGTGCCCGCTCGGAGTTGAACAGGACCCACCGACCGTCAGGGCTGAACTCGGCGCCGTCGTCGGGGAACTCGTCGTCGGTGAGCTGGACGTCCGGGCCGCCCGCGGCCGGGATGGTCCAGACGTTCGTCGTGGCGGTGCCGTCGGCGTGCTGGACCAGGCCGATGTAGGCGAGCGTCGCACCGTCGGGCGAGATGCCGTGCAGGTAGTGGCGGAACGCCCCGCGGTCGTTGGAGACGCGCCGCGGCGCGCCGCCACCCTCGAACGGCACCGCGTACAGGTGGCCGTCCTCGGCCGACACGTAGACCGTCGCGCCGTCGGGGCTGAGCACGTGGTCGTTGTTGATCTCCGGCACGTCACCGAGCGGCACCTCCTCCAGCTCCCCGCCGTCGGCCGGCAGCCGGAACAGCCGCCCGCCGCCGTTGACGACGAGCCACCGCCCGTCCGGCGACCAGTTGGGCGCCTCGAACAGCAGGCTCGAGGACTCGTGCACCAGCCGGTCCTCCCCGGTGACGACGTCGATCACGTGCAGCTCGGCTCGCTGGCCGGCGCGCAGGGCGCGAGGGGGCATGGTCGTCTCCGGTTCGGTCGGGCGGGGAGGTGGAGGGTGTCCGGGTCGTGCAGGTGGTGCAGGTGGTGCAGGTGGTGCGGGACGGTCAGGCGTCGCCGGCCGCGCCGCCGAGGAAGCGGGCGAACCACTTGCCGCTGCGCTTCACGGTCCGCTTCTGGGTCTCGTAGTCGACGTGGACGAGCCCGAACCGCCGTGAGTAGCCCCAGGCCCACTCGAAGTTGTCCATGGACGTCCAGGCGAAGTAGCCCTTGAGGGGCAGCCCCTGCTGCAGCGCCGCCGAGCACGCGAGGACGTGCTGCTCGAGGTAGCGCCGCCGCCCCTCGTCCTCGATCTCGCCGTCGACGACCTCGTCGGGGTACGCCGAGCCGTTCTCCGTGATGTACAGCGGCAGCTCGGGCCGGCGACGGTGCGCCATCTCGAGCACGTCGACCATGCCCTCGGGGTGGATCGGCCAGCCCATCTGCGTGCGCGGCGCACCGGTGTCGACCATCTGCACGCTCTCGCTGCCGGGCCACGCGAGGCCCGCGGCGGCCCCGGGGAGCGCGACGCCGAGCGGCGGGGCCGCGACGACGTGGCGGCTGTAGTAGTTGATGCCGAGGAAGTCGATCGGCGCCGCGATGAGCTCGGCGTCGGCCTCGTTCTGCGCGAACCACTCGGTCTCGCCGAGGTCCTCGAGCACGTCCGCCGGGTACCCGTCCCCCAGCAGGGGCTCGAGGAAGAAGCGGTTCTGCAGGCCGTCGACCCGGCGTGCCGCGTCCTGGTCGGCCGCGCTCTCGCTCGCCGCGCGCACCGAGTACAGGTTGAGCACGACACCGGCCGTCGCCTCCGGGCGCGCGGCCCGGATCGCCTGCATCCCGAGCCCGTGACCGAGCAGCAGGTGGTGGGCCGCGCGGGCCGCCTGCGACCCGACCCGCCGGCCCGGCGCGTGCACGCCGCCGGCGTACCCGAGGAAGGCCGAGCACCACGGCTCGTTGAGCGTCGCCCAGTGGTCGATGACGTCGCCCAGCTCGTCGACCACGAGGCTCGCGTACTCGCCGAACCGCTGGGCGGTGTCGCGCTCGAGCCAGCCGCCGCGGTCCTCGAGCGCCTGCGGCAGGTCCCAGTGGTAGAGCGTGACCCACGGGGTGATGCCGCGCTCGAGCAGCGCCTCGCTGAGCTCGCGGTAGAACCGCAGGCCGGCGGGGTTGGCCGGGCCCGTGCCGTCCGCCTGGATGCGCGGCCACGCGATCGAGAACCGGTAGGCGTTCGTGCCGAGGTCCGCCAGCATCGCGACGTCCTCACGGAAGCGCCGGTAGTGGTCGTCGGCCAGGTCCCCGGTCCGCCCGTCGGCGATCGCCCCGGGCACCCGGCTGAAGGTGTCCCAGATGCTCGGCCCCCGCCCGTCGACGTCGGTCGCCCCCTCGACCTGGTAGGAGGCGGTGGCGGTGCCCCAGGCGAAGTCCTGGGGGAAGCGGCTGCGGTCGGCGGTCACGGTGGTCACACGTCCTTCGCTTGCGGTGGGTGGTCTGTGCGCCTGGGTGGTCAGGCGTGCGGCTTGATGTTGAGGTTGACGCCGAGCACGTCCTCGGTGTCGACGATGGTCCAGCTGCCGTCGTCGTAGACGCCGACGGTCCGCAGGGCGTGACCCGTGGCCTCCAGCTCGCCGACGACGGCGTCGCGCGCCTCGCCGACCTGGAAGCCCAGGTGGTGCACGCCGTTGCCGTGCCGGTCGAGGAACTCCCGGAACGTCGACGGGTTCGCGTCGGGCTCGTGGAGCTCGATGACGAAGCCCCGCTCCGGGCAGTCGAGGACGGCCAGCTTGAGCCCGTAGGCCGCGGTCTGGCCGCGGTAGGTCTCGTTCGGGTTTGGCGTCGGGCCGGTCTCGCGGACCTCCGGCCGGGGCAGGTCGAGCAGCTCGCACCAGGCGTCGAGCGCCGCCTCGATGTCCTCGACGACGACAGCGACCTGGATGAACCCCGTCAAGGGCACCGGGTGGCGCACGCTCACGCCTCCTTGGCGGGCGCGAGCCAGTCGCCGTCGCCGTTCTCGGTGATCGCGATGAGGACGTGGTCGCGCGGGATGCCGAGGGCCGCGAGGCGGTCGACCACGAGCGCGGCGCCGCGCTGCTTCGCCTCGGGGGTGTACCCGTTGTACGCGAGGATCTGGATGATGACGACGTCGCTCCGATCGGCGTCGGGGTACGTCCGGCTGAAGAACAGGTCGCCCGGCGCATGCAGCCGGAAGACGTGGAACAGGTCGTCCGCCGGCATCCCCCAGCCCTCGACGAGGGCGCTGTGGATGGCCTCGCTCATCGCGGGGCGCAGGTCGGCATGGTGGTCGTGCAGGTCGACACGGACGAGCGGCATGGCTTTCCTCGGTCTCTTCGGTGGTCGGAACGTCGGCTCAGGCGTTGCTGGGGTCGTCGGCGTCGAGCCAGTTCTCGGGAGAGGGCACGAGCTCCTCCACCCGAGCCCAGAACTCCTCGGGCAGGTCGGCCGACGCCGCCGCGAGCGTGGAGGCGATCCGGTGGCGCTTGCTGATCCCGACGATGGTGGTCGCCACGCGCGGGTCACGCGTGGAGAACCGGATGGCCGCCGTCGCGAGGTCGGTGCCGAACTCCCGGCACAGGTCCCGCAGCGCGGCGACGGCGGCGAGCGTCGCGGGGCGTGCCGGCCGGTACCCGTAGGTGGTGTTCGTGCCCGTCGGGTCGGCGAGGATGCCGCCCCCGAGCACCGCGGCGTTGACCACGGCCATGCCGCGCTCCTGCGCGCGGGCGATGAGGTCCCCCGCGCTGCGGTCCACGAGCGTCCAACGGTTGTGCACGAGGAGCACCTCGAACACGCCCAGCTCGACGTAGCGGGCCATCTGCCGCACGTCGCCGCCGGCGAGCCCGATGTGCCCGACCTCGCCGCGCTCGCGCGCCGTCACGAGCGCGTGCACCGCGCCGCCCGGCGCCGTCATGGCGTCGAAGTCGTGGAACTCCGGGTCGTGCAGGTGCACGAGCGGCAGCGGGTCGATGCCGAGCCGCTCGCGGCTCTCGGCGAGCGAGGCGCGCACGCGGTCCCCGCTGTAGTCCGAGCCGCGCGGGTCCACCTTGGTGATGACGACGACGTCGTCGGGCAGGCCGCCGTACTCGGCGATCGCGCGCCCGATCCGCTCCTCGCTGCGACCGCCCGAGTAACCGTTGGACGTGTCGATGGTGCGGATGGGGCTGTCGAGGACCGCCGCCACCAGGTCGACGGCGTCCCGCTCGGCCACCTCGTAGCCGAAGTTCTCGGGCATGCTGCCGAGCGGGCCGCCCCCGAGCGTGACGTGGCTGACCGTCAGCCCGGTCGAGCCCAGCGGGTTCATGACCGGGGCGCTCACGCCTGCACCACCCCGTGGACGAGGCCGTCGGGGTCGGCGACGAGCGCGGTGCCGAAGGCGGTGCCGACGGGCGTGGCGCCCACGGGGGCGGCGTCGCCGTCGAGCACGACGGCGGCGAAGCCCGGGCCGCCGAGCTGCGGCTCGCGCGTCGTCTTCTCACCGCGCTCGAACGTGAAGATCTCGAGCGAGCTGTCGCCGTCGCGCAGGAAGGCGATCTCGAAGCCCCGGGAGTCACCCGGCTGGTGGATCCCGGCCATGAGACGGTACCCGAGCGCGCCGTAGTACTCCTGGGTGACGCCGAGGTCGGCGACCGTCTCCCCGACGTGGTCGAAGCGCGGGCGCGACGGCGTGCCGAGAGCCCAGTCGGCGTCGACCAGCTCGCGGTCGTAGACCTCGTGGTACTGCAGCGGGCCCTCGACCAGCTCGACCATCGTGCCGTCGGGGTCGTAGAAGAAGGTGAGCCGGACGTCGCCCTCGGCGTTCAGCGGCTCGAGGTGGAACGGCACGTCCGCCTCGCGGAGCGCGGCGGCGCGGGCGTCGATGTCGGCGACCTTGAAGCCGATGTGGCGGAACCCGCGCTGCAGGTCGTCCGACACGAAGGTCGACTCCTCGGCGCGCGCGGGGTCGAGCCGCTCGAGGCGCAGCGTCGCGGTGACGGCGTCGAGGACGGCCGCCTCGTCGGACTGCTCGAGCACCTCGACGCCCAGGTGGCGCCTGTAGAAGTCCACCGAGCGGCGGACGTCGGTGACGTTGATCAGGATGGATCGGATGGCCACGGCGTGGTCCTCTCTGACACGGCCGCGCGACGTCGCGCGGCGATTACTAACGATACTTAATTTAGATATTAATGACGACGGTGGTGGTGCCGTGCGACACGGGGCGGTGCTAGGAGCGGGCCGGTTCCCGGCGTACGCGGGCGTGCGGCATGAGCACGTGCTGGAGCGCCAGGGTCGCCGCCCCGGAGGCGGCGGCGTCGGCCCCGGGCGTGGACAGCTCGACCGTCACCGGGTGGATCGCGCGGGTGCGGGCGACCTGCGCGACGCGCTCCCGGATGTGGCGGACGTAGATGGCGCCGGCGTCGACGAACCCTGGTCCGGCGAGGTAGAGCAGGTCGAGGTCGAGCAGGTTGACGACGGACAGCACTGCCGCCGCGACGTAGCGCGCCGAGTCCTCGACGAGCTCACGCGGGCGCTCACGTCCCTCCGCGGCCGCGCGCGCGACGGCGTCGAAGTCCTGCCGGACGTGCGCCTCGTCCCCGGACAGACCGAGCTCGGCGGCGAGCCCCGGGGACGCGAGCGCGCGCCGCACGACCGCGCGGGGGGCGGCGAGCATCTCCAGGCAGCCGCGGGACCCGCACCAGCACTCGGGCCCGTCGATGTCGACGACCATGTGCCCGAGCTCCCCCACGTTCGAGGAGGCCCCTCGGCTCACGCCGCCGCCGACCATCAGCCCCATCCCGAACCCCAGCGACATGTAGAGCGTCGCGAAGTCCTGCGTCGCCGGGATCCGGCCGGTCCAGTACTGCCCGAGGGCGGCGCACGCAGCGTCGTTGTCCCGGACGACCGGCAGGCCCAACCGCTTCTGCAGCGCCTCCTGGACGGCGAAGGAGTCCCACTCGTCGGTCGTCGCCGACCAGCCGTCGACGCCGGTCCCGAGGTCCAGGCCCGCGCCCGCCACCCCGACGCCGACGATGTCCTCGACGGGCAGGTCGACCTGGCGGAAGAGCATCTCGAGCTCGTCGGCGATGCGCGGGACCGTGACGCTCGGGGTGGACTGGCCGATCCCCGGGGAGACGAGCTGGCCGACGACGTCGCCCCCGAGGTCCACGACCACGTAGCTGAGGCGGGCGACGTCGAGCGAGAGGCCCACCGCGTAGCGCGCCCGCGGGTTGAGCTCGAGCAGGCTGCGCCGCTTGCCCCCGGTCGGGTCGCCGTAGCCGGTCTCCACGAGAAGCCGGTCGTCGAGGAGCGACTTGACGAACCGGGTGATGGAGGCCGCCGTCAGGCCGGACATCTCCGCGAGCTCGATCCGGCTCACCGTGCCGCTCGAGCGCACCATGTCGAGGATCGCGCTGCGCGTCCGCGCGGCGGACGGACCCAGCGATCGCACCGCCCTCATGTCGTCTCCCCGAGGACGACGAACGGCGCCGGCGCCCGGTCCTGCGTCGTCCGGTCCCCCGCCAGCGCGCCGAGCATGCGGTCGCCGAGCATGGCACCGATCTCCACGCCGCGGCGGTTGAGCGCGGTGATCGACGGCGTCGTGCTCTGGCACAGCGTCGAGTACGTCCAGGACACGATGGCCACGTCCTCCGGGACGCGCAGGCCGCGCTCGCGGAACGCGGCGAGCGCCGCCGCCGCGTGGACGTCGCTGTGGAACACCAGCGTCGCCGGGCCCGCGGCGAGGGCAGCCGTGGCCGCCGTGACGACCGCCTCGCCGCCCCGACCGGCGTGGACGACCTCGAACGAGTCGTCCACCTCGCCGTCCTCGAGCACCGCCGCGTCCTCGACGACCGCGTGCCAGGGGGCGTCGTCGCGGTCGTCCTCGGCGACGACGTAGACCGTCCGGCGCTGGGCGCGGCCGGCGAGGAAGGTCCGCAGCGCCGCGACCGACCCCTCGACATCGACGACGACGGCGGGGAAGCCGTCGCCGTGGCTCGCGTCGGCGACCGCCGCCACGGGCAGGCCCAGCTCCGCCAGTACGGGCAGGCGCGGGTCGTCCGTCCGCACCCCCAGGAGCGCGACCCCGGAGATCCCGCCGATGCTGGCCCAGTGTCGGTAGAGCCGCTCCTCCGCCTCGTCGTCGCGCACGACGCGCGTCATGAGCGAGGTGCCCTCCTCGATGAGCCGGCCTGCGAGCGCTCCCACCAGCGCGGTCACGAAATGGTCCTCCGAGATGCGCGCCGGAACGGCGAGGCCCACGGCACTCACGTCGTCTCCCTCATCTGCGCTCCTCCACCGTCCCGCTCGGACCGCCCGGCCCGCCGCCCCCCGTGGGGCGGCGGGGCCGAACGTTACTTGATGGCACCCGCGGCCATGCCGCGTTCGAAGTGCTTCTGCAGAGATATATACGCGATGATCGTCGGCAGCGCCGTGACGACGGCAGCGGCCAGAATCTTCGGGGTGTCGTCGTTGTACTGACGGCGGAAGAACTCCGGCAGCATCGTCACCACACCCATGCCCTCGTCGATGAGGAAGACCTTGGGCAGCAGGTAGGCGTTCCAGGCGTGGATGAGCACGAGGACGACGAGCGCCACGGCGATCGGGCGGGCGAGCGGCACGAGGATGTGCCAGAACATCCGCCACGTGTTCGCGCCGTCGAGACGCGCGGCCTCGAACAGCGAGTCCGGGATGCCGTCGACGAATCCGCGGGCGATGAGCACCGTGAAGGGGATCTGCAGCGCCGCGATCGGCAGGATCACGGACCAGAAGGTGCCCAGCAGTCCGAGGTTGACCGCCGTCGCGTACAGCGGGGCGATGAGGACCACCTCGGGCAGCGTGAGCGCCACCATCATCATCCAGAAGTAGACCTCCTTGTTCCGCACGTGCAGCTTCGAGAAGCCGAACGCGGCCATGAGGGTCGCCAGGTAGATGATCACCATCGAGCCGCCGGCCACGATCGCCGAGTTCATGAAGAACCGCGCGAATCCCGGGACCGACAGGACAGCGGTGTAGTTCCCCCACCCCGCCCCGGAGAACGAGCGCGAGACCATCGCGTACAACGGGATGAGGAACGGGATGACCGCGATCGTGACGAGGAGCTGCAGGGTCAGCCTCGACCGCAGCGTGCGGGTCTCAAACACGGGGGGCCTTCTTCCCAACGACGGGCGTGCGCTCGCGGCTGCGCAGCTGGATGACGACCGACACCGTCACCGCGATGACCAGGAGGATGACGGACAACGCCGCGGCGTATCCGAGGTTGCGGGAGGATCCCGCCGTCTCGGCGTAGATCATCGTCCCGAGGAACTCCGACGAGTGCGACGGCCCGCCCTGCGTGATCAGCCAGACGCTGTCGAACAGCTTCAGCGCGGTGATGAAGTTGAGGATGGCGAGCGAGACCGTCGTCCCCTTGAGGTTCGGCAGGACGACCGAGAACAGCAGCCGGATGTTGCCGGCGCCGTCGATCCGCGCCGCCTCGACCATCTCGGGTTCGATCTGGGCCATTCCCGCGTAGTAGAGGATGAAGCCGAACCCGATCGAGCCCCAGCAGCCGACGAGGATGATGACGAGCAACGACGTCGTCGACTGCCCGAGCCAGCCCTGCATGAGGGAGTCCAGGCCGAGCGCGTCCAGGATCGCGTTGACCGTCCCGTTCGTCTGCCACACCTCGATGTGGGCCGGGGCGAGGACGGCCGGGGCGACGAACACCGGCGTGACGACGATGACCTTGTAGACGTTGGCCAGGAAGATCTTCGAGTGCATCACCGCGGCGAAGAGCACCGCGCCGACGACCTGGACCGTGAACACGACGACGAAGTACACCAGCGTGTTGCGCAGCGCCGTCCAGAACACCGGGTCGGAGAACGCCTCGACGTAGTTGTCGAAACCCGCCGGGATCATCGGCCGCCGACCGCCGCCCCAGTCGAAGAACGACAGGTAGCCGGAGTAGATGATGCTGTAGTAGATCAGCCCGACGGACAGGATGAAGCCCGGAAGGATCCACCGCAGGCCGCCCGGGACGAGGCGGGGGGCGCGTGCGCGCCTCCCGCCCCGCCGCGGTGCCCGAGGAGCGCCTTCGGAACCGACGGTGACCGGGCCCGTGGTCGTGACCATCGTGAAACCTCTCGCCTCGCTCGGGTGCTCTGCCGTCAGTCCTCGACGCCGACCGTGCTGTCCTCGGCGGTCGCCTCCATGTCGGCGGCGATGTCCTCCAGCGACCGGTCCACGGTCGGGTCGAGGACCTGCTGGATCGCCAGGATGATCGCGTCGAGCGCGGACTCGGTCGTCTGCCACTGCCGCGACTGCGTCGTCTCGGTGCTGTCCTTCATGAGCTGCTCGATCGCGGGGCGCTGCACCTCGTTGTCGACGAGCTCGATGGCGTCCCAGTCGGGGGTGACGCCCTGGAGGGCGGGCAGCAGGTCGATCGCGTTGACGACGTTCTGCTGGCCGGTCTTGGTCATCGTCATCCACGTGAGGAAGGTCTTGGCCGCGGCGATGTTCGGGGAGTCCGCGTTGATCGCCAGGCCGTAGTCGACCTCACCGAAGTACACGGAGCCGTTGCCCTTGCCCGCGACGTCCGGGAACGGCGCCGGGAGCTGCACGAAGCACTCCGGGTTGCTGACGGCCGCAGCCTCCATCGCGGCGACGCAGGACTCGGCGCCGGCGTACTGGGTGTACCAGAAGCCCATCTGGACCATGGCGGCATCGCCGCGCATGAACTCCTCGTTGGCGAGCGGGTACTGGGTCGAGTCGAGCACGTTGGAGGCGATGATGCCGTCGTCGCGCATGTCACTGATGATCTGGAGGACCTCGATGCCCTGCGGGTCGTCCCACTTGGCCTGACCCGTGGCGGCCTTGATGAACCACTCCGGGTCCACCGAGTTCGCGATCGAGTGGTACATCTCCGACGGGAACGTGTCCGACCCGCCGGCACCCATCGTGAAGCAGCCCTTGCCGATGGCCGCGATGTCCTCGCAGGCCTTCACCCAGGAGTCGTAGTCGGTCGGGACCTCGGCCCCGGCCTCCTCGAAGATGTCCGCGTTGTACCAGAGGAAGCCCGCCGCCATGCCGCCGAGCGGCATGGAGACCAGGCGGCCCTCGGAGTCGCGGAGCTGGTCGAGGTAGCCGCCGCCGAACGCCGACTCGTAGTCGTCGCCCAGGACGTCCTGCGCGATGGGCTCGAGGTCGAGCGCGTAGCCGCCCCACGTGTCGGGCGAGCCGCCGGCGGGCGAGAGGTTGAAGATGTCGGGGCCCTCACCGGAGTCGAGCGCCGGCGCGAGCGTGGTGCGGAAGTCGACGTTCTCGAAGTTCCGGTAGGTGACCTCGATGTCGGGGTACTCCTTGTTGAACTCCTCGATGTACCGCTCCGCGACGGGGGTGTCAGGAGTCCAGCCCCACCACGTCACCGTCCCGGACTCGGCGGCCTCGACGGCTGCCGCCCCACCCTCCTCCTGCGCGTCTCCGCCGCCGCTGCACGCGGCGAGGCAAAGCGTCATCACCGCGGCGGCCGCCGCGGCCTTCGTGTACCTGGACGTAGCCACTGGTCGTTCCTTCCGTCACATCGTTGTGGTGGGTACTTCGAGATCCAGGTCCGACCGCCTCGTCAGACCGACTGCTCCGGCGCGCACCTTCGCCCGCCGACCTGCCTTGGTAGTGAGACTACATCCGCACCAAACACCTGGCAAGTTCTTACATTACTTTCTAAAATTGGATCATCTGAGCACCGCACGCCGTCTCGCAGGACGGCGGACGGTGCCACCTCACGTTCCCGGAGGGGCGCCGCCGGGGAGGGCGGCCCGGGTCTAGATGTGCTCGACGGCGAGGCCCATGACCCCGGCCACGAGCTCGGTGCGGCGGGCCAGGTCGCCCGTGGCGAGCACCGTGTGGTGGGACGGGATCGACTCCACGAACCGGTAGCCGTCCTCGACGCGCAGCACGCCGCCGTTGAGGCAGTCGGAGTTCTCGTACTGGACGTAGCCGGTGAGCTCGGCAGAGGCGACCGTGAGGGTCCGCATGTCGCTCGCGATCTTCACGAGCGTCGTCGGGCCCTCGGGCAGCCGCGCGTCGATGGCGTGCGCGTTCTCGTCGACGATCGCGAGCACGGGCGGGCGGCAGGCCCACTCCGAGGCGCACGACTGCGGCACCTCGCCGAAGTAGCCGCAGTGCGCCACGAGCACGTGGTCCTCGGGCCTGCCCTCGACCTCGGGGAAGTACGGGATGCCCTCGTGCTCGAGCGCAGCCCGGCCCATGAGGAACGGGTAGAGGTTGGTCATCATGACCGGCACGCCCAGCGACCGGTGCACGATCGTCTCCGTGAGCATCGAGGTCAGGTCCGCCTCGCAGCCCCACAGCAGGCCGCGCTCCTCGAACAGCAGGTCGAAGGCGAGGCACGGCGTCGTCGTCGATGTCGCCGACTCGTTGAGGCAGTTGATCCCGGTGGCGACGACGTCACCCGTCTCGTCCACCTCGTCGCTCAGCGCGAGGTAGAGCCGCAGGGCGTCGGACTGCGCGCACGGGCTCAGCCCGGCCATGGGCACGCTGCCGGCGATCCGGCGTCGGGTCTCCTGGACCCGCGCGTCCGGCACGGCGTTCGCGCGGGCCACGAGCTCGCGGTAGCTGCGCCGCTCGACCTTCACGCCGAACTGGCGCTCCATGTCGCGGACGCACTCGTCCTCCCACCAGTAGAACCGCTTGAAGATGTCGGGCTGCATGCCCGCACCCAGGTCGTCCTGGTAGGCGAGCATCGTCGAGCTCGCGAGCACCTTGGCCGTCGCCAGCGCACGGCACACGTCCTCGCACTCCTGCAGCGACGTCGGGGCCACGGTCGTGACCCCGCGCCGGCGCAGGTGGTCCCGGATCTCCCAGTCCCACATCGAGACGGTGCCGAACTCCGAGGTGATGAGCAGGATCGGCACGGTGATGCGGCGGAACGAGTCGACCATCCGGTAGGCCCGCCCATTGAGGTCGGGCACGACGACAGCGCTGATCCCCTCCGGCACGGGTCGGTCGATGTGCGCGGGCGGGGCCCAGTCGACGAGATGCTCCGTCAGCCGGCGCAGGTGCCCGAGCTGGACGGTGAAGGCCTCGGCCGGCTCGGGGTCGAGGTGCACCGGGAGCAGGACAGGCTTGCTGATCATGAGGAGGACCTCTCCGGACGTGGCTTGAGGATGACCTTGAGGGCGGACGCGTCCTGGACCTGCGCGACCGCGCGGTCGGCGTCCTCCAGGGCGCAGACGTGGGAGACCATCCAGTCCAGGTCCACGGCACCCCCGCTCACGAGCTCGGCGGCGCGCCGGCAGTCGGTGAGGTTGGACGCCGTCGTCCCGGCGACGACGAGCTCCTTGTAGTGGATGAGGTTGGTGTCCATCTCCACGGTCGGGCGGCTCTTCGGCAGGCCACCGAACAGCAGCACGCGCCCGCCGACGGCGGCGATCTCGAGCGCCTGCCGCTGCAGGGCATGGACCGGCGCGGCCGTGACGACGACGTCCGGCCCGCGGCCGCCGAGCGCGTGCGCCACCGCGGCGTGCAGGTCCTCGGCCGTCGGGTCCACGACGACGGCAGCGCCGGCCCGGCGCGCGGCCGCGCGGCGCTCGGGCGAGGGCTCGGAGCAGATCACGAGGCGCGCCCCGCGGCTGACGGCGAGCGCGACGTGCAGCAGGCCGACCGGCCCGCCGCCCGCGACGAGCACGGTGTCACCCTCCCGGACGCCCACCTTGTCCTGCCCGCGCAGCACGCACGCGAGGGGCTCGATGAGGACCGCCGCGTCAGGGCTGCTGCCCTCCGCGAGGCGGATGAGGTTGCCGGCGGCGACCGCGCGGGCGGGCACGACGAGCGACTCGGCGAAGCCGCCGTCGAGCGTGATCCCGATGCCGTCGGTCGCGGGGCACAGGTTCTCGTCGCCCGTGGCGCAGAAGGCGCACTCGCCGCAGCCGAGATTCGGCGCGACGAAGACGAGGTCGCCCACCGCGCAGCCCGCGTCGGTCGCGGGGGCGATCTCCGCGACGCGGCCGACGACCTCGTGGCCGGGCACGCGCCCCACCACTCCGGCGTAGGCGGAGTGCTCGCCCTTGACGATGCGCACGTCGGTCCCGCAGACGCCGACGCTCTCGACGGCGACGCGGACCTCCCCCGCCGCCAGAGGCGCCTCGGCCCGCTCCTCGACGACCAGGTCGTGCGGGCCCCGGTACACGACGGCCCTCATGACCGCGCCCCCGCCGCCGCGGCCTGCCACGACGGCACGAAGTCGGGGCCCGTCACCTCGGCCACGCGCACCGGCCGGCCGTCGAGGATCGACAGGGTCCCGGCGAGGACGAGCGCGACGGCGCGCGTGCCGTCGGCGGCGCCCACCCGCACGGGCGCGCCGTCCATGACGTCCAGCAGCGCGAGCATCTCCTCGACGTAGGCGTCGGCGAACCGGTCCCGCCAGGACCGGAAGACGGGACGGGAGTGCTGGTGGTTCCCGGCCGGGAGGACGGACAGCCCGCCCGGACCCGTGTCGCCGACCTGCACCATGCCGCCCGTGCACGTGACCTCGACGCGCGCGTCGTAGCCGTAGTCGGCAGGGCAGACGCCCGCGACGCTCGCGAGCGCCCCGGACTCGAACGTCACCGTCGCGAGCAGGGTGTCGTAGAAGTGCTCGCTCGTCACGCCGCGGTCGGCACCCTTGTGGTTCGCGACGGTGGCGTGGATCTCCACGGGCTCGGACGCCGCGAACCAGCTGATGGTGTCGAGGTCGTGGCTGTTGACCTCGGCGAGCATGCCGTTGGACGTCCGGATGTCGTTCGCCCACGCGGGCGGCAGCCCCGGGCCGTGCGTGAGCGACTTGATGATCATCGGGTCGCCGATCTCGCCGCTGCGCAGCAGCTCGGCCGCGTCGACGAAGTTGCGGTCGAAGCGCCGCATGTAGCCGAGCTGCAGTGCCACCCCGGCGCGCTCGGCCGCCGCGGTGATCTCCCGGCACTCCACGACGTTCATCGCCATCGGCTTCTCGAGGTGGACGTGCAGCCCGGCCGCGAGCGCGGTCAGGGCGAGCGCGTGGTGGGTGAACGTCGGAGTGGTGATGACGACGCCGTCGTACACGCCCCGCTCGAGCGCCTCCTCCAGCGAGGAGCAGACGACCTCGACGCCGTAGTCACGCGCCAGCTCCTCGGCGACCTCGCGGCTCGGGTCCACGATCGCCGTGACCCGGGCCCGGTGGCCGAGCCGCTCCATGATGCTGCGGGTGTGGAGCCGGCCCACCCGTCCGGCCCCCACCATGCAGATCCGCTTGCTGACGCTCACGCGTCCTCCCCACCTCGTCGTTCGCTGATGTCCTCCGCGCGCAGGCGGTAGCCCTGGACCAGGCGCTCCGTCCACCAGCGGTAGCCCTCGTACGCGGCCTCGTACGCCGCCGTGCTCGCCGGGTCCGGCAGCTCGACCTCGCCGACGGCCGACGCGTCCAGCGGCGGGACGTCGTGGCCCAGCGCGACGAGCCCGACGATCGCCGCACCGCGGGTGCCCGCCTCGATCCCCCGCACCGGGGCGTACGCCACACCGAGCACGTTCGCCTTGATGCGGTTCCACACGGCGCTGCGGCTACCGCCGCCCGAGCCGGTCACCGACCGCAGCGTCAGCCCGGGCACCGCGGCCCGGGCGGCGTCGGCGTAGCCGCGGTACTCGAAGGCGATGCCCTCGAGGACGGCGCGCGCGAGGTGGCCACGGTGGTGCTCGGTGCCGAGGCCGACGACCGCGCCGCGGGTCGCGGGGGCGACGGGCGCGATCCGGCCCGAGAAGTGCGGCACGAGCACGACGCCGTCGCTGCCGGGCGGGACCGAGGCGGCCACGGCTGCGAGGTCGTCGTAGGCGCCGGAGTCCATCGTGGCGCTCCCGAGCACCTCACGGCCGACCCACTCCAGGACCTGGCCGGCGCCGCCGACGTAGGCGAGGGAGTACCACCGGCCCGGCAGGGCCGCGCGCATCGTCAGCAGCGCGCCGCCCGTGTCGGGGGCGAACGCGGGAAGGCACACGCCGAAGACCGCGGCCGTCCCGGCGACGTCGAACGCGTGCTCCGGCTCGGTGACGCCCGCGCCGAGCGCCCCGGCGGCGGTGTCGCCGCACCCGGCGGCGACGGGCACCCCGGGCGGTAACCCGAAGTCGTCGGCGGCCTCGGCGGTGAGGACGCCGACGACGTCGGTGCTCTGGGTGATGCGGGGCAGGAGCCGCGGGTCGAGCCCCAGGTCCGCGACGAGCGCGTCGTCCCACGTGCCGGCGCCGACGTCGGCCACCGCGGTGAAGTGCAGGTGCGAGTGGTCGATGAACGCCTCGTGGCCCGCGAGGCCGGCGGCCCGCCCGGCGACGTAACCGGCGGCGGTGACGAAGGAGGCGGCCTCGGCGCAGAGCGCCGGGTGGGTCCGCTGCCACCACAGCATCTTCGGGCCGATGCTCAGCGTGGGGGCGCAGCCGGACGTGGCGGCGATCCGCTCGCCGTGCCGCGCCGCGAGCTCGTCGACGACCGGCCCGCAGCGCGAGTCCAGCCACGAGTCGAACGGCGCGAGCGGCCGGTGGTCCGCGTCGACCAGGCCGACCCCGGCCATCTGACCGGCGACGGCGACCGCGCCGATGCGGGCGGGGTCGAACCCCGAGTCCGCGAGCGCCGCGCGCGTGGCGGCGGCTGCTGCGGCGTAGAACTCGTCCAGGTCCTGCTCGACGTGGCCCCCGCCGAGCCGGCGCAGCGTGACGGGGCAGGACCCCGCGGCGCGCTCGACGCCGTCGGCCGTGTAGACCCCCGCCTTGACGACGCTCGTGCCGAGGTCGATCCCGAGGACGGCGTCAGTCCGCCTCATCGGCCACCTCGGTGGACACGTGCGGGTCGTCGGGCGCGGCGCTCCCTCGGAACGTCGACAGCGCCTCCTTCATCTCCTGGAGCCGCTGGAGGTGCTCCGGCCCGCGGCGTACCGCCACGGCCGTCGCGAGGATGTCGATGAGGACGAGCCCCGCCAGCCGGCTGACGGTCGGCGTGTAGATGTCGGTGTCCTCGAACGTGCGCAGGACCACTCCGACGTCGCTGAGCTCCAGGAGCGGGCTCGGCGCGCCGACCACGGCGATGACCGTCGCGCCCTTGCTCTTGCCCTGCGCCGCGATGTCGATGATCGACCGCGAGCGGCCGGTGTTGGAGATGGCGACGACGACGCTGCCCGGCCGCAGCATGGACGCGGCCATGAACTGCTGGTGCAGGTCGATGGGGGCGCTGCACGCGACGCCGAGCAGCATGGACTGCTGCAGTGCGTCCTGGGCGATGATCCCGGACGCGCCGAGCCCGACGAACAGGACCTCCTCGGCCGCGAGGAGGTGCTCGACGGCGGCCGCGACGGCAGCGGTGTCGAGCGAGCGCCGGGCGCGGTCGAGGCTGCTGACGGTGTGGTCGAAGATCTTGATCGCGATGGCCTCGACGGCGTCGTCCGGGCTGATCGCCGAGTGCGTCACCGGCAGGCCGATCGCGAGTGCCTCGGCGAGCGCGATGCGGAAGGAGTGGAACCCCTCGAACCCGAGGCCGGTGCAGAAGCGCATGACGGTCGGTTCGCTCACGCCCGCCCGGGCGGCGAGCGTCGCCATGCTCAGGTGGACGGCCGCGGCGGGGTCCTCGAGGACCACGGCGGCGACCTTGCGCTCCGACGGGCGCAGCCGCTCGTCGGCGTGGAGCAGGCGCTCCATCAGGGGGGCAGCATCATCGGCGGTCACGGTCATCATTCCTCCAGGGCACCGACGAGGTTGGTGACTGCCATAGTGGTGGCACGGCGCACGCTGGGCCCGGTGTACCCGCCGAGATGAGGCGTCGCGATCACGCGCCGGTGTGCAAGGAGCGGCGACGGAGCGGGCGGCTCGGTGTCGAAGGCGTCGACGGCGTACGCGCTCAGCCGGCCCTCCTCGAGGGCGGCGAGGATGGCGTCGTCGTCGACGAGCGCGGACCGGGCGGTGTTGACCAGGACCGTCCCCGGCACCATCGTGGCGACCTCGTCCGCCCCGAGGAGAGGACGCCCCCCGGCGGGTGGCGGGCAGCTGAGGCTGACGACGTCGCACGTGCGCAGCAGCTCGTCGAGCGGCACGACCGGGACCTCGCCCCCGGTGACGTAGGGGTCGTACGCCACGACGGGGACGCCGAGGGCGCCGAACATGGCGGCCGCGCGCCGCCCCACCTCGCCCAGGCCCACGAGTCCGACGCGGCGCTCGGTGAGCTCAGCCCCCTGCGGGCGCTCCCACCGCCCGCCGCGCAGCACCGTCGACGTGACGACGACGTGCCGCAGCGCGCTCATGGTCAGGGCCAGCACGAGCTCGGCGACGCCCTGGGCGTTGGCGCCGACAGCGCGCACCACGGCCACGCCGGCGCGCGCCGCGGCGTCGAGGTCGATCGCGTCCGTCCCGGCGCCGTTGCGGCTGATGACGCGCAGGTCCGGGGCGTGCGCGAGGAGCTCGGCGGTGATCGGCTCGACGCCTGCGAGCCACCCGACGCAGCCCGGGAGGAGGTCCCGGAGGTCCTCGGCGGTCGGCATGCGTCCCGGCTGCGGGCCGACGAGCTCGTAGCCGCGCTCGCGCAGCGGCTCGAGCTCGGGGACGTCGGCCAGACCCGCCGCGGTCAGGGACCGCGGCGTCACGAGGACACGCCGGGCGGTGCTCATCGCCGGTTCCCCGCCGCGATCTCGCCGAGGGCGTCGAAGCGGGGGCCCGACGTCGGCATGTCGAGCGCGAAGACCTCGGCGATCACCTGCGTCCAGCCGTGGAGGAAGTACACCCACCCGTCCTCGACCCGGACGCCCGCGCGCCGGGCCTGGTCGAGGAAGACGAGGTCGCCGCGGTAGTTGAGGTCCCAGGCGACGGCGCCGTCGGGGAACCGGGCCGCGTCGGTCAGCGGCGAGCCCGGTCCGTCCTTGCCGAGGCCCGTCGCGTTGACGACGAGCGACCCGGCCGCGAGGCCCGCGAGGACGTCGTCGTTGTCGGTCGGCTGGGGGGCGTGGACGAGCTCGACCGGCACGTCGGTGCCCAGCTCGGCGTGGACGGCGCGGACGTGCTCGAGCCGGGCCGTGCTGCGGTTGGACACGACGATGCGGGACGGGCGGTCGGCGCCGCGGTGGGGCCGGCTGAGGAACCAGCTGATGGCGATGGCGGAGCCGCCGGCGCCCATGAGGAAGACCTCGGCACCCGTCTCCTGCCAGTAACCGGCCGGCAGGAACGCGTCGATCGCGAGGCCGGAGGAGATCGGGTCCTTGGCGTGGCAGACGAGCCTGCCGTCGCGCTTGGACAGGCAGCTCGTCTCGCCCATGAGCCGGGCGAGCTCGTCGACCTCGTCGAACAGGTCGACGCACGCGGCGTAGAGGTCGATCTTGTGCGTCGTGACGAGGGCGCCGACGCTGAGCGGGTCGCCGGCGATGAACTCCACGACCCGGCGGTAGCTCTCACGCGGGGCGTGCAGAGGCAGGTCGATGCCCTGGAGCCGCACGTCGCCGAGACCGAGCTCGGCCGCCCAGCGCGGGAAGACCGTCTGGATGGACGACTTCCCGGTGGTCACGCCGATGAAGTAGAGGGTGGGGACCCGCGCGGGCGCCGGCAGGACGACCGACGACGCCGCGTTCACGCCGCGCTCCCGTAGCCGGTGTGGCGGGGGTTCGCGCGGGTGATCCAGCCGTCAGCGCCGTCGGTCACGACGAGCTGGGACATGCCTCCCGCGTCGGAGATCAGGTCGTAGTCCTGGCCGGCGTCGGCGGCGTAGCAGAAGAGCGTGACGAACGGCTCGTCGCCCACGTTGACCGTCCGGTGCACCCAGTGCCCCGGCACGTGCACGGCGACGCCGGGGGTCATGGGGACCGCCTGGCTGCGCCCGTCGACGGTGTCCATGAGCATGACGCCGCGGCCGCTGAGGCAGTGGTAGAGCTCGGCACGGTCGGCGCGCGCGTGCAGGTGGCCGCGCGTCATCGCGAACTCGTCTCCGACGCGACCCGGCAGCAGCGTGCTCGTCCCGACGATGAGCGCCCCCGGGGCCGACCCGTACCGGTGCTCGTCGACGTGGTAGGCGAGGCGGTCGGGGCCCTGCGCCGCGACCGCCTCGGCGAAGGCGCCGTCGTCCAGGTACACCCCGTCGAGGTCGCCCAGGAACTTGTCGTACGCGCCGGTCGCGCCGGCCATCACGCCGTCGACTCCGATGGTCAGGGCGATCGGCCACGCCAGGTCGGTTGTCATGTCTCCCTCTCCGCTGAGCGATGTCGTAAGGCTACAACATGGCTCCGCTGTGAACGCAAGTTCACGCGGCACGACGCGCCCTGGCGCGTCGCAGAGCGCGCTTTCTGGTGGTACTACTACATCTATGGCCAACACACGCGCCGCCGCGGCCGCCCTGCCCCCGCCTGGGAGCCCCACCGTGCGAACGGTGCTCGGCGACAGGCCGACGGAGTCGCTCGGCCGGTGCGACTACCACGAGCACCTCTTCCAGGTCTCCCCACTGCTCAGGGGGGACGAGCTCGATGACGAGGCGGCGAGCGGGGACGAGGCGGCGCTCCTCGTCGCGGCCGGGATGGGCGCGATGGTCGAGGCGACGCCGACCGGCCTGGGCCGCGACCCCGCGGCCGTCGCCCGGATCAGCGCGCGCACGCGGCTCGCCGTCGTGCACGCGAGCGGTGCACACCGCGAGGAGCACTACGCGGCCGACCACTGGCTGCGCGCCAGCGGCACCGCCGACCTCGTCGAGCGCTTCACGGCGGACGTGCGTCACGGCCTACCGGCGCGCGACACCGCCGACCGCGGGGACGTCGCCGTGGGCCCGTCGGGCGAGCCCGTCCGGGCGGGCATCCTCAAGGCGGGGATCGGGTACTGGCGGATCTCGGCGTTCGAGCGGCGCGTGCTCGCCGCCGTCGCCGAGGCGGCGAGCACGACCGGGGTCGCCGTCATGGTCCACCTCGAGCACGGGTCGGCCGCGTGGGAGGTGCTCGCCGCGCTGGCGCGCGAGGGCCTGCCCGCGGACCGCGTGGTACTCGCGCACGTGGACCGCAACCTCGACCCCGGGCTGCACGCAGAGCTCACCCACGCCGGCGCGTACCTCGGCTACGACGGGATGGCCCGGCACCGCGAGGCCCCGGACGCGGCGATCCTCGACTGCCTCGAGGCGACGCTCGCCGCGGGCGACGCGTCCCGGGTCGTGCTCGGCGGCGACGTCGCGCGCCGCAGCCGCTACCGCGCGTACGGCGGCCTCCCGGGCCTGGAGTACCTGCCGGCCCGCTTCCTGCCGCGGCTCGCCCGGCGGGTCGGGAACGAGGTCGTCGACCGCCTGACGATCGACAACCCGGCCGCCCTGCTCGCTCTGGCGGGAGCCGGCTCGCAGGAGTGAACTCCAGCGCCGGGAAGGCAGCCTCGGACGGACCGGGCGACGGCCCCGGGGAGCCCGGTGTGCGTCGCGTCGTGAACTGCGGAAACGATGGAGCGGGTGACGAGAATCGAACTCGCGCTATCAGCTTGGGAAGCTGAAGTTCTACCACTGAACTACACCCGCGCGGCGCTCTCGCGAGCCCTGCGCCAACGATCCTACCCGGTACCCGGCGTGGTCCTTCAACCCCGGACGTGACGCCGTCGCGCCGGCTCTGGCCCCCGCGGGCCCGTGGTGGCAGGGTCAGGCCGGTGACCGCGTCGATGCGCCCGTTCCACCCGTCGGACCTGCCCGGCATGTACCGCGTCTGCCTGCTCACGGGCGCGGCGGGCCAGGACGCCACGCCGCTGTACCGGGACCCGGACCTGCTGGGCCACGTGTACTGCGGGCCGTACCCGGTGGCAGACCCGGGGCTGACGTCCGTGGTCGTCGACGACCAGGGCGTGGGCGGGTACGTCGTCGCGACGGCCGACACCGAGGCCTTCACGGCGTGGTGCGAGCGGGCGTGGTGGCCGGTGCTGCGGGCGCGCTACCCGCGGCTCGTCGACCCGCGTGACGGGACGGAGGACCACGTCCTGCGCGCGCTCGTCCACGACCCGGCGCCCGCGCCCGTGCCCGCGTCGGCGCCCGCGCACCTGCACATCGACCTGCTGCCGCGGCTCCAGGGCCAGGGGTGGGGCCGCCGGCTCATCGAGGGCGTGGCGGACGCGCTGCGATCGCGGGGGGTGCCCGGCGTGCACCTGGGCGTCGACGGACGCAACACGCGGGCGGTCGCGTTCTACGAGCACCTCGGGTTCCGGCGCGACGAGACGTTCGAGTGGGGCCATCGGATGGTGCTCGACCTGGACTGAGCGGCACGTCGCCCGCGTCGCCGTCACCTCCGACGGCGGCGTCCTCACCGGTGAGCCGTTCCGCACCGCGACCCTCGACGTCGTCCCCGACGAGACGGCCATCGCCACGCCAGACCCGCCCGAGGCCCCTGACCCACCGCGACGCTGGATCGCTCTCTCACCAGCTCGTGAGAGTGCAATCCAGCACCCCCCAGGGCCGTGAGAGTGCAATCCAGCCACCCCCCCCCAGGTCGTGAGAGAGCAATCCAGCCACCCCCCCCAGGTCGTGAGAGAGCAATCCAGTCACCCCCCAGGTCGTGAGAGAGCAATCCAGCACCACCCCCCTACCTGGCCCACGGGGTGCCGCTGCGGACCACGACGGCCCTAGTCAGGACGCTGCTCGGGCCCGTCGGCATCGTGGCGGACGCTCACGACGCGCGGCATGCGCATCGGTCGCGACCCCATCGCGCCGCCGGGCTACACGTTCGCGTTCGCGTAAACGGGTGCGTCCCTGCTGCTCGAGCTCGACGACCAGCCGCAGCTGGTCACCGTGACGAGCGGTGCGTTCGCAGAGGAGATCGTGTGCATGCTCGCGGCGAGCGGCCTGGTTCTCGCGACCCGCTGATGACGGTGGTCGCCGTGGTCACACCACCTGCGGGGGTGGCCGGATCGCACTCTCACCACCTGGGGGGTGGCTGGATTGCACTCTCACCACCTGCGGGGGTGGCCGGATCGCACTCTCACCACCTGCGGGGTGGGCGGCTCGGTCAGACCGTGACGGAGAGGCGGAAGGTGCCTGAGCGCTCCTGGCCGGGATCCAGCACGAACACGCCCGTCCCCGGGACGCCCTGGTCGTGCAGCGTGAAGCCGTCGTTGACGTTGGTGGCGGGCTCGAGCGCGAAGTAGCAGCGGCGGCGCGGGGCGTACAGGACCAGGTGCCGGTACACCGGGTCGACGGTCAGGTCGACGGTGACGCCCTCGTCGGCGTACTCGACGCGCACCGGCTCGGTCGGGTCGAGCGCGGTCAGCACGTCGTCGACGAACCCCGAGCCCAGCGGACGTCGCGACCGGAAGTCCGCGCGCGGCGGCACCGGGCCGGCGGGGCCGTCGGGGATCGCACCGGACAGCCGGTACCCCGCCTCGGCCGGGACGTGCAGGAGCGGGCCGGCGGTCGGCGGGTACTCGCGGACGGGCGCACCGACGGGCAGCAGCGCGCGGCTGAGGTACGGGTGGTGGCCGAACCCCGCGGGGAACGGCTCGACGTCGGTGTTGCGCACCGACGTCGTCACGACGAGGTCGTCACCGTCGACCGCGTACCGCACGGTCGCGCCGAACTGCCACGGGAAGTTGATGCCGATCTGCTCGGCCGTGTCCACCGCCAGAGTCACGGCGGTCGCCGACTGCTCGACGACGTCCCAGTGGGCGTACCGCACGGCACCGTGGATCGCCGTGCCGTCGGCGGCGTTGCGCTGCAGCTGCCAGCGTCGCCCCGCGAACGGCAGCACGCCGTCACGGATGCGGTTGGACCACGGCACCATCGGGAAGCTCGCGCACTTCTCCGGGTTCCCCGACGACGCCCGCCGGGTCGGGCGCAGCAGATCACGCCACACGCCGTCGGCCGTGCGGATCCGCCCCCCGCCGAGCGCGGCGCCCGTGCCGGGCAGCACGTCGAGCTCCCAGCGGTCGTTGCGCAGCGTGACGGCGCCCGGAGGCGCCACCCCGGTCGTGGTGACCGGGGTGGGCGCGGGCTCGGTGATCTGTGCGGTGATCGTCATCGGCGGCAGCCCCCTGCTGTCGGCGCCGGGCGCGCAGCGGCCCCGGTCAGAGCGTGACCTCGACGCGGACGGTGCTGCCCGCGGGGGCGTACGGCACGTGGTTGCCCTCGACAGGGGTCCCGTCGACGACGAGCGCACCGCGCGAGCCACGGGCACCCGAGTTGGTGACCGTGATCTCGTACGTCGCGCCCCGCGCCACGCGCGTGACGGTGAACGACGGGACGTCCGGACCGATCTGCGGGTCGACCACCAGGCCGTCGTAGTCGGGCCGGACACCCAGCAGGTACTGCGAGACGGCGACGAAGTTCCACGCCGCCGTGCCGGTGAGCCACGAGTTCTTCGCCTCGCCCGCACGCGGCGCCTGCTTGCCGGCGATCATCTGCGCGTAGACGTACGGCTCGAGCTTGTGGACGTCGCTGATGTCCTCGCGGTACGCCGGGGTGATGCGCTTGTAGTAGTCGAACGCCTTGTCACCGCGGCCGACGACGGTCTCGGCGATGATCACCCACGGGTTGTTGTGGCAGAAGATGCCACCGTTCTCCTTGTACCCGGGCGGGTACGTGGAGACCTCGCCGAGCTCGATCTGGTACGTGGTGTACGCCGGGTACTGCAGCACCAGGCCGTGCGGGGTGCCGAGCATCTCGTCGACCGCGTCGAGCGCCTGGATCGCGGGCGCCTCGACGTCGTCGGGCCCCTCACCCACACCGATACCGGCCATGACGGCGAAGCCCTGCGGCTCGATCCAGATCTTGCCCTCGGGCTTGGCGTCGGTGCCGACGGGGTTGCCGTAGAAGTCGTACGCCCGCAGGAACCAGCGGCCGTCCCACGCGTGCTCCATCACGGCCTCGCGGACCTCGCCGACGACCTTGCGGGCCTGCGAGGCGACCTCGGTGAGGCCGCGGCGCTCCGCCAGCTCGGCGTACTGCTCGCCGTAGAGGACGAACTGCGCCGCGATGAACACCGACTCGGCGTGCCCGCCGGCCTGGTTCTCGGTGGTCTGGAACGACTCGCCCGGCTCGGTCGAGAAGCAGTTGAGGTTGAGGCAGTCGTTCCAGTCGGCGCGACCGATGAGCGGCAGCCCGTGGGGCCCGCGGTTGTTGACCGTGAAGTCGAACGACCGCGTGAGGTGCTCGAACAGCGGCACCTCGGAGCCGGGCTCGTTGTCGAACGGCACGGGCTCGTCGAGGATCGAGAAGTCCCCGGTCTCCTTGACGTAGCCCGCGACGCCGGCGATGAGCCACAGCGGGTCGTCGTTGAAGCCCGAGCCGATGTCGTTGTTCCCGCGCTTCGTCAGCGGCTGGTACTGGTGGTACGCCGACCCGTCCTCGAACTGTGTGGACGCGATGTCGATGATCCGCTCGCGCGCGCGCTCGGGGACCAGGTGCACGAAGCCCAGCAGGTCCTGGTTGGAGTCGCGGAAGCCCATGCCACGGCCGATGCCCGTCTCGAAGTACGACGCCGAGCGCGACATGTTGAACGTGACCATGCACTGGTACTGGTTCCAGATGTTGACCATCCGGTCGAGCTTCTCGTCGTCCGACCGCACCGAGTACGTCGAGAGCAGCTCGGTCCAGTAGGTCTGGAGCGCCTCGACCGCGGCGTCGGCCTGCTCGGCCGTCGCGAAGCGTCCCAGCAGCGCGTGCGCCTTCTCCTTGTTGACGACCTGGTGGGCGTCGTCGGCCCACTTCTCGTCCTGCGCGTTCTCCAGGTAGCCCAGGACGTACACGAGGTCGCGCGTCTCGCCCGGCGCGAGGGTCACGCGGACCGAGTGCGAGCCGATCGGGTACCAGCCCGACGCGACCGAGTCGGCCGAGACCCCGGCACGCGGCACGGCCGCCTCGCCCAGGGAGTTGTACGCGCCGACGAACGTGTCGCGGTCGGTGTCGAAGCCGTCCGCGCGGGTGTTCACGCCGAACACCGCGTAGTGGTCGCGGCGCTCGCGGTACTCGGTCTTGTGGAAGATCGCGGACCCGTGCGGGCCGTCCTGCTCGACCTCGACCTCGCCGATCGAGAGGTTGCGCTGGTAGTTCGTCTGGTCGTCCTGCGCGTTCCACAGGCAGAACTCGACGAAGGAGAAGAGGGTGACCGTCTTCTCGGCGTCGGACGTGTTGGTGACGGCGACCCGCTGCACCTCGGCGTCCTCGCCCAGCGGCACGAAGAACGTCGTCGCGACCCGCAGGCCGCCGCGCTCACCCGTGATGCGGGAGTAGCCCAGACCGTGCCGCGCCTCGAAGTGGTCGAGGTCCGCCTTGACGGGCAGCCACGACGGGGTCCACACGTCGCCGCCGTCGTTGACGTACAGGTACCGGCCGCCGGTGTCGGCGGGGATGTTGTTGTAGCGGTACCGCGTGAGGCGCCGCATCTTGGCGTCCCGGTAGAACGAGTACCCACCGGCCTGGTGCGAGAGCAGTGAGAAGAACCGCTCCGACCCGAGGTAGTTGATCCACGGGTAGGGGGTGTGGGGCGTCGTGACGACGTACTCGCGCGCCTCGTCGTCGAAGTGGCCGAACCGCATCGCATGCCTCTCGTGCCTCGTCGCACGGCCGACGACCGAGGCGTCACCGTGAGGTGCACGCCAGGTGCCAGCGACCCTGCTCAGGTGCCTGGTCGTCCTACGGAACTACATCGCGGACGGAGCCGCGTGCCCGCGCCGTCGAAGCGCCTCGCCGGACCGCGGCGAGAGCGCTCCCACAGTGTGAGCGGGCACAGCATATCCCGAAGGCCGAGACCCCCGGAACGGCCCGTGACCTTTCACAGGCGGATAAGTCGCACGGGAGCACCCGTCGCCGCCGCCCCGCGCACCCGCCGTCCGTGTGAGGAAGGTGTGCCCGGTGCCCTTGCGCGGGCCGATTCCCCCCGGTTCGGCACTACGGTGTCACCGTGCTGCTCTCCGACCGCGACATCCGTGCCGAGCTCGAGTCCGGCAGGGTGGCGCTCGACCCGTACGAACCCGCCATGGTCCAGCCGTCGAGCGTCGACGTGCGCCTCGACCGGTACTTTCGGCTGTTCGACAACCACAAGTACCCGTTCATCGACCCGGCCGCCGAGCAGCCCGACCTCACGCGCCTGGTCGAGGTCGAACGCGGCGAACCCTTCGTGCTCCACCCGGGCGAGTTCGTGCTCGGCTCGACGTACGAGCAGGTCACGCTCCCGGACGACGTCGCCGCGCGCCTCGAGGGCAAGTCGTCGCTCGGCCGGCTCGGGCTGCTGACGCACTCGACCGCAGGGTTCATCGACCCGGGCTTCACGGGGCACGTGACGCTCGAGCTGTCGAACATGGCGACGCTGCCGATCCTGCTGTGGCCCGGCATGAAGATCGGCCAGCTCTGCTTCTTCCGGCTGACGTCACCCACCGAGAACCCCTACGGGTCCGCGGCGTACGGCTCGCGGTACCAGGGTCAGCGCGGGCCGACCGCGTCGCGGTCCTGGCAGGGGTTCCACCGGACGGACGTCTGATGGCCACGCACCCGCCGCTCGTGGTCGACGACCCGATGCTGGCCGAGCGGCACCTGCTCGCGCTCCCCGAGGGCGTCGAGCCCGAGGAGATCGAGGTGCTCGCCGCCAGCCGGTTCCGCAGCGTGCGGTGGGAGGACGCCCGCGCACCGGAGACCCCGACCCGCACGGGCATGCTGCCCGCGGTGACCGCGGCGTTCGGCATGCGCTCCGTCGCGCGCCGCACGCCGCGGCCGTCCCGCGTGCTGCGGCTCGCGCGGCTCTCGTCGCTCGCCGGTCCGTACAGCGTCGGCGGGCACGACGCGCTCGCCCTCGGCCTGCCCGCCACGACCGTGATGGTCTGGGTGCTCGAGGCACCGCGCGAGCGCGGTGAGAAGCCCTGGCCGGGCGGCGACCGCGACGGGTTCAAGCGCGCGTTCCCCGACGGCCTGCCCGTCCGGGAGGAGGGGCGGGTGCTGCAGTGGCTCGTCGCCGCTGCGCGACGGCTCGGTGGCGCCGTGCGCACGCAGACCGGTGTCGTCCTGACGCCCGACCCCGACGCCGCCACCGACCTCACCGTCCTGACGGACCGGTGGCTGGAGCCCGAGCAGGTGCTCGCCGTCGTCCAGCGCGTCCAGCCGCGCGCGTACCTCTCCGTCGCGACCCCGGGCACATGGCAGGGCCCGACCGTCCTGGCGGGGCGCGGGTCGCGCGGCGCGATGGGCGGCGCTCCCGAGTCCGGTGGCTCCGGTCTGCGCGCGGCGCTCGAGGAGCACGGCGTCCTGGACCCCGACGACCGGCGGCGGCTCATGGCGGAGGCCGACGCGTACGACGCGCTCATGCTCGCCGACCCACCGCCCGCCGAGGCCTTCGGGGTGCTCGTCGACCTGGGCGTCGACGGCATGCTGGCTGTCGAGGTCGCCGCCTGCGAGCAGCTGCCGCCGCTCATGGAGGACCTGCCCTGGACCAAGGCCGGCGTCGTGGCGTACCGCGTGCGCTGGGAGCCGTTCGAGATCGAGCAGATCGAGCAGGAGCGGCCGTCGTTCGAGCACCGCGTCGCCCGCAGCCGGTCCGCCCCGCTCATCGCGACGGTGACCAAGGCGCTGCAGGCGGTGACCGGCGGCGAGGTGGCCGACGAGGCCGACTTCCTGGTGGACCCGGCCGACCTCTGAGGTCCCGCGGGACCGTGACGTGCCACGGCCGGCCCCCGATCGGGGGCCGGCCGTCGCACGTGAGAGCAGGTGTCAGCCCAGGACCTCCGGGTACGGGACCGCGTCGTCGCCCGTGCGGCCCAGGACGTGCTCGGCGAGGAACGCCTCGACCGCGCCGTACCAGACCTTCGCGTGCTGCGGCTGGAGCACCCAGTGGTTCTCGTCCGGGTAGTAGAGGAACCGGTGCGGGCTGCGGCCGTGCTCGTCGGCGGGCAGGCCGGAGGCGGACAGCAGCTCGTACCACAGGCGCAGGCCCTCGCCGATCGGCACGCGGTAGTCCTTGTCCCCGTGGATCACGAGCATCGGCGTGACGATGTCGCCGACGAACCGGTGCGGCGAGTTCTCCAGCGCCATCTCGGGCGTCATCTCGCGCTGCCAGTAGTACGACGCATCCGTCGTGGGACCGAACTGGTCGAGGGCCCACAGGCTCGCGTGCGTGACGATCGCGCGGAACCGGTCCGTGTGCCCGGCGACCCAGTTGGCCATGTAGCCACCGAACGACCCGCCCATCGCAGCCGTGCGCTCGGGGTCCACGTCGTCGCGCTCGAGCGCGGCGTCGGTCGCGGCCAGGAGGTCCGTGTAGGGCGCGGCGCCCCACGCACCCCAGCCGCGCTGGACGAACTCCTGCCCGTAACCGGTCGACAGCGCAGGGTCGGGCAGCAGGACGGCGTAGCCCTGCGCGACCAGCAGCCACGGGTTCCAGCGCCAGGACCACGCGTTCCAGGACCCGAGCGGACCGCCGTGGATCCACAGCAGCAGCGGTGCCTTGGCGTCCGGCCCGGCGCCGTCGGGCAGCGCCAGCCAGGCGCGCACGCGGGTGCCGTCGGGGGCCGTCGTGACGACCTCCTCCAGCCGGCCGGGCAGCGGGACGTCGGCGGCCGGGGACGGCAGCGGCTCGGCTGCGACGGGTCCCCCTGCGAGCGCGGCCGCGAGGTCGATCCGGACCGGGTGCGCCGGCGCCTCGTACGACGCGCGCAGCGCGTACGCGGTCCGCCCGTCGGGGCTGACCCGCACGTCGGAGAACGCCGCGTCGTCGCTGGTCACCCGCGTGACGGTGGTGCCGTTCAGTTCCACGTGGAACACCGGGGCGCGGCCGTCGTCGTCGGCGACGACCAGCAGGGCGTCGGACGTGGGCAGCCACACCGGGCTGGTCGGCCAGCGGTCCCACCCGGTGGCGAGGCGCTGCGGCTCGCCGCCGGCCAGCGGCACGACCCACAGCTCGACGGCGGGCGCGACGTGCGGCGTCGACAGCGTCTCGCGCGCGTAGGCGACCCACTGCCCGTCGGGCGAGACGACCGGGTGGCCGATGTCCGCGGCCTCGTCGTCGACGAGGACCCGGCGCTCACCGCTCGCGACGTCGATCGCGACCAGGTAGGTGCGCAGCTCGCCGCGCGCGCCCGCCCGGTTCCACGGCGCGACGACGGTGCGGCCGTCCGGGCTGAGCGCCGGCGACTGCTCGACCAGCTCGATCCGCGCGTCGGGCGTGACGTCCGCCAGGTCGAGTCGCGGGTCCCGCTCACCGGCACGGGGCGCCGCGACGTCGGCGGAGACCGGGGCGACGAACAGGTGCGGCGAGCCGGGACCCAGGTCGTGGTCCCAGTACCGCACCGGGTAGCCGGTGTGCAGGATCGCGGAGACCTTGGCGTCCTTGCGCTCCTTGCGGCGGCGGTCGTCGTCCGCCGGGTCGCTCGCCGACGGCAGGACGTCGGACACGACGAGGACCGTGGGCGCGTCGGTCGCGACCTGGACTCCCCCGACACCGGCGCCGCGGTCCGCGACGACGCGGGCCTCGGCCCCGTCGGCCGGGAGCAGCCACAGCGCGGGCGCCGGCTCGTCGTCGGGCTCCTGCGCGTCGGGGTCGGGGCGGGCGCTCGTGAAGAGCAGGTCGCCTGCGGGCGTGAACGCCGCCGACGCCTCGCTCTTGGCCGACCGCGTCAGGCGGCGCGCCGGGCGCTCACCGGTGGGGTCGACCTCCCACAGCGCCGTGACGTACGCGGTGCGCTTGCGGTCGAGGGTCTGCACGGCCGTGACGAGGCGCGTGCCGTCGGGCGACAGCACCAGGCCGGACAGCCGTGGCAGCGCGATGTAGGCGTCGAGGTCGTGGAAAGGTGTGGCGGCCGGGGTGTCGCCGCCGGGAGGTGGTGTGGTCATGGCTCCGTCCTATCACCCCCAGGCGACAGGGACCTGCGTCGACACCTCGCCCGTGCACCACTGCGCGTCCGGCACCTGCGCACGTCACGCTCACTCTGGTCGCGGGACGCCGACTGCCCGATGAGCCTGCGCGGCGCGATCGGTCGGTACGTCCTGACAGCCGCAGCAGGCCCCAGGAGGAGCCATGACCGCACGCATCAGCCCGTACCTCAACTTCCGTGACGAGGCCCGCGCGGCCATGGAGTTCTACGCCGAGGTCTTCGGGGCGCAGCCGACGTTCAGCACGTTCGAGGAGTTCGGCATGGCGGACGACCCCGCCGACGGAGGCAAGATCATGCACTCGCAGCTGGAGCTGCCCGCGGGCGGCGGCGTCCTCATGGCCTCGGACACGCCGGCGGGCATGCCGGTGCCCGAGGAGTCGTCGGCGTCCGTCGCGCTGTTCGGCGACGCCCAGGACGCCGCGGCGCTGCGGACGGTGTTCGCGCGGCTCTCGGAGGGCGGCACCCCGGGTGTCCCGATGGAGGTCGCGCCGTGGGGCGACGAGTTCGGCATGTGCACCGACAGGTTCGGCGTGGGCTGGATGGTCAACGTCGCGGGTCCGGGCCAGGGTTGAGGACGCCTGATGACGACGATCACGCCCTACCTGACCGTCCACGACGGCCGCGCGGCGCTCGAGTTCTACGCGGCGGCGTTCGGTGCGATCGAGACCGGGGAGCGGCACGAGGAGGACGGTCGCATCGGGTTCGCGATGCTCACGATCGACGGGGCGCCTCTCTACCTGTCCGACGAGCGCACGAGTACGGCGCGTGGGCGCCGAGCAGCGTGGGGCACGCGACGGCGGCGGTCGCGCTGGCCGTGGCGGACGTCGACGCGACGTACGTCCGGGCCGTGACCGCGGGCGCGACCGCCGACCGGGAGCCCGGGGACCAGGGCGACGAGCGGCGAGGGTGGCTCGTCGACCCCTTCGGCCACCGGTGGGTGATCAGCTCGCCCCTCCCCTGAGACCGGGCGAAATCGCCCGTAACCATAGCGGGACTGCAACGTGATGTAGTACACCTGCTATATGGACGCGTCCGAGAACGCCGCAGTGCACGTCGACGGGCTCCGCATGGCGTACGGCGAGCGCACCGTCCTCGACGGTGTCGCGTTCGACGTCGCACCCGGCGAGGTCGTCGCCCTGCTGGGGCCCAACGGCGCCGGGAAGACGACGACCGTCGAGATCGTCGAGGGCTTCCGCCGCCGCGACGCGGGCGACGTCCGGGTGCTGGGCGTGGACCCGGAGCGCGGTGACGACGCGTGGCGGGCCCGGATCGGCGTCGTCCTGCAGTCGTGGCGCGACCACCGTCGCTGGCGCGTCCGCGAGCTGCTCGGACAGCTCGGCGACGCCTACCGGCCCTACTCGACGCCCGGGACGCCGCGTCCGCGCGACGTCGACGACCTCCTCGCGCGCGTCGGGCTCACCGACGCGGCCCACCAGCGCATGTCCACCCTGTCCGGTGGTCAGCGACGTCGGTTCGACGTCGCCGTCGGGCTCGTCGGCCGGCCCGACCTCCTCGTCCTCGACGAACCGACCGCGGGCCTGGACCCGGCCGCGCGCCGCGAGTTCCACGAGCTGGTCCACGAGGTGGTCGACCGCGACGGCACGGTGGTGCTGCTCACGACGCACGACCTCGCCGAGGCCGAGACCGTCGCCGACCGCATCCTCCTGCTCGCGGGTGGGCACATCGTGGCTACCGGTAGCCCCGAGGCCGTCGCGCGCGAGGTCGCCGGGCCGTCGGAGGTCCGCTGGACCGCCGACGGGATGCGCCACGTGCACAGCACGCACGACCCCGTCGCGTTCACGCGCGACCTGCTGGCGACCGGCGACGTCGACGACCTGGAGGTCGTGCGCGCCAGCCTCGAGGACGCCTACCTCGAGATCGTCCGCCGTCACGAGACCGACGCCCGCGCCGAGATGGAGGCCGCACGATGAGCACGCCCGACGACGCCGCACGGCCGCCGCTCGCCTGGGCGGCCCGCCTCGGTCTGCGCCGCGGCCTCACCGAGTTCCGGCACATGCTGCGCAGCCCCGAGGACATCGGGTGGAACGTCGTCATCGGCGTCGGGATCCTCGTCTACCTGGTCACCCAGCGGGACTCGGTGATCCCCGGCAGCGGCGGCCTCACGCTGCCCGACCTCGCGCTGCCCGGGATCCTGGCCGCGACCATCCTGTTCGGCATGGTGATGGGGCCCGCGTTCGCGCTGTCCACCGAGGTCGAGGAGGGCACGGTGCTGCGGCTGCGCACCACGCCCCGCGGGACCACGACGTACACCGTCGGGATGGTCGTCGGGCAGGTGCTCGGCGCCGTCCCCATGCTCGTGCTCGTCCTGGCCCCGTGGCCGTTCCTGCTGGGCGACCCCATGCACCAGGGGCCGGGCGGCTGGGTCGCCGTCGTCGGCTGGCTGCTCCTGGGAACCCTCGCGACGCTGCCGATCGGCATCGTGGGCGGCGCCCTCGCCGGACGTCCCACGCGCGTCATGCTCTTCGTCATGGCACCCGTGGTCGCGCTGGCGTTCCTCTCCGGGGTCTTCGGCCCCCAGACCATCCCGCCCTGGGCGGCCGGACCGGTGCAGGCGTTCCCGCTCTACTGGCTCGCGCACGGGCTGCGGGCCACGACCCTGCCCGCGGGTGCCGAGGGCCTCGAGCTCGCCGGCGCGTGGCACCCCGAGATCGCGGCGCTCGTGCTGCTCGCGTGGGCGGTCGTCGGGCTGGCCGTCGCGCCGGTGGTGCTGCGTCGGTCCACCGCGCGGCAGACCGCGAGCGCTCTCGCGGAGCGCCTGCAGGCGCTGGTCCGCGGCTGACGTGGCGGACGAGGAGCGGCGACGTCCGCAGGGCGGCGAGTCCGTCCACAACCGCATCGCGGTGCTGCGAGCCGAGCGGGGGGTCAGCCGGCGCGAGCTCGCGGAGGCGCTGGGCGTGCACTACCAGACGGTCGGCTACCTGGAGCGGGGCGAGTACAGCCCGTCGCTGCACCTCGCGCTGCGCATCGCGGCGTTCTTCGACGTGCCGGTCGAGGTCGCGTTCTCGCTCGACCCGTTCCCCCGCATCGGCGGATGACGGCGTCAGCGGATGGCGGTGCGCCGGGTTGGGCGCGAGGCTGGGCGGCCTCCTCGGATACTGCTCCGTGACCGTCCGTCATGTCTCGCGCGGGTGAGAATCTTCACATCTTCATCACAAAAGGGGCGATTCGACAGCCGCCCCCGACCCCCGTCTTGACCTCCCGGTGTCCAAGGGTCAAGAAAAGGTCACGTCAGGGGTTGGCAAGACCCGGGTGGAGGAGCAAGATGTCGCTCGTCTCCTGCGGGGCTGGGCGGCCACGCCAAGGACGACGCACCACGTCACCCGCCGCGCCGGGACGCTCCCCCGAGGGTCACCGGACGGCGGTGGCCCGGCCCCCGAAGGGCACCGGGCCACCGGTCATCCGCGCCTGGAGGCGCTACGCCGACGTCGTCAGGACGCCCGCTGCAACGTGCCGTGCTCCTGACCGTGCCGGTGCCCCTTGCCCTTGCCGGGCTTCCACGGCCCGTGGTGGTGCCCCTGGTCCCCGGGGCCCGACACCCCGTTGATCGCCGACGTGTCGGTCGCGAGGCTGGCCGTCGCGAACGCGACCGCGGGCGCCATGATGCGGATCGCCTCCCGGCTCACGTTCGCCAGGTCGTCTCCGGCCGTGTGGTAGTTCGGGTCGTGACGGATACCCGCCGTGCCGCCGAACAGCGCGACCTCCTCCTCGGTCTTGATGTCGTCGGCGCCGGTGAACAGGCCCGAGGCCGGGACGCCGTTCGCGATGAACGCCTGGTAGTCGGACCGGCCCGAGAACTCCGTGTCGACCCACGGCTGGCCCGTGCGGTCGAACCACCCCGTCAGGACGGCCTCGGTCTCGGCCGAGCCCTCCGGCACCTCGACCGGGGCCTCGTACGTGGACTGGTCGGCGTCGTACACGCCGATGATGTAGTTGGGCGACCCCACCATGTCGAAGTTCAGGTACGTCGCGATGCGGTCCAGCTCACCCTCCTGGCCCGCGAGCTCCTCGACGTACTCCGTGGAGCCGATGAGCCCGAGCTCCTCGGCGCCCCACCACGCGAACCGCACGGTGTTGTTGAGCTTCTTCTGCTTCGCGAGCTGCACGGCGACCTCCAGCAGCACGGCTGAGCCGCTGCCGTTGTCGTTGATCCCCGGGCCCTCCTCGACGCCGTCGAGGTGCGCACCGAGCATGACGACGTTGTCGTCACGACCCGCGCGCGTCTCGGCGATGACGTTGAAGCTCTCGTTCTCCTCGGTGTGGAACCGGGTGTCGAGGGTGATCGGCACACCCGCCGCCACCGCCTCGACCACGGCGAGCCCGTCGGCCTGGCCCATGCCCGCGACGGGCACGGTCACGACGGTCCCCTCGCCGAGCGTCCCGTTGAGCATCTCCTCGACGTTGTTGTAGACGACGACGCCGACCGCGCCGGCAGCCTCGGCCACCACCGCCTTCTCGCCGAACGCGCACACCCCGCGGCTCACGACCGCGATCGTCCCGGCCACCTCGACCCCGGCCCACGACTCCGCCGTGCAGCCGGTGGTGTCGGTCGGCGTCGAGCCCGGCGCCGTGACGCCGCCCTCGGGCGAGTTCGGTGCGTACTGCATCTGGTCGACCACGTACGTCTCGCCGGTGCCGAGCGTCAGGCTCGCGGCGTCGACCACCTCGAGGCCGAAGGTGAACGGGTCACGCGTGGTCGTGTACCCGGCGCGCTGCAGCGTGCGCTCGACGTACCGCGCGCTCGCCTCGTACCCCGCGGTGAGCGCGGCGCGGTTGCCGTCGTTCCGGTCCGCGATGCGCTGGAACTCCTCGAGGTGACGCCACACGCCACGCGTCGTGACCTGGCGGGCGAACCTCTCGGCGTTGATGGTGTGCCCCGGTCCGCGCCCCGGACCTGGCTTCCCGCCCGGCCCGTGGGCCGTGGCGGGCGGTGCGAGCAGAGCGCTCGTCCCGAGCACGAGCACGGCGAGCGCTCCGGCGAGCGTGGTGGTGCGTCGAGCTGTCACTGTGGTGTCCCTTCGTCGCGGGACCCGCGGCTGGTCGGCCGTGGGGCGACGCCGCCCGCGGGATGCCCGGACGACGTCTCGCCCCACGGTGAACGATCACGCCCGAGATGTCACGACATCCCACGACTTGAGACGGCGGAGCGGGCACCGGACGGGCACGGGGTGCACGGTCCCACGCTCACCGGGCGGTGCCGCGCGCCGCTTCCTACAGTGGGCCGTACACGTCGAGGCCCGGGGGGACCATGCCAGCCGACGACCGGTACCGCGCACTCGTCCTCGAGGACGATCCGGACGCGGCAGAGCTCCTGCGGATCGCGCTCGAGCGTGAGGGGATGGTCGTCGTCGTCGCGACCACCGCGGAGAGCGCGCTGTCCGCGCTGAGCCGCAGCACGTTCGACGTGCTCGTGACCGACATCCAGCTGCCCGGGCGCTCCGGGCTGGAGATCCTCCCCGAGGCGCGTCGCCTCGACCCCGCGCTCACGGTCATGATCGTCACGGCGTACCCGACGTTCGACCACGCCATCGAGGCGCTGCGGGAGGCCGCCGACGAGTTCCTCGTCAAGCCCGTGTCGTCCGCGGAGGTCGTGCGGCGGGCCACCGAGCTCGCGAAGGTCGCCCGCGAGCGCCGGGCCGGCCACCGGCAGCGCATCCTCGCCGTGGGGGCCCACCCCGACGACGTCGAGATCGGGGCCGGGGCCACGCTCGCGGCGCACAGCGCAGCCGGCGACGACCTGGTGATCCTCACGCTGTCCGGCGGAGCCGTGGGCGGCAGCACGACCGTCCGGCAGGCGGAGGCCGCAGCCGCCGCGGCCGTCGTGGGCGCCCGCCTCGTCCACCTCGACTTCCCGGACACCCACCTGGTGCCCGCCGAGGGCATCATCACCGCGATCGAGCGGGTCATCGACGAGGTCCAGCCCGACCGGATCTACACGCACAGCGCGCACGACCGCCACCAGGACCACCGCGCGGTGCACGAGGCCGTGGAGATCGCGGCACGCCAGGTGCCCAACGTGTGGTGCTTCCAGAGCCCGTCGTCGACCGTCGCCTTCGCGCCCACCCGGTTCGTCGACGTCGAGGGGTTCGTGGACACCAAGCTCCAGATGCTCGCGGCCTACGAGTCGCAGTCCCACCGCGACTACATGCGACCCGACATGGTCCGCGCGACGACGCGCTACTGGGCACGGTTCAGCAGGGCCGACGACGTCGAGCCGCTCGAGACCGTCCGCGCCACCGAGACGGTCGCGTCGCACGTGCGCGGCGCCCTGGCCGTCGAGTGGACGCAGACCGGCGAGGACGGCCCGGGCGAGTGACGGGCGCCGCGCGCCGCACGTGGCCGGCGTGGTCGGGCACCGACGAGACGGACCCCGTGACCCGCGCCCTGCTCGAGCGCGTCGCTGTCGGCTGGCTCGCACCGGACGCGGTCGCGCTGCGGCAGGCACCGGCGACGGTCGCCATCCTGGTCTCGTTGGTCGTCGTCGAGTCCACCGTCGCGCCCGAGCGTCCCGGCCTGCTGGCCGCCGCGGCGGCCCTCGTCGGGCTCGCCCAGCTCGCGGGCCTCTTCGTGCCCTGGCGGTACCTGCGACCCGTCTGGCGCGCGACCATGCCGCTCGCCCAGATGGCCGCGATCGGTCTCCTGGACATCGGCACGGGCCTGCAGATGGCGGAGTTCGACATCCTGCTGATCCTGCCGATGGGCATGCTCGCGCTGCGGCCCGAGCGCTGGGGACCGGCGCTCGCGCTCGCGATGTGCACGGTCGTGCTGCTGGCCCCGGCGATCGTCGACGTCGACCGCAGGCAGCCGCTGCTGCACGCGGTCGTCACGCTCCTCGTCGTCGTCCCGACGGTGGTCGGCGCCTACGGCATCGTGCAGGCCTCGCGGGTGCAGGCGCTCGAGCTCCAGCGCGCCCGGGACGCGCTCGACGTGCGCGCCGAGCAGCTGCGCGCGTCGCGCGACACCCTGAGCAGCATCATCGAGGCCGCCACCGAGCAGGCCATCATCGCGACGGACGTCCACGGGGTCGTCCTGTCCGCCAACTCCGGCGCCGAGCGCATCCTGGGACGGGGGGTGCACGAGCTCGTCGGCCGCGAGATCGGCGACCTCGTGGACGACCTGCGCCCGGGTGCCCCGCAGGACGTCCACCTGGGCGTGCCGCTCAGCCGGCTCGTCGGCCTGGCGAGGGAGGGTGGGACGCACGTCGAGGAGTGGCGGGCCGTCCTGCCCGACGGCACCACCCGCTTCCTGGAGCTCGTCGCGACCCTGCGGCCCGGGCTCGACGACGCCGGCCCGACGCTGCCCGCCGGCTACCTGTTCGTCGGCACCGACGTCACCCCCCGGCGCGACGAGCAGCGTCAGCAGGACGAGTTCATCGGCCTCGTCAGCCACGAGCTGCGCACGCCGCTCGCCTCGATCCTCGGGTACCTCGAGCTGATCCGGTCCGGCGACCACGTGCTCGACGAGGAGCAGAGCAGGTACCTGGACGTCGTCGAGCGCAACGCGAACCGGTTGCGCTCGCTGGTGGACGAGCTGCTCGCGAGCGCCCAGGTCGTCGTGGGTGCGCCCGTGTCGGGCCAGGAGCTCGACGTCGGGGACGTCGTCCGCGGCGCGGTGACCAGCCAGGCCCCCATCTCGCGCGCCGCCGGCGTGCAGGTCGACGTCCAGGCGGACGGGCCCGTGCCGCTGCTGTCGGACCCGCAACGACTGACCCAGATCGTGGACAACCTGGTGAGCAACGCCGTGAAGCACAGCCTCGCGGGCGACCGGGTCGTCGTCGAGGTGCTCCCCGGCACCGCGCCGGAAGGGGCGCGCACGGCCCTGATCCGCGTGGTGGACGAGGGTGCGGGCATCGCGCCCGACGAGCTGTCGCGCCTCACCGAGCGCTTCTACCGCACGCGCGACACCAAGCGCCGCCGGGTGCGCGGGGTCGGCCTGGGGCTCTCCCTGGTCCAGGCGATCGTCGACGAGCACGGCGGACGGCTCACGATCGACAGCGAGCTCGGGAAAGGCACGCGGGTCGAGGTGCTGCTGCCCGACCTCACGGAGGCGACGACGCCGGGACCGTGACGAGCCGCGCGTCGGCGGTGAGCGGACCGTGGGCGGCGCGGCCCCGGACGTCAGCTCGGCGACGTCGGGTTCCACACCGCGGCCAGGGCCGCCCAGTCCTCGTCCGTCAGCAGGCTCGCGGGGGTCACGTTGACGTGGGTGACGCCGTTCGTCGCGGCCTCCTCGACCGCCTGCGTCAGGACGTCGGCGGAGAGCACCCCCGGCGGGTCGACCGAGAACGGCGCCCACATGCCCACCGACACGGTGAAGCGGGACATGTCGTACCCGGCCTCCTCGAGGCCGGCGGTCACGCGGGAGATGTCGGTGGGCGGGCGCTGACCGAACAGGTAGGCCCACAGCACGAGACGGTCGGCGGAGCGCAGCAGGACGTCGTACAGCTGACCCGAGACCGGGGAGCCCTTCGCCGGGTCGTCGAAGTCGACCCGCGCGTCCATCGCCAGGACGATCCCCGCGCCGCGGCCGCCGTCCACCGCGTCGAGTGCGGACCGCATGCGCGCCAGGAGCCCGGCCAGGACGTCCGCGCGCCACGCCGCCACGGAGTCGGCGTAGTCGTCCGGCAGGCCGTCGGCGGTGCGCGGCCAGTCCGTCGCACCGGTCATCTCGCGGAACAGCGCGAGGTCGTCGTCCCCGAACGAGTTGATGTCGAGGAAGAGCTCGGTGATCGCGATCTGGCTCGGCTCGTAGCGTTCACCCAGCGCCGCCACGTACTCCACCAGGCGGTCGCCCACCGGGCCCCGGGCGAGCTGCGCGGCCGACGCCGTGTAGGTCGCCGGCGTGCCGTCGGCCGACCTCCCGGCGATCGACGGGTCCTGCACGATCCACTCCGGGACGTACGCGTCGACGACGAGCCCGATCTCCCGCTGCCTGCCGTCGCCCGTCAGCCGCAGCGCCCGCGCGGCGCGCGCGATGTGGTCGGCCCCGGGCTCGGCGGCCGCGTCGGGGTACGCGGCCCAGTCGAACGCCGTGAACTCGACGCGCCCGGCGTTGAGGTCGACGCCCGTGGCACCGACCTCGTCGAGGTGGGCGTCGAGGGCCGCCCAGTCCGTCGCGGGGTCGGTCACGATGCCGAAGTCCACGCTCACCGAGCGCAGCGACTGCGGCTGCGACGACGACGGCGCCCGCAGCGGCGGCGGCACGTCCTGCCAGGGGCGGGCCACGACGACCGCGACCACGACCACGACCAGGAGCGAGGAGAGGACGATCACGAGCCAGGACCGTGATCCTCGACCAGCCCGCTCACCGACACCGTCCCGCTGCGTTCCAGCTTGTTCCATCTGTTCTCCGCGTTCCCCAGCTCGAGCCGTGCGGCATCGAGCACGACGACGGTCATGAGCGCCGAGTAGACGGGCCACAGCCCGACGGTCCACAGGTAGCGCAGGTCCCGAGGAGCCCGGTCCAGGAGCACGGCGACGACCAGCAGGACGCACGACAGCGGCAGACCGACCAGCAGCAGCCACTGCCACAGCGAGCTCGGCAGCCAGCTCGTGCCCTCGACCAGGACCAGCACGACGAGCACGAGGGCGGCGAGCACCTGCAGGAACGGCGCGACGACCTGCGCCAGCGTGTTGTACAGCAGGTACACCCCGAAGGCCCCGTACCGCGGGTTGCCGATCATGCTGCGGTGCAGCCCCGTCGCCTGCAGCAGCCCGCGGGCCCACCGCACGCGCTGGCGCCACAGGCCGCGCAGGGTCGACGGCGACTCGGCGAAGACCAGCGCGTCGGGAGCGAACGTCACGCCGTACCCGGCGCGGTGCACCCGCCACGTCAGCTCGAGGTCCTCGCCGAGGGTGTCGGTCCGGACCGGCCCCACCTGCTCGAGGACGTCACGCCGGAAGGCCCCGACGTTGCCCGACACCACGGGCATGCACCCCAGCACGTCGAGGGCGCGCCGCATCAGACCGGTGCCGACGTGGCTGATGAGCGAGAGCAGCCGGGTCAGGACCCGGTCGAGGTTGACGGGCCGGTCGTTGCCGCACACCGCGCCGACGCGCTCGTCGCGGAATCCCCGGAGCAGGCGGGTGAGCGTGTCGGGGCGGAACAGCCCGTCGGCGTCCACCAGCACGAGGACCTCGCCCTGCGCGGCCGCGATGCCGGTGTTGAGCGCGGCTCCCTTGCCGGCGTTCTGCTGGTGGAGGGCACGCACCCGCCGATCCGCGGCGGCCAGCTCGCGCATCCGGGCGTACGTGCCGTCGGACGACCCGTCGTCGACGCACACGACCTCGAGCCGGGGGTGGTCGCTGCGCAGGATCGACTCGATGCAGTTGCCGATGAGCAGCGCCTCCTCGTAGGCGGGGACGACCACGCTGACCGACGGGGGCTCGGTGAAGAGCGGCCCGTAGCCGGCCGGCCCGGGCGTCGCGCGCCGCTGCCGGACCTCGAAGACGACGGCCGCGGGGACGAAGGCGAGGCGGATGAGGCCCACGACCAGCAGCGACGCGCCGACGACGACCACGAGCGACGTCAGCAGCGCGAGGACCACGGACATCGGGTCAGCCCGGCCAGTCGTCGAGGACCGTGTCCAGGATCTGCGGCGCCGACGCCGACACGGCCCCGAACCGGGCGTTGACCTCGAGGACCACGGGCACCCCGTCGGCCAGGCGGCGCACGTCCATGTCGACCGGCCCGACCAGGTCCAGGGCCTCGACCGTGCGCGCGGCGAGGGCGGCGACGTCCGGGGCGTCCCCGTCCGGAAGACGCTCGACGGCCGTCGCGTTGCCGATCCGGCCGTGCTCGAGCGCCGCCTTCTGCAGCACCACGACGACGGTGCGCCCCGTGTCGGGCGAGCGGTACACCTGCGGGCTGTACTCCACGGCGGGGGCGAACACCTGGACCACCCAGGACGCGTCGACCTTGTCCCACACCGGGTCGTCCGGCCGGTCGACCACGTGCACGCCGCGACCGCCGCGGGCGACCCGCGGCTTGACGACGACCGGACCACCGGCCCAGGCGAGCGCGTCCGCCGCGGACGCGAACGCGTCGGCCGGGGCGAACGCCGGGACCGCGACGTCCGCGCGTGCGAGCGTCCACATCGTCAGGAGCTTGTCCCCCGCGACCGCCGCCGCCGAGGCCGTCGACCCGACGAGCGCGCTGCCGAGCCCCGCGGCTCGCCCGAGGACCGCGATGCGCGGCAGCTCCTCGGAGACGGTCGGGACCACCAGGTCCGGATTCACGCGCGCGATCAGGTCGAGCATCGCCGGCTCGTAGCGCGGGTCACCGGCGGCCGGGACCGCCTCGACCGTCTCGAACCCCGTGACGGGCACGGGGTTCAGGTCCGCCCCGACGGCCCGCAGCTCCGGGGCACGCCCGACGAGCTGGGCGCCCAGCGCGCGCCCTGCCGGACCGGCGGCACCGGTCACCAGGATCGTGCGCCGTCCCCCTGCGCCCATCATCGGATCATGGCACGCGCCGTCCGGGGCCGCAGGAGGGCAGTCGGCGCGCGGGGCCGCCGCTCAGGAGGTCGCGTCGTCCGTGGGCGCGCTCGGGGTGGCAGTCGCGGCGACCTCGGGTGCGACCGGGATGTCGACGAGGCGGAAGTCGTCGTCGAACGCGACGCCCGTCCCGGCCTGGAACACCACGGTGTCGACGTCGAGACGCGGGTACACGAACGAGAACGTCCGGGTCTGGCCGCCGTCGATCCACGAGCTGGCGTCCAGGTCCGACGCGGTGAACCACTCGCCGTCCGGCCACGTCTCGTTCTCCCCGACGCGGTAGTCCAGCGGGAACAGCCGGGACGCGCCCTGCAGGACCGTGCCGCGGGCGGTGATGTCGTGCGGCGTGACGGTGTCGCCGGGGCGGTGGGAGGCGAACCCGCGCAGGAAGCCCACCGCCCAGCCCAGTCCGTCCTTGTCGTCCGCGGCGTGCACGGTCAGGTCGACGACCACGTGGCCGTGCACGCGGCGGGCCGTCGCGTCGACCTCCCACGTGCGGGCCACCGTCTCCACGCGCAGCGGCGTCCCCGCGGTTCCGACGTGCGCCCCGAACTCGGGGAGCTCACCCTCCGTCGTGACGTCGGTGCGCGTGACGACCTTCGACGTGAGCGACACCGTCACGCGCCGGTTGAGCGCCCGCCCCTCGTCCGACGTGTTGTCCGCGACCGGCTCGGACTCCCCGCGGCCGTCGACCCGCATGCGGTGCCCGGCACCGCCGGCGTGGGCGGCGAGCGCGTCCGCGACGGCCTGCGCGCGTCGCCGGGACAGGTCCCGGTTGTACGCGTCGTCGGCCTGGTCGTCGGTGTGGCCGACGACGTCGACGGTGCCCTTCTCACGCTCGGCGAGCCGCTGCGCGACCAGCGCGACGGCCTGGGCGGACTCCGGCGTCAGGTCGGCCGAGTCGAACGCGAACAGCACGTCGGACCCGAGCGTGACCTCGACCCGCTCGGTGGACTCGATGGTCCGCACGGCACCGTGGAGCTCGGCGCTCGTCGACTCCAGCGGGAACGTCGGAGCGCTGACGACGGCGTCGAGGTCGAGCTCCTCGGGCGGCTCGACCTCCTCCGCGTCGGGGGTGGCCGACGGGCTCGCGGAGGCCAGGGCGGCCGCCGTCGCGGCGGCGTCCGCGGCCGCGACCACGTCGTCCGGGTGCGCGGCCGGGGGGACGTCGCCCTCGATGACCGGCACCTCGGCGAACAGCGGGGCGCCGGGCACCAGCAGGGACAGCGCCGTGACGTCCTGCGCCGGTGCGGCGAAGGGCATCTGGAGACGCGTGCCGTGGGCCGCCCCGATGCGGTGCCAGCGCTCGGGTGCGACGACGGGCTCCCCCGCGGTGTCGGCGCCGACGTGGTAGGCCACGTCGGCGGCGAGGTCGAAGAGACGGACGTTGGCCGGCGGCTTCCCCTCCGCGATGAAGGACGTCACGTCGAAGCCGCCGATGCGGACGTCCTCGTCGAGCTCCTCGAGCGGGACGACGTCGAGCGTCAGGACCACGTGCTCACCGGCGCGCACCAGCGGGTGCACGCGCACCTCGAGGTCCACGCCGCCCTCGGGGATCACCGCGGTCGCGACGACGTCGTCCGGCTGGGGGCCCGGGTCGACGGTCGGCGTCGGGGTGCCGGGACCGGGCGACGGGTCACCGCCGGTGCACGCGACGAGTGCGAGACCCAGCGCGACGGCGAGGACGGCGCGCGCGGGGCGGCGGCATCGGGCAGCAGGCACGAGGGTCTCCAGACGGACGAGGGGTGCCGCCATGATGCCCGAGACGTCCGGATCAGGCCTTTCGCCGTCCAGAGCCTCACCCGTCCGGCGTACACCCCCTCCCCTCCTCGCGTGAGAGAGCGATCCAGGACGACCGGCTGCTCTCGCGCGGGCGAAGGCGCGGGGGGCGCCGGCCGGTGTCCGGGACCTACGTCCGCGCCGCCCGCCGCCCCGACGGGGTGGGCTGGTGGGATGCGCCGCACGCCCGTCTACTACTACTCGTCCTCGAGCGGGCTGGTCCGCACCTTCGCCGAGCGGCTCGACCGCCCGGTGCGCAACCTCGCGGAGCGCGAGCACCGGCGCAGCGAGGTCGACGGGCCGTGGGTGCTGCTGACCCCGTCGTACAAGACCGGCAACGACGCGAACGACACGATCCCCGAGGCGGTGCGACGGTTCCTGGCCTCGCCCCACAACCGGCGGCTGCTCGTCGGCGTCATGGGGTCGGGCAACCGGAACTTCGGGCAGTACTACCAGAAGGCGGCCCGGGAGGTCGCGCAGCGGTCCGGCCGGCCCGTGCTGTTCGAGTTCGAGCTCGCGGGCACGCCCTGGGACGTCGAGGAGTGCGAGCGGATCCTGCGCGACCTCGACGCGGCCCTGGCCGAGCGGCACGCGGACGGGCGGCCCGCGGCCTGACCGCCGCGACGGCTCCCGAACCCGGCCTGCACCCGGCCCGAGGGTGCGCGTCCCGCGGCGCGGCGGCACAGTGGACCGGGACGTCCGCCGACCCGGGAGGCCCGACGTGACCGGACGCGCGAGCGACGAGCCGCAGGACCACGAACGACGCACCCGCCGGATCGCCCGGCTGCTGGTGTGGACGGGTGCGGCGATCGTCCTGGGCGTCGTCGTGGGGCTGGTGTACGCGATCCACCCGCTGCTGACCTGACGCGCCGGGAGACGCCCGGATCGCGCGGTTCGCCGTCCACGGGTTCACCCGTTCAGCGGGTGGTGACCGCCCACCGCCCCGACGTCAGGTCCGCCAGCCGCGGCAGGATCGTGTCCCCCGCGACGCGCAGGCCGTCGTGCAGGTACTCGTTGGTGATCCACACCTGCGCGTTGCCCAGGCCGTCCGCGGTGCGCAGCGCCAGGTCCAGGTCGACGTACGGGTCGTCGTAGTACTGCACGGCGGCGACGGGCACGTCGGTGGCGGCGAGCCGGTCGACGTCGTACAGCCCGGGCCACTCGGTGCGCGACGCGAGCTCGTCGGCGACGGCGGCGAACGGCCGCAGCGCCGCGACCTGCTGGTACATCCACGGGTACACGGCCTCGCCGGTGAGCTGCAGCGGCCGGGCGTCCGTCGCGAACTGCGGGTGCCGGGCGTGCTCGTCCGCCGCCGCCCAGCCGGGCTCGCGGTGGCCGGAGTGGTAGATGACCTCCTGCAGCACCAGGTACAGCGGGTTGGTCGCGAACCCGGTGCGCGTCGCGACCTGGGCGAGGAACCCGGGCGCGGGCTCGCCGCGACGGTCGAGCGCGGTGTCGAGCAGCCAGTGCAGGCCGTCGGCGCCCGTGCTCATCCCGAGATCCATCCCCAGGGTCTGCAGCCGCTCGACGCTCAGCACCTCGCCCGTGGGCAGCACGACGTCCCCGGCGGCGACGCGGTCCGCGAGGCGGCCCAGCAGGTCGACGTCGTCGGGGAACGCGCGGGCCAGCGCGCGGTTGCGTGCCGCCTGCCGCGGGTAGGTGGCGGCGTAGACGTCCTCGGCGGTCGCCCCCACGGGCGGCAGGCCGCCGGTGACCCAGCAGGCGTCGAGCGCCTCGGGGTGCCGCGACAGGTACGTCAGCGTGAGGAACCCGCCGTACGACTGGCCGAGCGTCGTCCAGCGTCGCCCGCCGTACACGGTGCGGCGCAGGTGCTCGGCGTCCTCGACGATCGCGTCGGCGCGGAAGCACGCCAGGTAGTCGGCGGCCGTGCGGGCGTCGTCGAACGCCGCGACGTCGGCGCCGTCGACGCGCGACGAGCGACCCGTCCCCCGCTGGTCGAGCAGCACGACGCGGTGCGTGCGCAGCGCGGTGGCCCACCAGCCGCCGCCGGGCATCGGGCGCGGCCCCATGCCGCCGGGCCCGCCCTGCAGGAACAGCAGGAGCGGCAGGTCCTCGCCGTCGCGCGCGGGGTCGACGACCTCGCGCGCGAACACCTCGAGCGTGCCGAACCGCTGCGGGTCCGCCCGGTCCACCGGCACCTCGACGCGGTGCTCGCGCACCCGGAAGCCGGTCATCGCGTACTCGTCCACACCGCGACCCTACGAGCGCGCCGTGCGCCCGTCACCCTCCGCGCGCGCCAGCACAACCTCCTCGACCGCCGCGCGCAGGGCCGGCGGCACGTCGAGGGCCGCGAGGTGCGCGAGCCGCACGTGCAGCGGACGCGGCGACGTCAGCACGTCGAGCACGCGGCTCTTGAGCTCGTACCCGACCTGCGCGGCGTCCAGGACCCGGTGCAGGCGCCCCGCGACGTCGTTGGGCCGCAGCGCGGGCTCCGCACCCAGCCCGACGCGCAGCGTGGCGTCGACGGGCACGTCGGCCACCGTCACCCGCAGGCGGCCGTCGGCGGCGCGCGCGACGACGGGGTCGACCGTCCCGCCCTCGACGGTCGCCACGGGCCGGACGTCGTCGGCCACCGACAGGAACGTCACCGTCCACGTCCGCGTGGCCGGGAGGAAGCCGTGCGCACCGCGGACCGGCCCGACCGTCAGGACCCCCGCGGCCTGGTCCCAGACGAGCGGGGTGCGGGCGACGCGCGACTCGTCGAGGCCGTCGCCCGTGCCGTCGTCCTCCACGAGCGTGAACGCGCCGTCGGCCCCGACCACGACGAGCACCTCGAGCGCCTCCGGCTCGACCGGGTCGTCGCCGGGCACGTCGGCCGCGTCGAGCGGCACGAGCGCACCCGCCGGGGCCAGGACGGGGACCGAGGTCAGGTCGCGGTGCAGGACGACCTCGCGGCCGCCGTCGTAGACCAGCCCGGTGAGCACGTCGACCCACGTCCCGTCCGGCAGCCACGCGCGCACGGCCGCGGTCACCGACGCGGGGTCGCGCGGCGCCGTCACCGGCGCGACCAGCAGCTGCGACCCGAACGCGAGCTGCCCCGGCACGCGGTACGCCTCCGGGTGCCGCGACCACCGGTGGTACATCGGCGTCACGAGCGGCACGCCCTCGCGCGCGGCGCGGTGGTTCATGGTGTGCAGGTACGGCACGAGGCGGTGCCGCAGCCGCAGGAAGTCGGTCTGCACGGCCGCGTGCTCCGGCCCGTACGACCACGGCTCCTTCGTCAGGAACGGGTTGTGCGACGAGTGCAGCCGCAGCACGGGAGAGAACGTGCCGAGCTGCACCCACCGGGTCGCGAGCTCGTCGTCCTTGGCGCCGAACATGTGCCCGCCGACGTCGTGGCTCCACCAGCCGTAGCCGATGTTGGCGGCCGCCGCCGTGAAGTGGGGCTGGAACGCCAGCGACGCCCACGAGATGACCGCGTCGCCCGAGAACCCCACCGGGTACCGGTGCGACCCGGGCCCGGCGTACCGCGAGAAGGTCAGCGGGCGGCGCCCGTCGCGCGCGTTGTCGAGGAAGTGGAAGTGGTTGAGCATCCACAGCGGGTCGATGCCCGCGACGCGCGAGTGGGCGCCCTGCTGCCAGTCGATCCACCAGAAGTCGACACCGTCGGCCTCCAGGTCGCGGTGCAGCACGTCGAGGTACGCGGTGAGGAAGGCCTCGTCGGTGACGTCGAACGCGATCGGGTCGCGCGTCGAGGGGTCCAGGCCGAGCGCCGCGCACATCGCCGCGTACGCCTCCTCGTGCGGGCCGACGCCGTCCGCGGGGTGCACGTTGAGCGTCACGCGCAGCCCGCGCGCGTGCACGTCGGCGAGGAACGCGGCCGGGTCGGGGAACAGGTCGCGGTCCCACGTGTAGCCGGTCCACCCGCTGCCGATCGCCGGGTCGACGTCCGTGACGTGCCAGTCCATGTCGAGCACCGCGACCGAGAACGGCACGCCCGCGGCGCGGAACCGGGTCAGCAGGGCGCGGTACTCGTCGGCCGTGTAGCGGTGGTACCGGCTCCACCAGTTGCCGAGCGCCCAGCGCGGGACGACCGGCTGCGCACCCGACACGGCGTACAGCGCGCGGACGGCCTCGGCGTGGTCGTGGCCGTAGGCGAAGACGTACAGGTCGGTGCGGGCGTCGTCGCGCGGGGCGACCCAGCCGTCGTCGGTGAGCAGCAGCGACGTCGAGTCGTCGATCACCGCGTAGCCGTTGCGCCCCGCGACGCCCGGCTCGAGCGGCACCGCGCCGTCCGCCTCGTCGAGGGTGCGCGCCGTGCCGCCGAGGTTGCGGCCGTCGTCGTCCTGCCCGTAGCGCCACACCGAGTGCCAGCTGGTCACCGCGCCCAGCACCGCGACGGACAGCCCGCTGGTGGTGAACGGCCCCTTGTCGTACGTCAGCCGCAGCCGCCGCGTCACGACCTCGAGGTGCGTGCCGCGGTCGACGACCCGGAACTCGGGGACCGGCTGGCGGCGGTGCAGCGCGAACGTCGACGGCCGGTCCTCGAACACGCCGTCGGGTGAGTGCTCCAGGCGCAGCAGGCCCTCGGTGAGGACGGTGATCCGGTAGTGCTCGCCCTGCACGACGGCGGCGGGGTCGGCGACCGGGTGGGTGGGCAGTGTCGGAAGGGGCATGCGGTCCATCCTTGGTGGACGCGCGGCGGCCCGCACACCGGGCGGGCCGGGCGGCTTTTTCCCTGCCCCCATCTTGCGAGTTCGGATACCCGAAACTATGTTGCGGCCATGCCCCACCGCTCCGCCACACGCCACGCGCGGCCGCTGCCGGCCGCCCTCGCCCTCGCGGTCCTGCTCGCCGCCTGCGCACCGGGCGCCGCCGAGGCGGACGACCGGCCCGTCGTCCTGACGACCTTCACGGTGCTCGCCGACCTCGCCGGCAACGTCGCCGGCGAGCACCTGCGCGTGGAGTCGATCACCCAGGTGGGCGCCGAGGTGCACGGGTACGACCCCACGCCGGGGGACGTCGCCCGCGCCCGCCGTGCCGACCTGGTCCTCGACAACGGCATGGGCCTCGAGACGTGGTTCGCCCAGTTCGTCGACGACCTCGACGCCCCCCACGTCGTCGTCTCGCAGGGCGTCGACGTCCTCGACATCACCGGCGACGCCTACGCCGGGCGGCCCAACCCCCACGCGTGGATGAGCCCGGTCGAGGCGCAGACGTACGTCGCCAACATCGCCGCCGCCTTCGCGGAGCTCGACCCGGCGCACGCCGACGACTACCGCGCGAACGCCGCCGCCTACGCCGCCGAGCTGCAGGAGGTCCACCAGGACCTGCTCGACGCCCTGGCCACGGTCCCCGAGCCGCAGCGCGCGCTGGTCACCTGCGAGGGCGCGTTCTCCTACCTCGCACGCGACGCCGGCCTCACCGAGCGGTACATCTGGCCCGTCAACGCCGAGCAGCAGGCCACGCCCCGGCAGGTCGCCGGCGTCATCGACCACGTGCGCGCGCACGACGTGCCCGCCGTGTTCTGCGAGTCCACCGTGTCCGACGCCCCCATGCGGCAGGTCGCCGAGGCCACCGACGCCGTCCTGGGTGGCACGCTCTACGTCGACTCGCTGTCCGAGCCGGACGGCCCCGTGCCCACCTACCTCGACCTGCTGCGGCACGACGTGCGCGTGATCGTCGACGGCCTCACCGGTCGCGCGTCGTGACCCCGGCGCTCGAGGTCCGCGACCTGCGCGTGAGCTACGGGGACGTGCGCGCGCTCGACGGCGTGGACCTCACCGTCGCGCACGGGCGGGTGTGCGGGCTCGTGGGCGTCAACGGGTCCGGCAAGTCCACGCTCTTCAAGGCCGTCATGGGCGTCGTGCGCGCCGAGACGGGCAGCGTCCTGGTCGACGGCACCGACCCCGACACGGCCCGCCGACGCGGCACCGTCGGCTACGTCCCCCAGAGCGAGGACGTCGACCCGACGTTCCCGCTGTCGGTGCGCGACGTCGTCATGACGGGCCGCTACGGCCGGCTCGGACCAACCCGTCGGCCCCGGCGCGAGGACCACGCGGCCGTCGACGACGCCCTGGCGCGCGTCGGGCTGGGCGACCTGGCGGACCGCCAGATCGGCCGTCTGTCCGGTGGCCAGCGCAAGCGCACGTTCGTCGCCCGCGGGCTGGCGCAGGGCGCCACGGTGCTGCTGCTCGACGAGCCGTTCGCCGGCGTCGACAAGGCGTCGGAGGCGACGATCGCGCGTCTGCTGCGCGAGCTCGCCGCCGACGGCGCCGCCGTCCTCGTCTCGACGCACGACCTGCACGCGCTGCCGGCCCTCGCCGACGAGGCCGCGCTCCTGCACCGGCGCGTCCTGGTGCACGGCACGCCGCAGGAGGTCCTGCGACCCGAGAACCTGGCGCTGGCGTTCGGCGTCGGGGCCCCGGCGGTGAACCGGTGAGCGTCGTCGACCTGCTCGTCGAGCCGCTCACGTACGACTTCATGGTGCGCGCGCTCGTGACGATCCTCGTCGCGTCCGTGGTCTGCGCCGTGCTCTCGTGCTGGCTGGTGCTCGTCGGCTGGTCGCTCATGGGCGACGCCGTGTCGCACGCCGTGCTGCCCGGCGTCGTGCTCGCCTACGTCGTCGGCGCACCGTTCGCGCTCGGTGCCCTGGTGTTCGGTCTGCTGGCGGTCGTCCTCATCGGGTTCGTGCGGGACACGAGCCGCGTCAAGGAGGACGCCGCGATCGGCATCGTGTTCACGTCGCTGTTCGCACTCGGGCTGGTCCTGGTGTCGGTGACGCCGTCGCACACGGACCTGAACCACATCGTGTTCGGCAACCTCCTCGGCGTCGCGCGCGGCGAGCTCGTGCAGGTCGGCCTGCTGGGGGCCCTCGTCCTCGTCGTGCTGCTGGTCAAGTGGCGCGACCTCACCCTGTACGCGTTCGACCCCACGCACGCGCACGCGATCGGCCTGAGCCCGCGTCGGCTCGGCGCGCTGCTGCTGGGTCTGCTCGCCGTGACCGCCGTCGTCGCGCTGCAGGCGGTCGGCGTCGTGCTGGTCGTCGCGATGCTCGTCGTGCCCGGCGCGACCGCCCACCTGCTGACCGACCGGTTCTCCCGGATGCTCGTCATCGCCCCGGCCCTGGCCGCCACGTGCGGCGTCGTCGGGCTGTACACCAGCTACTTCGCGGACACGGCCTCCGGCGCGACCATCGTGCTGACGCAGGGCGTCGCCTTCGCGGCCGTGCACCTGTTCGCGCCGCGCCGCGGCGTCGTCACGACGTGGCTCGTGCGCCGGGCCCGGCCCGCCGTGCCCGCGCCGGAATGACGGGGCCGCCGGCCGGGTTGTGCAGTGCATGCCTCTCACCGGTGAGTACGCCCCGAGCCCCAGCGACTGGTCCCGTCAGCAGGCCGAGCTCTACGAGTCGTCCGGCGGCACGCAGGGCACGACCCTCGAGGGTCGCCCCGTCATCGTCCTGACCACGCTCGGCGCGAAGAGCGGCAAGCTGCGCAAGACCCCCCTCATGCGCGTCGAGCACGACGGCGAGTACGCGGTCGTCGCGTCCAAGGGCGGTGCGCCGGAGCACCCCACGTGGTTCCACAACCTCGTGGCGAACCCGCGCGTCGAGCTGCAGGACGGCGCCGTGAAGAAGGACTACGACGCGCGCCTGGTCACGGGTGACGAGCGCGCCGCCTGGTGGCAGCGGGCCGTCGCGACGTGGCCCGCGTACGACGAGTACCAGACGAGGACGGACCGCGAGATCCCCGTCTTCGTGCTCACGCCCGTCGAGGGCTGAGACCGACACGCGACGTGCCCGGTCCCCTGGTGGGGGCCGGGCACGTCGTGGTCGTGCGGGCTCGCCTGCCGGTCGGCCGGCGGCGCGTCAGCTGCGGTGGTTCGTCACCGCGTTGCCGTCGACCGCCCTGCCGGCGATGCTCCCGATGAGGTCGTTGAGGTCGAGCCCCGTGAGGGACTTGATGACCTCCTGGCCCTCCCCGAGGACCTGGCCGACGGTCTTCGTGATCGCCGACGCCCCGTCGGTCGAGACGACCGTGAGCTGGTCGATGCTGCCGATCGGCTCGGCCGCGGCCCGGACGATCTCCGGCAGCAGCGCGATGACCTGCTGCGCGAGGACCGCCTGGCCCTGCTCGCGCAGGGCCTCCGCCTGGGCGCGCGTCGCCTCGGCGGCCGCCAGGCCCTCGGCCTTCGCCGCGGCGGCACGCGCCAGACCCAGCGCCTCGAGCGCCTTGGCCTCGGCCAGCTGACGGTCCCGCTCGGCGTTGCCCGCACGGATCGTCGCCTCGGCGGCGGCCTCCGCGTCCTGGACCGTCGCGATCTTGTTGGCCTCGGCGACCTTCATGCGGCGGTACGCGTCGGCCTCGGCGGCCGCGTTGGCGGCGTCACGCTCGGCGTTGGCCTGCTGGACCGCGGCGTACGCGGACGCCTCGGCCGGCTTGCGGATGTCGATGTCGAGCTGCTCCTCGGTGACCTTGGCCTTCTCGGCCAGCGCGTCACGCTCCTGCAGGGCGACGAGCTTGTCCTGCTCCGCCCGCGCCAGCTGGCCGGCGGCGTTGGCCTCGGCGTTCGCGCGGTCCGTCTCGGCCTTGATGGTCGCCTGCTTCAGCGCGAGGTCACGCTGCCGCTCGGCGATCGCCTCCATCGCCACGATCTTGGCGAACTCGGAGACCTGCTGCGCCTCGGCCTCCTTGACCTCGGCGACCTGACGGGCGCGGGCGGCCTCGGCGCGGCCCAGGTTGGCCAGGTAGTCCGAGCCCGGCGTCGAGATGTCGGAGATGTTGAGCAGGTCGACCTGCAGACCCTGCTCGGCGAGGTCCGACTTGGTCGAGCTGACGACCGCGTCCTGCAGGGACTTGCGGTCGCTGATGATCTGCTCGATCGTCATGTCGCCGATGATGGCGCGCAGCGAGCCCTCGAGGGACTCCTTGATGACGTCGTTCAGCGTCGCCTGCTGCGAGAGGAAGCGCTGGGCGGCACGCCGCACGCCCTCCTCGTCGCCGCGGACCTTGAAGTTGATGGACGCCTTGATGGCGAGCTTGATGCGGTTCTTGTCGACGCCCTCGACCGTGATGCCGATCTGCCGCTGCTCGAGCGAGATCGGGAAGCCCTGCTGCAGCACGGGCCAGACGAACACCCGCCCGCCCACGACGACCCGCTGCCCACCGTCGGCGGTCGCGCCGCGGCCGGCGCCGCGCCCCACGATGACCAGTGCCTCGTTGGGCGGCACCCGCCGGATGCGCTTGGTGATGAGCGCGATGACGGCGACGAACGCGATGATGAGCGCGCCGACGGCCAGGATCGTCGTGCCGTCTTGAAGGATGTCGTCCACCATGGTGTCCCGGCTGAGCCGGGCCCCTTCCTCTCGGTCCTGCGTGGGTGGTGCCCGTCCGCGGGTGCGGATCAGACGGGACGGACCTGCACGCGCGACCCGGAGACGGTGACGACGACCACGCGCGTGCCCGCGGCGATCTCCTCCTCGGCCCAGGCGAGCCGCGCCTCGAGGTCGCGCACGCCCTCCAGGCGGACCTCCCCGCCGGACGGGCCGGTGGTCGCGGTCGTCATGCCGTACGCGCCGTCGAGCGGCGGCGGCGGCGCGTCCTCGGTCTCCGCGAGCCGCTTGACGACGGCCTGCGAGACGAGGAACGCGACGACCGCGAAGCCGACGCCGATGACGTACGCCCACACCAGCGGCAGGCCCGACGACTGCGCGATGACCCCGCTCGCCCCGAACACGACGGCCCCCACGCCGGCGGCGATGCCGGAGAACCCGCCCTCACCGATGTCGAACGCCTCGAAGATGTCGCCGAAGACCAGCGACGCGAGCAGCAGGACGAGGCCGATGCCCCCGATGACGAGGAAGACGGTCACGGACGTGGGTCCCTTCGGTGGGTGTGCGCGTCAGTATGCCGCAGGCCCCCCACGTCCCAGCAGCGAGTGCCGGTAGGAGTACCCGAAGTAGATGACGGTGCCGACGGCCAGCCACACGAGGAACCGCAGCCACGTCAGCGTCGTCAGGTTGAGCATCAGCCAGATGCACGCCAGACCGGAGATGATCGGCAGGACGGGCGAGAACGGCACCCGGAAGCCGCGGGGCAGGTCGGGGCGCGAGCGGCGCAGCAGCGGGATGCCGAAGCTGACCAGCACGAACGCCGACAGCGTGCCGATGTTGATCATCTCCTCGAGCAGCTCGACCTCCGAGAGCCCGGCGATGAGCGCGACGACCACCCCTGCGCCGACCTGCAGCCACAGCGGCGTGCCGAAGCGCTGGGACGTGCGGGACATGCCGCGCGGCAGCAGCCCGTCGCGGCTCATCGCGAACACGACGCGCGTCAGGCCGAGCAGCAGCACCATCAGCACGCTCGTCAGGCCCACGAGGATGCCCACGGAGATCACCCGACCGGCCCAGTCAGCGCCGACCAGGACGAACGCCGTGGTGAGCGACGGCGCGTCGGACGCGGCGAGCTCGGTGTAGCTGACCATGCCCGTGACGACGACCGTCACGAGGATGTACAGCACCGTCACCAGCGCGAGCCCGCCGAGGATGCCGCGCGGCACCGCGCGCTGCGGGTCCTTGGTCTCCTCGGCCGTGGTCGCGACGACGTCGAAGCCGATGAACGCGAAGAACACGAGCGCCGCACCGGACAGGATCCCCATGACGCCGTACATGCTGGGGTCCATCCCGAGCAGGAAGCCGGTGAGCGGCTGCTCCAGGGAGGACGTCCCCGCCTCCGCGGGCTGCGACGGCGGCACGAACGGCGTCCAGTTCTCGGCCTTGACGTAGAAGAACCCGGCGACGATGACGAACAGCGTGATGCCGACCTTGAGGATCGTGAACACGCTGTTGACGCGCGAGCTCAGCCGCGTGCCGACCGAGAGCAGCACGGTGAAGACCGCGACGATGAGGACGGGGCCCCACGCGACGTCGACCCCGCCGACCGTGAGGACGGCCGGCACGTCGATGCCGAACAGCATGAACGCGTCCGACAGGTACACGCCCCAGAACTTCGCGATCACCGCGCTGGCCAGCAGCATCTCGAGGATGAGGTCCCAGCCGATGATCCAGGCGACGAACTCACCCATCGTCGTGTAGGAGTACGTGTACGCCGAGCCCGCCACAGGCATCGTCGACGCGAACTCGGCGTAGCACATGATCGCCAGCGCGCAGACGATCGAGGCGATGACGAACGAGACGATGACCGCCGGGCCGGCGTAGCTCGCAGCGGCCGTGGCGCCGACGGAGAAGATGCCCGCACCGACCGCGACGGCGACGCCCATGACCGCGAGGTCCCAGGCACCGAGCGTGCGCCGCAACTGGCGGTCCGGGTCGTCGAGCACGGCCATCGAGGCCTCGACGGACCTGCGTCGCAGGATCCCGCGTGGTGCGTCCCCGTGCCGTGCGTCTGGTGTCGTCATGGTTCCCCCTCCCGTGTCCTGCGATCGGCCTCCGTGAGCATGACGCGCGGCGGGGTACCGGTCCACCGGACGTTCGTCCCGGTGCGCACGCTCCGCCACGGCGACGCCCGACGTGCGCGCCGTGTGCTCGCTCGGCATCGTGGGCGCATGGACGAAGCGACCGGACGGACCGCCGACGACGGCCCCGACGACCGCCACGTGCCACCCGACGGCGTCGACGACGCGACGGTCGCCGCGGTGGGCGCGGTGACGGCGGCCTTCGAGGTGGCCGAGCACGCGCGCGGCATGCTCTACGCGTTCCACCGGCTGATCGGGCGGGCCGACCTCGAGCTGCAGGAGGCGCTCGACGACCTCGAGGCCGCCGGGCACGGCGAGCTGGCCGACCGGGTGCGCGCGGACGTCGTCGGGCGCAACGTGCTGGCGGGCCGGTGGACGTTCCAGGTCGTCGAGGACTTCGACGACGGGTACCACCGCGCGTTCGCCGACGCGGAGCGCCGGGTGCGCGACGAGCTGGTCGCCGGACGACGGCACGTGTACGAGGCACGGCTCAAGGAGCGGGAGCGCACGCACGGCCGCCCGGGGCACGAGGCACTGCCGGCCGACGTGCCGGCAGGCGGCGGGCCACCCGCAGCCGGCACCTCGCCGCCCGTCCCTCCCGCCGTCTGAGCGCCACCTGACCACAGCCCCTCGCGCGGTGCGCCGTGCACGCCCACCGGCGAGGCGTCCGGCGACAGGGGGGACGAATAGGGCACGCTGCCCCCCGTGACCGACCTCCTGACGTCCGCACGCTCGGTCGGGGTGCGTCGGCGCAGCCCGCGACGCCACGGCCGGACGCGCACGCGCTGGCACTGGGTGCTCCTGGTCCTCGTGGGTCTCGCCGCCGGGCTCGGTGGGCCGGTGGTGCTCGACGCCCGCGCCGCGGCGCAGTACCCCGTCACCGCGGCCGACCTCGCGGCGGGACGTGCCGCGCTGGACACGCTCGCGGTCAAGGGCCGCGCGCCGCGCACGGGGTACGACCGCGACGAGTTCGGCCAGGCGTGGGCCGACGTGGACCGCAACGGCTGCGACACCCGCAACGACGTCCTGCGCCGCGACCTCGTCGACCTCGTGGCCAAGCCGGGGACGGGCGAGTGCGTCGTCCTGCGCGGCACGCTGGCCGACCCCTACACCGGTGAGAGCATCGCGTTCGAGCGCGGTGAACGCTCCTCGGAGGTCCAGATCGACCATGTCGTCGCCCTCGCGGACGCGTGGCAGAAGGGCGCGCAGGGCTGGACGGACGAGAAGCGCAGGCTGTTCGCCAACGACCCGGCCAACCTCCTGGCCGTCGACGGCAGCGCCAACCAGAGCAAGGGCGCGGGCGACGCCGCGACCTGGCTGCCGCCGAACAGCGGGTACCGGTGCGCGTACGCGCTGCGCCAGACGGTCGTGAAGGCGGCCTACGACCTGTGGGTGACGCAGGCGGAGCACGACGCGCTCACGCGCGCGATCGACAGGTGCGTCGTCGCGGGCTGAGTCACGCGCCCTTGCGGGCCTGCAGGTCCTCAGTGGTCCCGGCCACGGCGCCACGGGGTCCGCCCGCACCCCCGAGCCGGCGGGTGACGGCACGGGCCGCGAGGACGACGGCGCGCGCGTGCTCCTGCACGGCGGCGGCGGGCATCCGCGCAGCGGGCGCGATCAGCGCCAACGCGCCGACGACGTCACCGGTGTGGTCCAGGACGGGGGCGGCGACGGCCCGGGTGTCGGGGTCACGCTCACGGTCGTCGACCGCGAAACCGCGGCGGCGCGTGCGCAGCAGCTCGGCCCGCAGCTCACCGGGGTCCGTGATCGACCGCGAGGTGGCGGCCCGCAGCCCACCTGCGACGGCCCGCTCGAGCAGCGCGGCACCGGAGACCGACAGGATCGCCTTGCCGCTCGCCGAGCAGTGCAGCGGGACGCTCTCGGGGACCCGGGTCGCGACGCGCCCGCCGCTGCCGGGGGCCGCGCGGTGCCCCGCGATGCGGACCTGCAGGCCGTCGGGGACGGCGAGGACCGAGGTGCAGCCGCTCGTGCGGGCGAGCTCGTCGAGCGCGCTCGCCGCGACGGCCTCGATCTCGAGGGTGGACAGGTAGGCGTGCCCCAGCCGCAGGGCGCCGGGCCCGAGGCGGAAGCGGCCGCTCGTGGTGTCGCGGCGCAGCAGCTCGGTCTCGAGCAGCGGTGCGGCCAGGCGCAGCACGGTGGACTTGTGGACGCCGAGCCGACGGCCGATCTCCGCGGCTGTCAGACCGGAGGGGTCGGTCTCCAGCGCACAGACGTCGAGCAGGGCGAGTGCCCGGCGCAGGGAAAGCGATTCGTTGCGGCCCGGTCGTGGTTCGACATCGGGTGTAGTGCTCACCGCTTCACTATCGCAGACCCTGAACGCCTGTCCGGAAGCCATGGTCCTACAGGTCAGGGGTGCACACCGGGGCACACGGTGCACTTCGTGGCAAGGCGGGTGAGTGATTCAGGACACGGGCCAGGCCGCCAGCAGCCACGCCCCGCCGACCACGAGCAGCGCGCCGCAGAGCACGAGGAACGCGCCCACCCAGACGATCGCCGGCACGTGCGTGAGACCCGCGAGCAGGCCCGCGTCGGACTCGTCGCGGCCACCGCGGCGCCGCACGCGCCGACGCTGCAGCTGCATCTCCAGCACCGCGCGCGGCGCCCCGAGCAGGAAGAACCAGGTGAGCCCGGCCGCGACCACGGTCTGCAGCTGCGCCGGCGCCCACAGCGTCACGACGACGAGCGCCACGCCGCTCACCAGGACCGCCCACAGCCCGTACCAGTTGCGGATCTGCAGCAGCACGAGCACCACGACCACGAGCAGCAGCCACAGCACACCGAGCGCGTACCCGCGGGACAGCAGCCAGGCGGCGGCGACGCCGAGCACGGCCGGCCCGGGATACCCCGCCGCGACGGTGGCGATCATGCCGGGGCCGCGGGGCCGCCCGCGCGAGACGGTGAGGCCCGAGGTGTCGGAGTGCACGCGGATGCCCGACAGGCGCCGCCCGGCCAGCACCGCGACGCCGGCGTGCGCGGCCTCGTGCACGATCGTCAGGCCGTGCCGCAGCAGGTGCCACACGGACGGCACGGTCAGGGCGGCCAGCACCACACCGCCGACCACGAGGACCGTGACGCGCCCCGGCGCGGGCTGCGGAGTCGTGACCTGCTCCCACAGCCCGGCGAAGCCCTCGCTCCCCGGGGTCGGGACTGCGAGCAGCGTCGCCGTGACGCCCGCCAGGAGGCCCGCGCTCACGGCAGCGCCCCCAGGTCGACGTCCGTTCCGGACGCGGTGATCCTGACGCCGTCGGGCACCACGACCGCCTGCTCGAGCACGATGCCGGGCGGCAGGCCCTCGAGGGGGACCTCGATCCCCACGAGCCGCTCGGCGACGTCACCCGGCAGGTCCTCGAGGCGCAGCGCGCCCGCACCCAGCGAGACGTCCTGCACGTCGACCTGGAGGCGCCCGTCGACCACGCGGGGCACGAGCCCCGCGGTGAGCGGGATGCCGAGGACCTCGCCCGACGCGCGGAGCACCTGCCCGTCCACGGCGACGTCCATGCGGACCCGCTGCGCGACGACCTCGTCGACCGTCGACGTGGGCACCGTCGCCTCGAGCCGCACGGACCCGGCGTGGTACGGCTCGTCGAGGGAGACGTCGGTGGCGTCGACCACGACGTCCGTCACCTGGAGCCCGTCGAGCACGACGCCCCGGGCGGACGCGTGCACGTCGTCGAGCGAGCGCGCGAGCAGCTGGGGGAGGAACGGGAAGCCGTCGATCCGCACGTCGGGCGCGCCCTCCACCTGGAGGCGCTGCGACAGGAGCACCGCTGCGCTGTCCTCGGCGCTGTCCCGCGCGAACCCGTCGGCGACGTACGCACCGACGCCGACGAGACCGAGCGCGACGAGGCCCGCCACCAGTCCCTTGCCCATGCGGTCGCCTCTCTCGTGCCGTGGTCGGGGCCCACCGTAGGGGTCCGAACCGTGGCGCGGCCACGCGCGGAGCACCACACCGACGCGTCACCCGCTATTCCTGTGGCGTGCGTCACATCGGGTGCCTAGGCTCGTGTCACGTTCGACGGAGGACGCGCGATGATCTGGGCTCTCCTCTTCCTCTCGGTGGCACCCACCGTGCTGCTGCTGTCCGTCTGGGCGTTCATCCCGTCCGCGGAGGAGCCGCCGCGGTGGCGGGCCCGCCTGGCCGAGAGCCTGGAGGCCGTCGCCGACCGGCTGCGGCACCGGGAGGTCGAGCCGTACGACCCGTTCGTGACGCTGCGGGTCCAGCAGCGGCTCGGGGCGGTCGCGAACCACGTGCGCCGGCTCGAGGGCGACGACCGGACGTTCGCGCGCGCCGAGCGGATCATCGCGTCGCAGCTCGCGTACGACCAGCTGCTCGCCGAGGCGTGCGAGCTCGCGGGCGTCGAGGTGCGCCCCGCGGCCAAGGGCGACGCGAAGGAGCGGTTCCGCGAGGAGGTCGAGCTCGCGGCCCGCGGGTGGACCTGGTGACGTCCCGCGGCCCGCGGACGGACCTGGTGACGTGAGGGCCCGTCAGCCCGCGAGGACCGTCAGGGTGCTCGGTCCCCCGGGTGTCGGACGGACCTCGATGCGGTCCGCGACGGCCTGCTTCAGCGCCTCGACGTGGGAGACGATGCCGACGACCCGACCGCCGTGCCGCAGGCGGCCGAGCTCGGCGAGCACCTGGTCGAGGACGTGCGGGTCGAGCGCCCCGAACCCCTCGTCGACGAACAGCGTGCCCAGCTCGACCCCGCCCGCCTCGGCCGTGACGACGTCCGCCATGCCCAGCGCGAGGCACAGCGACACGTAGAAGGTCTCGCCGCCGGAGAGCGTGCGCGGGTCACGGGCGCGCTCGGTGCGGTGGTCGACGACACGCATCGCCAGGCCGATGGCGCGCGTGCGGACGTCCTCCTTCTCGTCGGACCGCACGAGCTCGTACCGGCCGTCGGACATGACCGCGAGCCGCTCGTTGGCGGCGGCGACCACGTCCTCGAACCGTCGGCCGAGCACGTACGTCGCGAGCGACAGCGCCTGCGTGTTGTCGCTGCCGGTGCCGGACGCGAGGTTCGCCATGCGCGTGACGGGACCGGCCGCGGCGACGGCGGCGTCGAGCGCGTCGGCGGCGCGCCGGACACGCGCGGCCCCCTCGGCGGCGGCCTCGGCGCGGGACGCCGCGACCTGTGCGCGGCCCTCGGCGTCGGAGGCGGCACGGCGCGCGGCGAGCTCGGCGTCCTGGGCGCCCGCGAGGTCGGTGTCGACGTGCTCGGGCAGCGCCACGATCTCGGGGTCGGCCAGACCGGCGGCGACCCGGGCCGCATCGGTGGTGTGCGCGAGCACGCGACCCTCGAGGTCACGCACCACGGGGGGCGGGCACCACGCGTCGCGCGCGGTGTCGTCGTCGAGGCCGTGCTCGGCGAGTGCGTGGTCGAGCTCGTGCCGGCGGCGGCCCGCGTCGGCGGCGATGGTCCGCTCGGCGTCGAGCGCGTCGAGCAGGTCGGCGGCCTGCCGAGCCCGCTCGTCGAGGGCGGCGTGGCGTGCGGCGACGGTGGGGTGCTCCCCCCGGGCCTCGACCACCTCGGCCTCGGCGCGCCCGAGCGCGTCCCGCTCCGTCTCCAGGGTCACCTCCGCGGCACGGACCTGGACCAGCACCTCGTCGCGCAGGAGCTCGCGGCGGCGCGTCGCGGCGTCGTGCGCGACGATCTCGGCCTCCAGCGCCTCGGCTCGTGCGGCCGCGGCGGCGACGGCAGCGATCTGCGCCTCGGCGTCCCGCAGGCCGGCAGCGGCGGTCGCGGGGTCGTGGTCACCGGTGCGCGCCGCCAGCCCGTCGACGCGCTCCGCGAGCCCGGCACGCCGGGCCCCGGCCTCGGCGAGACGCGCCTCTGCGGCGGCCCGGGTCTGCTCCGCCGCCAGCACCTGCTCGGCCGTCACGTGGTCGGCATCGACCCACGCGGGGGCGGGGTGCTCGCACGCGCCGCACACCGGGCACGGGTCCCCCTCGACGAGCCCGGCGGCGAGCTCACCGGCGAGACCCGCGACGCGCGCGGCGCGCAGGGCGGCCTCGGTGGCGACCGCCGCCCGGGCGGCACCGGCCGCAGCCGTCACCGCGGTCTGCGCGTCGGCGAGCTCGGCGCGCGCGGCGGTCAGCGCGGCGACGTCCGCGACGAGCGCACGCGCCGCGACGCGTGCCGCCTCGGCAGCGTCGGCCCGGCCCGCTCGCACCCGTGCGTCGTCGCGCTCCAGCTCCAGCCCGGCACGCACCGCCGGACGCCCCGCGAGCCACGCCCCGGCGGCGTCCGCCTCCGTGCGTAGGTCGTCGAGCACCGCGGCGAGCTCCCGGACGGCCCGGCGGCGACCGGCGAGCCCGGCCTCCAGCTCGACGGTCCGTCGCAGCGCTGCCGCGCCGTCCGCGGCCGCGGCGCGCGCGGCCCGCAGGCGCGGACGCCACGCGTCGAGGATCTCCGCGGCACCGTCGGGGTCCGCCGCTCCGTCCGCCGCTGCGTCCGGCTCGGCGTCCAGCCTGCGCCCCGGCCCGTGTCCCGACCTGCCGTCGGGCACGGTCAGCAGCCCGGGGACCGCGCCCTGCGCCGGCAGCAGGTCGACCGGTGCCGTGTCGGCCGCCGCGACGAGCGCCTTCGCCGCCGCCTCGTGGGCCGTCGACGCGTCCTGCCAGCCCGTGAGCAGCGGACGCACGGCCGCCGCAGCCCGCGCTCGCGCGAGGCGTCGGACGTCGTCCTCGTGCTGCCCCGCCGCCGCCTCGAGCGACGACCGCTCCGCCAGCAACGCGTCCCGTCGAGCCGCGAGCGCCGCCGTCCCGCGGGCGCGCTCGAGCCCGGTGCGGGCGGCCTCCCACGTCGTGCGTGCGGCTGCGGCGTCCTGCGCGAGCGCGTCGGCCGCGGCCTCCAGCACCGCCGTGGTCGCGACGACGACCTCCGCGACGCGCTCGGCGACGGGAGCCCCGACGGCGGCCTCGTCGAGAGCGGCCCGCGTCACCGCCTGCTCGTCGGGCCCCAGCGCGCACGCCCCCAGCAGGTGCGACACCGCCTCACCGAGCCGCGTGCGCGACGCCTCGACGGTCCGCGCAGCCTCGGCGCGCAGCGTGGCGAGGCGCTGCTGCATCTGCTCGTAGACCTGCGTGCCGAAGATCTTCTGCAGCAGGACCCGACGCTCCTCGCCGCCGGCCCGCAGGAACCGCGCGAACTCCCCCTGCGGCAGCACGACCGTCTGGACGAACTGCAGGCGGTCGAGCCCGACGGCGCGCTGCAGCTCGGCACCGACCTCGTCGAGCCGGGTCCCCAGCAGCACGCCGACGCCGTCCAGGCCGTCGGGCCCGGCGCTGAGGTCGACGTCCGCGGGCAGCCGCCACGCCTTGACGCTCGCCTGGGCGGTCGTGGTGCCGCTTCCGCGGCGCTTGGCCCGCTGGTACGCCGGTGTGCGGCGCACGCGGTAGACGCCGGAGGGCACCTCGAAGACGAGGTCGACGACGCTCTCGACGTCGTCCGCCGCGTACGCCGACCGCAGCCGCTCGTCCGACGCGTCGGCGCCGGCGACCTTGCCGTACAGCGCGAAGACGATCGCGTCGATGAGGGTGGACTTGCCCGAGCCGGTGGGGCCCTCCAGCAGGAACAGCCCGGACGACCCGAGGGCGTCGAGGTCCACGGTGTGCCGGTCCGCGAACGGGCCGATGGCCTGGACGGTCAGGGAGCGCAGGTGCATCAGGCGCTCCGCTCCGCGGCCGCGACGTGCTCGTGCGCCGCGCGCAGCACCTGCAGCTCCGCGGCCGTCGGACGGCCGCCGGTCACGTGCGCGACGAAGTCCGCGGCGACCACGACGGGGTCGGCGGCGGCGGTCACGAGGGCCGGGCGCGTGGGACCCGCGTCCGGGCGGTCCGGGCGGTGCTGCACGACGAGTGCGTGCGCGAACCGCTGCTTGACGCGTCGGAACAGGTCCGCGGGCCGCACGGCGTCGGTGATCGTCACCCGGACCCAGTCGTCCACGTGCGGCTCGCCGGCCGCCGCGAGCAGGTCCTCGAGCGTGCCCGTCACGTCGGCCATGCGGCGCGGGACGGGCGCCGGCACGAGCGTCGTGGTCGGCTCGGCGCCGGACAGGTCGACCAGCACCGACGACTTGGCGTGGTGCTGCTCGGAGAACGAGTAGGCGAGCGGGGAGCCGGAGTACCGGAGCACGGTCCCGGCGGGCCCGTTGACCACCTGCGGCCCGTGCAGGTGGCCGAGCGCGACGTAGTCCGTGCCCGCGAACACGTCCGCCGGCACGTGGTCGACCCCGCCGACCCGGATGTCGCGCTCCGACTCGCTCGCCCGTCCCCCCACGACGAAGGCGTGCGCGGCGACCACGACACGCGGCCGCTCACCGCCGGGCCGCGCCGCGACGTCGGCCCGCACCCGCGTCATCGCGGCGCGCGTCACGGCCTCGTGCGAGCGGGCGAGCAGGGTGCGTGCCCCGTCGGCGCCGACGGGCGCGAGCTCCGCCCGGCACACGTCGGGGTCGAGGTACGGCAGGCCGTAGACCAGCACACCCGCCACCTCGACCGGCTCCGCCAGCGACGCGACGCGCGTGCGCAGCCGTACGCGCTCGCGCATGAGCGCCGAGCCGAACCCCAGGCGCGTCGCCGAGTCGTGGTTGCCCGACGTCACGACGACCGTGGTGTGCTCGGCGAGGCGCGCGAGCGTGTCGGACAGCAGCGTCACCGCCTCGACCGGCGGGATGGCGCGGTCGTACACGTCACCGGCGACGACGACCGCGTCCACCTGCTCCGTGCGCGCGACGTCAACCAGGTGGTCCAGGTAGGACGCCTGGTGGTCCAGCAGGTCGACCCCGTGCAGGGTCCGGCCCAGGTGCCAGTCCGACGTGTGCAGCAACCGCATGCCCGGACCGTAACCGAGGGTTCCGACATCGCCGCGGTCGCCCCGCGGCGGGCGTCAGACGTCGTCGGGGATCGCGCCGCCCAGGCCGACCATGTCCAGCAGGTCCCGCAGGACGTGGTTCGGGTCGTGCAACGTCAGCTCGACGCCCGCCTCGGAGGCCGCCAGGTGCAGCTGCAGGACGAACGCCACGCCCGACGAGTCGATGAACGTCGCCTGGCTCGCGTCGACGAGCAGCGGCAGGCCGCTCATCAGCGCGATGCCCATGGACGCGGACGCCGACTGGCGCAGCGACGCGTCGATCTCGCCGACCAGACAGACGACGGCACGTCCCGCGCGGTGCTCGACGCGGATCTCGTGGTCCACCGGCTCCGGGGTGCGCTCGATCGCAGCAGTCAGCTCGGTCATCGTGGCGTTCGCGCTCCTCGTGCCTCGGGCCGGTACGTCGTCGTACCGGGGGTGCGACGGGCGGGACGAAACTACCCACCGGCACCGACATCGGCGCGGCGAACGGGGTCCCGCCGCGTCACAACACGCACCCCTGGGCGCGTGTTCCCGAGGAACTCTACGCTCCTCGAACCGAGCCTTGACCCATGCTTGACTCGGCGCTGACCCGAACGGGGTCAGGCTGCCTCGCTGACGTCCGCGACCGTCGCACCCAGCGCCCGCACGAGGTCGTCCGTCGACAGCTCGATCCCCACGCCGTGCCCGCCGCCGCCGATCGACACCCGCCGTCCCGACGCCCTGGCGTCCACGACGACCGGCCAGGCCCGCGTCGCGCCGAACGGCGTGATCGTGCCGCGCTCGTACCCGGTGACGTCCTTCGCGACCGCCGCGTCGGGCATCGACAGGCGGCTCACGCCGAGCAGGGCGCGCAGCTTGGGCCACGAGATCGTGCGGTCGCCCGGCAGCAGCACGAGCAGGAAGTCGTCGTCCCCGCGCCGCACCACGATCGTCTTGACGAGGTCGGCGGGCTCGATGCCACGGGCCGCGGCGGCCTCCGCGAGCGAGCCGACCCGCCCGTGCCGCGTGCGCACGTACGCGACTCCCGCGGCGTCGAGCGCGGCGACGGTCCGTCGCTCACCGTCCGTGCGCAGCTCGTGGTCCGGGACGGCTGCGGGTCCGGGGTCGTCGCTCACGCAGCCACCGTAGCGAGCGGGCGACGGACGGGCGACGGTCGCGCGCGACGGGGCCGGGCGGACGTCGCCCAGCCGCCGTCCGGCACCGCAGGGGTGCAGGTCACAGAAGGGCGACGAGGGCGACCGCGAGGGCGGCGCCCAGAGCGAGCACGGCTGCGCCGACCGCGACCCGGCGGCGCGTCGCGCCGTGCGGCCGGGCGAGAGGCGGCACGGCGGCCTCGCGACGGTCCGCGAACGCCGCGAGCCAGTCCTGCTCCGGGCTCCAGCGCCGCTCGGGGGCGGGCTTGGGGTCGGGGATCCACGCCTCGGCGGGCACCCAGCGGGCGGGCGACGGCTGGGCGCGATCGGGGTTCTGCCCGTCGCGCGCCGGACCGCCAGGGCCCCGGACGCCGTCGCGGCCGGTGCGCTCGCCGCGGTCGCGCTCGTCCCCGTCGTGGCGCTGCGCGTGGTCGGCGCGCCGCCGGACGGCCGGCTCACGGCCCGGTCGCTCGCCCCACCCGTCGGGTCCGGACGACGGAGTGCCGACCCCGCGGAGCGGCGGGCGGCGGCAGGCGTCGTTCGCCCAGTGCTGCCGGTGCGCGTCGCGCGGCTGCTGCGGACCCGGACCAGCGGGAGGCCATGGCTGCTCGAGCACCGAGCCTCCCGTCGTCGTCGTCGGACCATCCGGACGAATCGCCCAGGCCCCCAGCATGCCGTCCGGACGCCCGCCGCGTCGCACGCGTCACCCCAAAGTGTGAGGACGCTCTCATCGGACGCGGTGCGAGGCCCTCTCCCGGGGCGTCGTCCGCGACACGGCGCGCAGCGCACGCGGGGACGTCGGGCGCGGCGTGCCGCGTCGGTACGGTCGGGTGCATGACAGGGCTCGACGCAGGCGCTCGTCCGGCAGGGCGCGGCGGCGGCGCGCGACGGTGGGCGCTGCTCGTCGGGTCCCTGGTCGCCGTGCCGGTGGGTGCGCTGCTGGCGCTGCGGCCGTTCGTGTCGCTCGCGGTGCTGGTGGTCGGCGTCGCCGTCGGGCTCGTGGTGCTGGGCGTTGTCCGGCTCGTCACCGGCCGCCCGGCGGCTGACGACACCACGCCCGACGTCGTCCCGTCGCGCTGGTGGTGGCTCGCCGGGGCCGCGTACCTTGCCGCGGCGCTCGTCGTCGCGCTGTGGCCCGGGCCGACGATCCGGGTGCTCGCCGTCGCGGTCGGCGTCGTCCTGGTCCTCGACGGCGTCCTCGACGTGCTCGCGGCGCAGCGCGCGAGCGGGTCGGGGCGTACCGGCGCGCTGCTGTCGGGTGCCACGTCGCTGCTGCTCGGCGTCCTGGCGCTCGCGTGGCCGGACGTCACGGTGCTCGTCGTCGCCGTGCTGGTCGGGGTGAGCGTGCTGTTCGCGGGCCTGCGCGGGGTCGCTGCGGCCGTGCGCGGCGCCGGTCCGCGCCGCCCCACCCGCTGGGAGCGCCGCGCACGGCCGGGAGCACGGCGGGTCGTCGGCGAGGTCGTCGCGCTCGTCGTCACCCTCGCCCTGGTGGCGGCGGGCATCGGCATCGACCGCGGCACGCACCAGCCCGACGACTTCTACGCCGCGCCCGCCGACGTGCCCGCCGAGCCCGGGCGCCTGCTGAGGAGCGAACCGTTCGCGTCCGCCGAGGTGCCCGCCGACGCGGCGGCGTGGCGGATCCTCTACACGACGACCCGCGAGGACGGGACGCCCACCGTGGCGTCCGGCCTGGTCGTCGCGCCGCGCGCCGCGACGGGCGCGAACGCCGGGCCCGCCGACGTCGTCGCGTGGGCGCACGGCACGACGGGCGTGACCCCCGGCTGCGCGCCGTCCGTGCTGCCCGACGGCCTCGCGGCGGGCGCCATGTTCGTCGTGGACGACGTGCTCGCGCAGGGCTGGGCGCTCGTCGCGACCGACTACGCGGGCCTGGGCACCGACGGGCCGCACGCGTATCTGGTCGGGCGGGCGGCGGCCTACGACGTCCTGGACGCGGTCCGCGCGGCGCACGAGCTCGAGGACGTCGCCCTGAGCGACCGGAACGTGGTCTGGGGCCACTCGCAGGGCGGCGGCGCGGCCCTGTGGACGGGCATCGTCGCGCCGGAGTACGCGCCCGATGTCGAGCTGCTCGGCGTCGCGGCGCTGGCCCCCGCGTCGAACCCGTCCGCGCTGCTCGCGCACCTGCCCGAGGTGTCGGTGGGCGCGCTGTTCGCGGCGTACCTCGCGCAGGGGTACGCCACGACGTACCCGGACGTGCGGCTCGACGACGTCGTGCGGCCCGGCGCCCGCGTGATCGTCCAGGAGATGGCGCAGCGGTGCCTCGCCGAGCGTGGCGTGGTGGTCTCCGCGCTGACCGCGCTCCTGCTCGACCAGCCGGTGTGGGAGCACGCCGACCCGTACACCGGCGCCTTCGGCGAGCGGCTCGACGAGAACGTGCCGTCCGGCCCGATCCCTGCGCCGCTGCTCGTGGCACAGGGCACCACGGACTCCATCGTCGTGGCGTCCTCGCAGGACGAGTACGTGGACGAGCGGTGCGCCGCCGGGTACGCCGTCGACCACCGCTCGTACGCAGGGCTCGACCACGTCGACCTCGTGGAGGCCGACTCCCCGCTGGTGCCGGACCTGCTCGCGTGGACGCACGAGAGGATCGCGGGCGGCCCCCCGGGCGACACCTGCCCCTGACGGGCGGCCGGCCCGCGCGAGGCGGGGCTCAGCAGTCCGGAGGCGTGGGCCGGTCCGTGCACAGGTCCGCGACCAGGCGCGACGTGCGCTCCTCGATGCGGAACGCGGGGCCGGTAGTGCTGGTCCGGGCCGTGCCGGCGACGTCCAGCCAGTCGTCGGTGCCGACGAGCCGGTACCGGCCGGTCCACGTGGTGGTGAGCGTGATCGACGCCTGACCGGGCTGCTCGTAGACGTGGTGCGTCGTGAAGTCGGGCCACGCGCTGCCCGCGTCGCGCGTGACGAGGGGCTCCGAGCCGTCGCCGAAGTCGTACGTGAAGACGTCGGGTCGCGCCTCCACCTCCACCTGGTACCCCAGCAGGTCCGTGGTCAGGACGACCGGCGCAGGGTCGGTCCGCACGATCGTCTCGATGTTCACCAGCACCCAGTCGCCCTCGGGCTGCTTGACGAGCATCGGCGCCGGCAGCGGGAGCCGCCGGAAGTCCTCGGCCGTCATCGCCGGGACCCGGTCCGCCGGGCACGTGCCGTAGTCGACCTGCTCCCACGGGCTCCACTCGCTCGCGCCGGGGTCGAGGTAGCTGCGCCAGCGGGGCAGCTGCCAGTCGGCGAGGTCGCACTGCATGACGTACACCGAGGGAAGACCGTCGTCGCACAGCCCGTCGACGTCCGGGGCAGCGGGCAGCAGGCCGCGCGTGCACCCGATCGCGTTGACGGACCTCCACCGGCGGCCGGTGGCGGCCTGGGTGGCGGGGTTCGCCTCGTCGGCGTGCTGGCGCTGGGATCGGTCCCCGACGAGGTCGACGTACCCGCTGTTGGCTGCCGCCGCGATCTGGGTCCGCGTGCTCCCCGGCAGGCCGTTGGACGGCGGTCCGGGCACGGAGGTCAGGTGGGCGGCCGCCACGAGAACGACCGCAACTGCCAGGGTGCCGGTCATTCAGGCGCCGCCGTGAGGCCTACCTCGTCGATGGTCCACCGGTCGTCGGTCCACGAGAGGGCGAGCCCGTAGTCGAGGGGCGGACCGGTCGGCTCCGTGGCGACGACCGATCCGTCGTCGCCTCGCAGCCTGATCTCACCCTGGACCCGCCGGAGCTCGACCGTGAACCACTCGCCCGGTCGCACCTCCACCGCGGAGACGCCGGTGATCTCTGACGGGTCCCGCTCGGTGAGCAGGCGATCGTCGACGGCCTGCTGCACCTGCTGGAGAACCTCGTTGCAGTAGGTGCAGGACTCGGCGGACAACGCCCGCAGGGGTCCCGTGTCGCCGGTGCTGAACGCGTAGTCGTACAGGTCGAAGAAGTGCGTGGCTGCTGCCGTCGCACCGGCGGTCGTCGGCTCGTCCATCCCCTGCGGCCTCACCGGCACCTCCGGTCGAGGCGGCGGACTCGGCACGGGGCTCGCGCTCGCGCTCGGCGCCGGCGCCGCCGTCGTCCGCTCGGGTCCCGGTTCCCCGGTGCACGCGCCGACCAGCACCGCGACGGCAGCGACCACCGCCCACCCGCACCTCACGACGCCCTGCCCCTGTCGACGCATGCGCAGAACCTACCGATTTCCGGACACGTCCCGTCGGGCACCTGTGGACGACGGTGCGCGCGGACCGCGCACGACATGATGGGGCGCCACCGGTGAAGGGAGTGCGCGTGCTGACCAGCCTCGTCGTGGGGGTCCTGCTGATGAACGTGTTCGCGGCGCTGCTGGTCGTCGCCCGGGCACCCGTCTACGGGGCGCGCCTGTACCGGCCGATGCTGCTGAACCTCGTGCTGTCGGCGGCGCCGCTCGTCGTGCTGGGGCTCGCGGTGGTGGTGCTGCTGCCGCTGGTCGTCGTCGGGACGCCGCGGCCGCTCGTGGGGGCGGTCGGTGCGGTGCTGGGACTGGTGTGGCTGCTGCTGCTGCCCAACTCGGGCTACCTCATCACCGAGCTCAACCTCAACCACCGGCGCCAGGGCGAGCGGGTGCCCGAGTGGTACGACGTCCTGTCGGTGCTGGTGCTGGCGATGTCGGGCGTCCTGACGACGGTGCTGAACGTGTTCCTGGTCGTGCTGCTCCTGCTCGTCCTCGGCGGTGTGGACTCGGCCGCGCCGCTGACCGGCACGCCGGCACGCGTGCTGGAGGGGGTGCTGCTGCTGCTGGTCGCGTTCGGCATCTACCTGGGCCGCCACGTGCGCCTCAACTCGTGGGACGTGAAGCACCCCCGTCACCTCGTGCGCAAGGTGCTCGGGCACCTCCGCTCGCCCGGCGCGCTGGGCAACGCGATCGGCTTCACGCTGATCGGTGCGACGTTCTTCGCGCTGATGTACCTGGTGATGATCGGGCCGGTCGTCCGGGGGCTCGTGGACGTCGAGCAGCTGCGGAACATGACCGGCTCCTGACGTGCGAGAACGCCGCTCACGGCGTGCAATGGGGCCATGACCATGACCGGGTGGCCGCGCGGCGGCGCGGGTCCGACGCTCCTCGCGGTCCTCCCCCTCGCCGTCGTCGGCCTCGCGGCGTGCGGCGTCACCGTGCCGACCGACCCCGACGGCACGCTCGACCGCGTGCGCGGCGGTGAGCTGCGCGTCGGCGTCTCGCCGCACGAGCCGTGGACGGTGACGACGGACGGGACCCCGACGGGCCTGGAGGTGGACCTCGTCGAGGGCTTCGCGGACACGCTCGACGCGGACGTCGTGTGGACGTCGGGCGGCGAGGAGGAGCTCGTCGGGGACCTCGAGCGCGGTGACCTGGACCTCGTGATCGGGGGGCTCACGGCCTCGTCGCCGTGGACGTCGCACGCCGCCGTCACGGTCGCGTACGTCACCGTCACCGACGCGGACGGCAAGCCCGAGGGGCACGTCATGCTCACGCCGATGGGCGAGAACGCGTTCCTCGTCGAGCTCGAGCGCTACCTGCTCGCCCAGGAGGTGGAGGCGCCGTGACCCAGGGTGCGGTGGAGCAGTCGTTCCGGTTCGGCAACACCGAGCTGCCGCCCGAGGCGCGCGACGCGGCCCGCAAGGCCAAGCGCCTCGCGTGGCTGACGATCGCGTTCCTCGTCACGGCCGTGACGCTGGTGTACCTGGTGATGGGCAGCTCGCAGGCGATGAAGGCGGCGTGGGCCGAGGACCTGCTGTCGTTCATCCCGCCGATCGCGTTCCTCGTGGCGATGCGCATCACGGGCCGCGTCCCCACCGAGCGGCACCCGTACGGCTACCACCGGTCCGTCGGCATCGGGCACCTGGTCGCCGCGACCGCCCTGCTGACGATGGGTGCGTTCCTGGTGTTCGACTCCGTGTCCGGGCTGCTGGCCGGCGAGCACCCGCCCGTGGGGCTGATCGTCGTGCTGGGGCACCAGATCTGGTCCGGGTGGCTCATGGTCGCGGTGCTGGCCTACACGTGCGTTCCGGCCGTCCTGCTGGGACGGGCCAAGATGCCGCTCGCCGAGCAGCTGCACGACCGCGTGCTGCACGCCGACGCGGACATGAACAAGGCCGACTGGATGACGGGGGTCGGCGGGATCGTCGGGGTCCTCGGCATCGGCGTCGGGCTGTGGTGGGCGGACTCCGCGGCCGCGGTGTTCATCTCGGCGAGCATCCTGCACGACGGCGTCAAGAACCTGCGCAGCGCCGTCGCGGCCCTCATGGACGCCCGCGCGACCACGGTCGACGGGTCGGAGCCGCACCCGCTCGGCGGTGCCATCGACGAGACGCTGCGCGGGCTGGAGTGGGTCGGCAGCGCCGCGTCGCGCGTGCGCGACCAGGGGCACGTCTTCCACGTCGAGGCGTTCGTCGTGGCACGCGACGGGACGCCGACGCAGCAGCAGCTGCAGGAGGCGTGGGACGCCGTCACCGACCTCGACTGGAAGGTCGAGGACCTCGTCGTCGTGCCCGTCGAGGAGCTGCCGGAGGAGCTGCTGCCGGGGCTGGGCGGCGAACGGTCCGGGTGATCACGGTCGGGGTGATCACGGTCGGGGTGATCACGGTCGGGGTGATCACGGGCGGGTGATCACTGTCCGGGTGATCACGGTCCGGTGATCACGGTCCGGGTGATCACGGTCCGGTGATCACGGTCCGGGTGATCACGGTCCGGGTGATCACGGTCCGGGTGACGTGCCCGTCGTCGGCGACGGCCCACCGCAGTGCCCCCGGAAGAGCCACCCTCGACTTCTGCCTCGGTGCTCACGGCCATGGCGCAGCCGCTGCGAGCCCCGGCGTCCACATCCCGGGACTGGCGTGTCACGAGACCGGGATCTGATGGCTTCTGGTGGGTCCTGAGCCGAGCAATCCCGGTCTCGCGGGGGGCGCGTCCCGAGTGGTGGACGGCGGGGCGCCGCTCGCGTGCCGCGTCCCACTCGACTCGCGCCTGGCGCCGTGCACCGCCGTGATCGTGGTCGGCGGCGAGTCACGCGTGGGGAGGTCCCGGCTCGACGGGACCCGCCGCGCTCGGGTCGACGCTGTGGGGAATGGACGTGAAGCCCCCCTCACCGCCTGGGAGGATGGTGGGTCGTGAGCACGTCCGAGCCCGCCCCCGCCGACGCGGCACCCCCCGAGGGTGCGCGCGCCGAGGGTCCGCGCGCCGAGGTTCCGCCCACCGAAGGTCCGCGCGGTCCCGGGCGGCGACGTGGCCCCCGCGCGAGGCGGGGTGCAGGGCGACGGGGCCGGGACCAGCCACGCGAAGGTCAGGCCGCCGCGGGCCAGGGGCGGGATCAGTCGTCCGCTGGACAGTCGTCCGGCGAGCGCCCGTCCGGCGAGCGCCCGTCCGGCGATCCCTCGCCCTCCGAGGGCCAGGGCCGCGAGCGCTCGTCCCGCGCGCGAGCTCCCCGCCATGACGCAGCCCGCCGCCCCCGCCGCGACGACGCCCACCTCGCCCGCACCGCCGAGGCCCGCGCGGCGGTCACCCTCCCCCCGATCGTCTACCCCGAGCAGCTCCCCGTCTCGGCACGCCGCCACGAGATCTCCGACGCGCTGCGCGACCACCAGGTCGTCGTCGTCGCCGGTGAGACCGGGTCCGGCAAGACGACGCAGATCCCGAAGATCGCCCTCGAGCTGGGCCGCGGCCGGGCGGGGCAGATCGGCCACACGCAGCCGCGCCGCATCGCGGCCCGCACGGTCGCCGAGCGCATCGCGGACGAGCTGAACGTCCCCCTCGGCGGCGTCGTCGGCTACCAGGTGCGCTTCACCGACGAGTCGTCGGACTCGACGCTCGTCAAGGTGATGACCGACGGCATCCTGCTCGCGCAGATCCAGCGCGACCCGATGCTGCGGATGTACGACACGCTCATCATCGACGAGGCCCACGAGCGCAGCCTCAACATCGACTTCATCCTCGGGTACCTCACGCGGCTGCTGCCGCAGCGCCCGGACCTCAAGCTCGTCATCACCTCCGCGACGATCGACTCGGACCGGTTCGCGCGGCACTTCGCCGGCCCGCCGACCGAGGAACACCCCGACGGCGTCCCCGCGCCCGTCGTCGAGGTCAGCGGCCGCACGTTCCCCGTCGAGCTGCGCTACCAGCCGCTGTCCCCCGACGACGCCCCGGACCGCGACCTCGTCACCGGCATCACGGAGGCCGTCGACGAGCTCATGGGCGAGGGACCGGGCGACATCCTGGTGTTCCTGTCCGGCGAGCGGGAGATCCGCGACTCCGAGGACGCGCTGCGCGGCTCGCTCGGCCCGCGCGTCGACCCGAAGCACCCGAACGGCGTCGACATCGTGCCGCTGTACGCGCGGCTGTCGGCCGCGGAGCAGCGCCGCGTGTTCGAGCCGCACACGCGCCGGCGCGTCATCCTGGCGACCAACGTCGCGGAGACGTCGCTGACGGTCCCGGGCGTGCGGTACGTCGTCGACCCCGGGACGGCGCGCATCTCGCGGTACTCGAAGGCGACGAAGGTGCAGCGGCTGCCGATCGAGCCGATCTCGCAGGCGTCGGCCAACCAGCGCTCGGGCCGCTCCGGCCGCGTCGCCCCCGGCATCGCGATCCGGCTGTACAGCGAGGAGGACTTCGAGTCCCGCCCGGAGTACACCGAGCCGGAGATCCTGCGCACGTCGCTGGCGTCGGTGATCCTGCAGATGATCGCGGTGGGCGTCGTGACGTCCCCGGACGAGGTCGTGGACTTCCCGTTCGTCGACCCGCCGGACGTCCGCTCGGTCCGCGACGGCGTCGGCCTGCTCACCGAGCTGCACGCGCTCGAGGAGGTCCGCGGCCGCACGCGCCTCACCGAGACGGGCCGCCAGCTCGCCCAGCTGCCCATCGACCCGCGTCTCGCGCGCATGGTCGTCGAGGCCGGACGCCGCGGCGTCGCGCGCGAGGTCGTGGTCATCGCCGCCGCGCTGTCCATCCAGGACCCCCGTGAGCGCCCCGCCGAGTCCCGCGAGACGGCGGACGCGCTGCACCGCCGCTTCGCCGACCCGTCGTCGGACCTGCTCACCTACCTCAACCTGTGGACGTACCTGCGGGACCGGCAGCGCGAGCTGTCCGGCTCGGCGTTCCGCCGCATGTGCAAGTCCGAGCACCTGCACTACCTGCGCGTGCGCGAGTGGCAGGACGTCGTCACGCAGCTGCGCGAGATGGCCAAGGGCCTGGGCGTGCACGCGAAGGGCGCACCGACCCCGACGTCGGACGTCGCCCCGGCGGCCGACGGGCACGGGCGCGACGGTCGGCGCGACGGCGGCCGGCACACCCCGACGGGCGCACCGACGCAGGACGCCGGCACCGTCGAGCGCCCCGACGCCGTGCAGACCCGCTGGACGTGGGACGGCGACACGATCCACCGCGCGATGCTGCCCGGGTTGCTGTCGCAGATCGGCATGCAGCTCGTCACCGACGTCGCCGCGGGCAACCCGCCCAAGGGCCGCGACGGCAAGCCGCGCAAGCCCGACGCGCGCGCCCGCAACGAGTACCTCGGCGCGCGCGGCGCGCGGTTCGCGATCTTCCCGGGCTCGGGCCTGTCGCGGAAGCCCCCGTCGTGGGTGATGGCCGCGGAGCTCGTCGAGACGTCGCGGCTGTGGGCGCGCGACGTCGCGAAGGTCGACCCGGCGTGGGTCGAGGAGGCCGCCGCGCACCTGGTGAAGCGCACGTACTCCGAGCCGGCGTGGTCGACGCGGCAGGGCGCGGCGATGGTCAACGAGAAGGTGCTGCTGTACGGCGTGCCGGTCGTCGCGCAGCGTCGCGTGCTGCTCGCCAAGACGGACCCGGAGCAGGCGCGCGAGCTGTTCGTCCGGCACGCGCTCGTGCAGGGCGAGTGGACGACGCACCACACGTTCTTCCACGAGAACCGCCGCCTGCTCGACGAGGCCGAGGCGCTCGAGGCCCGTGCCCGGCGCCGCGACCTCGTCGTCGACGACGACGCGCTCTTCGACTTCTACGACGCGCGCATCCCGCCCGAGGTCGTGTCCGCGCGGCACTTCGACACCTGGTGGAAGGTCGCCAAGCGCGCCGACCCGGACCTGCTGTCCTTCACGCGCGAGCTGCTGGTCGGGGACGACGCCGCCGAGATCGACGAGCACGCGTTCCCGTCGCGCTGGCCGCAGGGCGAGCTGTCGTTCCCGCTGACGTACCAGTTCGAGCCCGGCACCGAGGCCGACGGCGTCACCGTCCACATCCCCCTCTCGCAGCTGCCGCGCGTGCGGCCCGAGGGCTTCGACTGGATGGTCCCGGGCATGCGCGCCGAGCTGCTGACGGCGACGATCCGCGCGCTGCCCAAGCCGGTGCGCGTGCAGCTCGTCCCCGCGCCCGACGTCGCGCGGGCCGTCGACGCGTGGCTCGAGGAGAACTCGGCGTCGTGGGTCGACACCGTCCGGGCGGCCGACGCGGCGCCGTCGTTCCGCGAGATGTTCGCGCGCGCCGTGCGGGCGCTGCGGGACGTCGAGGTGCCCGCCGACGCCGTCGACGAGGACCGGCTGCCCGCCCACCTGCGCATGACGTTCCGCGTCGTCGGGGACCGCGGGGGCGTCGTCGACGAGGGCAAGGACCTGCTCGCCCTGCAGCGGCGGCTGGCCGACCGCGCGCAGGACGCCGTCTCCTCCGCGGTGCGCACGGCCGTGCGCGCCGCCATGGAGCAGGCAGCGGCCCAGGCCGGCACCACGCCGCCCGCTCCCCCCCAGCCCACCCCCGCCCACCCCCCCGCCACCCCCCCTCCTGGCGCGAGAGTGCAATCCAGTCACGCCCCGGCCCCCACCACCCCCACCCCGGGCGCGAGAGTGCAATCCAGTCACGCCCCCGGCGCCCCGGCGGGACCCGGCGCGACCCCGGACCTCGAGCGCACCGGCCTCACGACGTGGCCCGACGTGCCGGCGTTCCCCGACGTCATCGAGGCGCGCACCCCGGCGGGCGGCGTCGTCCGCGCCTACCCGACGCTCGTCGAGGAGGGCTCCGGAGCCCGCGCGACCGTCGCGCTGCGCGTGCTCGCCGACGCCGCGGTCGCGCAGGCCGCCGCCCGTCGCGGCCTGCGCCGCCTGCTGCTGCTCGACGTCGGGCTCGCGTCCCCCCGCGTCACGAGCCGGTGGACCGGCACGCAGGCGCTCGCCCTCGCCGCGTCCCCGTACCCGAGCACCGACGCGCTGGTCGCCGACGTCCAGCTCGCGTCGATCGACCGGCTCATGACCCGCCACCTGCAGGGACGTACGCCGCGCGACATCCGCGACGCCGACGCGTACGCCACGCTGCGCGGTGCGGTGCGTGACGGCCTCGAGGACGACGTGCACCGCGTCGTCGGCGACCTCGTCGGCGTCCTGTCCGCGTGGCGGGAGCTGGACTCGGACGTGCGCGCCACGAGCAGCCTCGCGCTGCTGGCGACCGCGCAGGACGTGCGCGAGCAGGCGGCGGCCCTCGTCCACGACGGGTTCGTGTCCCGTGTCGGTGCCGACCGCCTGCCCCAGCTGGTGCGTTACCTGCGCGCCGCCCGGCACCGGCTGGCGAAGGCGGCGGACAACCCGACGCGTGACGCCGACCTCGCGTGGCAGGTGCACGACGTCGAGCAGCTCTACACCGCGGCCCGCGAGCGCGCCGCGACCGCCTCCCCGGACCCGGACCGTGACGCCGCCCTCGACGACGTGCGCTGGCTGCTCGAGGAGCTGCGGGTCAGCCTCTTCGCGCAGCAGCTGGGGACGCCGGTGCCGGTCTCGCCGACGCGCATCCGTAAGGCCCTGGCCGCGATCGGCTGAGGCGCGTCCCCTCAGAGGCTCGTCACGCTCGACGCTCGTCGCACGGGGGTCCGCACTCAGCCGGACCGGCCGAGCGGGCACCTGAGGACCGGCAGACTCCGGCGCGCGTCCTGCCGCTCCCCGGGCCGCTGCCTAGGCTGCGGGGGTGGCCACCGTCCTGCTCGTCCGTCACGGTCGCACCGACGCCAACGTCCGGGGCATCCTGGCGGGGCGCGCCGCGGGGGTCCCGCTCGACGACGTCGGGCGCGCGCAGGCCGAGCGCACCGCGGACCGCCTCGCGGCAGTGCCCCTCGTCGGCGTGGTGACGAGCCCGCTGGAGCGGTGCCGGGAGACGTCGGACCTGCTGCTGCGACGGCAGGGCGGCGCCCCGGACGTGACGGTCGACGACGCGCTGACCGAGTGCGACTACGGGGACTGGCAGGGCCGGTCGCTGGCTGACCTCGCCCGCGAGGCACTGTGGTCGACGGTCCAGACGCACCCCGCGGCCGTCACGTTCCCCGGGGGCGAGTCCCTGCCTGCGATGCAGGCGCGGGCCGTGGCGGCGGTGCGGCGGCACGACGCCGCGGTCGAGGAGCAGCACGGCGCGGGCGCGGTCTGGGCGGCCGTGAGCCACGGTGACGTCATCAAGTCGGTCCTCGCCGACGCCCTGGGCATGCACCTGGACCTGTTCCAGCGTCTCGAAGTGGGCCCCGCGTCGGTCTCGCTGGTTCGCTACGGGCCGCTGCGACCGCACGTGATCGCCACCAACACGCAGCTCGGCGACCTCGGGTGGCTGGGCGCGGCCCGCCACGCCGACGACGCTCCGGTGGGCGGCGGGGCCGGGCACGACTCGACCGACGCCGCGGACTGACCCTTCGTACACTCGACCCATGACCGCCCTCGTCCACGAGTTCGACTGGCCGGACCGCGTCGTCGTCGGCACCGTCGGCCGCCCGGGCGAGCGCACCTTCTACCTGCAGGTACGCATGGGTGAGCGGTCCGCGAGCGTCGTCCTGGAGAAGCAGCAGTCCGCGGCGCTGGCCGACCTGGTCGAGGAGCTGCTCGACGACCTCGCGACCGACGAGACCCACCCGGTGACCGTGCCCCGGGAGACCCCGCCCGAGCTGGTCGACGACGACCCGATCGGCCAGCCCGTCGAGCCGCTGTTCCGCACCGGGGCGATGCGCCTCGGCTGGGACCCGCGCACGCTGCAGGTGGTGGTCGAGGCGTTCCCCGTCGAGACGGTCGCGGACGCGCTGGCCGACGAGACGGGCGAGCCCAGCGAGGTGCTGCTGGTGCGGATGCCGGTCGGCACGGCGCGGGCGTTCGTCCAGCGCACGCGCGGCGTGGTGGACGCGGGCCGGCCGCTCTGCGTCGTCTGCGGGGAGCCGATCGACCCCGACGGCCACGTCTGCGCACCACCCGACGGCGCGTGACGTCACCGGACGAGCCGGGCGACGTCGACCTGGACGACGACGAGCTGCAGATCGTCGGTCGTCTCACCGCCGCGTCCAACGCGACGTTCGTCGGCACGGTCCGCGACGTCGCGGTCGTCTACAAGCCGGTGGCCGGCGAGCGCCCGCTGTGGGACTTCCCGGAGGGCACGCTGGCGCAGCGGGAGGTGGCGGCGTACCTCGTCTCGCAGACCCTCGGCTGGGACGTCGTGCCGCGCACCTGGCTGCGTGACGGACCCCTGGGGCCCGGGATGGTGCAGCTGTGGCAGGAGCCGGACCCGCAGCAGGACCCCGTCGACGTGGTCCCGGCATCGGCCGTGCCGGCGCAGGGGTGGTGCACCGTGCTCGAGGGGACGGACGAGCGCGGCCGACCGGTGGCGGTGGTCCACGAGGACTCCGTCGCACTGCGCCGCATGGCCGTGCTCGACGTGCTGCTGAACAACGCCGACCGCAAGGGCGGACACGTGCTCCCGGTGGCCGGCGGCCACCGGTACGGCGTGGACCACGGCGTCACGTTCCACACCGAGCCCAAGCTGCGCACGGTGCTGTGGGGCTGGGTCGGCGAGCCCCTCGACGCGGACGAGACGGCCGGTGTGCGGCGCGTGCGCTCGGAGGTCGCCGGGGAGCTCGGGGAGCACCTCGCCGCGCTGCTCGCGCCACCCGAGGTCGACGCGCTCGCCGAGCGGTGCGACCGGCTGCTGGCGAGCGGGCGGTTCCCCGCGCCCGACGGCGACGCCTCCCCGGTGCCGTGGCCGCTGTTCTGAGCGGACGAGCCGACCACAGCCCCGCCGCGTGACGGGCTCGTCCCCAGGTCCTGCCGCTCTCGTCCCCCACGTCGGGCCCACGGAGCACACTCGGGGCATGACCACGACGACCGCACCGTTCCGCTGCTTCGGCGGCACCGACCCCCTGTACGCGGCGTACCACGACGACGAGTGGGGGGTGCCGGTGCACGACGAGCACGCCCTGTACGAGCGGGTCTCCCTCGAGGCGTTCCAGTCGGGCCTGGCGTGGATCACGATCCTGCGCAAGCGCCCCGCGTTCCGGGAGGCGTTCGCGGGGTTCGACCCGCAGGTCGTGGCGACCTACGGGGACGACGACGTGGCGCGGCTGATGGCCGACCCGGGGATCGTCCGCAACCGGGCCAAGATCGAGGCGACGATCGCCAACGCCCGCGCGCTGCTGACGCTCCACGAGTCGGGGCGCACGCTGGACGAGGTGCTGTGGTCGTACGCCCCCGAGCCCGGCCCGCGGCCGCGGACGTCGGCGGAGGTGCCCGGTCGCACCCTCGCGTCCGCGGCGCTGGCCAAGGAGCTCAAGCAGCTCGGGTTCAGGTTCGTCGGGCCGACCACGGCGTACGCGGCGATGCAGGCGTGCGGGGTGGTGGACGACCACCTGGCCGGCTGCCTGGTGGCGCGTCGGACGAGCACGGGCGAGGTCTCGGACACCGCTACTCCCGCGGAGTGACGCACGCGTCGGGGGGTCGGCAGACGCAGGACGACGGGCTAGGGTGCCCCACATGACGGACCAGGGGGACGACGGCGGGCGGGACGACGCCGTGCGCGCGGCGCACGACGCGTGGCTGTCCCCGGGGGATCCCGACCCCTACGTCCTGGAGGCCGTCCAGGACGGCCTGCTCCGCGTCCCCGTCGCCGCACCGACGTCGTCGTGGTTCGGGCTGCCGCACCAGCGCACGTCCCGCGAGTCGTCGCTGAACCTGCACCGCCGGCGACGCTGACCGGAGCGCGGGCCCCCGCCGCGGCGGCGGGGTTGCGGCGGACGTCCGCCGTGTCCGCCTCGGCCGGCCGCCGTCTCACGTGCCGACCGCCCGTCCGGGTGCACAGAGCGACCGGTTATGCTCTGGCACGACCATCCAGAGCGGCTGAGAGACCTGGCTCGACGACGCCGCAGCAACCCCCCTCCTCGCGAGGGTGTGGGTGCTTCCGCCAGGAACGATGGAGTGACGATGAACGTGCGCACCTGTGCCACCGACCCCTCGTGCGGCAGCACCCGCCCGACGACCCCGCCCGCGACACGATGAGCATCGTGGCCGAGATCGAGACCGAGACGGTCACCGCACCACAGCACTCGCGCGCCGCTCGTCGGCGGGCGGAGCAGGCGGGGGCACTGGACCGCCCGACCGTCTCCTTCGAGCTGTTCCCCCCGCGCAACCCCGACGCGGCACCGCGCCTGTGGTCGACGGTGCGCGAGCTCGAGACCGTGGAGCCCGACTTCGTGTCGGTCACGTACGGCGCGTCCGGTCAGACGCGGCAGACCACTCGCGCGCTGGTCCGTCGGCTGCTGCGCGAGACGTCGTTGAACCCGATCGCCCACCTGACCTGCGTGGGCACGTCACGTGACGAGATCTCCACGATCGTCGAGGAGTTCCTCGACGAGGGCGTGCGCTCCTTCCTCGCCCTGCGCGGCGACCCGCCCGCGGGCCAGCCGGACTGGTCTCCGCACCCCGAGGGCGTGCACACCGCCGCCGAGCTCGTCGAGCTGCTGCGCGACATCGAGCAGCGCCGCTGCGTCAGGAGCCCCGCCCAGGCGGTGCGCGCCCGGGTGCGTCCTCTGTCGGTCGCGGTCGCGGCGTTCCCGCGCGGCAACCACGCCACGGGCGGTACGCGCACGCAGGACGTCCAGGCGCTGCTCGCCAAGCAGGAGGCGGGCGCCGACTTCGCGATCTCGCAGGTCTTCTTCGACGCCGAGGCCTACCTGGGCCTGGTCGCCGAGGCCCGCGCTGCCGGCGTCACCATCCCGATCGTCCCCGGCATCATCCCGACCACCGACCCCGCGCGCCTGCTGCGGGTCCAGGAGCTCACGGGCGTCCCCGTCCCGCGTCACCTGCTCGACCTGCTCGGCTCGACGGACGACCCCGCCGAGCGGCACCGCCGCGGCACGCAGGCGGGGGTCGACCTCGTGAACCGCGTCCTCGACGGCGGTGCGCCGGGCGTCCACGTCTACACGTTCAACAAGCACGAGGCTGCGCTCGACCTGCTCGACGGGGCGGACCTCGTCGGCGGGCGCCGCAGCGCCGTCACGCACCACGACCTCACCGCGCCCGACGGCACCGCCGCCGACGCGTCCACGACGACACCGCGAGGAAACCTGTCATGACCGACACCACGCCCGCCCAGCCGGCGACCCCGGCCTTCCCCGCAGGCTCCGTCCTCGGCTACCCCCGCATCGGCCCGCGCCGCGAGCTCAAGAAGGCCCTCGAGGCGTTCTGGGCCGGCCGGTCGTCCGCGGACGAGGTCGAGGCCGTCGCCGCCGACCTGCGTCGGCGCACGCGTACCCGCCTGGCCGAGCTCGGCCTGGCGACCGACGTCCCGGCGATCCCGAGCGCGTTCTCCTTCTACGACCAGGTGCTCGACGCCACCGCGCTCGTCGGAGCCGTCCCGGCACGCTTCGCGGACCTGCAGGACGCCGACGGCCGTCTCGACCTGGCCGGGTACTCGACCGTGGCCCGCGGGCGCGGTGACGACCTCCCGCTCGAGATGACCAAGTGGTTCGACACCAACTACCACTACCTCGTGCCCGAGATCGGCCCGGACACGCAGTTCCGGTACGCGTCGGACCGCCCGGTCGCGGAGTTCACCGAGGCGCTCGCCGAGGGCGTGCTCACGCGGCCCGTCGTCGTGGGCCCCGTGACGTACCTGGCGCTGGCCAAGCCGACCGAGGACGCGCCCTCCGGCTTCTCGCCGATCGACCGTCTCGACGACATCCTGCCCGTCTACGTCCGGCTGCTGACCGCGCTCGCCGCCGCCGGCGCCACGTGGGTGCAGATCGAGGAGCCGGCGCTGGTGTCCGACTCCGTCGGGGTGTCCGCCGACGTGCTGGCCGAGGCGACGACCCGCGCGTACCGGGTCCTCGCGACCGAGCTCGCGCGCCCGCAGCGCCCGGCGATCCTGCTCGCGGCGCCGTACGGCGACCTCGGCTCCGCGCTGCCCGTGGTCGCGGCCACCGACGTCGAGGCCCTCGCGCTCGACCTCGTCCGCGGCGACGCCCCGACGGTCCCCGTCGCGGGCCTGGCCGGCAAGACGCTCGTCGGCGGCGTGGTCGACGGGCACAACATCTGGCGCGCGGACCTCGACAAGAAGCTCGCGATCCTCGAGCAGCTCGAGACCCTCGGTGCCGCCGCCGTCACCGTCGGCACGTCGACGTCGCTGTTCCACGTCCCGCACACCCTCGAGGACGAGCCCGCGCTCGACCGCACGCTCGTGCAGTGGCTGGCGTTCGCCGACGAGAAGGTCCGCGAGGTCGCCACGCTCGCCGAGGGCCTGACCGAGGGTCGGGAGGCGATCCACGAGCAGCTGCTCGCCGCGTCCGACGCCGTGAGCTCGCGCGCCACCGCCCCGGGGGTCGTGCGCCCCGAGGTCCGCGAGCGCGTCTCGGCGCTGACCGACGAGCAGTTCCGCCGCGGCCCGTTCGCCGAGCGCAAGGCCGCTCAGGCGGCGCGCCTGAACCTCCCCGCGCTGCCCACGACGACCATCGGGTCGTTCCCGCAGACGCCCGAGATCCGCAAGGCGCGCGCCGCCTTCGGCAAGGGCGAGCTCACCGCCGAGCAGTACGAGGACGAGATGAAGGCGGAGGTCCGCCGCGTCGTCGAGCTGCAGGAGCGGATCGGCCTCGACGTCCTGGTGCACGGCGAGCCCGAGCGCAACGACATGGTCCAGTACTTCGCCGAGAACCTCGACGGCTTCTCCGTGACGCAGAACGGCTGGGTCCAGTCGTACGGCTCGCGCTGCACCCGCCCGTCGATCCTCTGGGGGGACGTGTCGCGCCCGGCACCCATTACGGTCGCGTGGGCGCAGTACGCCCAGTCGCTCACGTCGAAGCCGATGAAGGGCATGCTCACCGGCCCGGTGACGATCCTGGCGTGGTCGTTCGTCCGCGACGACCAGCCGCTCGGGGACACCGCCAACCAGGTGGCGCTCGCGCTGCGCGACGAGATCGCCGACCTCGAGGCCGCGGGTATCGGGATCGTCCAGGTCGACGAGCCCGCGATCCGTGAGCTGCTGCCCCTGCGCGAGAAGGCCCACGCCGCGTACCTCGACTGGTCAGTCAGCTCGTTCCGCCTGTCGACGGCCGGCGTGCGCCCCGAGACGCAGATCCACACGCACCTGTGCTACTCGGAGTTCGGCGAGATCATGGAGGCGATCGACGGTCTCGACGCCGACGTGACGAGCATCGAGGCCGCGCGCTCGAAGATGGAGATCCTCGGCGACATCGCCGCTGCGGGGTACCCGCGTGCCGTCGGCCCGGGCGTCTACGACATCCACTCGCCGCGCGTCCCGTCGCAGGAGGAGGTCACGGAGCTGCTCACCGAGGCCGTCCGCACCATCGAGGTCGACCAGCTCTGGGTGAACCCGGACTGCGGCCTCAAGACCCGCCGCTACGAGGAGATCACGCCGTCCCTCGAGCACCTGGTCCAGGCGACCCGGACGGTGCGCGCGTCCCTCTGACGCGCTCGGCACGGACAGCATCTCGGGGCCCCGGCCGCCGCACGCGCGGCAGCCGGGGCCTCGTCGTCGCTGGTCGCGCCGTCTACCCTGCACGGCATGGGTTCCCCGTTCGACGTCACGGTCGCCGAGCTGCGACGGCGCACCTCCCTGAAGTGGCACACCTACCCGCAGGACGTGCTGCCGGCGTTCGTCGCCGAGATGGACGTCCGGCCGCTCGACGCCGTGGTCACCGCCGTCAGCGGGGCGATGCTCGCCGGTGACACCGGGTACGAGGTCGGGCCCACCAGCCCGCGCGGCACGGCCTACGCCGAGGCGTTCGCCGACTTCGCCGCCCGCCACCACGGCTGGGACGTGCCCGTCGACCGCACCCGGCTGGTCCCGGACGTCATGCTCGGCGCGGTCGAGCTGATGCGGCTCGTCTCGGCACCGGGCGACGCCGTCGTCATCAACCCGCCCGTGTACCCGCCGTTCCGGTCGTTCCTCGAGCACGCCGGGCGTCGCGTCGTCACCGCACCCCTCACCCCCGCGGGCCGGCTGGACCTCGACGCGCTCGACCGCGCGTTCGCCGGCGCCCGCGCCTACCTGCTGTGCCACCCGCACAACCCGACCGGGACCCTGCACACCGCGGACGAGCTGCGCGCCGTCGGCGACCTCGCCGCACGGCACGGCGTCCGCGTCGTCGCCGACGAGATCCACGCACCGCTCGCCGTCGGCGACGAGCCGTTCGTCCCCACCACGACGGTGATCCCCGACGCCATCGCGCTGCACTCCGCGTCGAAGGCGTTCAACCTGGCGGGCCTCAAGGCCGCCCTCGCCGTGCCCGGTGCCGCGGCCGACGACCTCACGCGCCTCCCGGAGATCGTCGGCCATGGCGTCAGCCACGTCGCGTCGATCGCCCACCAGGCGGCCTACCGCCACGGTGAAGCGTGGCTCGCCGACGTGCGAGGGAGCATCCGGAGCCACCAGCAGATGGTGGACGACGCGCTGACCGAGCGGCTGCCGACCGCCCGGTGGCACCGCCCGGCGGCGACCTACTTCGCGTGGCTCGACGTCCGTGACACCCCGGCGGTCGCCGGCAGCGGCACCGACCCCGCGCGGCTCCTGCTCCACCGTGGCCGGTTGGCGGTCAACTCCGGCCCGACGTTCGGCGACGAGGGCGCCGGGCACGTCCGCCTGAACCTGGCGACGTCCCCGCAGATCCTCGCCGACGCCCTGGACCGTCTGGTGACGACGCTCGCCGGTCGCGCCTGACGCGACGGCCCGCGTGGGTGGGTGCTGGATCGCACTCTCACGCCCCTCTGGGGGCCCCTGGGGGGTGGCGGACGGCGACTGGATTGCACTCTCACGCCCATCCCGGGGGGGCCACAGCGGCGGCGGACGCGCAACTGGATCGCACTCTCACACCCCCCCTGGGGGG